>CAWJGY010000011.1:0-405132 GCA_963842645.1 uncultured Alphaproteobacteria bacterium | reverse complement strand
CCTGCTCGGCCTGCAAAAGGCCGGCGTGAAGTTCGTCGCCGCCGACATGCCGGAGGCGAACGAGATGGTCGTCGGCATCATGGCGCTGGTCGCGCAGGCCGAGCGCCAGGCATGATTTCCGAGCGCACCAAGGCCGCGCTGCAGGCGGCCAAGGCGCGCGGCGTCAGGCTGGGCAATCCCTCAGGCAAGCCTCCACGGGCCACGACGGCAACCCGCGCGCGTGGTTCCGGCCGTCAACGCGGCAACGCGCGCAGGCCTTCGCCGAGCGGCTGCGCCCGGTGCTGACCGAGCTCGCCGAACTGTCGGCCAACGCCGCGGCGGCCGAGCTTGATCGCCGTGGCTTCGCGACCGCCGCGCGGCGGCAAGTGGACGGCGCGCTCGGTCATCAACGCTGCGCGCCCGGCTGGAGGGCTGAGCCGTGTCCTCCTCTTTTCGGACCGCTTGTAGAAGGAATGACGAAGTGCCACGACCAGATAGGGTTACCGTATCGTGGTTAACCTCTACGCGAAGCTATTTTCGAAAATTCGATTAAAACTGTAGAATGAATTTATGAGACTGGTGGCGGTGTTTCTTATTTTGGCGCTCGGTGGATGCGCAACAGGCAACCTATTGCCGCGAAGTGAGCCATCGGTGCCAGAGCCGGTCGTCCCGCAGACCGGCCCTCCTGCGGTTAGTTCCCCGAGTCCTCCTTCATTGTCCTCACCAGCGGCGAGATCCGCTGCAGCGCCTGATGTGACCGTGAGCAGCAGTGGCTTGATCCCATGCGACACCCAGTCATGCAAAATTAATTGCTCCTCGACAGTGCCCGCACGAGCCCGCCCGAAATGGTGCTCGAAGTTTGAGCGCCCAGTTGAATAAGTAGGTTTCTTCCTCGCCGTTCATCCCCAAAATTCAAATGGGCCGACCTGCGAGCCGAGAATACGACCAGCGAAGGTGGGTGTAAGGTTCGCTTCTGCCGACCCACGGACGGCGGCCACCGACGAAGAAGACCGCCCTCTGCCCAGCAGTTTTAGTGCGTTTTGATTGACAACTCGATTCCTACGTCCGTGGGGCGAACCAAGCCGTTCAGGGCGGCCGACGCATGGTGTGGCGTTGAAGAGACATGCCGGAAGCCTGTTAGGCGCTCATGCGGAATCTAGCTTCACGCCTGCTGCTCGCGTCGATATAGGCTTGGGCCAGAAAACAGGCAGTACAACAGAGTAACAGGAGGGTCGCCCGTGCGTTGTTTGGCAGGCGTAACATTCGCCGTTGTGTTCGCAGCATCCGTTTCCCCGGCCACGGCCGATTACGTGCAGACCGGCATCCTTGAATGCCGAGGCATCTCCCAGCAATACGTCATTACTTCGCTCACCAACCTCCAGTGTGTTTTCCGGTCCCATACCGGCGCACGCCATGGCTATGTTGCGTCGATCCGGCGCGTCGGCCTCGACATCGGCGTCAACCAGTCCACCGTGCTGGCGTGGGCGGTCTACGCGCCGACCCGCACGCCGGGACCGGGCAGCCTCAGCGGCGTCTACGTCGGCGGATCCGCCAACGCAACGCTCGGCATCGGTGCCGGTGTCAACGCACTGTTCGGCGGTTCGGACTACACGATCTCGCTGCAGCCCGTCAGCTTTCAGGGCCAAACAGGCATTGGCGCGGCCGGCGGCGTTTCGGCGCTGCAGTTGCAGTCGGTTGACCGGCTTCGACGTCACCGCCGCTAAGGCCAACGACCGGACCGACGGTTTCGATTTTCGACATAACCACTTTGACGTATGCCGACCATTTGGGCGGCACGATCAACTGATATCGCAACGCGCATTCTCAGCCTCAAATGCAGGATTTGTTCGGATCGGTGCGAAGATTGGGTGCCCCAAGATTCCATTTTTCGTAAGTGTGGAATTACTCGCCCAGTACGGCAACGGCTAGTGATGACCGCCAGCGCGGCGAAGAGGGCGCATCGGCTCATACTGTTCTTCAGGGATGATCGACGGGCTTAGATCACATTCCAGAACGGTCCGCTCGAAGGTTTCCTGGACGCTTTTGATGCGGTATTTGAGATCGACGGCTTGGAATTCGTCTGGCATCTGCTTTACAATTTTGAAGACACCGATCTTCGCCCCGATAGGCTTGTATTCGACCGCCTGACCTATTGCGAACTTGTGAGCCATGTTCCAACCTTTCTTATTGGTTGGCGCTTGATACCGCGGCAGTCCGCTCGCCGGGCACTAAAAACTCCTCTTTCCGAGTTGCGGGGGTAACCCGGTTCATTTGGGCCTGACCGATTTAACGCCCGGTGGGGTGTGTTTAGCGGGCGGCAGGAGCGGTTGGGACTGCAGAGCCGGTCGTCGAAGGCGGCGTGGTCGTCGGAGCAGGAGTTGTGGCTGGCGCGTAGGTGTAGTTGGCCGCGTAAGCTACCATGCTCCCTCCTGAGCCAGGGGGCGGACATGCGGCGGCGGGGAAACCCGCCCGACTAGAAATCTTTCTTGAGCCGCGGCGTGGCTGCGCCGCAAGCAATACGGAACATAAAGAGCCCGGGGCGGTTAGCTGGTGGGACGCCTAACCGGAGCCACATTATGAAACGCATCGGCGCGACTGCGGCGCTCGTCCTTCTGTCCAGCACCTTTGCCCTGGCTCAAACCACGCCGACCACGGGCGGCATGACTCCGAACACGGGCGGTGTCGCAAATCCAAGTACGCCATCAACAAGTGCGCCAGCTCCATCAAACAGCGCCACCGTGGGACAACCGCCGACAGCAAACCCGAGCAATTCGCAAGACCTTTCCAATCGCAGCAATCCTCAAGACCTGAGTAAATCTGGTGCCAGCAATCCGCAGGATTTATCTCGCCCTGCGAAGTAACTTTCATCAGTGGGGACACGCGCTCAAGCGGAAGCCCGAACTATTCGACCGCGCTTGGCAGTACGACATGATGTCCGTGCTTGGTGCAACCGCTGCCCAATGAAAAGCCCCCGCCAGGTTGTGGCAGGGCTTTTATCAATTGACGCAGTTTAAGCCGCTTGGACCGTTGGCTGCGTCTATCTGAAGATGGCGAAGTTACGGGGCCGTTTTTGTCCCCTGTCGAAGGGACAATTTGTCTCCTATCCCTGGACAAATTGTCTCCTGGAGCCATCTGATCAATAGGGGACAATTTGTCCCCGTTCGGCGGTCCATCGAACATCGGGCGGTATGTGTTGTGTCTGCCGTTTTTCTTGACCTCGATGTAGCCGCACAGCTTCAGGGGCGGGAGTGCGCGCTTGACGGTCTTCACATCGATCTGCAGACGATTGGCGAGCCGCGCCTCGGACGGCCACGCATCACCTGACACGCGGTTGACGTGCTGGATGATCTCGTAGAACACCAGCCGCGATGCCGGGGTGAGGCGGCCGTCGCGCATGGCACGGTCGAGTAGCCGATGCTTGGCTTGTGAGAAGGGATCAGCCATTCCCACTGCCCCTGCGGCCGATGATGTCGAGTAGGCTGAGAACAGACGGCGTGTTACTGAGAGCCGCAGCAGCGTTGATGCTCTCGACGTCGCCCAAGTGGGAGGCGCTTTGCTTGAACACGTCGAAGCGGCGGGCTGTGCGTTGGATCACGGCCCCGAACCTGTCGCGGTCGTCGATCGACACACCGATGTCCGCGCTCAGGCGCGCACCCCAACTATGGGAACGTGCAGTGAACCTATTACGCGGACATTCCGCGGACAACGAAGTTGAATAACTGGCGCGCCCGAGAGGATTCGAACCTCTGACCTCTGCCTTCGGAGGGCAGCGCTCTATCCAGCTGAGCTACGGGCGCGTCCTGCTTTCTTAACGGACCGGGCTGAGTGCAGCAACGGCTTAGTGTTCCTGGGTAGGGTGGTGCGCAAAGCTCCTTTCGGCCGAGGTCAGAGGTTCGAATCCTCTCGGGCGCGCAAGGCTTTGTGTGCCGAGGGTGTGGCGGGGGTGAGAACAAGAATCGGGCGTTAGGTTCATTCGAACAACACTCCATTAGCCCTGATCCTCCGCCGAATCTTCCGTCGGATTGTAGAGCAAGCCCTCAATCGCTTCTTCCGGCGTTTTCCGGTTATCGCTGCCAGTTCTATTTATTGTTCTTGACCTTCTTTGGCTTCGACTTCCGCTGCATGGTGGTGCAGTTCTTTAGACATTTTATTACTGGCCTCGATATTGGCGTATCCCCTTTGGGCCCGTTATCAAGGACATCCTTGCCGCCCTGGACCTTTTTAACGATGTCGAGGTCGTCGATCGCGGAGTTGAGCCCGCTAGACACGACGGTTGGCGCCGCCAGGCCGCGAGTCGCCAGCGTTCCACCGGTGGCAAGTGCGATTACAGCGGTCAGTATCAAACCAATCTTGCGCATGGTCTTCTCCTTGTAACGTGAAGCAAACCATTCCCCAGATGAAGCTGGAACCGGGTGAACGATAACAGATGGCGGGTTTCCCCAGTAGCCGCAGGCCGCCGACTTTGCAACGCTCTCCTGGGTTCAGTCCGCCTTGTCCGGACGCTCGGTGTCGATGCGCTTGTCCATGATCTTCATCAGCTCGAGGAAAACCCTGAGTGGGCTCTCGCCTTCCTCAACCCACGCAATTTCTATTCCGTTCTGCTTGAGGTTACCCTCACCCCATAGCGTGATGTTGATCTCGAATTTGTTGCATCCGGCAACGGCAACAATTTGCTGCGGAGCGGCCTCGGTGCCGAATGCAGCACACGAATTCTGTGGGTGAGTCATCATTGGAATCCCCGATCAGAAGTCGCGATGAGCGTCCTCCATCACGCGCGCAGGGACAATTATCCGAGTGTCGTTAGGCCTTATACCTAGGTGCAATACCCCCGAAGCGGACATGGACCGGAGTGCGTCGGATGTCCGCTAAGTGCCACAAGCCGACATCGCGCCGCTATTCGATCACCTCGTCGGCGATTGAAAGCACGCCGGACGGAATGGTTAGCCTGAGCGCCTTTGCGGTCGTAAGATTGAGTACAAACTGAAACTTCGTGGGCTGTACGACGGGCAGATCGCCAGGCTTGTCGCCCTTGATGATGCGGCCGGTATAGACGCCGACCAGACGGTAGGTGTCGATCAGATCAACTCCGTAGCTCATCAGTCCGCCGACCACTGGAACGTCACGCAGCGAATAGACGGCGGGAAGAGCGTACCGCGCCGAGAGTTGCACGAGCTGGTCGCGTGCTGAGGCGAGAAATGCATCCGCGCCCACATGCAGCGCGGTAATTCGGTTCTGAGCCATCCCTTCAAAGGCAGCCACGAGCTCCCGATCGGAGCTGGCTTGCCAGTACTGTATCCGGATGCCCAAAGCGCGTGCCGCGGCCTCAATGTCCTTCCGCTGGCTCGCGGCAGTTGGGCTGTCGGGGTTTTGCAACGCGCCCACTGTGTCAGCCTGGGGCACTAACTCCCGCAACAAACCAAGACGCTTCGACTCGATGACTGCATTGAGGTTGCTGACCCCGGTGACATTGCCACCTGGCCGGTTCAGGCTAACGATGAGGCCATTCTCAACAGGGTCGCCGATGAAGACCGAGACAATGGGAATGGTGCGGGTCGCAGAAATCGCTGCCCGGGCCGTCATGTCACCGCCGACGGCGACGAGTACGGACACCGGCCGGCGCACGAATTCGGCAGCCTGCCCTGGCAGTCTGTCGTAGTGGCCGTCGGCAAAACGGTACTCTATGCCGACGTTCTGTCCATCGGCGGCACCCTGCTCAGCGAGGCCGCTACGAAACGCAGCAACCAAATGCGCACTTTCCTCGCGCGAGCGAGCGCTGAGGAATCCGACCATTGGTATCGATTGTTGAGCGCCTGCGGGGCACGACGAGAATAGCGACGCTCCGGCCGCGCCGCCAACCAGTGCTATGAACTCGCGCCGCCTCATGTCGCTTCCCATTTCAGAAACGACATCGTAACGGCTTAATCGGTGATACCGGAAGGGGTTATGATGTCCGCTTCGGGTCAAAAGCGGACTCGAGGCTCAAATTGCTTATGTCCGCTATACCCCCAGGGCGAGCCTGGTACCGCCGGCTTGTCCCTTACGCCCATTGCGCACAATCGGCGTGTTACGGGCTATCTCGTCAGGCAGCGCTATTCGGGCACCGCCCCAAGCACGTACAATGCGTCGAGCAAAAGCCCGGGTCGCAGCCCGACCTGCGGGAACCATTGCTCGAACACCTTGATAATCTGACCGCTGCGGTAGATGCGGGCCAATGCGGTGTTCACAGCCAGGCGCAAAGCCCAGTCGCCTTGCGGCAAGACGAGCGCATAATACTCAGTCGAAAGATCGTCCGGCAGCAGGCGAAGAGCCTGCGGGTATTTGAATTGGGCGCCAACCAGCAACAGCCTGTCGCTCGCGAACGCATCGGCGACGCCATCCTGCAGCGCTGCGACGCCAGCATCGCGATCCCGCACCTGGACGATCGTGGCGTTGAGCTTACTTTGTTGGATCTGCACAGCGAGGGCCTTTTCATTGCTTGTACCGCCGACGACCGCAATCTTCTTCCCCGCGAGATCGAGCAGCCTTTGGCTGCCGGAGTTTGCACTCACCACCAGCCCAGTGCTCTCCACGAACACAAATGATGAAAAGTCTACTACTTTCATGCGCGCAAGCGTCGCGCTACTCGATCCGCACTCGAGGTCGGCCTTGCCAGCCGCTATGGCATCGAAGCGGTTCTGAGACGTGACTTGAACCCACTGAATCGCAATCGGCCGCCCTCCAAGCTGCTGCTGCAGCGAAGCCACTATCATCTTGCAGAGCTCGATCGTATAGCCGGTGATTTCGTTGCGCTCGTTCACAAAAGAAAATGGAGCGGCGTCGATTCGATACGCGATCTTGATGGTCTTGCTTGCAGCGATCGCCTTGAGCCGTCCGGTCGTCGCCTGAGCTAATGCATCGCTTGCAGCGATTCCGGCTATAGCGCTCAGAGCGACGAACGATACTACTGCACGAAACATGAATGGCCTCCCCGGGGCTCAGTGACAAGTCTAACGATTTGTACCACAGGGAAGGCAAGGTGAAAATTGATCAAGGTCGGCTTTGACGACAGCGCAGCCGAGCGACCAGATTTGATCTTGATGGACATTCAACTTCCCGGGCTCAACGGTTACGAAGTCACCCGGCGTCTAAAGGCTGACCCGCTCTTGCAGGCGATCCCGATCATCGCGGTCACGTCTTACGCACTGAGCGGGGATGAAGGCAAAGCAATCGAGGCGGGCTGTGCTGCATATGTCACTAAGCCTTACAGCCCGCGCCAACTATTGGCCAAGGTCCATGAATTCCTTCGGTAGAAGCGGCTAATTTTGTTTCGACGTCTGTTGGAACTAAATATTTGCTGACTTCGAGGTCGCGGTCTGCTGTTCGCGTGCTTCCGTCAGTTCGCGCTCAAGAGCGTCTACTCGTGCCTGTAGGTCGCGAGAGTTTGCTAAATGTGTTCGGGAAAGCCGCCGAACAGCGGCCCTTTTGCGGCGCGGCTTTTTGGCCGTTTTGCCGGCGCTTCGAGTGGGCCGCTTCATGTCCGCCCCCAGGCTTAGGACAGGGCATGGTAGCCGCTCAAAATGGCGGTCGAAAAGGGGCTATGCGCCGCGGAAGACTCCGCGGGGCTGATTTGGCGCCATCCGAGTTCTATGACATGAGCCGCTAGAGCGGCTAAAATGACGGCAAGACGAAACAATCGGAGTCCGTAATGTCGACCGCGCCGTCTCCCAAGTCCTCGCCGAAGCCCGCCCAGGTGCTGAAGGATTCCGAATTCAACTGGGAGGATCCGCTCAACCTCGACGGTGACCTGACCGAGGAAGAGCGCATGGTGCGCGACAGCGCGCGCGCGTTCTCGCAGGACAAGCTGATGCCGCGGGTGCGGCTCGCCTGGCGCGAAGAGAAGGTCGACAAGGAACTGCTGCCCGAGATGGGCGCGCTCGGCCTGCTCGGTCCGACCATCCCGGAGGAATACGGCGGCGCGGGGCTGGGCTACGTCGCGTATGGCCTGATCGCGCGCGAGATGGAGCGCGTCGATTCCGGCTACCGCTCGACGCTCTCGGTGCAGTCCTCGCTGGTCATGCATCCGATCTACGCCTACGGCACCGAGGCGCAGAAAAAGAAATATCTGCCCAAGCTCGCCAAGGCCGAGCTCATTGGTTGCTTCGGCCTGACCGAGCCGGACTTCGGCTCCGATCCCGGCTCGATGGTGACGCGCGCCGAGAAGGTGCCGAACGGATTCAAGCTCAACGGCGCCAAGATGTGGATCTCGAACGCCCCGATCGCCGATCTCTGCATCGCCTGGGCGAAGCTCGAAGGAAAAATCCGCGGCTTCATCGTCGAGCGCGGCACCAAGGGATTTTCGACGCCGAAGGTCGACGGCAAGCTTTCGCTGCGCACCTCCGTCACCGGCGAGGTTGTGCTGGAAGATGCGATCGTGCCGGAGGACAATCTTTTGCCGAACGTGTCGGGTCTTGCCGGCCCGTTCGGCTGCCTCAACATGGCGCGCTACGGCATCGCCTGGGGCGCGATGGGCGCGGCCGAATTCTGCTGGCACGCCGCGCGGCAATATGTGCTCGACAGGAAGCAGTTTAACCGGCCGCTAGCCGCGAACCAACTCGTCCAGAAAAAGCTCGCCGACATGCAGACCGAGATCGCGCTCGGCCTGCGCGGCGCGCTGGCGCTCGGCCGCATGCTGGAGCAGGGCAAGGCCGCGCCGCCGTCAATCTCGCTGATGAAGCGCAACAACACCGGCAAGGCGCTCGATATCGCACGGATGGCGCGCGATATGCACGGCGGCAACGGCATCTCCGATGAATTCCACGTCATGCGCGTGATGTGCAACCTCGAAACCGTGAACACCTACGAGGGCACCCACGACATCCACGCGCTGATCCTCGGCCGCGCCCAGACGGGGATTCAGGCGTTCTTTTAATCGTACCGCCGCGTGGACCTTTACACCGTTCTGATCCTGATCGGCTCCGGCATCATCGGCGGCCTGATGGCCTCGCTGGTCGGCGGCGCGTCGGTCATCACGTTCCCGGCGCTGCTCGCTCTCGGCCTGCCGCCGGTTGTCGCGACGGCGTCGAACCTCGTGGCGGTGAGCGCCGGTAATTTTCTTGCGGCCGTCACTGACCGCGGAAATCTACCGCCGTTCAACCGCGCCTTCATCGGCCTCGTGCTGGCATCGGTGCTGGGCGCGCTGCTCGGCGCAATCCTGCTGCTGGCCACGCCCGTCCGTTTGTTCGAGTTCCTGATCCCGTTGCTGCTCGGCTTTGCCACCATATTGTTCGCATTTGCCGGCCGGATCACGCAATGGCTGCGTGCGCGCGCGAGTGCACGCGGCAGCGAATGGAAGATCGGCGTCACCAGCATTCCTCTCGTGCTGCCGATCTCGATCTATGGCGGATATTTCGGTGCCGGCGCCGGCACGCTGCTGCTCGGCGTTCTGATGATCGCGACCGAGGGCAACTACCGCCGGGCCAACGTGGCGAAGAACCTGGTCTCGAGCCTCAACACGCTGGCCGCGTCGGTGTGGTTCATCACCAACGGCGCCGTGAGTTGGCCGCACACACTGGTGATGATGGTGGGCTGCCTGTTCGGAGCTTTCTGCGGTGCGCACTTGGCGCGCCACGTTCCGCAGGATGCGATGCGCGTGGTGATCGTGATAGTTGGCGCGGCACTGACCGCGCTGTTCGCCTGGCGGTATTGGTTCTAGGTACGGCGCGCGAGGTCCACCAGGCGCTTGGTCATCGCGCTGTTCGGGTCTGTCAGCGGATCGCAGATCGTGAAGTGGTTCATCCCGGGGACGGCCTCGTAGCGCGTCTCGATGCCCTTTTCGCGCCAGCCGTCGGCGATGCTTTTGCTCTGCCGCAGGAACTCCAACGATTCATCGCCACCGACCACGGCGTCGAGCACGTGTCCGTGCGTCACCGGCCAGAACAACGGCGAGATGCGGCGCGCTTCCGCGGCGTCGAGCTTGAAGTCGGTGTTGGTTGCGAGATGCAGCAGAGGTGCGAGGTCGTACAGCCCCGAGATCGCGTAGCCGGCGGGCGCAAGATCGGCCGGCGCGGCGGCGTCAAGCGATTTCCAGTCGGTCGCGACCATGCAGGCGGCAAGGTGCCCGCCGGCGGAATGGCCGCTCACCACGATGCGCCGCTTCAGGCGTTTCCAGAGAAACACGCAGGCGGCCTGCGTCTGCTCGATGATCTTGCCGATGGAGACCTGCGGCGCGAGGTCATATCCGGAGACTGCGACGGTGACGCCGTGTGCGTTCATGCCGCGCGCCATCTGGCTGAAGCTCGACGGTTCGAGCGAACGCCAGTAGCCGCCATGAATGAACAGCGCGAGTGGGCCGCCGCTGTCGTTTTGACCGCCGCGCGGCTTGAACAGGTCGATGGTCTGGCGCGCGCTCGGCCCATATTTTAGCCCGATCTCGGCGCGGCCTTCTCTCGATGCCTCGCCGCGATAGGCGGTGCCATCGCGCGCCCAACGCTCGAAGATTTGCGGATGTTCGGGCACCCGCGCGCGGTTGTTGTATTCCACCTCGTAGTCGATGGCCATCGTATGCTCCCTGCCAGATACCGAGAGTGAAGCATGACGGCGGCAGGGGCAAGGTTGTCCGGAATGCGGCGTGGGGCTATGAAAACATCATGAAGGTCGACGGCAAGCCCACCCGCACGATCTGGCTCGAATCCGATGGCTGGTCGGTCGGCATCATCGACCAGACCGCATTGCCACATCGTTTTGCAATGCTGCGGCTCGTGATGCTGGAAGATATGGCGCACGCGATCCGCACGATGCAAGTGCGCGGCGCGCCGCTGATCGGTGCCGCCGCCGCGTATGGAATGTGCCTCGCGTTGCGCGTCGACACTTCGGACGACGGCCTGGAACGCGCTTATGCGGCGCTGCATGCGACCCGCCCGACCGCGATCAATCTCAAATGGGCGCTCGACGAGATCGTTGCCGCCGTTCGCAACCAGCCGCGCGAGGCGCGAGTGGCGGCGGCCTATCGCCGCGCCGCCGAGATCGCCGATGAGGACGTCGTCATCAATCGGGCGATCGGCCGCAATGGCCTCAAGCTGATCGAGGACATTGCCGGCCGCAAAAAGGGCGAGCCGGTCAATCTGCTCACCCATTGCAACGCCGGTTGGCTCGCCACCGTCGATGTCGGCACCGCGACCGCGCCGATCTACACCGCCCACGACAAAGGTATCGCCATCCACGTCTGGGTCGACGAGACGCGGCCGCGCAACCAAGGTGCTTCGCTCACGGCCTGGGAGCTTGGCAAGCACGGCGTCAAGCACACGGTGATCGCCGACAACACCGGCGGCCATCTGATGCAGCACGGCATAGTGGACCTGGTCGTTGTCGGCGCCGATCGCGCCACGGCGCAGGGCGATGTCTGCAACAAGATCGGCACTTATCTGAAAGCGCTTGCCGCCAAGGACAACAACGTGCCGTTCTATGTGGCGCTGCCGTCGCCGACCATCGACTTCACGTTGTCGGATGGATTGGCCGAAATTCCGATCGAGCAGCGAGGCGCCGAAGAGCAGTCGACCATGACCGGCCGTACCGCCGACGGCCGCATCGAGACAGTGCAGATCGTGCCGGACGGTTCGCCGGTCGCAAACTACGGCTTCGACGTGACGCCCGCGCGCCTAGTCACCGGTCTGATCACCGAGCGTGGCGTACTCAAAGCCTCGCGCGAAAGTTTGGCAGCGGCGTTCCCTGAACGCGCGGGAGGCAGCCGATGAGCGCGTTTCGATTGCTTGCCGTGGCGGCGTTTATTTCGGGCACGGTCGCCGTCGCGGCGGCGTCCGAGGCGGTCAAGCCGATCCTTGACAGCGCGGAGCGCCAGCAGCCCGGTGCGATCAAGCTGTGGGAGCGGCTGGTCAACATCGATTCCGGCACCGGCGACGCGGAGGGCCTGCGGGCCGTCGGCGCGATTGCCATCGAAGAGCTGCAAAAGCTCGGCGCGACCATCGAGACGGTCCCGGCAATGCCCGCGGTTGGCGACAACATCGTCGCGAGCTTTTCCGGCTCCGGCAAAGGCAAGGTGCTGCTGATGGCGCACATGGACACGGTGTTCGCCAAGGGCACGGCGGCGGCCCGGCCATTCCGCATCGAAGGCGGGCGCGCCTATGGCCCAGGGGTAGGGGACGACAAGGCGGGCATCGTTGTTGCGCTGTCGGTGCTGAAGATTCTCGATGAGCTGAAGTTCAAAGACTATGCGCGGATCACGCTGATGCTCAACACCAACGAGGAAACCGGCTCGCGCGGCTCGCGCGCGCTGATAGAGAAGCTTGCCAGGGAGCATGACGTCACCCTCAACCTGGAAGGCGGCCGGATCGGCGACGGCATCACGGTCTGGCGAAAGGGGTCCGGCACGATCAATGTCGAGGTCAAGGGGCGCGCCTCCCACGCCGGCGCTGCGCCGGAAGCCGGCCGCAACGCGGCGATGGAACTGGCGCACCAGATGCTGCAACTCAGCAAGCTGGCCAATGCCGAGAAGGGCACGACCGTCAACTTCACCGTCATCAAGGCCGGCGACCGCAAGAACGTCATTCCGGACCACGCGGTGGCCGATGCGGATATCCGCGCGTTGGTGTCGGAGGAGTTCGACCGGGTCGAGCGCGAGATGGCCGAGGTGGTGAAGAACAAGCTCATTCCCGACACCGAGGTGACGGCGACGTTGACCCGCAGCTTCCCGGTCATGCCACAGAACGCGCAGACCGATGCGCTTGCCGCCATGGCGCAACGCGTCTACGGGGAGATCGGCAGGACGCTGCAACTTGTCGGCAGCGGCGGCGCCGCCGATTTGAGCCTGTCGGCGGGTGTTTTCAAGCCGACGCTCGACGGCCTGAGCCTCGTCGGCGGCAACGCGCACACCGACCAGGAATTCGTGACGGTCGACAGCATGGTGCCGCGGTTTTATCTTCTGACCCGCATGGTGATGGAACTGGGCAAAGGACAATGAGTCTCCGGAGTGGAAAGCTCATCGAGCTTCCGGTCGACGGCCGCCAGTCGCAGACCGCGCTGAAGGTCGCGCGCGGCACCGCGCGGCTCCTGCACGCGCACGGCTATTGCGTGGTCAGCGAATTACCGCTCGCCTCGGGCCGGCGCGCCGACCTTGTTGCGCTGGGCGGTGACGGCGAAATCTGGATCGTCGAGATCAAATCCTCGATCGCGGATTTCCGCGCTGACCAGAAATGGATGGACTACCGGATGCACTGCGACCGGCTGTTCTTCGCCACCATGGTCGAGGTGCCTTGCGAGATATTTCCGCCGGACACCGGGCTGATCGTCGCCGACGCCTTCGGCGCGCAGATCGTCTGCGAGGCGCCGGAGCACCGGCTGCACGCATCGACCCGCAAAAGTATGATGCTGAGCATCGCCCGCGCCGCCGCGTTGCGGCTGCAGTCGCTGATCGACCCGACCGGGCCGTATGCGGGCGAACTCTGAGCACGGCTATGATGCAGACACCGCGCCGGCTTGGGATGGTGATGGTCGCGACAGCGCTGCTCGGCGCCCCGCCAGCCGGCGCCCAATCCGCGGCCGAGCCATTTGCCGGCAAGAACGTCACGCTGATCATCGGCTTCGGGCCGGGTGGCGGTTACGATCTGTGGGGCCGGGTTGTCGCCCGCCATATCGGCAAGCACCTGCCGGGCAAGCCCAACGTCGTGCCGCAGAACATGCCCGGCGCCGGCAGCTATGTCGCGGCGAGCCACATCTATGCCGCCGCGCCCAAGGATGGCACAGTGTTCGCGATCATCGCCCGCGACGCTGCACTCGGGCCCCTGAGCAATGCGCCGGGTGCGCGATTCGACGCCACGAAAATGTCCTGGCTCGGCAGTCCGACCCGCGAACACAACGCCTGTATCGCCAACGCGACCGCCAAGGTGAAGACCGCGAACGATCTGCGCGACCACGAACTCGATCCTCGGTGACACCGGGCCCGGCACCGGCACGCGGTCCTATCCAAAGGTGCTGAATGATCTGCTCGGCTACAGGTTCAAGCTCGTTTCGGGCTTCCGTTCGTCGGTCGATGTATTTCTGGCGATGGAACGCAGCGAGGTCGATGGCATTTGCGAGAGCCTCGACAGCATCAATCAGCGCAAGCCGGACTGGATACCGAACAAGACCGTTAACGTGCTGCTGCAGGCCGGCACCGAGTCGCGTCCCGAGCTTGCGGGTGTGCCGAACGTGCTCACGCTTGCCCGCAACAACGAGGAAAAGCAGGTGCTGGAGTATCTCTACGCCGGGCAGGACATCGGCCGGCCGTTCGTCGCGCCACCCGATCTGCCGCCGGATCGTTTGAAGATGCTGCGCGATGCCTTCAATGCCACCATGAAGGACCCGGAGTTCATCGCCGACGTCAGGCGCAACAAGTTCGATCTTGAGCCGGAGGACCGGCGAGCATCTCGCGACGCTGATCGACAAGATCTACGCGACGCCGAAGGCGATCATCGAGCGCGTCAGCAATCTGATTAAGTGAGATCCGGAGCCAGTCAGCGCGGCGCGCGCTTGGCGAGGATACGCTGCAAGGTGCGGCGGTGCATGTTCAGCCGGCGCGCCGTCTCCGACACGTTACGCCCACACAATTCGTAGATGCGCTGGATGTGCTCCCAGCGCACGCGATCCGCCGACATCGGATGCTCCGGCGGATCGGCCTTGCGGCCCTCCAGCGCGAGCAGAGCTGCGACCACGTCATCGGCGTCGGCCGGCTTGGACAGATAGTCCACCGCGCCGATCTTCACCGCGTTGACCGCGGTGGCGATGTTACCATAGCCGGTGAGGATGATGGCGCGGGCATCGGGACGGCGCTGCTTCAGCGCCACGATGACGTCGAGGCCGTTGCCATCGCCGAGCCGCATGTCGACCACGGCGAAGGCCGGCGCCGACTTCTCGACCTGCTGGAGGCCTTCGCCGACCGACTCGGCGGTCGCCACGTCAAAGCCGCGCGCCTCCATGGCCCGCGCCAGCCGCTGCAGGAAGGACTTGTCGTCCTCCACGATCAGCAGGGTGCGCTCGGTCTGGGCGACCTCGTGCGGAATGTCGATCATTGCCAGGCTCATGTGCCTTCAATCTAGGGAACATGGCCATCAACCTCAAGTGGCGGCGAACCCGAGCGGCCGCTCGAAATCGCTGCGCTCCCAGTGGACCCGGATTACCGCTCCACGGTCCGGAAAGCTGCGGTTTTCGAAATCGACGCTGGCCCCCGAGCGTTCCAGCAAGGTCTTGGCAATGAAGAATCCCAGGCCAAGGCCGGTTGTTTCGCTGCCGGCATTCATGCGGCGGCGCTTGCTTGATCGCACATAGGGCTCGCCGATCCGGGCCATGACCTCGGGGGCGAAGCCCGGGCCGTCGTCGCTGATGGTGACGGCGACATCCTCGTCACTCCAGTCCGCGGTGACTTCGACGCGGCCTTGAGCGAAATCGACCGCATTCTCCAGAAGGTTGCCGAGGCCGTAGAGGATCGCCGGATTGCGCGCGCCCATCGGCGGCGCTGCATCATGCTGCAACGCAACGTCGATGGTGATGCCGAAGTTTCGATGCGGCGCGACCACCTCTTCGATCAGCGCCGACAAAGGAATGCGGTCGAACGGCTCGCCGGTAGAGAGTTCCGTCAGCTTGGCCAGGATGTCGCGGCAGCGTTGCGATTGCTCGTGCAGCAGTCGCACGTCTTCGATATGCGGCGAGTTTGGGTCAAGCGCCAGTTCCAACTCCTTGACGATGACCGATATCGTCGACAGCGGTGTGCCGAGTTCGTGGGCGGCGGCGGCCGCAAGACCGTCGAGTTGCGACAGATGCTGCTCGCGCGCCAGCACCAATTCGGTCGCGGCCAATGCCTCGGCGATCTGCCGGCTCTCTTCGGTGATCTGCCACGCATAGACGCCGATGAAGCCGATCGCGAGCAGGATCGAGAGCCACACGCCAAGCAGATAGATCCAGGGCAGTTCGAGCGGATCGTCGACATCCCACGGCAGCGGATAGTGCACGAACACCAGCACGGTGGCGCACACCACGGCGAACACGCCGAGAATGATCGTGATGCGCGGCGGCAGTGCGGTCGCCGACAGCAGCACGGGAGCAAGGAACAAGAACGCGAAAGGATTTTCCAGGCCGCCGGTCAGAAACAGCAGAACCGCGAGCTCGGCGATGTCGAAGGCGAGCAGCCAGGCCGCGCGCTCCGGTTCGAGCCGCTGGGTCAGGCTGAACCGCATCCGTAGCGCCACGTTCAGCCAGGCCGACAGCGCGATGACCGAGATGCATGCCCAGATCGGCAGCGGGAACTCGACCGCGTAATAGACCACCAGAACGGCCGTGGTCTGGCCGAGGATCGCAAGCCAGCGCAGCCGCAGGAGCGTGTCCAGGCGCACATTCCGCCGCTGCGGCAGGTGCAATACGTCGGCGGTGTCGTCGAGCATGGACTTATCTTAGTGTACCGCGCGCTCTTCTCAATGTTGCGAACCGACGCATGACAACGCCGGGTGCGGTTTGGGGCTTGCGCCGGGCCCCGTGCCGCGTCACATCTGCGGGATCATGCTCGCCCCTGCGACCGAATTTCCCATCGCCGTGGACCGTCTGGTCAAGCTCTACAAGACCGTGACCGCGGTGGAGGGCATTTCCTTTTCCATCGAGGCGGGCTCCTGCGTCGGCCTGCTCGGCGGCAACGGCGCCGGCAAGACCACCACCATCTCGACCATCATGGGGCTGGTGGAGCCGACCTCGGGCAAGGTCACGGTGCTCGGCGCGGCGATGCCGCGGCAGCGCCATCGGGTGCTGCACCGGATGAACTTCGAGAGCCCCTATGTGAACATGCCGATGCGGCTCACGGTGCGGCAGAACCTGAACGTGTTCGGCATGCTCTACGGCTGCCAGGACGTCGCCGGCCGCATGCGGGCGCTGGCCGACGAGCTCGACCTGCACGAATTTCTCGACCGCCAGACCGGCAAGCTGTCGTCCGGCCAGAAGACTCGCGTGGCTCTCGCCAAATCGCTGATCAACCAGCCGGAGATCCTGCTGCTCGACGAGCCGACCGCCTCGCTCGATCCCGACACCGCCGACTGGGTGCGCGGGCGGCTCGAGCGCTATCGCCGCGAGCGCGGCGCAACGGTGCTGCTTGCCTCGCACAACATGAGCGAGGTCGAGCGGTTGTGCGACCGCGTCATCATGCTCAAGAGCGGCCGCATCGAGGACGACGACACGCCGGCGCGGCTGATCGCACGCTACGGTCGCAGCAATCTGGAGGAGGTCTTCCTCGACATCGCCCGCGGCACCGGCGAAGCGCGGGAGGCAGCGCGATGAGCATGCAATCGCCGGCGCGTATCGCCTTCTCGCCGCGTCGCGTGTTCGCGATGGTGCTGCGCCATTGGTATCTGCTCAGCTCGTCCTGGCCGCGGGTGCTCGACCTGATCTACTGGCCGGCGGTGCAGATGCTGATGTGGGGCTTCCTGCAGCAATACGTTTCGCAGAACTCCGGCTTCTTCGCGCAAGGCGGCCGGCACCTTCATCGGCGCGGTGATGCTGTGGGACATCCTGTTCCGCGGCCAGCTCGGCTTCTCGATCTCGTTCCTGGAGGAGATGTATGCCCGCAACCTCGGCAACCTGATGATGAGCCCGCTGCGCCCGGCCGAGTTCGTCGCGGCGCTGATGATCCAGAGCGTGATCCGGCTTTCGATCGGCATGGTGCCGGTGTCGCTGCTGGCGATCGCGTTCTTCGACTTCAATCTGTGGGGCTTGGGTCTCGCGCTGGCCGTGTTCTTTATGAACCTGCTGCTGACAAGCTGGGCGATCGGAATTCTTGTCGCCGGCATCCTGCTGCGTCACGGCCTCGGCGCCGAGAACATGGCCTGGAGCTTCATGTTCCTGTTCCTGCCGCTGACCTGCGTTTACTACCCAGTCGACGTGCTGCCCTCCTGGCTGCAGGTATTCGCCTGGATGCTGCCGCCGACCTACGTGTTCGAGGGCATGCGGGCGCTGCTGATCGATCATGTATTCCGCGCCGACCTGATGGTTCAGGCGTTCGCCCTCAATGCCGTGCTGTTCGCCGGCGGGGTGATCGGCTTCCTGCTGTTCCTCAAAAGCGCGCGGCGCGAAGGCACTTTGCTGCAGGGCGGCGATTGAGCCCTGCCAGCCGGCTGCGCCCGCGCCAATTGCATGAAAGCCCTGTGATTTTCGGCACAGTAACGCTTCCGCAAGACCGATCTTATATGTTGACGATGTCATCACACCGTCACTATGCTGCGACGCAACAAGCGGGCCGGGGGCCCGAATCAAGCATGGCTATCGGCGAATTCGGCGGGGCGCCGGCCTCGATCGGAGAGTTTGGTGGCGCGCCAGCCTCTGGCGGTCCGGTGCCGTCGAATGGCCTGTACTGGATGTACGAGGCGGGTCATGCGGCGCTGCAGCCGGCGCGCGCCCTGGCCGACGTGACGCGGCTCTATTTCAAGAATCCGTTCAATCCGCTCGCGCACACCACCTACGGCAAGAGCATGGCCGCTGCTGCCGAGTTGTTCGAGCGCTCGACCCGGCGCTACGCCAAGCCGGAATGGGGCATCGATTCTGTCCTGATCGGCGGCGAGCGCGCGCCGATCCATATCGCGACGGCGTGGTAGCGGCCGTTCTGCCGGCTGCTGCATTTCGAGCGCATGTTCTGTCACATGCCGCGGCGGCCGCAGCCAAAGCTGCTGATCGTCGCGCCGATGTCGGGCCACTACGCCACGCTGCTGCGCGGCACGGTCGAAGCCTTCCTGCCCAACCACGACGTCTACATCACCGATTGGATCGACGCGCGCATGGTGCCGCTGTCGGACGGTCGCTTCGATCTCGACGACTACATCGACTACGTCATCAGCATGCTGCACTTCCTCGGCGGCGACACCCATGTCGTCGCGGTGTGCCAGCCGTCGGTGCCGGTGCTGGCGGCGACCGCGCTGATGGAAGCGGACGCCGATCCTTACGCGCCGCGCTCGATCACGCTGATGGGCGGCCCGATCGACACGCGCAGCAATCCGACCGCCGTGAACAAGCTCGCGCAGGAGCGCGGCGTCGACTGGTTCCGCCGCAACGTCATCACCAAGGTGCCGTTCCCGCATCCCGGCGTCATGCGCGACGTCTATCCGGGCTTCCTGCAGCTCCAGGGCTTCGTCAGCATGAATCTCGATCGGCACATCGACGCGCACAGCAATCTGTTCGTCCATCTGGTCAAGGGCGACGGCGATTCGGCGCAGAAGCACCGCGAGTTCTACGACGAGTATCTCGCCGTCATGGATCTGACTGCCGAGTATTATCTGCAGACGGTCGATACCGTGTTCGTCCGCCATGCCTTGCCGAACGGCGAGATGACTCATCGCGGCCGTCCGGGTCGATCCGGGCAAGATCCGCAACGCGGCGCCTGCTCACCATCGAGGGCGAGCACGACGACATCTCCGGCGTCGGCCAGACCGAGGCGGCGCACAAGCTCTGCGTCAACATCCCGCCGGAGCACAAGGCGCATTACCTGCAGCTCGGCGTCGGCCACTACGGCGTGTTCAACGGCTCGCGCTTCCGCTCCGAGGTGGCGCCGCGCATCGCCGACTTCATCCTGAGCATCCAGACCCCGGCCAAGACTGTGCGCCGGCCGCTGATGAAGGTCGTCAGCTAGCTTCGCGTTGGCGGCAAACCGTTCGCGCAAGGCGCTGCCAATCTGCTAATCTGCGGCGCCGGGATTCGGGCCTTCAATGATGTCTCTGCGCGCCTTGCTCTATCGCCGTCCGAGCGAACCGCAGACGATCCAGATCGTCTTCGATCAGGCGATCTATCCGGTGCGCATCCGCCGGCATCGTCAGGCGCGCCGCTACACGCTGCGCATCCATGCTGCGACCCGCGAGGTCATCCTCACCATGCCGCCGCGCGGCAGCGTCCGCGAGGCCAAGGAGTTCGCGCAGAAGCACGGCGGCTGGATCGCGGCGCGGCTGCGCCGTCTGCCGGAGGCAGCGCCGTTCGCCGACGGCACGATGCTGCCGCTGCGCGGCGTCCAGCACCGCATCGTGCATCGGCCGGGGCGGCGCGGCACGGTGTGGCCGGAGACCGGCGCGGACGGCGAGGCGCTGCTCTGCGTCGCGGGCGAGGCTCCGCATGTCGACCGCCGTGTCGGCGATTTCCTGCGCCGCGAGGCGTTGCGCGATCTCGAAGTCGCCAGCCGCCGCGCTGCCGAGCAACTCGGCGTCACCATCAAGCGCATTTCGGTGCGCGACCAGTCGAGCCGCTGGGGCTCGTGCTCGACCACCGGCGTGCTGTCGTATTCCTGGCGTCTGATCCTCGCGCCGCCGTTCGTGCTGGACTATCTCGCCGTTCACGAGGTGGCGCATCTGATCGAGATGAACCATTCACCGCGGTTCTGGCGGCTGGTAAACGGCGTCTGCTCGGACGCCGACCGCGCCAAGCTGTGGCTCGACATCCACGGCACCGACCTGCACCGCTTTGGCATGCCGGGCGAAGACCCGCCGTCGCCTGTCGCCTGATATTCACGCCATCCATGCCGTCGCGCCCGGCGCTTCGCCGGGTTCGCCATGCTAGGGCATGATCCCGAAAAGTGGGCACCGGTTTTCGGAAAGATCATGCCCCAAAGAAAGCCTTTGATGCTTCGCCCCGGCTCTTTCGCGCTGACGCTGCTGCTCGCCATGCTGACCGGCCTCGGCCCGTTGTCGGTCGACATGTATCTGGCGTCGCTGCCGTCGATAGGCCGTCTGCTCGGCGCGCCGACCTCGCAGGTGCAGCTCACGATCTCGGCCTATCTGATCGGCTTTGCCATCGCCCAGATATTCCACGGGCCGCTGTCCGACCGTCATGGCCGCCGGCCGGTGCTGCTCGCGGCGCTCGGCATCTATCTGGTGGCGACGCTGGCCTGCGCGCTGTCGTTTTCCATCGAGACGCTGATCGCCGCGCGCCTGGTGCAGGCGCGTGGGCGGATCGGGCGCGATCGTGCTGGCGCGCGCCGTGGTGCGCGACATGTACGAAGGCACCCGCATCGGCCGCGAGCTCGCCGCGCATGGCGGCGATCATGGCGCTGGCGCCGCTGGTGGCGCCGCTGATCGGCGGCGTGCTGGAGACCGCGTTCGGCTGGCGGTCGAATTTCGTGGCGCTGTTCTGCTTCGGCGCGGCGGCCTGGATCATGGTCTGGTTCCTGCTGCCGGAGACGCTGCGCCAGCGCGCGCCGGAGCCGGTGTCGGTCGCCTCGACCTTGCGCTCCTATCGCCGCTTCCTCGCCGACCGGGGCTTCGTCATCCATCTCGGCATCGCGACCTGCTGCCTGGCCGGGCTGTTCGCCTGGATTTCCAGCGCCGCCTTCGTGCTGCAGGACATCTACGGGCTCTCGGCGCTGGCGTTCGGCGTGGCGTTCGCGATCGGCTCGTCGGGCTATCTGGTGGGCACCGCGATCGCGGCGCGTTTTGTGATGCGCTGGGGCGGCGGACGGACCATGGGCTTCGGCGCCGCTGCCATGGCGCTCGGCGGATTGCTGATGGTCCTGCTGCTGGCCTTCGACGTCGCATGGCGCGGTCGGCGTGATCGCTGCCATCGGGCTCTACATGGTCGGCATGGGCATGACCTTGGCCGCAGGCGCAGGCCGGCGCATTGCTGCCGTTTCCCGACCGCGCCGGCGCCGCGTCGTCGCTGCTCGGCTTTCGCACGCAGACCTCATCGGCGGTGGTCGGCGCGATCCTCGGCCACACGCTCGGCACGACGGCCTGGCCGCTCGCCATCGCGATGCTGCTGGCGGGAGGCTTGTCGCTGCTGTTGTGGACGCTGCACGCGCAGCGCGCCGGGCGCGGGATCGCTCTAGCGCCGGCCGAACAGCCGGTTGATCAGCCAGTTGTCGATGCCGCCGTCGGCGGAAGCGGCTTGGACCGGACCTTCCGAACTGGGCACCGGTGCGGGCGGCGCCATCCGCGAACCGCCGAACGGCGCAGGCCCGCGGTCAATGGCGCGCTCGACACCCCGGGCAGGCCGGCCACCGGCACGCCCTGGTGCGCGGCCTTCATGAACTTGCTCCAGATCTCGACCGGCAATCCGCCGCCGGTGGTCTTCTTGGTCGGCGAGCTATCGTCGTTGCCGAGCCAGACGCCGGTGACGAGATGGCCGGTGTAGCCGACGAACCAGGCGTCGCGGAAATCCTGCGAGGTGCCGGTCTTGCCGGCGGCGGGCCAGCCGGGCAGCTCGGCCTTGCGCGCGGTGCCGGTGAGCAGCGTCTCCTGCATCATCGCATTCATCATGCCGACGTAGCGCGCCTCGATGATGCGGCCGAGGTTGTCGTCCGTTGCGCTGGTACAGAAGCTTGCCGCCGGCGCCGCGCGCACCCGCTCGACCACGTGCGGCGACACGGCCATGCCGCCGTTGGCGAACGAGGCGTAGGCGCCGACCAGCTCGAGCACCGAGACTTCGGAGGTGCCGAGCGCGAGCGAGGCGTTGGGTTCGAGCTTCGAGGCGATGCCGAGCCGATGCGCGGTGCGCATCACGGCGGTCGGCCCGAACTCGAGCGTCAGCCGCACCGATACGGTGTTGAGCGACAGCGCCAGCGCCTTGCTCGAGCGTGACCGGGCCGAAATATTCGTGGCTGTAGTTCTCCGGCTGCCAGCCCTTGACCGCGATCGGCTTGTCCTCGCGCACCGTAGTCCGGCGTCAGCCCGCGCTCGATCGCGGTGAGATAGACGAACGGCTTGAACGCCGAGCCGGGCTGCCGCTTGGCCGCCACCGCGCGGTTGAACTGGCTCTCGGCGTAATTCCGCCCGCCGACCAGCGCGCGCACCGCGCCGTCCGGCGACAGCGCCACCAACGGCGCCCTGGCCGACGCCGGCCTTCGCGCCGTTCTTGGTCAAGCTCGTCGACCAGCGCCGTCTCGGCCGCGGCCTGCAGCGCGGGATCGATCGAGGTCTCGACCACGATGTCCTGCTCGACCCGGCCGATCAGGTCGTCGAGCACGTCCATGACCCAGTCGGCGACGTAGCCGATCGAACCGGCGCCCGGCGCCTTCACCGCATGCGCCGGCTGCATCAACGCGACCTTGGCCATGTCGTCGGTGATGAACTTCATGTCCATCATGGCGGCCAGCACGACCTGGGCGCGTTTCTCGGCGCCGTCCGGGATTGCGGCTCGGCGCGAGCCGCGACGGCGAGCGGACCAGGCCGGCGAGCATCGCGGCCTCCGCCACCGTGAGCTTCGTGCGCCGGCTTGGAGAAATAGCGCTGCGCCGCCGCTTCGATGCCATAGGCGCCGGCGCCGAAGTAGACCCGGTTGAGATAGAGATCGAGGATCTGCGTCTTGCTGAACTTGCGCTCCAGCCAGAGCGCCAGCGCGACCTCCTGCACCTTGCGCGAGAGCGTGCGCTCCTGCGTCAGGAACAGGTTCTTGGCGAGCTGCTGGGTGAGCGTCGAGCCGCCCTGCGACACGCCGCGGCGCAGGATGTTGGCGACGATGGCGCGGGCGATGCCGATCGGATCGATGCCGTGGTGCGAATAGAAGCGCCGGTCCTCGATCGCGACGAAGGCCTGCGGCACGTAGCGCGGCAGGTCCTTCAGCGGCACCGCGGCGCCGCCCATGTCGCCGCGCGTGGCCAGCAGACGGCCTTGCAGATCGACGATCTTGATCGAGGGCGGGCGCTTGGGGATTTCCAGCGATTGGATCGGCGGCAGATGCGCGCCGACCCACACCACGCCGCCGATCGCGGCGATGACCAGCCAGAGGCCGACGACCGCGCCCCAATAGGCCACGCGCCCGATGGTCCACCGCCGCCGCCGCCGCCGCGGCTTGCTTTGCGCGCGGTGCGCTTGGCTGCGGTTCGCGTGCGCCGGTTTGGCCGCGCCGGCCGGCGTCGCGGACGTCTGGTTTCGGCGGCCAGGCCCGGCCTGCGGCGGATCGGCAGCGGGCCGAGTCGAAACCGGGCGCTGGCGGTCGAGCCCGGCGCTGGCCTTGAGCCTTCCCATGGCGCCTTGCGCCGTCCGACGGGGCATCGGCAGCTTGAGCCGACGATCGCAAAGCCACATGGCGGCCGTTTAAGGGCCGTTAAGTTCAGCGGCCCGAGCCATGCGGCGCGAGGTGTGGACCATCTGCGATTCATCACGTGGCATTTCAAACGGGGATCGTCGTGCCATATGCCTGACGGTCCACGTGGGCGCCCCGTGCGATGCCGAAGCTGAGCGGCACGTAGTCGCTCGCGTTGCTCGCGATCGTCGCTGCTGCGTGCTCGTCGACGACGCCGGCATGCGCGCCAGAGGAAGCTGCAAGGAGGCCGCAGTTTCACAGGCCGGATGCGGCTCTGACGCGCCACGAGAGTCGAACGAAGCCGGCGTCCGATTCGTTGCGCGACGCGTTCGCGATCTGCGCTGCCGAGCTGGGCGAATGCCGTCTATCTTGCCGCAGCCGGTAGCCAGCGCGCCGATCTGCCGGCAGGCGTCTAGAGCTGCGAAGGTCAGTGGCGCCTGCGGCCACGGACCGGCGCCGAATCAGCCTAGCGCGCCGCCGCGGCTTGGCTGCGGCTGGCTGTCGCCGGCGCGAACAATTGCAGCAGCGAGCGCTTGATCGCCATCTCGCGGGTCGGCGAAGCGATTTTCGCGCCCAGCAGGTCGGTCACGTAGAACACGTCGACCACGCGCTCGCCGAACGTCGCCACATGCGCCGACGTGATGTTGAGGCTGAGCTTCGACAGCGTCGCCGTCAGTTCGTAGAGCAGACCGGGCCGGTCGAGGCCGGTCACCTCGATCACCGTGTAGCGGTTGGACCACTGGTTGTTGATGGTCACCTCCGGCTCGATGGCGAAGGCCTTGAGCCGTCCCTTCGAGGCGGAGCGGCGCGCCACCACGTCCGGCAGCTTGAGCGTGCCGCTCAACGCCTTTTCGATCGTGTCGGCGATGCGGGCGGCGCGGCGCGTCTCGTCATCGTCCTGCTCGAACTCGCGCGACACCGCGATGGTGTCGAGCACACGTCCGTCGGTGGTGGTGAAGATCTGCGCGTCGACGATGTTCGCGCCGGTTGCGGCGCAGGCGCCGGCGAGGGTCGACAGCAGCCAGGGGTGGTCGGGCGCCAGGACGGTCAATTCGGTGACGCCGCGCGTGACGTCGAGCGCGAAGGTCGTGGCGATCGACTTTCCCGCGTCTTCGGCCGCCTGCACGAAACGGGCATGCACGACCCGGTGCGGCAGGTCGACCTTGAGCCAATAGGCCGGGTAATGCCGCGCGATATAGGCGTCGATCCGCGCGGCAGGCCAATCCTTCAGCTCGGCCCTGAACTCGGCCTGCGCCATGGCGACGCGCTGGGCGCGATTGACCTCGGAGAAGCCGCCGGTGAGCACCGGCTCGGTTTCGTAATAGAGCGTGCGCAGGAGCTGCGCTTTCCAGCCGTTCCAGACGCCGGGGCCGACCGCGCGAATGTCGGCGGTGGTGAGGATGGTGAGCAGCTTCATCCGCTCCAGCGACTGCACCACCGCGGCGAAGTTCTCGATGGTCTTGCGGTCGGACAGGTCGCGCGATTGCGCCACCGTCGACATCACGAGATGCTGCTCGACCAGCCAGGCCACGGTGTCGGTGTCCGCGGCCGACAATCCAAGCCGCGGGCAGAACGCGCGCGCGATGCGCGCGCCGGCGATCGAATGATCCTCGATCCGCCCCTTGGCGATGTCGTGCAGGAACAGCGCGACATAGAGCAGCGTGCGGTGCTCGGGCAAAATCTTGCGCATCAGGTCGTTGGCGAGCGTGTACTCCTCGTTGCTGCCGCGTTCGATCTCGGCCAGCACGCCGATGCAGCGCAGCAGATGCTCGTCCACCGTGTAGTGGTGGTACATGTTGAACTGCATCATCGCGACGACGCGGCCGAATGCGCGGACGAAGCGGCCGAGCACGCCGGTCTCGTTCATCCGCCGCAGGATGATTTCGGCGTCGTGCGAGGTAAGAATTTCGAGGAACAGCCGATTTGCCTCGGGATCGTGCCGCATCTTCGAGTCGATCAGCTTGAGCGACTTGTTCGCCACGCGCATGGCGTCGGGATGCAGCATCAGATTGTGCTTCTGCGCCAGGCGAAACATCCGGATCAGGTTGACCGGATCGCGCGCGAACACATCCTTGTCGGCGATGGTGAGGCGGTTGTTGTCGTCGAGGAAGTCCTCGCTTTCGGGCAGAGCCTGGCGGCCGCGCGGGCGAAACTTCGCCATCATCCGGCTCAGCACCGGCGCGGGCTTGGTCTGCTGGTCTTCGAGCTCCGAGCAAAGGATCGCGGTGAGATCGCCGACGTCCTTGGCGATCAGGAAGTAGTGCTTCATGAAGCGCTCGACGTCCTTCATGCCCGGATGCTCGGTGTAGCCGAGCCGCACGGCGATCTCGCGCTGGATGTCGAACGACAGCCGCTCCTCGGCGCGCCCGGTGAGGAAATGCATGTTGCAGCGGACCGACCACTGGAAGTCCTCGCAGCGGCGGAACAGCTTGAGCTCGTCTTCGTCGAACACGCCGCGGTCGATCATCTCTTCGACGTCGTGGACGCGGTAGACGTATTTGGCGATCCAGAACAGCGTGTGCAGATCGCGCAGGCCGCCTTTGCCGTCCTTGACGTTGGGCTCGACCAGATAGCGCGACTGGCCGGCGCGGCGGTGGCGCTCCTCGCGCTCGGTGAGCTTGGCGGCGACGAACTCCGGGCCGGTGCCTTGGATGACCGACTTGTCGAAGCGCGTCATCAGTTCGTCGAACAGCTTCTTGTCGCCGAGCAGGAAGCGCGACTCCAGGACCGCGGTGCGGATCGTCATGTCCGCCTTGGCCTGCCGGATGCATTCGTCGATCGAGCGCGTCGCGTGGCCGACCTTCAGTCCGAGATCCCACAGGCAGTACAGGATCGCCTCGGCGACCGACTCGCCCCACGCCGTCTGCTTGTAGGGCAGCAGGAACAGCAGATCGATGTCGGAGCCCGGCGCGAGCAGGCCGCGGCCGTAGCCGCCGGTCGCCACGATCGCCATGCGCTCGGACTCGGATGGATTTTCGGATGGATAGAGATGCGCGATGACGAACTCGAACAGGACGCGGATGATTTCGTCCATCTGGAAGCACAGGCGCTCGGCGCAGCGCCGGCCATGGCGATCCTTCAGGAGCTGTTGCTCGGCGTGCCCGCGGCCCGCCGTCAGGATGGATCTTCAGTCGCTGCGCAACTGCGCGCCGCAGCTCCTGCTCCGAACCCGCATGGTCGGCGGCAAGCTTTGCGAGCTCGGCCACGAGCGCGCGCTCATCGAACAGTTCGTCGTCGGGGCGCGGCTTGTCGGGGTCAAGCATGTTGCATTCGGATAGCGAAGCACGCGCCCGATGTCACGGCGCAATGCACCATGTGGGAGGAAACAACACCACTCCATTGGTGTTGCAAAAGGGAACGAAATTTTCTTTCCAGCAGTTGCTGGGCTATTATTTTCTCGTTGACCTCCAATAGGTTACGGCCTATTTAGAGGACAGCGCCGATTTGAAGCGAACAGCTTGCGGGCGCTTAACAAATGCAGCTAAAGCGGTCGGGGCCCGCCCCGTCGCAAAAAGCTGACGGGCGGGCGATTTGTTTTTGCCCGCCTCCATCAACCTGGTGCCTTAGCGCCCGAAAGGTGCAATGGCCCGTGCAACGTGTGGAGGTGCTTGTGATCAGCGTTCCAAAATCCATCCTGTCTCGTCGCTCTGTACTTGCGTCCGCGCTTCTCGTTGGCTTGCTGCCGACGACGAGCTTCGGCGCCGACAAGCCCAGGACCATCAACATCGACTGGGCCACCTACAATCCCGTTTCCATGCTGCTGAAGGAAAAGGGCCTGCTGGAGAAGGAATTCGCCAAGGACGGCATCGGCATCCGCTGGGTGCAGACGCTCGGCTCCAACAAGGCGCTGGAATTCCTCAACGCCGGCTCGATCGACTTCGGCTCGACGGCGGGCTCGGCGGCGCTGGTCGCCAAGATCAACGGCAATCCGATCAAGTCGATCTACGTCTATTCACGCCCGGAATGGACCGCGCTGGTCACCGCCAAGGATTCGCAGATCGCCAAGATCGAGGATCTCAAGGGCAAGCGCGTCGCGGTGACCCGCGGCACCGATCCGCACATCTTCCTGGTGCGGGCGCTGCTGGGCGTGAAGCTCACCGAGAAGGACATCACGCCGGTGCTGCTGCAGCATCCGGACGGCAAGACCGCGCTCATTCGCGGCGACGTACAGGCTTGGGCCGGTCTCGATCCGATGATGGCGCAAGCCGAGGTCGAGGACGGCGCCAAGCTGTTCTATCGCAACAAGGATGCGAACACCTGGGGCATCCTCAACGTGCGCGAGGAGTTCCTCAAGGATCACCCCGATCTCGTCAAGCGCGTGCTCGCCGTCTACGAGGAGGCGCGCAAGTATTCGCTCGGTCATTATGGCGAACTGAAGCAGGTCTTCATCGCCGCGACCAAGCTGCCGGACGCGGTGGTGGACAAGCAGCTCAAGGAGCGCACCGAGCTGACCCACTCGAAGATCGGCGCGCCGCAACGCGACTCGATCCTGGCGGCCGGCCTCGCGCTCCAGCAGGCGGGCGTGGTCAAGGCCGACGTCGACGTGAAGGCCACGGTCGATGCCCTGATCGACGACCGCATCCCGCTGACGAACTGACCCAAGCGGTCTCGGGCCCTTTTCCCCGACCGGGGAGAGGGCCCGAAGCTTGCCTTGCGCCGGGTGTTGGTATGTCTTTCGTATCCATGACAATCGCCGGACAGGTCACGCCGGAACAGCGCCAAGCGGGACGCGACCGCCTGGCGCGCTGGTCGCGGCCGATCCTCGGCCTCATCCTGCCGGTTGGCCTGGCGGTGCTCTGGGAGCTCGCGGTGCGCGCGGGCCTCGCCAGCGGACGCCTGGTGCCGCCGCCGTCGGTGATCTTCGCGACGTTCTGGGAGCTTGCGGAGACCGGCGAATTGCAACGCCACGCGCTGGCGACGTTCCTTCGCGTGGCCGCGGGCTTCGGTATCGGCGTGGTCGCCGGCACGGTTGCCGGCGCCATCACCGGCTATTCCGCGCTTGTCCAGCGGCTGCTCGATCCGACCTTGCAGGCGCTGCGCGCGATCCCCTCGATCGCCTGGGTGCCGCTGTTCGTGCTCTGGTTCGGGATCTTCGAGGGCTCGAAGATCACGCTGATTTCGGTCGGCGTGTTCTTTCCGGTCTATCTCGGCGTCATGGGCGCGATCATGTCGGTCGATAGGAAGCTCGTCGAGGTCGGCCGGGCGTTCCGGCTGTCGGACGCCGCGATGGTCCGGCGCATTCTCTTGCCGGCGGTGCTGCCGACCTATGTGATTTCGCTGCGATCCGGGCTTGGGCTTGGCTGGATGTTCGTCGTCGCCGCCGAGCTGCTCGGCGCCTCGGAGGGGCTCGGCTATCTCTTGATCGACGGCCAGCAGCTCGGCAAGCCAGCGCAGATCGTCGCGGCCATCGTCGCCTTCGCCATCATCGGCAAGACCACGGACTGGATCATCTCCGCCGCGGCCGCGCCGTTCCTGCGCTGGGAGGACGCCTTCGTGCGTCGGTGACAAATGCTGAGCCTGGAACGCGTTGGCAAAACCTACCCGAACGGCGTGCATGCGCTCGACGCCATCACGCTCGGCGTTCGAGCCGGGCGAGATCGTCGCGGTGATCGGCGGCTCCGGCTGCGGCAAGTCCACGCTGCTGCGGGCGATCTCCGGCCTCGACACGCCGACGCAAGGGTCGGTGCTGCTCGACGGCGCAAAAATCACCAGGCCGCACGAGAAGATCGGCATCATCTTCCAGGAACCGCGCCTGCTGCCGTGGCTCACCGTTGCCGACAACGTCGGCTTCGGCATCGAGGACCGGCCGAAGCACGAGCGCGCCGAACGAGTCGCCCACGCGCTCGATCGCGTCGGCCTCGCCGACAAGGCCAAGCGTCTGGCCGCGCGAATTGTCCGGCGGTCAGGCGCAGCGCGTCGCCATCGCGCGGGCGCTGGTGCCGCGGCCGGAGGTGCTGCTGCTCGACGAGCCGTTTTCCGCGCTCGACGCCTTCACCCGCGTCGACCTGCAGGACCACCTGCTCAACCTGTGGAACGAATTCAAGCCGACGCTGGTCATGGTGACCCACGACGTCGAGGAGGCAATCGCGCTCGCCGACCGCATCGTCGTGATGCGGCCGCACCCGGGTCAGGTCGCCGACGAGATCGAGATCGATCTGCCGCGCCCGCGCGACCGCCAGTCGGCGGCGTTCGATTTCGCCAAGCGGCGCGTGCTGACAGCGCTCGATCGCTCGCTCGACCGTGCCGTGGGTGTGGAGTATCCCGAGCATAAGGCCGCCCAGGGCGCGGCGATGTGGTGGTAAGCGTCCGCCGGAACGACTAAAACAGTCGCCGAATTCACCGGGGACGTCCATGCGTAGCTTCCAGGTCTGTACCTGCGGCCAACCGCTGCAACTCAACGAGTATCCAACCCCGCAACCCGTCGGTACCGAGGTGCTGCTGAAGGTGCTGGCCGCCGGCGTCTGCCACAGCGACCTGCACCTGTCCGACGGCTATTTCGATCTCGGCGGAGGCAAGCGCATGAGCCTGGAAGACCGCGGCATGAAGCTGCCGGTGACGCTCGGCCACGAGAACGTCGGCGAGGTGGTGGCGGCGGGACCGCAGGCGCAGGGCGTCAAGATCGGCGCGCGCATGCTCGCGCATCCCTGGATCGGCTGCGGCTCCTGCGCGGTCTGCAAGCGCGGCGAGGAAAATCTCTGCCGTGCCATGAAGAGCCTCGGCGTGTTCTCCAACGGCGGCTATTCCGATTATTTGATGCTGCCGCATCCGCGCTATCTGATCGACATCGGCGACCTGCCGGCCGATCGCGCTGCGCCGCTCGCCTGCTCAGGCGTCACCACCTACGGCGCCTTGAAGAAGGTTGGTCCCGACGCTCACCACCGAGCCTGTCGTCATCATCGGTGCCGGCGGGCTTGGGTCTGATGTGCATTGCCATTCACAAGGCGATGGGCGGCAAGAGCGTCATCGTCGTCGACATCGATCCGAAGAAGCGTGAGGCGGCGAAGCAGGCCGGCGCGGAGCTCGTTTTCGACGGCGGCACGCCGGACGCCGCTCAGCAGATCGTCGCCGCAACGAACGGCGGCGCCTGGGCGGTGATCGATTTGGTCGGCTCGTCGGCGACGGCGCGGCTCGGCATCGACAGCCTGATCAAGGGCGGCAAGTACATCATCGTGGGTCTTTATGGCGGCGACATCATCTTGTCGCTGCCGCCGTTCCCGATGCGCGCCATCACCATCCAGGGTTCCTACGTCGGTAGCCTGCCGGAGATGCGGGAACTGATCGAACTCGTCCACCGCACCGGCCTGCCGCCAGTGCCGGTTGCGACGCGGCCGCTCGGCGACGTGAATTCAGTGCTCGATGACCTCCGCGCCGGCAAGATCGTCGGCCGCGTGGTGCTGACGCCGGCCTAAAACCAAAAAGGAGAAACAAATGGATGCCACTGAACTCCGCGCGATGCAGGCGCCGATCAAGGACCGCTACAAGTCCGATCCGGGCGCGGCGCTGATCACGCTGAAGGCCAAGGGCTCGCTCGATGATACGAACATCGCGTGCAAGGTCGAAACCGGCCGCGCGCTCGCGGTCGCCGGACTGCATCCGGCCACCGGCGGGTCGGGAATGGAACTCTGCTCCGGCGACATGCTGCTGGAGGCCCTGGTGGCTTGTGCCGGTGTCACGCTGAAGGCGGTTTCGACCGCGCTCGCCATTCCGCTGAAATCCGGCACCGTCTCGGCCGAAGGCGATCTCGACTTTCGAGGGACGCTCGGCGTCGACAAGGAAGCCCCGGTCGGGTTTCGCCAGATCCGGCTGAGCTTCGACGTCGATACTGACGCGCCGCAAGAAAAGCTCGACCAGTTGCTCAAGCTTACCGAGCGCTATTGCGTGGTCTATCAGACCATCGCCAAGGGCCCGTCGGTGGACATCAAGATGCAGCGCGTGTGATTTTTTCGGTCGATTGCCGACCTCTCAACGATGGCCGGGCTTGTCGTCAGCAAGTCGCGGTTTACCTGACTTGCGGCATCTCATTTTTGACGGAAGTTGGCGTAGCCGACTTCCTATGCCATCCACGACTTGCTTTATAGGCAGAAGGCGTGGATGCCCGGCACAAGGCCGGGCATGACGGTGCCTCGTTGAGCCACATGATGTCCCCCGACCTGATCTTCTGGCTCTCGCTCGCGCTCAAGATGGCCGTCACGGCCGGCTTCGTCATCGGCGCGGCGATGGTGGCCGAGCGCGCGGGCGCGGCCATCGGCGCAATCGTCGCAACGCTGCCGATCGCGGCAGGGCCGGCCTACGCGTTCGTGGCGCTCGACCACGATTCGGCATTCATTTCCGCGAGCGCCATCGGCAGTATCGCGGCGCACGCGGCGACGGCGGTGTTCGCGCTGGTCTACATCGTTCTGGCGCAGCGCCATGGCTTGGCCGTGAGCGTCGTCGGCGCGGTCACGGTTTGGTTCATCGTCGCATTGCTGCTGCGCTCGGTGTCGTGGACCTTCGTCAGTGTTGCCGCGGTCAATCTGGCGCTGTTCGGCGTCTGCATCGCGCTCACCAATCGATACCGATACGTGAAGATGCCGCTGATCGTGCGCAAGTGGTACGACATTCCCGTGCGCGCCTTCATGGTGTCGTGCCTCGTCGCCGCGGTGGTGGGCTTGAGCGGCCGTGTCGGGCCGACCATGACCGGCTTGCTCGCGGTCTATCCGATCGTGATGACGAGCCTGATGCTTATCTTCCATGCACGCGTCGGCGGGCCGGCGACCGCGGCGCTGATCGCCAACACCATGTGGGGTCTGGTCGGGTTCAGCGCCTGCCTGTTCACGGTGTATCTCGCGACCGTGCCGCTCGGCACTTGGGCCGGGCTCACGCTGTCGCTGGTGGTGTCGGTGGTGTGGAACCTGGTGTTGTATTGGCTGCGCCGCCGCGCGCTTCAGCGACGTGCGGCTTGATGCCGGCACCCTGTTTACTGCGCGCCGATGACGAGATTCTGCTCGCGGATCACCCGGCCCCAGCTCGCGGTCTCGGCGCGGATGTAGTCGCGGAACTGCTCCGGCGAGCTGTCCATCGTCTCGGCGAACTGCCGATCGATGAACCGCTCCTGGAAGGCGGTCTCCGCCATCACGGCGCGTACGTCGGCGTTGATCTTGTCCACGATCGGGCGCGGCGTCCCGGCGGTGACCGCGAGCCCGAACCAAGTGCCGGCGGTGTAGCCGGGCAGGTTGCCCGACTCCGCGGTGGTCGGGATGTCGGGAAGCTGCGGTAGCCGCTTGCTGCTGCCGATGCTGATCATCTTGACCTTGCCCTCGCGGTGGATCGGCAGCGCCAGACTGACACTCACCATCATCATGTCGGTGTGGCCGCCGATCACGTCGTTGATTGCCGGCGTCGCGCCTCGGTAGTGGATGGTGTTCAGTTTGACCTTGGCCGAGTTCTCGAACCGCACGACATTGACATGCGGCCCCGAGCCGATACCCGCGGTGCCGTAGCTGATCTCGCCGGGTTTCTTGCGCGCGAGATCGACCAGCTCCGCGACGGTGTTGACCGGAAGCTTCGGCGACACCATGACCGAATGATGGATGCGGATCAAGCCGGTGACTACGATGAAATCCTTCTCGATGTCGATTGGCATCTTGTCTTTTGGGTAGAGATTGGGATTAACGACGTAGGTTCCCGCCTCGGCGAACATCATCGTATGGCCGTCGGGAGCGGCGTTGGCCACCTGCTGCGCGCCGATGACGTGCGCGCCGCCGCCCTTGTTCTCGATTACGACCTGCTGGCTCCATTTCTCCGACAGCCGCTGCCCGACCGCGCGCGCGATGATGTCGGTCACGCCACCGGCCGCGGCGGTGACGACGAACGTGACGGGGCGGGACGGATAGGACTGCGCCTGCGCGAGATTGGCGGCCATCGACAGCCAACCGAGCGATGTCAGAACACAAATCCATGCTTTCACGGGTTTCCTCCTCCTCGATCGCGGCGCCTCAATCCACTTTGATATTGGCGTCGCGCAGCACCTTGGACCATTTCGCGCTGTCGGTCTTGATGAACTCGGCGAACTGCTCTGGCGAGCTTACCATCGACTCGAACAGGCTGGGGATGATGGCGCGGTCGAGGAACGCTCTGATCCGCGAACAGCGCGCGGACCTCGGCGTTGATCTTGCCGACGATCTCGCGCGGCGTGCCGTTGGTGGTGAACAGCCCGAACCAGGTGACAGCCTCGTAGCCCGGCACGGTCTCGGCGGTGGTCGGGACCTCGGGCATCTCCGGCCGCCGTTTCAAGCTGCCGACCGCGAGCATCTTGGCCTTGCCGGCGCGATAGGGCGGCACCGATGCGCTGAGACTGACCGACGTGAGCATGATGTGCCCGGCGAGCACGTCGTTGAGCGCCGGCGTCGCGCCGCGGTAATGCACCGGCGCGAGCTTGATACCGGCCATGCTCTCCAGCAGCGCCACGTTGACATGCCCGGCCGCGCCGAGGCCGGAGCTGCCGTAGGTGATCTCGCCCGGCTTTTGCTTCGCCAGGGCGATCAGCTCGGCGATATTGTTGGCCGGCAGCGACGGATGCGCGAGCAGCCCCTGGTTGATGCGGACGAGGCCGGTGATCGGCGCGAAGTCGTTGACGTCGTAGGGCAGCTTGCCGGCATGCAGCGTCGGGATTGATGACGAACACCGTTTCGGCGGCGACCATCATGCTGTGGCCGTCGGGCGCGGCCTTGCCGACCATGGCCGCGCCGATGGCATGATTGGCGCCGCCGCGGTTCTCGACGATCACCTGCTGGCCCCATGCCGTCGTGAAGCGCTGGGCGATCAGGCGCGCCATGACGTCGCTCACGCCGCCCGGCGCGGCCGGCACCACGATGGTGATGGGCCTGGTGGGATAGGTCTGCGCCGACGCCGTGGCGGGCAGCCACGCGAGAGCGACAAGACCGACGAACGCGGCGCCGCCTCGATCTCAATCGATCTTCAGGTTGGCCGTCCTTGATGACCTTGGACCATTTGTCGGAGTCCTTCCGCAGATAGACCGCGAATGCTTCCAGTGAACCAGGTATCGGCTGCACCACCAGCGATTCGAGGAATTGTTTGTGAAACTCCGGATCGTGAATGATCTTCTGCACGTCGGCGTTGATCTTGACGAGAATGTCCCGGGGCGTGCCCTTCGGCGCGAATAGGCCGAACGATACGGCTGCCTCGTAGCCGGGAACGGTCTCGGCGACGGTCGGCACGTCTGGGAATTGCGCCACACGCTGCTCGCTGCCGAAACCCAGCATGTTGATCTTGCCGTCTTTGACTGCCGGCAATGCGACCGACGGCCCCATCGTGATCATGTTGATATGGCCAGCGGTCAGGTCATTGAGCGCGGGCGCGGCGCCCCGGTAATGGACCGCTGTCATTTTGATGCCGGCGAGGCTTTCCAGCAGCAGCGCGGCGGTGTGCGGGGCGGTGCCGAGGCCGGCGGTACCATAGGTCACGGAGCCGGGCTTCTCCTTGGCAAGCGCAATAAATTCGGCGACCGACTTGGCAGGCACGGACGGATGCACCAGCAGTCCGATCGGTATGCCGGCATAGCCCGCCACCGGGATGAAGTCGGTCTCCGCGTCGTAGGACAATTTGCCCTTGGCGTAGAGATGCGGCTGGCTGGTGACGAACCCGGTTTCCGAAGCGAGCAGCGTGTAGCCGTCGGCCGGCGCTGCCTTGACGGCGTTTGCCGCCAGATTATGCCCGGCGCCGCCGCGGTTCTCGACGACGATGCTCTGTCCCCACATCTGCGACAGCCGTTGGCTGACGGCGCGAGTGAGCACGTCGGTCAACGCGCCGGCCGCGGACGTCACCACGACGGTCACGGTGCGATCGGGATAGGACTGCGCCAGGGCATTAGGGCTTGCCAGCAGGCACCCGAGCAGGATCAAGCGGCCGAGCAAGGAATTCATGGCCTCCCTCACATTTTTATTGTTGCCTTGAGCCTAGCATAACCCGGATGCCCGCGCGGCTGCGGCTAATGCTCGCCGGGAGCACGCTGCTTGAGCGCGTACAACGCCTCAAGCGCCTCCTTAGGCGAGAGTTCATCGGGGTGTATGGAGCCGAGCATCGCGAGTAACGCATCGAGCGCGGACTGCCGCGGGTCGGGCGCCGCCGGGCGAGGAGGAGCCGCGAACAACGGCAAGTCCTCGAAGCCGCGCGGTTTGGCCCGCTCGTCGGCCTCAAGCATTGCAAGCACCACCTTGGCCCGCTCGATCACGCTGGCGGGCAATCCGGCGAGCTTGGCCACCTGGATGCCGTAGGAATGATCGGCAGCGCCGGGAATGACCTCGTGCAGGAACACCACCTCGCCCTGCCATTCCTTCACGCGCACGGTGGCGTTATGCAGGCGCGGCAGTTGCGTCGAAGCCAGCGCCGTCAACTCATGGAAATGCGTGGCGAACAGCGCGCGGCAGCGGTTGCTCTCGTGCAGATGCTCGATTGCCGCCCAGGCGATCGACAGCCCGTCGAAGGTCGCGGTGCCTCGCCCGATCTCGTCGAGAATAACCAGCGAACATTCACCAGCTTGATTGAGAATAGCGGCTGTCTCCACCATCTCGACCATGAAAGTCGAGCGGCCGCGGGCGAGATCGTCGGCGGCGCCGACGCGCGAGAACAGGCGATCGACGACGCCGAGCTTGGCCTTCTTCGCGGGGACGAATGAGCCCATTTGGGCCAGAACGACAATCAGCGCGTTCTGGCGCAGGAACGTGGACTTGCCCGCCATGTTCGGGCCGGTGAGCAGCCAGATACGCCCCGAGTTCATGCCCTTCGGCGGCGAGAGATCGCAATCGTTGGCGACGAATGGATCGCTGATCGCCTGTTCGACCACGGCATGGCGGCCGCCGTCGATGATGAAGTCAAGCGAACGATCGATCTCGGGGCGAACATAGGCGCGCTCGACCGCGAGCATCGCCAGCGCCGACGAAACATCGAGCAGCGCCAGCGCCTCGGCGGCTGCTTTTAATTCCATGCTCCTGGCGATCGTCGCGGCCGCGAGCTTCTCGAATATCTCGAGTTCGAGGTTGAGCGCGCGATCGGCGGCGTTGGCGATCTTGGCTTCGAGCTCGCCGAGCTCCGTGGTGGTGAATCTGACCTGTCCGGCAAGGGTTTGGCGGTGGATGAAGGTGGCGTTGAGCGGCGCGCCCAGGAGCTTCTCGCCGTGCTGGGCGGTCACGTCGACGAAATAGCCCAGCACGTTATTGTGCCGTATTTTTAAAGTCTTGACGCCGGTGTCGTCGGCGTAGCGGGCCTGCAGTTGGGCCACCACCTTGCGGGACTCGTCGCGCAAGGATCGCGATTCATCCAGCGCTGCTTCATATCCGCCGCGAACAAAGCCGCCGTCGCGCTTGAACAACGGAAGCTCGTCTGCGAGCGCCGCCATCATCTCGCGCACAAGCGCCTGTTCTGGCGCAAGCAACGCCCCAAGTGCGCTGTTCAGTTCCGAGCATTTGCGCGGCAGCTTGTCGAGCTGCACGGCAAGCGCCGCCGCGGCGCCAATCCCGTCGCGAATGGCGGCGAGGTCGCGCGGCCCGCCGCGGCCGACAACAAGCCGGGACAGTGCGCGTGCCATGTCGGGGGCGATGTGCAGAAGCTCGCGAGTCTGCTGGCGGGCGATGGCGTTGTCGACGAAAATCTCGACGGTGTCGAGGCGCGCGCCGATGGCTTCGGGCTCGGTCAGAGGCGCGGCCAAGCGTTGCGCCAGCAACCGCGAGCCTGCCGAGGTCATGGTGCGGTCGATCGCAGCAAGGAGCGAGCCGCGCCGCTCGCCGCCGAGTGTGCGCACCAGTTCGAGGTTTGCCCGCGTCGCTTGATCGATCGACAGCGTCGCACCCTGGGCCTCGCGGACCGGCGGCGAGAGCGGTGGCCGCTTGCCGAGCTGCGTGCGCTCCACGTAGGTGACGCAGGCCGCCGCGGCGTTCAGTTCAAGCCGCGACAGCGTGCCAAACGCCTCTGAGGTGGCGACCGCGAAATAATCCGACAGCCGGCGCTCTGCCGTGGCGCCGTCGAACACGTCGCGGGTCACCGGCGTCACCGCCGGAAGCGTGCGCAGATATGGCGCCAGCTCGGGATCGCCGTAGAGCGCGTCGGATACGACGATCTCGCCGGGTTCGAGCCGCGCGATCTCGGCGGGCAGGCCGGCGCGGTCGCATTCGGCGATGCGGAATTCGCCGGTGGAGATATCGATCCACGCCAGCGCAAAACGGCTTGTGTCGGCCTCGGCCGAGGCGCGCGCGCGGGCAATGGCGAGCAGGTAGTTGTTGCGCTTGGCGTCGAGCAGCGTGTCTTCGGTCAACGTTCCGGGCGTGACGAGGCGCACGACGTCGCGCCGTACCACGGACTTCGACCCGCGCTTCTTCGCCTCGGCCGGATCTTCGGTCTGCTCGCAGACCGCGACCCTATGGCCGAGCGCGATCAGGCGATGAAGGTACTCGTCGGCGCGGATCACCGGCACGCCGCACATCGGAATGTCGCGGCCGAGATGCTTGCCGCGCTTGGTCAGCACGATGCCGAGCGCACGGCTCGCCACCTCGGCATCCTCGAAGAACAATTCGTAGAAGTCGCCCATCCGGTAGAACAAGAGGCAATCCGGATTGGCCGCCTTGATCTCGATGTATTGCTCCATCATCGGCGACGGACGCGCTTCGGGCTCCGGCGGCGGGCCGGCGGCGTCCTCGGGCGGATAGGTCCGGGCGGCGTCCATGCAAGGGGACGCTAGCAGATGGCGGCGAGGGATTCATGGGCGGGCGCGGAGAAAACCCACAGGCAACGCAGATGAAAGCGCGCCGGATGCGGCGCGTGCGTTATCAATAGCCGCGCCGCCGCTCTTTTTTTGCAGCCTTGCGTGCTGCATAACGGGCGTCTCGCTCGGCCTTCTGCTCCGCTGCCAGTTGCGCTTCACGATCGGCCTTTTCGGCCTCGGCACGCGCAGCGGCTGCCTCGGCTTCACGTTGAGCCTGTGCCGCAAGCTCGGCCTCCCGGGCCGCCTGCGCGGCCTGCTCGGCTTCACGCGCCTTTTTGGCGGCCTCGCGTTCGGCCATCCGAGCCAGTCGCGCCTCATGCACAGCCGCCCTGGCGGCCTGTCGCTCGGCAGCAGCGGGGTCATTCGACGCCGCCTTGAATTTTTCCAGCATCGCCTTCTTGGCTGCCGCGGCGGCCTGCTGACGCTCTTGAAGATCGGGAAATCTGAAAGCCATTCGGTTCCACACGGAGATCAATGCGGCTCTGGGCACGGTTGTTTCGGCACAACCTAGTCGCAGCAGCCATCGGGGATGAACTGGTTGAGTAGCCGCACGTCAACGGAATTTCAAGTCGGATTTTATCGATCGGCCGGCAATCCGTCGTCCGCTCCATACGGGCTAGGCTTGCACCGTGCCGCGTTTGTGCGCCACGACGGCCTCGCCGAACGCCTCGAACAGCGCGCGGTTCACGGGATTGCGTTGCGGGTCGTACTCCGCGTGCCATTGAACGCCGAGTGCGAAGCCGGGGGCGTCGGCGATGCGGATCGCCTCGATCGTGCCGTCGTCCGCCAAGCCCTCGACGACGATGCGCTTGCCTGGTTCCAGAATGCCCTGACCGTGGAGCGAGTTCACACGAATGGTTTCGCGGCCCATCAACGTGGCAAAGGCGCCGCCTTTGACGAGATGGACGTCGTGACGGTCGCCGAAGATCACCGCGTGATCGGGATGGATCTCACCCGATTCCAATCTCGGCATCCGGTGGTTGACGCGTCCGGGCAGTTCGCGGATTTCGGGATGCAGCGTGCCGCCGAATGCGACATTCATCTCCTGAAGGCCGCGGCAGATGCCCAGCAGCGGGACGCCGCGCGCGACGCAGACCTCGGCCAACGCCAGCGCCAGGTCGTCGCGCTTCGTATCGTAGGGTTCGTGCCTGGAATGGTGCTCGGCGCCGAAGCGGCTGGGATGGACATTGGCGCGGCCGCCCGTCAGCAACACGCCATCGACCACGTCCAGCAATGCACCGATATCGGTGATTTCCGGGGTGCCGGCAAACATCATGGGCAGCGCGCCGGCGACGTCAGCCACCGCCCGGAGATTTGTTTCTCCGACAAGCTGGGCCGTGAATCGATCCTCTATCAGGCGCGTATTACCAATCACGCCGATCACGGGCCGCTTCATTGATTCGCTCGCGGGAGCTACTTCACCAGCTTCTTGCCAGTGATCTTCTCCAGATTGCCGTACATGATAGCCTTGTACTTGGCCTTCGACAGGTCGAGGCTGTCGAAAATCTTCAGCGTCTCGCGGATGTAATAGGTGCCCTTCTCGGGATCGAACGGGCAGTCGGAGGCGAACACCAGCTTCTCGGTCGGATAGAACGCAAGGCCGCACTCGGTCGCCGGTTTGCCGCCGAACACGGCGGTGTCGCAGTAGAAGCTCTCCTTGAAGTAGTCGAGCGGCCGCTTCTTCTTCAGCGACTTCTTCAGCTTCTGGTAATCCTCATCCGAGGTGCGCGCACCGATCTGGTCCCAGCCGGGGCCGATGCGGCCTTCCAGCATCGGCACGATGCCGCCCATGTGGTGAGTGATGATCTTCAGCTTCGGATACCGGTCCATGATCTTGGAGAACACCAGCCGCGACATCGCCGCGGCGGTCTCGTAGGACCAGCCGAGCGTCCACCAGATCTCGTACTTCGACTTGGTCTCGCTCTGGTAGTCGGAGAAGCTCGCAGTGCGCGAGGGGTGCAGCCAGATCGGCGTGTTGGTGTCGTTCATCGCCTTCCAGAACGGCTCGAACTCCGGATTGTCGAGCGGCCGGCCGGCGACGTTGGTGTAGATCTGCACGCCGAGCGCGCCCATCTTCATCGCGCGCTTGGCCTCGCGCACGCCGACGTCGGGCGCCGCCATCGGCGCTTGCGCCACCCAGCCGGGGAAATGGTCGGGGTCCTTGGCGCAAATTTCGGCGAAGCCGTCGTTGACGATCTTGGCGTACTCCTCGGTCTCCTTCGGGTTCTTGGTCATGAGCTCGAAAGGGCGGCATCGGGTAGGACAGGATCTGGTTGTAGTCCTTGAACTTGTCGACGACCTTCTTGCGGACGTTGAGGTCGAAGATGGCGGGAACGCCCATCATCCGCTTGCCGATGTCCTTGTGGGAGCCGACGGACATCACTTCCTTGTAGAAGCGGTGTGGAATGAAATGGGTGTAGGCGTCAACGCGCATCGTCATGTCTCGTGTCCTCCCAAGGGCTGCTGTTTGTTTAAAGGGCCGCTTCGCGATTTGTCGAGGGGTTTTCAGGCATGGCGGGCGCGCAGGGCGCGCCTTCTCCCCCTCCCCGTTTGCGGGGAGAGGGTCGGGGTGAGGGGGCGTTTCGGAACGCTGAGGCTACGGCGGGCAGATGACGTTGAGCAGCGCCTGGCGCTTCTCCTTGACCACCACGTCGCGGGCGCGGGCGAGCGCTCCTGCCAGCTCGGACGCTTTCTCGACGCGCTCGCCGTGCCCGCCCTGTGCCTTCACCGCAGCCTCGAACGCCGGGCTTGGCGATAGGTCCGCCATAAAGCGGCCGCCATCCTCGCCGGCGACGCCATCCTTGAACATCGACATGGTTGCGCCGCGCACCGCGCCATAGAGGCTGTTGTTGAAGACGATGGTGAGCACCGGCAGCTTGTGTACGTCCGACACCCAATGGGCGACCATCGGGTTGGCGAACATGTAGGCGCCGTCGCCCAAGGTCGCGACCACGAGCTTGTCGGGTGCGGCGAGCTTGGCGCCGAGCGCCGCGCCCAGCCCCCAGCCGAGGCCGCCGGCAGCGGAGAGCCCGTAGAAAGTGTCGGGCTTGTTGCGTGAGATCTGCTCCTGGATCAGCGAGTACTCGTTGAACAGCACGGCGTCCTCGCCGATGCACTCGCCGACCAGGCGGCTGAGATAGGCGAAGGTGATCTTGTCGCCGGCCGGCATGGCGGAGGCCTTAGCCAGAGTGTCCTTGCGCTTCTTGTTGAAGTCGGCGGCGCGGGTGCGCCGCGCCTGGGTGCGCGCCTCCGGGAATGAGTGCTTGGTCAGCGCCTGCTCCAGCATCAGGAGCGCGGTCGATGTCTTCGACGTGATGGCGAGATCGCTCGGGAAGCTCCGCATCGGGTAGCGGCGAAACGCCGGGTCCTCGCCGAGCGTGACGAAACGCGCGTCCTTGTGCGGCGTCTGCTCAGCCGGAATCCACGGCACGTCAGCGTCGATCACGATGACGAGGTCGGCCTCCTGCAACAGGCCCTGCGGGTCGTAGCCCATGTGCATCGGATGGCTCGACGGCAGGCACACGACGCGTTGGCGCTGCGTCACCACGAGAAGCGCATATTTCTCGGCGATGCGGCCAAGCGGCGCCATCGCCTCGGCGCCGCTCGCCGTGGTGATGATCAGCGGCTTCTCTGCCGCCGCGATCCATTCGGCGAGCGTCGCGATCATCGCCGGGTCGGCGTGCGGCGGCGCGGGGACGTGGCGCGGCTTCACCGGGCCGAGCGGCTCGGGCATCGGCGCAGCAAGCGGCTCGCGCGGCAGCGCCAGATACACCGGCCCGCGCGGGCTCGACATCATGATCTCGTAGGCGCGCGACACCACGTCGGTGATCTGTTCGGGCACGCGCAGCTCGTAATCCCACTTCACCGCCTCGCGCAGCATGCCGCCCTGGTCGAACATCTCCTGGCCCCAGTGGATGTATCGGTTGCGGCCGCCGAACTTGCCCTTCTCGGTGATCGGCGTGCGGCCCGCGGCGAGAATGAGCGGGATGTTGTCGCGGTTGAGGTTGATGATGTTGTTGATTGCGTTGGCGGTGCCGACGTTGACGTGCAGCATCACCGCCTGCGGCTTGCCGGACATCGCATAGGCGCCGTGCGCCATGGCGACCGCGAGGTTCTCGTGCGGGATGACGAGCGGTGTCGGCACCTTGGCGTTGGACTGCTTGGCGCGGCTGAACGCCTCGACGATCGGCGGGAAGTCGGTGCCCGGATTGGCGAAGAAATAGTCGATGCCGTGGTCCGCCAGCGCGCGGAGGAAGGCTTCTCCGGCGATCGGAGGGCGCTGGTTGGTCTGGGCGCGTAGCGGCTCTGCGGCCATGAGGTCTGGTCCTTTTCTAAAGGCGTGACCGGATCATAGCGGGTTGAAGTGCGTCACCGCCAGCGGAGAGATCCAGTAGCCGCTTACATGTGCGACGGCAGCCAGAGCGCGAGGATCGGAAAGGCGATCAGGATCACGAGCCGGATCAGGTCGGTGATGATGAACGGGATGACGCCATAGAAGATCGTCGAAATCTTCACGTCCTCCACCACGCTCTTGATGACGAAGATGTTCATGCCGACCGGCGGATGGATCAGGCCGAGCTCCACCGTCATCACGACGATGACGCCAAACCAGATCGGGTCGAAGCCCAATTCCTTGATCACCGGGAACACGATCGGCACGGTCAGGATGATCATGGCGAGCGCGTCCATCAGGCAGCCGAGCACCAGATACATCACCATGATCAGCGCCAGCACGCCGTATTTGCCGATTCCCAGCCCGGTGAGAAACGCCGTCACGTTCTGCGGCGTCTGCGTGATGGTGAGGAAATAACCGAACAGGAGCGCGCCGATCAGCACGGTGAACACCGCGGCGGTGGTGCGGGTGGCTTCGAGCAGCGAGCGGCGGATGTCGGCAAGCGACAGCCTGCCGCGCACGACGCCGATGATGAAGGCGCCGGCCGCGCCCATGCCGGCCGCCTCGGTGGCGGTGAACAGGCCGCCGTAGATGCCGCCGATGACGAAGACGAACAGGATCAGCGTCGCCCAGATATCCTTCATCGCTGCGAGTTTTTCGGACCAGGGTGCGGGTTGGCCCGCTGGCAGGAAGCCCGGCCGGATCAGCCCGATCGCGGTAATGGTGATCATGTACATCGCGACCGCGAGGATGCCCGGGATGATGCCGGCGACGAACAGCTTGCCGACGTCCTGTTCGGTGATCAGCCCGTACACGGCGAACACGGTCGAGGGCGGGATCATGATGCCGAGCGTGCCGCCGGCCGCGATCACGCCGGTCGCGAACGACTGCGGATAGCCGTAGCGCCGCATCTCAGGATAGGCGACGCGCGAGAACGTCGCCGCGGTTGCGACTGACGAGCCGCAGATCGCCGCGAAGCCGCCGCAGGCCGCGATGGTGGCAATGCCGAGGCCGCCGCGCAGATGACCGAGGAACGCGTTGCCGGCGCGAAACAGTTCGCGGCTCATGCCCGACGTGGTGGCGAACGATCCCATCAGTAGGAACATCGGGATCACCGCAAAATTCCAGTCGGTCACCGTCCGCATCGAGGTGTGGCCGACGATCTTGAGCGCCGGCCCGCTGCCGCTGAGATAGGCAAAGCCCCCGACCCCCACCAATCCCATCGCCATGCCGACCGGTACGCGCAGCAGCATCAGCGCGAACAGCACGACGAAGCCGATGATGGCGACGGCTTCGGTGCTCGGCTCGAAGCTCATGCTGTGCGCCTCATTCGACCGGCTTGATCTGGAATTGGCCGCCCGCCAGCAATTCCGGGCGGAAGATCAGCCGATAGGTGCGCACCGCGATCAGCAGCACGGCGGCGGCGTCGCCGAGCCAGGCGATCGCGAAGAACGGCCAGGTCGGTAGCCGCAGCTCGAACGTCGCCAGGTTGGAGTCGTAGGTCGAGACGACCTTGTCGAACAGCGTGTAGGTCTGAACGGTGACAACGAACAGCAGCACCAGCGTGGCGAACACGTCGATGACGCGCTGCCAGCGCGGACTGGCGTTGGCCCAGACCAGATCGACGGTGATGTGCGCGCCGCGATAGGAAGTGGCGGCGATGCCCCAGAAGATCAGGATGCCGAGCAGAAGCTGACCGAAGTCGTAGCTGTCGGGGATGTTGTAGCTGAAGAAATAGCGCAGCATCACGATCAGGAAGGTGTCGGCGGCGACAATGCCGACAAAGATCGCAGCGATCAGCTCGATGGTATCGATGAAGCGATCCATCAGGTTGCGCTGCACGCTGCCGCTCCCATCGGATTTGAATGCGGCGGCGGCGAGAGGCTCGCCACCGCCGACCGGCTCTGGCCGCGTACTAGTAGGACGCGGTAAATTTCTTCAACTGGTCCTGCAACTCCTTCATCGCTTCATCAGGATTTCCGCCGGTCTTCTTGACGTTGGCGGACCAGGTGTTGATCAGCAGCTCGGCGGACTTGCGCCACTCGCCAAGCTGATCCGCGGAGATCTTATAGACCTCGTGGTCGGACTGCGCCCGGATCTTCTCGATGCCGGCGTGTTCGAAGTCGGCCCATGGCCCGCCGATCTTGCCGGCCCATTCGGTGGTGCAGTGGTCGTCGATCACCTTCTTCTGACCGGCGGACATGCGGTCATACGTGCCCTTGTTCATCGTGTAGGCGAACGTGGTCACGTAGAGCGGCGCTTCCATGTGGTACTTCGTCACCTTGTCGACGCCGAACAGCACCACCGAGCCCCACGGGAACGTCACCGCGTCGGCGACACCCTTCTCGATGATGTCACGCACTTGGGGCGCTGCGCCCTGAACGTTCGTGGCGCCGAGCTGCGTCATCCACGTTGCGATGGTGGCGTGCGCCGGGCGAATCTTCATGCCCTTGATGTCGCCGGGCACCATGATCTTCTTGGTGCGCGAATGGAATGATCCCGGATCGTGTACGAACGCGAGGCAGAACTTCACGTCCTTCATCTCGGCGCCGGCGTATTTGCGATACCAGGCGTCGAGCGCCGACGATCCGCCCTTGGCGTTCGCCATCAGGAACGGCAATTCACCCGCACCGATAATCGGGAAGCGGCCGGGCTGATAGCCCGGATTGATGTAGGTCATGTCGGCGATGCCGTCGCGCGCCATGTCGTAGTGGTCGAACGCCTTGCCGAGCTGCTCGGCCGGATAGATCTTGGCCTTGATCGTTCCGCCCGAAGCTTTCTCGACCGACTGGCTCCATTCCTCGAAGCCCTTGTGGAGCGGATGTGACGCCGGCACCCAATGCGCCAGCTTAAGGTCGATGGTCTTGTCCTGCGCCTGTGCCAGCGGCGCGGTGGCGAGGAGGACGGCGAGCCCGGCCGCGGGCGCGAGCTTCTGCATTTTCGATGGCATTGCGTGTTCCCTCCAGGATTCAGTGTTGGTTTCAACACCAACTTTCGATTGATTCAGCCCGAGAACCACCCCTTTGTAAAGGAAGCCATCCGGCCAATTTCCGGGAAAACGTCCCTGGATTCATCGCGTTGGTTGGTCTATGGCTTCGCCGCCGGTACGCCGCATCAGTCCGCTGAAGCCAACGAATTTCGGCCCGGAGGGCATGTTGAAAGTCGAAAGCGTCAAGCCAGCCAAGACATCGGCGGACCCAGGATCGCTGCACAAGAAGATGATGCAGCTTCTTTCGAGCCTGTGGGTGACGCACGCCATCGGAACTTTCGCGCGGCTTGGTCTCGCCGACGCGATGGAGGCCGGCGCCGACAATGCCGAGGCGATAGCAAAGCCCCGCGGCCTCATCACCGATCGCGTCTATCGCCTGCTGCGCGCGCTTTCGACCTGCGGCATCGTCACCGAAGGCGCCGGCGGGAAATTCGCGCTGACGCCGCTTGGCCGCATGCTGACCTCGAACGCGCCGAACTCGATGCGCACGTCCGCCGAGTTGCTCACCGAGTACAATGGCGAAATCTGGGGCCACCTCGACGGTGCGCTTGAAGGCGGAATCGCGTTCGAGGCGCTGAAAGGCAAACCACTGTTCAATTGGCTGCACGCCAATCCCGAGGAGGGCGCGCGCTTCCAGCGCATGATGGTCGAGGTGCACTCGCCGGAGACGCCCGCCATCGTCGCGGCCTACGACTTCGCGCAGTTCAAGTACATCGTCGACGTCGGCGGCGGCCACGGCATGCTGCTGTCCGAGATCATCGCTAAGCATCCGCACGTGCGCGGGACGCTGTTCGATCTGCAAGAGGGCGTCGATGCGGCCTTGCGCGGCGCCGGCGGTCCGCTGCCGGGAGTGACATTCACGGCTGGCGACGTGTTCGAGACCGTTCCGCAGGGCGCCGACGTCTACCTGTTCCGTCATCTGCTGCACGACTACGACGATGGTGACTGCATCAAGATGCTGAAAAACGTCCGCAGCGCCATGCAGCCACAATCCCGCGTGCTGGTGCTGGAGAAGACCGTGCCGACCGACGACACGCCGGGGCCGGGCCGTTGGCTCGACTTGCACGTTATGTTGCTGACCGGCGGCCGCGAGCGCACCGTGCCGGAGTATCAGGCGCTGTTCGACAACGCCGGGCTGCGGCTCGAACGGGTGCTGCCGACGGCGCACCCGGCGGTCGAGATCATCGAAGTGGTCGCCGCCCCATAATGAATGCCGTCGAATATTGTCTGCTGCATGGGCTCAAGGTCGCAGGACCCGAGCGCCCGGCGCTGTTGAGCGCGGGCGAAGTGCTGAGCTACGGCGCGCTAGTCCGGCGCGTGAGTCAGTTCGCGGCGGGTTTGCGCGAAGCCGGAGTGCGTCCCGGCGATCGCGTGGGCATGCTCATGCTCGATACGCCGGACATCGTCGCGACGCATCTCGCCGCGATGGCCTGCGGCGCGGTCGCGGCGGCGATGTCGAGCCGCGCCAGCCCTAACGAGCTTGAGCAGATCCTGGCGATCGCCCGTCCGGCCGTGCTGGTGATCGATGGCGAATTCGCGGACCTTGTCATCGGCGCCATCGCCGCAGCCTCGCCGGGGACCAAGCTCATTCACCGCGAGCGCGAACTGGCCACGTGGAAATCAGCGACGGCGGCTCCGCTCGTCCCCGTGCCGCGCAAACCGGGCGATGCGGCATTCTGGGTGATGACGTCGGGCACCACAGGGGTCCCCAAGGCGGTCGAGCACCATCATCGCAACGTCGGCATGTGCGCGGAATATTACGAGCAGGTGCTCGGCTGTACGAAGGATGATCGGCTGTTCGCGACGTCGCGCTTTCACTTTGCCTATGCGATCGGGAACATGTTCGCCGCGCTGCGAATGGGCGCGGGCAACATCCTGCTTGAGCGCTGGGCCACCGCGCCGAGCGTCGCCGAGACGGTAGGGCGTTTCGAGCCGACCGTTCTGCTCAGCGTCCCCGCCGTCTATCATCGCCTGCTCGAAGCGGGGCTTGCGCCGACGGCGCCGTTCCGCGCGCTGCGCTACTACGTCTCGGCCGGCGAGCGCCTGCCGCCGCAAATCTGGACCGCGTGGGAGGAGGCCGGCGGGCATCCCATTCTCGATGGGCTCGGCTGCTCGGAATGTGTCTACATGATCATCGGCAACGGGCCGGCCAGCCGCAAACCCGGCTCGTCCGGCCATGCCATGCCGAGCGTCGAGCTTCGCATCGTTGACGATGGCGGCGCGCTTATTGGCGCGCCGGATACACCGGGTCGGCTGGAGGTGCGAATGCCCTCAATCTGCGAAGGCTATCGCTCGGCGGGCGACCGTCTCGATGGGCCGCCGGAACGGCCCGCCGGCCAGTTCCGGCCCGATGGCTGGTTCGCGACCGGCGACGAGTATGTCCGCGACTTCGGCGGCTTCTATCATCACCGCGGCCGCACCGGCGACATGCTGCGGGTGTCGGGCATCTGGATTTCGCCGTCCGAGATCGAGGATGCGCTCGCCGGCCAGGCCCCGATCGCCGAGAGCGCGGCGGTGCTGGGCGAAAGCGAAATCGGGCTTGCCGAGATCGTGCTCTATGTCGTGCCGGCGAAAGGCGCGGACGGCGCGACTGCGACAGACGCGGCGCGCGAGTGCCTGGAGCACGCGCTGCCGCATTACAAGCAGCCGCGGCGCTTCGAGATGGTGGCCGATCTGCCGCGCACTGCCACCGGAAAGATCCAGCGCCACAAGCTCCGCCAGCTTCTGCGGCGCGATCATCACTGAGACTTGCGCCGATGCTCCCGAATAACGCAGGCGCAGATGCTTTGATCCGGCGGCGGCATGTCCTCTACGTCGAGGGCTACGATCCGCAGGGCGCGGAGGGCTACCACAATCTGTTTCGCCGCTCGTTCAGGCGCTTCCTGAACCACTGGCCGCTGCGGACCTCCATCGGTGACTTGCAGATCGATTCCGATGACCTCGCACACTGGACCGTCGACGCCGCGGGCCCGAACTGGCAGGTGGCGACGCGCTACGAATTCCTGCGCCAGGAGCTGATGATCCGCGCCAACATGGCGGAGCCATTGTCGCGCCAGGTGCCGCGCGCGCTTGGCTGGATGCTGAACTATCTTTTCACCGGCACGCTCTACCGCATTTATCGCGCCTCGCCGCGATACGGCCTGGCGCTGACGATGTTTCAGTCCATGCTGTTCTGGTGGCTCGCATTCGCCGGCCTGGGTGGATGGCTGATCGGCTGGCTTTCGATCCGGTTCGCCGGCGCGCCGCTGGCGCTTGGCGTGGTCGTCGGCGTCGTGTCCGCAATTGGCTTGTTCAAGCTGCTGCGCCCGCTGGCCGACCGCCTGTTCGTGGTGCAGATCAACAACCATTGGCCCTACCTACTCGAATATGCTTGCGGCGAGCCCTCGTGTTTCGATCACCCGATCGAGGCCGGCGCGCGCCGCCTTGTCGAGATCGTTCGCGCCAACGACGCCGACGAGATTGTCGTGATCGGCCACAGCGGTGGCGGCGTCATCGCGCCGGCGGTGATGGCGCGCGCGCTCGAGCTCGATCCTGATCTCGGCCGCCGCGGCCCGCGTGTCGTACTGTTCACTCCGGGCTCGCTGATGCCTGGGATCGGCCTGCATCGCGGCGCGGTGAAGGTGCGCGCCGTGATCGCGCGCATCGCGGTCGAGCCTTCGATTGTCTGGATCGACGCGAAGGCGCGCGCCGACATGCTGAATTTCTACAACTTCGATCCGGTGGCCGGCATCGGCATCGACGCCGGCCCCAAGCGTTGCAATCCGCTGATCTGGAGCGTGCGGATCCGCGAAATGCTGGCGCCGGAATTCTACAGCAAGCTGCGCTGGAGCATGTTTCGCATGCACTACCAGTTCATCATGGCGAACGACATGCGGGCGCCCTACGAGTACCTGATGCTGGTCTGCGGCCCAGTGCCGGTCGAGCAATGGGCGCGGCGCAGCCGCGACATTCTCGCGGGCTTTGCCGCGGACGCGGCTTATCGCGCGCCGCCGCCGGCCACCTAACCTTCGCGATTTTGGCGTCTGCTCGCGCCGACCATCGCCAGGATGGCGCTGCGCGGCAGCATGCGCGGCAGCATGGCCAGGAACTGGATGCTTCGGCCCGGCACCACCACGCTCCTGCCTGCCATGAAACCGTCGACGCCGTCGCGCGCGACACGTTCGACGGTTCGGATCAGCCGGCGCGAGATCCGCCCGACCGGGCGCACGCCGAACTCGGTGTCGACGGGGCCTGGGCACAGCGCCGTGACACGAACGCCTCTCGGCTTGAGTTCTTGGTGCAGCGCCAGGCTGAACGACAGCATGTAGGCCTTGGTGGCGTGATAGACGGCCATGCCGGGCCCCGGCAAAAATCCTAGCACCGAAGACACGTTGAGTATGCCGCCGCGATGACGCTCGAGGCTGTCGATGAAGCGCAGCGACAGGTCGGTCGTGAAGCGCACATTGAGGTCGATCATCGCAAGCTGCTCGCCGCGATCGATGCTGGCGGCGGGGCCCAGCATGCCGAAGCCGGCGCTGTTGACGACGATATCCGGCTCAAGCCCACGGTCCGCCAGCGCCGCGGAAAGTCGGGCGGCGGCATCGGTCTGGCCGAGGTCGAGTGCGAGCAATTGCGGCCGGGCATGGCCGCACGCGGCGATCTGGTCGGCGACGGCGGCCAGTTGCGCCTCGCGGCGCGCCACCAGCACGAGCTGGCGGCCCTGCGCGGCGAATTTGTCCGCGATTGCTGCGCCGATGCCGCTCGATGCGCCGGTGATCAGGGTTACGGGCTTCATGACGGCGGTTTCATGTCCTGTTGAACTTCGCGATCACGTCCTGCGGAATGGACTTGGCCCGGATTTTTTCCGGATCGTCGGGATTGCGTTCGGCCCAGACCCGGGTGTCGAAGCATTCGACGCAAAGTTCGCCGCCGAGCGTGAGGCGGTGCTGCACGTCGAAGCTCGAGCGGCGGAATTCCACGATCTTGGTCTCGATCACCACGTCGTCCCCGAACTTGGTGGGTTTCAGGAATCGCGCCTTGGTATCCACCATCGGGTAACCCTGGAACGCGTAGTGCCGTGTGAATTCATATTTGCTCATGCCCAGCGCCTTCGAGAACAGCGCCGTGGTGCAGCTATCGAACATCGCGAAATAGCGCGGGAAGAACACGATCCCCGCCGGGTCGCAGTCGCCCCATTCAATCCGGGTGTTTCGCGTGTAGGTGAGCATGTTCAGCGCGGCGCCATGCGAAGCGCACCGTCGAGCCGAATCACCTCGCCGTTCAGATAATTGCTGCGCACGATGAACAGCACCAGATCGGCATATTCGTACGGCTCGCCGAGCCGCTTCGGGAACGGCACCGAAGCGCCGAGCGAATCCTGCGCCGCCTGCGGCAGCGCCTTAAGCATCGGCGTGCCGAAGATGCCCGGCGCGATCGCCATCACGCGGATGCCGAACTGCGACAGCTCGCGCGCCACCGGGATGGTCAGCGCGGCGACACCGCCCTTGGAGGCGGCATAGGGCGCCTGGCCGATCTGGCCTTCGTAGGCCGCGACCGATGCGGTCGAGACGATCACGCCGCGTTCGCCGTCGGCGAGCGGCTGCACGTTCTGCATGTCGGCGGCAACGAGCCGCATCATGTTGAACGTGCCCGTGAGGTTGACCGCGATGATCTTTTCGAACTCTTCGAGCGGCATCGGCCCGTCGCGGCCGACCATGCGCTTGGCAGGCCCGACGCCGGCGCAATTGACCAGGATACGGGCCGGCCCGTGCTTGTCGCGCGCCTGCTTGAGTGCAGCCGCGGCATTGTCCGAGCTGATCACGTCGCAGCGGATGGCGATGCCGCCGATTTTCCCCGCGACCTCGCGCGCGCCGTCGAGATTGACATCGAGGCAGGCGACCTTGACCCCCGCGCGGGCAAGGTGCGCCGCGGTTTCAGCGCCGAGACCGGAGGCGGCTCCGGTAACGATGGCGGCGTGTCCCTTGGGATCCATACGACTTATTTCCGTTGATCGATTGCGATGACGTTGCCGGACGGCGCGCTGGCATAAAGCTCCTCGACCAGCGCCGCGCGGCGGGCGAGCACCGCGCGCTGGTTGATCGAGCCCTTGTCGGTCGCCTCGCCGGCGTCGAGCGAGGGCGGCTCGGCCATCAGGATCATTCGGCAGATGCGGGTCGAGCCGCCGGTGCTCTGGCGCGCGAGCGCGTCGAGCCGTCTCCTGAACTCATCGCGCAGTTTTGCATCGCCGAGCACGGCGGCGGGCGAAGCGTCGGCGGCAAGACCGCCAAACTTGCGGCAGGCCTCGACATCAGGGAACACCAGAGCGGCGATGTCGTCGCGATTCACGCCGGCGATCACCGCATCGCGCACGAGCGGTGCGCAATGATCGACGAGCTGCGCGCGGAGCGCACCGGCGCTGACCCAGGTGCCGCTTAGGAGCTTGAAGTCCTCGGCGAGGCGGCCGTCGAACAACAAGCCCTGGCTCGGATCGGCGGCATCGACGAACTTCAGCGCGTCGCCGATCTTGTAATAGCCCTGCTCGTCGAATGCCTCTTTCGTCAGATCGGGACGCCGCCAGTAGCCCGGCGTGATGTTGGGACCCTTGAGGCGGCATTCAAGCTTGCCCTCGTTGGGCACGAGCTTGAGCTCGACGCCAGGCGCCGGCACGCCGATGTTGCCGGGCCGCGGGAAATCCCAGTTGCAGGCGATCGCCAGCGGCGAGGTTTCGGTCGAGCCGATGCTGGAGATGAAGATGACGCGCTCGCCGCAGGTGGCGACGCTCATCTCCTGCAACTCGTCCCAGGCGAATTGCTGCAATCCAGCGCCGGCGTAGAACAGCACCTTCAGGCGGCTGAAGAAGTTTTTCCGCAAGTCCGCGTCGGCGCGAAGGTGTGGGAGCAGCGCCTCGAAGCCTTTCGGCACGTTGAAATAGATCGTCGGCGCGATCTCCTTGAGGTTCTTCGCGGTGGCGGCGACCGCGCCGGGCAGCGGCTTGCCCTCGTCGATGTAGAGCGAGCCGCCGTTGTCGAGCACGAGATTGAAATTGTGGTTGCTGCCGAAGGTGTGGTTCCACGGCAGCCAGTCGACGATCACCGGCGGCTCGTCGCCGACGAAGGCGAGGCCGGCCCGGATCTGCGCCTGGTTGGCGCACAGCATTCTTTGGGTGTTGATGACGCCCTTGGGATTGCCGGTCGAGCCGGAGGTGAACAGGATTTTTGCGATTGTCTCCGGCCCGACTTTGGCATGGGCCGCCTCCACCGCCGCGGTCAGTTCGCTCATGACGAAGTCGGCGAACTGGGTCGATGGCCGGCTGCCGGGTGGATTGGCGGTGACGACGATCTCGACGCCGATCGGCACCGCCGCATCGATGGCGCGGGCGAACGCCCGGCCGTCGACGGCAAAGACCAGCCCCGGCGTAAGGATCTCGATGATCGATTTGAGCTTGCCGAAGTCGCTCGACATCAGCGAGTAGGGCACTGAGATCGGCGCATAGGGCACGCCGATCATCATCGCGGCCAGGCCGAGCAGGGCATGCTCGATGTCGTTGCCGGAAAGGATCGCGATCGGCCGCTCAGCCGAAAGCCGGCGTTGCAGCAGCGCCTGCGCGATGCTGCGCACCTGCGACAGCGCCTGCGCGTAGGTGAGTTTTCGCCACGAGCCGTCTGCCGCGCGCTGCGCGAGGAACACGCGCTCGGGGGCGGCCTCGGCCCAATGCTCCAGCCGCTCCGTCAGCTTCTCGGCGTACGTGCCGAGCTTGTGCGGCGAACGCAGAATGATCGTGCCGTCGGCGTTGCGCTCGAGCAGCACGTCGGCGGGGCCGAGTTTGACCTTCCGCAGCGGCGCGCCGGCCGCCTTCGTGTCGCGCATCGCCTCAGCCACGAAGCACCTTCTTGCCGCGCTTCTCCAGAAAATCCTTCAGCCGCGTCTTGGCCTCGTCGGTGCTCGATGCGACTGACGCCATCAGCGATTCAGCAAAAAGCCCGCTGCCCGGATCGCTCTCGGCGATGCGCGGCAGCGCGTGCATTATGGCGAAGTTCGACATCGGCGCGTTGGTGGCGACGCGCTCGGCAAGCTCGATGCCCTTGGTGAGGCCCTTGCCGTCATCGGCCAGCACGTGCGAGAGGCCGAAGGTCTGGCCTTCCTCCGCACTGTAGGTGCGCCCGGTCAGCATCAACTCCATCACCCGTGACACGCCGATAAGCCGCGGCAGCCGCACCGAGCCGCCGCCGCCGAGGAAGATGCCACGGCTGCCCTCCGGCAGCGCGTAATAGGCCGAGCGTTCGGCGACGCGGAGATGACATGCCGCTGCGAGTTCAAGTCCGCCGCCGACCACCGCGCCGTGAAGCACCGCCACCACCGGCACTCTGCCGAACTGGATGGCGTCGAACACGCGATGCCACATGCGCGAGTGCAGGACCGCTTCGGCGACGCCGCGCTCGGTCAGTTCGCCCAGATCGAGGCCCGCGGAAAAATGTTCGCCGGCGCCGTGGATCACCACCGCCTTGATGTCCTTCGGCAGCGCCTTAAAGAAGCTCTCGATGCCGAGGATGGTCGTGTCGTCGAGCGCATTGCGCTTCTGCGGCCGCGACAGGCGGAGAATCGCCACGTCGCCCTTTCGCTTGGCCGTCAGCGAGGGCGGCAGCTTGGGTGCAAATGGCTTCCGGGATGGTTTTTTCGATGGCTTCGCCATGACCGAACTCATGCTGGGTCTGGTGGAATGGGTCAAGCGGCTCACAGGCACGTGAGGAGTGCCTGCGGCTCGAATTCAAAGCACCTCGAACACCTCGAGCCGCACGGCGCCCTTCTGACGGGCGCCGCGGCCGATGGCCAGGATGCGGTTGAGCCAGGAAGCCGCCGGATCGGCGGTCTCGAACCGCATGAAGGTGCGGAAGTAATAGAGCGACGGATCGACCGTCTCGTCGCGGGCGAGCCGCTCCATCACCTCGGGCGGACCATGGCGGTAGCCTTCGGCGTCGACCAGGATTTGCCCTCCGCTGTCGGACTCGATGGTGTAGCGCGCCTGCAAATGCACCACGCCGTCGGCGCGTACGATCTGCCAGTCCGCGCCGCCGGGCAGGACCTTGCCCTTGAGCCTCGCGCCATCGACCGTGCCGCCGAGGATGTTGATGATGCGCCGCTCGCCATAGGGCGTGTTGCCGAGCTTCTGGATCCCGCCGAGCGGCGAGTGGATGGTGAAAATGGGCTGTTCGGAGACAAGCGGCATGTTGTTTGACCCCTGGGGCGGCGACACCTAAATTCGCACACGAATTCGCCCTGCGCGGCAATGCATGTGGCGAAATAGTTTGGAGAGTCCGATGCCCGACGCCTTCATCTGCGACGGTATCCGCACGCCGATCGGCCGCTACGCCGGCGGCCTCGCCAAGGTGCGCACCGACGATCTCGGCGCACTCCCGATCAAGGCGCTGATGAAGCGGCATCCGAAGGTGGATTGGTCCGCGCTCGACGAGGTCTATTACGGCTGCGCCAACCAGGCCGGCGAGGACAACCGCAACGTCGCACGCATGGCGCTGTTGCTGGCCGGGCTGCCGGATTCGATCCCGGGTATCACCGTCAACCGGCTGTGCTCATCGGGGCTGAACGCGGTGGGGCTCGCCGCGCAGGGCATCCGCGCGGGCGAGATCGACTTCGCCATCGCCGGCGGCGTCGAGTCGATGACGCGCGCGCCGCTCGTCATGGGCAAGGCGCAGGAGGCGTTCCAAAGGAGCGCCACGGTCGAGGACACGACGATCGGCTGGCGCTTCATCAATCCGCTGATGAAACAGCAGTACGGCATCGACGCCATGCCCGAGACCGCCGAGAACGTCGCCGAGGATTATCAGGTCGCGCGCAAGGACCAGGACGCCTTTGCGCTGCGCTCGCAGCAGCGCGCGGCCAAGGCGCAGGCCGCCGGGTTCTTCGGCGAAGAGATCGATCCGGTCATCGTGCTGGGCGGCAAGGCCGGTCCGGTGACCGTGGGCAAGGACGAGCATCTGCGTCCCGATACGACGGCGGAGGGGCTCGCCAAGCTGAAGCCCTTCGCGCGGAGCCCAGGCACCATCACCGCCGGCAATGCCTCCGGCGTCAACGACGGCGCAGCAGCGATGATCATCGCGTCGGAGGCGGCAGCCAAGAAGCACGGGCTGACGCCCTATGCGCGGATCACCGGCATGGCGTCGGCCGGCGTTCCGCCGCGCGTCATGGGCATCGGTCCGGTGCCGTCCACGCAAAAGCTGATGGCGCGCTATGGCCTCAAGATCGGCGACTTCGATGTGGTCGAATTGAACGAGGCGTTCGCCTCGCAGGCGCTGGCGTGCATGCGCCAGCTTGGACTTGCCGACGACGCCGAACACGTCAACCCGAACGGCGGCGCGATCGCATTGGGCCATCCGCTCGGCATGTCGGGCACGCGGCTCGCCATTACCGCGGCGCATCAGATGATCAAGCATGGTGGTAAGCGCGCGCTTGCCACCATGTGCGTCGGCGTGGGGCAGGGCGTGTCGCTCGCGATCGAGCGCGTGTAGCTATTGCTTCGGCGGAAGCGGCGTTTGTTGATGAAAAGCCATCTTCCAGGAGCCCTGGCGCTTGACGTAGCCGCTGCTCACCAGCGCTTTGTAGGGCTTGCCGTCGTGCGCCGTCGCGCTGGCCTCGTAGGTGATGATGGCGAGGCTTGAGGTGGGCTCGACCAGGCCTTTCGGCTCGATCTCGACGTCGTGCCAGCGCTCATCGTCCTTGACGGTCGCCGCCACGGCGGAGTTGCTCATCACGCTCGCCATCTGCGGGAATGCCAATAGGCATTCGTCGTCGACGTTGTCTCGGTAGAACTTCGGGCCCTGGGTCCAGAAATTTCGTTCGATGGCCATGAGGTCCTGAGTGGTCGTCATGACGACATCTTTTGGCGAACCGGCCCCTCGTGAAAGAACGCGAGGAAAATGCCAAAGTTCAGGCGCTTTGACGAACCGCCGCGCCCTGATAAAGGATTCCACGACACCGCAATTCAGGAGATTCCCGACGTGCCTATGAGTGCCGGCTACATTCCGTTCCATCCCAATCCGTCGAAGCCGAAATACAAGCCGCCGGCCGGCGCGGTCGACGCGCATTGCCATGTGTTCGGCCCGGAGGCGAAGTTTCCGTTCGCGCCCGCGCGCAAATACACGCCTTGCGACGCGCCGAAGGAGACGCTGCGCCAGCGCCGCGACTTCCTCGGCTTCGACAAGAACGTCATCGTGCAGGCGACCTGCCACGACACCGACAACCGCGCGCTGGTCGATGCGCTGATCACCTCCAACGGCAAGGCCAAGGGCGTGGCCTTCGTCGGCGAGGAGATCACCGACGCAGGCTTGAAGGAACTGGACGACGCCGGCGTGAAGGGCGTGCGCTTCAACTTCATCAAGCGGCTGGTCGACTCGACGCCGAAGGACGTGATGCAGCGGATCGCCACGCGCATCGCCAAGCTCGGCTGGCATATCGTGGTCTATTTCGAGCACGCCGACCTCGACGAGATGGGCCCGTTCCTGAAATCGCTGCCGACCACGCTCGTGTTCGACCACATGGCCTGCCCGAACGTGAAGGAAGGCGTCAACGGCAAGCACTTCCAGAACTGGCTGAAGGCGCTCGACGCCAACAAGAGCTGGATCACCAAGGTGACCTGCCCGGAGCGCTTCACGCTGACCGGCCCGCCCTACGACGACGTGGTGCCGTTCGCGCGGACCATCGTCGAGCGGTTTCCCGACCGCGTGATCTGGGGCACCGACTGGCCGCATCCCGAACATGCCGAAGGAGGCGCCGGACGACGGCGTCCTGGTCGACATGATCCCGAAGATCGCGCCGACCGTGGAGCTGCAGAAGAAGCTGCTCGTCGACAATCCGATGAAGCTTTACTGGGCCTGACATGGCCGATCACTGGGTCCACCGGCTTGCAGACCAGCATGCCGCTTGCGGCGGCGGAGAAGATCGTCGACGGCGCGCTGAAAGCCGGCGCGGATGCGGGGCTCCTGCCGCTCACGGTCGCCGTGCTCGACGTCGGCGGTCACATCGTGCTGCTCAAGCGCCAGGACGGCTCGGGCAATCTTCGCGCCGACATCGCCATCGGCAAGGCGGCGGGCGCGCTCGGCATGGGCATCTCGCGAGCCGCACCATCCGCGACCGGCTGAAGGACCGTCCGGCGTTCCAGGGCGCGATCGCGGCGGCGTCGGACGGCCGCTTCATCCCGGTGCCTGGCGGCGTGCTGGCGCTCGAACGACAAGGGCGACGTGATCGGCGCGGTCGGCATCTCCGGCGACGCCTCCGACAAGGACGAATACGCCGCCATCACCGGCGTCCACCGGGCCGGGCTCAAGAGCCATCCCGCCGAGCCCGCGCCGAACTGGAAAGAGGCGGGGCTTTAGAACGATCTTACTTCGGCGTTCCCCCACGTTCCGACTTCATCCTGAGGAGGCGCCATAAGCGCGGTTGCGCGCGTCTGTGACGCGCCATGGCGCCGTCTCGAAGGATGGGCGGCGAGTCCGGACCTGTAGCCATCCTTCAAGACGCGGCCTTCGGCCGCTCCTCAGGATGAGGTCGAGGGCGGCAAGGCCCCGCCGTTGCAATGACCTTAGGCGGTGGATATATCATCGATATATCAGCCTTTTCGCAGGTCCTTCGGACCTCGCCGGAGCAGCACCGATGGCAGCGAAAAAACTCACCGAGAAGGACTACGACGACATCCCCGGCACCTACGTGTTCGATGCCGACCGCTCGCGGCAGGGCTATCACCTCAACATGTTCTGCATGTCGCTGATGAAGGCGGAGAACCGCAAGGCCTTCAAGGCGGACGAGGCGAAGTATCTCGACCAGTTTCCGCTTACGCCCGAACAGCGCGAAGCGATCCTCAAGCGCCAGTACAACCGGATGCTGGAACTGGGCGGCAACATCTATTTCACCGCCAAGCTCGGGGCGACCGACGGCCATCCGTTCCAGCATCTCGCCGCGGTGATGACCGGCTCGACCCAGCAGGACTACGCCGACCTGATGCTGCGCGGCGGCCGCAACGGTCGAAGGCAACCGCAGCCGGTCGGGCAAATACGCCAAGGCCGGGTCGAGCATCGTCAAGGAAAGCAAGTCGAAGCCGCCAGCAAGGGAAAAAAACGCCGTGGCTAGGATCATCGCAGGAGTGACGTCGTCGCATGTGCCGGCGATCGGCGCCGCGATCGACAATCATCGCACCGGAGAGCCGTACTGGCAGCGCGTGTTCGAGGGGTTCGAGCGCTCCAAGGACTGGATCGCCAAGGCCAAGCCCGACGTCGTGATCGGCGTCTACAACGACCACGCCTCGGCGTTCTCGGTCGAGATCATTCCGACCTTCGCGCTCGGCACTGCGGCGGAATTCCCCATCGCCGACGAGGGCTGGGGCCCGCGTCCGGTGCCGGTGGTGAAGGGCCATCCTGAGCTTGCCGCCCACATCGCGCAGTCGGTGATCCTCGACGAGTTCGATCTGACGCTGTGCAACAAGATGGAGGTCGACCACGGCCTCACCGTGCCGCTCAACCTGATGTTCGGCACGCCGAAAGAATGGCCGTGCCCGGTGATCCCGCTGGCCGTCAACGTCGTGCAGTATCCGCCGCCGACCGGAAACCGCTGCTTCATGCTCGGCAAGGCGATCCGCAAGGCGGTCGAGTCCTATCCCGAGGATTTGAACGTCGTGATCTTCGGCACCGGCGGCATGTCGCACCAGATCAGCGGCCAGCGCGCCGGCCTGATCAATTCGAAGTTCGATCACGCGTTTCTCGACAACCTCACCAAGAACCCGAAGAAGCTCACCAAGCTCTCGCATCTCGAGCTGATGCGCGAGGCCGGCGCCGAGGGCGTCGAGATGGTGATGTGGCTGATCATGCGCGGCGCGCTCGACGACAAGGTCGACGAGGTCTATCGCTTCTACACCGTGCCGGCCTCCAACACCGCGGTCGGCCACATCATCCTGGACAACCGGATCAAGGCTGCGAAGAAAACTTCGAGCAGGAAGCCCGCCGCCAAAATGAAGCGCGCCGCCGCGCGCCAGAAAATCCACCGCGTTCGCAGCTAAGAGGAATCCAATGAAAATCTGTGTCGCCGGCCAAGGCGCCTTTGGCCAGAAGCATCTTGATGCTCTCAAGCGCATTCAGGGTGTCGAAGTCACCTCGCTGGTCGGGGGCAACCAGGACTCCACCGCGGCGATCGCAAAGAAATACGGCGTCCCGCACTACACCGGCGACCTGAGCGAGGGCATCAAGCGCGCCGACGCGGTGATCCTGACCACGCCGACCAAGATGCACTTCCGCCAGGGCGAGCAGGTGATGCGCGCCGGCAAGCACGTGCTGGTCGAAATCCCGGTCACCGACAGCGTGGAAGATGCCGAGGCCCTGGTGAAGATCGCCAAGGAAACCGGCGTCACCGCGATGGGCGGCCACGTGCGGCGCTTCAACCCGAGCCATCAGTACATCCACAAGAAGATCAAGGCCGGCGAGCTGAAGATCCAGCAGATGGACGTGCAGACTTATTTCTTCCGGCGCAAGAACATCAACGCGGCGGGCAACGCGCGGAGCTGGACCGATCATCTGCTTGTGGCACCACGCCGCCCACACCATCGACCTGTTCCAGTATCAGGTCGGCGAGAACATCTTGGACTGCTATGCGGTGCAGGGGCCGATCCACAAGGAGCTCAACATCGCGATGGACATGGGCATCGTCGCGAAGACGCCATCGGGCTCGATGCTGACGCTGTCGCTGTCGTTCAACAACGACGGTCCGCTCGGCTCGTTCTTCCGCTACATCTGCGACAACGGCACGTTCAAGGCGTTCTACGACGATCTCAGCGACGGCAAGGACAACAAGATCGACGTGTCGAAGGTCGATGTATCGATGGACGGCATCGAGCTGGAGGATCGCGAGTTCATCAAGGCGATCCAGGAGAAGCGCGAACCGAACGGCAGCCTTCGGCAGGTGCTGCCTTGCATGCACGTGCTGGGCAAGCTCGAGAAGATCATCGACCCGCAGCGCAAGGCGCACGCGTAGGGCATTGCACAGGCGTACCGCGCTGAAACTTGCTCTGCCCTCATCCTGAGGAGCGGGCGAAGCCCGCGTCTCGAAGGATGGCCGCGATCTGGCTTGCAGCCCATGCTTCGAGACGCATTGCTTCGCAATGCTCCTCAGCATGAGGTCCGAAAAGAGACAGCGTTCAGGCTCGCCTCAATCCGCCTTGATGCCTGCCGCCTTGACCACCTTGCCCCACTTCTCGGTCTCGGCAGCCATCAGCTTGGCGAAATCCGCCGCCGTGCCCGGCAGCGGCGCACCGCCGGTGTCGGCGAGCTTGCTCTTCATGCCGGCGTCGGCGAATGCCGCCTGCACGGTCTTGTTCAGCACCTCGATGATCTCCGGCGGCGTGCCCTTGGGCACGCCGATGCCGGTCACCGCGCTCGCCTCGTAGCCCGGAACGACCTCGGCCAAGATAGGCACCTCGGGCAGCGCCGACGACCGCTCGCTCGTGGTCACCGCGATGGCGCGAAGCTTGCCGCTCCGCACCGGCTCGATCGACGCCGACATCGGCTCGAACATCATCTGCGCTTCGCCGGCGATCATCGCCTTCAGCGCCGGTCCACCACCGCCGTAATGCACGACCTCGAGTTGCAGGCCGGTCATCTGCTTGAACAATTCGCCGGTGACATGCGGCGAGCTGCCGTTTCCGGTCGATGCCATCTTGATGGCGCCGGCATTGGCCCTCGCATAGGCGAGGAACTCCGGCACCGTCCTTGCCGGCACGGAAGGATGCAGCACCATCACCAGCGGCTCGCGGGTGACGCCTGCGACCGGCACGATGTCGCGCAGGAAGTTGAACGGCAGATCGGGATAGAGCGAGCCGCTGATCGCGTTCGCAGGGCCGCAGAGCAGGATGGTGTAGCCGTCGGTCGGCGCGCGCACGACTTCGGCTGTGGCAATGTTGCCGGACCGGCCGCCCTTGTTCTCGACGTTGAACGGCTGGCCGAGCTTTTCCGACAGCCACTGCGCGATAATGCGGCCGAGGATGTCGTTAGGGCCGCCGGCCGGGAAGCCGATGACGAAGCGCACGGGCTTGGTTGGATAGGTTTGGGCTTGAGCCATGAGTGGCCACCCCGGGAGGGCCGCGAGCGCCGCAAGCTGGAGGAAACGGCGGCGCGCGATTGTCATGGTCATTCGCTCACACCGATAATCTTCGCCAGCCGCTCGGGATCGTCGCGTAGCGCCGCCGACGCGCCATCATAGACGATGCGGCCCTTGTCCAGCACCACGCTGCGGTCGGAGAACTCGAAGGCGACGCGGCTGTTCTGCTCAACCAGGATGATCGACAGCCCGCTCTCGCCGCGGAGCTTGATCAGCGCCGCCGTCAGCGTCTCGACGATCACCGGCGCCAGCCCCTCGGTCGGCTCGTCCATCAACAGCACGCTCGGATTGGTGAGCAGCGCGCGCGCGATCGACAGCATCTGCTGTTCGCCGCCGGAAAGCTGATTGCCGCGATTGCTGAGGCGCTCGGTGATGTTGGGGAACAGCTCGAACACCCGTTCCTTGGTCCAGTGGCCGGGCCGCGCGCCGACATCGAGGTTCTCCAGCACGCTCAGCGAGGGAAAAATCTCGCGCTCCTGCGGCACGAAGCCCAATCCGGCGGCGGCGCGCCGATACACCGGCACGCGGTTGAGACTCTTGCCGGCGAAAAGCACCTCGCCTTTGTGCAAGGTGGTGTGGCCCATGATGGTCGACAGCAGCGTGGTCTTGCCGACGCCGTTCCTTCCGATCACGCTGATGCTTTCGCCCGGCGCGATGGCAAGGTTGATGTCCTCCAGCACCACGGTCTCGCCGTAGCCGGCCGACACGCCTTTCAGCTCGACCGCGCTAACCATGCGTGGCCTGCCCGAGATAGACCGCGCGCACGTCCGGGTTGGCGCCGATTTCCTTCGGCGTGCCTTCGGCGAACACCGCGCCGCGCACCAGCACGGTGATCTTCTTGGCGAAGCGAAACACCAGATCCATGTCATGATCGATGATCAGCACGCCGATGCTTTTCGGCAGCGCGTCGATGGCGTCGAGAATGATGTGGCTCTCGGCGCTCGGCACCCCGGCGGCCGGCTCGTCGAGCAGCAGCACCTGCGGCTTCAGCCCGAGCGTAATGGCAAGCTCGACCAGCCGTTGGCGCCCATAGGGCAGTTCCGGAATGGTCTTGTGGGCGATGTCGGCGAGCTTCAGCCGGGTCAGCAATTCCATCGCCTCGTCGATCACGTCCTGACGCTTGCCGGCGGGCCTGAACATGTCCGGGGCGGCGCCGACTCGCTCCGCGATCGACATATAGACGTTCTCCAGCACGGAGAGGCCGCGGAACAGCCGGTTGATCTGGAAGGTGCGCGCAATGCCGCGCTTGACCCGTTCGGCCTGTTCGACCTGCGTGATGTCCTGGCCTTTGAACAGCACCTCGCCCGCGCTCGGGGTCAGCACTCCGGTGAGCAGGTTGACGAAGGTGGTCTTGCCGGCGCCGTTCGGCCCGATCAGGGCGTGCCGGGCGCCTTCCTCCAATACGAACGTGACGTCGCGCGTGGCGCGCAGCGCGCCGAAGCTCTTGCTGAGCGAGCGTGTTTCGAGAAGCGCGGTCATTGTGTTTTGCGCTCTTTGATGCGCCGCATGATGTCATCGACGAGGCCGAGGATGCCGCCGCGTGCGAACAGCGCGATCGCCATCAGGAGCAGGCCGAGGCCGAGCTGCCAGGCGGTCGGATAAGCCTTGGAGAGGAAATGCGCGAGCACCATGTAGGCCACCGCGCCGATGATGCCGCCGTAGAGCCGGCCATAGCCGCCGAGCACCAGCACGATCAACACGGTCGCGGCGCGATCGAGGCCGAGCACGCTCAGGTTCACATAGGCGTTGGCCTGCGCCCACAGAGCGCCGGCGATACCGGCGATGGCGGCCGAGATCGTATAGCAGACGATCAGCCGCATGCGCACCGGTGCGCCGACCGCGTGCATGCGCAGCGTGTTCTCGCGGATGCCGGTCAGGCTGTGGCCGAACGGCGAATAGACCAGGATGCGTACGAACACGAAGCAGACCAGCAGCACGCCGAGCACGTAAAGATACTGCGTGTTCGGATAAAGCGGATTGAACTCGAAGATGCCGAACAACGGCTTGATCGGCAGGCTGTCGAGGCCGTCGAAGCCGCCGGTGACCTCGGCGGCCATGTTGGCGGTTTCCTCCAGCAGCCCCATGATGCAGAGCGTGAGCATGAGCAGCGTCAGGCCGGTGGTGCGCAACAGAACGATACCGGAGGCAAAGCCGACCGCGCCCGCGACCGCCGCGGCAATGAACAAGCCCGTGATCGGCTCGGTCCAGATTTCGTTCTTCGCCAGCATCCCGACGGCATAGGCGCCGGCGCCGAAGAACGCGGCATGACCGAGCGTGACAATGCCCGCATATCCGAGCGCCAGGTCGAGCGAGATCGCAAACAGCACCGTGATCAGGAGCTCGGTGCCAAAACCAAGATATTTCGGAAAGGCGAAATAGAACGCGAGCGCCAGCAGCCAGGGCAGCGTCTCCCACCAGCGGAAGCGGTGCCGTTCGGCGAGCGTGCGCGCCGCGGGATTGTCGCTGTGGATCGGGGTCACGCTCATGTTCGTCTCATGCCGCCCGTCCGAACAGGCCTTGCGGCCGCCACAGCAGCAGCAGGATCGTCATCGCGTAGATGAACACGGTGCCGCCCTGCGGGAAATATTTTTTCAAGGTGAAGTCGAGCACGCCGATGATCAGCGCCGCGTAGAACACGCCGGTAATCTGGCCAAGCCCCCCGACCGCGACGACGATCAGGAACATCACCAGGTACTTCAGCGGATATTGCGGGTCGAGGCCGAGGAATTCGGCGCCGAGCCCGCCGCCCAGTGCGGCCATGCCGCTGCCGAAGGCAAAGGTGATCGTGAACAGAAGCGAGATGTTGATGCCAAGCGATTCCGCCATGCGGCGGTTGTCGACCGCGGCCCGGATCTGCGCACCCATGCGGGTGCGCTCGAAACCGAGCCATAGCCCGAGCATGATCAGCACGCCGACCACGATTAGCACCAGACTGTAAGTGCGGTAGGTCATGAAGCCGAGGCTGACCTGGCCCTGCATCGAGGGCGGCAGCGTGAGCGGCTGCGTTTCCGGTCCCGCCACGATCGTCACTGACGCGATCATTGCGAACACCAGGCCGATGGTGAACAGCACCTGGTCGAGTTCGGGCGCGCGGTAGAGCCGCGCATAAAGGAGCCGCTCGAAAACCACGCTGACGGCCGCGGTGACGATGAAGCCGATCGCCAGTGCCGCAGCGAACGGCACGCCCAGCCGGTTCATCGTCATGACGATGACGTAGCCGCCGATCATGGCAAAGCCGCCGTGGGCGAGGTTGACGAAGCCCATCAGCCCCATGGTGACGGACAGTCCGACCGAGACGATGAACAGCACCATGCCCGCGGCCAGGCCGCCGAGCAGCATGTTGGCAAGTTCGACAATCACGCGCAGGCCCGCAAAATACGGGCGCGCACCGCCAAAGTTCGCGCCGGCTTCATGTTACATCCCCCGCCGGTTGACCCGGCTTAGCGTGGAAAGTGTAGAGCATTTCTGGTTGTTGCACCAACCTCGCCAAGCCAAAACAAAACCGCCGCCCCGGTGAAGGAGCGGCGGCTCTGCGGTTTGCCAAATATCAGGCGTGGCGCGCTAGGACTTCGGCGCGCAGGGGCCGATCTTCTGCTCCTTGCAAGGATCCTTGACGTTGTCGATCTTGCCGAGCTGCTTCTGATGCAGCTTGCCGTCCTTGCCCTTCACGACTTCGACCAGATACTCGTTCATGACGATGTCGCGAGTGGCGGGATCGATCGAAATCGGTCCGCGCGGGCTGTTGTACTTCCAGTCCTTGAGCGAGGCGAGCGCTGCGTCGGTGTCGCCGAGTTTGCCTTTGGTCGCCTTGATCATGTGGGCGAGCAGGGCCATGCCGTCGTAGGCGCCGATCGCCACGAAGTCCGGTGTCGAGTCCTTGCCGTAGTCTTTCTGCCAGGACGCAACCAGAGCCTTGTTCGCGGGATTGTCGAGATCGGCGTTGTAGTGGTGCATGGTGATGAGGCCGACGGCGGCGTCACCCATGGCCTGGAGCTTGATGTCCTGGGTGATGTCGCCCGGCCCAATCAGCTTGATGCCGGCGTCCTTCATGCCGAGCGCGCCGTAGGTCTTAGTGACGGCGAGAGCATGGTCGCCGGCCGGCACGAAGACGAAGAACACGTCGGGCTTCTTGTCCTTGGCGCGCTGGAAGAACGGCGTGAAGTCCGGCACCTGCGCCGGGCCGCCCATCGGGATTTCGTCGACGACCTTGCCGCCGCTCGCTTCGAATGCCTTCTTGAACGCAGCGAGGCTGTCCTTGCCGGGCGGGAAGTCGCTATAGCCGATCACCGCGGTCTTGGCGTTGAGCTGCTTGGCCGCTGCTTCGCCGAGCGCGTAGCCGGCGTGCCACATGCTAAACGAGGTGCGCACGAAGTACGGCGACATCGTCGTGATATGCGCGGTGCCGGCGTTCATGAGGACGGCGATCTTCTTGCCGGCGGTGACAACCGGCGCCGAGGCGATGGCGTTCGGCGAATAGATCCAGCCGGCCAGCGCATCGACGTTTTCCTGGGTCAGGAGTTCCTGCACCGCGATCTTGGAGTCGGCGCCCGACGGGTTCTTGTCGTCGCGCTTGATGACGTTGATCTTGTACGGCGCGAATTCGCTGGCCCTGAGCTTGAGGTACTGCTGCACGCCGCGGTCGATCTGTTGGCCGAGCTCGGCGCCGATGCCGGTAAACGGCGCGACGAGGCCGACCTTGACCTCCTGCGCCTGTGCCAGCGCCGCCGACAAGGCGAGCGCGGCCGACGCCATGAGAACGCGTTTGATCATTGAACTTCCTCCCAGATTGGTGGACCGGCGCCCCCCGAGCGCGTCCGGTTTCGGCCCGGATAGTAGGGCGAAAGCCGCAACCATCGCAAGCGAGTGGGACGTCTCCGGCGCGGCGTTTCGGCGCATTTACCGTGCAAAATGGCACCCTTCGCACGCCGTCAATCCGTCGTGCCGGATGGCGATGGGAAGCGTCCCACCGACGCTGTTCGTTACGACGCGCGGGCGGCTCCGCGGCCGCGAGGGTTGACGAGACGGCACCTTCTCGACCACTGACAGGCGCCCGTGCGATGCTTTGGCCACGCAACAACAAGACTTCCAGTGAGGAGACGGTCCCAATGAAAAGAACCAAGCCGCCCTATCGCGCCGACCACGTCGGCAGCTACCTGCGTACGCCGGCGATCACCGAGGCGCGCGCCAAGCGCGACAAGGGCCAGATCAGCGCGGCCGACCTGAAGAAGGTCGAGGACCAGGAGATTCCGAAGGTCATCAAGAAGCAGGAAGAGGTCGGCCTGCAATGTGCGACCGACGGCGAATATCGCCGCATGTTCTGGCATTTCGACTTCTATGACGGACTCGACAATGTCGAGATCTACGAGCTCGACCACGGCATCCAGTTCCAGGGCGTGCAGACCAAGCCGAAGAGCATCCGCGTCACCGGCAAGATCGATTTCACCAACCACCCGATGCTGGAGCACTTCAAGTTCCTGAAGGCCAACACCAAGGTGGTGCCGAAGATGTGCATTCCGTCGCCGACGGTGATGCACTTCCGCCTGGAGCCCGGCGCAGTCGACAAGAAATTCTATCCGGACCGCGACGCCATCTATTCCGATCTATCCGCGGCCTACCGCAAGGCGGTGAGGGGCTTCTACGACGCCGGCTGCCGCTATCTGCAGTTCGACGACACCGCCTGGGCCTATCTGTGCTCGGACGTCGAGATGAAGAAGGCCAAGGAGCGCGGCATGAACGTCGCGACGATCGCCGACGACTACACGCGCGTCATCAACGAATCGATCAAGGACAAGCCGGCCGACATGACGATCACCACGCATGTCTGCCGCGGCAACTTCCGCTCGACCTGGATTTCGTCGGGCGGCTACGAGCCGGTGGCCGAGCGCATGCTGGCGGGATGCAACTACGACGGCTACTTCCTCGAATATGATTCCGAGCGCGCCGGCGGTTTCGAGCCGCTGCGCTTCCTGCCGAAGGGTAACAAGATCGTCGTGGTCGGCGTCATCACCTCCAAGAGCGGCACGCTCGAAAGCAAGGACACCGTCAAGCGCCGCATCGACGAGGCGTCGAAGTTCGCGCCGCTCGAGCAACTGGCGCTCAGCCCGCAGTGCGGCTTTGCCTCGACGGAAGAAGGCAACGTGCTGACCGACGAGCAGCAGTGGGCGAAAATGCGGGAGGTCGTCGAGATCGCCGAGGAGGTCTGGGGCAAGTAATGGCACAGCGCACCAAAGCCCCGTTTCGCGCCGATCACGTCGGCAGCCTGCTGCGCCCCGCGGCGCTGAAGGAGGCGCGCGCCAAGCGCGCCAAGGGCGAGATCAGCGCCGAGGCGCTGCGCCAGATCGAGGACCGCGCGATCGAACAGGTCATCAGGAAGCAGGAGGAGGTCGGTCTCAAGCTTGCGACCGACGGCGAGTTCCGCCGTTCCTGGTGGCACTTTGACTTCTACAAGGGGCTCGAAGGCGTCGAAATGTTCGACACCGGCAGAGGCATCGTTTTTGTCGGCGTCGAGACCAAGGCCGAGGCGATCCGCGTTGTTGGCAAGGTCGGCTTCTCCGGCCACCAGCATCTCGAGCATTTCAAGTTCTTGAAGGCGCACACCAAGGTCACACCGAAGATGACCATTCCGGCGCCGAGCACGATGCACTTCCGCCAGGGCCGGCAAAACATCAGCAAGCAGGCCTACCCCGACATGGACGCCTTCTTCGATGATCTCGCCGTGGCTTATCAGAAGGCGATCCGCGCGTTTTATGACGCCGGCTGCCGCTACCTACAGATGGACGACACGGCCTGGTCGATGATGTGCGATCCCAGGGAGCGCGAGCATTCGCGTGAACGCGGCGACGATCCGGGCAAGTTGCCGCCGATCTATGCGCAGATGACTAACAAGGCGCTGGCGGGCAAGCCAGACGATATGACCGTCACCATGCACTCGTGCCGAGGCAACTTCCGCTCCACCTTCATCGCCTCGGGTGGCTACGAGTTCGTCGCGGAGCAATTGCTCGGTAATACCAATCTCGACGGTTATTTCCTCGAATACGATACCGATCGGTCGGGCGGCTTCGAACCCTTGCGGTTCGTTCCGAAGGGCAAGAAGTGCGTCGTGCTCGGCCTCGTCACCTCCAAAAGCGGCAAGCTGGAGACCAAGGATTCGATCAAGCGCCGCATCGACGAGGCGACCAAGTATGCCGCGCTCGATCAGCTTTGCCTGTCGCCGCAGTGCGGCTTTGCCTCCACCGAAGAAGGCAATGTTCTCGCCGAGGACGAGCAATGGGCGAAGCTGCGGATGATCGTGGAATTGGCTGAAGAAGTCTGGGGCAAGTAACAAGAAGCAAGAAATATAAGAGAGTGGTCAGTATGCAGCGTACCAAGCCTCCGTTTCGCGCCGACCACGTCGGCAGCCTGTTGCGTTCGTCGGCGCTGAAGGATGCGCGAGCGAAGCGCGAGAAGAACGAGATCACACGCCGAGCAATTGAAGGCGATCGAGGATCGCGAGATCGAGGCGATCATCAAGAAGCAGGAGGCGGTGGGACTCAAATCCATCACCGACGGCGAATACCGCCGTGCGTTCTGGAACTACGACTTTCTCGGCAAGCTCGACGGTGTCGAAGCCTATCTCGGCGAACGCAAGATCAAGTTCCAGGGCAAGCAGCCGAAGCCGATGATGCTCCGCGTCATCGGCAAGCTCGGTTCGTACTCGACGCATCAGATGATCGAGCACTTCAAGTTTGTGCAGTCGCACACCAGGCAGACACCGAAGATGACGATTCCGTCGCCGTCGTCGCTGCACTTCCGCTATGGCCGCTCGGCCGTGCCGGAATCGATTTATCCCGACATGGCGGATTTCTACCGCGATCTCGGCCAGAGCTACCGCAAGGCGGTGCGCGCCTTCGCCGATGCCGGCTGCCGCTATATCCAGCTCGACGAGGTGAACTTCACTTATCTCTGCGATCCGGCGCTCCGCCAGCAGGTCACCGAGCGCGGCGACGATCCGGATAAGCTGCCGCATGAGTATGCGAAGATGATCAATGCGGCTATCTCCGACGTGCCCGCCGATATGATGACCGCGATGCACCTTTGCCGCGGTAATTTCCAGTCGACCTTCGTGGCGTCGGGCGGCTATGAGCCGGTTGCCGAGATCCTGTTCAACGAAATCAACATCCAGGCCTATTTTATGGAGTACGATTCCGATCGCGCCGGCGGGTTCGAGCCGCTGCGCTTCGTGCCCAAAGGCAAGACTGTGGTGCTCGGTCTCGTGACATCCAAATCCGGCACGCTCGAATCCAAGGACGAGCTCAAGCGCCGCATCGACCAGGCATCCAAATACATCTCGCCCGATCAGCTCTGTCTCTCGCCGCAATGTGGCTTCGCCTCCACGGAAGAAGGCAACATTCTGGCCGAGGACGAGCAATGGGCGAAGCTCAGAATGATTGTGGAGTTGTCGGAAGAGGTATGGGGGCGGTGATGGGACCTTTATCACCCGCTCCGCTCACCGCCGTCGTCGCCGGGCTTGACCTGGCCATCCATCGTCTTCGTTAAGTGATGGACCCCCGGGTCATAGGCGAGCGAAACGACGCCGTCCTTCGGACGGCTATGCCCCGCGGGTGACGGTCTGAAAAAGTTGAAGAGAAAACAACAAATGCAGCGTACCAAACCTCCCTTCCGTGCCGATCATGTCGGCAGCCTCTTGCGCTCTGCGACGCTGAAGGAAGCCCGCGCCAAACGCGAGCGCGGCGAGATCACGCCCGAGCAACTGAAAGCGGTCGAGGACCGCGAGATCGACGCCCTGATCAAGAAGCAGGAGGCGACGGGCCTCAAGTCCATCACCGACGGCGAGAACCGCCGAAAGTCATGGCAGACCGATTTCATCTCGGCGCTGCCCGGCATCGAGACCTATCAGGGCAAGCGCAAGGTCGCCTTCCAGGGCGGCGTGCAGCCGCAGCAGCTCCTCGTCCGCGTCGCGCGCAAGCTCGGCGAATTCGATACGCATCCGATGATCGAGCATTTCAAGTTCTTGAAGGCGCACACCAGGGCCACGGCGAAGATGACCATCCCGTCACCGTCCGCGGTGCATTTCCGCGACGGCCGTGACGCCGTGCCGGCTTCGATCTATCCCGACATGGAGGACTTCTACCGCGACCTCGGCCAGACCTACCGCAAGGTGGTGCGCGCGTTTGCCGATGCCGGCTGCCATTATCTCCAGCTCGACGAAGTGAACCTGACGTATCTCTGCGATCCGAAGCTGATCCAGCAGGTGCGCGACCGCGGCGAAAATCCCGACGAATTACCGGCCGCCTACGCTCGCATGATCAACGCGGCGATGTCCGACATTCCCGCCGACATGACCATCACCATGCATCTGTGCCGCGGCAACTTCCGCTCGACCTTCATCGCGTCGGGCGGCTACGAGCCGGTGGCGGAAACCCTATTCAACACCATCAATGTGCATGGCTACTTCATGGAATATGACAGCGCGCGCGCTGGCGGTTTTGAGCCGCTGCGGTTCGTGCCCAAGGGCAAGCAGGTGGTGCTGGGCCTCGTCACGTCGAAGACCGGCACACTGGAATCCAAGGACGAGATCAAGCGCCGCATCGACGATGCCGCGAAATTCGTTCCACTCGATCAGCTCTGCCTGTCGCCACAATGTGGCTTCGCGTCGAGCGAGGAGGGCAATGTGCTCGCCGAGGAGGAACAATGGGCGAAGCTCCGCATGATCGTCGATATCGCCGACGAAGTGTGGGGTAGGTAAGCAGTCCTGCGCGCCGCACGCTGCCACAAGTTCCGCCGTCATCGCCGGGCTTGACCCGGCGATCCATCCTCTTCGAAAAAGATGGACCCCCGGGTCGTAGGCGAGCAAAGCGACGCCGTCCTTCGGACGGCTATGCCCGGGGGTGACGATCTGAGCAAGTTGAAAGAGAAACCAAAAATGAATCGTACCAAGCCCCCCTTCCGCGCCGACCATGTCGGCAGCCTGCTGCGTCCCGCATCGATCCATGAGGCGCGGGCCAAGCGCGCCAAAGGCGAGATCACGCCGCAGGCGCTGAAGGACATCGAAGACCGCGAGATCGAGCGCGTCATCAAGAAGCAGGAGGACGTGGGGCTGCAATCGGTCACCGACGGCGAGTTCCGCCGTTCGTGGTGGCATCTCGATTTCCTCTGGGGTCTTGACGGCGCCGAGAAGCACGTCATGGATACGGGCGTGAATTTCGCGGCCGTGACGACGCGCAATGAAGGCGTTCAGGTCACCGGCCCGCTCGGCATGGCCAAGCCCCATGCGATGGTCGAGCATTTCAAGTTTGTCGCCGAGCATACCAGGCGGACGCCGAAGATCACCATTCCGGCACCGTCGGCGATCTACGGCCGGCCAATGATGACGCCGATCAACAAGCAGGTCTATCCGGAGATGGACCGGTTCTTTGCCGACCTCGGCCAGGCGTACAAAAAAGCCGTCCGCGGCTTTGCCGACGCCGGCTGCCGCTATCTGCAGCTCGACGAAGTGTTCATCGCCATGCTGTGCGATCCGAAGTATCGCGACCAGATGGTGAAGCGTGGCGACGATCCGGAGAAGCTCGCCCCGCTCTACGCTGACCTGATCAACACGGCGATGTTGGACATTCCCTCCGACATGACGATCACGATGCACCTGTGCCGCGGCAACTACAAATCGACGTTCATGGGGGCAGGCTCCTATGAGGCCGAGGCCGAGGTGCTGTTTCACCGCACCAACGTGCATGGCTATTTCCTGGAGTACGACAGCGAGCGCGCCGGCGGCTTCCAGCCGCTGCGTCTTGTTCCCAAGGGCAAGATCGTGGTGCTGGGCCTCGTCACCACCAAGATCGGCAAGCTGGAAGCCAAGGACACGATCAAGCGCCGCATCGACGAGGCGGCGAAGTTCGTTCCGCTCGAGCAGTTGGCGCTGTCGCCGCAATGCGGCTTCGCCTCGACCGAGGAGGGCAATGCGCTCACCGAGGACGAGCAATGGGCGAAGCTGCGGATGATCGTCGAGGTGGCCGAAGAAGTCTGGGGCCGCTGAGAACGCACGGCATTTACAGCCGTCATGGCCGGGCTTGTCCCGGCCATCCACGTCTTGCTTAATGGCGGCGAAGAAAGAACGTGGATGCCCGGCACGAGGCCGGGCATGACGTGGAGGGAACAGTGCCCGGAATAGTCAAAGACAAAGTCGCCATCGTCACCGGAGCCGGCCGTGGCATCGGCCGTGCCATCGCCATGCTGATGGCCGCGGAGGGCGCCAAGGTCCTGGTCAATGACGTCGGCGCCGCGCTCGACGGCTCCGGCGGCGACGCCGGCCCGGCGCAGCAGGTGGTCGACGAGATCAAGAAGGCGGGCGGCCAGGCCATCGCCTCGACGCTCTCGATCGGCGAGCCGGCGAACGCCGACAAGATCGTGCAGGCCGCGCTCGATGCCTTCGGCCGCGTCGACATCCTGGTCAACAATGCCGGCATCCTGCGCGACAAGATTTTCCACCGCATGAGCTGGTCGGACTGGTCCGACGTCATCATGGTGCATCTGCACGGCTCGTTCAGCATGAGCCGCGCCTGCGCGGGGCATTTCCGCGAGCAGAACTCCGGCTCGATGATCCACATGACCTCGACGTCGGGCCTGATCGGCAACTTCGGCCAAGCCAATTACATGGCGGCGAAGATGGGTATCGTCGGGCTCTCACGCGGGATTGCGCTCGACATGCAGCGCTTCAACGTGCGCTCCAACGCCATCGCACCATTCGCCTGGGGCCGCATGATCGGCTCGATCCCGACCGAGACCGATGCGGAGAAAGAGCGCGTCGCGCGGCTGCAGCAGATGACGCCGGAGAAGATCGCGCCGCTGGTGGTCTATCTCGGCTCGGACAAGGCGACAGGAATCTCCGGACAGATTTTTTCGGTCCGCAACAACGAGGTTTTCCTGTTCAATCAAACCCGGCCGATCCGCGCCATCCATCGCGCCGACGGCTGGACCCCGGAAAAGCTCGATGTGCAGCTTAAGGGAGCCTTCGGCCCCTCGTTCACGCCGCTCGACCGCTCGGGCGACGTGTTCTCCTGGGACCCGATTTAACCTTGCGTTTGCTAGAGTGACCGAATGGCCATCGATTACGACAAGCTGCTGGCGCTGAAAATTCCGGACGTGGAGCACAGCTACGGCGACAGGGACGCGATGCTCTACGCGCTCGGCGTCGGCGTCGGCCATGATCCCATAGACCGGGCGCAGCTCGATTTCGTTTACGAGAAAAACCTCAAGGCGCTGCCGACCTTCGCATGTCTGCTCGGCTATCCCGGATTCTGGGTAAAGGACCTCGACACCGGCATCGATTGGGTCCGCATCGTCAACGGCGAGCAGGGTTTCACGCTGAACGCGCCGATCAAGCCGCGCGGCACCGTGGTAGGCAAGACGCGCATCCTTGATGTGATCGACAAGGGCGCCGGCAAGGGCGCGGTCGTCTACACCGAACGCAAGATCACCGACAAGGCGAGCGGCGAGTTGGTCGCGACCGTGACGCAGACCACGTTCTGTCGCGCCGACGGGGGTTTCGGCGGGCTGCCGCGCGAGCAACCCGCCCCGCACAAGACGCCCGAGCGCACGCCCGATCTCGTCTGCGATCTCGGCACGCGCCCGGAGATGGCGCTGGTGTATAGGCTCTCCGCCGACCTCAACCCGTTGCACGCCGATCTCGACGTGGCGAAGGCTGCGGGATATCCGCGCCCGATCCTGCACGGGCTCGGCACCTTCGGCGTGGTCGGTCACGCGCTGCTGAAGAGCGTGTGCAATTACGATCCGAGCCGCTTCACCGCCATGAGCGGGCGGTTTTCCGCGCCGGTGTTTCCGGGCGAAACGATCCGCACCGAAATCTGGCGCGACGGCAACGTGATAAGCTTCCGGGCGCTCGTCCCCGAGCGCAATGTGGTGGCGATGAGTAACGGCCGCGCCGAGGTCAAGGCATGAGCAAGCGGACGACCGACGAATCCGAGCTCGCCCCGATCCGCGAGGCGGTGCGGGCATTGTGCGCGGAGTTTCCCGGCGAATACTGGCGCAAGGTCGACCGCGAGCGCGCCTATCCGACCGAGTTCGTTCAGGCGCTGACCAAGGCGGGATTTCTCGCGGCGCTTATTCCTGAGGAATACGGCGGCAGCGGCCTGACCATGTCGGCGGCGATCGCCATCATGGAGGAAATCCATCACTCGGGCTCCAACGGCGCCGCCTGCCACGCGCAGATGTACACGATGGGCACGGTACTGCGGCACGGCAGCGCCGAGCAGAAGCAGAAGTATCTGCCCGGCATCGCCAAGGGCGATCTGCGGCTGCAGGCGTTCGGTGTCACCGAGCCGACTTCGGGCACCGATACGCTCGCGCTCCGTACCGCTGCTGTCCGCGCGGGCAATAGCGATTATGTCGTCAACGGCCAGAAGATCTGGACCTCGCGCGCCGAGCATTCCGATCTGATGCTCCTGTTGGCGCGCACCACGCCGAGCGACCAGGTCAAGAAGCGCACCGAAGGCCTCTCCGTGTTTCTCGTCGACATGCAGACGGTGAAGGACAAAGGCCTCACCATCCGGCCGATCCGCACCATGATGAACCACGCAACCACCGAAGTGTTCTTCGACAACATGAAGGTGCCCGCGGAAAACCTCATCGGTGAAGAAGGCAAGGGCTTTCGCTACATCCTGTCCGGCATGAATGCCGAGCGCATCCTAATCGCGTCGGAGTGCATCGGCGATGCCAAATGGTTCATCGACAGGGCCTCCGCCTACGCCAAGGAGCGCAATCTGTTCGGCCGGCCGATCGGCCAGAACCAGGGCGTGCAGTTCCCGATCGCGCGCTGCTACATGCAGATGCGCGCCGCCGAGCTGATGGTGCACGAAGCGGCGGCGCTTTATGAGGCGGGCGAGGACTGCGGCGAGCAGGCCAATATGGCGAAGCAACTGGCCGCCGAGACGTCCTGGGCCGCCGCGGACATGTGCGTGCAGACGCACGGCGGCTTCGGCTTCGCGGAGGAGTTTGACATCGAGCGCAAGTTTCGCGAGACGCGGCTCTACACCGTGGCGCCGATCTCGACCAACATGGTGCTGTCCTACCTCGCCGAGCACGTGCTCGGGTTGCCTAGGTCGTATTGAGCCATGCCACTTCCCCTCTCAGGCATCCTCGTCGTTTCCCTCGAACAGGCCGTCGCGGCGCCGATGTGCTCGTGCCGCCTTGCGGACGCCGGCGCGCGTGTCATCAAGATCGAACGGCCCGAGGGCGATTTCGCCCGCGGCTATGACGCGCTGGCGCAGGGGCAGAGCACCTATTTCGTCTGGCTCAACCGCGGCAAGGAATCGCTCGTTCTCGATCTGACAAAGCCGGACGACAAGGCACTGCTCGAAGCGATGCTCGCCAAGGCCGACGTGTTCATCCAGAACCTGAAGCCCCGCGCGGTCGCCAAGCTCGGCTTCGCCATCGAGCGGCTGCGCCGTGACCACCCGCGGCTGATCGTTTGTTCTGTATCCGGCTACGGCGATACGGGTCCCTACGCGGAGCGTAAGGCCTACGACATGCTGATCCAGGCCGAAGCCGGCGTCGCCTCCGTCACCGGCGGGCCAGAGGCGCCGGCGCGCGTCGGCGTCTCGGTCTGCGACATCGGCGCCGGTATGAACGCCTACGAGGCGGTGCTGGAGGCGCTGATCGCGCGCGGCCGCACCGAGGAGGGTGCGGCGATCTCGGTGTCAATGTTCGACGGTATGGCGGACTGGATGACGACGCCGCTCCTTCAGCACGAGGGCGGCGTTCCGCCCAAGCGCATCGGCCTTGCCCACACCTCGATCTCGCCCTACGGCGTATTTAAGTCCAAGGATGGCGCCGACATTCTCATTTCGATCCAGAGCGACCGCGAATGGCGCGTTCTGGCCGAGCAGGTGTTGGGCGACAAGGCACTCGCCGCCGATCCGAACTTCGCCACCAACATCGAGCGGGTGAAGCGGCGCGACGATGACCGACGGCAAGGTCGCCGCGGCGTTCGGCGCGCTCGACGTCGACGCGTTAGTGAAGAAGCTTGCCGCGGCCGATATTGCCTTCGGCCGCGTCAATGGTCCGGCGGAACTCGCGCAGCATCCGCATCTGCGCCGCATTGAGGTCGGCTCGCCGGGAGGCCCGCTGTCCTATCCCGCGCCGGCACCGCAATGGGCCGGCGAACAGCGGAAGTACGGTCCGGTACCGGCCTCGGCGAGCACAGCGAGAAAATCAGGGCGGAGTTCGGACGGGGATGAGGGGCTATCGAAGGCCCTAAGCCTGCCGATACACTCTCCGCCAGAAAAACAGTGTCGGAGGGATGGAAATGGAAATCGGATTCATCGGCCTCGGCAGCATGGGCGGCCCGATGAGCCGCCGGCTGGTCGAGGCCGGTCACAAGCTCACGGTGTTCGACACCCGCAAGGAGGCGATGGAGCCGCTGATCAAGCTCGGCGCAACGGCGGCGCGCTCGGTGGCCGACGTCGCCGACCGGGTCGAGACCGTGATGACGAGCCTGCCGTCGCTCGACATCGGCTTCAAGGTCGCTTGCGGCGAGGACGGCCTCATCCGCGGCAACCGTATCAAGCGCTACGTCGATCTCTCGACGACCGGCTCGCGCGCCGCGGTCAAGACCGCCGAGGTCATGCAGAAGCGCGGCATCGTGCAGATCGACTGCCCGGTGAGCGGCGGCGTCGCCGGCGCCGAGAAGGGCACGCTGGCGGTGATGGCGTCCGGCCCGAAGGAGGACGTCGAGCAGCTCCGGCCGGCGCTCGAAGTGTTCGGCAAGGTGTTCTACTGCGGCGACCGGCCGGGCATGGCGCAGAGCATGAAGCTCGCCAACAATTTCCTCTCCGCCACCGGAATGGCGGCGAGCTCCGAAGCGATCGCCATGGGCGTCAAGGCCGGGCTCGATCCGAGCCTGATGTGCGACGTGATCAACGCCGGCAGCGGCATGAACACCGCGACCACGCAGAAGTTTCCCCGCTCGGTGCTGCCCGGCACGTTCGACTACGGCTTCGGCATGGCGCTGATGGTGAAGGACGTGCGGCTGTTCCTGGCGGAGGCGGAAGACTTCGGCATTCCGGTCGAGGTGGCGAAGGCGGTCGGCAGCATGTGGGAGACGGCGATGAAGGAGCACGGCGAGCGGTCGGATTTCACCGAGCTCGCCAAGACCGTCGAGAAGCGCGCCGGCGTGCAGATGCGCGCGAAGAAGAAATAGGGGCGGACATGAGCGACGACATCTGGGAAGTCTATGCGGTCCGCTATGCCGAGCATCAGCGCAAGGCCGCGGAGAACTACATCGGCGGCGATCCGCACGACGTGCTGCAGCCGCTCGACTATTTCGTCTGGGTCATCAAGAACGACAAGCGCACCTTCCTGGTCGACACCGGCTTCGATCAGCCGGTCGGGACGAAGCGCGGCCGCACGGTGATCACGCCGATGGACGAGGGTCTCAAGCGGCTCGGCATCGATCCCGACAAGGTCGAGGACATCATCATCAGCCACATGCACTACGACCATTGCGGCAACGTCGATCATGTTCCCGCGCGCCCGCTATCACGTGCAGGACAAGGAGATGCATTTCTGCACCGGCCGCTGCATGTGCCACAAGCAGCTTCGCAATTCGTACGAAGAGGATTACGTGGTGTCGATGCTGCGCAAGGTGTACGCCGGCCGCGTCACCTTCCACGACGGCGTGAGCGAAATGGCGCCGGGCATCACGCTGCATCACATCGGCGGCCACGCCATGGGACTGCAGAGCATCCGGGTCAAGACCAGGCGCGGCTTTGTCATGCTCGCCGCCGACGCGGTGCATCTGTTTCCGCATCTCGACGAGGCGCGCGTCTTCCCGACCACCTACAATCTCGGCGAGGTGCTCGAAGGCTACGAGACGCTGAAGCGGCTCGCCACCTCGCGCAACCACATCGTGCCGGGCCACGATCCGGCGGTGATGAAGATTTATCCGGCGGCGTCGCCGAGCACTGGAGGGCCTGGTGATCCGCCTCGACGTCGATCCGAAGGCGTAATTGACGGACTGCAGCTTCCTTCGGACCTCATCCTTCGAGACAGCGCTACGCGCCTCCTCAGGATGAGGTCCGGGGGTGCGGCAGCCGCTACGCTAGCCCCATTTCCATAAACGCATTCATGTGATGCTCCGCCAATTCCTTCGAGAAACAGCAGAACACCACCCGGTCGATTCCGCGCGCATCGGCGAACATCTCCGACACCACTGTCCCCACCGCGATCCGCGCCGCGAGATCGGGCGGGAAACGATAGACGCCGGTCGAGATCGCCGGGAACGCGATGGATTGCAGGCCGTGCTCGGCGGCAAGGCTCGAGCGCTGTGCGATAGCAGGAGGCGAGCAGATCCGCCTCGCCGTTGCTGCCGCCATTCCACACTGGTCCGACCGCGTGGATAACATGCTTCGCCGGCAGGTCGTAGCCGCGCGTGATCTTGGCCGAACCGGTGGCGCAGCCGCCGAGCGTTTTGCACTCTTCGAGAAGATTTCGTCCCGGCGGCGCGATGGATTGCGCCATCGACTCCGCCGCCGCCGAGGAGCGATGTGTTCGCCGCGTTGACGATGGCGTCGACCGCAAGCGTCGTGATGTCGGCCGACCACGACCTCGAGCCGCGCCGGCCCGACCTCGGCGGAAAGCAGCGGAGTCTGCATTGCGTCAATCTAGTCATCGCCGCCGCGCTTGACCAGACGCGGCAGCGCCGCGTTTGCTACCGGCCAAGAACAGCGGCGAAAAGCGGCCGCCAATCCGGAACTGCCCAGGGAGGACCCATGCAAAGTTTCGCAACCCGGATCGCGATCGCGGCCGTTGCCTTTGCGGCGCTGCCAGCCGCCGGCCGCCGCAGACGACTGGCCGACGCAGCCGATCCACATGATGGTCGGCTTCGGCGCCGGCGGCGGCACCGATGTCGCCACCCGCATCGTCGCGGAACCGCTGGGCGAGGTCCTCGGCCAGCGCATCGTGGTCGAGAACAAGCCCGGCGCCGGCGGCACCATCGCCGGCGATCTCGTCGCCAAGGGGACCAAGGACGGCTACAACGCGCTGATGATCTCGACCGGCCACACGGTGTCCGCGGCGATGATCAAGTCGCAGGCCTACGACGCGGTGAAGGATTTCACGCCGGTCGGCATCATCGCCAACTCCGCCATCGCTGTCGTCGTGCCGAAGGACTTGCCTGCGAACGATCTGCAAGGGCCTGATCGAGTTCATCAAGAAAGAGCCGGGCAAATACAATTACGCCACCATCGGCGTCGGCTCCACCCAGCATCTCACCGCCGAGCTGTTCCGCCAGCGCGCCGGGTTGCAGGCGCAGGCGGTCTCGTTCCGCACCACCGGCGAGGTGGTGACCGCGTTGTTGCGCAAGGACGTGGCCTTTGCGGTCGATCTCGCCCACGCAGTGCGAGGCCAGGTCGCCTCGGGCGAACTCAGGCTGCTGGCGCTGGCGACCGGCAAGCGCTTTCCCGTCGCATGCCGAACGTGCCGACCATGATCGAGGCCGGCATGCCGGGCTTCGAGGTCAACGGCTGGTACGGCATGGTCTATCCAGCCGGGGTGCCGGCGGAGGTCATTGCCAAGACGCACAAGGCGCTGACCAGCGTGCTGTCCCGCGACACCGTGAAGAAGCAGCTTGAGAACATCGGCGCCGAGGCCGCGCTGTCGTCGCCCGAGGCATTCGGCAAGCTGATCGCCGAAGAGGTCGTACGCTGGCGCGACGTGGCGAAAGCCGCGGGGCTGGAGGCGCAGTAGCCGAAGGCTATCGCGCCAGCCGGTCGACGCCTGCCGGCAAATCCTCGCGCGCCCTCGGCGCGCATCTCGTCGCGCAGGTCGATGGTCGAGCGCACGCCGATGTCGTCGAAGTGCTGGTCGAGAAAGCGCCGCCCGGCGCGGCGGCCGGCGCGATGCAGCATTTCGAAGAAATCGAAGTCGGTGTTGAGCCGGCTCGCCGGCGTGAGCTTCTTGCCGACGAAGCCGAGATCGACGCGGTGCACGTTGATGCGCCGGTATTCGCCCGGCCCGGTGCCGTGCTTCAGCGCGCCCTCGTCGATCAGCCGGCGCACGAACTCGATGGCGCGGTATTCGGCGATCAGCGATGCGTTGAACGTGATCTCGTTGATGCGGTTGACGATCTCCTGCGATGTCTGCGGCGTCGAGGCCCGCAGCACCGGGTTGATCTGCACCACCAGCACGTCCTCGGTGTCGGTGGTGCGGAAGAACGGATAGATCGGCGGATTGGCGGTGTAGCCGCCGTCCCAGTAGGGCACGCCGTCGATCTCGACCGCGCGAAACACGTAAGGCAGCGCCGCCGAGGCCATCACCGCGTCGGCGTCGATCTTGTCGCGCGGGAACACGCGAAGCCGGCCGGTGTGCACGTTGGTCGCCGCGATGAACAGCGGCATCTCGCTTTTCTTCACCGCGTCGAAATCGACGAAGCGGACGATCAGGTCCTTCAGCGGATTGATGTTGAGCGGGTTGAGATCGTAGGGCGACAGATAGCTCGCCATCGTGTCGAACCAGGCCTTCATCGGGCCGCCGGCGATCGGAATGAGCGAGAACAGCCGCTCGGAGATCGCGCGGTTGAACGTCGACAGGTCGCCGTCGCGGCTCGCCGCGCGCCAGAAATCGGCGAGACGCTTGCGCGCCTCCTCCGGGCCGCCGCGGGCGAGCCCATCGGCCACCATCACCGCGTTGATCGCGCCGGCCGACGTGCCGGAAATGCCTTCGATCTCGATCCGTCCGTCGGCGAGCAGCTCGTCGAGCACGCCCCAGGTGAACGCGCCGTGCGCGCCGCCGCCCTGCAGCGCGAGATTGATGCGCTTCTTGCCGCTCGGGGGCGGGTTTTTCGGGCGGCGCAACGCGCGCGAGATGATGTTCATCACTGCGCGGTCCAGCCCCCGTCGATCGAGAGATTGGCGCCGGTGATCGAGGCGGCGACGTCCGAGGTCAGATACAGCGCCAGCGCGCGCGACCTGCTCGACGGTGACGAACTGCTTGGTCGGCTGCGCGGCGAGCAGCACGTCGTTCTTGACCTGCTCCTCGGTCATGTTGCGCGCCTTCATCGTGTCGGGAATTTGCTTCGCCACCAGCGGCGTCCAGACATAGCCCGGCGAGATGCAATTGACGGTGATGCCGAAGGTCGCGACCTCGAGCGCCGCGGTCTTGGTCAGGCCGGCGAGGCCGTGCTTGGCGGTGACGTAGGCCGCCTTGAACGGCGAGGCGACCAGCGAATGCGCCGACGCGGTCGAGATGATGCGGCCCCACTTGCGCGCCTTCATGCCGGGGATCGCGGCGCGCATGGCGTGGAACGCGGCCGACAGATTGATGGCGATGATCTGGTCCCACTTCTCGATCGGGAATTCCTCGATCGGCGCGACGTGCTGGATGCCGGCGTTGTTGACCAGGATGTCGCAGGAGCCGAGCGTCGTCTCCGCGGTCTTGATCATGGCGGCGATCTCGGCCGGCTTGGTCATGTCGGCCGGCGAATAGATCGCCTTGACGCCGAACTCCTTCTCGATGCCGGCGCGCTCCTTTTCGATCTCGGTCCGGCGGGCCGAAGCCGTTGATCAGGACATTGGCGCCGTCCTTGGCCAGCGCCCGGGCGATGCCGAGCCCGATGCCGGAGGTGGAACCGGTGACCACTGCGTTCTTTCCCTTGAGCATGGTGCTTCCTCAAGTCATTGAAAATACGTGCAAATGGCGGCTCACACGCGGATCGACGCCCGCCGATCAGATGCAATGACGAAGGTGGCGATTGTATTGCTGCATTGCAACATCAAATTGTGGCGCGGCTTCACTTTCCTGCGATCCGTCCGATCAGGGTACAATCCACGCTTCGCCCAAGGCCAATCCCGAACGATATCAGTCCGTATGGCACAACCGGTCTTCCACGCCCCCGATCACGATCACGAGCGCTGCACCGCCGATGCGCTGGCGCATGCCGAGGCGCTGTGCGCGCAGCGCGTCGCAGCGGCTGACGCCGATCCGCCGCCAGGTGCTCGAAGTTCTGCTGGAGAGCCACAAGCCGCTCGGCGCCTACGAGATCATGGACCGCGCCGCCGTGCGCGGCGACGCGGCCGGCGCCGATCACCATCTATCGCGCGCTCGACTTCCTGCGCGACAACGGGCTCGTGCATCGCATCGAGAGCCGCAACGCCTTCGTCGCCTGCGTCAACAACCACGCGACCGGCGACCTCGTCGTGTTCCTGATCTGCGAGCACTGCGGCGCGGTGGGCGAAGCCGCCTCCGCGGCGGTCGCCGACCAGCTCAAGGCCGCCGCGCGCGCGGCCGGCTTCACGCCGAAGGCGCCGGTGATCGAGATCGGCGGCGTCTGCGCGCATTGCCGGCAGCACGATCACAGCTAACGCATGATCCCGAAAAGTGGGTACCGGTTTTCGGAAAAGATCATGCGTGAAATGAAATAATGTCGGACATTCCTGCAAGTCATACGCGGCCGCTCGATGCCGCCAGCATGGTGCTGGTGGTGTTCATCTGCCTGACCTGGGGCTTCAACCAGCCGGCGATCAAGCTCGCCATCCACGACGTGCCGCCGCTGATCCAATGCGCGATCCGCTCGGCGCTGGCGACGCTGATGGTGCTCGGCATCATGCGGCTGCGCGGCCTGCCGGTCACCGCGCGCGACGGCACGCTTGTGGCCGGGTCTGGTCTGCGGCGCGCTGTTCGGCTTCGAGTTCCTGCTGATCTACCGCGGGCTGCTCTACACCACGGCGTCGCGCGCGGTGCTGTTCATCTATCTCGCGCCGTTCTTTGTGGTGATCGGCGCGCGCTGGTTTTTCCCCGGCGATCGCTTCGGCTTGATGCAGTGGCTCGGCCTGCTGATGGCCTTCGTCGGCATGGTGGTGGCGTTCGGCGTGCCGGCGCCGGCCTCCGCGCCGGATCAGCTGCTGGGCGATCTGATGATGGCGGCTGCCGCGTTCGCCTGGGCCGCGACCACGCTGGTCATCAAGGCGAGTTCGCTTGTCCGCGTGTCGCCGGAAAAGACGCTGCTCTATCAGCTCGGGTCTGCGTCCCGATCGTGGCGCTCGGCGCGCTGATCTTCGGCGAGCGCATCGCGGCAATGCCGTCGGCGGTGGCGCTCGGCTCGCTCGCCTACCAGACCATCGTGGTCGGCACGACGTTCAGCCTGTGGTTCGCGCTGATCGTGAAATTCTCGGCGAGCCGGCTCTCGGCCTTCACATTTCTGACGCCGCTGTTCGGGGTCGCCGCCGGTCATCTGGTGCTGGGCGAGCCGCTGACGCCGGCCTTTGCGCTGGCCGTGGTGCTGGTGGCGGCGGGGCTGATACTGGTCAACCGGCCCCGGTAGCGATATATGTCTCTCCGTACGGAGCGAGGTTCCATGACTGAAGCTTCCATGCACGAAAGACGCCGGTCGGTGCCGGTTCAGGTCGGCAATGTGACGGTGGGCGGCGGCGCGCCGGTGGTGGTGCAGTCGATGACCAACACCGACACCGCCGACATCGACGGAACCGTCCGTCAGGTGGCGGCGCTGGCCGCCGCCGGCTCCGAGATCGTCCGCATCACCGTCGACCGCGACGAGGCCGCCGCGGCCGTGCCGAAGATCAAGGAGCGCCTGCTCAAGATCGGCTGTGAAGTGCCGATCGTCGGCGACTTCCATTACATCGGCCACAAGCTGCTGGCCGATCATCCCGGCTGCGCCGAGGCGCTCGACAAGTACCGCATCAATCCCGGCAACGTCGGCTTCAAGGACAAGAAGGACAAGCAGTTCTCCTCCATCGTCGAGATGGCGATCAAGCACAACAAGCCGGTGCGCATCGGCGCCAACTGGGGCTCGCTCGATCAGGAACTGCTCACGCACCTGATGGACGAGAACGCCAAGCTCAACGATCCGAAGGACGCGCGCGCGGTCACGCGCGAGGCGATGGTGCAGTCGGCGCTGCTGTCGGCGGCGCGCGCCGAGGAGATCGGCCTGCCGCGCAACCGGATCATCCTGTCGGCGAAGGTCTCGGCGGTGCAGGACCTGGTCGAGGTCTACAAGGAACTCGGCCGCCGCTCCGACTACGCGATCCATCTCGGCCTGACCGAAGCCGGCATGGGATCGAAGGGCATCGTCGCCTCGTCGGCGGCGCTCGGCATCCTGCTGCAGGAGGGCATCGGCGACACCATCCGCGTCTCGCTGACGCCCGAGCCCGGCGGCGACCGCACGCTCGAGGTGAAGGTCGCGCAGGAAATTTTGCAGACCATGGGCTTCCGCACCTTCGTGCCGCTGGTCGCGGCCTGTCCCGGCTGCGGCCGCACCACCTCGACGACGTTCCAGGAACTGGCCGGCAGCATCCAGTCGTTCATCCGCGAATCGATGCCGGAGTGGAAGAAGCGTTATCCGGGCGTCGAGGCGCTGAACGTCGCGGTGATGGGCTGCATCGTCAACGGGCCGGGCGAATCCAAGCACGCCGACATCGGCATCTCGCTGCCCGGCACCGGCGAGGCGCCGGCGGCGCCGGTCTTCATCGACGGCAAGAAGGCGGTGACCTTGCGCGGCCCGACCGTCTCGCAGGACTTCCAGAAGCTCGTGATCGACTACATCGAGCGCCGCTATGGCGCGGGCGGCGCAGGACGCACCGCGGCGGAATAGCCCCCAAGTGCAGTAGACGCACTTCGCCCGATGGGCCACTATGTCCGGTGCCGGACATAGTATGCCGGCATGAGCCGGGCGGTCCTGGCCAACGGTTGGTCCATCAGCCGGCGGCTCGACCGCTCTTATTTCAAAATCTCCAGCGTCAGCGGCTTGAGCTTGTAGTTGTTGCAGGCGTTGAACAGGATCGGGCAGTTCGAGATCGCCACGATCTGCGGCATCAGCGCCGTCATCGTCCATGTAGTCGCCGGGCTTGCCCTTGGGCAGACGGATTTCCCACTTGCCGTCGGCGTCGTAGGCGACCGTCATGAACACGTTGAAGCAGGCGTCGACGTTGAAATTCCAGCGGTCCATGCCGTAGCCGCGGATCGCCTTCTCCAGATTGTCCTGGCAGTTTGGCTCGCCTTTGGCCTTGTCGCCGTAGCGCCGCATGTTCATGTGCTCGGAGCAGTAGCCGCCGCCGCAATAGTTCTCGCCGGTCAGGTCCTCGTCGATCTTCCACATCTCGCGGGAGAGGTTGGAGTAGAGCGTCATCGGCTTGGTGAACTTGTAGCTCAGGTTGACGGCGCGGCTGCAGAGCATCGACAGCAATTCGCGTGGGTCGTCGCGGTTGAACGAGATCAGGTCGGCGACCTGCTCGCCCTGCGGCTGGGTCATCTTGAAGCGCTGGCCCTTCTCGATCTCGAAGCTGATGTTGCCGGCCGGCGGCAGCGTGACCGGCTCGCCGGGCGTGAGGACGGCGGTGGCTTTGCTCATGCGGCGATCCTTCGGTGCTTGGGCGCGAAACTAGCAGCGGAGGGGGTCACCCGAGTCAACCCGGCCGCTTTCATCGCATTCGCCGCCATTGCATAGCCGCCCATCGCGCCGTCGATGAAGTGCACGTGGTTGGAGCGGCTCGGCGACGGCGTGAAGCACGTCATCATCGCGGCGTGCTGGCGGTGCGTGCCGTAGCGCACGATGCCTTTGGCGGCGCAAGCCAGCGAGGTGCTGCTCGATCTCGTCGGCCAGCGCCGGCGTACAGTCGAGCACCATGCGAAGCGCATCGTCGAACTTCCGGAAATCGGAATTGTCGATCAGTTCGCGGGTGTACTTCGCAGGGATGAAGCTGCCGACCGTGATGCTGAAGCGCATGACCAGGAACGCAAACAGCGTCCAGGTCAGGACCTTGATCTTGCGCTGCCAGCGGCTCGCCGGCGCGCCGCGACGCGCGCGCTTCGAGGTCGGCGCCCGGCGGCGGCCAGGTGAAACGGAGTCGCTGGCCCGGCACCGGCCGCGACGCGTCGGGGGTTTTCTCCACGATACGGGCGATGTCCTCGATCGCAGCGCGGAACGCATCGCTTGCTTGCCCCTGTGGCGGGCGCCACCACCAGCGACAGCACGAGGCCGCGCGAGGCCGGGATTTCCTCATAGCGGCACGACAGACCGGACAGGTCGGGATGCGCGCCGGGCGACGCGGGTGGCACGGCGATCTCGCCGCGCTTCATCGCGGCGTCGGCCCAGGCGATGCCGCCGCCTGAAAACATCGCGATCGAGATGTTGTCCGACGGCGCGTAGCGGGCGACGCGGACGTCGAGACCCTGCGAGCGAATTTCCGCAACCGGCACCATGCCGATCCGGAGCGTGAGATCGAGGTCCTCCTTCACCCAGGTCGCGGTTTCGGCGAGCGCCTGGCGCGCCGCGTCGGCGGCCTCGGCCGGCACCGCGAAGCTTGCGCCGTCGCCGCCGAACACGAAGGGAAATTCGCGATCGCCGAGCGCGTTGGTCACCGCCACGATCACGGCGGCGCCGGCCATGTTCACCGCCTTGTAGCGGTTCTCGGCGATGGCTTTGGTGGATTGCACCACATCGGCGATGCCGACCACCCAGTCGCCGGGCAGCGGCCTGAACAGGCCTCGGGTCCATCACTGCGGTGAAGTCGCGAAACACCGGCAGGCTTGCGTAGAAGTCGGCGGGTGGGGCGGGCGTGTCCATCGCCGGATGTTAGCGCGTCACGGGATCGCCGGATCAAGTCCGGCGAAGACGGTCGGGGTAAACCCGGCGATGGTGCCGTTGTCTTCCGCTAGATTGCTCGCGTCTTGTCGCGAGAACAAAAACTTATCCCCGCGCGCCAAACCGCAATTATCTTGTCCGCAGCCTTGCTCATCGAGGGCGTCGTCGATCGCGACGTTTGATGACGGAGCAAGGTGCGGTGCCCGACAACGGCATCGCGGTGGAGCCCCGGGAGGCGCAGTGGCCTACGTCATCGGCCGCGCGCACCCCGAAGCGGCGACCCCGGGTAACAGGGACACCGCCGTGGGTGCGATGAAACGGACCCTCGCAAGGTCCGTAAGGGAGCCTCGCAAGCTCCCTGGCGCCTCCCGGCGCTCCATCCCTTCTTTGAGGGGAGAAGGAAATAGGGATGCGGGCAACTCCGGGCCCGAAAAACAGAGAACAGGGGCAGCGGAGCGTTGGCTAAATGACAACCGGATCGCTACAGCGGCGTTTTGCCTTCGCGCCGCGCCAGGATCGTCGCCTCTTCCAGATCGAGGTCGCGTTCCAGCCGCCGCCGCGACTCGTCGGTGATCTTGCCGTCGCGCAGCAGCTCATGAAGGAAATCGCGCTCGGCCGCGATCAGTTCCAGGCGGACGTCGTTGCTCAACCGCATCATCTCCAAGCTCTCGTCGAGATCGCTCGGAATGAGCCGCTCGCGGTGATCATGACGTGCGTTGAGGAACTCGACGATCTCGGGGCTCAGCTTGCGCTCGCTGGCGATCTTTTCAAGATGACGCCGCGATGCGTGGATCACTTCGTTGCGCGCGGCAAGCTCGGCCTCCTGCTCGCGCCGATGCTCGGCCTTGCCATGGTGCCCTATGCCGAGCCAGCGGATCACGGGCGGCAACGTCAGACCCTGACCGACCAGTGTAATGATGATGACGCCGAAGGTGGCGAACAGGATCGCGTCGCGGTGCGGAAACGGCGCACCGCTCTCGGATGGTGAGTGGAATGGCAAGCGCCGCGGCGAGCGACACCACGCCGCGCACGCCGGTAAAGGATACCACGAAGCGCCTGCTGCCACGGCGGCGATGGATCGCGGCTGGCGCACAGCGGGAATGAGCCAGCGCGACAGATATGTCGCCGGAAACATCCAGACGAAGCGGGCGACAATGGCGATCGCGACGGTGACGGTGACCGCCAGCAGAAGTTCGCGGAGCGGGAAATCATGCGCCTTCTCGATCAGCGTGCGCGCCTGCAGGCCGGTGATGAGAAAGACGAAGCCCTCGATCAGATAGATGATCAGGTCCCAGAAGAAGATGCCCTGCAGCCGCGTCGCGGCCGGGATGAGCCGCGGGCCGTTCCAGCTCACGTAGAGGCCGGCGGCGACCGTCGCCAGCACGCCGGAGCCGCCGATGTGCTCGGGAATCCAGTAGGCGAGATAAGGCGTCATCAGTGACAGCGTGATCTCGACGCGCGGATTCTTCGCCCATTGCCGCAGCCGCAGGCTCAGCCAGCCGACGCCGATGCCGATAGAAAATCTCGCCGACGCACGATCAAGCCGAAGGTGCCGCCGGCCTTCGTCAGCGAGAACGCGCCGGTCGCGATCGCCAGCACGGCAAAGCGGTAGAGGATCAGCGCGGTGGCGTCGTTGGCGAGGCCCTTCGCCTTCCAGGACCACCAGCACGCGGCGCGGCAGTCCGAGCCGCCGCGCGATGGCGAGCGGCGCCACCACGTCCGGCGGCGCGACGATGGCGCCGAGCACGAAGGCGACGCCCCATTGCCAGCCGAGCAGATAGTGCACGGCGGCGGCGACCGCGCAGGTGGTGAACACCACGCAGCCGAAGGCGAGCAGCGTGATCGGGCGGAGGTTGAAGCGGAACTCGCGCCAGCTCATCGACACGCCGGCCGAGTAGATCAGCGGCGGCAGCAGCACCAGCAGCACCAGCTCCGGCGCCAGCTCGACCGGCGGCAGGCCGGGAATGAGCGCCAGCGCAATGCCGGCGATCACCAGCAGGATCGACGGTGGCGTTTTCAGGCGCTGGGCGACGACGGCGACCAGCACCAGCACCGCCAGCAGGAACAAGCACGATCTGGATGGTTGCAGTCATTCCGATGCGCGCTCTAGGGAACCTCCAAGCATCTATTTCTGAATGACGCTGGCCGCAATGTTCACAGTCACCGAGATAACGGCGGTGGTGAAGAAAAACGACAGCGCGCCATGGGCGACGACCGTTCGCCGCACCGACTTGTGGGGGACGGCGACGTCCGAGACCTGGAACGTCATGCCGATGACGAAGGCGAAATAGACGAAATCCCAATAGTCCGGTTGACCGTCGCCGGGAAATCGCAGGCCATTCTTGTGCTCGCCGACGCCGTAGAACTCGTGGGCGTAGTGCAGGGCGAAGATGGTGTGGGTGAAGGTCCAGGACAGCACCACGGTGCCGATCGCGAGCGCCACGTAGAGTTCGTAGTGCGGATCGTCCGCTCGATGGTCGCGAGCTCGGCGAAGATCGCCAAGAGGCTCGCCATGGCAGCCGCGACGGTGAGGATCAGGATGGCGAAGCCGCCTTCGTCCTGCGCCGCGCGTTGCCTTCATCGCGGGACCGAGGTGCAGTGCGTCATCACGCGGCTGCCGCGACGAGGTAGATCAGCACGCCAACATCCCAGCCGATCAGCATGCGTGTGATCGCGACAATCTTGCAGGCAGCACCAGCATGGTGATGAGCCCGAGTGCGGCCGAGATGAGCAGGCGCTTGTGCGCCATGCCGACCCGGATGAGGTAGGTCGGGCGCTTGGCCTTCGTGCTCATGGGAATGGCGCTTTACGCGCGCCGCTCGGCGACGAAATGCGCGGCGTCCTTGAGGATGGCGGCGTCGGCGCCGAACGGCGTCAGCGCGCTTTCGGCATCCTCGACGAGTTGTGCCAACCGCGCTCGTGCACCGGCGACGCCGAGGAGATCGACCAAGGTCGCCTTGCCGTGGGCGGCGTCCTTGCCGGCGGCCTTGCCGAGGGTGGCGGTATCGCCCTCGACGTCGAGCAGATCGTCAGCGATCTGGAACGCCTGGCCGATCACCTGGCCGTAACGGTTCACGGCGTCGCGTTTGGCCGGCGGTGCGCTGCCGAGAATGGCGCCGGCGGTGCAGCAGAATTTCAGGATCGCGCCGGTCTTCATCGCCTGCAGCGTGAGCACGTCCTTTTCGCCCTGCGGCGTGTCGTTCTTGCCGAAGCGACCTTCGGCGGCGAGATCGAGCATCTGGCCGCCGACCATGCCGCCGAGACCGGCGGCGCGGGCGAGCCCGGTCACCAGCGCGATCCGCACGCTGGCGTCGGGATGGGTCTCCGGCCGTCCCAGCACGTCGAAGGCGAAGGTGAGCAACCCGTCGCCGGCCAGGATCGCGGTCGCCTCGTCGAACTTCTTGTGCGCGGTCGGGCGGCCGCGGCGAAGATCGTCGTCGTCCATGGCGGGCAGGTCGTCATGCACCAGCGAATAGCAATGGACGAGCTCGATCGCAGCGCCGGCCATCAGCGCGTGCGGGCGCGGCACCCCGAACAGCGCCGCGGTCTCGACCGCGAGAAACGGTCGCAGCCGCTTGCCGCCGGCGAGGCTGGAATAGCGCATGGCCTCGATGACGCGATGCGGTCGCGCGATCTCGCCCTCGATTGGCGCCGCAGCGAGCAGCCGGTCCAGCAGTTGCTCGGTCTCGGCGGCCGCGGCGTTGAGCCGTGCCGGCAAACGAGGCGTCCGAGCTGGTCTCGGTTTTGGCGGCCGGGCGTGACACTGAACCTGACATGGGATGAATTGTGCTTAACTCGGCGGCAATGACAAGCTCTGGTTCACGCCGCAAAACGGCCTTTCGCCTGGTCCGCTGGCTGATCGTGGCGGTCGTGGCCGTGCTGCTGTTGCCCTATCTGCTGACGCCGCTGTACCGCGTGGTCGATCCGGTGTCGACCCTCGATGCTGGCCCGCTGGGTGGCCGGCAAGCGGGTGGACCGCACCTTCGTGCCGCTAGAGCGGATCGCGCCGGTTCTGCCGCGATCCGTCATCGCGTCCGAGGACGGACGGTTTTGCTCCCATCGCGGCATCGACTGGACCGAGCTCCATGCCTCGATCGAGGACGCCGAAGATATCTCCGAGGCGCGAGGTGCCTCGACCATCACCCAGCAGACCGTCAAGAACCTGTTCCTCTGGCCGGGCCGCAGCTTCATCCGCAAGGGACTTGAGTTCCCGCTGGCGCTCTGGATGGATCTGGTATTGCCGAAGCGGCGGATCATGGAAATCTATCTCAACATCGCCGAATGGGGTCCGAATGGCGAATTCGGCGTCGGAGGCCGGCGCCCGTCATGCCTTCGACAAGCCGGCCTCGCAATTGTCGCGCGGGAGAGGCCGCCCTGCTGACCGCGATGCTGCCCAATCCGAAGCGGCGCAGCGCGAAAGCGCCGCGGCCGGGTGTCCGGCGCATCGCCGGCGTGGTCCAGGCACGAGCGGCTCGCTGCGGGCCCGATCGACGCCTGTCTGCGCCGTTCGTGAGCTGAACGGGGTCTAGCCTTGGCGGAGGGCTTCCTCTATAAGCCCGGCTTCCCGAAGGTTTTGACGGTCCGGCGCGTGGTCGCGCCGTGTTTTTGAGGAGATATCCCAATGGCCGTGCCGAAAAAGAAAACATCGCCGTCGAGGCGGGGCATGCGCCGTTCGGCGGATGCGCTAAAGCGCCCGACCTATGTCGAGGACAAGGATTCCGGCGAGCTGCGCCGCCCGCACCACATCGATCTCAAGACCGGCATGTACAAGGGCCGCGCGGTGCTCAAGCCCAAGACTGAGGTTTGAGGACTGAAGTTTAAGGTTCTCGGTCGTTCGCACGCCCCGGGGGAGGCTCGGCCATGTACCTGATCGGTTTTCCGCTGCTGGTGATCCCGTTCGCGATCTACAACATGATCGCATTTCTGACACCGGGGCTGGGCTGGACGACCAGCGTTGCGACCATCCATCTCATCTCGGGGCAGGACTGGACCGTCACGCCCGAGGAAATCATCCTGGCGTTCTCCATCCTGCTGCTCGGTGTCGAAGTCATCAAGGCGACCCGCATGGGCATCCGCGGCCTGATGGATCATATCCTCTCGATGGTCCTGTTCATTGTCATGCTGGTCGAGTTCCTCCTGGTCGCGCGGGCCGGAACATCCACCTTCTTCATCCTGATGGTGATCTGCCTCGTCGACGTGCTGGCGGGCTTCATCATCACTGCGCGGACGGCGCAGCGTGACATCCAGATCGACCGGACGACCGACCCGACCGTCTGAGCGTCCGTTCGTTTCTCCAACGCCGGTCTGATCCATGAGTCGTGATTTTCATTTGCCGGGGCGTTCGCCGGTGATCGCCGGCGAGGGCATGGCGGCCACCTCGCATCCGCTGGCGACGCTCGCCGCCATCGACGTGATGCGATTGGGCGGCAACGCGGTGGACGCCGCGGTGACCGCCGTCGCGGTGCTGTGTGTGATCGAGCCGCACATGACCGGTATCGGCGGCGATTGCTTTGCACTGGTCGCCGAGGACGGCAAGCCGGTCTGGGGCTATAACGGCTGCGGCCGCTCCGGCGCCAAGGCGTCGACCGAGGCGCTGCTGGCGAAGGGCTTGCGTGCGATCGACCCGGTCTCGCCGCACGCCGTCAACGTGCCGGGCGCGATCGAAGCCTGGGGCGCGATCCTAAAGGAGCGTGGGACATGGCCGCTCGCCCGCGCGCTGGAGCCCGCCATCCATTACGCCGACAACGGTTTTCCAGTGGCCGCGCGCGTGGCGTCGGACTGGAAAGACCTCGCCGGCAAGCTCGGCAACAGTCCCGGCGCGACCAAGCACTATCTGCCGCACGGGCGTGCGCCGGAGGAGGGCGACATCGTCAAGCTGCCGGCGCTCGCCGCGACCCTCAAAGCCATCGCCAAAGACGGCCCGCGCGCGTTCTACGAAGGCCCGATCGCCGAGGACATGGTGGCGACGCTCGCGGCGCGCGGCTCGGTGCTGAGCCTTGAGGATTTCGCCAGGCATCGCGGCGAAGTGCAGACGCCGATCTCGACCACTTATCGCGGCATCGATCTCGTTGAAATTCCGCCGAACACGCAAGGACTGACCGCGCTGGTGACGCTGAACATCCTGGAAAACTTCGATCTGCCGAAACTAGATCCACTCGGACCGGATCGTTTCCATCTGATGCTCGAGGCGGCCCGTATGGGCTATGCCGTGCGCAACACGCACATCGCCGAGCCCTCGCGGATGCGCGTGACGACTGCGGCGCTCAACGACAAGGCCTTTGCCAAGATTCTCGCGGTGAAACTCGACCGGACAAAGCGCGTTCGGTTGCCGACAGCACCGACGCCCGGCAGCGACACCGTCTATCTCACCGTCGTCGATCGCGATCGCAGGGCCGTTTCGCTGATCAACTCACTCTATTCGGCGTTCGGCACCGCGATCTGCACCGAGAAGACCGGCATCATGTTCAACAATCGCGGTTCCGGCTTCGTGCTCGAGCCCGATCATCCGAACACGCTCGGACCGAGTCAGCGGCCGATGCACACCATCATTCCGGCGCTGGCGATGCGGGATGGCCGTTGCGACACCGCCTTCGGCGCCATGGGCGCGCATTACCAGCCGATGGGGCACGTGCAGATGGTGCTCAACCTGTTCGACTACGGGATGGACATCCAGAGTGCGATCGACGCGCCGCGCGCGTTCTTCGAGGGCGAGGCCACGATGGTCGAGCGCGGCATGCCGGCTGCAACCGTCGAAGGCCTCAAGGCTCGCGGGCATAAGGTCGTGACCGCGCCGTCACCCTGGGGCGGGGCCCAGGCCATCCGCATCGACTGGCGGCGCGGCGTGCTGATCGGCGGCTCGGAGCCGCGCAAGGATGGCTGCGCGCTTGGTTACTAGAACCTAAGCGGGTTCACTCGGATTTTTTGTTGAGCTTTTGGATTCTCTCAACCGTGGCCCGATAGGCCGCGATGACTTCGGCCGGATCGGCTGCGCTGGCATGTTTGCGGAACGTGGCGCGCCGTCGCGATCAGTTGGGTCAGAAACGTGGCAACCCGCTGAACCGGCCGATGCGGATGCGCGTCGCGCGGCGCCGTTGTGAGCGAACGAGTGCGCGGCTCGGAGATGGTAAATCGGCTCCTGCCAGCATCGCGCTCGAACGGCCCTGGGGCGACGCAGTCAGGTCGATCGGCGCAAGACCGCGCGCACCTGAACACCGTTGTAAGGACTACTTGTCCTTGTCGCCGATGCGGTCGATGCGCTTCTGCATCTCGTCGATCTGGCGCTTGAGGTCGTCGATGTCGCCGCCCGCGAGAGCGCTTCCTGCGCCCGGCTTCGACTTATCCGGCTCCGCGGCGACGTTCTCGCCGCTCTGGCGCGCGAACGGGGCGAACATCGAAAATGTGCGCTCGAACATATCCATGTTGCGGCGGACCTGATCCTCGATGGCGCCGAACCCGCCCATGCCGAACGCGGATGAAATCTGCTCGCGGAACTTCGCCTGCTCTTTGGTGAGCGAGTCGATCGACACTTCGAGGTAGCGCGGCACCATCATCTGCATGCTGTCGCCGTAGAAGCGGATCAATTGGCGCAGGAAGTTGATCGGCAGGAGGTTTTGGCCGCCTTCCTTGTTCTCCTGCTCGAAGATGATCTGCGTCAGCACAGAGCGGGTGATGTCCTCGTTGGTCTTGGCGTCATAGACCACGAAATCCTCACCGGACTTCACCATCGAAGCGAGGTCTTCCAGCGTCACATACGTGCTGGTGCCGGTGTTGTAGAGCCGCCGGTTGGCGTATTTCTTGATGGTAATCGGCTCGTCGGACTTGGCCATGCGCTGGTTACTTCCCCCGGAGCCGGCGCCCGCCGGCATCAATCCCAAAGGCCAAAATAGGCGGTTTTTGCAGGGCGGGCCACCGTTTTGTGCAGTGCGCCACCTTGGCGGGCACCTTTCGCCGTACTATCAAAGAACCCACATATTCCCGAGGCCCACCGGCGCTTCGCGCCCGCAGCAAAAGCAAGGAGTTTTCGCCATGAAAGACGATATCGTCATCGTCAGCGCGGCCCGCACGCCGGTAGGCGCGTTCAACGGGGCGCTTTCGGGCCTGCCGGCCCATGAGCTTGGCAAGGTCGCGATCCAGGAAGCGCTCAAGCGCGCGGGGGTCGAGGGCGGCCGCGTCTCTGAGGTCATCATGGGCCAGATTCTGACCGCCGGTCAGGGCCAGAACCCGGCCCGCCAGGCTTCGATCAACGCCGGCATTCCGGTCGAGAGCCCCGCCTGGGGCGTGAACCAGCTCTGCGGTTCGGGGCTGCGCGCGGTGGCCCTCGGCTACCAGGCCATCCTCAACGGCGATAGCGATATTGTGGTCGCCGGCGGCCAAGAGTTGATGAGCCAGGCGCCGCACGCCCAGCATCTGCGCAACGGTGTGAAGATGGGCAGCTTCGAGCTGGTCGACACCATGATCAAGGACGGCCTGTGGGACGCCTTCAACGGCTATCACATGGGAACGACCGCCGAGAACGTCGCCAAGAAATGGCAGATCACCCGCGCGCAGCAAGACGAGTTCGCGGTGAAGTCGCAGAACAAGGCCGAGGCCGCGATGAAGGCCGGCAAGTTCAAGGATGAGATCGCGCCGGTGACGATCAAGGGCCGCAAGGGCGATACGGTGGTGGACACCGACGAGTATCCGAAGGCTGGTGTGACCCTCGACTCGATTTCCAAGCTGCGCCCGGCGTTCGACAAGGAAGGTTCGGTGACTGCGGCCAACGCGTCAGGCATCAACGATGGCGCGGCGGTGATGGTGCTGATGAAGGCCTCCGAAGCGGCCAAGCTCGGCAAGACGCCGCTCGCGCGTATCGTGTCGTGGGCCCATGCCGGCGTCGATCCGGCGATCATGGGAACCGGGCCGATCCCGGCGTCGCGCGCGGCGCTGCAGAAGGCCGGCTGGAAGGCCGCGGACCTCGATCTGATCGAGGCCAACGAGGCCTTCGCCGCGCAGGCCTGCGCGGTCAACAAGGACATGGGCTGGGACACCGACAAGGTGAACGTCAACGGCGGAGCGATCGCGATCGGCCATCCAATCGGTGCGTCCGGCGCGCGCGTGCTGACCACGCTGCTCTATGAGATGCAGAAGCGCAATTCGAAGAGGGGCCTCGCCACGCTCTGCATCGGCGGCGGCATGGGCATAGCCATGTGCGTCGAGCGCTAAACGCTCTTCTGCACTGCATCATTGCGACCTGATGGCCGGGCTTGTCCCGGCCATCAACGTCTCTAAGCTGTGTATCCGAGGGGATGCGAAACAAACTGGAGGAGCCTATGGCTCGCGTTGCGGTGGTGACAGGCGGGACGCGCGGTATCGGTGCGTCGATCTCGAAGGCGTTGAAGGCAGCCGGCTACAAGGTCGCCGCCACCTACGCCGGCAATGACGAGGCGGCACAGAAGTTCAAGGCCGAGACGGGCATCAACGTTTACAAATGGGACGTCGCGTCGTTTGACGCCTGCGCGGCCGGGTTAAAACAGGTTGAGGCCGATCTTGGCCCGGTCGAGGTTTTGATCAACAACGCCGGCATCACGAAAGACGCCACCCTGCACCGCATGAAGCCCGAGCAATGGACCTCGGTGATCAACACCAACCTCGGCTCGCTGTTCAACATGTGCCGCAACGTCATCGAAGGCATGCGCGAGCGCAAGTTCGGCCGCATCGTCAACATCTCCTCGATCAATGGCCAGAAGGGACAGCTCGGCCAGTGCAACTACTCCGCCGCCAAGGCTGGCGAGCTCGGCTTCACCAAGGCGTTGGCGCAGGAAAGCGCGCGTTCCGGCATCACCGTCAACGCCATCGCGCCGGGCTACATCAACACCGAGATGGTGCAGGCGGTGCCCAAGGACGTGCTGGAGAAGAACATCCTGCCGCTGATTCCGATCGGCCGGTTGGGCGAGCCGGAGGAGATCGCGCGCTGCGTGGTGTTCCTGGCCTCCGACGACGCCGGGCTGATCACCGGATCCACGCTTTCGGCGAACGGCGGGCAGTATTTCGCTTAAGTCGCCGGCCCCGGCGGATAGCAGTGTGATCCGCCTTTGAAGTCCTCGACCCGCGTGCGCCCGGCTTCGTCCTGCGAAAGATAATTCGGGCCGATCGGCGACTTGCCGTGACCGCCCGGGATATCGAGCACGTAGGTCGGCTGGCACAGACCGGACAGGCGGCCGCGCATCGCCCGCATCAAGTCCTGGCCGCGCTCGATCGAAGTGCGCAGGTGCGATGTGCCGGGCGCGAGGTCGCCATGGTGCAGGTAGTAGGGCTTGATGCGGCATTCGACCAGCGCGCGCATCAGTTCGCCAAGCGTCTGCGGATCGTCGTTGACCCCGGCCAGCAACACCGACTGGCTGAGCATCGGGATGCCGGCGTCGATCAGCCGCGCGCAGGCTTCGCGCGCGGCATCGGTCAATTCGCGGGCGTGGTTGGCATGCAGCACGACATAGGTCGCCTTGCCCTTGGTCTTAAGTGCTCGCACCAGTTCCGGCGTGATGCGCGCGGCGTCGGCGACGGGCACGCGGCTGTGCACGCGGATCACCTTGACGTGCGCGATGGCGGCGAGGCGTGTCACCACCTGCTTGAGACGCCGCGCGGAGAGCACCAGCGGGTCGCCGCCGGTCAGCACGACCTCCCAGATCTCCGGATGCGCCGCGATATAGCCGAGCGCGGCGTCGAGCTTCTCCGCCGTCAGCGGCTCTGCGGCCGGGCCGATCATCTCGCGGCGGAAGCAGAAGCGGCAGTAGATCGCGCAGACGTGGGTGAGCTTGAGCAGCACGCGGTCGGGATAGCGGTGCACGATGCCTTCAACCGGACTGTGCGCGTCGTCTCCGATCGGGTCGGCGCGCTCCTCGACCTGGATGTTCAGCTCGGCCGCAACAGGTACGAACTGCCGGGCGATCGGATCGTGCGGATCGGCGCGGTCGATCAGTTCCGCCATTGCGGGTGTGATGGCGACGGCATATTGCGCGGCGACCCGTTCCAGCGCGGCGCGTTTGTCTGCGGTGGCGAGCCCCGTTTCTTCGAGGTCGGACAGACGGCGCAGGGTTTTCGGGGCGACATTCATGGCAGGTCTCAGTTCGAGAAGCCGATGGCGCGGACCATTTTGCCCCAGCTCTCGACTTCGCTTTTGTAGTAGTCGTTGGCCTCGGCGACGCTCTTCACCACCGGATCGAAACCGGCCTTGGCGAGCTTGTCGAGCGAGTCCGGTTCTTTCATCAGCGCGTTGATCTCGGCGTTGAGCTTCTCGACCACGGCGTCGGGCGTCTTGGCCGGCGCGAAGAAGCCGACCCACGAACCGGAATAGACGTTCGGATAGCCCATCTCGCCGTAGGTCGGTACATCGGGGATAGCCGAATTGCGCTTGTCGCTGGCGACGCCGATGCCGCGCAGCGCCCCGCCCCTGATCTGCGGCACCGTCGGTGGCAGCGTCAGAACCAGTGCATCGACATGATTGCCTAGTGTAGCCGTGATCGCCGGCGCGCCGCCCTGGAACGGCACATGCACGTATTTCACCTTGGCGACCTCCTGGAAGAAATACTCCGCGCCGATCTGTGGGCCGGTGCCAGCGCCGGCGCTGCCATAGGTGAAGCTTTTCTCCTTGGCGTTGGCGATGAACTCCTTGAGGTCCTTGGCAGGATTGCTCGGATGGATGGCGATCACGTCGGGGCTGATGGCGACGAAGACGACCGGACGCAGGTCACCTTGCTCAAAGCCCTTGTTCTTGGAGGCGGTCATGTTGGCGGCAAGGCCCGAGGTCGTGGCTAGCAGGGTGTGGCCGTCCGGCGCTGCGCCGGTCACTGCCTTTGCTGCGATGTTGCCGCCGGCGCCGCCGCGGTTCTCCACCACCACGCTTTGCTTGAGGCGGGTTTCGAGCTTGGTCGAAACCAGACGCCCGATAATGTCGGCGAGTCCGCCGGCCGGGAAGGCGACGATGACGGTGACGTTCTGCGTGGGATAAGTCTGCGCAAGCGAGGGCTGCGCGAGAGCAACAAGAACAAATGCACCAATCGCCGCTGCTCGAATGCTGGACATCCGTAATCTCCCTTGATCTTGCACACTAGTGCGCGCCAATCGCGAGCGTCAATGCGACGCGTTATCTGTCGTCGCCGGCCACCGGCGCCCACAGCACCTGCTCGATCCGCTTGGCGCCGGTTGCGAGCATCACCAGCCGGTCGAGTCCCAGCGCAATCCCGCTCGCCGGAGGCATGTTGGCAAGCGCGGCGAGAAAATCGTCGTCGATCGGGTATTGTTCGCCATAGCGGCGCTGACGCTCGGCCATCGCGTCCCGAAAGCGCCGCCGCTGCTCGGCCGTGTCGGTGATCTCCGCAAAGCCGTTGGCGAGTTCGACGCCGCAGGCATAGAGCTCGAAGCGGTGCGCCAGCCGCGGGTCCTCAGCCTGTTGTGCCCAGGCCGCCTCCGGCAACGGATACAGATCGAGCAGCGTCGCCCGGCCATCGCCCAGCCGCGGTTCGATCCGTTCGGCCAGCACGCGGCTGAACACGTCCGACCAGTTGTCGTCGCTGGCAATCCGGATTCCGGCCGCGCCCGCCGCGGCGGCGAACTTGTCGCGATCGCCTTCGTCGCCCTGGAGAGTTGCCAGCAGGTCGATGCCGGCGAATTTTGTGAACGCGTCGGCGACCGTCAGCCGCTCCGGCTCGGCATAGGGGTCGGTAGTGCGGCCCTTCCATTGCAGTTGCAGGCCGCCGGCCGCCTTGGCCGTCTCGACAAGGATCGCAGCGCAATCCGCCATCAGCGCCTCGTACGGCTCATTGGTCCGATACCATTCCAGCATGGTGAATTCGGGATGGTGCAGCGCCCCGCGCTCGCGATTGCGGAATACATGCGAGAGGCTGAAGATCCGCGACTCGCCCGCCGCCAGGAGCTTCTTGCAGGCGAACTCGGGCGAGGTGTGCAGGTAAAGCGGGGTGCGGGCGCCGCCAGACGTGGTCAACTCGGTCGCGAAGGCGTGCAGGTGGATTTCGTTGCCCGGAGAGAGCTGCAGCGCCGGGGTTTCGACCTCCAGGAAGCCGCGCCGGCGAAACCAGTCCCGGAGCGCCGACAGGATACGACCGCGCGCCAGCAGGAATGGCCGCCGATCGGCGTAACGATCGCGGTCCCACCAGGGGGAGGGGTCGGTCATTGTGTTCTCACCAGGCCTGTCCATTTGAGGGAAATCACTGGCGAAGTCGGCCAGGATCAGTATGGTGCGGTCCGAAATCGAAGGCGGCAAGCCTTCGCCCGTTTTCGCTAAGCCCAGGAAACAAGACCCGTGAAAATTATCGCCAGCTCTGTGCGTAAAGGCAATGTTCTCGAGATCGACGGCAAGCTCTACATCGTTCTCACCGCGGAAAGCTTCCATCCTGGCAAGGGCACGCCGACCACCCAGATCGACATGCGCCGCATCAGCGACGGCGTGAAGACCTCGCAGCGCTACAAGACCACCGAGCAGGTCGAGCGCGCGCACGTGGAGGACCGGCCGTATCAGTTTCTCTACAGCGACGGCGAGGGCTTTCATTTCATGAACCTGGAAAACTACGACCAGATTCAGGTCCCCGCGGACGTGATCGGCGACGCCAAGGCCTATCTCGAGGCGGAAATGATGGTGAAGCTCAGCGTGTTCGAAGGCAACGCGGTTGCGATCGAAATGCCGCAGCGTGCGACGCTGGAGGTGGTCGAAACCGAACCCGCGACCAAAGGACAGACCGCGTCGTCGTCCTACAAGCCCGCCACGCTGTCGAACGGCGTGCGCACCAACGTGCCGCCGTTCATTGGTCCCGGCACGCGCATCGTGGTCATGACCGAGGACGGCTCCTACGTCGAGCGGGCGAAGGACTGATCTAGAACTTATTCTTCCTGGCCCTGATCTCGGCGAACACTTCGGCGGCCGGTTTGCCGGCAAGACCAACGGCGGCGGCGACCGCCGGCACATCGGCGCGCAGGAATGGGTTGGCTGCCTTCTCTTCGTCGATGGTGGTTGGAATGGTCCACTGGCCATTCGCGATCTGCTTCGCAGCTTCTGTGGCGCGGGCCTTGAGCGTCGTGTTGTCCGGCTCGATGGTCTGCGCGAACTTGATGTTCGCCAGCGTATATTCGTGGCCGCAGTAAACTTCTGTGTCGCCCGGTAGATCGCGAAGCTTCTTCAGCGAAGCCCACATCATCTCCGGTGTCCCCTCGATCACCCGGCCGCACCCGATCGAGAACAGCGTGTCGCCGGCGAAGGCGAGCTTGTCGCCGTGAAACCAATACGTGATGTGTCCCGCGGTGTGGCCGGGCGTTTCGATGACGTTGGCTGCGAGCTTGCCGACGCTGACCTTGTCGCCCTCGCTCACGGTCTCGTCGACCAGCGGGATCTTGCCAGCCTCGGCTTTGGGCGCCACCACGCGGCAATTGTGTTTCTTCTTCAGCTCGGCGATGCCGCCCGTATGGTCGGCGTGGTGATGCGTCACCAGGATGTCGGTGAGCTTCCACCCGGTCGCCTTGAGGGCGGCCTCTACCGGCGGCGCCTCGGGCGCGTCGATGGCGGCGGTCGCCCCACTTGCGGGGTCGTGAATGAGCACGCCGTAATTGTCCTTCAGGCAGGCGAACAGCTTGATCTCGGCCGGCATCTGGGTCCTCGTTGGGTGGGGGCGAACCGTACCATAGTTAACGTCTGTCATTGAACGTCCGATCCCGTTCGGCGTTCATGGTACAATTCCACCATGTCCATCGACGTCGTCGATCTGCGCAACTTCTATGGCCAGCGGCTTGGTTCCGTGGCCCGCCATTTCGTCGGTCGCGGCATTCGCCGGCGCTGGAATGATACGCACGGACAACGCGTCCTCGGCGTCGGCTACGCCACGCCTTATCTCGGGCTGTTCCGCGAGGAAGCGGAGCGCTGTCTCGCCTTCATGCCGGCCGCCCAGGGCGTGGTGAAATGGCCGACGTCGCGGCCGGCCCTGTCGGCATTGGTCGATGAGCTCGAATTGCCGCTGCCCGATGCGGCGGTCGATCGCGTGCTGCTGGTGCATGCGCTGGAAATGTCCCAGGACGCGACCGCGTTGTTGCGGGAGGTCTGGCGGGTGATGGCGGCCGGCGGGCAACTGCTCGCGGTGGTGCCGAACCGGCGAGGCCTGTGGGCGCGCATGGACACCACGCCCTTTGGCCATGGCCGGCCGTATTCACGCTCGCAGATCACGCATCTGCTGCGCGAGGCCTGGTTCACGCCGGTCGCTTGGGGCGAGGCGCTATACGTGCCGCCGATCCAGCGCGGCTGGTTTCTGCGCTCGGCGGTCGCTTGGGAGCGTGCCGGCGCGACCATCTCGGCGCCGTTCGCCGGCGTGCATATCGTCGAGGCGACCAAGCAGGTCTATCGCGCGATACCGGCCAAGCGTGAGAAGCGGCGCCTGGTCCCGGCGCTCGAACCGGTGCTGGCGCCATCGCCCGGCGGCGCCGCGCGGCAGGCGCAATAAAACAAAAGGGCCGGACGATCGTCCGGCCCTTTCGCCAAGCAATCGATCGGCTTCTAGCTATTGCCCGGCGAGTTGGTGCCGTCGTCGCCGCGGAAATCCGGCGACACATTTGCCACGTCAGGTCGCGGGCCACCGGGGCCGCGATGCCGACGCCGGCGATGACGCGGGAAGCGGTCGCCGCCCTGGTTGTCGTAGCCGCCATTTGGTGCAGCGTTCTGCGCGTTCTGCTGCGGCTGGCCACCGGTGATGAAGGATGGCAGCCGCTCGACATCGTTGGCGTCGGCGCCGGACGGCTGTGCCGGCGGCTGCTGATATTGCTGCGGCGGCGGGTTGTGCGGCGCGTTCTGCTGTGGCTGCTGCGGCTGGTGCTGCGGGCGGCCTTGATAGTTCGAATTCGGCTGGCCGCCATAAGGCTGCGGTTGCTCGCGCGGCGGATACGAGGGCTGCTGGCTGTTGAAGTTCTGCGGATTGTTGGTGTTCTGCTGGTTGCCGAAATTCGGCTGCCCCTGTGGCGGCTGGCCTTGCATCGGCTGTTGTCCCGGCTGGCCGCCATCGTCGTCGCCTTCGAAGGCTTCGTCGCGGGTTTCGCCCGGTGCGGGCGGCGCCTGATAGTAGGGATTCTGCGCCCTGAACTGCTCCTGCGCGGTGGCGATCATGCGCAGATAATGCTCGGCGTGCTGGAAGTGGTTTTCAGCGGTGACCGGATCGCCGGAACCCTGAGCGTCACGGGCAAGCTGCAGATACTTCTCGGCGATGTGATGAGCCGTTCCGCGGATCTTCACCTCCGGACCGTTCGATTCGTAGACCCGCGTCAGCGGATTGTGGTGATGACCGCCGCCCCCGCCGCCTCCGCCACCACCGCTGTGATGACCCTTGTGATTGCGGTTACGTCCGCGCATGCGCTTGTTTTGTCCGTTTCTCATGGTTCGCCCGTCGCCGACTCCTGTTTGCAGCGGATTTCCCGCCGGTTCGTTCACCCAACTTCGACCGCACTTTCAAGCAGGCCGCGCTGTCGGCTCGGACGATCCGGCCGGCACGCGACGCTTCGACCTTGAATTTCTGACCCTGATATTCGTTCGTTGGCCATTTATGATTGCGTTGGCCGCAACAACCCCTCGACCGCGATCTCGCCGCGGCGGCGCTCGTCTATCACCATGTGCTTCGTTGTCGCTAATGCGTCGTAAAGTCCGATGCGCGCTCGACCGCTAGCTAGACGATTGGCGATCCTGTTTGCCGTCTGACCCGGCTCTTCATCCGGTACACTGCCTGCCTCGCCGAGCGTTCCGCTCCGGGCCTTTAGCAATGCGACCCTCGGGTCGATTTCGTGGGCAGAAGCTAGTCCGTCTCAACCGACATTCCAAGTGCTTTTTTGCCTATCCGCAATGTTCAGCGGTCATGGCGTCATTGTGGCAACACGCGCATGCAACGCCCGCGGAATACCGCCAAGATCGGGTCGCGCGGGGGAGGTTGCAAGCCCTGCGGCGCGGAACAATGCGGTAACGGCCGGTTCCTGACCGAAGCCAAGTTCGACCACCAGATGGCCGTCCGATGTGAGCAATTTGGTCGCTTGTCCCGCAATGGTGCGATAGCAGCCGAGGCCATCGAGGCCGCCGTCCAGCGCGCGGCGGGGATCGTGCCTGACCTCGGGCGGCAGCTCGGCAATCTCGCGGCTGGCGATATAGGGCGGGTTGCTGACCACAAGGTCGAAGCGGCCGCTCAGCTTCGCGCCGAAATCGCTAGCCGTGAATTCCGCGCGCGAGGCAAGCCCGAGGTGGCCGGCGTTGTCGCGCGCCGCTTCGAGTGCCTCGCGGCTCAAGTCGGTGCCGATGCCGGAAGCATTCGGCAGCTCATGCAGCAGTGCGAGCAGCAACGCACCTGAGCCGGTGCCGAGATCGGCAATGCGCAACGCGCGGGTGCGGGGCCCGTCGCTGTCGACCGCGGCAAGCGCTGCCTCGACGATGGTTTCGGTTTCCGGCCGCGGCACCAGCGTTGCCTCGGTGATCCGAAGGCGGAGTCCCCAGAACTCCTTGAAGCCCAGGATACGCGCGACCGGCTCGCGGTCGAGCCGCCGCGCGGCGAGCACGCCCAGCGTGCGCGCTGCGTCGTCGCTGAGCCTTCGGCCGCTTTCGACCGTCAATTTCGTGTGGTCGAGGCCAAGCGCATGGCCGACCAGCAGCCGCGCGTCGAGTTCGGGCGAGTTCAGTTCCGCCTGGCGAAACGCCTCTGCCAGCGCGCGACGCGCCTCCGCGATGGTCGTGCCACCCGACACCAATTCCTGCACGATCGAAGACATCAAACGCCTTCGGCCGCCAGCAACTCGGCCTGATGCTCGGTGATCAGTGCATCAATGATCTCGCCTAACGCCTCGCCCTCGATCACCTTGGGCAGATTGTAGAGCGTCAGATTGATGCGGTGGTCGGTAACGCGCCCTTGCGGGAAGTTGTAGGTGCGGATGCGCTCTGAGCGGTCGCCGCTGCCGATCTGATCTTTCCGCTCCGCGGCGCGGGCTTTGTCGATCCTGGTTTTCTCGGCATCATAGAGCTTGGCGCGGAGCATCGTCATCGCCTTGGCGCGGTTCTTGTGCTGCGAGCGCTCCTCCTGCACCAACACGACGATGCCGCTCGGCATGTGGGTGATGCGGATCGCCGATTCGGTCTTGTTGACGTGTTGGCCGCCGGCGCCCTGGGACCGCATGGTGTCGATCTTGAGATCGTCGGGCTTGATATCGATATCGACGTCCTCAACCTCGGGCAGCACCGCGACGGTGGCCGCCGAGGTGTGAACCCGCCCCTGCGCCTCGGTGTCGGGTACGCGCTGGACGCGGTGCACGCCCGATTCGAATTTCAGCCGGGCAAACGGTCCGCGGCCGCGAATTTCCGCAACGACTTCCTTGAAGCCGCCCTTGGTGCCTTCGGTGAGCGAGAGAATTTCGGTGGTCCAACCCTGCCGCGCGGCAAACCGCTCGTACATGCGAAACAGATCGCCCGCAAACAGCGATGCCTCATCGCCACCGGTTCCGGCGCGGATTTCGATGATCACGTTGCGCTCGTCCATCGCGTCTTTGGGCAGCAGCGCAAGCCGCAACTCCTCGACGATCCGCTCGCGCTTGCCGACCAGCGTGTGCCGCTCGTCGTCGGCCATCTCGCGCATCGCGGCTTCGGTCTTGGGATCGGCTATCAGCGTCTCCAGATCGGCGAGTTCGGCCGCGACCTCGCGGTAGGCCTTGATCTTGGCCACCACCGGGTCGATCTCGGCGAATTCGCGCGACAGCTTGACGAATGTCTCAGGCGGGCAGCTGACGCGATAGCTCAGCCTCCACCATGGCATGGCGGGTGAGCAGCGTGTCGAGTTTTGCTTCCGGCAGAGTGGTCACAACTGCAGCCCTTCGGCGGAGGCGAAGGCCTCCAGCTTCTCACGGATAGTGCCGGTCTGCGGTGGGTTCTCGACCAGCGGGCGAAGCAGCGCCTCGGCCTTCCGAGCGTCGAGATCGAGCAGCATGGCCTTGACGGCGCCGAGCGCCGACGGCGTCAGCGACATCGCGCGGAAGCCCAGGCCGATCAGCGCCAGCGCCCCGATCGGCTTGGAGGCGAGCTCGCCGCAGAGCGCGACTGGCTTGCCGCCGGCGCGCGCCTTGTCGACGATTTGCAGCAACGCGCGCAGCACCGGCGGTGAAAGCGGATCGAAGCGGTCGGCGACACGCCTGTTGCCCCGGTCGGCCGCGAACAGGAACTGCACCAGGTCGTTGGAACCGACCGAAAGGAAATCCACGCGCGGGATCAGCGCGTCGAGCTGGAACAGCAGCGACGGCACCTCGACCATGGCGCCGACCTCGACGCGATCCGGCAGCTTGTGCCGGCGGCGGCGCAGCGACGTCAGTTCGCGCTCGATCAATTCCTTGGCCTCGTCGAATTCGGCGCAGGTCGCGATCATCGGGAACATGACCTTCAATTCACGGCCGGCGGCGGCTTGCAGCAATGCGCGAATTTGGCTCCGCATCAGGCCGGGACGGTCGAGCCCGAGCCGGATCGCGCGCCAGCCCAGCGCCGGGTTTTCCTCGGCTTCGTGTCGCATGTAGGGCAGAATCTTATCGCCGCCAATGTCGAGCGTCCGGAAGGTCACCGGCTTGTCGTCCGCGGCGTCGAGCACGGAGCGGTAAAGCGAAAGCTGATCGCTGATGCGCGGCATTTCGGTCGCGATCATGAACTGCAACTCGGTGCGGAAAAGCCCAATGCCGCCAGCGCCGGTTTCGGCGAGATGAGGCAGATCCACGAGAAGACCCGCATTGATCATCAAGGCGACCGGTTGGCCGTCCTTGGTGATACAGGGCCGGTCGCGCAGGGCGCGGTATTGCGCCTGCCGGCGGGCGCGCAGTTTTACGCGCTCGGCGTAAGCGGTTTCGATGTCGGTCGCCGGCCGCAAGTGAACGTCGCCGGTCGAGCCATCAACAATGACAGCATCGCCGGAATCGACCAGCCCCGTGATGTTGTCGACCTCGCCCACCGCGGCGATGCCGAGCGCGCGGGCGACGATCGCGACATGGGAGGTCGGCCCGCCTTCCTCGAGCAGCAGGCCGCGCAGCTTCCTGCGGTCGTAGTCGAGCAGCGCCGCCGGTCCCATCGAGCGGGCGACAAGGATGGCGTTGTCGGGCAATTGCTCGCGCGGCGGCGCGTGGTCCTGGCCCATGAGCTGCCGCATCAGCCGGTTGCCGAGATCGTCGAGGTCGTGCAGCCGTTCGCGGATATACGGATCGGTAACGCGCATCATGCGCGCGCGGTTGTCGGACTGCACGCGCTCGACGCCCGCCTCGGCGGTCAGGCCCGTGCTGACGGCTTCGCGCAGCCGGTGCAGCCAGCCCTGGTCATGCGCGAAGCTGCGATATGCGTCGAGCACCTCGCGGTGCTCGCCGCCGTCGGCGACGTCGCGGCGCTCCAGCATGAGATCGAGATCGGAGCGCAGCGCGGTAATCGCGTCGTCGAGCCGCTTCAATTCCTTCTGCACGTCGTCGGCGATGACGTTCTTTACCGTGACACGCGGCTCGTGCAACACCACATGGCCAAGCGCGATGCCCTCGGCCAAGGCCTGGCCGGTGAGATGCAGCCGCGGCTTGATCGCGGGCTCGGCGCCGGGCTGGGCCAGCGAGAGGAGTTCGCCCGAGGCGATCATCTCCGCCAGCACCATGGCGGTGGTCTGCAGCGCCTCTTCTTCCTCTTCGGAATAGGCGCGGCTGGCCCGGTTCTGCACCACCAGGACGCCGAGGGTATTGCCGGCACGCAGCACCGGCACGCCGAGGAACGAATGGTAGATCTCTTCGCCGGTCTCTGCCCGGTATGAGAAGGCCGGGTGGGTCTGCGCCTCGGAGAGGTTGATCGGATTGGCCTCGCTCGCCACCAGGCCGACCAGGCCTTCGTCTTGCCGCAGCACGGTCTTGTGGACGGCTTCGCGCTTGAGGCCTTCCGTCGCGTAAAGCTCGAGCGTGCCGTCGACCCGCAGCACGTAGACGGAGCAGACCTCCGCCACCATGTTGGCGGCAATCAGCACGACGATCTTGTCGAGGCGTTCCTGCGCGCTGACTGGTTCCGCCATCACCTCGCGGAGCCGGCGTAACAGCACGCGCGGACCGCCGAGCGCGCCAGGCATGGCAAACTTCCTCAGGGCCGCATTGGTCTAAGGGCTATAGCGAATGCCCCATGCAAGCTGCAAGCCAAAGCGGCAAGCTGCAAGCCAAAGCCGCAAACCCGCAAGCCAAAGGTTTCTAGGCGGCTAATGCGACGGGTCAGTTACCAGGCATAGCTCGCCGAGATGCGCCCACAGGCCGTTCGGAAAGCCGCGCTTTCGACCGCACTGCGATAGAGATCGCGGATCGTGGCTTTGGGCGCGAGCCGGAGCCCTTCCGTCCATGCTGGCGTGGCCGGCCGGTCGAACAGGCGCTGGTGGACGGCTGCGATATCAGATGGCCCCGCGGACTGGTCCAGATAGGTCGCGTCAAGGCCGTTGATGAGCCGCTCGGCCGTCGTGTCAAAGGACATCATCGGCAGCCGCACCATGTCAGATCCGGCCAGCAGCCGGGCGAGACCATGGTCCGGATGCAAAGCGTCCTCGAGCGCGGGGTTGAACTGGCGGAACTGGGTGACGCCGTCGAACGATGGTGGCGCGGCCGCGAGCCGCTCCGCCAGGACGGTGTGCTCCTCGTCGACGTAGTAGCGGTTGAGACTGTCGAAGTAGGCAAAGCGATAGCCGTTGGCCAGCAGAAGCGGCTCCCAGGCCTCAAAAGCCAGCGTCATGGTGACCGGCGCCAGCGCCTCCAGCACGACGACCTTGGGCCGGAAGCGCCGCCAGTCGCCGCCGGCCAGCACCTCACGCTCGGCGCCCTCGACATCGATCTTGAGGAAATCGATCGTCGCCGGGGCGTATTTTTTGCACAACACCCGCAAGGTCGTGACCGGCATCGTTATCGCCTGCGAACGCTTGCCGAATTCGCTCTGCGCGGCGCGGGCGTGGTCTTCGACCGTGGTCGATAGACCGTGAAAATCTTCGACCAGATAATAGGTCGCCTCGCCAGGGTTTTCCCCCGCCAGCGATTGAATGCGGACATCGAGCGGGCGCACGGCCTCGCTCAGTTGTGCAAGCCAGGGATTGGGCTCGACCGTGATGCCGTTCCAGCCGCGCAGATAGAAGGCAAAGGAAACGTTGTCATAGACCGGATGGCCGGCGCCGACATCGATATAGAAGCCGCTCGCCTGGGCGCCAAATGCACGCAGCAGGTGCGTGTCCTCGTGGCGCTGGGCGTATGAGATGTTTTGGTCGATAACCGGCGCCATCGCCCTATTTGTCGAGCCCATAGAGCGAATGCAGCGTGCGCACCGCGAGCTCGGTGTAGGCAGCATCGATCAGCACCGAAAACTTGATCTCCGACGTGGTTATGGCGCGGATGTTGACGCCGCGGCCCGCCAACGCTTTGAAGGCCTCGGCGGCGACGCCGGCGTGGCTGCGCATGCCGATGCCGATCACGGATACCTTGGCGACATCGATTGAGCCGTCGAGATGGTCAAAGCCGATCGCAGCCTTGGACTTTGTCAGCACGTCCACAGAACGCTGGTAGTCCGCAGCCGGCACCGTGAATGTCAGGTCGGTGGTGGCGCCATCGGCGGAGACGTTCTGCACGATCATGTCGACGTTGATGCTGGCCTCGGCAAGCGGCCCGAAGATCGCGGCGGCGACGCCTGGCTTGTCCGGCACATGGCGCACCGAGATTTGCGCCTCGTCCTTGGAGAAGGCGATGCCGGTGACGGTCTGTTGCTCCACGATATCCTCCTCGTCGCAAATCAGCGTGCCCGGCGGCGTGCCGTACGGGTCGATGTCCTCGGGTTTGTCGAAGCTCGAGCGCACGAAGATTTTCACCTTGTGCAACATACCAAGCTCGACCGAGCGAACCTGCAGCACCTTGGCGCCGAGCGAAGCAAACTCGAGCATTTCCTCGAACGCGATCTTGTCCATGCGCTTAGCGCGCGGCACCATGCGCGGGTCGGTCGTATAGACGCCATCGACGTCGGTGTAGATGTCGCAACGGTCGGCCTGAATGGCGGCGGCGATCGCCACCGCCGAGGTGTCGGAGCCGCCGCGTCCGAGCGTGGTGATGCGGTTGGTGTCCTTGTGGATGCCCTGGAAGCCGGAGATCACCGCGACCTCCTTGCGTTCCTTGAAGCGCTTGATCAGCTCGGCGCCGTTGATGTCGAGGATGCGCGCTGCGCCGTGCGCATTGCTGGTGAGGATCGGCAGTTGCCAGCCCTGCCAGGAGCGGGCGTTGATGCCCATGCCTTCGAGCGTGATCGCGAGCAGGCCCGAAGTCACCTGTTCGCCGGAGGCGACCACAGCATCGTATTCGCGGGCGTCGTGCAGCGGCGACGCCGCACGGCACCAGGCGACCAGTTCGTTGGTCCTGCCGGACATGGCCGATACCACCACCGCGACCTCGTGGCCGGCATCGACCTCGCGCTTGACGTGATGCGCGACGTTGCGGATGCGGTCGATGTCGGCGACCGACGATCCGCCGAACTTTAAGACAAGCCGCGCCATGGTGGTAACGCTTCCCCGCAAGCACACAGGACCCCGGCGCAAAGGTGCTGGAGCGCCGGCCAAAAAGGCGCGTATACATACCGGCGGGGTCGGGGTGCTGCAACCGCGGCGCCCGGTTAACCATCCGAGAGCAGCAATGGCCCAAAAGCCGCAGCGTCAGACCAGCCAGGGCACGGTGGATCCGGCCGAGGTCGAGCGCTTTTCCGCGCTCGCCGCCGAGTGGTGGAACCCGCGCGGCAAGATGGCCCCGCTGCACAAGTTCAATCCCGTGCGCCTCGGCTATATCCGCGACCAGGCGGCGTTACGGTTTGGCCGCGATGCGAAGCGGCTCGAACTCGCTGAAGGGGCTTCGCATGCTCGACATCGGCTGCGGCGGCGGAATTTTGTCGGAGCCATTGGTACGGCTCGGCGCGATGATGGTGGGCGTGGACCCGTCCGAGACCAACATCAAAGCAGCGCAGCAGCACGCCAATCAGTCCGGCCTAACGATCGACTACCGCTGCGCCACGGCGGAGGATCTGGCGGAGGCCGGCGAGGAATTCGACGTCGTATTGGCGATGGAGGTGGTCGAGCACGTCGCCGACGTTCGGCTTTTCATCTCAAGCTGCGCTGAGATGGTGAAACCTGGCGGGCTGATGATCGTCGCCACGCTCAACCGCACGCTGAAGAGCTTCGCGCTTGCGATTGTCGGCGCCGAATACATCCTGCGCTGGCTTCCGGTCGGCAGCCATCGCTGGGATAAGTTCGTCACGCCGAACGAGCTGGAGATCGCAATGGAGCAGGGCGGCCTCCGGCAGACCGGCAGCCAGGGCGTGATCTACAACATTCTCGCCGACCGCTGGCAGCTTTCGAGCGACATGGACGTGAATTACATGCTTGTGGCGGAGAAGGCGTAACGTGTTCGCCGCGAGCTTGCTTTGGGTTCCCTTCACGCTCCTTGCCGCCGCCGGCCAAACCGCGCGCAACGCCATGCAGCGCGAGCTCACCACGGCGCTCGGCACCGTCGGTGCCACACACGTGCGCTTCCTGTTCGGCTTTCCGTTCGCGCTGGTGTTCCTCGCCGTCGTGCTGACGGCGACTGGGCTGCCGATACCGAAGCCACCGGCGGTGTTCTGGCCTTGGATCGTGCTCGGTGCCGGCGCGCAGATTCTCGCCACCGCGCTGATGCTGGCGACCATGAACGACCGCTCGTTTGTGCTCACCATCGCCTACATCAAGACCGAAGCGATCCAGGCGGCGCTGTTTGGCCTGATTTTCCTCGGCGATCATGTGACCCTTGGCATGGTTGTCGCCATCCTGGCCGCCACCGCGGGCGTGGTCGCGATGTCGCTCAAGGGCAAGGGCGCGACCGAGGGCGGAACGAGGCCGGTGCTGCTCGGCCTGTTCTCCGGCGCGATGTTTGCGCTCTCCGCTGTCGGCTATCGCGGAGCCATCCTGTCGCTTGGTCTGCCGAGCTTCGTGCTGGCCGCGACCTTCACGGTGACCGTCGGCCTCCTGATGCAGGCGGGCGTGCTGACGCTCTATCTCGCCGTTCGCGACCGCGCCGTGCTGCATGCGATCGCGCGCGCCTGGCGGCCGTCGCTGTTTGCAGGTTTCATGGGCGCGACGGCGTCCGAATTCTGGTTCCTGGCATTTGCTCTGACCAGCGTCGCCAACGTGCGTACGCTGGCGCTGGTCGAGGTGCTATTCGCGCAGGCGATCTCGTACTTCATCTTCAAGCAGGCGACGACGAACCGCGAAGCGCTCGGCATGACGCTGATCGTTGCGGGCGTCGCGCTGCTGATCTGGGTGCAGTGAGTTCTAGTTTCGCTCGTCCGGTAGCACCGGCAGCGGATGCAGCTCGACGCCTTCATCGAGCAGCTCCTTCGCCTCCTGGGGCGAGGCCTCGCCGTAGATCGAACGGTGCTCGGCCTCCCCGTAGTGCATCTTGCGCGCTTCCTCGGGGAACTTGCCGCCGACGTTCTCGGCGTTTTTGGTGAGGTGGTCGCGCAGTTCCTTGAGTTTGGAGCGGAGTTCGCGCTCCTGCGGCGACACCATTGCGACAGGAGTTCTTGCTTTCGGCCGGCGCGGGTGTCTCCGGCGCCGGAATGGCCTCCGGCGTCGGCACATTCAGGCCCTTCCGGGCGCTGCGGCTGAGCGAAGGCGCCATCGAGTCCCTTCTCGACTTTGACCGAGCCGCAGGCCGGACAACTCACCAGACCGCGCTTTGCCTGCTTGTCATAGTCTGCGGAGTTCTTAAACCAGATCTCGAAGTCGTGCTTCTTCTCGCAGATCAGCGAATAGCGGATCATGCCGGACCCCGCACGGCGCGCAGATGCGTCGGCTCCGCCATCGGCTCGACCATCTCGAAGCGGCGGCCGTGCTGGAGCGAGGGCACACGAGCCCGCGCCGCGGCGATCTCGGCCGGATCGATCTCGGCCATCACCACGCCGGGTTCGGTGCCGCCCTCGGCGACGATACGGCCCCATGGATCGACCACCAGCGAATGGCCGAAAGTTTCGCGGCCGTTCTCGTGCTTGCCGCCCTGCGCCGCCGCGAACACGTAGCAGCCGTTCTCGATCGCGCGCGCGCGCATCAGCACGTGCCAGTGCGCCTCGCCCGTCTGTTTGGTGAAAGCGGAAGGTATTGCCAGGAACGATGCGCCGGCTTCCGCCAGCGCGCGGTAGAGAGCGGGGAAGCGCAGATCGTAGCAGACGGTCAGGCCAAGCCGGCCCCACGGCAGGTCGTGCAGCACGGCAAGCTCGCCGTGCCGGTAGCTGCGCGACTCGCGGTAACTCTCGCCATTGGCGAGATCGACGTCGAACATGTGAATCTTGTCGTAGCGCGCGACGATCTCGCCGCGCGGATCGATCAGGAAGCTGCGGTTGGCCGCCTTGTCGGCCGTGGCCTTGACCGCGAGCGAGCCGATATGGAGATGGATCGAAAGCGTGCGGGCGAGTTCGCGGAAGGTCGCGAGGCTCGCATCGTTCTCCTCCGGCACGATGGTGGCGAACAGCTTGTCGCGGCTCACCTCCATGATGTTGGTCATTTCCGGCGTCTGCACGTATTCGGCCCCGGCTTCCTTGGCCTCGCCGATCAGCCTGGCGACGGCGTCGAGATTGGTGGCGGGCGAACGGCTGGCCCGCGTTTGAATAAGCCCGACGCGGAAGGTCGAACCGGTCATGGCGAGGCCTGCCCGTTCAAGAGCGGATCGAGCTTGCCGTCACCGTCGAGTGCATAGAGATCGTCGCAGCCGCCGACATGAACGGCGCCGACGAAAATCTGGGGCACCGTGGTGCGTCCGTAGGCACGTTCAGTCATCTTCACTCTCAAGTCCCGGTCGCGCGACACGTCGATCTCGGTGAAAGCCACGTTCTTCTTCTTCAGAAGAGCCTTCGCGTCGATGCAATACGGACAATAAGGCGTGGTGTAGATTTCGACGGTGGCCATGGTCGTTTTGTGTCAGTTGCTTCGCGGTTCCGACCACCAGTTTATATGGGGGTTCGCACCGCGTCGACAACCCGCGCGAACACCAGGAGGGTCCACGTTCCGGGCGCCCGCCCGCAACAGCACGGCGCGCACAGTCCGTTTGCCACCGACCGGCTCGCGGCATGCCGGACAGAGCGTCGACAGCGCCACATTCAAGGCCCGGCCGAAAAACGCGCGGAACGGCGCCGCCACGCGGCTGCGTCGTGTCGCGTTTACGCTCTTGGCAATCGCTTCTTGCATTGAAGGAAAATTCCGAGCTGCGCCAGAAGTTGATCGAGGCGGAGAACAAGCTCGCGGAACTCGAGCGGGCACAGTTGCAAAAGCGCCTGTCGGCTGAGCAGAAGCGCTTCCTGATCGAGGCGCTTCGTCCGTTCGCCGGACAGAAGGTCTCCATCGCGTCGATCGCGGCGATGACGAGGGATTGCAGCTCGCCCAGGAATTCGTGTCCGTGTTCGAAGCTGCCGGTTGGGACCACCACGGCGAAGCCGGCGTATCCACTCAGGAATGGCCGCGCGACCCTGTGGGGATCGAGGTGGTCCTGAACGAGCAGGATGCGCGCTCCGATCGTAGTCCGCCGGGCGCCGCTGGGCTGATCAACGCGGTCCGGCAGCTGGTCTGGTCTACGACAGTACGATCTACCTGGACGACGAGGTGCCTGCCGGACAGGCCTTGCTCAAGGTCGGCAAGAAACTGAGAAAATGATTCGCGGCTGCCTCCTCCCGCAGGCGGTTCGTTGATCTTACAATAGCGCTATGGCGCCTCCCGTGATCTTTGATCGCAACTTACTGCGCGCGCGCCGCGCGCGGGCGGCGGGGCTCGGTCCAGTGACGTTCCTGCTCCAGCGGGTGGCGGACGATATCGCTGACCGCATGTCCGCGGTGCTGCGCACATTCGACATTGCCGTCGATCTCGGCACGCCGACCGATGCGGTGCGAAGGGCGATTGCGGACCGGGTCGGGACGATTGCGGCCGTCGTCGCCGATGAAGAAGCGCTGCCATTTCGCGATGCTTCGCTCGATCTCGTGGTGTCCGCGCTCGCCTTGCAGTTCGTCAACGATTTGCCCGGCACGCTTATCCAGATCCGCCGTGCGCTGAAGCCCGACGGACTTTTTCTCGCAGCCATGATCGGCGGCGACAGCCTCGCCGAGTTGCGTGCCGCGTTCACCGAGGCTGAGACCGAAATCGAAGGTGGCGTCTCGCCGCGAGTGGCGCCGTTCGCTGACCTGCGCGAGCTTGGCGCTTTGCTCCAGCGCGCCGGCTTTGCGTTGCCGGTGACCGACGTGGATCGCATCACGGTGCGCTACGCCTCGCCGCTCGCGCTGATGCATGACCTTCGCCGCATGGGGGCGGGCAACGCACTGATCGAGCGCCGCCGCATCCCGCTGCGCCGCGCCACGCTGCGCCGCGTTTTCGAAATCTATGCGGAGAAATTCGCCGATACCGACGGCCGCGTCCGCGCGACCTTCGAGGTCGTCTGGCTGTCGGGCTGGGCGCCGCACGAACGTCAGCAGCAGCCGCTCAAGCCGGGCTCGGCCAAGACGCGGCTTGCCGACGCGCTGCGCACGCAGGAAATTTCAACGGGCGAGAAGGCTGGCAACTAGCTGGGGAACAAGCTGGCGAGCGTCGTGAACATGTCCTTCACGTTTCCGCCGAGCGTGTAAACCGTGGCGGCCAGGAACGCACCGATGCCCGATGCCACCATTGCGTATTCGATCGCGGTGGCGCCGCTCTCGTCGGCGAAAAAGTGCGCGGCGTGGCGGCTGGCGGTCGCGGTGAGCGTATCGATCTTCGTCATGCCATTAACCCCGTTCACAGCAGCAGTGTCGTCAGATGCGCGACCAGCGGTTCATCCGCCGGAGGCATCTTGTAGTCCCGGAGCCGGTTTGGCCGAACCCAGGCAAGCCGCTGGCCCTCCTGCGCGGTGGCGATTTCCTCCCAGCGCCGACACACGTAGAGCGGCATCAGGAGATGGAAATCCTCGTAAGTGTGGCTCGCGAAGGTCAACGGCGCCAGGCATGGCTCCCGCACGACAATGCCAAGTTCCTCTTTCAGTTCCCGAATCAGCGTTTCCTCAGGCCGTTCCCCGGCTTCGACCTTGCCTCCGGGAAACTCCCATAGGCCAGCCATCGATTTGCCGGCGGGACGCTCGGTGAGCAGCACGCGGCCGTCGGCATCGACGAGAGCGCAGGCGGCAACAAGAACAAGTTTGATGCTCACTGGCTCCGCCTCGAAGCTAGACAGCCCGTGGTTAAGAGCGATTCAACGTGTTGTGACCGCTCGGGGACATTGCTCAACCGGCTAACGCGAGATTAACGGGAACTCTCGGGGTCATGCGCCCGCTCACGAGCGATAATCGCCGTTGATGGCGACGTATTCCTTGGTGAGGTCGCAGGTCAGCACGCGGTCGGCGCCGCGGCCAAGGCCGAGCGCGACCTTGAGCGCGATCACCGGGCTCTTCATCGCCTGCGATACGACTTTCTCGTCGTAAGCCGGATCGCGCGCGCCCTTGTGTGCCACGCGGATACCATTGAACCAGATCGAGAGCTTGTCGCGATCGGCGGGTTCGCCGGCCTTGCCGACCGCCATGACCACGCGGCCCCAGTTGGCGTCCTCGCCGGCGATCGCGGTCTTGACCAGCGGCGAGTTGGCGATCGACATCGCAATCCTGCGTGCCGAGGATTTGGACACCGCGCCTTCGACCGTGATCTCGATTAGGTGGCGGGCGCCCTCGCCGTCGCGCGCCACTTGTTCCGCCAGGTTGGCCAGCACGGCGTTGAACGCCGCGCGAAAATTCTTCAGGCGCGGATCGCTCGCCTTGGTGATCCGCGGTGCGTCGAGCGCGGCGCCGGTCGCGAATGCCAGCAGCGTGTCGGAGGTCGAAGTGTCGCCGTCGATGGTCACGGCGTTGAAGCTGTCGGTCACACCCTCGGATAGTAGCGCCTGCAATGCGCGCGCGCTGATCGGTGCGTCGGTGAAGACAAACGACAGCATCGTCGCCATATCGGGCGCGATCATACCGGCGCCCTTGGCCATGCCATTGATGGTGACGGTGGACTTGCCGAGCTTCGCGGTCGCGGTGGCGACCTTGGGGAAGGTGTCGGTGGTCATGATCGCCTTGGCGGCGTCGAGCCACGGCGACTCGTTCGCTGCGACGATCATGCCTTCCATCACTCCATCAAATACCTTGGCGTTGAGCGGTTCGCCGATCACGCCGGTCGAGGCGAGAAACACGTCGGCGAGCGTACAGCCGACGGCGCGGGCCGCGATCTTCGCGGTGAATTGGCAGGCTTGCCGTCCGGTCTTGCCGGTGAAGGCATTGGCGTTGCCGGAATTGACCACCAACGCGCGGGCTTTGCCCTGTTTGAGATTGGCGCGGCACCATTCCACCGGCGCGGAGGGGCATTTTGATTTGGTGAGTACGCCGGCCACGGCGGTGCCGGGCGAGAGCAGTGCTAGGAGCACATCGGTGCGGTTGAGGTATTTGACGCCGGCCGCGGCGGTAGCGAGTTTCACGCCGGCGATCGGCGGCATGGCCGGGACGATTTTTGGGGCGAGGGGAGAAACGGGGACAGGAGCGGCCACGGGCACGACCTTTTGAGTTCGTCATGCCCGGCCTTGTGCCGGGCATCCACGCCTTCCTTACTTCATTTCATTAGGGCTTAGTAAGACGTGGATGGCCGGGACAATAGGCGAGCGAAGCGACGCCGTCTTCGACGGCTATGCCCGGCCATGACGTTGATAGACGGAGAGTGTGCGACGAGGCGCGCGCCCCTTCGTTACTTCTTGTCCAGCCGCTCGATCTTCGCCGTTTCCTGGAGCTTGTGAATGTAGTCGGCCTGCGCCTTGCGCGTGACGTAGGTCTCGATCTGGTCCTTCACCTTGTCGAACTCCGGCACCGGTTTGGTGCGTTTGTCCTCAACCTTGATGATGTGCCAGCCGAACTGTGTCTTCACCGGATCGGAGACCTGTCCCTTGTCCAGCTTGAACGCCGTCTCGGCGAACTCCGGCACCATCTGCTCCTTGCCGAAATAGCCGAGGTCGCCGCCTTCGGCCGCGGCGCCGGGGTCCTTCGACTTCTGCTTGGCAAGCTCGGCGAAGTCGGTTCCCTTCTTGACCTCCGCCAATACCGCCTTCGCCTCGTCTTCGCTCGGCACCAGGATGTGGCGCGCGCGGACCTCCTGCTCGTTGCCCATCTGCTTGGCCGCGTCGTCGTAGACCTTTTTCATCGCAGCGTCGGTCAACGCCGCCTTGCCTTCCTGCAGCAACAGCGTCTCCATCAGCAGCTTGTTGCGGATGAAAGCGAGGCGGCTCTTGAACTCTTTCTGGTCACCGACCTTTTTCCCTTCGGCCGCCTTGGCAGCCAGGATCACGTCGGCAAGATAGGACACCAAGTAATCGCGCTTGGCGTCGCCAGTCATCGCCTGGGTCTGGGGGCTCTGACCAACGTCCTCCTCGGCCATCGCCAGATCGCTCTCGCGGATTTCCACGCCGTTCACCTTGGCGATCACCGGATCGCTCTGCGCCCGCGCCGGACCACCCGGCAGCACCGCGAGTAGCGCGACGGCAATCAGCCCGAATGCGCTCATGCGCAGGGTGGAGAGCCCTGACCAAAAGGTCGCGGGTCGAATGGCTGGTTGGGCAGGCGTGGCCTGGGCAGACATGGCAGTCCTTGTGGTGTTGTGCGCCGCCAAAATTGGCGGAGGGCGGCGACTTGTCGCGCAATCGGTCCCGGTTGGCAACGACAGAATGGGTCGACCCATTGACGACGCCGTGATCGGGCAATGCGGCGGAATGTTGGATGGTAAAGGCCAAAAACCGCGCTAATTGACAAGGCTTAGACCCCCTCCTATCTCTCCAAGGCCGCGCGGTCCTGCTCGATGCTCGCTATCCCATTGCAAATGCCCGAGAAGTGCCGCATTTCCCTTAAAGATGGCCGCACCGGCGGCTTGCCACAGGCAAGGAATTGAACCGCAATGCTTGGCGCTGTCGCCCGAAAATTCTTCGGCTCCTCCAATGACCGGCGCGTGCGCAGGTATCAGCCGCGGGTCGACGCAATCAATGCGCTCGAGCCTGAACTGCTGACGCTCTCCGACGAGGAGCTTCGCGCGCGCACCGTTGCCTTCAAGAAGGAGCTCGCTGAAGGCAAGACGCTCGACGACATCTTGGTGCCGGCGTTCGCGACCGTGCGCGAGGCGGCCAAGCGCGCGATCGGGCAGCGGCACTTCGACGTGCAGTTGATCGGTGGCATGATCCTGCACGAGGGCCAGATCTCCGAGATGAAGACCGGCGAAGGCAAGACGTTGGTCGCGACTTTGCCGGTTTATCTCAACGCGTTGGCTGGACGTGGTGTTCATGTCGTCACCGTCAACGATTATCTCGCCAAGCGCGACTCCGAGTGGATGGGCCAGATCTACGGCTTCCTCGGGCTCAAGACCGGCGTCATTGTTCACGGGCTCGACGACGAGCAGCGCAAGATCGCTTACGACTGCGATGTTACGTACGGCACTAACAACGAGCTTGGCTTCGACTACCTGCGCGACAACATGAAGTACCGCATGGAGGACATGGTCCAGCGCGGGCACATTTTCGCGATCGTCGACGAAGTGGATTCAATCCTGATCGACGAGGCGCGCACGCCGCTGATCATCTCCGGTCCTCTCGACGACCGTTCGGATTTCTACAACACCATCGACGCCTATATTCCGAAGCTCGACAAGGCCGACTACGAAGTTGACGAGAAGCAGCGCACGGTGGCGCTGAGCGAAGTCGGCATGGAGAAGCTAGAAAAGCTGCTGACCGAGGCGGATCTGCTCAAGGGCGACTCGCTCTACGACGTGGAGAACGTCTCGACTGTCCATCACGTCAATCAGGCGCTGCGCGCCCACAAGCTGTTCCAGCGCGACAAGGACTACATCGTGCGCAACGGCGAGGTCGTCATCATTGACGAGTTCACCGGCCGCATGATGCCGGGCCGCCGCTATTCGGAAGGGCTGCACCAGGCGCTGGAGGCGAAAGAGCACCAGCCGATTCAGCCCGAGAACCAGACGCTCGCCTCGATTACGTTCCAGAACTACTTCCGCATGTACGAGAAGCTCGCGGGCATGACCGGCACGGCGCTCACCGAGGCCGACGAGTTCATGGACATCTACAATCTCGAGGTCGTCGAGGTGCCGACCAACCTGCCGATGATCCGCGACGACCAGGACGACGAGGTCTATCGAACGGCCGCCGAGAAGTACCGCGCCATCATCACGCTGCTGGAGGATTGCAAGGTCCGCGGCCAGCCGGTGCTGGTCGGCACCACCTCGATCGAGAAATCCGAAAGTCTCGCGGAGATGCTGCGGCAGGCCGGCTGGGAGCAGCACGACTTCACCGATCCGAACGCCTTCGCTGCGCTCTACAGCGGTGACGAGGGCGCCAAGAAGAGCAAGGTCTTCGCCATCCTCAACGCGCGCTACCACGAGCAGGAAGCCTACATCGTCTCGCAGGCCGGCGTGCCGGGCGCGATCACCATCGCCACCAACATGGCGGGCCGCGGCACGGACATTCAGCTTGGCGGCAATGCCGACATGCGTATTCGCCAGGAACTCAGCGACATCGAGGACCCGCGCGCGCGCGAGAAGGACCCGCGTGCCGACGAAATCCGCAAGCAGATTGCGCGTCTGAAGGAAACCGCGCTCAAGGCCGGCGGGCTGTTCGTGCTCGGCACCGAGCGTCATGAAAGCCGGCGCATCGACAACCAGCTTCGCGGCCGTTCCGGCCGCCAGGGCGATCCCGGCCGCTCAAAGTTCTTTCTCTCGCTCGAAGACGACCTCATGCGCATCTTCGGCTCCGGCAAGCTCGACGGCATGCTGACCAAGCTCGGGCTGAAGGAGAACGAGGCGATCGTCCACCCCTGGATCAATAAGGCATTGGAGAAGGCGCAGCAGAAGGTCGAGGCGCGCAACTTCGACATCCGCAAGAATATCCTGAAGTTCGACAACGTGATGAACGACCAGCGCAAGGTGATCTTCGACCAGCGCGTTGAATGGATGTCGGATGCGGTGACCGCCGAAATCGTCAACGACATGCGTCATGACGTGATCGACGACCTGGTGCACAAGCACGTTCCGGAGAATGCCTATCCCGAGCAATGGGACGTGACGGGTCTGAAGGCGGAGCTCACGCGTGTGCTGAGCCTCGACCTGCCGGTCGATCAATGGGCCAAGGAAGAAGGCATCGCCGACGAGGAATTGCTGGCGCGCATCACCCGGCGCGCCGACGAGCACATGGCAGCCAAGGTCGGGCAATGGGGGCCGGACGTGCTGCGTTACGTCGAGAAGTCGATCCTGTTGCAGACGCTTGACCATCTCTGGCGCGAGCATCTCGTTATGCTCGAGCATCTGCGCCAGGTGATCGGTCTGCGCGGCTATGGCCAGCGCGACCCGCTCAACGAGTACAAGGCCGAGTCTTTCAGTCTGTTCGAAGCCATGGGCCAGAACCTCCGCGAAGGCGTCACCGCTCAGCTCATGCGGGTCGAAATCGTGCAGCAGCAGTCTGAGGCCAACGTGCCGGAATTGCCGCCGATGCAGGCCTCGCACGTCGATCCTTCGACCGGCGAGGATGAATTGGCGCTGGCCCAGGCGGGCGCGCAGACGCTGGCGCGCGCTGGCATCACGCCCAAGCCCGCGGCCGAACGCAATCCGAACGATCCGACGAGCTGGGGCAAGGTTGGTCGCAATGAGGAATGCCCGTGCGGCTCGGGCAAGAAATACAAGCACTGCCACGGGCGGTTCGCGTAACTCTTGAGGTCGAAACAAGATCGCCGGGCGCTTGCCCGGCAATTTTGTTGGCGTTGCTTCGTCTACGGCGAAGTAACCCTGAATCGAGCTTTGAGAGGCCGGGGCAGGCGGCTCTGCTACGTTCCCGTCAGGGCCCGGTGGCAGATGTGCATGCGGGGACGGGGCATCGCTTCGAATCCTGGTTCAAGTCCAGGCCGGGCCTCTAACCAGCATTGATGTCAGGGCAGTTTGACGGGCGGTCTAGCGGAAGCCCGACCAGCGGTTGTCGAAGTTTCCGGTCGGCACCACCGGCGCCGAACCGTTCATTGCCGTGCTGGCCGGCGCGCTGGCCGCCGCGGTCTGCGCCGGGGCTTTTGCTTCGGTGGTCTTGATCGGCGCGGCTTCGGCCTGCTTGGCGCGGATGGCGCCACTGGAGGCCACGCTGGTCGGTTTGGCCGCAGGTTTCGGCTTCGGAGCCGGCGCGGGAGCAGCTTCGGCCTTCTTGGTGTCCTGGTCCTTGCCGCCGAGGCCGATCAGGCGCGCCACGCGATCGATCGGACCGTCGCCCTTCTTCTCGGCCGATCCCGAAGAGAACAGGCTGCCGAACAGGTTGGTGCCGCTCGATTTCGCGGCCGGCTGCGTGGGCGCAATGGCCATCTCGGAAGACGAAACGTCGCTCGAGGCATGCGACTGCGACGGAGCCGGCGCGCCCGCGACAATCGGCGCATCGTCAAGCTCGGGGATGCGCGGCGGGCGCACGGTGGCCGGAATGGTTCCGGGCGGCGTCGAGACGAACGCGAATTCCTGCGGCGGCTGGACGCCGATCTGATTGCGCTTCACCGCGGCGACGAATACCGGATGCATGCCACCGTCGGCATTGGTCTTGATCGGGGCGAGGGGAATATTGCGGCGGCTCAGATCGGCGATCTGGAACTCGTCCTTCTGCTCCTTGTCGCGCACGGCGCTGGCGATCTCTTGCGACACTTCGAACGCCGGGCACTTGCCGGCCGGGGTGAACGACAGTGCACCGCCGCCTCCCGGCGCCGCGGCGTCGAACACGTAGCGCTTGTCGCAGACATTGACCTTGGGCTCGAGGCGCGTGACCTCGAAATGATCGTTGCCCTTCTTCAGCATCTTCCAGAACGCGATGTGCGGATTGTTGCGATGCTTGGCGAGGTTTCGTGGCGTCATCCGGAATGGATAGGCCTGCACCTGGAACGATTTCTGGCCGCCGAAGAACGAGTCGCGCCCGAGCGCATAAATTTCCGAGATCTGTTCGTCGGTCATCGAATAGCAGCCGCGCGACGAGCAGTCGCCGTGCACCATGAGCTGTGCGCCGGTGCGGCCGTGGGCGCGGTCAAAGGCGTTCGGATAGCCGAGATCGAACGACAGATAGTATTGCGAGTTCGGATTCATCTGGCCGGGGCTGATGCTGTAGAAGCCCTCCGGCGCCTGCCGGTCGCCTTCCTTGATCTTGGGGCCAAGCTCGCCCGACCATCGGCAGATCGGATAGGTCTTGAGCATCGCGTAGCGGCCTTCGCGGTCCTGCTTCCAGACTTCCAGCTCGGACTCTTCCTTGAACACACGGATCAGGATCGGCGATTCCATGTCCATGTTCTTGGACTGGATTTCCTTCACCATCTTGTCGGAGAGCGGACGCGCTGCCTTCTCGCTCATCGGCAGTACGCTGATGCCATCGGTGTTGCAGCCCGACAGCGCCACCGACGCGCCGAGCGCGACCGATACCAGCAGAGCGCGGACAAGCGGGCTTCGGTTCAAACGCAAACTCCCCAAAGGCGGCAGGCAGTCCCCAAACCCAGGTCCCAAGCCAGTCCCAAGCCAAGTCCCAAGCCAAGTCCCAAGCCAAGTCCCAAGCCATCTATAGGCGTTTTCCCAAAAGGGGGCCAAACCGCAAGAGCTTGGCCCAAAAACCAAGATTCCGATTGAGCATGGCTACGGTGTACGAACGGTAAAATTATGACCGATTTCGGCAGATAAACTCATGGATTCAACGCTCCACAGCAGCTTTGGGCCTCTGCCTTATTTGCCCGGTGCGCGGTAACCCGGTCCCCAGGGGGTGGCCGCCCTATTCGAGGTTTCGGCCGATGGCGAGGAACTTGTCGCGGCGCTGCCGCCGCACGGTCTCGCGGTCGAGTCCCTTGAGTTCGGCGAACGCTTTCGCCACCACCTCGCCGGTCGGCTGCAATCGCGGCGGCCGGATCGCGGTGGGCGCCGCCGATCGGCTCGGTGACGATGCCGTCGATGATGCCGAATGCGGTGAGATCGGCCGCTGTGATCTTCATGTTGGTGGCGGCGTCCTGCGCCTTGGTGGTGTCGCGCCACAGGATCGAGGCCGCGCCCTCCGGCGAGATCACGCTGTAGATCGCGTGCTCGAGCATCAGCACGCGGTTGGCGGTGGCGATCGCGACCGCGCCGCCCGAGCCGCCTTCGCCGAGGATGACCGCGACGTTCGGCACGCCGAGATTGAGACAGGCTTCGGTCGAGCGCGCGATCGCCTCGGCCTGGCCGCGCTCCTCCGCGTCGATGCCGGGATAGGCGCCCGCGGTGTCGACCAGAGCAGAGCACCGGAATGTCGAAGCGGTCGGCCATCTCCATCAGCCGCACCGCCTTGCGGTAGCCCTCCGGCCGCGCCATGCCGAAGTTGTGCTTGAGCCGGCTCTCGGTCGACGAACCCTTCTCGTGGCCGATGACGCAGATGCTCTCGCCCCGGAAGCGGCCGAAGCCGCCGACGATCGCCTCGTCCTCGCTGAACTTGCGGTCGCCGGCGAAGGCGATGAACTCGGGAATGAGCGCGTTGATGTAGTCGAGGCAATGCGGCCGCTGCGGATGGCGGGCGACCTGTGTCTTCTGCCACGGCGTCAGTTCGGTGTAGAGGTCTCGCAGCGCCTGCGCGGCCTTGGTTTCGAGCCGGCCGATCTCGTCGGCGATGTTGGCGGCGTCATCTCGCCGTCCTGCATCGCGCGCAGTTCTTCGACCTTGGCCTCAAGCTCGGCCACCGGCTTTTCGAAGTCGAGATAGCTGCGCATTTGAGGAAAATGTCGCCTCTGGGGTTACGCGCTGGTTCGGGCCGAAACTGGCCTGTCACAGAGCTTTAAGTCAACCATTCAAGGCTTTTCCGCCAGCGGGTGCAGGTCGCGCACCAGGCTCTTGAGCCGTTCCTCCAGCACGTGGGTGTAGATCTGCGTGGTCGAAATGTCGGCGTGGCCGAGCAGCGTCTGCACCACGCGCAGGTCCGCGCCGTTCTGCAGCAGGTGACTGGCGAAGGCGTGACGCAGCACGTGCGGGCTGACCTGCGAGGCTTTGAGCCCCGCGGCCGCCGCGAGCGTCTTCAGCTCGCGTGCGAAATGCTGGCGGCTCAGGTGGCCGCTCTCGCCGAACGACGGGAACAGCCATTTCGATTTGTCGAGCTTTGCCTCGGCGCGCAGCGCGAGATAGTCGGTCATGGTGCGCTTGGCGGAGTCATTGAGCGGCACCAGCCGCTCGCGCCCGCCCTTGCCGCGGATGACCAGCATGCGCTGGTCGCGCCGCGCCGCCGCCTCCGGCAGCGCCACCAGCTCGGAGACGCGCAGGCCGGTGGCGTAGAGCACCTCCAGCAGGCAGTTCAGCCGCGCCGCGCGCAGCCGCTCCGACGGCGCCTCGACCTGCGTGCCGGCGCGCGCCTGCGCCAGCAGATCGTCGACCTGCTTGATGGTGAGCACCTTGGGCAGGCTGCGGCCGCGCTTCGGCCCCTCGATCACCGCGGCCGGATCGTCGCCGCGATGGCCTTCGCTGTAGAGGAAACGATAGAGCTGGCGGATCGCGGAGAGCCGCCGCGCCACCGACGCCGCCGCAAGCCCGCGCTTGGCAAGCCGCCCGAGATGGCGCGCAACGCGTCGCTGTCGGCTGCGGCGATCGTCTCCCCGGCTTGGCGAGGTCGGCGGAGAAATCGGCGAGATCGCGCCGGTAGGCATCGAGCGTGTTGACGCTAGCGCCGCGCTCGGCCGCGAGCATGTCGAGGAACAGCTCGATCAGCGTTTCGTTGCTGGCGCGCGGCCGTCGGCCCATCCGGTCATCAGCGGGAAGGCTTGAACAGCTTGTCGGGCGGAATCGTCACGGTCATCTCGCGCGGCTGGGGATCGACATGCCGGGTCAGCGCAAAAAGCGCCGGCATATACAAGGCGCTCCCAGAACCCCAACCACCAGCAGGAATCGGAACAAGGTCGGCATTTTCGCACTCGGAGACCGCCGAATCGACGGCGTTTACCTTTTCAGGCCACGGTTTATGCCATCGTCGGATTTGGATACAAGTATAGCATGTCGGATGTCGTCACACATAACGGCGCTACGCCGCAGCCGAAGCCGTCGCTGAGCGCGGCGCTGGGCCGCCGCTCGGTGGTGCTGGTCGGCATGATGGGCGCGGGCAAGTCGTCGGTCGGCCGCAGGCTGGCCGCCCGGCTCGGCATTCCGTTCGTCGATGCCGACGTCGAGATCGAAAAGGCCGCCGGCATGACCATCTCGGAAATCTTCGCCGCCCACGGCGAGCCGTATTTCCGCGCCGGCGAGACGCGCGTGATCGCGCGGCTGCTGGAAAGCGGCCCGCAGGTGCTGGCCACCGGCGGCGGCGCATTCATGAACGCCGACACCCGCGCGGCGATCCGCGCCAAGGGAATTTCGGTGTGGCTGCGCGCCACGCTCGAAGTGCTCAATCGCCGGATCAAGCGCCGCGGCGATCGTCCGCTGCTCAAGAACGTCGATCCGTCGGAGACGCTGCGGCGGCTGATCGAGGAGCGCGATCCGGTCTATGCCGAGGCCGACCTCACGGTGGAATCGCGCGACGTGCCGCACGAAACCATCGTCGATGAAATCCTCGAAGGCCTGCGCGGCCGCCTGGCGCCGAGCGACGCTGCGCCGGAAGAGGGCACGCCATGACCGCGCCGCTTGCGCTCCGGCGATCCGATCACCGTGAATGTCGCGCTCGGCGAGCGCGCCTATGACATCGCGATCGGCCGCGGCCTGCTTGCGACGCTCGGCGAGCGGATCGCCAGGCTCCGGCCGGGCTGCAAGGTCGCGATCGTCACCGACGAGACGGTGGCGCGCCATCATCTCGCGGCGGCGGAAGCTGCGCTCACCGGCGCCGGCATCGGTGTGTCTTCCGTGAAGGTGCCGGCGGGCGAGAGCAGCAAGAGCTTCCGCTATTTCGAGCAGGTCTGCGACGCGCTGCTGGCGGCGAAAATCGAGCGCGGCGATCTCGTCGTGGCGCTCGGCGGCGGCGTGGTCGGCGATCTCGGCGGCTTTGCCGCCTCGGTCGTTCGCCGCGGCGTCGATTACGTGCAGGTGCCGACGACGCTGCTGGCGCAAGTCGATTCCTCGGTCGGCGGCAAGACCGCGATCAATTCCCGCCAGGGCAAGAACCTGGTCGGCGCGTTCTATCAGCCGATCCTGGTGGTGGCCGACACCGCGCTGCTCGACACGCTGCCGGAGCGCGAGTTCCGCGCCGGCTACGCCGAGGTGGTGAAATACGGCCTGCTCGGCGACGCCAGCTTCTTCGAGTGGCTCGACGCCAACTGGCGCGACCTGTTCGCCGGCGGGCCTGCGCGCGAGCACGCCATCGCGGTGAGCTGCCGCGCCAAGGCCGCGATCGTCGCGCGCGACGAGCGCGAGACCGGCGACCGCATGCTGCTCAATCTCGGCCACACCTTCGGACATGCGTTCGAAGCCGCGGCCGGCTTCTCCGACAAGCTCCTGCACGGCGAGGCGATCGGGCTCGGCATGTCGCTGGCGTTCGAGTTCTCGGCCCGGCGCGGGCTTATTGCCAAAGCCGACGCCGACCGCGTCGATCGCGCATCTTGCGGCGGTCGGCCTGCCCACCCATGTCAAAGCCGTGCCCGGCGGCAACTGGCCCACGGCTCGATGCGATGATGGACCTGATCTCCCAGGACAAGAAGGTGCAAGCGCGGCCAGCTCACCTTCATCCTGGTGCGCGGCATCGGGCAGGCCTTCGTCACCCGCGACGTCGATGCCGGCGAGGTTCGCGCCTTCCTCGCCGAGAAGCTCGCCGCGCGATGAACGACACGATCGCCAGCCTGCTGATCGCCATATCTGCTGCTTGCCGCCAACGCTTTCTATGTTGCCGCGGAATTCGCGCTGGTGAAGAGCCGCGGCTTTCGCATCGACGCGATGGCGGAGCAGAATCGCTTCGGCGCGCGACTTGCTGCAAGCAGATGATGGGCAACATCGAAGCCTATCTCGCGTGCTGCCAACTCGGCATCACCATGGCCTCGCTTGGCCTCGGCTGGGTCGGTGAACCGACCGTTGCCGCATTGCTCACGCCGGTTCTGACCGACTCGGGATGTCGGACATCGCGCTTGCATTTCACCTCGTTCATGGTCGGGTTCCTGGTGTTCTCCTCGCTGCATATCGTCGTCGGCGAGCAGGTGCCGAAGACGCTGGCGATCCGGGAGCCGGTGCCGGTGTCGCAATGGATCGCGTATCCGCTCTATCGTCTCCTTTCTGCTCTTCTATCCGCTGAACTGGCTGCTCAATGCCGCGTCGCGCTCGATCCTGCGGATGCTCGGCGTCGAGGAAGGCTCGCAACAGGAAATCCTCACCGACGTCGAGATCGAGGGGCTCGTCGAGGTGTCGGCCGAGCACGGCAAGATGGAAGAGGGCGAGGCGGAATACATCCAGAACGTTTTCCGCTTCGGCGACCTCGAAGTTTCCGACGTCATGGTCCATCGCACCGAGATGGTGACGGTCAATGCCGACGATCCGCCGGAAGAGATCGTCAGCGCGGTGCTCAAGGCCGAGTTCACCCGCATCCCGCTGTGGCGCGACAAGCCCGAGAACATCGTCGGCATCCTGCACGCCAAGGACCTGCTGCGCGCGCTGAAGAACGCCGAAGGCGACCTTGCCCAGATCGACGTCATGGCGATCGCGCTGCCGCCCTGGTTCGTGCCCGACATCCGTCCGCTGTCGGAGCAGCTCAAGGCGTTCCGCCGGCGCAAGACCCACTTCGCGCTGGTGGTCGACGAATACGGCGAGGTCGAAGGGCCTGGTCACGCTCGAGGACATCCTGGAGGAGATCGTCGGCGACATTTCCGACGAGCACGACATCGCCGATGCCGGGCGTGCGGCCGCAGCCGGACGGCTCGGTCAATGTCGATGGCTCGGTGCCGATCCGCGACCTCAACCGCGCCATGGACTGGAACCTGCCGGACGCCGAGGCGACCACGATCGCCGGCCTTGTCATCCATGAGGCGCGCTCGATCCCGGACGTCGGGCAGAGCTTCACCTTTCACGGCTTCCGCTTCAGCGTGCTGCGCAAGCAGCGCAACCGCATCACCGCGCTGCGGATCACCCCGCTGGTCCGCAAGCCGGTGTCGATGGCGTGGGCCGGGTAGAGCGGGTCAGGTGAGCTGCGGCAAGATGCGCTTAGCGTTGACTTCGCATGCGTCGCCTCCTATCGTGATCGACAACGATAGAATTCATGGGAGGGCGTAATGCTGCTGCGCCGAATTCTGTTCGCCGGATTCGCGCGTTCTCGTCGAGCGCCGCGGCGCAGGCCCAGACCTATCCCGACCGACCGATCCGGCTGATCGCGCCGTTCCCCGCGGGCGGCCTTGCCGACGTGCTGGCGCGCGCCGTCGGCGACGAAATGTCGAAGTCGCTCGGCCAGCCGGTGATCGTCGAGAACCGCGCCGGCGCCGGCGGCAACACCGGCGCCGATGCCGTCGCCAAGGCCGCGCCCGACGGCTACACGCTGCTGATGTCGTCGGCCGGCATCCTGACCGCCAATCCGTTCCTCTATGCCAAGATGCCGTTCGACGTCGAGACCGCGTTCATTCCGGTTTCCAACGTCGCCGACATGTCGATGCTGGTGGTGGTCAATCCGAAGGTCGAGGCGAAGACGCTCAAGGAATTCGTCGCGCTGGCCAAGGCGCAGCCCGGCAAGCTCAACTTCGGCTCGCCCGGCATCGGCACCACCGGCCATCTCGGTCTCGCGATGCTGATGCACGCCGCCGACGTCAAGATCACGCACGTGCCCTATCGCGGCGCCGCGCCCGCGGTCACCGATCTGATCGCCGGCCAGATCGACGGCGTGGTCGACAATCCGCCGACCGTGCTCGCGCATATCCAGGCCGGCAAGCTGCGGCCGCTGGCGGTGGCGGCGAAGCAGCGGCATGGCGCTGTTGCCTGACGTGCCGACCGCGGCCGAGGCGGGCGTTGCCAACTACGAGGCGTCGTCCTGGTTCGGCATCGCCGCGCCGGCCGGCACGCCGCCAGCCGATCATCGCGCGGCTGCACCAGGCGATCGCCGCGGCGGTGCGCACGCCGGCGATGCAGGAGCGCTTCAGCAAATCCGGCGCGCGGCTGATCGGCGACAGTCCGCAGGAGTTCGCCGCGCAGATCCGCGCCGAGCGCGTCAAGCTGGGGTGAGATCATCAAGGCGGCGAACATCGCGCCGCAATAGATCGAGCGGGGAGGCAGCAATGCGCGTGCGATCGTTGAAAGGACTGTCAATCGGGCTGGCGATCCTCGCACTGAGCGGATCGAGCGCTTCGGCGGCGGATGCGCTGAAGATTGCCGTCGGGCAATGCGGCAACTGGGATTCGTCGCCGGTCCAGCTCGGCGACGGCGCCGGCATCTATGCCAAGCATGGCATCTTGATCGAGGCGGTCTGCACCCAGGGCACCGGCGAGACTCAGCAGGCGGTGATCTCCGGCAGCGCCGACATCGGGATCGGCATCGGCACTCTCGGCGCGCTTGGCGCCTACAGCAAAGGCGCGCCGATCCGCATCATCTCGGGCAGCGCGACCGGCAACGCCGACTTCTGGTTCGTCAAAGGCGATTCGCCGCTCAAGACCATCAAGGATGCGACCGACGCAACCACCATCGCCTATTCGACCAACGGCGCGTCCACCCACAGCGTGGTGCTCGGCCTGATCCGCGAGCTCGGGTTCAAGGGCAAGCCGGTGGCGACCGGCGGGCCGGCGGCCACGCTGACGGTGGCGTTGTCGGGGCAGGTCGACATCGGTTGGACCTCGCCGCCGCTCGGCTTTGACATGCTCGACGACGGCCGCATCCGCATCTTCGCCCGCGCCAACGACGTGCCGAGCCTGAAGGACCAGACCATCCGGGTGAACATCGCCAACGCCAACAGCCTGAAAGCGCGTCGCGACGTGTTCGTTCGCTTCATGAAGGCGTTCGGCGAGACGATCGACTGGATGTATTCGTCGGACCCGAAGGCGCTGGAGGCCTATGTCGCCTTCCGCAAGACGACGCCGCGCAACGCCACCCGCCTGCGCGACGAGTTCTTTGCCAAGTCGGCGCTCGATCCAAATACCGTGAAGGGCATGGATGCGCTGATGACCGAAGCGGTGAATCTCAAATTCATGCCGCGCGTGTTGACGACTACGGAACTTGCCGAATTCGTGCAGGTGCCGTTGAGGTGACGCGCAGCGTCAACTCTCCCCCGGAGCGCTGGCGTGGATCGCCAGCGCATGCACGCCGCCTGCAAGCTCACCCGAAAGTGTCTGATTGATCATGCGGTGGCGCTCGACCCGGCTCTTTCCGCGGAACGCCTCCGACACGATATGGACCCTGAAATGGGTCTGGCCGCCCGGCCGATGGCCGGAATGGCCCTCGTGCTGATGCGATTCATCCACCACATCGAGGCTTTGCGGCGCGAACGCGGCTGTGAGCTTGTCGGCAATCTGGGTCTTAACCTGCATGGAACCTCAGGTATGCGAGGGTGCTGCGGCGGTCAACCGCCGAAGCAGCACGACCTGTTGGAAAAACCATCTGTCAAGACTTGAAGGTGTCATCGCCAACTCCGCATAATGTTCGGTCATGAAATTCGACTCACCCTTGTTCGATCGCATTCGCGTCAAGCCCAGCGAGGACCGCCGGCGCAGTCCCGACGCGCCGTGCTGCGACTGGAAGGGCTGCGACAACGCGGCGACGCATCGCGCGCCGAAGGGGCGGCAGCGCGAGAACGAGTACTGGCGCTTCTGCCTCGAGCACGTCCGCGAGTACAACCACTCCTACAATTACTTCTCCGGCATGAGCGACGACGCCGTCCTCAAGTACCAGAAGGACGCGATCACCGGCCATCGCCCGACCTGGAAGATGGGCACCGGCAATCATCCCGGGCCCGAGCTTGGCACCGACGCCGCGCGCGATCCGTTCAACGTGTTCCGTGAGTTCGGCGCCCGCACCAAGGCCGAGAAGGCCGAGCCGCCGCGCGCCATCCGCAACGCCGAGCGCAAGGCGCTGCACGAGCTCGGCCTCGACGTCGGCGCCGACAAGGCCGAGATCAAGGCGAAGTTCAAGATGCTGGTGAAGCGCCATCATCCCGACGCCAACAACGGCGACCGCGCGACCGAAGACAAGCTGCGCGAGATCATCCAGGCCTACAATTACCTGAAGTCCGTCGGCGCGCTTAAATAAGGCGTGTCGCGCGTCGCTGGCCGCAGCAAGATCAGCGCGGCCGCGGCGAGGTCGAGCGCGGCCAACAGCATGAGCGGCGCGGTGTAGCTGCCGGTGGCGTCGCGGATCGACGCCGAGCAGGCCCGGGCCGAACGCATAGGTGAACTGGCTGATCGCCCACGACAGCCCGACCAGCATGCCGAACGACGCCGCGTCGAACTCGCGCTGAATGACCAGCGACGGCAGCGTCAGCAGATTGCCGGCTGACAGGCCGAACAGCACGCAAGCCGCGATCAGCGCCGCGGTGTTGGTCGTCGCGGTCAGCGCCAGCAGCGCCGCGGCCTGGCTCGCCACCGACCACGCCGCGAACCGCCGCATGTCGAGGCGGCCGGCGAAGGCGCCGAGCCCGAAGCGGCCGATGATCGCCGTAATCGTCAGCGCCGCGACCGAAAATCCGGCCTGCGCCCGGCCGATGGATCGGCTCGCAGGATCGCGATCTGGTGCACCAGGAAGCCGACCTGCGCGGTCAGCGCCAGCGCGAACGGCGCGGCCACGCTCCAGAATCTCGTGCTGCGCAGCGCGCTTCGCCGCGTCCAGGCGGCGGCTGCCGGCGCGGCGTCGGGCTTTGCCGCGGCAACCGCCGGGCGGTCGATCCAAAACACGATTGCCGGCAGCAGCACCACAGCCATCAGCAGCATTGCGCCGACGATGGCCTTGGAAAATCCGTAAGCCGCGATCGCCAGCACCAGCGGCGGCGTGACCAGGATGCCGCCGGAGCTTGCGCCGTTCAGCGCCAGGCTGATGGCGAGCGGGCGCTCTGCGGTCGAACCACAGGCCGACCACCGTGCTGATGGCGCCGACATGCATGGTGGCGGCGCCGACCGCCATCAGCAGATAGACCAGGTAGAGCTGCCAAAGCGCGGTGATGAAGGCGAGCAGCGCCACCGCGCTGCCGAAGCAGCACGTGCCGATCAGCATGACCAGCCGCGGGCCGAACCGCTCGATGGCGTCGCTGACGAACACCACCAGCGCCGCGGTGAACAGATAGAAGCCGGTGATGGCGGCGGAGATCAGCGCGGTCGGCCAGCCGTGCAGCCGGTGCAGTTCGGTGAGATAGACGCCGTGGCCGTAGAGGCCGAATCCCCAGCAGCACACCGCCGCGAGATAGCAGGCGACCACCACGCGCCAGCCGGCGTAGCGCGGCGAGGATTCGTCGACGGCAGGAAGCAAGGTCGCCATAAAGCGCATCGTCGCACGTTCACGGGCGCTAATGCTTTGGCATCGCCCGAACTGTGGCGCTATCGCACATAGGACGGCGGGGTGTAGAGCCAGGCCAGGCGGTCGTAATATTCCTCCGGCGTGCGGCCCTCGAACAGCGAATTGCGCACCTTCCGCTCCACGCCCTTGGCGTGATTGAGCCGATCCATCATCAGCGACGAAATCTGCACCCGCGCGGTGCGCACGATGCGGATGTCCTGGTAGCGCTGGAACGCCTTGGCGAAATCGCCGTCGCATTCGTCCGCCACGCCGGCGAGGCAGATCGCGTCCTCCAGCGCCATCGCCGCGCCCTGCGCGATGTACTGCACCATCGGGTGCGCGGCGTCGCCGAGCAGCGTCGCGGCGCCCATCGTCCAGTTGTCGACCGGGTCGCGGTGGCGGATGATGAAGTGGCGGAATTGCTTCGGAATGCGCAGCACCCGCAGCGGAGTTTCGCAACCGTCGGAAAATTGCGGCAGCACATGATCGGGCGAGACATCCTCGCCGTCGCTCGAACCCGGCGCTGGCCGGTCACGACCGTGCAGCCGAGGTTGAACATGCTCCAGTCGCGGATCGGATAATAGATCACGTGCCAGCCGGGGCCGGCCCAGAATGTCGGGTAGGGGTGCTGCAGATCCTTCGGCATCTCGGCGGCCGGGATCGTGGCGCGAAAGATCACCGCGCCGGCCGGCGGCGGATCGCCGTCGCCGACGATGCGCTTTCGCACATTCGAAGTGACGCCGTCGGCGCCGATCAGCGCCGCGGCCACGATCCGTTCGCCGCCGTCCAGCGCGATCGACACGCCGGAGTGCTGCGGATCGAAATCCACGCACGCGGCAGTCGGTGCGAAGCTCGATCAGTTCGTGCGCGCGGCAGGCGTCGAGCAGCGCGCCGTGGATGTCGGCGCGATGCGCCACCGCGTAAGGATTGCCGAAGCGCTCGACGAACCGCGTCGCCGCACGGGATGTTGGCGACCTCCTCGCCGGTCACAGCGTCCATCATCAGGAGCCGCTCGATCAGCAGCGCGTGCTTCTTGGCGGCGGCGCCCACGCCGAGCGCGTCGAGCACCGACAGCGCATTGGGCGCGACCTGGAGGCCGACGCCGACCTCGCCGAACTCGCGCGCCTGCTCCAGCACCAGCGAGCGGAAGCCCTGGCGCGCCAGCGCCAGCGCGCAGGCAAGCCCGCCGATGCCGCCGCCTGCGATGGCGACTGGCTGCGCGTTACGTGCTGACGTCATCCGAGGCTAATCGGACAATCCCGCCGTCGCGCGGTCGAGCCAGCCCTTGTCGCCGGTCAGCGTCTTCAGTTCGGGCAGCGCCTCGTCCTTGGTCTGCGTCACCTGCGGCACGATCAAGGGCTCGCCTCTCGCCGTTGCTCGGCTGGCAGGAGAACTCCAGCCGGATGTCGTTTGGATCGAACACATAGATCGAGAAGATGCCGGGCAGGATTTCCATCGGGCCGTCGAACGGCACCTTTGCCGCCTTGAGCCGTGCACAGATGCGCTTCTGGCTCTCCGGCGACACCGCGAACGAGACGTGCTGCATGGCGCCGAGCGCGTTGCGGTCGCCTTGCTGCTTCTTGCCCTTGGGCATCTCGAAGAACGCCAGCAGGCCGTCGCGGCCCATGTCGAAGAAATAGTGGCGGACCTCCTCGAACGGCGGATTGCCGCGATTGCCCGGGCCGGTGCCGAGGCCCGGCGGCACCTTCATGGCGTGGACCAGCCGCATTCCCAGCACGCCGGCGTAGAAATCGACGGTCATCTTCATGTCGTCGGTGTTGAGCGCCAGATGATGCACGCCGTAGAAGCGGACCTTGTCCTGCTGTTGGCCGTCTGCACGGGCGTCGCTGCGGTCCTTCAGTTTGGCGTCGGTCATGGAAGCCTCCGTTGGCGCCGGTTTGTTCCCGCCCATTTTGCGCCTAATGCGGCAGAATAGGCAGCCCCTGCTTTGCTCGACAATCCGGGCCGTAATACCTACATTTTAGCTATGCACGGGGCGGCTTTCGCACTGCACCTGCCTCTGCTAGGTTGCCCCACTCATAACGAATCCCGGCAAGATTACCGCGGCCCCGCGCCGTTCCGGGGCCACGGAGTACCAATGGCAACCGCACCCCAGACCGCGCCCGCCTCCGCCGCCATGCCCGACATGAAGGTGTCGGTCCGGCAGCTTTTCGGCATCGACAGCGACATGGAGGTTCCGGCCTATTCCAAGGCCGACGACTATGTGCCGGACGTCGATCCGGACTACCGCTTCGACCGGCAGACCACGCTCGCGATCCTGGCCGGCTTCGCCCACAACCGCCGCGTGATCGTCTCCGGCTATCACGGCACCGGCAAATCGACCCATATCGAGCAGGTGGCGGCGCGGCTGAACTGGCCCTGCGTGCGCGTCAACCTCGACAGCCACATCAGCCGTATCGACCTGATCGGCAAGGACGCCATCGTCATCAAGGACGGCCTGCAGGTGACCGAATTCCGCGACGGCATCCTGCCCTGGGCCTACGACAACAACGTCGCGCTCTGCTTCGACGAATACGACGCCGGCCGCCCGGACGTGATGTTCGTGATCCAGCGCGTGCTGGAATCCTCCGGCCGGCTGACGCTGCTCGACCAGAGCCGCGTGATCCGCCCGCATCCGGCGTTCCGGCTGTTCGCCACCGCCAACACCATCGGGCTGGGCGACACCTCGGGCCTCTATCACGGCACGCAGCAGATCAACCAGGCGCAGATGGACCGCTGGTCGATCGTCACCACGCTGAACTATCTGCCGCACGACAACGAGGTCGAGATCGTGCTCGCCAAGGCGAAGCACTACCAGACCGAGGAAGGCCGCGAGATCGTCAACAAGATGGTCCGCGTCGCCGATCTGACGCGCAACGCCTTCATCAACGGCGATCTCTCGACCGTGATGAGCCCGCGCACCGTGATCATCTGGGCGGAGAACGCCGACATCTTCAAGGACGTCGGCTTCGCCTTCCGGCTGACCTTCGTCAACAAGTGCGACGAGCTTGAGCGGCCGATCGTCGCCGAGTTCTATCAGCGCTGCTTCGGCCAGGAGCTGCCGGAGTCGTCGGTCAACGTGGCGCTGAGCTGATGTTTCTTGCTTCCCTCTCCCCTTGTGGGAGAGGGTGCCGAGCAGCCGAAGGCTGCGAGGCGGCTGAGGGGTCAATCGCTCGATCACGATGTCCTCCAATCAGCAAGCCCAAGGCCCGAGCAAGGAATCCCCGACCGAGCCGTTCAAGCGCGCGGTCACCGGCTGCCTGCGCGCCATCGCCAAGAAGGCCGAGCTTGAGGTTTCGTTCGCCGCCGAGCGGCCAGGTCTCGTCGGCGGCAAGGTGCGGCTGCCGGAGCCGGCGCGCAAGCTGACCCGCCAGGAGGCCGCGATCGTGCGCGGCAATGCCGACGCGGTGGCGCTGAAGCTCGCCTGTCACGATCCCGCGGTGCATCGGCGGCTGCGTGCCCGGCGGCCAGCAGGCGCGCGCGGTGTTCGAGGCCGTCGAGCAGGCCCGCGTCGAGGCGATCGGCTCGCGCCGCATGCTCGGCGTGAAGAGCAATCTCACCGCCATGATCGACGACCGTTTCCATCGCGGCAAGTTCGACGAGGTGACCGATCGCGCCGATGCGCCGATCGAAGAAGCCGTCGCCATGATGGTGCGCGAGCGGCTGACCGGCCAGGCGCCGCCGCCGGCCGCCAAGAAGCTCGTCGACCTGTGGCGGCCGTTCATCGAGGACCGCGCCGGCCGCGGTCTCGACCGGCTTGAGCGCGTGCTCGACGACCAGCGCAAGTTCGGCGACGCCGTCCACGATCTGCTGGAATCGCTCGACATGGGCGAGGACCGCTCGTCCTCCGAAGAAGAGGAGGACGGCGAGGAGGGCGATCAGGATCGCCGCAAGGACGAAACCGGCGAGAAGGGCGAGGCCGCCGACTCCGAGGACATGGAAAAGATGAGCGTGGAGGACGCCGAAGCGTCCGCCGACGCTTCGGAGACCGCCGATGAGGCGGTCGATGCGCCCGCCGCCGACATGGCCGACGATTCCGAAATGGGCGAGTCCGAAACCGCCGCCGAGCCGTGGCGGCCGCGCAACCGGCCGAACGAGCCGCGCGGCCCGGACTACCGGCCGTTCACGATGCGCTTCGACGAAACCATTCCCGCCGAGGAGTTGTGCGAGCCGGAGGAACTCGATCGGCTGCGCGGCTATCTCGACAAGCAGCTCTCGCATCTGCAGGGCGTCGTCGCCCGCCTCGCCAATCGGCTGCAGCGCCGCCTGATGGCGCAGCAGAACCGCGCCTGGGACTTCGATCTCGAGGAAGGCCTGCTCGATCCGTCGCGGCTGCCGCGCATCATCATCGATCCGCTGCATGCGCTGTCGTTCAAGCAGGAGAAGGAAACCAACTTCCGCGACACCGTGGTGACGCTGCTGCTCGACAACTCCGGCTCGATGCGCGGCCGTCCGATCACGGTCGCGGCGACCTGCGCCGACATTCTGGCGCGCACGCTCGAGCGCTGCGGCGTCAAGGTCGAGATTCTCGGCTTCACCACGCGGGCCTGGAAGGGCGGCCAGTCGCGCGAATCCTGGCTCGCCGCCGGCAAGACCGCCAACCCGGGCCGGCTCAACGATCTGCGCCACATCATCTACAAGTCGGCCGACGCGCCGTGGCGGCGCGCGCGCAAGAACCTCGGCCTGATGATGCGCGAGGGCCTGCTCAAGGAGAACATCGACGGCGAGGCGCTGGACTGGGCGCACAAGCGCCTGCTGGCCCGCCCCGAGCAGCGCAAGATCCTGATGATGATCTCCGACGGCGCGCCGGTCGACGATTTCCACCCTGTCGGTCAACCCCGGCAACTATCTCGAACGGCACCTGCGCTGGATCATCGAGGAGATCGAGACCCGCTCGCCGGTCGAGCTGATCGCCATCGGCATCGGCCACGACGTCACGCGCTACTACCGCCGCGCCGTCACCATCGTCGACGCCGAGGAGCTCGGCGGCGCCATGACCGAAAAGCTCGCCGAGCTGTTCGAGGAGCATGCCGCCGAGGATCTGCGCGGTCCGGTGCGGCGTCCGGCGCGTAAACTACATTCGTGAATACGAATACCGCGCGGTCTGCGGCCGGCGTGATGCGCCATACGGTAAGCTCGCCCCGTTGAGGGGACTTGACCTTGAACAATTTCCTGTCTCGCGGTTCGGCCTTTCTGGCCATCCTTGCGCTCGCGCTGATTCCGGCGGCGGCGCAGCCGCCGCGCGCCGCCGATGGCATCCAGCAGATCGCAATCCGCGCGCAGGCGATCGAAGCCTTCGATCCGCGTGAGCCCGAGCGCAAGCGCTTTGGCGCGCTGACTTCCGCGGCGGGTTGATCCTGGAATTCGCCGCATCGCGACTTCGGCGGCGTGTCGGCGCTTGCGCGTCGCGGCCGACGGCGCGCGTTTCCTCTCGGTCACCGACAAGGGCCACTGGCTGCGCGGCCGCATCGTCTATCGCGGCAAGGCGCCGATCGCGATCGCCGACGCCGAGATGGCGCCGATCCTCGGGCCGGACGGCAGGCCGCTGAAGAGCCGCGGCTGGTACGACGCCGAGGCGCTCGCCGTGGACGACGGCGTTGCCTATGTCGGCATCGAGCGCGTCAACCAGATCGTGCGCTTCGACATCGCCAAGGACGGCCTGCGCGCGCGGGGCCGTCCGATCGCGGTGCCGCCCGGCATGAAGCTCTTGCCGCACAACCAGAGCATCGAATGCCTGGAGGTGGCGCCGAAAGGCAGCCCGCTTGCCGGGCATGCTGATCGCGATTTCCGAGCGCGGCCTCGACGCGCGGCGGCAATCTGATGGGCTTCCTGATCGGCGGCCGGATCTTCAGGTGAGCGGCGGTGTTCTCGCTCAAGCGCACCGACGATTTCGACGTCAGCGACTGCGCGGCGACGCCCGACGGCAAGCTCCTGGTGCTGGAGCGCCGCTTCTCATGGACGCGCGGTCTGGCGATGCGCATCCGCAGCGTGCCGCTCGCGATGATCAAGCCCGGTGCGCTGGTCGATGGGCCGGAGCTGATCTTCGCCGACATGGGCCAGCAGATCGACAACATGGAAGGCCTGTCGGTGCATCGCGACAGCCGGCGGCGCGCTGGTGCTGACGCTGATCTCCGACGACAATTTCTCGCCGCTGCAGCGAACGCTGCTGCTGCAGTTCACGCTGTCGGAATGAGTCTCAAGAATCGAAATGGCCGGCACAAGCCCGGCCATGACACCGCCGCGACAGTCGAGGCGCGAAGGGTTCTCAGCCCGCCGTGGCCTGCTTCTTCTGCGATCGCGCGCTTGAGGTCGCGCATCTTGGGCGCCAGCACGTCGTCCTTGGCGTGCAACAGGAAGGCGTCGAGGCCGCCGCGGTGATCGACGGTCTTGAGCGCATTGGCCGAGACCCGCAGCTTCACCGAGCGCCCGAGCGTGTCGGAGATCATGGTGACGTTGAGCAGGTTCGGCAGGAACCGCCGCTTGGTCTTGCATGTTCGAGTGGCTCACCTTGTGGCCGACCAGGACGCCTTTTCCGGTGAGATCGCAGCGGCGTGACATAGCAGTACCCTTGGAATTGACGCGGCGTCTTGAAGGCGCCGGAAATGGCGGTTTCGATGGACTCGCGGACGTATAGTGACGAGGGTCCAGAGCGTCAAGGCAAGCCCGCCAAACGGGGTCAAGGCCGCGATTCCCGATCATAGAAACGACTTATTCCCCTCCGAGATCGGGGATAAGCGGCGGTTGCCCTGCGGCGATGCCTTGATCGGGACCTTCCGGCACGGCAAAGCGGTGGGCGGCGGCTTCGAGGAGAATGAAATCGTGGCCTTGGACGTGCCGTGCGCTGTCCTGCGCTCCGCGATCGGCGTTGCGGCTGATGGCCACGCTCGCGGCTACTGCCAACCCGGCGCTGGCGCAGGGCCGGCTGGACGCCCGCTACTCCGTGACGCTCGGCGGCATGCCGGTCGGCAAGGGCGCCTGGGTCATCGACATCGCCGAGAACCAGTTCACCGCCGCGGCCAGCGGCGCGACCGCCGGTCTGTTGCGGGTGTTCGCCAGCGGCCAGGGCAGCGGCGCCTCGCGCGGCTACATGGTCGAGCGGCAATCCGGTGCCGGCGACCTTTGCCGCCAGCATCACCTCCGACAAGAAGACCGAGGAAATCCGCATGACGCTCGGCTCGGGCGACGTCAAGGAAGTCGCCGTCAGCCCGGAGTGTGCCCGATGACCCGAGCGCGTGCCGGTGACCGAAGCCCATTTCCATGGCGTCAGCGATCCGATGACCGGATCGCTGATCCGCGTGCCGGGCACCGGCAATCCGCTTGGGCCCGCAGGCCTGCCAGCGCACCACGCCGATCTTCGACGGCCGCATGCGCTACAATCTGCAGTTCGCCTACAAGCGCATGGAGCAGGTCAAGGCCGACAAGGGCTACGAGGGTCCGGTCGTGGTCTGCGCGGTGTATTTCGTGCCGATCGCCGGCTACGTTCCGCACCGCCCCACGGTCAAGTATCTGGCGAGCCAGCGCGACATGGAGGTCTGGCTGGCGCCGGTCGCCGCCACCCGCGTGCTGGTGCCGTACCGGATCTCGATCCCGACGCCGATCGGCGTGGGCGTGATGCAGGCCACGCAGTTCGTCTCGGTGGCGCAGCCCCGCGCCGCCGCGGCGGGCACCAAGACGCAGTGACCGCTTGATGGTCGCTTGCGGCGCGGCCACTTGCGCCCTCGGTTATTCACAGGCTTATCCACAGGACCGGCGAAGGCCGGGATTGACTCGCCGGCCGGCGCCGCTGCCGAGCGCGTGTTAACGATTGGAAGGTGTTTGGCGGACCGCGGCCGCGCTTCGCTACCCGATGTTGTGGCTGCCGTGTCGGGCAGAGCCAGATGTCGGGGTGAACGAAACCGCACAGCGCCCGAGTCGCCGATTCGGGCCGGGTTCGTTCCAGACTCGTTCCTGACGGTTAAGTGCGCGCTGTCCGGCGTCGCATTGTGATACACAAAGGCGTGCCCGCTGGCTGAAGCGGGCCACCCCAGCCTGGAAAACGGATGCCGATCTCGTTCTCGTCGCCTGTGACCCGCGACGGCCGCCTGCGTGGCGCCGGCGTCACCGCCGTGCTCGGCCCGACCAACACCGGCAAGACCCATCTCGCCATCGAGCGGATGCTCGGCACATTCGTCCGGCATGATCGGGCTGCCGCTGCGGCTCCTGGCGCGCGAGGTCTACAACAAGGTCGTCGACCGGGTGGGCGCGGAGAACGTCGCGCTGATCACCGGCGAGGAGAAGATCAAGCCGCAGAACCCGCGCTACTGGGTGGCCACCGTCGAGGCCATGCCGCGCGATCTCGATCTTGCCTTCGTCGCCATCGACGAGGTGCAGCTCGGCTCCGACCTCGATCGCGGCCACGTCTTCACCGACCGCATGCTCAACCGCCGCGGCCGCGAGGAGACGCTGGTGCTGGGCGCCGCCACCGTCCGCCCGATGGTCGAGAGGCTGCTGCGCGGCGCCAATATCGTGCAGCGGCCGCGGCTTTCGACGCTCATTCATTCCGGCGACAAGAAGATCACCCGGCTGCCGCGGCGAAGCGCGATCGTCGCGTTCTCGGCCGACGAGGTCTACGCCATCGCCGAATTGATCCGCCGCCAGCGCGGCGGCGCGGCGGTGGTGATGGGCTCGCTGTCGCCGCGCACGCGCAACGCCCAGGTCGAGCTCTATCAGTCCGGCGACGTCGATTATCTGTCGCCACCGACGCCATCGGCATGGGGCTCAATCTCGATGTCGATCACGTCGCATTTGCCTCCGACCGTAAATTCGACGGTTACCAATTCCGCCAGCTCAACCCGGCCGAGCTCGCGCAGATCGCCGGCCGCGCCGGCCGCGCGCAGCGCGACGGCACCTTCGGCACCACCGGGCGCTGCCCGCCGTTCGACGACGAACTCGTGCACGCGCTCGAAAGCCACTCGTTCGAGCCGATCAAGGTGCTGCAATGGCGCAACACCGATCTGGAATTTTCATCGATCGGCGCGCTGCAGGCCTCGCTGGCGATGACGCCGACCGAGCCGGGTCTCACCCGCGCGCCGATCGCCGAAGACATCCTGGTGCTCGAACATGCTGCGCGCGACGAAGAAATTCGCGCGCATGGCGACTAACAAGGACTGCCATCGAGCGGTTGTGGGAGGTCTGCCAGGTTCCCGACTACCGCAAGATCGCGCCGGCCACGCACGCCGAGCTTGTGGTGACCCTCTATGGATTCCTGATGCGAGAGGGTAAAATCCCGGTCGACTGGTTCTCCGCCCAAGTCGCGCAGGCCGACCGGACCGATGGCGATATCGACACGCTCTCAAACCGGATCGCGCATGTGCGGACCTGGACCTTCGTGGCGAACCGTCCCGACTGGCTTGCCGATCCGGAGCATTGGCAGGCGGTCGCCCGCAGCGTCGAGGACAAGCTCTCGGATGCGATGCATGAGCGTCTCATCGAGCGGTTCGTCGATCGCCGCACCAGCGTGTTGATGCGGCGGCTGCGCGAGAACACAACATTGGAAACTGAAATCAAAAAGACCGGCGAAGTGGTGGTCGAGGGTCACGACATCGGCCGGCTCGACGGCTTCACCTTTGTCGCCGATGCCTCGGCGGCGGGCTCCGAGGCCAAGACCTTGCAGGGCGCGGCGCGCTCGGCGCTGGCCGGCGAGATCGACGCCCGCGCGACCAAGCTGACGCAGGCGCCCGACCGCGAGTTCGTGCTGGCGTCCGACGGCTCGGTGCGCTGGACCGGCGCGCCGGTCGGCAAGCTGATCGCCGGCGACGACGTGCTGCGCCCGCGGCTTCGCGTCATCGCCGACGAGCAGCTCACCGGCGCCTCGCGCGAGGCGGTGCAGACGCGGCTCGATCTCTGGCTCGTCAACCACATCGAGCGGCTGCTCGCTCCGCTGTTCGCGCTCGCCGCAGCCGAGGACGTCACCGGCATCGCCCGCGGCGTCGCCTTCCAGTTGATCGAGTCGATCGGCGTGCTGGAGCGGCAGAAGGTCGCCGAGGACGTCAAGGGACTCGACCAGCCGTCGCGCGCGCGTCTTGCGCAAATACGGCGTGCGGTTCGGCGCCTATCATCTCTACCTGCCGGCGCTGCTCAAGCCCGCGCCGCGCAGCCTCGCCGCGCAGCTCTGGATGCTCAAGCACGAGCAGCCCGGACGACAAGGGCCTCGACGAATTGCAGCGGCTGGCGTCGAGCGGCCGCACCTCGATCCCGGTCGACAAGGACACGCCGAAGCCGCTCTACCGCACCATCGGCTATCGGGTGTGCGGCGAGCGCGCCATCCGCGTCGACATCCTGGAGCGGCTCGCCGACCTGATCCGGCCGGCGCTGGCCTGGCGTGAAGGCGCGACCGGCGTGAAGCCGGCCGGCGCGTTCAACGGCTTCGGCTTCACCGTCACCGGCGCGATGACGTCGCTCACCGGCGCGTCCGGCGAGGACTTCGCCTCGATCCTGCGCTCGCTCGGCTATCGCATGGAGAAGCGGCCCAAGCCGCCGGAGCCGGAACCGGCTGCGACGTCGGCGGAGCCGGACGCCGCGTGCCGCTGCAGCGGCGCCGCGAGGCTGCGCCGGCAGAGGCCGCGGCAGACGGCGCCGACGCTCGCGGCCGAGCCGATCGGCGAGCACGCGCCGACGCTGGCGCCTGACGCCGAGCCAGTCGAAGACACAGCGGTCGAGCCGCCGGCTGCAAGCGCCAGCCGGTTGAAACCGGCTCCAGCCGACAGTCCGGCAGCCGCCGCCGCAGCCCAATCGCTGCTACCGAACGTCGACTTTGCGAGCGCTGAAGCCACGCCGGCACCGGCCGAAGCGGCTCCCGCAACGCCCGCCGAGCCGGAGATGATCGAGGTGTGGCGCCCCGGCCGTCCGCAGGGCGAGCGCCGCCCGCGCGAGGCCGAGCGGCGCGGCCGCCGCCGCCATCACGAGCGTCCGGCAGCGCCGGCCGAAGGCCAGCCCGCGGGCGAAGCTCCGGCGGTTGCCGCCGCCGATGGACAAGCTGTCGCCGCCGACGCCACGCCGCCGGCCGAAGGCGAGCGCAAGCCGCGTCACGGGCGTCCGCGTCATCGCCGCCGCGATCACGGCGAGCGCAAGGATGGCGAAGGCAAGGTTGTCGAAGCCAAGGCCAGCGAAGCAAAGCCTGAGCAGCGCGCGGATCGGCCGGAACGGACCGAGCGGTCAAAGCGTCCCGAGCATCGGGATCGCCCGCGACATGGCGGCGACCGGCCGCGCGCAGGATCGTGGCCGGATCGTGGCCCGCGGCGTGACCGCGATCGCGGCCGTCCCGGACGACGATAACCGGCCGACGCGGATCTGGGGCTCGAGCGAAGAGCCGCGCAGCAACAAGGAGCCCGATCCGAATTCGCCGTTCGCCAAGCTGCTGGCCTTGAAGGCAGCAGCTCGAGGGCAACAAGGAACCGCATCCGAGAGTCTGCGTCATCCGATTGGATCGTCAGCGCATCGACAAATGGCTGTGGCACGCGCGCGTGGTGCGCACGCGCTCGGCCGCTGCGGCGCTTGTCGACTGCCGGTCTCGTCCGCATCAATGGCGCGCGCATCGACACGTCGAGCCGCCCGGTGCGTCCCGGCGATGTCGTCACCATCGCGCTCGACCGCAACGTGCGGGTGCTCAAGGTGATCGGATACGCCGAGCGCCGCGGTTCCGCCGAGATCGCCCGCGCCCTATATGAGGATCTCACGCCGCCGCCCGCGCCGCCGCAAGAGCCGCCGGCCGGCGGCGCGCGACGAGGGCGCCGGCCGTCCGACCAAGCGGGAGCGGCGCGAGATCGACCGGCTGCAGGGCGCGGGATGAGTTCGAGTAGAGCCACGCATCGCCGCACAGCGGGCCCGTGCTTGCGAATGCGCTGCGCCATGAGGTACGGAGCCACGTTTTCTGGAGTGATGGAATGACCTACGTCGTCAACGACAAGCTGCATCAAGTGCAAGTACACCGACTGCGTCGAAGTCTGTCCGGTGGACTGCTTCTACGAGGGCGAGAACATGCTCGTCATTCACCCGGACGAGTGCATCGACTGCGGCGTCTGCGAGCCGGAATGCCCGGTCGAGGCGATCAAGCCGGACACCGAGCCGGGCCTGGAAAAGTGGCTGGGACTCAACGCCGAATACGCCAAGTCCTGGCCCAACATCACGGTCAAGAAGGATGCCCCGCCAGACGCCAAGGACTGGGAAGGCGTGCCGGCAAAGTTCGAGCGCACTTTTCGACCCGGAACCCGGCACCGGCGACTGACGGAGCCGTCGCGCATAGCGCGGCGGCTCGCCGATCATTAACCAGTCTTAACGATTTTTCGCCGCGAAAACGCCCGAAACGGGCATTTTGCAGTGCCATAACGCTTTGATTCTGACGGAAAATGTGCTATACAAGCGGTAACATGGATTTGTACCGGAATGCTCCCCGTGGGGAGCATTATTTGTCGGAACCAATACCATATAAACCCGTGTAGGGGTGTGTCGAAGACACGCAGAAGCTGTGGCAGGGAAGATGCGTCAGAAGTCCAAGAAGGGTTCGTCCGGCGTAAGCCGGCGCGCCAAGAAAACCGCCGCTGGACCCGTCCGGCGGACGTCGCAGGCCTCACGCGGCACCGCCCGCCGTGCGGCCCCCGTGGCCAAAGCGCTCGGCCGTAACAAGCCAGAGCAAGGAGCAGTTCCTGGAATGACCCCTAAAAAGACCACCCAACGCCAGGGCTTCAAGACCAACGAATTCATCGTCTATCCGGCCCATGGGGTCGGTCAGATCATGGCCATCGAAGAGCAGGAGGTGGCGGGCGCGAAGCTTGAGCTGTTCGTCATCAACTTCGTCAAGGACAAGATGACGCTGCGGGTGCCCACCGCCAAGGTTATGGCGGTCGGCATGCGCAAGCTCGCCGAGGGCGGCCTGGTCAAGCGCGCGCTCGAGACCCTCAAGGGCCGTGCCCGGATCAAGCGCACCATGTGGTCGCGCCGGGCTCAGGAGTACGAAGCCAAGATCAACTCCGGCGACATCGTCGCCATTGCCGAGGTTGTGCGCGACCTGTTCCGGTCGGATTCGCAGCCCGAGCAGTCCTACAGCGAGCGGCAGCTTTACGAAGCCGCGCTCGACCGGCTGTCGCGCGAGATCGCGGCGGTGCAGCACGTCACCGAGACCGAAGCGGTCAAGGAGATCGAGGCGGCGCTTGCCAAGGGCCCTCGGCGCGGTCCGAAGCCGGCTGAGGAGCTGGTGGAGGAAGAGGCGGCGTAAGCCAGCCTTCGCGAACGAATACAAAGGCCCGGTCTCGCGACCGGGCCTTTTGCTTTTGTGCGGCGTTCGCCTTTTTGCATGACAGTGCCGCGGCCATCCCGCCCCGTCTCCGGGGAGGGATGCCCGTTGCGCGCGGGTCGGCTAACGTGCGGTCGCAAAAAAACTTGAGCACCGGGGATTCGCAATGAACGGCACCAACAAAGAACCTGCCCAATGCGCCGGTCCGCATCTCGATGTGCGCAAGCCGAAGCTGCAGCTGCCGCCGAAATCCGCCGATTGCCACTGCCACGTGTTCGGCCCGCGCGACAAATATCCCTGGGCCGCCAACCGTCTCTACACGCCGCCGCCGGTGCTGCTCGACGACTATCTCGCCATGCTCCGCGCCACGGGCTTCGAGCGCGGCGTGATGGTGCAGACCGGGCTCTACGGCCCCGACAACCGCTTCATCGTCGACGCGATCAAGGCGCATCCCGAAACAGCTTCGCGGCATCGCGCTGATCGGCGAGGACATCACCGACCGCGCGCTGCGCGATCTGGCCGACGGCGGCGTGCGCGGCTTCCGCGTCAACCGCACCGCCAAGACCGGGCTGTCGTTCGACGTGGCGCGCAAGCTCGCCGAGCGCGTCAAGGACCTCGGCTGGCACGTGCAGTTCCTGCTCGACATCGAGGATCATCCCGATATCGACAGCTTCCTCGGCAAGTTTCCGACCGAGGTGGTGATCGACCACATGGGCCGGCCCGATCCGCGCAAGGGCATCAACGCGCCGGGCTTCCAGGCGCTGATCCGCCTGCTCAAGTCGGGGCGCGGCTGGGCCAAGATGTCGGCGCCGTATCGCACCTCGCTGCAGGAGCCGCCCTATCCCGACATCACGCCGTTCGCCCACGCGCTTGTCGCCGCCGCGCCCGATCGCCTGGTCTGGGGCTCGGACTGGCCGCACGTGCTGCTGGAGACGACGATGCCGAACGATGGCGATCTGGTCGATCAGATCGCGGTCTGGGTGCCGGACGAAGCGGTGCGCAAGCGCATCCTGGTGGACAATCGCGAGAGGCTTTACGGCTTTGGCGAACGGCCAGCCGTAGCGCGGCACCGCGGCCAGGTACTGACGATAGGCTTCGCCGAACCGGCGTTCGAGGTAGCTCTCCTCGCGCAGCACCACGCCGTAATGCACGAGCATGGCGGCGGGCATCAGCATCAGCATTGAGCCGTCGGAACCGAACAGCACGGCGATGCCAAGCGCCCCGATCAGGAAGCCCTGATACCATCGGATTGCGGGTGCGCGCGTAGATGTCCTGCGCGGCGATGATGCGGGTCGGCCGCCACGGCTCGAACGGCGTCCCGCTGCGGCGGAAGACCACGATGGCGCGGAAGATGTGCCAGGACGCCAGCGCAAACAGCAGCAGCGCGGCGACGCTGCGAATCCACATTGGCACGTGGACGAGCACGCGAACGGCATGGAGTGCATCGAAGGCAAAGCCGAGGACCAGCGCACTGAATGCGATCCACGGACCCGGCGCGATCTGATGCCGGCACGTCATCGCGGGCAAGTTGCGGCTCCGACGATGCGGCAGGAGCAATTCCAGTGGACACTTCCATTGGCGAAATCCCCGCAATCGCGAGACCACCAACGTCTAGCTGATTCGCGACCGACGGAGGAGTGCGGGGCGGCCACACGCCGGCAGGATCAGATCGCCACGGCGGTGGCGTCGTAGGCGTAGAGCCATTCCATGCGCTCGCGCACGCGCTCCTGCTGCCATTCGCGCGCCACTTCGACCGCCACCGCGCTCTGGTCGGCCAGCGCCGGGCTGAACGCCGAGCGCCGGTTCTCGTGCGATTTGCGCACCACCGTCGCGGTGCGCTCGCGCCGGATGTCCTCGTAGCGCGCGAAGGCGCTCGCCGGATCGTCGAAATACTTGGCGAGGCACGCGGCGACGATATAGCCGTCCTCGATCGCCATCACGCCGCCCTGGCCGAGGAACGGCAGCGTCGGATGGCAGGCGTCGCCCAGCAGCGTGACGCGGCCCTTGCTCCAGCGCGCCATCGGGCCGCGCACCATCATCGCCCATTTGTAGGGCGTCTCGATCCGGCTGATGATCTCGTGCACGTCGGCATGCCAGCCGCGGAAATCGTTGGCGAGCTCGTCCTTGGTGCCCTGCGTCACCCAGGATTCGACCTGCCAGTCGTCGCGCTCGACGAAGCTGATGAAGTTCATGATCTCGCCGCGCCGCACCGGATAGTGCAGCACGTGGCCGTGCGGGCCGAGCCAGTTGACGCCCTGCATCTGCTGCAGATGCGGCGGCAGCTTGTCCATCGGCACGAGGCCGCGCCAGGCGACGGCGCCGGTGAACTCCGGCTTGTCGGCGCCGAACAGCCCGGCGCGGACCTTGGAATGGATGCCGTCGGCGCCGATGACATAGGCCGCGCGCACGCTCTCGCCGTCCTCGAACCGCACTTCGGCGTGGTCGCCTTCGGTGCTGATGGCGGCGCAGCGCCGGTTGAGCTTCACCGCGTCGGGCTTTGCCGCGCGCACCGCGTCGGCCAGCAGTCCGTGCAGGTCGCCCCGGTGCAGCATGACGTGCGGCGTGCCGTAGCGTTGCGCGCGTGATCGCGCCGAGATCGAACCAGTTCCAGGTCTCGCCGCGTGCTCCAGTGCCGGATCACCCGCCGCGACGGCAGCACCTGGACGCGCTTGAGCGCCTCCTCGAGGCCGAGCGCATAGAGCACCCGCGTGCCGTTGGAGCTGATCTGGATGCCGGCGCCGACCTCCTTCAGCTCGGGCGCCTGCTCGTGTACCTCGACGTCGAGCCCGCGCTTGAGCAGCGACAGCGCGGCGGCCAGGCCGCCGATGCCGCCGCCGATGATGACGATCTTTGTCGCGCTGCGCCACTCACTCGACGTCACGCCGGTTGCCTTCACGATCGTCGGCCCAGCGCGGAATTTCCTCGGCGATGAACTTGCGCGAAATCCTGCGGCGAGCCGATCTTGGCGTCGAAGCCGAGCTTGGCCATGCTGTCCTTCATCTCCGGCGACCGCAAGCGTTTCGTTGATCGCGGCGTTGAGCTTGCCGACGATCTCCGGCGGCGTGCCGGCCGGCGCCAGTACGCCGGCCCAGAATTCCAGCGTCAGCTCCGGCAGGCCGACCTCGCGCGCGGTCGGCACATCCGGCAGCTCGGCGATGCGGGCCGGGCTGGTGATGGCGAGCGGCGCATCTTGCCGTCGCGAATGAGCGAGATCGACGTCGAGGGTGTCGGGTTCAGCATCTGGATGCGTCCGCCGAGGAAATCCGGCAGCGCGGCGGCGCCGCCCTTGTAGGGGATGATCTGAACGTCGGCGCCGCTGAGCTGCTTGAACATGCTCGGCGACCAGGAGCGCGGCGGTGCCCTGGGTGGCGGCGAAATTGATCGTTGCCGGGATGAGCCTTGGTGTAGGCGACGAACTCCGCCATGCGTCTTGACCGGCAGCGACGGCGATACGGCGAGCAGCCAGTAGGTGGTGTTCACGGTCGCGACCGGGGCGAAATCCTTGAGCGGATCGTAGTCGACCTTCTTTTCATCGCCGGATCGATCACGATCGCCGAGCTGACGAACAGCAGCGTATAGCCGTCGGGCTCGGCGGCGGCGGCCGCCTTGGTGCCGATCGAGGTGCCGCCGCCCGGCTTGTTGTCGATGACGATCGGCTGGCCGAGCCGCGGCGCAAGATGCTGCGTCAGCAGCCGCGCCATCACGTCGTTCGGCGAGCCCGGCGTGAACGGCACGATGAGCTTGATGACGCGCGAGGGATAGGACTTGCGCGAAGGCGGGCGCCAGCGGCGGCGCCGAGCGGCCAGGAGTCAGCGCCGCGATGAGCCATGACGACATGCTCGCCGACCGATCATCCCGGCAGCAGCCGGCACGCCTGAACGAAATCTAGTTCTTCGGCTTGTAGTCGATCGCCTTCGCGGTCGCGGCGACGTTGCGGCGCTGCTCGTCGATGGAGTCGGCGAACTCCTTCGGCCCGCCGACGTTGATGGCCTGGCCGGTGGCCTTCAGCCGCTCGGCGATGCTGCCGTCCGCGGCCACGGCGCGGAAGTCGGCGGCGATCTTCTCCTTCAGCTCGCTGCGACATGGTCTTGAGCCCGAACAGGCCGACCAGCCCTTCCATCTCCAGCGACGGAAAGCCCTGCTCGCGCGCGGTCGGCATGTCCGGCGCGGCCGCGATGCGGGTCTTGTTGTTGACCACGAACAGCTTGATGCGGCCGGCCTGGATCTGCGGCTGCACGATCGCATAGGACGCCATCACCACCTGGATGCGGCCCTCGCCGAGATCGACCGGCGCCACGTTGATGTCGCGATAGGGCACCTGCGTCATCTGCAGCTTCTCGTCGATGCAGATAGCCCCAGAAGATGAACTCGGTGATGCCCGGCACCGCGCCATAGTTGAACGTGCCGGGGCTTGGCGCGCGCCGCCTCGGTGAATTCCTTGACGTTGCTGTAGGGCGCATCCGCCTTCACGGCGGCCGCGATCAGCGTGTTGGAGGCGCGCGCGATCGGGATCAGATCGGCCGGATTGTAGGACAGCTTGCTGTAGTTGAACGGATGCACGGTGAAATTGCCGGACGGCCCGAACAGCAGCACGTGATCGTCGTTGGCGGACGAGGAACGCCTGGATCGCGACGATGCTGTCGCCGCCGGGCTTGTTCTCGATCACCACCGGCTGGCCCCACTTCTGCGTGAGCTTCTCCGCGAACAGCCGCCCGCCGATGTCGGCGCCGGCGCCCGGGCCGAACGGCACGATGAATTTCACCGGCCGCGTCGGCCAGTTCTGCGCCTGCGCGGCGCGGTGAGCATGGCCAGCAGCGGCAGCGACAGGGCGAGGGCGGCGGCGAACAGGTCTTGATCGACAGCATGGCGTTTCCTCGGGCTTTTGACATTTCGCTGGAACGCTAAGCATTTTGTCGTCCGAAAGCACAACGCTTCGCCGTGCTGCGGCGCGATCGCGCACTCGCGCATGTGCCGGCCGTTGTTCCGGCCGGCCATTTGCGCGAAAATCGGACACACCCACCACGACCGAGCGAGTGCCCATCATGGATGCGAAAACCGTTGACGCCCGGACCCACGAATTCGACGTGCAGGACATCGAGTATCTCCGCCACGGCGACAAGCCGCTGCTGGCGAAGGTCTACAAGCCGCGCGGCGACGGGGCCGTTCCCGGCGCTGGTCGATCTGCACGGCGGCGCCTGGTGCATCGCCGACCGCAACACCGACAAGGTCCGCCACGAGGTGCTGGCCGGGCACGGCGTGGTCGTCGTGTCGCTCGACTGGCGCACCGCGCAAAGAGGGCGCCTATCCGCAAGGCGCTGGCCGACATCAACTACGCGATCCGCTGGGTCAAGCTGCACGCCAAGGAGCTCAAGACCCGCCCCGATCTCGTCGGCATCTCCGGCCAGTCGAGCGGCGGCCATCTCGCCATGCTGGCCGCGATGCGGCCGCACGATCCGCGCTACACCGACGATCGCGCTGCCGGCCGGCTCGCCCGCGCTCGACGCCACGGTGAAGGCCGCGGTGCTGTCGTGGCCGGTGATCAATCCGCTCGGCCGCTATCGCTTCGCCAAGCGGCAGGGCGCGCTGCCCAATCCGCCGGCCTGGCCGCCGGGCATCATCGACAAGCACCACCAGTTCTGGGGCGGCGAGGAGAACATGACCGAAGGCAACCCGATGCTGATGCTGGAGCGCGGCGAGAAGGTCGCGCTGCCGCCGGCGATCTGGCACCAGGGCCGCGGCGACATCCTGCACGACTACAAGGACGAGGATTTCAAAGGCGCCGACACCGAGGCGCCGCGCTTTGCCGCCAACTACAAGAAGGCCGGCGGCAATATCGAGCTGCACTACTTCGACAGCGACCGCCAGCCCGGCCACTCGCCGGACCTGACCAAGATCGGCGACACCTTCGAGAAGATGCTGGCGTTCATCGGCAAGCATTTGAAGAGCTAGGTCTTCGACCTCTCGCCGACCTCATCCTGAGGAGCGGTCCGAAGGCCGCGTCTCGAAGGATGGCACTGAGCCGCAGCCCATGTCGAGCGCGCAGCTTCGCTGCGCTCCTCACCATGAGGTCGTAACGGTGGCGATTCAGATGACCCGGCGCCGCTCAATGCGTCAGCACGTCGGCGGCCTTGGCGTCCACCTTGCTGTGGCCGGCTCGCATCAGCTTGCCGAGGTAGTGCTCCGACACCGTGACCGGCGGATATTTCGCCGTCTCGCCAGGCGCCAGGCATTGGTCGAGGCAGCGGATCGTCGGCGTCGGGATTGGGGTTGGTGAAGAACACCAGCGAAATGCGGTCCTGCGGCACCGCGTCCGGCGGCGGCACCGCGACGCGGTGCAAGGTCGAAACCCAGCGGTCGTTCGACCAGCGCATCATCAGGTCGCCGATGTTGCAGACGAAATGCGTTGGGCGGGATGTGCACGTCGATCCATTCGCCGTTGCGATGCTTGACCTGCAGGCCGCCCGGCGTGTCGTCACCGCGCACGAAGGTCATGATGCCGTAGTCGGTGTGCGTGCCGGCGCGAAGCTGCCCCGGCAGCGGCGGTCTCCTTCACCGCCGGATAGCGGATGATGCGGCACATGCTCGCCTGGCGGTCGAACTTGTCGGCGAAATAGTTCTCGTCGACGCCGAGCGCTATCGCCATGGCGCGCAGCACGTTCGTGGCGAGCCCCGTCATGGCGTCGTAGTAAGTCACCATAACCTCCTGGAAATCGTACGGGCGCTGCGGCCAGATGTTCGGCGCGTACATCTGTGCGCTGGTCTTGTCGACCTTCGCGGCGAGGTCCGGACGGTCCTGTCCGAAGCCGAACGCCTCCTGGATGTCGGGCGGCGTCACCGTTCCCATCGAATAGGCGATCGCGCGGTCGCCGACCCAGTTGTAGCCGCGGCTGATCTTCGCCGGCGGCCGCTGCACCTTCATCTTCTCGTCGTCGGGCAGCGCGAAGAAGTCGATCGCGCGCTGGCGTGCCGTGGTGATGAGATCCGACCGGGACGCCGTGGCCGGTCACCATGAAGAAGCCGGTGTCGCGGCAGGCTGCGTCGATCTGGCGCGCCACCTCGCGCTTCTCCGCGTCGCTGCCGCTCCGCAGCGCCGTCAGATCGATGGTGGGGATCGCGTTTTCCGCCGCCATGGTGCACCTTTCCGTTTCGTGCGTCGCGTCGAACTATAGCTCCATTGAACCTGCCCGCAATGCTACAAGGGCGCAGGGCAGCCATGCGGGACACTTCTCATGAACCGTCGCAACGCATCGCCGCGACGCTCGGCTTCGGCGGGCGCTGTGCTTGCGCCGAATGTCGTGCGCGCGCAGGCGCTTCCCCAATCGCCCCATCCGCATCGTCGTGCCGGTCGCGCGCGGGTGGCGGCGTCGACACCTTCGCGCGCCTGATCGCGGCCAAGGTCAAGACCCAGCGCGACGTCAACTTCGTCGTCGAGAACCGCACCGGCGGCAACTCGACCATCGGCGGCCTCGATGTCCAGCGCGCCGCGCCGGACGGCTACACGGTGCTGTTCCACGCTTCGACACACAACGTCGCGCGCCTGGTGTTGAAGAACGCGCCGTACGATCCGGTCGCCGACTTCACGCCGATCGCGCTGGCCGGCCAGACGCCGATGGTGCTGATCGTCGCCAACAACCGGCCCGAAAAGACGCTGGCCGAGATCGTCGCCGCGGCCAAGAAGCGACCCACAAGCCTGGTCCTTCGCGACCGCCCAGCTCGGCGCGCCCGGCCATCTCGCCGAGGTCGCGTTCAATCAATACAACGGCACTGAACGTGCCGATCATTCCGCTATCGCGGCACGGCGCCGTCGCCGAACGACGTGGTCGGCGGCCACATTCCGATGATGATCGAGGCGATCCTGTCGCTGCTGCCGGCGGTGCGCGCCGGCAGCGTCCGCGCCGTCGCCGTCACCGGCAACAAACGATCTTCGCTCGCGCCGGAAATTCCGACCATGGCCGAGGTCGGCCTGCCGCAGCTCGACTTCGGCGCCTGGTGGGCGATGTGGGGACCGCCGGGCATGCCGGCCGAACTCGCCCGGACCATCAACGGCTCGGTCAACGACGCGGTCAAGGAGCTCGGCGCCGAAGGCCGTCTTGCCGCGCTCGGCATCGAGCCGTCGAACGAGACGCCGCAAGCGTTCGCGCAAGTTCATGAAGCCGCGGACTTCGATGCGCAGCGCCACGCTGCTGAAGGCCGCGAACTTCCAGCCGGAGTGAATTGCGGCGAGCGGCGCGCCGTCGCCTACTTCGGTTGCGCCGTGCCCGCTTGCGCGACGGCTGCGACCTTGGCTCGCTGCTCCTCGATCGCCGCGGCGAATTCGGCGCCGTTGCCCGGACGCATCGTCGAGCCGGTCGGCTTGAGCCGCTCGGCCACCGCCGGATCGGTGGCGATGGCGCGCACGTCCGCAGCGATGCGCGCCTTGAGGCTCTCCGGCATGTCGCGCCAACCGTAGAAGCCGTTGACGCCGTTGAAAGTCAGTTCCGGAAAACCCGCCTCCTGCGGCGTCGGCACGTCGGGGGCGAGCGGTGAGCGCGCGCTGTTGGTGATCAGCACAAACCTGCCGCGACCGGATTGCACCTGCGGCAGCAGAGGCGTGATTCCGGTGGCCAAGAGCTGCACGCGCCCGGTGGCGAAATCCTGGAACGCCGGGCCGAAGTCGCGATAGGAAATCTGCGTGATGTCGATGCCGGTCAATTGCTGGAGCGTGGCCACCACGTAGAGCGGCAGCCCGGTGGTTGCCGCCCAGTTGAGCTTGCCCGGCCGCTCGCGTGCGAGCTTCACGAAGCCTTGGAGCGAATCCACCTCCAGCGTGTTCGACACGGTGAGCGCCAGGGTCGAATCGATCGCGCTCGCCACCGGCACCACGTCGCGAACGTCGTACGGCAGCTTGTCGCCGTGCACGAGCGGGTTGATCGAGTGCAGACCGGCGAAGCCGAAGATCAGCGAATGGTTGTTGCGGTCGGTCAGGAACGACTGCACCGCCAGGATGCCGTCCGCGCCTTGCCGGTTCTCCACCACCACCGGCTGGCCCCATCTCTGCGACAGCCGCTCGGCGAACAGCCGGGCGACAACGTCCATGCCGCTGCCGGGTCCGAGCGGCGTGATCAGGCGGACAGTGTGCTGCGGCCAGTTCGATGCGGGTTGGGCGAACGACAGGCCGGTCGCCGCCGAGAGCGCGAAGCCGGAGGACAGAATACGAATGACGAAAGATGAAAGCCGCATGAGCCCTCCCGCGGAACCAAGTCCGCGGGAGTATAGCCGTTGCGGCTAGCGGACCACCACGACCGGGGTGCCGACATCGACGCGCGAGTAGAGGTCGAGGATGTCGCGATTGTGCATGCGGATGCAGCCGTAGGAGGCGAACTGACCGATCGAGGCCGGATTGTTGGTGCCGTGGATTGCGTATTCGCCGCCGTTGAGCGTCATGGCCGCGGCGCCCATCGGATTGGCCGGGCTGCCGGACGGAATGACGGCGGGCATATCCGGCTTGTCCGCGCGGATCTCCGCTGGCGGCGTCCACGCCGGCTTGATGAATTTTCCGTCGATGCGGGTGACGCCGGTCCATTGCTTGCCGGGCTTGCCCACCGCCACCGGGTAAGCGATCACTTCGCCGTTGCCGACCACGAGAAAAAGCTGCCGTGCGGCGGTTTTGACGATGATGGTGCCAGGCTCGTAATTCGAAAGCGTCGGATCGCGGACCTGCGCCGCGGTGGCGGTCCCAGCGGACGCCGCCTGCATGGCGGCCATGAGGATCAGTGCAAATCCAGCCCTGCGCATTGTCAGCTCCCAATTCGTTGCGGCCTTAACGCCGCTGCCATCGGCCGGTTCCATGAGCGCGGCCCGGTACAGGACGCTGCTCGTGAACAGCCCCTTTCCCGTTAGTAGGGGGAGGGGGCCGGAAGGTTCATTCTCGGGCTCATCCAAGGGAGTTATGGCTTCGAGGCTGTGGGTCCGGCCGGAGCCTGTTCCTCCGGGGGCTTCATTTCCCGAAAGGAAACCAGCAGCGCTACGTCGTAGACAATTTTAAGCACACCGCAGATGACCAGCGGCAAGCCGGTGAATGACGTGGTCAGCAGCACGCCGGCGAAGGCGGGGCTGATCGCCGAGGCGAGGCTCCGCGGCACCGCGGTGAAGCTCGCGGCGGCGGCGCGCTCCGCCGGCGTCACCACCGCCATGACGTATGACGTGCGTGTCGGCACGTCCATTTGCGACAGCGCGGAGCGCACCAGCAGCAGGCCGAGCGTCAGATACAGGTTGGGCGAGAACGCCGCCAGGATCAGCAGCACGCTGGACGGAATATGCGTGAACACCATCGTGTTGATGAGACCGATGCGGGTGGCCAGCCACGCCGCCACCGGATAGGAAAACGCGCTGGCGGCGCTCGACCAGAAGAAGAATACGCTTGCCGCCGACAGGGACAGCTCGAAACGCTCGAACAGCCACAGCGCCAGCAGCGACTGGACGACGAAGCCGCCGGCGAACGAGTCGAGGCTGAACAGCGCTGACAGTTTATAGACAACGCCGCGCGACGGCCCGAGCGGCGCGGTCGCCCGTGGCGCATCCATTTGCGCGTGTGGCAGACGCCGGTAGAGCAGCGCGCTCAGCACCCCCAACACCGCATAGGCGTAGAACATCAGTTTGAATGCGCTCACCGCACTGACACCCGCCAGCGCGAGGAAATCCGGCGCAGCGGCAGCGAGCGAGCCGGCCGCCATCGACAGCGCGCCGATCAGGCTGTAACGCGCGAACGTTTTGGTCCGCTCCTGGTCCGGAACATCGTGCGCCAGCATGGCGTGCTCGATCGGCACCAGCACGCCGAGGTCGCCGGTCGCGGGATTGATGGTGCCGACGAACGCCACCAGTGCGACGAAAACGAATTGCTCGACTTGGGGAAACGCGAGCCCGGTGGCAGCCATCAGGCAAGCGCCCAGCAGCAGCAAGGTGCGCAGATCGTGGCGCGCCGCGATCGAGCCGATCGCCAGCGTCAGCAGCGCGGTGCCAAGCAGCGATGCGGTGGCGACGATGCCGATCTGCACTGGGTCGTAGCCGATGGCTGTGAGATAGGCCGGCAAGATGATGATGGCGAAGCCATCGCCAAAGCCGCGCAGCCCGCGTGCGGCATAGAGCAGGGCGATGTTCGAGCGGAATTTGTGAGGCCTGCTTCCGTCCACGCGCAATCTCCTCGACGATCGAGTGTTGCGCAGCGCTTGGACGATGTGCCGCCTGACGGGGAGTCTGCGTTTCCCCGCGATCGCAAAGCTAGTTCGGGCGCGTACCTGGCGCAACCCCTCTTCGCGCGCTATCGGCTCAGCCCAAGGCCGGTTCACGCGCCGGTGCGAGTTCGTCGATCGCCGCAACGACTGCCTCGGGCGCGGCGTGGTGCGGCATGTGGCCGACGCCTTTGAGAAACACGAGCTTCGCACGCGGCAATGTGGCGGCGAGCGCGCAGGCGTTTATTTTCGGCGAGACCATATTGTCGCGGTCGCCGGTGATAATGATGGTCGGCGAGCGCAGGTCGACGTAGCTCGGCACCTGGGCGGCAATGAAATTCCTCAGGAGCGCGAGGTCGCGCGCGTTGGCGAAGAACGTCTTCGGCCGCAGCACCAGCCGGATGGCGGCCCGTTGCAGGTAGTCCTTGGGCACTGCCTGCGGTTGGAACACGCTGCGCGAGACGCCGTCAATCATGTACGACCCTAGCGGATAAACCAGCGTGCGCAGGAACAGGGGACCGACGCCGCGCCACGACGCGAGGTTGTTGTACCAGCCCGGGCTCGCGGGCCAGGGATGGGTGACGGCCGACAGCAGGACGAGACCCGCGGTGCGGTCGGGATAGGCAAGCGCGTAGGCGGTCGCAAACGCCCCGCCCCACGAGTGCCCCACCAGGACCGCACGCTGGACGCCGAGCTGGCTCAGCGCTTCGGCAACAAGCTCCGCCTGCCGGGCCGGCGAAGCATAGGCGTCGCCGGAGGGCCGCGAGCTCCAGCCGTGGCCCGGGCGGTCGATCAGGATCACGCGATGCGATTTCGCGAGCTTCTCGCCAAGCGCGATCCGCATGTCTTCCATGTTGCCGCTCGCGCCGTGGATCAGAACGACCGCGGGCTCGGCGCCTGGGCTGCCGCGCGCAAGGCCGAGTTCGGCCACGTGCAGCCGCACGCCCTCGATCTCCACGAACTGGCCGGCCGGCGGATGCGCCGCCTCGATCCGTGCAACGCCGAACGTGGTGGTCACCACGAGCACGCAAAGCACGATGGCAAGCGCGAGGATGGGAGCCGTGGAAAACATTGCCGTTGGCCGGTCCGCTGTTGCCCAGACAAACGGCCCGCTGGCCGCGCCGGTTCCCATGATGCGTCAGTTCGCCGGCGCGCTTGCTCTTCTGTCGGCCACCGGACTCAGGAACCGGTTCGCGGATGTGGCGTTTGGACGACCAGATTTAGTTCCCCGATGGAGGCGGACATGAACCGGGCGGATGATCTCAGAAAGAACGCCGAGAATTGCGTGCTGCTGGCGGAAGCCGCCGACAACGGTCCGAAGAAGAAGCGTTATGCGCGGATGGCTACCGCATGGATGAACCTGGCCGACACGCAGGCATGGCTGGATGGAGAGATGGACAAGCAGCCGGCGAACAACGCCAGGGAAGCTTAGACCACCTTTATATCTTGCACCCGCACCAGCAGATCTTTTTGCTTGAAGCGCTCTTGCAGTCTGTGGCGGTACTCGCTCCACCATTTCCGGTCGACCCGCCGGATCATGACCTCGAAGATCACGAGGTCGTCGCGCTGCGTTCGCGATCCGTCCTTCCATAGACCGTGCGCGGGCGAGCGCATATGTGCCGTTAGTCCGCCAAAGCGCTCGACCAGCCGATTTCTTTCACGCGTGTACATGGCCGCCGGGAACCGCCGCCCGTTGTTCGCGTAAAGCGGCAGAAAGATCTGGACCAATTTCATTCCCGCTCCTGTCCGCTTAACCGGCCGCCGCTCCCGCAATGCCCAAATGTGACTTGGGAACCGGTTCCTGAAACGCACGTTATCTAGCGCATTCAATGGAGGTCATTATGACGTTTGGAAAAGGCGCACTGCTGTGGCTGATTGGTATTCCGCTCCCGATCATTCTGCTGCTGGCGCTGTTCTGGAGGTAGTCGCGCAGAGCTCTGTTCCGAACGCGCCCCGCGCAAGTGTAGGTTGGAAGGCCCCCTGGATGCCTGCATTTTGGGGGCCTTCTGCCATGGTCCTGACCCCCAACATGTGAAATCAAGGGGTTAGCCGGGACGAGATCGCAAACAAAGCTGTGCAGTTCGCGGCGGGTCGTAGATTTTTCAGTCAGAATTACGAATATGCAAGGCAGCAACGGGGAACGCCACCATGATGTCAAAGTCTGAACTGATCGAGAAGATAACGGCCGAGGTCGAGGGCCTGACCAAGAAGAACGTCAGGGGCGTCCTCAAGTCGCTCGCCAGCGTCGGCTACAAGGAGCTGAAGAAGACCGGCACGTTCCTTGTGCCCGGCTTTGCGAAATTCGTCGTCATCAAGAAGCCGGCGACCAAGGAGCGGGCAGGCATCAATCCTTTCACCAAGGAGCCCACCGTGTTCAAGGCGAAGCCAGCCCGCAAGATCGTCAGGGCCCGCCCGGTCAAGGCCGCAAAAGACGCCGTCTGATCGCACGGTCTTTTGGAATTGCAGCCGCCGCTCCCGCAAGGGGCGGCGGTTTTGCTTTGTCTGGCCAACTCGTCAAATCGTTTCCTGCCGTGCAATATTCACCGGCAACAAGCGGCGGCGATGACCGCGGCCCAGAATGCCTCGGCCTATACGGGGGCCTTTTTCGTTCTCTGCACCTCGCAGGACAATCCCAACGCGCAGCACGACGACGGCGCGCCGCTGAAGCTCAACACCCATCGCCCGGTCTGCACGCTGTCCGGATCGGAAGCGGCGACGCTGCCTGATCCCGTGTCGTTGCCAATCTGGCAGGGCGTTGCGGCCGGGCGGACACCGTTCGTCTCCATCGCCGCCTGCATTTCCTTCCCGCAACGCGTGATCGCTGGCGGCGCAAGCCGCGCATCATTCGCGTTGGGTCGGAAGGCTGCTCGTCATGTCACGCCTCTATCTGCTGTGTCCGGCTGGCCTGGCAGAAAGACAACGTCATGGTGCGCCGCCTCGAATTGTTCGGCAGCACCACCTACGTCGATTCCCGCATTCTGAGCGATCCCACCTTCGTCAGCACGATCGGCACCACCGCCGAGCGCGTACCCAATGTGCCGATATGGCGCGCTACGTTCGGCGGCACGTACCGCCCGGACGATCATTGGGCCTTGACGCTGGTCGGGCGCTACCAAAGCAAGATTTTCGCCACGCTCGACAACATCGACACGGTGCGCAACGTCTATCAGGCGTTCGATCCGTTCCTCGTGTTCGATGCGCGCGTGCAATACCAGGTCGGCGAGCGCGGCTCGCTCGCGTTCTGCATCGACAATCTCACCAACGAAAAATACCACCTGTTTCATCTGTTCCCGCAGCGGACATACGTCGTGCAGGGGCGGGTGAAGTTTTGAGTGCAGGAGTTTTCGAGAAAACGTGGTGCGATTGCGCCAAGCTGCTGCTACTCCACCACCACCTTCACCAGATCGCCGGGCTTCACCCGGTCGTTCGGGCCGAGCCCATTCAGCACGCGAAACCGCTCGGTCGGGCGATCCGCCACCGCCATGCGACGGCCGAACTTCTCGATCGTGTCGCCGCGCTTGGCCTCCACCACCTTGACGCGGAGCGGCTGCGCCGACGTGATCTCGGCGGCGGTCATGCGGCGGAAGGTGCCGAGCGAATCGCGGAAGCTCTTATCCACCGCCTCGGTGCGGTTCTTCGCCGCGTAGATGATGCGATAGACCTCGCTGCCGAAGCGCACCACGTAGAGCCGGAACGTCCACTGGTCGCCCGATGCGGTCGCGGTCGCCGCCGGGAAGCCGCCGACTGTCATCTCCTCGACGCTCTTGGGCTCGATGTTCTCGATCCAGCCGGAGTTGAGATACTCCGGCAAAGGCTGCTCGGCCGGCACGCGAACGACGTCAAGCCGCAGCGCCTGCGCGCCGTTGTCTTTCACCCCGAACACTGCCTGCGCCGTGTTGTCGAGCGTGAAGCCGTCCGGCGCGGTGAAGGTGAAGCCGAGCTTGGGATGCAGGAAGCGGCGCCCGCGCACGAAGCCCTCGCTTGGGTCCTCGCCGAACACGAGCCCGTCGATCATGCCGAGATATTCGTTGCGGTCGCGTTGGCCCGCGCCTGGGCTCGTGTATTGGCGCGCGTTGGCGACGGCATTGGTGACGCGCTCCGGCGTCGCCGGATGCGACGACAGGAAGTCCGGCGCGCGCGGATCGATGCTGGCGCGCTGTGTACGCAGATGCGCGTTCATGCCCATCGATGTGAGGAAGCGCTCGGCGCCGTAGGGGTCGTAGCCAGCACGCGCCGAGATGCCGACGCCGATGCCGTCGGCCTCGAACTCCTGGGCGCGCGAGAAGTTGGCGAGCGCGATCTTGGATTTGGCAAGCGCGAGCGCGCCGAGCTGCGGATCGCTCAACAGGTCGGTGGCGACACGGTTGACGAGCTGCGCCTGGCGCGCCTGGTCCTCGCGGATCGCGGCGTGGCGGGCGATGACATGCGCCATCTCGTGCGACAGCACCGAGGCGAGCTCCGAGTTATCGTTGGCGAGGGCGATCAGGCCGCGCGTGACGTAGAGCTGGCCGTTCGGCAGCGCGAAGGCGTTGACCGCGGGCGAGTTGAGGATGGTGACGTCGTATTTGAGGTCCGGCCGCTCCGACGCGCCAACAAGCTTGTCGACGGTCTTCTCCAGCACCCCCTGCACGCGGGGGTCGCGATAGACCCCGCCATACGCGGCCAGGATGCGAAGGTGCTCGCGCTGCTCCGACGCCGAAAGGAGCGTCTGGCGCTCCGGCTGGGGGGTGGGCGGCGCGTCGGCGATGGTCGGAATGCTCGCGGTCGAGCAGGCCCCGAGCATCAGCGCGAGCGCGGCCGTTGCGGCGATAAGGCGTAAAGCAACGCCAGCTCGCCGCCGAACAACGCCTGTTCGCGCCTCAATCATGACCGCGCCCCGCGATCTCGATTTGCTCGGGCGCCGCAGCCTCGATCCATGGGCCGCCGCGCTCCTCGATCGTCCCCCGGGACCCTAACATGCTGGCCCGTGAGCTTCTTTAACTGCAGGCCCGCCGCTGTGAAGCCGCGCTCATGGCGCTTTTGGACGGTGACGGTGAAGTCTTCCGACCAGCGGCGGCCGAAATTGACGTAAATCGTGCCGCCGCTCTCGCGGACCGACAAAACCTTGCCCTCAACCACTGCGAAACGACCCCGAACCTTGAGGATCCCGGCCGGATCCTCGGCATTTCGCATCACATAGTACGGGTCGGCCCAAAGGCCAAGACCGGCCGCGCGGGCGCCCTGTTCCGCGCGCAAAAATGCGGCAGTGCAGCCTTTATCGCCGATATTAGCCGAAAATCGGGCCTGTCCCTGCGCGAGCAGAGCCTGCTGGACGGACTGCCCGGCTTCTGTGGGTTGCAGCGCGGCCAGAGCCACCACTCTGCCGTAGCGGTCGGCGTCGGGCCGATCTTCGCCAGGAATATTTCCCGCCCCGAAACCAGGTTTCCAGCGCCGCCCTGGCAAGTCCGGCACCTCGATGCCGCCGAGCCGGACCTCCCGGCCGTCCGCAGGCTGCACGGTCGGCCGTCGACCACGCTTCGCACCTGTGCAGTGCCGATTGTGGCCGGTCTGCAGCCGGATTGATCGTCCGCCCGCGCCACAGCCGCGAGGTGCGGCACCAGTCCAATGGCGATGGCAACGCGATGGTTCACTGAACCGCTCCCGAACGCCGCCTTGACGCAAATCATGTCGGCCAGTGGCCGACATTCAGCGGGCGCTTCAGGTCAGCCGTTTCAGCCCGGGGCCAGGGATCTATTCAACAGGGATTGGAGCGCGCCCGCGCTTTCGCCTTCGAGGACCGCGTCAGCCGGTTTGATCTGGTGTCCCGCCATGCAATGGGGACACCATACCCAGATCGTCAAATCCATGGCGCGCATTTTGACCAGCGTATCCTTGCTGGTTTCGATCGCAGTGGTGACGTCTTCCCCAGAAGTCGGGCACCGATAACCCACAACACCCATTACGCCCACCCACCCACTTACGGCCGTAAGGATGCGGTCCGCGTCCCGCGGGGGTCAAGGAGATTCTAGATTCTGCCTGGATTTTCGGGCGGAGCTGCGGCCATTGAGCAACGCATCAGCGCGGCGATTTCGGCCGCGATTGCGTCGCCGGCTCTTTGACCCGGCGGACTTCGGTGTTCATCCGCACGTCCTTGCGCCGGCGCTGTTCCAGCCCCTTCGCGTTGTCCAGGTATTCGCCGCGGGTGGCGCGTTCGGCGGCGGCATCGAACTCCGGCGACCACTCTCCCAGGGAATAGCCAAACCAGGGCGATTCCGGCTTGAGCTTGGGCAGGCCGAGTTCCTCCCAGATGATTTTCGCCCGTTCCATGTATTCGCGCTTGGGCAGCGAGATCGGCGGGAAATCCTCCTTCAGCGTCGCGTCGATCAGCACCGACGCGTCCTCGCCGTTGTTGCGAAGACTGCGCGGGCCGTGGCCCTGGTCGCGGTGCGGCAGGACGTGAATGTCGAGGCTCGCATTGGCGCGGTACGACATCGCCCACAACAGCGCGTCGGCGTTGGTCGGATCGATGTCCTCGTTGATCGCGATGACGAACTTTCCGGCAGCGCGGTGCAGCACCGCCGCGCCATACATCGCCCGCCAGACCTCCGTGGTCTGCATGTCGCGCTCGCAGACGATCGCGATCACCTTGCGGATGTTGGTCAGCGGCTCGTGCATCGACACCTTCTTGACGCCCTTGATGCCGAGCGTGTCGCGCAGGAAGTTGAGGAACAGCGGCTCCATGCCAATCAGCTTGATCGTGCTCGATTCCGACGGCGTCACCTGCGAGATGATCGAGGTGAGGATGGCGTCCTTCCGCCGCGTGATGGCGGTGACGTCCATGTAGGCGTTGAACTCCTGCAGGTTTACGTGCCCGTGCGACTCCCCGAACGGTGCCTCGGGTTCCAGGTACTCCGTGTCGATGAAGCCCTCGATGACGATCTCAGCCTCGGCCGGCACCAGCAGATCGACGGTCTTGGCCTTGACCACGTTGATCGGCGAGCCGACCAGCGCGCCGGCGACGTGCAACTCGTCGAGCGACTCGGGCAATTTCTGCACCGACGCAAACGTGATGCAGGGCGGCGCGCCCAGCACCACCGCGCACGGCAATTTCTTGAAGCCGCGCTCGCGCAGCTTCACCCAGTGATTGTAAATGCCGGGCCGCAGCTCCAGCGACGGGTTCATGCCGAGCCGACGCCGCGCCTTCAACTGGCCGCGGTAGTTGCCCATGTTCTGCACACCGGTGTCAGGGTCTTTGGTGATGTACTGCGACAGCGTGGCGTAGGGCGCGATGTCCCATCCTGGCGTCGAGATCGGCAGCGGAATTCCGTCGAGGCCCTTGCCCGGCTTGTCGAGCTCTTTGCCGGTGATGACGATCTCGTGGCACGGCGCGTTGGTGACGATGCGCGGCGGCAGCGGGTTGGCCGCAGCCTTGACCCAGCGCGGGTCGATCTCCTCGAACGGGCAGCCGACGCCGATGCGGTAAATCTCGCGGTTGGCGGCGAGCCCGCCGACCAGCACCGGGATGTCGTATTTCTTGCCCTTGGAGTCGGTGACGTTGGTGAAGAGGAACGCCTTGCGATCCTTCTCCTCGATGCCGCCGCGGAACTGCCAGCGCACCAGCGGATGCATCTCGGTATCTTTGTTGATCGGGCGGTCGACGCGGACGAGTTGGCCGGCCTTCTCCAGCGCGCGGACGTGATCGTGCAGATCGGGGTAGGGCGGCCTCTTAGATTTCGGGACGCCGAGTTTGCGCTTGGATTTTGTGTAAGCGTCCATAGCTATTCTTCCTGTTCGATCGCGCTTTGCCAAACCGGGCAAGAACGCTTTTCGTGCGGCTGCAATACTATACGATACCATCACCAACCAGTGCGATGAGAGGCGATAGCATGAAATTCGGCATCGGCCAGCCCGTGCGGCGCCACGAGGACCTCCGCCTTCTCACCGGGCAAGGCCGCTATACAGACGACATCACCCTGCCGCGGATGACGTATGCGTTTGTGCTGCGCTCGCCCATGGCGCATGCGCGCATCAAGCGCGTCGATGCTACCGTGGCCAGGGCAATGCCCGGGGTGCTGCTGGCGCTTACCGGCAAGGACGTTCGGACGGATGGCCTTGGCGATATTCCCTGTACGACGCCGCTCGTTGGCCGTGACGGCAAGCCGCGGCACGACACGCCGCGTCCCGTGCTGGCGCTCGACAAGGTGCGTCATGTCGGCGAGCCCGTCGCTTTGGTGGTCGCCGAAACCTTGCTCGCAGCGCGCGATGCCGCCGAGGCGGTCGAAGTGGAATACGAAGCGCTGCTGTCCATCACCGACGCTAAGGACGCGATCGCGCCCGGCGCACCGCAGCTGTTCGACCACATTCCCGGCAACATCGTGTTCGACTGGGACAATGACACGAACGACGCCAAGAAGACCGACGCCGCTTTCGCCAAGGCCAAGCACGTGGTCTCGCTCGAACTCGTCAACAACCGCGTCGTCGTCAATTCGATGGAACCGCGCAACGCCATCGGCGATTACGACGCCGCGAGCGACCGATCGACACTCTACACCGCGACGCAGGGGCCGCATTTCGTGCGCGATCCGCTTGCCGAGGTCGTGCTCAAGATACCGAAGGACAAGCTCCGCCTGATCACGCCGAACGTCGGCGGCGGCTTCGGCATGAAGGCGTTCGTCTATCCCGAGCAGGCTCTCGTCGTCTGGGCGAGCCGCAAGCTCGAACGTCCCGTGAAGTGGCAGGAGGACCGCTCCGAAGGCTTCGTCTCCGACAACCAGGGCCGAGACCACGTCACGCGCGCCGAGCTTGCGCTGGACGGCAGGGGCCGCTTCCTCGGCCTGCGCGTCTCCGTCATCGCCAATCTTGGCGCCTATCTCTCGCCGTTCGGCTCGTTCGTGCCGACGCGCTCGACCGACCTTGTCTCCGGCATCTATTCGACGCCGGCGATCCACGTGAACGTCAAGGGCGTGTGCACCAACACCGTGGTGGTCTGCGCCTATCGCGGTGCGGGGCGGCCCGAAGCGGGCTACCTCCTGGAGCGCCTCGTCGATGCTGCGGCACGCGATCTCGGAAAGAGCCCTGACGCCATCCGCCGCATCAATTTCGTGCCGTCCTCGGCGATGCCCTACACGTCGCCGACCAAGCTCGTTCTCGATTCCGGCGAGTTCGAGGCGGTGATGGACCGCTGCATGGCGGCCGCGGAATGGCCGTCGTTTGCCAAGCGCCGCAAGGAAAGTAAGCGCGCGGGCAAGCTTCGCGGCATCGGCATGGCGACCTACACCGAGCGCTGCGGCGGCGGCTTCCCCGAAACCGCCTCGATCGAGTTCAAGGGCGAGCGCGTCGAGCTCGTGATGGGCAACCAGGAATACGGCACCGGCCTCATCACCTCATACAAGCAGCTTGTCTCCGATCAACTAGGCATCGATCCAGACCGCATCGACGTCATCATGGGCGACACCGATCGCACGCCCTCCGGGCTGACCGGAGGCTCGCGCGCGCTCGCCGTCGCCGGCTCCGCGCTGCATGAAGCCGGGCTCATCATCATCGACAAGGGCACGAAGCTCGCCGCGCATCTCATGGAGGTGTCGGCTCAGGACGTCGTGTTCGCCGATGGAAAATTCAGCGTGCCCGGCACCGATCTTCGTCTCGATGTTCTCGAAGTGGCGAAGGCCGCGCGCGACACCGCCAAGCTTCCGGCTGGAATGGTGCCCGACCTCGATACGACGCATAAACGCGTTCCGACGGCACAGACCTTTCCGAACGGCTGCCACATCGTCGAGGTCGAGATCGATCCCGCGACAGGCGCCGTTTCCATCGAGCGGTACACCGTGGTCGATGATTTCGGGCGCACCATCAATCCCATGATGCTGGAAGGGCAGGTTCATGGCGGCATCGCGCAGGGTATCGGCCAGGCCCTTCTGGAGCACGCGGTCTATGATCCGGACAGCGGGCAACTGCTTTCCGGTTCATTCATGGACTACGCCATGCCGCGCGCCAGCAGCACGCCGTCCTACGCGTTCTCCACGCACAACGTGCCGACCAAAGCCAATCCGCTCGGCATCAAGGGCGCGGGCGAGGCGGGCGCCGTGGGCGCGCCGCCGGCGATCATCAACGCCATCGTCGACGCGCTCCATCATCACTCAGGGCTGCGCCACATCGATATGCCCGCGACGCCGTCTCGGGTGTGGGCGGCGCTCAATCGCAGCGCTGCCTGATCGCTTCACCCCCTACCTGCGGCCCGCTCGCTATCGCACAAGAGCGTCGACGTCGAGAAACCACACGGCGCCCTCCAGCCGGCCCTTGCTCATCATTTCCACATAGACCCGATTTTTCTTGGGGTTGTAGCCGATGATTTTCACCTTGACGGGATTGATGAACTGCCAAGCCTCGCGCTCGTGAAGCAGGCTCTCCTGGTAGGCCTCGAATTCCTTCGCGCCGCCAACTTTTTTCTTCTGCTGCCATTGCTCAAGCTGAACGGCTGCCTCGAACCATATTGAGTTGGCCTTCACCTGCATTGTCGCGCCTTTCCGAATCTCGCCGGCAAAGGCGTCGACGCTCAGGGCCACCAGAATGAACAGTGCGAGAGCCGCTCTCATGCTCATGGCTCTACCTCACGCCATATATCGCCGCATCCAGTCGCCGAGGTCCTTTACAGCTGTCTGCAACGGAAACTGTGGCTCGAAGCCGAGCTGGCGCCTCGCCCGGCTCAGGTCGGCGTGGTGATTGCGGTTCGACAGCGATACGCCTGTTCCGGCCGGCGCCTCGAACTTCACCTTGGCGCCGGGGACCACCGCGCAGATCGCCTCCGCCATCTCGCTCGGCGTGGTCATGGCGCCCATCGTGATGTTGAACACGCCGTTGCCGAGATCCTTGGCGTCGAGCGCCGCGACCGTGCCGCGCGCCGCATCCTTGGAATAGACCCACTCCATCACGCCCGGCGGCACGATCGCCTCTTTGCCCGCGAGCGCGTTCTTCATCGCTTCGCGGATGACGTTCGAAGGTCCGCCGCCGCCCGCGCCGCTCCAAGGCCCGAACACCGCGCCGTAGCGCAAGCCTGCGAACTCGATGCCGCACCACTTGGCGTAGTTGAGGCCGAGACTCTCGACCGCCTGCTTGGTCGCCGAATAGAACGTGGTCGGGCGCGGGAACGCCTCTTCCTTGCCGAAATTGCCGCCGTCGTCGCCGCCATCAAGGTAGTGATTGAGCACGCTCGACGACGACACCACGACGCGCTTGAGCCCGGTCACGCGCGCGGCCTCCAGCACGTTCACCGTGCCCATGATGTTCAGGTTGATCGCCGAATAGGGGTCCTTCTGTGCGCCGAGCGTCAGCAGCGGGTTGGCCGCGGTGTGCGCGATCTTGGTGATGCCATGGGTGCGCAGCACATCGACGATCGACAGCGGCCGCAGCACATCGCCGGCGACCATGGCCACCTTGTTGAGATCGACGATCTGGCCGATCGCCTGGGGCTGCGCCGCGTGATCCATCAGCACGGGCTTCTCCCCGCGCTCGACCAGAATGCGAGAGACCTGCGAGCCGATCAGCCCCGCTCCGATCACCAAAGTTGTCATTTGGTCCTCCTATTCCTGCACATGCATACCACCGACGCTGCAATCGGCTTGCTCGCCTGCGAACCCATTCCGCGCTAAACTTCCTGTAGAACCACCTGAGGAGAAGCCCGATGGAAGTCGGCCAACTGGATCATTACAACGTATCAACCCGCAAGCTCAAAGAGACCGTCGAGTTCTATGAGAGCGTGCTGGGTTTCAAGAACGGCCCGCGCCCGCCGTTCAACTTCCCCGGCGCCTGGCTCTACAGCGGCAGCCACCCGGTGCTGCACCTCAACGACATCGCAGGCACCGACAAGGAACAGCCGCCCACGTCCGGCGTCATCGATCATGTCGCGTTCGGCAGCCGTGGCTTCGAGGACATGAAAAAGCATCTCATCGGCAAGGGCGTGCCGCACCGGGTGAACCAGGTGCCCAACAGCACCCGCTGGCAGATTTTCCTCCGCGATCCGAACAACGTGGAGATCGAGCTCAATTTCGAAACCAAGAACGAGCTCGCCGGCTGAGTTTTTCGGCCGCGCAAAAAAGGGACCGGGCCTTGCCGGCCCGGCCCCTGATCGCAAGCCTTCAAGCCTCTACTGCGTGGCGAAGCAGTAGAACAAGCCGTCACCGCCGGTGCCGCGCAGATCGTTCTGGCTGCAGCCGCCATCCGGTCCGCGCGAAGGATGCGAGGAATTCCATGACCGTGCCGGAGCGTCGTCGCGCAACCCCTTGCGGTCGATGTGGCCGACCATGGCCGCACCCTGCGTGCTGCTGGTCCAGTTGCGGCAGGTGCGATCCTCAGCCGCCGGGAACGCGCGGCCTTCCGGCGTTGAGCCGGTCAGCACGTCGTGACGGTTCGGCGCGAAGCCCACGCCGGGAATGATGAAGCCGCGCTCGCTCACCGAGTTGTCGAAGCTGAGCTTGTTGTTGTCGCTGTGCAGATCGTCCACGCTGGTTGCAACGACCGTGCCCTTGAAGTTCTGCCACGGGCCGTTGCCGATCCGGTCGCGCGCATTGATGGCCGGCTTGCCTGCGGCCTCCTGGGTGCTCAGATAGGCGCGCCAGGTCTTGCCGCCCGCGCCGTGGCGCGTCGCCAAGGTCAGGCAATGGGCGTCGGCGCCCTCGACGCCGCCGAGATCGGCACCCTTGCCCGGGCCAGCACCCGTGACAAAGAACGACATGTTCGGCGCCTGCGGCAGTTGCGGCGGGGCCGCCGGTTGTTGCTGTGCGTAGACGCCCGACGTGACGCCAAGCGCCACTGCGGCAAGAATCAATGCTTTGGATTTGTACATTCGTCGCCTCCCGTTGGATTTACCTGGTACCCGTTAGTGCAGTCATTTCTGGATAGCCGAAAGGCGACCCAGGCGTGCCTACCAAGCTACCAACACCGGGCACCCCGCTTGTATTCGGCGGGGCGAGGGGGTTGAATCAGCGCAATTGTGCGCCCTGGCGCTCACATTACTGCGAGGACATCATGGCGAAATACCTTCTGGTGAGCTTTAAGACCTGCCCGTGGGTTCAGCGCGCGGCGATCGTTCTGCGCGAGAAGGGCATCCCGTTCGAGTTCCGTCATATCGAGCGGGACAATCGGCCCGACTGGTTCCTCGCCATTTCGCCGCACAAGAAAGTGCCGGTGTTGAGCGTCGACGACAAGGTGTCGCTGTTCGAGTCGAATGCGATCAACGAATATCTCGACGAGACCATCGAGCCGCGGCTGCATCCGGCGGATCCTGTGCAGCGCGCCGTCAACCGCGCCTGGACCGACTTCTTGCCGACTTTCTCCGAAATGGTGACGGGCCAGGCCTACGCGGACGACGAAGCCGAGTATAAGGCGGACATCGCGAAAATTCCGCAGGCATTCGAGAAACTCGAGGGCGCGCTGAAGGCACAGAGCCCGCAGGGGCCGTTCTTCAACGGCGCGAAATATTCGCTGGTCGATGCGGCCTACGCGCCGTTTCTCCAGCGCTATTACTACCTCGATCGCATCAAGCCGCTTGGCTTCATCGAGAAGTTCCCGCGCGTGAAGGCGTGGGCGGAGACGCTGATGAAGCGGCCCTCGACGCATTCGTTCCCGGAGGCGGAGTTCGAAGGGCTTTATCGGCTGAACGTGAAACTGCGGAAAAAATATCTGTCGCAGTTCATCGCCGACGCGGCGATCGCGGCGGAGTAGCGAGACCTCTCCGCGTCATTCCGGGCGCTCGCGCAGCGAGCGAGCCCGGAATGACGGCTACGCCCGCCTTATTCCGCCCGATCCAGTCGTCCCGCAGCTTGTCGCGCAACACCTTGCCGCGGTCGCTTTTCGGCAGGTCCGGCACGATCAGGACCTGCTTCGGCGCCTTGGCCGGCGGCAGGAATTTTCTGCAATGCTCCAGCACCATCGCGCCGGTCAGCGCCTTGTCCTTCGGCACGACGTAGCACACCACCTCTTCGCCGTAGATCTTGTCCGGCACGCCGACGGCGGCGGCGTCGAGCACGGCGGGATGCTTGAGCACAATCTCGTCGATCTCGAGCGGCGCGATGTTGACGCCGCCGCGGATGATCAGGTCCTTGCTGCGCCCGGAGACGCGGACGAAACCGTCGGCATCCTTGATGCCCAGGTCGCCGGTCTTGATGCGCTTGCCCAACACCGGCTCGATCGAGCCGTCGTCGAGCAGGTAGCCGATCGCCATCTGCGGGCCGCCGACGGTGATCTCGCCCTCGACGTCCGGCGGGCATTCGTTGCCGTTCGTGTCGGTAATGATCAGCTCCTGGTGCAGCGCCGGGAGCCCGACGGTGCCCATCTTCTTGGCGTAGTGCCGGTTGCCGCAGACCCACCCGGTTTCCGACATGCCGTACATCTGCAGGAGTGTGACGCCGTACATCTCCTCGAACTGCGACCACTGCTGTGCGGTCAGCGGCGCCGTCGAGCAGCTCATCAGCCGCAACGTCGGCACGTCCTTAGCGGTGTAGCCGATCGGCTTGTTCAGCAGAATGTTTAGCACGGTCGGCACGCCGGCCGAGAAGGTGATGCCGTGGCGCCGCACCCACTCGAAGAAGCGGCTGTGCGAAAACCGCTTGGCGATGTGCATGGTCAGCCCCTTCTGTAGGAACGGCAGCAGGCTCAACACCTGCGCCGAGTTCCAGCCGAACGAGCGGTATTCCAGCGTGCGGTCGTCTTCGGTGAGGCCGAGGAATTCGAGCGTGTCGAGGCCGTTCATCCAGTAGGCGGCGTGGTTGTAGATGACGATCTTCGGCCGCGCCGTGGTGCCCGAGGTGCAGAAGATGCAGGCGGTGTCTTCCGCGTTGTTGTGCTCCGGCAAGCTGCGCCGCGTCGCCACGCGGCAGCGCGACGAACAACTGATCCTGCGGGATCTTTCGTGCCGTCCGGCGACCACGCGCCGAACTGGATGCGCTCGGCCAGCGCGTCGCCGACCATCGCCGCGACGTCGATGTCCTTGTGGTAGAGGATCAGCGCGGGATTGAGCGCAGCGGTGAGCGAGACCATCTGCTTTTCGTTGATCTCGAGATTGAACGGGCAGATCACCGCGCCGATCCGCCACACGCCGAACCAGATCAGCAGCTTCTCCAAGCATTCGTCCGACAGCACCAGCACGCGGCTGCCCTTGCGGATGCCTTTGCTCTTCAGATAGGCGGCGACATCGATGGCCGACGCGTTCAAGCTGTCCGAAATCGATCGCTGTTTCGGTTTCCAGGTCGACGATGGCGGTCTTGCGCGGATGACGTCTTGCGTATTTGGCCAGCAGGTCGGCGACCGGCTCATAGGGAATCTTGAGCTGATGATCGCCGAAAGGGGAGGGCATCACTCAAACCCCGGCTCGACCCGCGCATCCTTAGCGCTGATGCGGCGATAGCGCGCCTGCGCCGGGCGTCTCGATCAATTGCATGTGGCCAAGCGTCACCAGATGATTGAGATGCGCAATCGCCTCGCCCATGGCGAAGCCGATCTGGTGGCCGTCGAGCCCGGGCGTGAACATCACGTCGATCAGTTCGCCGGCGCTGGTCTTCGGCGCCGGCCTTGTCGAGGATCACGTTCAGCCGCGCGGCGTGGTGCACGGCAAGCTGGCGCAGCCGATGCTGCACGTTGCGAAACGGTTTGCGATGCGACGGCAGGACCAGGGTATCGGGATGGAGGATGTCGAGGAACGTCTTGCAGGTCTTCAGGAACACCCCGACCGCATCGAGTTCGGGCTCGACGTGCCAAGTGCTCACGTTGGTGGTGATGCTCGGTAGAATCTGGTCGCCGGCGATCAGGATTTTGCGCTCAGCGCAGTAGAGCGACACATGCTCGGGGGCGTGGCCTTCGCCGATGATGACGCGCCAGCGGTCCGAGCCGATCGCGATCAGATCGTTGCTGCGGATCCGCTTGTAGTTCGGCGGCAGCGTCACCCCATCGCTGTAAAGCACGACGCCGCTGAGAAAGCGCTGCACGCGCGCCTCATCCAGCCCGTGGCGGCGATAGAAGATGCCGCGCGACTGCACATGGTCGGTGTGCCGATTCATCACCGCCAGGTTGGCGGTCAGCCATTCGCCCTGGGTCATGCGCGGGCGTAGCCCCCACTTCTCCGCGATCCAGCCGGAGCCGCCGGCATGATCCGGATGAAAATGCGTCACGATCAGCCGCGTGATCGGCCGACCACCCAGGACGTTGGCCCAGACTGTTTCGATCAGTTCGCGCTGGACGTTCCCGCCGTAGCTGCAATCGATCTGGGTCCAGCCCTCGCCGTCGCGGACAAGCCACAGATTGACCTGTTTCAATCCGACGAACGGCACCGGCGTGGAAATCCAGAAGATGCCATCGGCCACTTCGGTTGCGGTGCCGGGCGCCGGATAGTCCGCGAACGGAAATTCCAGGCCGTCGATGACGGCCGGCGCCGATGGCTTTGTCCTGATCTGCGCGTCTATCGTCACGTCACCGGCCATTTCAACTGCACCATCTGATCGACCTTAAGATGTTTGGAGAAGCGCATCACTGCCACGGGAATTTCGTCGTAAAGCTTGCTCTCGTCGATCTTGGTCAAGGTGCCGTCTTTCACCACATGCTCGCCTGCAACGAACACGTCGCGCACCGAATCGCCGGTCGCGCTGTAGACGAGGTTCGCTACCGGATTGATCAGCGGCTGCCACTCCGGGCGCTTCGTGTCGAACAGCACCACGTCGGCCTCTTTGCCCACTTCGATGGAACCGATGCGGTCGGACATCAGCGCGGCCTTGGCGCCGTTGATCGTCGCCATCTCGACGCCGGTCTCCGGCGGCATGACGCGCGGATTGAGCCGCATCTCCTTGTAGCAGCAGCAGGCAAGCCGCACCTCCTGGGTCATGTCGACGATGCCGGAGGAGGCGTGGTCGGAGCCGATCGCGACGTTGACACCGAGCGCCATCAGCTCGGGCAGCTTGCCGACGACGAAATTGCCGTAGCCGTTGTGCAGGCTGGACGACTTGGCGCACAGACCAGCGAAGGCTTGCGCCTGGCCAGCATCGCCACCTCCTGCGGCTCGAGCCAGCCGGAATGAACCACCAGCATGCGCTCGTCGAGCACGCCGAGCTTGTCCAACCGCTCGATCTCGGCCAGGCCGCCGCGGGCGATGCTGGAGTCGTGGGTCGAATAGGAAAAGCAGGCATGGGTCTGCAACAGCGTGCCGTATTTCTTGGCGAGCTGGTCGAGGCCGACGATGAGTTCGTCAGAGGCGTTGTTCAGCCCGCGGAACGAGGCGCTGGCGCCAAGCCGTGGATTGCCGGACTTGGCGTATTTCTCCAGAACCGCTTCGGCGCGATTGAGCGCCGTTGCGGTGTTCTCGATCATCCGCTCGGGCAGAAGTCCCAGCACCGATTTGGTCAGGTCGAACGACGAGCGCGACGCGATCATGCGGATGCCGGTCGACATCACGCCCTCGACCGAGGATTCCGGATGATAGTTGCCGGGATCGACGAAACAGGTGACGCCGTGCTTGAGCAGCTCAGTCGCGGCGAGCGTCGCCGAGACGCGGACGTCGTCGGCGTCGAGCGCCGCTTCGTAAGGGTACATCCTGTCGAACAGAAACGATTGCGCGTTGGCCTCGTCGGCCAGGCCGCGCGAGAGCTGGAACGACGAGTGCAGGTGACAGTCGATGAAGCCCGGCGTCGCCACGGTGTTGCGGCCGCTGACGGCCTTCTTGCCGGTATAGGCCTTAGCAATTTCCGCCGACTTGCCGACGGCTTTGATCTTCCCTCCATCTACGGCGATCGCCGCATCGCGGATGATGCGGCGGCCGGAATCGACGGTGATCAGCCAGTCGATGTCGGAGATAACAAGGTCAACAGTTTGCACTGACTCGAATCCCTCAACTCGTTCCAGCCTCATCCTGAGGAGGCTCCATAAGCGCGGTTACGCGCGTCTTTGACGCGCTATGGCGCCGTCTCGAAGGATGGCCGCAATCCCGCTTGGAGCCCATCCTTCGAGACGCCCGCCTTCGGCGAGCTCCTCAGGATAAGGTCCGAAGGGGTGGCTGCTCCCTAATTACTTCTTATCCTCCCCCACATACGTCAGCTCGTCGGCGATCTTCAGCTCGATCAGCACGTTGTCGTCGGTGGAATCCTCGCACAGCATCGAACGATGACCGATCCCTTTCGGGATGAACAGCATGTCGCCCGGATGCATGATCTTCACGCCCATCTCGGTCTCCCACTTCAGCGCGCCCTTAACGCAAAAGATGATCTCGTGGGCGTCGATGTTCCTATGCCAGAAGCCCATGTCGTGCTTGCGCCGCTTGCTCACGTCGACCTTCACCTTGTCGGAGGTGTAGAGCCGCAGCGGCGTGCCGTCGGCCTTGTCGATGTTCGACGGCGAGAATTTCTCGTCGAAGATGTTGAACATCCGGAAGATCTCGGCCATCTCTAGCACGCCGGCATTGACCACCGGCGGCTCGTTGTGGGCGAGCACGACGTTCTTGCCGTTGATGGTGACGAGCTCGCGGTAGACCGGCTTGGCTTCTTTCGCCGCGTCCTTCTTGGTCTGTTCGTTCATGTTCGACTCCTGGCTTGTTCAGCTAATTCCTGCAGCTTCCTTCAGCGCCGCCATGATGCCGGCGTATCCCGTACAGCGGCAGATGTGTCCGCTGAGCACCTCGCGCAACTCCTCTTCGGTCGGTTTCGGGTTGCGCGACAGAAAATCGGTGAATGACATGAGAATACCTGGCGTGCAGAATCCGCATTGCAGCGCGTGATGATTCTGGAACGCCTGCTGCAATTTGTTCAGCTTGCCGTTTTCTCCCGCGAGCGACTCGACCGTCTTCACGTCGCGGCCCTCGGCCTGCATCGCCAGCGTCAGGCAGGAGCGCACCGCCGCGCCGTCGATCTGCACGGTGCAGCAGCCGCAGACGCCGTGCTCGCAGCCGACATGCGTGCCGGTCGCGCCGAGCGAATGCCGCAGGAAATCGCTGAGCAAGGTGCGCGGCTCGGTCTCGGCCGACATCTTGCGGCCGTTGAGCGTCAGGCCGACGCGGACCTTTTGGCCCTTATCTACGCGGCGCATCGTTGCGCCTCCGCGATGACGACCGGCGCCAGATTGCGCAGGATATCGCGGCGCAACTCTGCCGAGGCATGAAGGTCCTCGTAGCCTTCCAGCTCGCTCACGATCTTTTCGACGGCGTCCTTGATGCCGTTCGTCGCGATGCGTCGCACGATCGGCGTGCCCGCCATGCCGCCGATGCCAAGCCGCGCGTGGCCCTTGTCCTCGATGAAAGCCGCCACCGCGACCATGGCGAAATCGCCGTGCCGCCGCGCCACCTCGCGGAACGCCACGCCTCGGTCGGCGTGGACCGGAAAGCGCACCGCCACGATCATCTCGTCGCCCTCGCGCGCCGTGGTCATCATGTCGAGCAGGAAATCCTTCGCGGCGATCACACGCTCGCCGCGGTTGCCGCGCAGCACCACTTCGCCTTCGAGCGTCGCAAGCGACAACGGAATTTCCGAGCTTGGGTCGGCGTGTGCAATCGAGCCGCACACCGTGCCTTTGTTGCGGGTCTGGAAGTGCCCGACGAAGGGCAGGGCGGTCGCGAGCAGCGGCAGCTTCTTCTTCAGATCCGGCCACGCCAAGAGCTTGTTCTGCGTCACCGCCGCGCCGACCTCGATTTTCTCGCCGAGATCGCGGATGTGATTCAGTTCCGCAATCCGCGCGATGTCGATCAGCATCGCCGGATCGGCCAGCCGCAAATTCATCATCGCCATCAGCGATTGTCCACCGGCTAGGATACGTGCTTCGTCGCCGTATTCGGCGAGTAGCGCCACGGTTTCGTCGACCGTATCGGGGCGCGCGTAATCGAACGGACGCGGCTTCATCGCACGCCTCCGTTCGCCGCCATCAGCGCGTGGATGCGTCGCGGCGTCGCCGGAAGCTGCACGTCCTTGACGCCAAGCGCATCGGCGATGGCGTTGGCGATGCAGGCCGGCACGCTCATGCAGTTGCCCTCGGCCAGGCCCTTGGCGCCGAGCGGCGTGAACGGTGACGGCGTCTCCTGGTGCAACATTTCGACCGGAGGAATTTCGCTCACGGTCGGAACGAGATAGTCGGCGAACGTGCCGGTGAGGAACGCGCCCTCTTCGTTGGTGACGAACTCCTCGTAGAGCGCCGCGGCGATGCCCTGCGCGAAGGCGCCGCGCATCTGGCCGTCGGCGATATGCGGATTGAGGATTTTGCCGGCGTCGTGCATCGAAGTGTAGCGGTCGACCTTCACCTGATAGGTCACCGGGTCGATCTCGATGCCGCACATGTCGAATACGAAACCGTAGGTGAGCGACGTGTTGATGCGGTCGTCGCTCGACGGCGGCTCAAGCTCCGGCGGATTCCACACGCCGGTTTCGCTCAGCGCCGGCGCCATGCCCTCCGGCAGCATCACCGGCGACCAGTGCGAGGTGCCGGCGACGCGGCCGAACGGCAGCGCATTATCGGGATTGCTCTTGCTGCGAATCTTGCCGCCGGACAGCTCGACGTCGGCGGCCATCACGTTGAGCTGCTTTGCCGCGATGCGTTTCAGCTTGTCGGCCAATTGCGCCGCCGCCATGTGAGCTGCCACGGCGGTGCCCGGCGTGAAGCGGCATGAGTAGGTGCCCGCGGCGATCGACCACTGATCCTTTGCCGTGTCCATCTCAAGCGTTACATCGACGTCCTCAGGCCGCAGGCCCAACTGTTCGGCGACGATCTGCGACAGCACCGTCTCGTGGCCCTGGCCCTGCACGGTAACGTCGGCGGTGACCGAAACAGCGCCGAGCGGATCGACGTTGACGGTGACCATCGAGGTCGCGCCGTTCTTCGGGCCTGCCTTGTCGCGCGTCTCTGGCGTCAGCAGCGTCGAGAGATAGCCCATGTTCGACATGGCGGGTTCGACCACGACGGCAAAGCCGATGCCGTATTTCCGTCCGGCCTTGCGGGCTTCGTCGCGGCGCTTCTTCAGATATTCGAGCCGGCCGCCGCCGACCGCGGTCTCGACCGCGCGCGGATAATCGCCGGAGTCGTACAAGCCGCCCGCCGCCGCCTTGTAAGGAAACGCTCCGCTTGGAATGAGGTTACGGCGAATGACGTCCAAGTGTTCGAGCCCAAGCTCGACCGCGATCCGCTGCACCAGCCGCTCCAGCGCCAGATAAAGCTGCGGCCCGCCGAAGCCGCGGATGAGGCTCGCCGGCATCTTGTTGGTCAGCACGACGCGGTTGGTCACATCGCAGTTGGCGATGTCGTAGCCGCCGGTCACCGCGCCGTGCATGCGGTAGAGCGGCCCGGGCATCGGCGCGCGCAGGAACGCGCCGTAGTCCTCGAGCTGATCCATCTTCAGCCCGAGGATTTTTCCGTCCTTCGTCACCGCCGCCTCGATCTCGGTGACGCGGTTCGGCCCCGAGCTCGCGGCGAGCAGATGCTCGGCGCGGTCCTCGACCCATTTGACCGCGCGGCCGGTGATCTTCGCGGCGAGCGCGGTTAGCACCACGTAGGGAAACACCGATAGCTTGATGCCGAAGCTGCCGCCGGAGTCCGGCGGAATACGCAGTCGCATCTTCGGGCCCGGCACGCGCAGCGCCCGCGCCATCACTGGATGCGTGCTGAACGGCCCCTGGAAATTCGCCATGCAGTCGTAGCTGCCGTCTGCCGGATTGTGCGAGGCGACGGCGACGAAGCATTCCATCGGCGTGAATGACAGCCGGTGAAAGTTCACCGTCAGCTTGACGACCTTGTCGGCCTTCTCGAAGGCGCTCTTGGTGTCGCCGTAGTGAAATCTCCTGACCGAAATCTCGTTGGTCTTCGCTTCGGCGTGCAGGATCGGCGACGTGGGCTTGCACGCTTCGAGCGGGTCGATCACCGCTTCGATCGGCGCATATTCGATTGCGATCGCCTCGGCGGCGTCCTCCGCGAGATAGCGATTCTCGGCCACCACCAGCGCGACCGGCTCGCCGACAAAGCGCACACGGTCGACCGCGAGCGACCATTGATGGATCGGTGACTTCAGCGCGACCAGGAACGGATCGGAAATCTTCTTGACGTCCTCGCCGGTGATGACCGCCCACACGCCATCCATGCCGAGTGCCGCGGCCGCATCGATCTTCACGATGTCGGCGTGCGGATGCGGCGAGCGGATGACGTGGGCGTGCAGAGTGCCGGCGGGGATCGGCAGATCATCGGCATAGCGGCCGCGTCCCGACAGCAGCGCCGGATCTTCCTTACGAGGGACACTCGTGCCGAGACGCTGTGACACTGGACTAGAACCTCACAACAGGCGGCCCCCCGTCGCCACCTTCCAGCACACAAAGCCCTGATTTCCGTCGGGAATCAAGCGTTGACCGCGCAAGCCAGCGTCTCCATAACCGGGCGCGAATGCCTTGTCTGCCAACGCGAAGCCGGCGCGAAAAATCGGCTGGCGGAGACCGTCGATGCAGTTTGAAATTCCTCCGCCGCGCACGACTTTCGAAGTCCCGCTCGAGGACGGCGCCCGGATTCGCATGCGCCGGCACGGCAATCCCGACGGCGTGCGTCTCCTCGTCACGCACGGCAATGGTTTTGCCGCCGATGCTTACTATCCGTATTGGCGGCATCTGCTATCCGAATTTGACGTGGTGGTATTCGATTTTCGCAATCATGGGCAGAACGTCCCAGTCACGCCTTCGAACCACCATTACGCCCAGCTCAGCCGCGATCTCGAACAGGTGGTGCAGGAGGTGAGGGCGAAGCTCGGCGCGAAGAAGACCGCCGGCATCTTCCATTCGATGTCGGCGCGCACCGCGATGAAGCACGCCATCGAGATCGGCTGGCGCTGGGATGCGCTGGTGCTGTTCGATCCGCCGGACGTGCCGCTCAAAGGTCATCCGCTCTACACGGCGATGGAAGTGTTCGAGAACAAGCTGACGGAATGGGCCAAGGGCCGCCGCCGCCACTTCGCCTCCGTCGATGAGCTGACGGAAGAATACAAGCAGTCGCGAGCGACCCGCGGCTGGATCGAGGGCGAGCACGAATTGATGGCGCGTTCGGTGCTGCGCAAATCGCCCGATGGCAACGGCTACGAACTCACCTGTGCGCCGGAAAACGAGGCGGCGATTTATGCGCAGGCGCTGACGCTCGATCTCTGGCCGAAGGCGTCGGAGTTCGGCGGGCCGGTCAAGCTGATCGGCTGCGATCCCAATTTCAAAGGTGCACCCGCGACCGGCCCGGCCAACCAGGCGCTCGGCATGGAAGGCGCCTACGACTACAGCTTCGTCGAGAATACCGGCCATCTCCTGCAGATCGAGAAGCCCAACGAATGCATGCGGCTGACCCTGGAGTTCCTTCGCAAGCACGGCCTGGCGTAGAGCTTGCCTGTTGTGACCCCCAGGGCCGGTCTTGAAAATCGCGGCCGCCTAATTTTGAATTTTGAGTGCTGCGGGTCTTTATAAATGGGTGGTCCTTTCGCTAGGATGGTTTGCCGGGGGGAGAGTGAATGTTCGATCTGCGCAGGTTTTGGCTCGCAACGTCGGTGTTTGTTTTGATAATCGGCGGCGTGATAGCGGCCGTGGGCGCAGCCTTTAGTGCTTTCATCAGCATGCCTACCAAAGGACATCAGCAAGTTGTCACGCAACCGGCGCCAATTCAGGCTGCGGTCGTGCCAATTCAGGCTGCGGTTGTGAAGGAGGCTCCTCCAGTTGAGCTCGAACGCACTGATACAACTCCGGCAGCCCTTCCTCCGTCTCCTTCTTCTTCGGTCCACCGCCAGCGAGCCACCAAAACTGCAGTGGCGACGCCTCAAATTGCTGCGCCAAAGCCTCTTATTGTGCCGGAGCGCAAGTCGACCAGACGAGGCGGATCGTCCGACTGAGGCTTCTACGCTCGCCGCTCTATTTCCGGTGCGCTCTAGCACTTGCCGCACAAGCCTAGGAACACAGGGGCAGGTCGGCTGGTCGGCCCATCAATCGGACCGTCAGCACCCCGAATACTGGCGACCCGGGCATGACTCGAACATGCTACACCCGGTTTAGGAAACATAACGATCACTTCGCATTCAATTCAAACGGCCAGAAGCCAACGGCGAATTTATTTCACGAAAAATCTTTGCTCGACAGTTTAAGAACACGCCCGGTGTAGGCCCCGCCTGGCGATAAGCATCAATGATGCTGCCGCCCCGAGACCAGGACGCGCGGCCCTTACAAGAAGAGGGAAACTTGATAGCCTCTCCTTAGCAAGAGGAGCGCTAACCCATGTCAAATCCAACTCGACGCGCTGCAATCGCCCTCACCGCGCTCGCGTCAACAGCATCAGTGTCTCTTGCGCAAGCGCCACCACAGACTACGGCCCGCCAACCGCCGGCCGAAATCCAAAGTTTAATCAACTCGCACATCAAAGCCTTCAACACGCAAGATAACAACCTGCTCTTCAGCGTGTTCGGAGACACCGCGATCATCATTGACGGTATTGCGCCCTACCGTTGGCTGAACCCAAATGCTCCAGCCAAGTGGATGGCTGACGTAGAGATATGGCGTAAGGGTCTTGGCGTAATCAAGGAGCACTTGACCTACGAGATGGGCTTCTGGAATGTCGAGGGCTCGTCCGCTTATGCAGTTATCTCGGGGACTCTCACTATAACGCTTAAAGACCAGTCCATCGTTCGGACCGGTACTCTTGCGTATACGTTAGCGAGGCGCGATGGCGTCTGGAAAATTGAGGCGCAGGCTTGGGGCCGCACGTCGTAGCCTGTCAAATTTAAAACTGAGGCACTAACCGCCTGTCGCCACACCACCTACAATAAACTCAAACGAGTGCTTTGATAGGGGCTGAAACCGACCTTGAGAATGAGCGTGCTCGATGTCCGAAGTCGGCGAAGCCACCGCGCTGGGCACTGCTCGAAAGCGCCGAGGCGGAATAGCGAAGCGGCGAAGCGCTAGCGTGGTCATAACGGTCGGCACCTCAGCCGCCTTCCCGCTCATATACAAACGTCTGGGCACGGCATCCTTAGGCTCAATATGGCAGTCGAGCAGGCCGTATCATGCTTGCAGACAGAAGCGTTCTGCTCTGGTCCTTCCCCGCACAGAAGGAATTCAAATGCTGAAAATCTTGTCGATCTGCGCTGCTTTATCATTCGTGTTCACGCCGGGCGCGATGGCGCAATCGGGTGGCGGCGGGAAATCAGGTATCGGTACCTGCTGGGCGGATATCAAAAAAGTCTGCGGCAACACCAAACCTGGGGGCAACCGCATTGCCACTTGCCTCAAGGAGCATGTCGCAGACCTTTCCGACGCGTGCAAGGCAAGGTTGGCCGATATCGCCGCAGCTAGAAAAACATGCGGCGCGGACATCGAGAAGCAACAATGCGGTACCAAAAGTCGCATCCAGAAAGTGACTTGCATCAAGGATGCCATCGCCAATCTCGGAGATGAATGCAAGGCCGCAATAACGGCCGTTGTTACTAGTAAGAAGTAAAATGCCGAGATTTGTGCCCTTCTTATCGGTCTGCTGAGTTAGAGCCGATGGCAGAGCCACTGTATCGTTGTTTAATTTGCAACCAGCCGATGATCTTGCACGAGACCATTCCGGCTCGCGGCGGACACTCCGACAAAGCCTTTGTTTGGCGGTGCCCGAATTGCAGTCCCGACATCCCCGAAGGATCATTGGGCTGGACGCTAATGCCAAATAAGGGTGGGCTATCACAGCCGCGATCTTGAAAAGGGCGGTGGGACCAAGTCCTGCAACTGCAATGAAATCGCGTCGCTCATGCCTCGCCAGTCCAGGAGACGGCATCGGAGCGACTGAATCTGGATACTGGAAGGTGTCGCGATGTCCGCTATGGGTCATTAGCGGACATGACAGCCCTTAGACCCGATGTCCGCTTTACCCCCAATAGCGGACATGGATCAGAGCGCAGTGAATGTCCGCTTTGTGCCAGAAGCGGACATTCCCAACGCATGTAGCGGACTAGATTACGTGGGCAATCCGCCAGTGCACTGGCCTAAACGCTGTTGCGCGCCTTTAACCGCCATCAAGCGTCGCAAGGTATCGAAGCGCCTTGAGGCCAGGGAGGAAAAAATAGGCGCCGCCTTTCAAAGTGGTGAAGGCCGGCAGGCCAGTGATTTTCTTTCGGATCGGACGCTTCGGAATTTTGAATTCGAGCGTGCCGTCCTGAGTACCGATGATTGGATCGTGCTCGTTCCCGAGCTCGTGAAAATTCCGATCGTTTATCCAAACGTTCTGCGCGAATTCGAACTGCCGGACGAGGCTCGCGCAGATCACGAAAGCGGCGATGCCGCGCTCGACGCCGTCGTCCGGCGCATTCTCCGGCAATGCGGGCCCGTAGGTGGCGCCGCGGCGGATCATGCGACGGCGATTCAGGTTCACGGCCGTGTCGCGGGGATTCAATCGGCGCATATGCGAGCCGAGCGGCACGGCATATCCGTGCGGATCCATCTCCTTGTAGTTGAAGTCGTTGTTCCGTTGCGGATCGGCGCCGAGTGCCGGATCGTCTTTCTCGGGCGCCAACACGAGCGGCGCGCCGCTGCGCCAGCGGCCCATTAGCTTTGCTGCGATCAGCTCTTGTTCCTCGGGCGTCTCACCGTGCTCACGCAAAAAATCGCGGAACTTGCCCACATGTTCTTCCAGGCGGCGATACGCCATGTAGCTGCCGTTGCGGGAAAGAATTGCGGGCTGCGGGAGATTGACGGGCGGTCCCTCTTCGTCCGGATAGCCGAGGATGAATTCGCCCGGCTTGAGCGGCGCACCTGAGCCTGGCGTAGGCACCTCGCCGGTGCCTTCTATGAAGGGCTGCGACAGCCGGTCGCGGTAGCCGAAATGATCGTGCGCGTGGTCGAACGGTGGAGCTGCATTCAGATCCAGTGCTGAAAGAACTTCAACACCTGGAATGCCGCGCGAGATATGCCTGATGTTCGCGGGTGACCCGTTGCCGCTCTGCCTCATCGCGGGCGAACAATATAGCGATTGCATGCAGCCGCGGACTTGCCAGACCGCCGATCCATCGATCAGGGTGGTTTAAGCCGGTGTCGCCGAGCATCTGCGCGCGCGCGACCATGCCCTGACGGAATTCCTCGGGAAAGGTCGCGAGATAAGCTTGATCCACTCCGAGCGCGCCAAGGCCGGCCCAAGTGAAGGCCACCGAGACCCACCGTCTTTCTTTCTCGATGGAAGCGCTGGCCTCCTTTGCCGAGGCCACCTTGTCTAGAATGCCCGCGAGCCAAGCTCGCCCTTGCGCAGGCTCGCGAAACGACAGGAATTCGTACCGGCCGGTGATCGCGGGCACACGCGTCAACGTGATGTGCTGGATGTCCTCGAACTCAAGCATGGCGCTACGCCAGCTGCAGTATCGTTTATTGCATCTGATCCAGCATGGTCGACATGGCGCTCTTGACCTTCAGAGCTTTCTTGACCTCATCGGCGGTCGCATACGGGTATTCCGCGTACTCAAGGAAGCTCGGGCATTGGTGGTCCCGGAAAAACTTGTTCCACGCGGGCACATTCCCTTGCCAGTTCTCGGGGAACCCTTCGAGATTTGTGAATACTGTCGTGATGCCAGTCGAAGCGAAGAGCGCCACGGCGTCCTCGATATACTTGTCGAAGTCGGTGTCGAAGATGCCCTGATACATGAAGTACGTGTCGCCTTTGATTTCGAACAGGACCCAGCGCAGGTAATGCAGTTTGAGCGGCGCAAGAACGACCGGATCGTCGGCCACCGCTTTTTCGATCGTATTGCCGTACTCGCGAACGGCTGCTTCGCGCCCGGGCTTGACCTTCGCGAGGATCGAGAAGCCGTAATTTGCCGGAGTCCGAGGATAAATCAGGCCGTATCGTCCCTGCTCCTGCTTGAAGGCTCCCCCTTTGGGGATAGCCATGGCCGCGGGCTTGGACCAGTCGCCCTGCTTTGCCACCGATGCAGCCGGCGGGCTTGGTTTTGTTTCCGGTGCCTTCTGCGCCATCTTGATTTCATTGGCTTGTTGCCCTTGGGCGATGGGCGATGCTGTCAACGTAGCCGCTGTGGTTGCCGTGACGACTGTCGCTGCGCCGAGGAACTCGCGACGAGTTGTGCTGGGTTGATCCTGTGACATTGTAATCTCCCGAGTTGATGAAAGGCGTGAGTTGACTTGCGCTGATCCCGATTACGTTCGCGTCGCAAGGTTGAACCAGAACCGTTCGATGCTGGCGGAAGCCCCGAACAGGGTCGTGAAAATTGTGCTGTCGACCAACACGATATGCCCGGCCCGCGCACCCGCTGGAGGCATCCAAAGGAACGTATTGAATTCTCGGTTGCCGGAAGCTGTGAAGGGATGCGGTTTGGACATGTCGATCGGTTGTCTCGCCAGCACCCGAATCGACTTTGTGTCCGGAGTGGTGACTTCGTAATGCGGCAGGTGCTGGTGGAAATTGAACGTTGTCACTCCAGTAAGCCATCCGGGGAGATCGAGATCCCGCATGGCGGTCAACGGCGCAAGCTGGTTTGTGTCAGGTAATACCGCCGGCCTGAGACCGAAGCGATTTTCAACGGGTACACCGAGGCCCTTCATCAGCGAACGAGTGTATCTCCCAAAACGTTGCTGACGTGGAACCAGTGGATCGCCATGGTGAGCATATTCCATTTGGCGCTGGTTCATGTCGGCGGACACGCCTACGTCGTGGTGGGGTGCAAGCAGGAGGCAACTTCCCTCTCGCGTCAGAAACTTTCGAAGCGCCTCGATCTCCTCCCCAGACGCTTCCTGCTCCGTGACCATATGGTCAAGACCAAAAACCATCATAGTGTCCGTATCTGCGAGGATGCGATCGTCAATCGGCAGTTTCTGCCCGGCCTGGTCTATTCGCTGATAAACTGCGACGGGATGCCCGGTAACCTCTTCGGCGAGACTTTGGAATCTTATTGTCGATAGGTGAAAGAGCTCCAATGTGCCCGCGATACCCTGCAGGAACATCTGTTCAGAGAATTCTGGCGTCTCGTAATTCGGCCACGCCACACGGCGCACCTCCGTGATGGTCGAAAAGCGATTGTCCAACTCTGTCACGTCGCGATTGGACTCCCACGGATAGCTCCACGTCCAATAAATACTGAACCGCCGCTTTCCCGCGACATACTTGCGGGGCAAGTTAACTTGATTGTAGGTTCGTGGAGTATTCTTAATGACGATATTGAAGTTTTGCGGCGGCGTTGGAGGCTCGCTTTTTGTTTGCGCCGTTGCTTGGGCAAGCGCCGAATTTGCCAACAATGGACTGAGACCCATGCCCAATGCGATGCGGTTGAAATCTCGGCGTTTCATAGTGTGACCCTTCTATTGGGCATCGGCCGCTTTGCTACGATCGAATCTCTTTGCGGCCGTATGGCGCCGAATGTGCAAACACGATCAGGCGGAACCACACATCAAGCTATTGTACAGAGGTATAGCGATATCCTCTTTCAGAGGCAGTCGGTTTGTCCGCTAAGTGCCAATAGCAGACGTGCTCATCCTGTATGGATGCTTCAATTGGATCGTCCGGCTTCGGGCCCACTTGCGGGCAGCGAAAATCGGAAGGCCGCGCCTCTCTGGTTACCGGCGGTGACCCATATGCGCCCCTGGTGGGCTTCCACAATTGACCGGCAGATGGCTAGACCCATACCCATGCCCTGCGCTTTGGTCGTGAACATTGGCTGGAAGATTTTCTCCGCGTCGGAAGGAGAAACTCCAGGGCCCGAATCCTCGATTGAAACCTGCACCGACTCCTGGCTCGATCTGTTCGGATTTGATGAGCAATTCGCGGTTAGTGGGCGTCAGCAGCATCGCGTCCTTGGCGTTCATGATCAGATTGAGAACCAATTGCTGCAATTGGATTTTGTTGCCGGTGACGGCCGGCAGTCCGTCGGCAAGCTGCGTGTGGACCCCGATGTTGAGCTTTTGCAGTTCGATCCGCACCAGTTCCAGAACCGACAGAATGATGCTGTTGACCTCAACTGGCCCGTTTTGCTGACCGTCCTTTCTAAACATGGCGCGGAGATTGGAGACGATGTCGCTAGCGCGATGGCTTGCGTTCACGATCCCGCTCAGTGCAGCGAGTGCCTCATCGAGATTCGGAGTTTTGGCTTTAAGCCAGAGCTGTGCGGCACTGGCATTGGTCGAAATGGCGGCAAGAGGCTGATTGATTTCGTGCGCGATTGAGGCCGAAAGCTGTCCGGCTGTCGCGATGCGGTTCATTTGTGTCAACTCAGACAAGGCTCCCCGCGCGGTAAGCTCGGCGGTATGGCGGCGCCGGTGCTCGTAGATGAGCCAAGCGATCAATGCTGCTTGAAACAGGATCGCAGCCGCAATTGCTAAGATTTGCATCCGATATAACTGCCAAGCAGACGGATCGCGGAAGATCACTTCGCTTCCGGGCGCTAATCGACTCTCGCTGATGTGCCAACGCCATAGTTCCCTCCAGTCGTATTTTGGTATTCCAAAACCTACTGGCTGGATTCCGATGTTGCTTGGCGCTTCGCCGCTGAGGATGCGTTGAGCAACGCGGGAGACTTGCCTGGACACGTCTACGAGTGGAACAAGCGGACCGCCGACAATTCCTTGGCCGAAGTCAAGGTCGATCCAGGAAAATATCGGGGCATTGGCGACGGCGTGCAGCCGGCTCACCACGTTTTCTCCTTCGAGCGAAACCCCTGCCGCATCAACCGACATATAAATGAACAAGATGGCAGACCGCGGTGGAAGCGCGGCGACGCGTTTGAGCATGTCTTCGAAGGGCAATTCATTGAGCCACGTGAACGTCACACGGCCGGTGAAAGGCTTAAGCTCATTGCTTATGGACTCCACCCAAAACTTTTCATTGGGAGAGTTGCCTATCACCACCGCAACATTGTCTGTTGCCGGCAACAGACGTTGAATATGGTCGATGATGGCTACATGATCGACCATGCTCGGGACAACCACGTCGCCCGTCGTAACGTCAGAGAGTGATACCCGACGCTTTTCAACACCCGTGAAAATCATCGGAACCGCAGGAAAAGTCTGCTCCCTAACCTTCAGAAAAAAGTTAGCGGCGGGCGCGCCGATGGTCACCACGAGGTCGAGGTTGTATCTGGCAGATAGGGTGCCAAGGTACTGCGCAAACACATCGTCAAGGGTTTTGTCGGCAAGCCGTGAGGTTGCGAGCGATGCCTCGAAAATCTCCACTGGCCCCGACAGTTGCCGACGCAGTTCCGCGCGAATGTGGTACGCATATTCGCGCCAAGGTGAAAACTCCTGGGCGAACGAATGAATCAGCAATATCCGCTTCGCGTCGGCCGCTGCCGCATCTGCTGTTGTGACGAGTAAAAGCAGTATCCCAATCAGAATCCTGCTGAGGGTCATAATTTCATCGCCCCGCTCCAGAGACAGCATCGTGCGCCTCAAACGAGGGCTTTGGTAGGGGGCGAGCCCCGGCAGCTCCGATGTCCGCTTTGGGTCAAAAGCGGACGTGACCGGCCTTAGTCCCGATGTCCGCTTTACCTCCAAAAGCCGACATCGTTTGACAATTTCTGGGCAAATGAACGGGGAGCAGAGCATCCCCGCTCCCCAACCGATCGCCTGCATCAAGCAGCTTTCTTGAGCTTCCGGATCGTCGCAGCCTTGGCGGCTTGCGACAGCTGGTCGTCGAGTTCACCGCTACGAACGGCACCAATCAGCATATCGATCAGCGCCGGCAGCTTGTCGAGTGACGGCACCGCAATCGCCGCTTTGCCCTTCTCGAACTCGACGGGCTTTTGGCTCGCCTTGATGAAGAAAACATACGAGCCATTCTGCGTCATACGCCACCATGGCAGAACGCGATGCTGCTTCTCAACGGTGGTTTTCTCGCCATCCTTCTTGACCGTCGTGCGAATGGTCCGCTTGTGATTGGGATCGGCAAGCAACCGCTTTTGCTCTTCCAACCGCTCGATAACGCGCGAACGACGATCAATGACCGGATTCGCGCCGCTTTGGGGCAACGTCAGGAACGTCAGTGATTTCAGAACTGCCATTTCATCCTCCATTGGCAATAAACTACTCTAGGATTATATGCCTACAGAGCCAAATTGTCGACCACTTCTTGAGTCACCACAGCTGCAGTTGATCGTTCGGAGTGATCGGCGCGGGTCGATTGCACCAAGGGGGGTGAGATTTCTGCCGGTGTTTTTGAACTGAAAAACTCGCCCAATTAACTGAGGTGGGGGCGGGTGAAAAAGCGATTTTCTATTTCAAAAATTTTTTTTGCTGAGCGCAGCACCAAGGAGATTATGCTTCGCTGACTGCGGTCCTCGCGATGTGGCTACGTAAATAGGAGCCAGAGATGACCAAAGTAACGCGCGACCAATTTGAGATTTCGGACACGGGAATCGAGCATAAGCCGACGGGCTACTCGTTCACACCTCATCCCGGTAACCCACATTCGGGAAACATCCGCATGGGCCATCATGGAAGTAAGTTACCCTCCGGCGAAGATTACCCGCCGGGCGAGGTAGAGACCATGATGCGAAAGTTGTGGGCCGAACATGTTGGCAAAGGCGAATAGAGCGCAAATCCAAGCCGCGGCGGGTCGTCCGTCTTGACCGGAGATCTGATTAACTTGCGAGACAATAGTTCAGACACCTGGTCTCCCCCATAAATAGCTCCATGACATTGCAACACCCTGCACGCATGGATCGCGAAGCACTAAGCCTCGCATTAGCAACGAATTCGGCGGCAACCACTGCCAGACAATTCGCCGTAACTCCCGGCACCGTCTATCGCTGGTGTAAAACGCTCGGCATTTCGCGGCGTGTCTATCGCTGTCCCAATGCGCAGCTTCTGCGTCGATTAGAAAACGGTGGTACTTTGCAAAAGGAGATTGCCCGAACGTTCGGCGTCTCGCGTTGGACCATTCGGCGGTGGTGCCGAAGCTAGGCATCCCCACCACACCACCGGTCAATTTCGCAAAGGCACCAAAGGAAATGTGCCGCACATTCACGAGGAGATGCCGTTTGGAATTGGTGTTCTTTTTGGGAATGAAGAAGACGAATTGTACGGTTTCTGATCGTCTCGTGAAGACCCGCAATCAGCTCCACTTCTGCGCCGTACCAACTCAGCGGCCGTTTGAAAGACGCTTGCCGTTCCGTCTACGGGAAAGCGTTAGGCTCATCATTCTCAGCATGGGCTACGGGTATGTCAGCAAGCCCGAACTCCTGAGCAAAAGTTTCAATCTGGTTTGGTTGATACACCACTTGGCCCTGCATGATGGTGTATTGCAAACGCATTCCTTTTGGCTGGTCCATTACCCGCTTTATCATTTCTTCCGCTGTTCCTTGGTCGACCATCAGGTCTTCCGAATAAATGGTTCGCTGCCGATGAAGTGTAGATTGTGTTTCGCGATCCATGCTTTCTCCGTTCGTTTCTCGCACCAGCCTGCTAGTGGAGGGTGCCATCCCTAAAATTGCTCATAATGATTTTGATGGAAATGCAACCCTCCGCAATTTTGAATTGATTGGCTAAACACCCAATCATCAAGCTGGCGATGTCGATTGTTGGCGCGATTTCCTCTCCCCAGGCAGATTGCTCCTGGTTCAAGTGATTGAGCATCCGAACCTGAACGGTGAACGCTCCATCCTCTTCGAGGATACGCGCATGGAGGCGGGTGAACGTGAAATCAGGACTCTTGCTCGACAGGTTCATTGCTTCGCTCCGGCAAAACTCCGGAACGAGCATCCGCCCATTCAGGTCTCGACCTCTATATAGGCACTCCCATCCCCGATAGGGAGATCGCCTGTAAGATAAGAGTGTTCTGTTTTGACTACTGGGGATAGCGAAATGGAAACCCCGTCACTCTTGGTGACGGGGTTCCAACTGCAGAGCAAGGTTAGGCCTCTTGGGTCATCGCCTTGCGCCACCTGCTATATAGCTACAAAGCGCCAAACTTCTAGTGATAGCCGCCGGCACGGCGAAGAGGCCTCATCGGCTCGTATTGCTCTTCAGGTACAATAGATGGGCTGAGATCACATTCCAGGACGTTCCGCTCGAAAGTCTCCTGCACGCTTTTGATGCGGTACTTCCTATCGACCGCCTGGAACTCTTCAGGCATTTGCTTGACTACTTTGAAGACACCAACTTTCGCCCCGATGGGCTTATATTCGACCGCTTGTCCGACCGCGAATTTGTGAGCCATGTTTCAACCTGTATTATTGGTTGGCGCTTGATAACACAAAGCTCAGCTCGCCGTTACCATTTTTGGTTCGGGTTGGCGTGCTGTTTGAACGCGGAGAAGACTTGTTCAATTTTTGATGAAAAGTTTGATATAAGGGACATGCGCTGGCCCCGTAGCTCAGCTGGATAGAGCAGGGCTTTCCTAAAGCCAAGGTCGGGAGTTCAAATCTCTCCGGGGTCGCGCGTCGTCGTCGCTGTAAATTTACAAGAATTTGCAGCCGAAAATCCGCACAGACGGTCGCGGCAAATCAGGCGGTCTGAAACGAACCGAAAATTTAGCAATCCGCGGAGCAATCTCGCTTCATTGGTCAAAGTCAGTCATTTACCTCTGCACTTTACCCAAGCTTCGGGCGCCCGGCCCGATCGTGCTTCGATAAGAACTTCGTCCTGATCAAGGTTCATCAGCCGCCACGTCATAGTATGACGTCCAACGGTGCCTTCATCAAAGCAGCGCAGATCAACATCTATTGCCAAATTAGAATCGGCTCCCGCGCCCGCTACAAATATTGTCGGCTTACGCCTTCTTACGCCGAGAATTTCACAGCGCACACTATCATGGTAATAGAGGACCTCATTTGAAGACACGTGCATTTGAGGTGCCGGCTGCATTTCGATCGCCGGGAGTGTGTCCTGGCTCGTCCAATTAGAGGCTTTGCACACTCCCCCGTTTGTCTGCTTGCGAATGATGACATAGTAACCTTGAAACGCGCTTTCTACGGTCTTCGTTGAGTATTGTGCCAGCGCCGCGGACGAACTGTACTGACACATAATCATCAGGACATTTGCCACTATTCCGAACGCTATTCTCGTCATCCTCAAGTCTCCCATGGATCACCGTGAGATCCGCGGATCCAGATAAAATCATCCCGGGGTCGCGCGTTATCGCCGCGGTGTAAATTTACAAGGAATTTACAGCAAAAAATTCATCGAGATTTTGGCGGCAAATCAAGCAGTTTGAACCGACCGAAAATTTAGGAAACCGGTGCTCTATCCAGCTGAGCTACGGGGCCGGCGCGCTGTAGTAATAAAGCCCCTGGCCAAATCGGACTAGGGCGAAACTGGCCGAAACGCTTCTAGTTCGCGGTTGTCGGTTTCGTCGGGTTCGCCTTCAAGACGCCAGCCTGCGTCAGCGCCGCGCCGACCTGCTGCATGCGGTTGATCAATTCGGCAGCAGCCATCGGCGTGAGCACCATCCGCTGTGCCGGAAAACGGCGGCCGGTAACCGGCGTGTTCGGCTTGACGTCGTCGAGCCGGGTGACGCCGAACTCGATCCGCAGCGATTGGCCGTCGAAATAGACGTGGTTGATGGAGTCGGCGAAGGTTTCGACGCACTCAGGCCGATCGGTGTAGCGGATAGTGGCGGTTGGTGCCTCCGCCTTTGCCGCCGCGCCTTTCGCATCCTCTTCTCCAGCCATGCTCCCACTCCGTCGTTTGCGCTTCCCATCCGGGTCGATGGCCGTCGTCAGCTGCCGCCAGTATAGCCTATTCGCGGTCCGCAACAGGTCGACTAGGATTGCCTTCGCCAGTCAGGCCGATACCGAGGGATCGTTATGAAAGCGATGGTGTTGAAGGGCCCCAACCTGCCGTTCGAGCTTGAGCGGTGGCCCGATCCGGTGGCCGGCCCCGGCGAGGCGGTGGCCCGCGTCATCACCTGCGGCGCCGGCCTGACCATCCAGCACGTCAAGGCCGGACGGCGGAAGGTTCAATTCCCCCGCATCATTGGCCATGAGATCACTGGCGAGATCGTCGAAACCGGCCCCGGCGTGCGTGGACTGAAGGTCGGCGACGCCGTGACGACGTATTTCTATCTCAACTGCGGCCATTGCCGCTGGTGCCTGACCGGCTTCGAGCCGCTATGCGAGCACAGCGGCGGTCAGGTCGGACTGGAATGCGACGGAGCCTATGCCGAATACGTCAAGCTGCCGGCGCAGAACTTCATCAAGCTGCCGGACGGGCTCGATCATGAGAAACATCCCGCCGAGATTGGCGTCGTCACCGACGCGCTGGCGACGCCTTACAAGGTGCTGCGCCGCGCGCGCGTCAAGGCCGGCGAAACCGTCGCCGTGATCGGCGCCGGCGGCGGCCTCGGCATTCACCAGTTGATGATGGCGAAATGGGCGAAGACGCGCGTGATCGCGGTCGACACCAAGCCGGAAAAATTCGACGCCTGCCGCAAAGCTGGCGCCGACGAGGTGGTCGATGCCAGCGCCGGCCGCGTCGCCGAGCAGTTGCTGGACCTGACCAGCGGGCAGGGCGTCGACGTGGTGATCGACTACGTCTCCGCCACAGCGACGCTCGAAGCGGGCGCCAAGGCGCTCGGCCGGCGCGGACGCCTGGTGACGCTCGGCGGCTCGGGCAAGCCGTTCCAGGCGTCGGCCGCCGACATGCTCAACAAGGAGCAGGACCTGCTCGGCAGCCGTTATGTCACGCGCAGCGAGGTCCTGGAATCGCTCGATCTGGTGGCGCGCGGCGAGGTGTTTCCGCTTGTCACCGTCGTGCGACCGCTGGAGGAGGCCGAGGCGGTGCACGAACTTGTCGAACGCGGCGACGTGATTGGCCGCGCCGTGTTGCGGGTGGGATAGTGCACGGCATCTCAACAGTCATTTCGGATCGCTGCTTCTTATAAAACAGGAAACTTCATTCAATGAAAATCGTCATCCCCGACGACTACCAGGACATGGTCGATCAGTTGCCTTGCTTCTCGCTGATCCGCCATCACGACGTGAAGCGCTATCGCGAGCCGGCGCGGGACCTCGATCAACTGGTCGATCGGCTGAAGGACGCCGACGTCGTGGTGTCGATCCGCGAGCGGGTCGAGTTCTCGCGTGCGTTGTTGGAGCGACTGCCGAAGCTCAAGCTGATCGCTCTGGTTGGGCGCAACTCGCACATGCTGGACTTCGCCGCGGCCACCGACCTTGGCATCCCGGTCTCGACCGGCGTGAGCAACTCGCCGGTGGCACCGGCCGAATTGACGCTGGCGCTGATCGTTGCCTCGCGCCGCAACGTCGCGCTCGAGGCCGAGCGTATGCGGGCCGGCCAATGGCCGTGCACGCTGTCGCATCGCCTGCGCGGCTCGACGCTCGGCATCTTCGGGCTCGGCCATATCGGCGCGCTGGTGGCCGAGGGCGGCAAGGGGCTCGGCATGAAGGTGCTGGTCTGGGGCCAGAAAAACTCCTTGGAAAAAGCCGCCGCCGCGGGCTATGAGGCGGCGAAGAGCAAGGCCGATCTGTTCGAGCGCTCCGACGTGTTGTCGATCAGCGTGCGGCTCCGCCCCGAGACGCGCGGCATCGTCGGCGCGGAAGACCTGGCGCGGATGAAGCCGACGGCGCTGTTCGTCAACGTGGCGCGCGCCGAGCTGGTGGCGCCCGGTACGCTGCTCGACGCTCTCAAGAAAGGCCGGCCGGGCTACGCCGCGATGGATGTGTACGAGGAGGAGCCGGTCACCGGCGGCAACCATCCGTATCTGAAGATGGACAACGTGCTGTGCACGCCGCATCTCGGGTGGGCCGAATGGGACAACTTCGAGCTCTATTTCCGCGAGTGCTTCCAGCAGATCGTGGCGTTTGAAAAAGGCCAGCCGCTGCGGCTCGGCAATCCGACGGTGAAGCCGAGGGCGAAGGCGTAGCGACTCGTGTCCCGGGCGGGCGAAGCGAGACCCGGGACACGGAGCCCTGCTACTTCGCCAGCATCTCGACCAGCGGCGCGACATCATCCGCCTTGTCGATGTTCCACAGCCGCTCGGACAGTTCCTTCGCTTTCGCCGCGCCATGCACCGGCGTCACCAGGTCGAGGAACTTCGCGATCAGCCCCGCGTCGTCGAGCGGTACGATCCGCGAGCCCCAGGCCTCGTCGGCCTGCCGCACGAACGTGCCCTTGCCGGTCGTCACCGTGACGCGGGCCGGGCGGAGCCGCGGATAAAGCTGGTCGATCTCCGCCGGCGCCGTCACCGTGAGCTTGCCGGCGAACTCGGCGAACGCCGGATCCTTCCGGTTCTTCTCGTCGAAATGCTCGAATTTGACGCCGCGATAGCGCGCCGCGAGCCCCATCAGATACGGGAAGCTCAGTTGCGCGCTGGCGAAATCGTCCCACGGCACGTGGGCGTGTTCGGTCGCGATCTTATAGGTCTCGACATCGACCTTCCTGATCTCGTCGAAGCCGATCTTCTCGTCGTTGCACAGGCCGAACATCGCCTCGACCGCGGGCTGGATGTGCCGGCAGCACGCGTAGGGCTTGATGTAGCAGTCGGTGATGCCGTACTCCGCCGCCGGCGGCAGCGTGATCGGCCGCGCCTTGTCGATGCGTCCGAACGCGAACGCCTGCATGAAGCCGTCGCGTCCCTCGATCACGTTCGGCGGGCCTTCGGTGCCTTGCTCGGCGAGCAGCGCCGCCTGCATGCCCTCGCGTGACGCATGTCCGGCGTGCAGCCGCTTGATGTCGCCGCCGCCGGCGACGAAGGCGAACAATCCGGCGGAGCTCGACGCCGCGATGCCGAGCGCGTTGGCGAATTGCTGCGCGTTCAGTCCGCGCAGCTTGCCGGTCGCCATTGCCGCGCCGAACGGGCCGACCGCGCTGGTCGGATGGAAGCCGCGCTGGCGCAGGTCGGGCGCGCAGGCGCGCGCCAGCGCAATGTTGGTCTCGTAGCCGGCGACGACCGCCTCGATCAGCGCGCGGCCCGACGCATGCTTGTCGTAGGCCACGGCGAGCACCGCCGGAACGATCACGCAGCCGCAGTGCGCCGAGCCGTGCCGGTATCCATCATCCAGCTCGATGCCGTGCGCTGCGGTGCCGCCGAGAAATGCCGCGTCGAGCAGGTCGGCGCGCCGGGCCCGGCCGGGCACCGGGATTTTCCCCGCCGGCCGCACCGCCTTGATGACGTTCTCGGCTTGCGTCGCGATGGTGCCGCCGGCGCCCGCGATCATCACGCCTACGGTGTCGAGCAGATGCCGCCGCGCGTAGTGCCGGGCGTCCTCGGGCAGCGCGTCGTAGCGCAAGCTCCCGGTGAAACTCACCAGCGCGCCGGTTGCTCCGGCGGCGGGTTGCAACGTGTGGACGGCTTCAGCGTGGGACATGGGTGGGCTCGACGTTTCCTCTATTCTCGTACTCTACCACAAACGCGGCGTCATGCCCGGGCTTGACCCGGGCATCCAGCTTATTGCGAAGAGGATGGATTGCCGGGTCAAGCCCGGCAATGACGAACGAGGGGTAAGAGCCGTAAGATAAAGCCTAAGCGCCGCGAATCTTCTCCAGCACCGGCAGCAGATATTCGATGAACCGCGGCGGGTCCTCGCTCATCGGGAAATGGCCGAGCCCCTTCATGATGGTGGCCTGCGCGCCGGTGCGCTTGGCGATATCGAGCGTGCCCTCGCTGGTGCAGGAGTAGTCGTACTCACCGGTGAGCAGATAGAGGTTCGAGGCGCGGCCGTCGATCTCGTCGATCTTGCCGCGAATGTCGCCGTCGACCTTGTAGAAATGCAGATCTCCCTTGAAGATGCCGGGGCCGCTTTGCAGGTAATGCCACAGCGTCTCCCAGCGGTGATTGTCCGGCGCGGTCGGCGCGACCAGGCCCGACACCACGCCGGCCGAAACCTCGCCGCCGTGCACATCCGGATGATGCAGCCATTCCACATCGTAATAGGGCGCGACATGGGCGGCGCTTTCCAATCCGATGATGGCGCGGAAGCGCTTGGCGTGCTGGTGGGCCAGATAGAGCACAATGCGGCCGCCGATCGAGCAGCCCATCACCACCGGCCGGTCGAGCGCGAGCGCGTCGGCGATTTCGAGGATCATCTGGATGTAGCCGCGCGACGTGAGCTTGTATTCCTCGCTCTGAAAGCCCTCGGGCGGCGACGACTTGCCGTGCCACGGCATGTCGAACACGATGACGCGATAGTTGTCGGTGATGCGTTTGTCGTTGAGCAGCCCGCGATACTGTCGCCCGTCCGAGCCAGCGGTGTGCAGGCACAACAGCGGAATGCCTTGACCGGCCTCCTCGATATAGAGCCGGTGCGGCCGGCCGAGCAGCGTGAGATTGAGATAGCGGCCGGTAATTGGCTCGAACTGCGGGCCCGTTCGCAAACCCGCTGGAGGGACGGCGTCGCTTCGCCCGCCTATGCTATCTTTGCGGAGTGCGGCCAGAACGTCCTTGATGTAAAGGAGATTCGCCATGAACGGCTGCAGGTCGCCTTCGATCTTGAGCTTGCCGCGCTTGAACAGCGCGAAAATGTCGTTGTGACCCGGCGTTGGCACCTTCTTCCAGAACATCTCCCATTCGTCGCGCGGCGCGCGCAAGGCGAAGCTGTAATTCGGCGTGACGAACGGCCCCGGCGTGACCGAGATGACGCGTCCTTCGATGATCTTGACGAGATAGCTTTGCTCGCCAACCTCGATAAGAAACGTTGTGCTCAAAAAGCGCCCGCGCCGCACCAGATTGGCGTCGGAATTCACGAGGTCGGGAATGCGTTCGATCATACGAATGTCCTCCTAGGCGAGCCGCACCAGGGCATCGACGGCGACGACGCCTTCGCCGTTCGGCTTGACGATCAGCGGATTGATCTCGGCTTCCATGACGATAGGCAGCGGCATGACAGCAAGCTGCGACAGCGCCACCAGCGCCTTTGCTAGCGCGTCGAAATCTCCCGCGGGCTTGCCGCGATAGCCGGCCAGCGCCTTCAGCGCGGCGACTTCGCCGATCATTGCTTTGGCTTCGGCGAGATCGACAGGCGCGAGCCTCATGCTCCGGTCGCGGTAGAATTTCGGCGAGGATGCCGCCCGCTGCCAGCATGACCATCGGACCCACATCGGCATCGGCGCGGTAACCGATCAGCACCTCGCCGAGGCCCGAGACCATCGGCTGCACCAGCACGCGCCCGACATTCGTCGCCTGCTTGACCCTCGCGATGGCCGCAAGCAGCGCGGCATCGTCACGGACGTTCAGCACGACGCCGCCGACATCGGACTTGTGCGCGATGGTGCCCGACAGGGCCTTGACCACGACGGGATAACGAAAAGGCAGAGCGGGCGCCTGCTTGGCACTCGAATCGACCGCGATCGACGGCGCATGCGGGATGCCGATGCGGTCGAACTGCACATAGGCTTCAAGCTCGGTGAGCAACGTGCCTTCGCCGGATGCGCTGCCGGCTCGCACCTCGATCGGCCGTGGCGCGTGCCGGTGCAAGGCGGCGGCAACCACATCGGCACAGGCTTCCGGCGTATGGAAATTCGGCACGCCCGCCGCGGCGAGCCGCGCCAGCGCGTCCGGAGCCTCGGGCACGAGAAACGCCGCGATCGGCTTTTTGGAACCGGCGCTATCGATGATCGGCTTGACCGCGAGATCGGGATAGAACCGCGCCGAGGAGCCGACCACGACCACGACCAGATCGAATTCTGGCGCCGTGGTGAGAACATCGAGCGCGCCCTTCATCACATTATACTGCGCACCGGCGAGCGTGAGATCGATGATCCGCGCCGGCGTCACGTCCAACCCGGTCATGGCCTTGATGCGCGCCAGCGTCTGCGGCGTCGGCGGCTCGACCGCAATGCCGCGTGTCGCGAGCGGATCGACCACCATGGTCGCACCGCCCGCCGTGGTCGTGACGACGGCGACGGTCGGACGTCGGGCCTCGCGGGCGACTGGACGCACGCGCGCCAACAGCGGGAATCCCTCGATCAGGCCCTCCAGCGTATCGACGCGGGCGATGCCGCACTCGGCGAGGAACATGCCGGCGAGATCATCCTCACCCGCGAGCGCGCCGGTGTGCGACACCGCAAGCTCGCGCGCTGCGGCCGAACGGCCGAGCTTGTAGGCGAGCACCGGCTTGCCGCGTTTGGCCGCCTCCAGCGCGAACGCGCGCAACGCCTGTGCCTTCCGCATGGTTTCAAGGAACAGCACGTAGCCGTCGATGCCGGGGTCGTCGAGTGTGGCGGCGCAAATCTCGCCGATCGAAAGATCGACCTCGTTGCCGACCGAGACGAGGCCCGCGAAATGAATGCCGCGCGCCTTGCCGCGCGACAGGAACGTACCGATCATGCCGCCGGAGTGCGATGCCGCGAAGATGCGGCCGACCGGCAAACCGGGTTCGTCGAACGCGGCGTTGGCGGTGAGAAACGCCTTGTGCCGCAGGTCGACCACACCGAGGCTCGACGGACCGACAAGCCGTGTGCCGGAATCCTTGAGAAGCTGCCGTATCCGCGCCTCCCGCGCGGTGCCTTCCGCGCCAGTCTCGGAAAAGCCGTTGGCGAGCGCGGTTACAACCGGCACCCCGATTCGGGCGCACTCTTCAATCGCTTCCATGGTCGCGTCGGTGGAGGCGACGATATAGGCGTGGTCCGGCATCTCCGGCAGATCTGCGAGCGACGGCCAGGCGCGCTCGCCCAGCACCTCGTCGCGCCGCGGATTGATCGGATAGACGCGGCCGGCATAGCCGGCCTGCCGGAGGTATTTTAGCGGCCGCCCGGCGGTCTTGGTCGCGTCGTTCGATTGCCCGATGATCGCGACCGACTGCGGCGCGAGCAGGACCTGCGCCAGCGGCCTCGTCACTCGGCGGCCTCGGATGTTTTCGGTTTGGCCGGCCGCTGGTCGAACCTGCGGTCGAAGACGTGCTCGGCGATGCGGTTCTTCAGCATCTCGATCGATCCGCCGGCGATCATCCAGCCGCGGCAGCGCCGCATGCAGTATTCCACGAGCGAGGACTTGCTATACCCCGCCGCGCCCATGATCTGCACGGCCTCGTGCGCGACCTCGAAGCCCGCCTGGTTGCAGGCAGCCTTCGCCACCGCGGTCTCGTAGGCCGACGGCAGGCCTTTGTCGGCATTGGCGGCAGCACGATAGAGCAGGAGCTGCGCGCCTTCGAGCTTGATTGCCATATCGGCGAATTTCCACTGCAGTCCCTGAAATTCGGCGAGCGGCCGGCCGAACTGCTGGCGCTGGCCTGCGTATTCCCGCGCCCGCTCGTAACAATAGCGCCCAAACGCAAGCGACCGCGCGGTGTTGCCGAGCCGCTCGACGTTGAAGCTCGCCATCTGCTTCTTGAAGCCGCCCGGTCCGAGCAGCACGTTCTCGGCCGGGATGCGGCAATTCTCAAAGTGCAATTCGCTCCATTGCTCGCCGCTCATGAACTCCTGCGGCGGGCCGACGGTGAATCCCGGTGTGCCGCGCTCGATGAGCACCGAGCCGATGCCGCCGACGCCGGGCGCGTAGCGCACATAGACGAGAAAGACCGCCGCCTCCGGGCTGAAGGTCGAGAACACCTTGGTGCCGTTGACGATGTAGCTCTTGCCGTCGGGTTTCGCGCTGGTCTTGAGATCGGTCGCCGCCGATCCGGCGTCGGGCTCGCTCATGCCGAGACTGATCACGGCATTGCCGGCGAGACAGTCCGTCAGCCATTTCTTCTTCTGATATTCAGTGCCGTATTCGGCGAAGGTGCGGATCGGCCCGAAGTTTCCGAACTGGACCACGTCGGCGCTGCGCGGGCACACCGCGGCGGTCTGCTCGATGGCGATCACCGCGTCCATCAGCGAACCGCCCTGACCGCCGTCGGCCTCCGGGATGGTGATGCCCATGAGGCCCTGCCGGCTCATCAGCTTGGCCACGTCGAACGGAAAGCGCGGCTCATGCGCGCGCTTGAGCGCATCCTTTTCCAGATGCGCCTGCGCGAACTTGCGGACAGAGTCCGCGAACAGCTTCTGCTCGTCGGTGAAGTCGAAGTTCATGGCCTCAGTCTAGCACGTCATTCGCCCTTCACGCCCGCCTTCCGAATGATCTCCGACCATTTGGCTTCTTCCTTGGCTATGTCGGCGGCATATGCATCGGGGCTTACGGGCAGCGCCTCGGCGCCTTCAACCGACAGTCGGCGCTTCACGTCGTCATTCGCCAGCGCGGCATTTAGCGCGGCGTTGAGTTTTTCGATCACCGGCCTGGGTGTGCCTGCGGGCGCGACGATTCCATAGTGCAGCACCGCCTCGTAGCCCGGCAGGCCAGCCTCCGCGACCGTGGGCAGGTCCGGGAACAGCGGCGAGCGCGCCGCTCCCGTCACTGCGAGTGCACGCACCTTGCCGCCGTCGCGCACCAGGCCCGCCGCGCTCGCCATCGTGCTGAACATCATGGCGACGTGGCCGCCGATCAGATCATTCAGAGCGGGGCCAGAGCCTTTGTACGGCACATGGGTGATCTTCACCCCGGCCATGCCGGCAAACAGTTCGGCGGCCAGATACACGCTCGAACCGGTTCCGGTTGAGCCAAAGGTGAGCTTGCCTTCCTGCTGCTTGGCCAGCGCGATCAATTCGGCGATGGAATGCGCCGGCACGGATGGATTCACCAGAACGACATTGCTGCTCGATGCGATCAGCCCCACCGGCGCGAAGTCCTTGCGCGGGTCGTAGCCGGCATTGGGGTAGAGCGAGGGATTGATCGCCAGCGAGCTTGTGGCGATCAAGAGCGTGGTGCCGTCCGGCTCCGCCTTGGCGACCTGACGCGTTGCAATGGTGCCCCCGGCCCCGCCGCGATTCTCGATCACAATGGTCTGGGCGAGGCTCGCGCTCATCCGCTCGGCAACGATGCGGGCGATTACATCGTTGCCGCCGCCGGCGGCGTACGGCACAACCAGCGTGATCGGGCGGGTGGGATATTCCGCTGCTGTAAGCGGCGCACTGGTCAGAACTGCTGCCGCGATTAGGGCAATGCGCAGCAACGCCAATCTCATTCTGCCTTGGCGCCGGATTTCTTCACGATGGCCGACCACTTGGTCTCTTCCTTGTCGATGTCGGCGGCGTATTCCTCGGGCGTCGAGACGAGCGGCTCGGTGCCGTCTGCGGCAAGCTTCTGTTTGAAGTCGTCTGACATGACTGCCTGGCGCAACGCCGCGTTCAGCTTCGTGATAATCGGCTTCGGCGTGCCGGCCGGCGCGACGATGCCGTAATGCAGCACGGCTTCGAAGCCGGGCAGGGCGGCCTCTGCGATGGTCGGCAGCTCTGGGAAGATCGGTGAGCGAGCCGGGCCGGTCACCGCCAGCGCGCGGATCTTGCCTTCCTTGACCAGCGCGATCGCCGGCGGCAGCGAACTGAAATACATCGAGACATGGCCGCCGACGAGATCGGTCAGCGCCGGGGCCGAACCCTTGTAGGGCACATGCGTCATCTCGATCCCGGCCTGGAAGCGGAAATATTCCGCCGCGAGGTGGATACCACTGCCAACGCCCGCGGATGCGTAATTCAGCTTGCCGGGGTTGGCCTTGGCATAGGCGATCAGTTCCTCGATGTTTTTGGCGGGGACTGACGGATGAACGACGAGCACGAGCGCACTCGTCCCGATCAGGCCGATCGGCGCGAAGTCCTTGCGCGGGTCGTAGCCGACGTTCGGATAAAGCGTCGGGTTGATTGCCAGCGTGCCGGTGCCGCCGAGCACCAGCGTGTAGCCGTCGGGCGCGGCTTTCGCCACCGCGCGCGTAGCGATCGAGCCGCCGGCCCCCCCGCGATTCTCGATCACGATCTGCTGGCCGAGCACCGGACCCATTTTCTCCGCGGCAACGCGCGCCATGATGTCGTTGCCGCCGCCGGCCGCGTAGCCTACGACCAGCGTGATCGGCCGGGATGGATAATCCTGCGCGATGGCAACCGGTGCCATCGCCAGCGAGAGAGCGCAAAGGAACGTTGTCAGGGCAGATTTCACGGCGACATTCCTCGTTATTTTTCTTGGACACCCGCCGACTTGATGATCGCCGACCATTTGATGTCCTCCTGGTCGAGGATGGCGGCGTGCTGCTCCGGCGTGGTTGGCATCGGCTCGGCGCCCTCCTGGGAAATGCGCCGCTTGACCTCATCCGTTGCGAGCGCATCACGCAACGTCTTGCTGAGCTTCTCGACAATGGGCCGTGGCGTGCCGGCTGGCGCGACGATGCCATAGGTCAGCACCGCGTCGTAGCCGGGCAAGCCGGATTCCGCGACGGTCGGCAGATCGGGGAATGCAGATGCTCGCTTCAGCGATGTCGCCGCCAGCGCGCGGATCAGCTTGCCTTCGATGGCACCGCGCGACACCGGGATCGGGTTGAAGCCGACCTTGACGAATCCGCCGATCAATTCCGTGTTGAGTGGCCCCGAGCCCTTGTAGGGAATGTATTGCAGCTTCACCGCGGCCTGCTGGGCGAACAGCAGCGCGGACAGATGATTGACGGTGCTGACGCCGGGAGTGCCGACCTGGAACGGCTCCTTCGACGCCCGCATGTCCGCGATCAGATCGGCGACGCCGCGATAGGCGACGCTCGGATGCGCCAGAATGAGCGCGGGTGACATCGCGATCAATCCGATTGGCGCAAAGTCCTTGCGCACGTCGTAGCCGACGTTGGGGAACATGTGCGGCCCGGTCGCCAGCGTCGAGGTGTAGCCGAGCAGCAGCGTGTATCCGTCGGCGGGCCCGCGGGCGACGGCACGGGTGGTGACCGTGCCGCTGCCGGCGGACGCGCGGTTCTCGACGACAATCTGCTGGCCCAGTGCCGCACCCATCTTGTCGGCGACGGCGCGCGCCATGATGTCGTTGCTGCCGCCAGGAGGCAGTGCGATCACTAGCGTGATCGGTTTGTTTGGGTAGTCGCTTTGCGCGTGGGCCGGCAGGGCAGCGGCAGTCAGCGCCAGCGCGACTAGGAACCGAGCTGAACGTGGCATGGCAACGCTCCCTAGTCCGCCTTCGCGCCGGATTCTTTCACGACCTTGGCCCACAGCGTGATCTCCTTGTCGAGGTCGGCTGCATATTGATCGGGCGTGCCTGTCACCGGCTCGGCGCCTTCGAGGGCCAGGCGCTTCTTGACCTCATCGGTGGCGAGCGCGGCGTTGAGTGCCTTGTTGAGCTTGTCGATGATCGGCCGCGGGGTGCCGGCAGGCGCAACCAGAGCGTAACGCAGCACTGCGTCGAACCCTGGCACGCCTTGCTCCGCGATGGTCGGCATTTCGGGCGCAAGCGTGGAGCGTTCGACACTGGTGACGCCCAGCATCAGCATGGTGCCGGCCTTGGCATTCGAATAGGTGGCCGGGATCGGCGCGAACGCCATCGGGATGTGACCGCCGATCACGTCTTGCAGCGCCGGCCCGGTGCCTTTGTAGGGAATGTGCACGAGCTTGATACCGGTGGCCGACGCAAAATACTCGCCGCAGACATGACTGACGGTGCCGATGCCGGCTGAGCCGTAGCTCACCTTGCCGGGATTGGCCTTGGCGTATGAGATCAGCTCCTGCACCGACTTCGCCGGAAACGAAGGATGCACCACCAGCGTGTTCGGCGCCGTGGCGATCCGTCCGATCGACGAGAAATCCTTGCGCGGGTCGTAGCCGACATTCGAGTAGAGATTGGGGCCGATCGCCAGCGTGCCGGTGTAGCCGAGCCCGATGGTGTAGCCATCGGGATCGGACTTCGCGAGCGCGCGGGTGCCGACCGTGCCGCCGGCGCCGGCGCGGTTGTCGATGACGATCTGCTGGCCCAACGCTTCGCCGAGCTTGTCGCTGACCGAACGGATGACGATGGTGGTGCTGCCGCCCGGCGGGAAGGGGATGATGAGCGTGATCGGCCGGGCGGGAAATTCCTGCGCGGACGCCGGAATGGCTTTGGCGAACAGGGCCGCCGCTGAGCCGCCCACGAATGCACGCCTGCTGATCTCCGGCATCTGAAGGCCTCCGCCGTTCCTCGCCGCCCTGACGTGAAGGGCCACGGGGCTTCGCCCGTTTCGCCGTTACTGTCGCCCATTCCGCACGATAGATAAATGTCTGTTTTGGAATGGGAGCTGCGGCGAATGGCCTGCTCGGCGTCGGCAAAGCCGGGGCGTTGGACTAGCCGGTCGTTGCTTTGCCAGGCGCAGGTTGGCGGTCGCTATCGAACGGGAAAAAATTGTCCCAGATGCGGTCGAGCCGCACCAGTGCCTCATCGAGCGGCGGCACCGAGAGGCGCCCGCCGTCGCGCTGCAACAGCCCAAGCTTGTCCAGCTTGACCAGCGCATCGTCGCATTCGAAATCGATATCGGTGCCGAATTTTTCCTTCAGCCAGGCTTCGATGCGCCGGTCGAGCGCGTCCTGCGTCGGCTCGCCGCGCGGCGCGAGCAGGAAATAATAGGCCAGGAAGGCTTCCTTGCATTCCTGCTCTTCGGCTTCGCCGATGACATAGTCGAAGATGCCGGCGTTGTTGTTGACGTTCCGGAAGTAGACGTTCTCCGACAGGATTTTCTGGTAGATCAGCGTCTGCCGCTGGAATTTCATCCACTGCCGGAAAATGAAGCCGCCGAGCGCGACGATGCCCGAAAGCGCGGCCAGCGCGCCCGCGGTGTCGGCCTCCTCCACCGAATCGCCCACGCCGAGATAGAAACCGGCCACCAGGAACAGCACCGTCAGGGTCGCGGCAAGCTTGAGCAGGATCGGAATGCCGCCCAGGACGGCGGGCACGCCGAGCCATAGCCGGTCTTTCAGTCCCATCACCACGCGCACATCCGGGAACAGCGCGTTGAGATCGGTGCGGGCGATGTCGCGGAAATATTTGAGCATCACCGAGCCGGGACGCAGCTTGACATGGCGGGTGTGACGCTTCCTGGATTTCGCATCGTTTCGTATGGTCACCATCAGGACGACGTCGTCATACACATCGACCTCGGACACACGCGTGCGCCAGCCGTACCATATGGGAATCTCGATGGTTTCCCGATGCTGGCCGCGGCGAAAGAAAAGCACCTCGCGATAGTTGTCTTGCGGCGCCACCACGGGGACTTGCACCAGAGCGTGCTCGCTATGGGCTTGGTTGATCTCGCCGTGGGAAATTTCGATGAAGTTGGCGTTGTGCAGCACGCCTCTGAGCGTGTCGACCATCTCGCGATAGGCTCGTTCGACGGTCGCGGCCTCGGCGCCGGGATGCGCGCCGTCGAATTCGGGGCTGAAATAGAAGTAGTCGTTGCGAAGCTTCTCGAGCCGGTCGAAATATTCGTAATGGTAGATCGCCCCGAGCATCTTGCAGAGCTGGCGGAATTTCCCGCGGTCCGCCTCGCTTGCGAGCGCGCCGTCAGCGATGACGGCGTCGATGACGTCGATCTTGCGCGCGGGAACGAAGTGATCCCGTTCGCTGGCATCGCTATTGAGCTGGCGGGCCGCGTCCATGGTCCCTCACGTCGGGACTGCGATTGTACGCGAGCGTGCTGGCTGGAAAGTGCCGCCGCCCGCGGTGTCCACAGCCGCCGTGACGGCCACTAGATCTGCGGAATCTTGGCTTCCTTGATGACCTCGCCCCAACGTGCGGTGTCATCCTTGATGACCTTCGCCAAGTCCTGGGGGCTGCCGCCGCCGGCCTGCAGGCCGAGCTTGCGGTATTGCTCCTGCATTTCGGGCACCTTGAGCACGTCGTTGACCGCTGCATTGAGCTTGGCGACGATCGGCGCTGGTGTCTTCGGCGGCGCGCTGAGGGCGTTCCACGTGTCGGAGATGAAATCCTTCAGTCCGGCCTCACCCATGGTCGGAGTGTCTGGTAGTTGCGCGATGCGCTTTTCGGTGGTGACCGCGAGAATGCGCGCCTTGCCGTTCTCGTGCAGTTTGATGGCTGCCTCGAGCTGCATGAAGATCAGATCGACGTGACCGGCGACGATGTCGTTGAGCGCGGGTCCGGTGCCTTTGTAAGGAACGTGAGTGAGCTTGGCGCCGGCGAGCTTGTTGAACAGTTCGGCGGTCAGGTGCGAGGTCGTCCCCGGTCCCTGCGAGGCGTAGTTCAGCGAGCTGGGATTGGCCTTCACGTAGTCCATGAACTCCGCCAGCGTCTTAGCCGGAAACTCGTTCCTCACAAGCAGCACGTTCGGAGCCGACGACATGAGCGCCACCGGTTCGAACGCGGTGGGATCGAAATTGAGCTTCTTGTAGAGCACGACATTGGTTGTGATCGGCGATGGCTGGGACGCCATCAGCGTGTAGCCGTCAGGCTCGGCCTGGGCCACGAATTCCGCCGCGATATTTCCGCCGGCGCCGCCCTTGTTCTCGATAACGAATGGCTGCCCAAGTTTGGTACGCAGCTTTTCGGTCACGATTCGCGTGACGGTATCGACGCCACCGCCGGCGGGCACCGTGACGACGACTCTGACCGGCTTGTTCGGATAATCGGCTGCGGATTGCGCGTTGGCGGGCGTAGCGGCGAATAGGACGGCGGTTGCGATCAGCGACAGCAGTTTTGACATGACCAATGTTCCTTGAGTTCCGGCGCAGCCGGCGGATTTGTGGCCTTGATTGCCGAGCCGGCTGCGAAAAGTCAATTTGGCGCGACGTCGCGCATGGCAGTGTCGCGCTTAGGTTAGCCCGACAAGGTGCTCGAACAGCCGGTCGGGGTCGGCTGGCGGCGCGTTGCCGCGCCAGGCGACGTATTGGTCGGGTCGAATGAGTGCAAGATCGCGGCCGTAGAGATCGCGGGCGTCCGCCGCCGGCAGGTCGACCATCTTGAGCGGCGTGCCGCGTTTGCGTGCCGCGGCTTCGATGGAGTTCGTGTTCGTCGCCGAGCCGCCGAGCCGCAGCAGCGTAAAGCCTCTGCCGAACTGGTCGAACAGTGAGTCGCCATAGTTTCGTCCAGGGCCCAGCCAGTAGTGCGGCGCACGGCCGCCAGGCACGCCGGACGGAATGTAGCGATCCAATTCGTCGGGCGGAGGTGCGCCGTCGGCGTCGATGATCGGCGAGCCGTCGTAGCGTGCCCCAAGCTGCACGCCGATCGAGGCAAACTCCTCGCCAAGCGAGTTGAAATGTGCGCCCACGGCGCGGCGTGCGGCTTCGCCCTCCGGCGTATTGTCTTCGATGGTCGGCGGCATCGTGAAATTGGCCAGGTGCTTGTTGAGCTCGCGCGCGGCGTTGGTGTTGCGCTCCGCCACAGGTCTCCGCTCGGTCTCGTATGACTGGATCAGGTTCGGACCGCCCCAGCCCTGAATCGCTGCAGCAAGCTTCCAGGCAAGGTTGGAGGCGTCGTCCATGCCGGTGTTCATGCCGAAGCCGCCGGTCGGCGTGAACAGATGCGCGGCGTCGCCCGCGAGGATGATCCGGCCGGCTATGAATCGCTCGGCCACCAGCGCGACGCCCGCGGTCCACATCCGATGGTCGAGCATCTGCAGCGGGAATTCGGCGCCGATGCCCTTCTGCACCATCTGCGCTATTTCGGCGTCAGTCGGCGGAGCGTCGTTGTCCTTGGCCTTGGAGAAAATCAGGAACTCCTCGTCGCCGGACAGCGTGATGATGGTCGCGCGCACCTGCGGGTTGACGACCCAATATTGCCAGCCGTGATGGCGCGCCAGATGATCGCGGTAGAGCGTCGGTGCGCGCATATGGGTGGCGATCATGCGGCCGCCGTAGTGTGGCGCGTCCAGTTTGGCGAAGCCGTGATAGCGCAGCGCCAGCGAACGACGCACGGAGCTGCGTCCACCATCCGCGCCGACCAGGTATTGCGCGCGCCAAGTCTCGCGCGGTGTTTCGCTGGCCTTGCCGTCCGCTGCCTCCGCGTGGACCGTTACGCCCTTCTCGTCGTCCTGGAACCGCTCCACCGTCCAGCCGAAACGCACGCTGATGTTGGGGCGGCTGCGGGCATATTCGAGCAGGAATTGCTCGACATAGAGCTGGTTTGCGCGGAGCAGCGGCTCGGGCACCTGCCAGGTCGGCGGCGATTGGGCGACCGTGCGCTGCTTCTCGGCTTCGGACGGCATGCGGATGCGTGCCAGTTCGTAGCCGTTGAGCCGGGTGAAATAGCTGACATCGGTCGGCCGGTCTGGCGGCAGGCCGAGCGCGCGGATTTTTGGCGCAATGCCGAGGCGGCGATGATGCTCCATGGTGCGAGCATTGTGAGTTGAGCCCTTGGGATGCGGACGAACCTCACGCTCGGTGTTGAACAGCACCGAACCCACGCCGTAGTGGTCGAGGGACAAGGCCAGCAGCAGCCCGACCGGTCCGCCGCCGACGATGGCCACGGGGGCGAGTTTCACCTCGTCGGAGGCCATTGAACGTCAGCCCAAAGCGCGGAGGTGGCGGATCGGGCGGCCGGGCGCGATGGCTTGCGCCGCCGCAATGATGGCGTTGGCGTCGATGCCGTAGTGCTTGTAAAGGTCTGACAATGAACCGGTTTGGCCGAAGTGCTCCACGCCAAGCGGCCGTGTTCGATGTCCGAGCACCGCTCCTAGCCAGCCTAATGTGGCCGGATGACCGTCAAGCACGGTCACTATCCCGGTGTTCGCCGGTATTCCGTCCAGCAGCCGCTCGATATGCGAGCGGGCATGGACGAGGCCGCGCTCCCGCGCCCGCAACGCCGCGGTCCAGCCGGCGTTGAGCCGGTCGGCCGAGGTCACCGCAAGGAGGCCGACGTCGCGGCGGTCCTCCGCCATCAGCCCGACCGCCTGGATCGCCTCGGGCGCCACCGCGCCGGTGTAGGCGACGACCACCTGGCAGTTCGGGCCGGGCTCGCGCAGCCAGTAGGCGCCATCGACGATGGCCTGCCGCAGTTCCGGTGTCATCGTCCGCTTGATCTGCTCGACCGGCCGCGTCGAAAGCCGCAGATAAACCGAGCCGCCGGTCTCGTCGCGCAGCCAGTTGCGCTCGGACGCCTCGCCGCCGCCGTCCTTCTGAATGTAATCGAGCGAGAACGCCATGACCGCGGCTAGCTCATCGACGAAGGCGGGCTCGAACGCGGCGATGCCATCCTGCGCCAATCCGATCAGCGGCTCGGCGATCGACTGATGCGCGCCGCCCTCCGGCGCCAGCGTCAGCCCCGACGGCGTCGCCACCAAGATGAAACGGGCGTCCTGGTAGCAGGCGTAGTTGAGCGCATCGAGACCGCGGGCGATGAACGGGTCATACAGCGTGCCAATTGGAATGAGCCGCTCACCGTTAATCGAATGCGACAGGCCCAATGCGGACAAGAGAATGAACAGGTTCATCTCGGCAATGCCGAGCTCGATATGCTGGCCCTTGGGCGAGAACTCCCAGTTGAAGGTCGAGGGGATGCGCTCGCTCTTGAAGGTGTCGGCCATGCTCTCGCGGGCGAACAAGCCGCGGCGGTTGACCCAGGGACCGAGATTGGTCGAGACGGTGACGTCGGGCGAGGTGGTGACGATGCGCTCGGCCAGCGCCGATTTTTCGCGCGCCAGCTCGTTGAGCAGTGCGCCGAAGCCGAACTGCGTCGACATCTCCGGCTGGATCGTCACCGCAAGCTCATTGGGCACCGCGACCTGCGGCGCCTTCAGCCGGCGCTCGCCGCCGGCGGCAAACGGCACCTTGTCGAGGAAGATCCGCATCTTTTCCGCAGGCGTCTGCAAGCCTTCGAACAGATCCCATTCGTGCCCGGTACGAATGTTCATCGCCTTACGGAATGTCTCCATCTGGGTTGGCGTCATCAGCCCGGCGTGATTGTCCTTGTGGCCGGCGATCGGCAGGCCGAACCCTTTCACGGTGTAGGCGATGAAGCAGGTCGGCCGATCGTGGTCGATCTTGTCGAAGGCTTCGACGATCGACGGCAGGTCGTGGCCGCCGAGATTGTTCATTAGCCGCGCCAGCTCGTCGTCCGTGCGCGACTCGATCAGCTTGGTCACCGCGCCCTGGTCACCGATCTCGTCCATCAGCCGCTTGCGCCAGGCAGCGCCGCCCTGGAACACCAGAGCCGAGTAGAGCTGGTTCGGGCAGCGGTCGATCCATTGCCGCAAGGTGTCGCCACCGGGCTCGCGGAATGCCGCCTGTTGCAGTGAGCCGTATTTCAGGATCACCACGTCCCAGCCGAAGTTCTTGAAAAGCTGCTCGTAGCGCTCCCACAGCCCTTCGCGCACCACCGCGTCGAGGCTCTGCCGGTTGTAGTCGATGATCCACCAGCAGTTGCGCAGGCCCTGCTTCCAGCCTTCGAGGATGGCCTCGAAGATATTGCCTTCGTCGAGCTCCGCGTCGCCGACCAGCGCGACCATGCGGCCTTCCGGCCGGTCGAGACCCCAGCCGTGGGCGCGGACGTAGTCCTGCGTCAGCGAGGAGAACAACGTCTGCGCCACGCCCAAGCCGACCGAGCCGGTGGAGAAATCAACGTCGTCGGCATCCTTCGTGCGCGACGGATAGGACTGTGCGCCCTTGTAGCCGCGGAAGTCTTCCAGTTTTTCGCGGGTCTGTTTGCCGAGCAGATACTGGATCGCGTGAAAATTCGGCGACGCGTGTGGTTTTACCGCGACGCGATCCTGCGGCCGCAAGCTTCGAAAATACAGCGCCGTCATAATGGTGGCGAGCGAGGCCGACGAGGCCTGATGCCCGCCGACCTTCAGGCCGTCGACACTCTCGCGCAGGTGGTTGGCGTTGTGGATGGTCCAGCTTGCCAGCCACAGCACCTTGCGTTCGAGCTCGCCGAGGATGGCGAGCTCGTTGGGAGAAATGTTTTTGTCCTTGCGATCGGGCATTCAATCTCTCGTGGAACCGCGTTCACTCCGCCTTGATGCCGGCTTCCTTGATGATGGGATGCCATTTGTCGATCTCGGCCTTGGTATGGGCGGCAAGGGCTGCGGCGGACTGCTGCTCCGGCGGCGGGATCTGCTGGCCGAGGCTGGTCAGGCGTTGCCGCAAGGCGGGATCGGCCAGGGCCGCGCGCGCGGCCGCGCCAAGCTTGTCAATTGCCTCTTGAGGCGTGCCTTTCGGCACCCAGAGGCCGTACCAGGTTGAGATGTAGATGCCGGGTGCGCCGGCCTCGTCCACCGTGGGAATTTCCGGCGCGGCATCGAGCCGCTGGTCGGACGTCACGGCAAGCGCCCTCACGTTGCCGCCCTTGATATGCGACAGCGAAGTGATGGCCTGATCGAAGGTGAAATCGATATGGCCCGCGGTGATGTCGCGAATGATGTCTGAGGAACCGGACTTATACGGCACGAACTGGAACTTGGTGCCGGTGATTTTCTGGAAATAGACGCCGCTAATGTGCTGGCCCGAGCCGAGGCCGGCGGTGCCTTCGGTCGCCTTGTCGGGATTGGCCCTGAGCCAGGCGATGAATTCCTTGAGGTCCTTCGCCGGCAAATCCTTGCGCACAACCCCGATGTAAGGATTCTGCGACATGCGGGCGACCGGAATGAGGTCCTTCTGGATGTCGTAGTTGAGATTGTAGATCGCCCCGTTGGTGATGTTGGACGGCCAGTTGCCGATGTTGACTGTGTAGCCGTCGGGTTGCGCATGCACCACGCGGCCGACACCGATGGTGCCGTTCGCGCCGACCACGTTTTCAATGACGACTGGCTGGCCAAGCGAGACACGCATCGGCTCGGCGAGCGCGCGTGCCAGCACGTCGACTGGACCGCCCGCGCCATAAGGAACGATCAAAGTGATAGGACGGTTGGGGTAGCCTTGTGCACCGGCGACACTGGTGAGCGCCAGGGTCGCAAACGCCACAAGAGACAATCTTTTCATCGTGTACCTCGATCAATCCGCTACCCGGCGCCGAACGATAGCGTTATTCGTTCGTCCTCGAAAGTCGGTGTTGCGAGTGCCGGGCTGATATGCCGAAATGGCTGCGGTGAGGGAGTGCCAGCATGGATGCGATCACGAAGAAGGCGTTTCGGCTCGAAGAGGCGACCATCGACGATTTGCACGCGGCGATCCGATCCGGCCAGACCACGGTGGTCGAGGTGGTGCAGCGCTATCTCGCCCGCGTGCGCGCCTATAACGGTGTCGCCAGCGCGCTGGTGACGCAGGACGGTGCGCCGGTGGCCGCTGCGAACGGCGTGGTGCGTGCCGGCTCAGCGCTCAAGTTTCCGACGCAGACGGTCAAGGCCTCGACGATCCTGCCCGATCTCGACAAGTATCAAGGCCTGCCGCTGGAATTCGGCCGCATGGAGCCGACCGCCTCGAAGCCGGAGGTGCCGCAGCAGTTCGGCATGATCGTCGGCATTGCCAACGCCGGCCAGCTCAACGCGATCGGCACGCTCAACATCCGCGGCGAACGCTCGGTCACCTGCTGGGGCGAGTTCGACAAGCATCCGTCGCTCGGCCCGCTGCCGAAGGCCGCGCCGCCGGTCTGCGAATTCTTCCGCCAGCAGCCCGATGCGCTGGAGCGCGCCGCCGAGCTGGACAAGGCGTACGGGAAAAATCCCGATCTCGAAAAGATGCCGATGTACGGCGTGGTGTTCTCGTTCAAGGACCCGTTCGACACCAAGGACATGCGCTCGACCGGCGGCGGCGACGCCGCCTACGACATCGATTTTCCGGCGCGCGACCACGTGCTGGTCGAGCAGCTTCGCAACAAGGGCGCGATCATCTTCGCCAAGGCGGTCAACACCGAATACAACGGCCGCGCCGGCGACCCTGGCGGCAGGAACAAGCCGGACAAGGTGCTGCCCTCGACGCTCGGCTATCAGCGCAGCACCTGGGCCGGCAATCCGTCCAATCCGTATGACACCACGCGCTCGGCCTCGCTCGGCTCGAGCTCCGGCTCCGGCGTCTCGGTCAGCGCCAACCTCGTGATGGCGAGCCTCGGCGAGGAGACGCGGGCGTCGTGCCGCGGGCCGTCCAATCACAACGCCATCGCGCTCATCCTGCCGCACAAGGCGATGATCGGCTTCGACGGCGGCGCGATCGGCGCCGACATCTATTGCGACCGGAGCGGCATCCATGCGCGCAAGGTCGGCGACTGCGCGAAAATTCTCGACGCGCTGAAGGACCCGGACGCAGGGCTACTACGATCCGCGCGATCCGTTCACCACGGTGCCGCGCTCGTCGGTGCTGCCGTCCTACGCCGGCCACGCCAAAGGCAACTGGCGCGCCGGGCGCGCTGAAAGGCGTGCGGCTCGGCGTCATCCGCGAGTCGATGGTCTATCCGAAGGGCTCGAAGACCGAGCAGCCGATCGTCGACGCGGCGACGAAGGAGATCAAGACGGTGCTCGGCGGACAAGCTCGGCGTGACGCTGGTGGAGTCCGGCGATCCGCTGTGGACGCCCGATCCCGACGTCGAGCAGATGAAGGTCGACTTCCGCAAGGCGCTGGCGCGGCTCGTGCCGGTGTTCATGCCGGACCTGTTGTTCCGCGTGAAGGCGGACGGCACGCCGGTGTTTCCCGGATTTCGCCGCAGCGGTCGTGCCGACCGAGTTCGCGCCGGGAAAGATCTTCGGCTCGGGCAAGATGCAGCCGATCGACTATTGCGTCGAGATGGCCGAAGGCCGGATCGCGCCGCCGAAAAATCTCGACCTCGCCACCATCCAGAATCAGGAAATGGCGATGGCGTTCCGCTTCCACATTTCGCAGTACCTGACGCGCCGCGCCGCCGACTGGAAGGCAAAGGGCTTCGGCGAGACGCTGACCGATTGGGCGCAGCTCAACGCGCGCTCCAAATTCTGGGGCGACGATCAGCGCGCTGCGTTCAAGAACTGGGAGGAGGTCGCCGATCCGCGCAACCCGCACGGCATCGCGCCAGGGCGTCAACGAGCGCATCATGCTGCGCGAGCTGTTGCGCCGCGTCGACATGATGGTGATCCTGGAGAACAAGCTCGACGCGCTGGTGCGGCTGCACACGCCGTGGCCGCCGGGGCTGATCGGCCACGCCTATCAGTACGACATCGCCAGCAACCTGCGGCCGGAGTCGCTGTCCGGGCCGAACGCCGGCCTGACCGAGGTGCTGATCCCGGCGGGCTATGTCACGACGGTCTACGACCCGGTGTACAAGCTCACGCCGGACGGCAAGCGCTACGTGTCGCAGGCCTCCGACAAGCCGACGACGATTCCGGCGCCTGGCCTGCCGTTCTCGCTGGTGTTCCGCGCCGAGCCCGGCAAGGAGGACGTGCTGCTGAAGATCGCCTCGGCCTACGAGGCGGCGTCGCAGCGCCGCGTGCCGCCGCCGAATTTCGGGCCGCTGTGAGAGTGTGCTCGCCGCCCAGGCCCGCTCATCCTGCAGGAGCGCGCGAAGCGCGCGTCTCGAAGGATGCGCAACAGCCTCGGATCTGCGGCCCATCCTTCGAGACGCGTCGCTGCGCGACGCTCCTCAGGATGAGGTCGGAGTAGAGTTGCGCGCTGCGGTTAGCTACTCCCGATACGGCCGATCCACCGCGCGGCACCAGTTCTCCCAGGCGCGGTTGACGTTGGCCGGCGACGTGGTCTCGATGACCTTGCTCACCTCGCCCTTGGTGAGGAATTGCACCTTCTTGCTCATCGCCTCGGCCTGCATCTGCAGCTTGGCGTTCAGCTCCAGATAGATCGCGGTGTAGACGGTGCGGCGCATGTAAGGCCCGACCACGACGCAGCCGTGGCCGCGCATCAGGCAGGTGGCGCCCTTGCCGAGCTTCTTGGCGAGGTCGCGGCCCTGGGCCATGGTGCGAACCAGCAGATCGGTGTCGCCGAACTTCTTGTGCTGGTCCCAGATCGGCACGTCGTGGCCGATGGTGGCGCACATGTGCATGACCGGCCGCATCTTGTGGCCGGTGATGCCGTACGGGATGACGCCCGGGCTGTGGTTGTGGATCACCGACATCACGTCGGGCCGCGCCTGATAGGCGCCGCCGTGGATCGGGCGCTCGGTGTAGAGGTGCTTGCCCTTGGCGTCGATCGGCTCGCAGTCGAGATTGAACTCGACGATGTCGTCGCGCTTGACCCGCTCGGGCGCGCGCGAGCACGACAGGAAGAAGCGGTCCGGCCTGTCCGGATGGCGGATGCTGACGTGGCCGAACGAATCGACGATGCCGTAGCTTGGCCAGCACGTGGTTCGCGGTCACCAGGTCTTCAAGCAAGTCGTCGAGCTTCGCCATGAGCGTTTTCCTCCCGGATGAATTTTGAGATGTGTTGTTACGAAGCGAGCCGCGTCGGCGGCGGCATCGGCATGTTTTCGACATGCGGCAGCTCCGGCTGCTGGCCGTAGAGCCACGACATGTCGACGCCGCCTTCCTCGGCTCCATTCGCGCAGCACCTTGTTGCGCAGCTCGCGATTGACGCCGCTGGCGTGATAGATCTCGCCGAACACGCGCGCCATGAGCTGCACGCGCGCGGTGCGCAGATAACGCAGCTCCTGGTATTTCTTGAACGCCGCCTCGTAGTCGCCGGCCGTTCGCCTCGACCTGGTTGGCGAGGCAGACGGCGTCCTCCATCGCGGTGTTGCCGCCCTGCGCGAGATACTGCAGCATCGGATGCGCGGCGTCGCCGAGCAGCGTGATGCGGCCCTTGGTCCAGTTCTTGATCGCCGGGCGGTCGCACAGCACCCACATCTTCCAGGCGTTGACCTTCTTGCAGCAGCGTGCGCACCGGCTCGCACTTGTCCTCGAAGCGCGCGTGCAGCTCGGCCGGATCGCCGTAGGTGTCCCAGCCCTCCTCGTAGCGGTCGGAGTGGAACACCACGACGAGGTTGAACAGCTCGCCGCGGCGCAGCGGATAGTGCACCAGATGGGTCTTCTCGCCGCACCAGACGATCATCTTGGGCAGGCGGTATTCCGCCGGCCACTCGGAGGTCGGCAGCACGGCGCGATAGGCGATGTGGCCGGACACCACCGGCTTGCCGTCGCCGACGATCTTCTCGCGCACCGTGGACCACAGCCCGTCGCAGCCGACCAGCGCCGCGCCCTGTAGGTCTCGCCGGTCTCGGTCTTCACGGTGACGCCCGAGCCGGTGTCGTCGATCGTGACCACCTTCTGCGAGATGGCGAGCTTGATCAGGTTCGATTTCTTGCAGGCGTCGAGGATGACATTGAGCATGTCGGCGCGGTGAATGACGCCGTAGGGCGCGTGGTATTTGTCGTGGAACCGCTTGTCGATCTTCATGTCGACGATGGTCTCGGCGGTGATCGAGTCGCGAAACTCCAGGCCCTTCCGGAAACGCGCACCAATGGAACATCTGCTCGGTCAGGCCGAGCACCTCGAACATGCGGAACACGTTGGGCCCGAGCTGGATGCCGGCGCCGATCTCCTTGAACTCCGGCGCCTGTTCCAGCACCTGCACCGGGATGCCCTTGCGCGACAGCGCCAGCGCCGTCGAGAGCCCGCCGATGCCGCCGCCGACGACCAGGACAGGGGCTTGATTGGCGCTCGCACTCATACCGTTACTCCCGGACTTTCCGACAGCCCGGCGCACTCTAGAGCATGATGCCGAAACGTGGGAAGCTCTGGCCGGGAGGAATGCCAACATGAAAAAGCCACGCTTGCATGGCTGATGCTGCGGGATGCTCGGCGCGGCCGCGCCCGCATCGGCGCAGACCTTTCCGAGCAGGACCATCACCATCGTCTCGCCGGCGCCGGCCGGCGGCGTCACCGACATCATCGGCCGCGGCGCTGGCGCAGCGCTTCAGCAAGGCCTGGGGCCAGCAGGCGGTGGTCGAGAACAAGCCCGGCGCCAACAACCAGCTTGCCGCCGAATACATCGTCAATTCGCCGCCCGACGGCCACACGCTGTTCATCGCGCCGGACGGCACGTTCGTCGCCAATCCGAGCCTCTATCCGAAGCTGCCCTACGATCCGTACAAGAGCTTCACGCCGATCTCCGGCCTGATGATCATCAATCATGGGCTGATCGAGCATCCGTCGTTTCCGCCGAACAACGTCAAGGAGCTGATCGCGCTCGCCAAGCAGAAGCCCGGCGAGATCAACTACGGCACCTACGGCATCGGTTCGAGCGGCCATCTCAACATGGTGCTGCTGGAGACCATGACCGGCCTGAAGCTTCAGGCCGTCCACTACAAGGGCGCGGCGCCGGTGATGAACGACGTGCTCGCCGGCCACATCCAGATGGGCTTCGTCAGCGCCGGCTCCGCCGTGCCGCAGATGGAAGGGCGGCATGCTCAAGATGATCGCGGTCGGCGGCAAGAAGCGCATCCCGCAGCTGCCGGACGTTCCGACCGTGGCGGAGACCGTGCCGGGCTATCGAGGCGGTGTCGTGGTTCGGCCTGTTCGGCCCGGCCGGCATGCCGCCCGACGTGGTGGCGAAGATCAACAAGGAGGTCCGCGCGCTGTTCGCCGATCCGGAATTCCAGAAGACGTTCCTCGACCGCTACCTGTTCCAGTCGATCGCGGGCTACGCCGGAGGAACTGATGACGTTCATCAAGTCCGAGGAGCCGAAGTGGCGCAAGATCATCCAGGACGCAAAGATCAAGGTGAATGCCCAACTCGTCATGGGCAGTCGCGATGACGCGGAGAGGAAAAGATGAGCTGCCCGACGATCTGGAAAAATTCCGCGACAGCTACGTCGAGATGTTCGGCACGCTGCCGCCGCTGCCGGCGGCGCGGTTCGAGTTCTCCGGCGAGGTCAATCCGGAATTCCTGCGCGTCTCCGAGCAGCTGCGCAAGGGCGCGTTCTACTCCGGACGTGCTCGACATGAAGACCACGCAGCTCATCCTGTTCGGCATGCTGCTGGCCGAGCACAACCCGGTCGGCGCGCAGGCGCATGCGGCGGCGGCGCGCAAGGCCGGCGCAAGCTGGGAGGAATTGCACACGGTGATGCAGCTTGCGGCGGCGACCGGCGCGCTGTGGGCCGCCAACAACGGCGGCGCGTTGCTCAAGACGCTGCGCGACAAGGAGCAGGGGACAAAGCCATGATGATTTCACGGCGCGCCGCGCTGGCCGCGGCGTTGTCGCTGATCGCGCTTCCGGCGGTCGCCGCGGACTATCCAGCGCCGAAAGAGGGCGACTGGGTCGCCAAGGATTTCCGCTTCCACACCGGCGAGGTGATGCCGGAGGTCCGGCTGCACTACACGACCGTCGGCGAGCCGACCGGCGAGCCGGTGCTGGTCCTGCACGGCACCGGCGGCTCCGGCTCGCAACTTCCTGACGCCCGCCTTTGCCGGCGAGCTGTTCGGCGAAGGCCAGCCGCTCGATGCCAAGAAATATTTCATCATCCTGCCGGACGCGATCGGCGCCGGAAAATCGACCAAGCCGTCGGACGGACTGCGCGCGAAGTTTCCGCTCTACAACTACGACGACATGGTCGCCGGCGCAGTACAGGCTGGTCACCGAAGGCCTCGGCATCAAGCATCTGCGCCTGGTCATCGGCAATTCGATGGGCGGCATGCAGACCTGGATGTGGGGCACGGCCTATCCGGATTTCATGGACGCGCTGGTGCCGATGGCGGCGCAGCCGACGGCGATGTCGAGCCGCAACTGGATGATGCGGCGGATGATCACCGATGCGGTCCGCAACGATCCGGACTGGAACAACGGCAACTACACGACGCAGCCGCGCGCGTTCCGCACCGCCAACGTGTTCTTTCGCGTCGCCACGAGCGGCGGCACGCTGGCCTATCAGAAGCGGCGCCGACGCGCGAGAAGGCCGACAAGCTGCTCAACGACATGCTCGCCGCGCCGTTCAACGCCGACGCCAACGATTTCCTCTATCAGTGGGATTCCTCGCGCGACTACGACGCCTCGCCGGGGCTCGAGAAAATCCAGGCTGCGCTGCTGGCGATCAACTCGGCGGACGACGAGCGCAATCCGCCGGAAACCGGGCTGATGACGGAGGCGCTCAAGCGCGTGAAGAACGGCAAGCTCTATCTGATCCCGGCGAGCGAAGACACGCGCGGCCACGGCACCACCGGCATGGCGAAGTTCTGGAAGCAGCAGTTGCAGGAATTGCTGCAGACCGCGCCGAAGCGAACGATGTAGGTATACGGAACGTCTGAAGAAGCCCGTGACCGACCTTACCGCGGCAGCCCGGCAACAGCCTCAGCGCATTGTCGCGCTCGATCGCCTGCAGGTCCGCGGCCGAGAGCTTCAGCGCGGCGAGGCCCTTGATGGTGGTCTCCGGCGACCAGAACGGAAAGTCGGTGCCGAACAGCAGATGCGACATCGGCACGATGTCGAGCACCGCCTTGAGCGCGCCGGGCGTGGTGACGCCGACCACGTCGACGTAGAGCTTGCTGAGCTCGTGCATCACGCCGTTCGGCACGCGCGCGCTCAGCTCGGGGCGGTTCTTGGCGAGGCCGACGAGGCGGTTGGCGATCATGGCGAGCGCGCCGCCGCCGTGCGAGAAGATCCACTTGATGTTGGGGCAGCGGTGGAACGTGCCGCCGAACAGCAGGCTGACGATCGCGCGGGTGGTGTCGAACGGAAATTCGATCGTCGGCGGCGGAATGTTCGGGATGACGTTGAACGCGAAGCTCGCCGCGGTCGGATGGAAATAGACCACGGCCTTGCGCCGGTTGAGTTCGTCGAACACCGGCGCGAAGGCCTCGTCGCCCGGATACTTGTCCATGTAGTTCGTCGTCAGCGCGATGCCGTCGGCGTCGAGCTTGTCGAAGGCGTATTCGATCTCGCGCAGGCTAGCCGTCGACGTCGGGCAGCGCCAGCGCGGCGAAATGGCCGAAGCGGCCCTTGTAGTCGCGCTGCATCTTCGCCGCGGCCTCGTTGACCTCGCGCGCGAACATCCGCGACGAGGCGGCGTCGCCGAGCCACACGCTCGGCGTCGAAACCGACAGCACCGACACCGCGATGCCGTCCTTGTCCATCGCCTCGATGGCCTGGCTCGGCTGCCAGTTCTTCAGCCGGTCGTAGAAGGCGTGGGTGGTGTGCTTGAGCACGTCGCCGGTCTTTTCGATGTAGACCGGCGGATAGGGGTGATGGTGGGTGTCGATGCGATGCATGGCCATGGGTCAACTCTCGGCAATCTGCGGGGCAGGACGCCCGACACGGGGATTGAGCAATCGGTCCGGCAAGCATATCAATTCGGCCAAGGAATACAGCAGGCGGCGGCGATGCCGGCGGGAGAAGCGCCATGATCATCGAGGGTCCGGATCAGGTCACCGAGGCGGTGCTGGGCGAGATCGCGCGCGCGCCCAATCCGCGCTTCCGCGAGGTGATGACGGCGCTGGTCAAGCACCTGCACGCCTTCATCCGCGAGGCGAAGCTGACCGAGGAGGAGTTCCACCAGGCCTGCGCCATCATCAATGCCATCGGCCAGAGCTCCAACTCCTTCCACAACGAGGCGGTGCTGATGTCGGGCTCGCTCGGCGTCTCGACCCTGGTCTGCCTGCTCAACAACGGCAACAACGGCGCGACCGAGACCACCGCGAACCTGCTCGGTCCGTTCTGGCGGCTCGATTCGCCGCGCACCGAAAACGGCGGCTCGATCATCCGCTCGCCGACGCCGGGCCCGGAGCTGTTCGTCAACGCCTGGGCCAAGGACCGCGACGGCAAGCCGGTCGTCGGCGCCGAGGTCGACGTCTGGCAGTCCTCGACCGAGGGCCTCTACGAGAACCAGGACCCGACCCAGGCCGACATGAACCTGCGCGGCAAGTTCACCACCGACGCCGACGGCCGCATCTCGTTCCGCAGCATCAAGCCGGCGGGCTATCCGATCCCGATCGACGGGCCGGTCGGCGATCTGCTGAAGGCGCAGGGCCGCCACAACATGCGGCCGGCGCATCTGCACTTCCTGATCTACAAGCCGGGCTTCAAGACCCACATCTCGCAGGTCTATCTGCCGGACGATCCCAACATCGAGACCGACGTGCAGTTCGGCGTCACCAAGCGGCTGCTCGGCGACTACGTGCGCCACGAGAACGAGAAGCCGCCGGCGCCCGGCGTCAAGGACCCGTGGTTCTCGCTCGACTACACCTTCATCATGGAGCCCGGCACGGCCAAGCTGCCGCGCCCGCCGATCCAGGACAAGGCCAAGACCACCGAGATGCGGCCGCAATATCTGCCGGCGGTCGATCGCGCGCCGGCGATGGCGAAGTGAACCTTTCGCGTTAACGGAAAATTTTTCGCGCGAAATCGATTTCGATTCGCGGAACGATTCGTTTTTTGCGAACGAAGCGAGACATTAGCAAGAACATCGGCGCGTTCGTGCTTAACTTTGCGCAGGCGATTGGAGCGATCGCGTTAACGCAAAATTCTCCTGCGAGATTCGATTCCGATTCGCGAACCGATTCGTTCTTTGCGAACGAAGCGGGACATTCCCAAGAACAAAGCCGCCGCCTTGCGGCGGCGGCTTCTCCTGGATTGCGTGATCGCTCTACTTCTTCCGCGCGTCGGCGTAGGGATAGATCATCTCGCCGGTCTTGTATTCCGGCGGCCACAGGATCGGCTGCTTGGCGCCGGACTTGAACTGATCGACGTTGTTCGGCTCGATGTTCTGGAACTGCGTCAGAACAGTCCGCGGCTTCGACCATTCGCCGTCCTTGCCGAAGGCCAAGTCGCCGACCACGGTCTTGAAGCTGTGGCTGTGGATGTATTTGGCGAGCACGTCGTGGTCGAGGCTCTTGGTGTCGGTGACCGCCTGGTGCCAGGATCTGGCCCGCGGCATAGCCGAACGGCACGAAGGCATAGCCGATCGGATCGGTCTTCAGCTCTCGCCGCCTTGGCCTGATAGCGCTTCATCAGGTCGTCGAGGCCGGCGAAGTTGCAGCTTCGGCGACGGCACGAAGCTCTCGGGGATGACGAGGCCGTTCGTGATCGGCCCGAGCTGCACCTTGATCGGCGTGATCAGCATGCCGATCATCGCGCCGCCGAACATTTTCGGATTGAGGCCCGATTTCGTTGGCGGCGCGCACGATGCCGACGTTGTCGGGCGGATAGGCGCCGACGATAGACGATGTCGGCGTTGGCCGCCTGCACCGCGCGCACCACCGGCGTGAAGTCGGTGGTCGCTGGCGGATAGCTCTTGTCGTAGACGAGCTTGAAGCCGTGCTTCTTCAGCTCCTCGCGCGCGCCGGTCGCCGCGGCCTGGGCGAACTCGGCGTCGGCGGCGAGGATCGCGACCGTCTGCGGTTTCGGCTTCTGCCGCGCCGCCATCTCGAAGAAGCCCTTGGAGAAGGCGTTCACGCCGTCGGAGCCGACCGGCACCATCGAGAAGTACTTGTCGTAGTTGTACTGCGCGGTTGATGCCGATCGCGGTGTAGCTGATCAGCATCTTCTTGTTCTGGATGATCGTCGGCATCGCCGGCGCCACGAAGTTGGTGCCGTAGGGCCCGACCAGCAGGTCGGCTTTGTCGACGGTGATCAGCTTGGTGTAGAGGCCCGGCACGCTCGCGGGGTTGCTCTGGTCGTCGTAGACGATGATCTCGACCGGGCGGCCCAGCAGTCCGCCCTTGGCGTTGACATCGTCGCGCCAGATTTCGATCGCGGCCTGCAGCATCTTGCCGGCCGGCGCGCCGGCGCCGGTCAGCGCGAGGCTCATGCCGACCTTGATCGGATTGCGGCTTTGCGCGGATGCGCCGGAGGGCACGCACAGCCAAGCCAGCAGCGCCGCGGCACACGCGCCGAGCGCTCTCCTCGTGACATTCATCGTTGTCTCCTCCTCGGCGGGTGATGCACCCGCCCTGGTTCACTTCTTCCGCGCGTCGCCGTACGGATAGATCAGCGTGCCGGTCTTGGCCTCGGGCGGCCACACGATCGGCTGCGCCTTGCCGTCGCGGAACTGGTCGAGGTTGTTCGGCTGGGCGTTCTGGACCTGCGTCCAGTCCATGCGCGCCTTCGACCATTCGCCGTTCTTGGCGAAGGAGAAATCTGCCGGCCACGGTCTTGAAGCTCGCCTTGTGCATGTATTCGGCGAGCTTGTCGTGGTCGAGGCTCTTGGTCTCGGTCACCGCCTGCGCCAGCACCTGGCCGCCGCCATAGGCGAACGGTCCCCAGGCGAAGCCCAGCGGATCGACGCCGGCCGCCGCGGCCTTTTGCTGAATAGCGCTTGAGGAACTCGGGAGCGCCGGGGATCTTGGCTCCCGTGGCGGCGGCATAGTTCTCGCCGGTGATCAGGCCGTTCGCGATCGGGCCGAGCTGCACCTTGATCGGCGTCACCAGCATGCCGATCATCGCGCCGCCCATCATCTTGGGCGATAGCCCGATCTCGTTGGCGGCGCGGATGATGCCGACGTTGTCCGGCGGATAGGCGCCGATATAGACGATGTCCGGGTTGGTGGCCTGCACGGCGCGCACCACCGGCGCGAAGTCCGTCGTGCTCGGCGGATAGCTCTTGTCGTAGACGATCTTGAAGCCGTGCTTCTTGATCTCCTCGCGCGCGCCCTGCGCCGCGCTCTGGGCGAACTCGGCGTCGGCGGCGAGGATCGCGACGGTCTCGCGGCTTCGGCTTCTGCGCCGCGGCCATGTCGAAGAAGCCGATCGAGAAGGAGTTCACGCCTTCCGGTCCGACCGAGACCATCGAGAAGTATTTGTCGTAGTTGAATTTGTCGTTGATGCCGATCGCGGTGAAGCTGATGGTCAGCTTCTTGTTCTGGATGATGGTCGGCATCGCCGGCGCGACGAAGTTCGTGCCGTAGGGCCCGAGCAGCAGGTCCACCTTGTCGACGGTGATCAGCTTGGTGTAGATTGCCGGGCACGTTGGCCGGCGTGCTCTGGTCGTCGATAGACGACGAGCTGCACCGGCCGGCCGAGCAGGCCGCCCTTGGCGTTGACGTCGTCGCGCCAGATTTCCAGCGCGGTGTGAACGACCTTGCTCGGCGCGGCGCCGGCGCCGGTCAGCGCCAAGCCTACGCCGATCTTGATCGGATTGCCGCTTTGCGCGGCCGCTCCGGAGAGCGCCAGCAGTCCAACGACGAACGCCGCGACCAACGCGCGCAGCGCATTTCCACACAGCTTCGCCATCGTTTCCTCCCTTGAGCGGGGCGTCGATGCGCGCCGCTCTTGTCGTGCAGCTTAATTCCCTATTTGTGCATCTCGTCAGTCGGCATGATACCCCAGTAGTTCGCCGCCGTCGGGTCCTTGGCCCAGACCTTTGGCTTCTGCGGCCGGTCGCGATGCCAGGGCCGCGGCTCGAAATAGCCGAGCTCTTCGTTCATCTGGTCGAGCTGCGCGAACAGTTCGGTGATCAGGCCGTTCGGCGCGCGATGATAGGTGAACAGGTTGTGGCCGATGCCGTGCCGGCCCGGACCCCACAACAGCTTGTAGCCATTGAGGCTCAGCATATCGCAGGCCGTCAGCATGTGGCCCCAGTCGCGCAGCTCGAACGCGGTGTGGAAGTGCCGGTTCTCCGGGTCCTGCATCAGGTTGATGGTGTGGTGATCGGTGCCGCAGCGCAGGAACGAGAAGAAGTCGCCCATCCAGTCCGACACCCGGAAGCCGAGCACGTCGCAATAGAAGTCGGTCACCTTCTTGACGTCTTTGACGAAGAACGCGACGTGGCCGAGCTTGTGCGGCACGATGCCCTTGGTCGGAAATTTCTGCGGCGGAAAGTCGGCGCGCTTGAACACCTCCATCGCGGTGCCCTTCGGGTCCTCGAAGGTGACCATCTCGGCGATCGAAGGCTCCGGATTGGACTTGCGCTGCGTCTTGATGCCGTGCGCCGCGGTCTGCTTCTCGAAGGCGGCGAGGTCGTCATCGGTCGCGACCTGGAAGCCGAGCCGAACGCATTGGCTGTGGCCGCCTTTGCGCAGCACCACCGAATGATGGTCGAGCGTCGAGGCGAGGTAGGCGGCGTCCTTCTCCTTGGCCATCAGGGTCAACCCGAGCACGTCGGTGTAGTATTCGATCTGCTGATCGAGGTCTGGCGTCTCGTAGGTGGCGTGGGAGATCTTCTTGACGCCGATCATTGCTGAATCCTTGTTTCAATGTTTTTTTCTCGGGATATCGTTGAGCACGTCGATCATCACCGCGACGTCATTGTCCTTGTCGAGGCCCATGTCGGCGCAGTGTCTGGTAAAGCTCGACGGCGCGGTCGAATAGCGGCGTTGCGACGCCGATCGAGTCCGCCCAGTCGTCGATCATGCCGAAATAGTGAGAGAGCAGCGCCGGCGATCCCTGGATCGGCTGGAACTTGCGCTGAGCCATCCATGGCGCGCGAATGCCGAACTGGGTGGAGCCGCCGCTGCCGTTGGCGATCGCCTTGATCATCGGCATCGATGTCGACGCCGGCCTTCAGTCCCAGCGCCATCGCCTCTGCGGTTGCCGCGATGTTGATCGACGACCAGCAGGTTGTTGATCAGCTTGACCTTGCTCGCGCCGCCGAACGGCCCGAAGTAGATGCTCAGATCGGCGAAGCCCTTGATCACCGGCTCGATCTTCTTGGCAGCGGCGGCATCGCCGCCGAGATAGATCACGCCCTTGCGCGCCGCCACCATGCCGGGCGTGCCGCTCACTTCGCCGTCGAGATAGGCCGCGCCTTTCTTGGCGAGCGGTGCGACGTGCTTTTCCTTGTCGGGAACCGGATGCGAGCCGAGCTCGACGATGACCTGGCCGGCTCGCGCCGAATGGATCAGGCCATTCGGTCCGTTCACCACCTCGTCGATAGCATCCACCGTCGGCACGCAGGAGAACACGACGTCGCATTGCGTGCCGATGTCGGCCGGCGACTTCGCCGGCACGCCGCCGATCTTTTCGAAATCGGCGAGCGAGCCGCGGCGATAGCCGAGCACGCGGTAGCCGCTCTTGATGAGATTTTCCGCAGATCGGCAGGCCGATCTTGCCGACGCCGACGAAGCCTACCGTTTCCATCTCAGCCTCCAGTTTTGTTCTTGCCGCCGGTCACGCGATGTCGAGCGACTGGTCGGAGAAATTCACCTTCACGCCGAACGAGCCTTCCATCAGGGTCCACTCGCGCACCTCGAAGGTGCGGAGCTTGTTGACGACGAACGGATCGGCAGACGCGATCGTGCGGGCTTCGTCCGCGTTGGCGGCGCGCAGGATGGTCAGCCCATCGCCGGCCGGTGCGCCGGCCGCGGCCGTAAGCGGGCCGGAGGCGAACAGCACGCCCTTCTTTTCCAGCCCGATCATGTATTCGAGATGCTGCGGCAGCACGGCGCCGATCTGCATCCGCCGTCGCGCCGCCCTTGGAGAGGATCACATAGAGCTTCTTGCGCAGCATCCGCTGCGTGAGTTGCCGGATCCGGTCCTCTCCCGACGCTGCCACGACGCGCGACCCACCATCCACCGCCGCTCAGGTGGCCCAATGGCCGACCTCGGCAAAGCCTATGCGGCTTGCCGGTGATCGGCAACGGGCCGAGAGCGGGGCGCGCTTCCCGGCCGCAGCGGCCAACCGTCGCTGAATTGTTGCGGTGCCGCACAGCCTGAAAGGGGTTGTTAAGGCTCAGACAACCATTCCTGCTCTATATCTCGGCAACTTTTTTGGTCAATGAATGGTTGCGATCCATGACGCTGCCCCCAGTCGCTCCTGAATTGGCCGCCCGTCTTGCCAACTACAACATCGACGACCGTGCGCGCACGATTCTGCAGGAGCTTGCACCGGTGCTCGAGCCGCATCTGGGTGCGGCGATCGACGAGGTCATCGCCGGTGCAGCCCGGCTGCAGCAGGTGGCCGAGATCTATAAGAAGCATGGGAGTGAATTCCGGCGCATCGAGATCGAGCAGTTTCAGGAACTGCTCCGCGTCGGACTTCGGTCCGCACTACGTGAACTGCTGCCGCAATACCATCGACCAGGAATCGGTGCTGGCTTCGAGGGCCGCGCGCGCATGAATTCCGCCGCCGCCGTATTGCGCACCGCGATTGCCGTCCTGCGGAGCAGGCACCGTTTCTCGTCCGGCGCGCTTGCAGACCGGATCAATGTGCTGTCGCAGGCGTTCTTCTTCGATCTCGCCACCACTTCTACCGTGGCAAACTTCTTCAATCGCGTCCGGGCGGCCTAGCAGCAGGCTTTGCGGCAGCGCGGCAAAAGGGGTTTGACGGGGGGTGCGCCCTATGGTCTTTTTCGGGCGCCTTTGCCGCGTCCGCAAGCGTGCTCCGTCGGTTCAAGACCGGTGCTCGTATGGATGGCCGGCCGAACCTGGACTCAGCACCGATGGCTCCTCCGAAATCGAACACCGCTCGCGACCCCGACGTTCACAAGGTCGAGCGGCTGCAAGTTCCCTACAGCACCAATGCGCCTGCGTTCGGCAGCGACGTCGTCGCTGAGACGCTGAGCGCGCTCGACATTCCCTATATCGCGCTCAATCCCGGCGCGAGCTACCGCGGCTTGCACGACTCCATCGTCAACTTTCTCGGCAACGAGCAGCCGCAGATGCTGCTGTGCCTGCACGAGGAAGCGGCGGTCGCGATCGCGCACGGCTACGCCAAGGTGACCGGCAAGGCGATGGCTGCCGCCGTGCATTCCAACGTCGGCCTGTTCCACGCCACCATGGCGATCTTCAACGCCTGGTGCGACCGTATGCCGATCCTTATTCTCGGGGCGACCGGTCCGGTCGACGCCATGAAGCGCCGGCCGTGGATCGACTGGATCCACACCGCCGCCGACCAGGGCGCGATCATCCGCAACTTTAGCAAATGGGACGACCAGCCGGCGTCTGCCGGCGCTGCTCGCGAGTCGGTGCTGCGCGCCAACTGGATTGCGAACACCGCGCCGTGCGGTCCGACCTACATCAACCTCGACGCCGAGGTGCAGGAGGGCAAGCTTCCGGCGCCGCTGCCGCCGATCGATGCCAAACGCTACATGCCGGCGGTGGTGCAGGGGCCGTCGGCCGATCTGGTCAAGAAGGCGGTCGATCTTCTGCTGGGCGCCAAGAAGCCGCTGATCCTGGCCGGACGCCTGTCGCGCAAGGTCGAGGACTGGAAGAAGCGTATCGAGCTCGCCGAAGCGATCGACGCTCGCGTGGCCACCAACCTCAAGATTGGCGCGGCATTCCCGACCGATCATCCGTTGCACATCGGCTATCCGGCGACTTTCGCCACCGATGACCTGATCGCCGCGGTGAAGGACGCGGATGTGATCCTCAGCCTCGACTGGGTCGATCTCGGCGGCACCTTCAAGGCCATCGGCGGCGTGCCGTCGGCGACCGTGATCCAGGTGTCGCTCGACCAGAACCTGCACAACGGCTGGAGCATGGACTACGAGGGTCTGCCAGCGGTGGATCTGTTCATCCCGGCGGAATCCGATGCGACCGTTTCGGCGCTGGTCGATGCCCTCGCGGGCAAAGGCAAGCCGAAGAAGCCGCATGCCGCCCGTCCGCATCCGATGAAGGACAAGCCCGCGCCCGACAGCGAGATGGCTGCGGCCGACATGGCCAATGTGCTGCGGCACGTGGTCGGCGACCGCACCACCTGTCTCACCCACGTCTCGTTGTCCTGGCACGGCGAATTCTGGCCGTTCCGCCATCCGCTCGACTATGTCGGCTCCGACGGCGGTGGCGGCGTTGGCGGCGGCCCGGGCATCTCGGTTGGCGCCGCACTGGCGCTCAAGGGCACCGGCCGCCTGCCGATCGCGGTCTGCGGCGACGGCGACTTCATGATGGGCAACACCGCGGTCTGGACTGCGGCGCACTACCGCATTCCGATCCTGTTCGTCGTGGCCAACAATCGCTCGTTCTACAACGACGAGGTCCATCAGGAGCGTGTCGCAGTCGCCCGCAACCGTCCGGTCGACAACAAGTGGATCGGCCAGCGCATCGCTGATCCCGACATCGACATCGGCATGGTCGCGCGCGGGCAGGGCGCCAAGGGCTTCGGCCCGTGCCGCAATGCCGGCGAGCTTGAGAAGGCGCTCAAGGAGGCGATTGCGGTGGTCGAGGGCGGCGGCGTTGCAGTGGTCGATGCGCGCATCCTCGGCGGCTACAGCCCGGCGACCGCCGCGGCGATGGCCCGCGGCAAGGCTGATCGCGGCACCTGACGACAAAAGGCGGTGAGCGTCACCATGCCTACCGCCGAAAAGCGTGCCGCCGATCCCATTCTGGTTGTCGAGAACATCGTCAAGCGTTTCGAGACGCAGGACGGTGTTCTCACCGCGGTCGATGACGTTTCGTTCAACGTCATGCCGGGCGAATTCCTCTCGGTGATCGGACCGTCAGGCTGCGGCAAGTCCACGTTGTTCAACGTGATGGGAGGCTTGCTCGACGGCTACGAGGGTCGCGTCAGCGTTGGCGGCGAGACGGTGCGCGGGCCGCACGCTTCCATTGGTATGATCTTCCAGGAGGAGTCGACCTTCCCCTGGCGTACGGTGATCGACAACGTGGCGTTTCCGCTGGAGATCGCCGGCATGGCCAAGGCGGAGCGGATCGAAAGAGGCCGCCATTTCATCAACCTGGTGGGCCTGAATGGCTTTGAGCGGCGCTATCCGGCGGAATTATCCGGCGGCATGCGCCAGCGCGTGTCGATGGCCCGCACGCTCGCCTCCGAGCCGAAAATCCTGCTGATGGACGAGCCGTTCGCAGCGCTCGACGAGCAGACGCGACTCCTGCTCGGCGACAAGGTCCTGCAGATCCAGCAGGAGCTGAAACAGACCACGCTGCTCATCACCCACAACCTGACCGAGGCCGTGCAGCTTTCGGATCGCATCTTGGTGATGACGTACCGGCCGGGCAAGACCAAGCGCATCGTCGAGATCAAGCTGCCGCGCCCGCGCACCTCGGAGATCGTCAGCAGCGACGACTTCGGCCATTATGTCGCGCAAATCTGGGGCGATCTGCGCGAGGAAGCGACCAAAGGTCTCAAGGACGACGAGTCGCGCATGGCGCGCGCCGGAGCCAAGCACCCGTGAGCCCGCGCTCCATGATCCGGCGCGAGGCGGTCCCGTTCGTGTTCGGAGCGGCCTGCCTGCTCGCGCTCGTGACCGTGCTCGAGGCGCTGATCAGGGCCGGCCTGATCAATCCCTTCATCGTGCCGAAGCCGTCTGAGATCTTATGGAGCTTCGAGCGAATCATCCTCGAAGAGCAGGTGCTGCCGCGCTTTCTGCTGACCTGCGGCGAGGCGCTGGCGGCGAGCCTGATGCTCACCGTGGTCGGGATATCGCTGGGCGTGCTGTTGCACCGCTGGCGTATCGTCCGGCTGGCGACCGAGACGTGGGTGGCCGCCGTGGCTTCGGCGCCGTTGGTGCTGATGTACCCGCTGTTCCTGGTGATATTCGGCCGCAGCGCCTGGACGATCATCATGATCGCATTCGTTGCCGCGCTGCCGCCGGTCATCCTCAAGACACTGGAAGGCCTGTCCGGCACCCGGCCGGTGCTGGTCAATGTGGGCCGGAGCTTCAAGCTCACGCCGTCGCAGCTCTACTGGAAAATCCTGTTTCCGTCGGCGCTGCCGACCATCTTCGTCGGCGTGCGGCTAGGCATGATCTTCGCATTGATCAACATCGTCGGCGTCGAATTCCTGATCAACTTCGGCGGTCTCGGCCAGCTCGTCAACGAGCTCGCCGAGCGCTATGATCTACCCGGGACCTACGCGGCAATCTGCTTCGTGATTCTGGTCAGTGTGTTGTTCTTCATCGGCACCGAACGGATCGAACGATGGCTCAGACCGGGCACCTGACGCGAGCGCCGCAGGCTGCCGTGCCGTGGCTCAGCCCGGTCACCCGGCTGCGCATTGTTATCCTTTTGACGATCCTGGTGAGCTGGGAGGCGCTGGCAGCCTCGGGGCTGCTGTTGCGCGAGGTGGTGCCGTCGCTCGTCGCCGTCGGCCGGGCGCTGGCCGAGCTATTGTTCCGTCCGGACCTGAAATGGCCGGTCGATATCGGCATCGGCAGCCTGCGGTTTGTACATCAGTTCTGGGTTCCGGCGTTCTATTGGCACCTCTATGTGACGATCATGGAGGTTGCGACCGCGCTGGTGATCGGCGGGACCGCGGGCCTTCTGGTCGGCTTGGCGCTCGGCGCCAATCCGTTCCTCTCAAAGGCGTTCGAGCGCTTTCTCTATTATCTCGGGCCGACACCCAAGATCGTGTTCTTCCCGGTGATGATCATGTGGTTCGGCGTGGGCCCCGAATCCAAGATCGCGATGGGTACGATATCGTGCTTCTTTCCGATCGTGCTCAGCGTCGCCGCCGGCATGCGCCAGATCGAAGGCGTTCTGATCCGCGTCGGCCGCAGCTTCCGTCTCAACACCTGGCAGATGGTCACCAAGATCTATCTGCCGGCGATGCGCGAGCCGATCGTCAACGGCGTCCGGCTCGGCATGGGTGTCGCCATGATCGGCACGCTGCTCGCCGAGACCAAGCTGTCGAACAAGGGCGTCGGCTTCATGATCATCGACGCCTACAACACCTTCGACATGCCGCGCATGTATGCGGCGCTGCTGATGCTATTCGTGATTGCCATCGGCGCCAACACCCTGGTCGGTCGCGCCAGCCGAGGTTAGACTTCGGCCAAGGATGCGCTGCGTCCATCCGTAGGGAGTGATCGTCATGAATACGCCCGTTGCCCCGAATTCGCTTGCGTCCATCAAGCTCAACCTGCCGACACAGCGCGGCGCCTATTACGGCGGCAAGTGGCACGAGCCCAGGGGTGGCCGCACCACCGATCAGATCAATCCCGGTACCGGCGTCTCGCTGGGTAGCGCTGCCGACTGCGGCGCTGACGACATCGATGCCGCGGTGAAAGCCGCCAAGGCCGCCTACAAGGAATGGAGGCGCGTGCCGCCGCTCGAGCGCGCGCGGATGCTCAAGAAGATCGCCGAGGTATTGCGCAACAACGCCGGCGAGCTTGCCATGATCGATTCCGCCGACTGCGGCAATCCGATCTCTGAGATGATCATGGACGCCACTATTGCGGCGGCGCAGATCGAGTTCTTTGCCGGCCTCGTCACCGAGATGAAAGGCAACTCTATCCCGATGGGGCCGGACCGGCTGAATTTCTCCGTGCGCGAACCGCTCGGGCGTCGTCGGTCGCATCGTGCCGTTCAACCATCCGTTCATGTTCATCGCCGGCAAGGCCGCGGCGCCGCTCGCCGCCGGCAACACCATCGTGATGAAGCCGCCGGAGCAGGCGCCGCTGTCGTCGCTGCGGCTCGCCGAATTGATCGACGGGCTTTTGCCGCCCGGCGTGTTCAACCTCGTTCCCGGCGGCAAGGAAGCCGGCTCGGCGCTGGCGAGCCATCCCGACGTCGCCAAGATCGCGCTTGATCGGCAGCGTGCCGACCGGAAAAGCGGTGATGCGCGCGGCTGCCGACACGCTCAAGGGCGTGCTGCTGGAGCTGGGCGGCAAGAACGCGCTGATAGCCTATCCCGACGCCGACCCCGATGCGGTCGCAGGCGGCGTGGTCGGTGGCATGAACTTCACCTGGTGCGGCCAGTCCTGCGGTTCGACCAGCCGCGCCTTCATCCATGAGAAGATCTACGACGCGGTGCTGGAGCGGGTGAAGGTCCGGATCAAGCAGTGGAAGCCCGGCATTCCGACCGATCCGGCGACCACCATGGGCGCGATCATCTCCAAGACCCAATTCGACCGGGTGATGATGTACATCGACTCGGCCAAGAGCGAAGGCGCCCGCCTCGTCACCGGCGGCGGCCGTCCGTCCGATCCGGCGCTGGCCAAGGGCCTCTATATCGAGCCGACTGTGTTCGCCGAAGTGAAGCCGTCGATGCGTATCTTCAAGGAGGAGATTTTCGGGCCGGTCGTTGGCGTCGTGAAGTGGAGCGACGAGGCGGCGATGTTCGAGCAGGTCAATTCCGTCGAATACGGCCTGACCGCATCGATCTGGACCAACGACTTGACCACGGCGCATCGCGCCGCAGCGACGGTCGAGGCCGGCTTCGTCTGGATCAACGACATCAGCAAGCATTTCCTCGGCACGCCGTTCGGCGGCTACAAGCAGTCCGGCATCGGCCGCGAGGAGTGCATCGAGGAGTTGATTTCTTTCACCCAGGAAAAGAACATCAACATCAATCTGGTGGTGCCGAAGAAGGCCTAGCCTGCCGATTTACCGAAAAGCTTTGGCCGCCGTCCGGAGACGGCGGCCATTTGCGTTCAGGCGATCCAACGGCCGTTACCAGATCCTGCTGCGCTCGCCGGGCTGGTAGTCGCTGCGGATATTGAGCCAGTGGCTGCCCTGGCTATCCCAGGTCGTATAGCCGGGACTGTGTGCGATAAGTGGTTACCCTATGGCTGCGCGGGCTGCTCGCCGCCATGCCGGTGGTGGTCGTCGCCGATGACATGACCGGCTTGCTGCTCGAATTGTAGTTGCGCGCGATCGGGCTGTCCGAGGTGCGGCTGTCGCCGCGAAGCACGTTGAGCAAGTCGCGGTCGAGGCCGTAGACGTCGGCGCGGGCCTGCGTTTTGCCGCCGTCGTCCACGAAGGCTGTCTGATAGGTGATGTGGACCGGGATCGGGCGCTTGAAGTTGATGGTGCGTTCGCTCGAGCCATACATCGAAGCGATGCGCTGGGCGGTGTATTTTTCCTCGGGCTGCGAAACGCCCAGCAGCACTTCGGCGTATTTGTCGGGATTCTGCACCCGCATGCAGCCGTGGCTGTAGGCCCGCGCGTCGTGCGCGAACAGATTCTTGGTCGGTGTATCGTGCTGGTAGACCAGGAAGCGGTTCGGGAAATTGAACCGGATGCGGCCCAGCGCATTCTTCTCGCCCGGCGGCTGGAAGATACGGATCGAGCCGTCCTTGTTGCGGCCGACCTGGAGGCCGATCCGCGACAGCGCGCCGGGATCGCGCGCCAGGGCCGGCAGGTACTCGTTGCGGATGATCGATGGTGGCACGTTCCAGGTCGGGTTGACGGTGATGAATTTCATCGTCTCGGTCAGCAGCGGAGTGGCGTGATCGCCGGGCTTGCCGACGACGATCTTGGTTGACCACACGGTCTTGCCGTCCTGCACAACCTTGAGCGTGTAGTCGGGAATGTTCACCATCACATAGGTCGCGCCGAGTTCGTGCGGCATCCAGCGCCAGCGCTCCATGTTGGCGATGACGGTGTCGGCGCTGGCGCGCTGCGGCGCTACCTCGTTCACCTTTGCCTCTTGCGGGGCGCCTTTCTTTTTCTTCTTCGACTTGGCCTGGACTTCCTGCGCCGGCCTTGGTGCGGGTGCGGCGGTCTTGGCCTCAGCATTCTTGCCGCTTCGAATTGCGGCGAGCTCCGCCTTGAGCGCCTTGTAGGCCGGCGCCTGCGGATTGTACGCATCGAGCGACGCGCGGACATCCTTGCTGTCGGCGAGCTTGCCCAGAACGTCGGCCGGATTGGGCGCCTTCTGGTCGAAGTAGACGGCGCCGCTGACGCGCGTGAACGCGACGCGGCCGATGCTGGCGTGACGCGCAAAGGTGACAACGGAATTGGTCATCGCCAGTTCGTCGGCGGCAAGCTTGGCCGGATCGGCATTGTCAAAGCGCGGCGTCGGATAGTTCGTCGGATCGAGGCCGTCGGCCGCCACGTTTTGCAGGAAGCTGCGGGCCTGCTCGGCGCGCGGGATCGGCTTGCCGGCCGCCAGCCAGAGCGGCGCGAAGTTGCGCGCCTTGTAGAACGCGAGCACCCCGGCGCGGTCCTGCTCTTTTGGCACGTACTGCTGGAGCTTGGTTTCGACGAGTTCGCGGATTTGCGCCGCCACAGGGGTGTCCTCGGCGGCAACAGGCTTGGCAGCCTCCTTGGCGGCTTCAGCGGGTTTGCTCGGTTCCTTGGCCTGCTCGGCAGGCGCCGTCTGCTCGCCGCCGGCTTGTCCATCGGCTTGGCCTGGTCGGCATCCTTGGAGAACACCAGACCGTCCGTGGTGGTGGTTTCCGGCGGCGCGATCGTGGCGGCTGCAGGAACAATCCGGTTCAGCTCGGCAGATGCCGGACCTGAAATCGTTAACGCCAGGGCCACGGCGGACGTGGCGAGCAAGAATTTATGCATAAAACCGAACTCCGGATTGCCCAATTCAACTCAATTGCCCGCGGAATTGTTCCTGGCGGCGCGGAATATGGGGATATTACCGTTCAGTGGTTACGCGCGCGTTAGAGGTTCATCGGTGCGCCGGGCTGTCGCACCACGTTTCACCGGCATCGGGTGATGCCGTCGTTTTGCGCATAGGAGAGCTGACGAGAAGCCTCGGCTAGCGCCGTTCGGGCCCGATGAAGGTGACGCCGATCTCGCCGCCCAGGCGCCAGACCACCTGGCACTGCCGGCGCGCGCCCTTGTCGCCGGAGATCAGGAGATGGAACTGGTCTGGTACCTCCACACCGTCGGCAAACAGCCTGGCGCCTTGCTTGGAAATGTCGGTGATCATGCAGTCGCGCGGCAGCGCGCCGGATTCGGTTTGGAATTTTGCGATCCGGTTGATGGCGTGGCGCCTGTGCCGGCGGCGGTCGTCGAACATGGGCTCTGCTCAAGGTTTCAGAGCCTGCGTGTTAATACGTAACCCTGCAATGACGCGCTAAAAACGCTCGCTGTTATTGATTCGAATCGTTCGGATTGGACTAGCGCCGCTTCTTGCGGCCTGCGGTGCGGGTCTTGCTACGGCGCTTGGTCGCGGCTTTCGCCGGGCGCGCGGGCGCGCCGGCCGGATACTCGCCGGCCTTCTTCAGCCGCACCGACCAGTATTCCCACGCGCGCGCCTGCGGCCGCGGTTGCAGGTTGCGGTCCCATGCCATCTTCGCCTCGCCCGGCGTGAGCGGGCTGAGCGCATGCCCCTGTGCCTTGCACATCAATTGAAGCTCGGCGTTGCGGACACTGTAGATCGAGCGGAACACCAGCTCGGTGAGGTTCTTGCCCGCCACCGTCGCGCCATGGCGGCGCATCAGTACAAGCCAGTACGGCCCCAGCGTTTTGGCGAGCGAGCGGCCTTCCTCCGGCTTGAGCACGAGGAGGCAGGTGTCGCCGAACTCATCGCGGGAATCCCAGAACGGCACCTTCTCGCCGATCTGCGCGCCCATGTGATAGAGCGGCAAGAGCTCCTCGCCGGAATTGCAGAACGGCAGGAACGCCATGGCGTGATGGTGCGCGACCGCGTTGACGTCCGGCCGCGCCTTGTAGATCTCGCCGTGGATGACCAACTCGCCGTAGCCGCGGATGCCGTCCGGCAGCGGCGTCACCGGTTCGCTGTCGAGCGTGTATTCATAAATGTCGGTAGCCTCGACCACCTCGGGCGAGCGCGACCGCGAGATCAGGTAGCGGTCCGGCTTCGTCGGATGCCGCATGGATACATGGCCGAACGCGTCGATGATGCCTTCATAGGACACCACGCGGTTGGCCACCGCGAGATCGTGCCGCGCTTTTGCGAGCGGGTCGGCCATTTGCGTCTCCCTAGAATTCGAATCCCAACAGATGGTCTAGCGAAATTAATCCGCCGCCGTTGATCAGGAAATACAGCGCACCGATTGCCCACATCGCGGGATATTCAAAGCCCATCTTGTTCCAGAACCAGCCGTCATACTTCAGGTGATCGATGGCCGAGAGCGCCATCAGCAGGAATAGCGGCAGCGACATAGGCCGCGTGAGCAGGCCGAGCGCGACACACGGCGCCGCGACGAACTGAGTCAGCACCGTCCCATAGGCCCAGAACCAGCCGGGTTTGAATCCCTTGCGGTCATACATCGCCGCGACCGCCGGTACGCTGCTGATCGGCCCGCCGGTGCCCTTGAAGTAGCCCAGGCACATACGAAAACCGTGCGGTACCATCGCCGCGCCGACGGCGAAGCGCAGCAGCGCCTCGATCCACGGCGCGAGCGCCGCATAGACGGCGCCGAGCGCGGGCACGAGCAGCGGGGTCTGGTTCATCGGCTGGGATACGGCGTTGGCGGCGGAACGCAAAGCTTAGCTGCGCTTGCTGACAGGCCGCAAGCCGCCGGCAGGAGCACAAGCCGCCAGAGCCGACAAGCCGCCAACGCAATGCGACAATGGACCATGACGGCTTGTGAGCCGGTTTGCGGTTGAATACCGGTATTGGCTGATGACCGTGAGGACGCTTGCGATGATTGGACTTCGGCCGGCGCTGCTTGGACTCGCGATCGCGGCGATGGCGCCGGCGCTCGCGTGCGCCCAGGGCGAGCGATTCCCCAGCCGCCCGATCACGCTCGTGGTGTCTTATCCGGCCGGCGGGCTCTCGGATCTGCCGGCGCGGGCTCTCGCTCCGGAGTTGCAGGCTCGCCTCGGCGTGCCGGTGGTGATCGAGAATCGCGTCGGCGGCTCGGGAATGGTCGCCGGCGCTTACGTCGCCCGGTCGGAGCCGACCGGCTATACGCTGCTGGTCACGTCGTCGGCGAACGTGACCAACCCGCAGCGCGTGACCATGCCCTATGACGTGGTCGCCGATTTCGCGCCCGTCGGCATGATCCTCGAAGGACCGGCGCTGATCCTCATCACCAATCCGACGCTGCCCTTCAAGTCGGTGCCCGAGCTGATCGCCTACGGCAAAGCCAACCCCGGCAAGCTGGGTTTCGGCAGCTCCGGATCGGGGACGGTAAACGCGCTGGCGATCGCGCAATTGAGCGCGGAGGCGGGGATCGAGATCGTCGATGTGCCCTACCGCGGCATCACCCAGGCCGGGATTGCCGTGGTCGCCGGCGAGATCGAAGGCGCCTTCGTGTTCCAGGGCGCGGCCAGGCCGCTCGTCGCGGAGGGCAAGGCGCGCGGTCTCGCCTCGACCGCGCAGCAGCGCGATCCGGGCTGGCCGGAGCTTCCGACCATGGCCGAGAGTGGGTTTCCGAAATTCGTTCACCAGGGCTTCGTCGGTCTCGTCGCGCCGGCGAAGACGCCGCCGGCCGTCGTTGCCCTGCTCAACAGGCACGTGAACGAGATCGTTCGCTCCGAGGCCTTCCGCGCACGTTTCGCGCCAAGCGGGATGCATCCGGTCGAGAGCAACAGCCCCGCGGATTTCGACGGCTATATCCGCCGGGAGATAGAGCGCCACAAGGAGCGCGCGCAGAAGTAGCGGCTGCTATTCCGCTGCCTCGTTGGCGCGCTGGCCGTAGCGGCTTGCCGGGCGCGGCAGTCCCAGGTGCTCGCGCAGAGTGCGACCGGTGTATTCGGTACGGAACAGGCCGCGCCGCTGCAATTCCGGGATCACCAGCTCGACGAAATCGTTGAGCGCGCCCGGCAGGTATGGTGGCATGATGTTGAAGCCGTCGGCGGCTTCCTCGACGTACCACTGCTCCATCTGATCGGCGAGCTGCTTCGGTGTGCCGACCATGACGAGCTTAGCGCGCGCGCCCGCGACCACCTGCGCGATCTGGCGCATGGTGAGATTGTCTTTTTTGGCAAGCTCGGTGACGTATTTGAATGTGCTCTGGCTGCCGTTCGACATCGGCAGATTATCCGGCAACGGCCCATCGAAATCGTAGGGCGTCAGATCGACGCCGCCGAGCACCGTCGAGAGGATTTCGCGGGCCACGATCGGATGCATCAGCGAATTCTGATAATCGTACTTTTCTTTTGCTTCGTCCGCGGTGCGCCCCACGTAGGGGCTCAAGCCCGGCATCACCTTGAGATGATCGGGATTGCGGCCGAACTTGTCCTGCGCGCGGGTCTTCACCTCTTTGAAGTACTTCTGGCAGGTGTCCATCGTCAGGTTTGCGCTGAAGATAACCTCGGCAAACCGCGCCGCGACGTCCATGCCGTCGTCGGAGGTGCCGGCCTGGACGATCACCGGATGGCCCTGCGGCGAGCGGGGAATGTTGAGCGGGCCTTTGACCTTGAAATGCTCTCCCACGTGATTGAGATAATGCATCTTCTGCGGGTCGAAGAACAGGCCGCTCTCCTTGTCGCGCATGAACGCGTCGTCGTCCCAGCTATCCCACAACGCCGTGACGATCTCGGCGAATTCGTTGGCACGTCGATAGCGCTCGGCATGGCCGAAGTGGAAATCGCGCCCGAAGTTTCGCGCCTCGACGGCTTGGCCGGATGTGACCAGGTTCCAGCCGGCGCGGCCGCCGCTGATATGATCGAGCGAAGCGAACTTGCGCGCGACGTGGAACGGCTCATTGTAGCTCGTTGAGGCGGTGCAGGTGAGCCCGATGCGCTCCGTCACGCCGGCCAGCGCCGAGATCAGCGTGATCGGCTCGAAATTGGCGATGTACTGTGCCGAGCGCGACAGCGCCTCCATGTGGGCTTCGCGCACGCCGATGTTGTCGGCGAGGAAGATCATGTCGAACTTGCCGCGCTCCGCGGTCTGCGCGATCTCGACGTAGTGCTTGAAATTGATCCCTGCGTCGGCCTGCGACTGTGGGTGCCGCCACGATGCGACATGATGGCCGGTGGGATTGAAGAAGGCGCCGAGCCTGAGCTGGGCGGTCGGTCTTGCCATGATGCGTTTCCTCGGCCGCGAATTTAGCGCCGCGCGCGGAGAAAGCGCAAGGGCACGGCAATCTCAGGATTTACCTGCGATCGCCTCCGCGGCGCGCAATCCGATGGTGGCCTTGATCAGTCCGCCGACGTAGCCGGCATGTGGGCCGCCATCGAGTCCGCCGACGGTCGAGCCCGCGGCGTAGAGGCCGGCAATCGGCTTGTCGTCGATGTCGAGCACGCGGGCATCGGCGTCCACCACGAGGCCGCCCATGGTGTTGGTGATCGCCGCGCAGATCGGCATGGCGTAGAACGGCGCCACTTTGATCGGCCAAGCTTTGTTCGGCGTGTCCCGGCGCGGCGGCTCAAGCTTTTGCGGCGAACCGTCGTCGACCGCCTTGTTGTATTCGCTGACGACGTCGTTCAATCGCTCCGGCGAAAGTCCGATCTTTGCCGCCAGCTCGGCGAGCGTGTCAGCGCGATGTAGCGTGCCGTCGGCCTCGACCACTAGCGGATTGGGCGGTTGCACATGATTGCGGCCGGGCGGCCCATCCCAGATCGCCTGGTCGAAGATGATCGTGGTGCCCAGCGGGTCGGGCAGGCGGGCGATCGCGTTCGAGATCCAGATGCCGCCCAGGCCCTCGTCGGTGAAGCGCCGGCCCTCGGCATCGATAACGATGCCCGCCGAGGCGAGTTCATCGGTGACCGGCCGCGGCCAATGTTTCGTGCTGGTCATGGCGTCGCGGTTGTGCAGATGGCCATAGAAATTGTTCATGCCGCGGCTCGGCGTTGCGCCCAGGCCGAGCGCCATCCGCAGCCCATCGCCCATGGCGGTGCCGCCGTTGCGCGCCAGGAGTTTTTCCGGCGCCGGCGATACGCCGCTCTGGCGCAGCATATCGAGGTTGGCCTGGAAGCCGCCGTCGGCGATCACCACCGCCGGCGCGATGAACTTTTTTATGACCGAAGCCGCCCCTTGCGCCTGCTGCACCTCGACCTCGACGCTGCCCAAATCAAGCTTCAGGGTGCGGGCGCGGGTGCCGCGCAGGATGCGCCCCTGGCGCTTGAGCAGGTTCGCCTCAAGCCGCTGCAGCGCGATGTCGCCGCCGTAATTCTCCCAGGTCAGGCCGAAGCCGCTTCGCCACGGCGGGGACAGCACGTTGGTGCCATAGCTGCCGAGATTGACGAACTCGACGCCTTCACTCCGCAGCCAGGTGATCAGCCTGCGGCCGTCCTTTGCCACCGCGCGCGCCAGGTCCTTGCGCGCAAAGCCCGCGGTTGCCGTGTCGATCTTGTCGACCAGCTCGTCCTCAGCCGTGTCCAGACCGGTGAAGTTGATGTGGAACGTGCCGTAGGCGTAGCGCGAGTTGCAGAGGTATTTTTCCTCGGTGCTTTTTTCCAGCACGACGACGCGCTGGCCCAGTTGGGCGGCGCGATTGGCGGTGACGAGACCGGCAATGCCGGCGCCGATGATGATCACGTCGTAACCGGAGTCCACTTGGCTGGCCACGTCATCTCTCTCCAGTTGTGTATCGGGTACGCCTCGGCGCCGTTCAGTCCATCTTGGCGCCGACTTGCTTGATCAGCGCGTCCCAGTGCTGGGAATCGCGCTCGACCAGCTTGGCGAATTCGGGTGGCGAGAGCGTGACCCGTTCGAAGCTGTTCTTCTCGAAGAACTCCTTCGATCGCGGCAGGTCCAGCACCTTGCTGACGTCGGCGTGTATCTTGGCCACCAGATCAGCCGGCATGTTGGCCGGACCGAACAGCGCGAACCACACCGTGGTCGAGAAATCCGGCACGCCGGATTCCGCGATGGTCGGCAGCTCGGGCCGCACCTGCGCTCGCTTGTCGCCGGCCGCCGCCAGGATCGTTACCTTGCCGGTCTTCTCGTGCTCGGCAATGCTGCTGTAATTGAGCAGCAACATCGATACGTCGCCCGCGAGCAGAGCCTGAGCCGCCGGCGCCGCGCCGCGATAGGGGATGTGCACGATGTCGGTGCCGGTGCGCTGCTTGAATTCCTCCATACTGAGATGCGCGTAGGTGCCGACGCCATAGGAGCCGTAGTTCAAAGTGCCGGGCTTCGACTTGGCCAGCGCGATCAGCTCCTTCACGTTGCTCGCCGGCACCGTGCCATTGACCACCAGCACCGGCGTGCCGCGGCACAGCACGATGATCGGCGTGAATTCCTTGGCGCTGTAGCCGAGCTTGCTCGACAGGGACGGATTGGCCGTGATCGTGGCGTCCGAGGTGACGAGCAGGGTAAGCCCGTCGGTCGGCGCACGCGCCACCGCGATGGCGCCGACCGAGCCATTGCCGCCGGCGCGGTTGTCGACCACCACGGCCTGCCCGATCGCTTCCGTCAGGCGCTGCGCGACGATGCGCGCCATGGTGTCGGTCACGCCGCCGGGCGAGGTCGGCACGATCAGCCGCACTTGGCCGTTCGGATAGTTCTGCGCATTTGCGCCGTAGGTGAAGGCAAGCGCGGTGAGGACAACGCCCAATGCGGTCCGGAAATTCAACATGGCCGTCTCCCTCTACTAGCGTGCGCTGGCGGTGCCCAATACCGGCGTGCCGATGCCGAGCGGTTGAGCATCGACCAGAACGAACGCGACGCGCGCGTTTTTGCCGCTTCTGTTAGCCCAGGCGTGGTTGGTGCCGCGCTGAACCATGATGTCGCCGGCCTTCAGCTTGACCGTTGAATCGTCCATGTCCATCTCGATCTCGCCGTTGATCACGATCACATAGTCGACCGTTTCGGTGCGGTGCATGTGCGGATGGTTGCCGGGCGGGAAATCGATGACGCAGAACCGCGTGCCGTTTGGCGGCGGCGGCGTGCCGACGATGCGGGCGCCCATATCTTCGATCTTCGCGCCGATGCCGATGTCGGCGGGATTCTTGTCGGTGATCCACATCAGGGTGGAGCGCCCCTCGGCGCCTTTGTGGTTGGTGGCGGGCGCATCGATCAGAACCTTGGCGACATTGTTGGCATCATGCCCCGTGACCACGCGCCGCACCGGCGGGAAGGACTTCCAGTGTTCATTCGCCATGGCATCTATCCTTTCGGCAACGCGGATCAGGTGGCAGGCCTTGCCACATTCACCATGCCTTTTAGACCGCCCTTGAGGAAGCACCGCATGTTGTGCTCGAGGATTGGCATCGCGAGATCGACGTAGGTGTCGCAGAAGCCGCCCTGGTGAGTGGTGATGATGACGTTCTTAAAATCCCAGAGCGGATGGTCCGCCGGCAGCGGCTCGTGCGTGAACACGTCGAGCGCGGCGCCGGCGATGTTCTTGTTCCGTAGCGCCTCGACCAGTGCGTCCTCATCCACGACGCCGCCGCGCGCGACATTGATGAAGTAGCTCGTGGGCTTCATCGCCGCGAACACCTTGGCGCCGATCATGTGGTGCGTCGCGTGCGAGTAGGGCGTCAGCAGCACCAGATAGTCGAGCTCGGGCAGGACGGTCATGAGTTCGGCCATCGGATGCACGCGGTCGAAGCCCGCGACCTCGCGAGGCGACGACGTGACCCCGATCACTTTCATGCCCATCGCCTTGCACTTCGGCGCCAGCGCTTCGGCGATCACGCCGATGCCGAGAATGCCGGCCGTCTTGTCGTGCAGGAGCTTGGCCGGCCAGCGCTTCCACTGATGCTGGTCCTGGGCGCGGACCGCGCCTGGCAGGTCGCGGGACAGCGCCAGCATCGCAGCCAGCGCCGCCTCCGACACCGGCGCGCCGTGTACGCCATGCAGGCTCGTGACGGTGACGTTGGCTTGCAGCGCCGGCTGGTCGGTGATGCCGTCGAGGCCGGTGCCGAGCGCCTGCACCCATTTCAGGTTGCGGGCCTCCGCGAGATCGAGCTTCAGGTTCTTCATCATCTGCCCGAACGTGAGCAGCACGTCTGCGTCGGCGAGCGCTGTGCCGAGCTTGTCGCGCGAGGCTACGACGTCGATCGCAAGCTCGGGGAAGGCGCGGCTGAGACGGACCCGGTACTGCTCGGTGACATCGGGCGGCAGCGTGAGGAGGATCAGCAAACGGGGCATCGGAATTCCGGTCTGGACGCACGTGACAAAGCAAGGCCCCGGTGACGTAGCCGCCTCCGGGGCCTTTTTCTACCGAATCGGTTGGCCGGCGTCACGCTCACTTCAGGCGTACGGCCGTTTCCTGTGCGGCTGAGATCGGTGTCTTTCGTGACGCTGAGCGCGACTTAGTTTTTCTTTGTGGCGTTGTCGGCAATCACGCCCGCCATGCGCGACTGGACCTTGGGGTCAAAGAAGGGATCGTCCAGATCGTGGGGACGCTCCGCGCCGGGTCGTGAACGATGACCTCGGGCGATGCCGGCTCGTCGACCGGGTCCTGCCCGGTCATCGCAGACCAGAAATCCCGAATTGTTTGGGTGAGGCTGGCCATGACGCCGGGAAGCCTTAAGCCGTGAAGCCCGCGCCGCGCGGCGTGGTCTGGCTGCAGCAGACGACAGCGACGGTGACGGCGAGCGCAAGGCTTGAAGCAATGGCGAGGTAGGGCGTCAGCAGGAATGCCTCGCATCAACATAGTGCTCTCCGACGGTTGGTTGCCTTGCCAACGGTCCGGCGAAGTCGTTCGTTCCAAAGTTTTTAGTTAACGCGCGTTAACGATTGTGGCGGCGGCTGAAGCCATCACGCCGTGGTCGGCTCATTCGCCTCCTGATGCCAGATCAGCAGCCGCCGGCGCAGGATCGTCATCAGCTTGATCAGCACATAGCCGACGATGGCGATCTCGACGATGCCGGCGAACACGCCGCGCGAGTCGGCGAAGCGCGACGCCGTCATCATCGCGCCGCCGAGGCCGTAGCCGCCCATCAGCATCTCGGCCACCACCGCGACGATCATCGACAGCGGCAGCGCGACCTGCAGCCCGGTGAGGATTTGCGGCAGCGCCGCCGGCAGCACGATCTGCCACATCAGCTCGCGGTCGCTCGCGCCCATGTTGCGCGCCGACCAGATCAGCTCGCGCTCGACGCCGCGGATGGCGATCAGCGTCGCCGCGATCACCGGGAAAGATCGCGTCGATGACGATGATGGTGATCTTGGAGACGTCATAGACGCCGAGCCACAGGATCACCACCGGCAGGAAGGCGATCTTCGGCATCGGGAAGCCGACCGAGACGATCGGGTCGAAGAACCAGTTGGCGATGACGTTGCGCGACATCGCCACGCCGATCAGGATGCCGCCGACCATGGAGATCAGGAAGCCGACCAGGGCGCGATAGACCGTGAGCCCGGTGTTGATGGAGAGCTCGCCCGACATCGCGTCGGTCCAGATCCGCTCGATCACCGAGCTGAGCGACGGCAGCACGAATGGCGTGAACTGGCCGCTCCGCGCCAGGCCCTCCCAGGCGACGATCAGCGCGACAATGGAGAACACGCGCGCAAAGCCCCACAGCAGCGTGTGCGCCAGCGAGGGCGCGGGCGCATCCAGCGTGTGGTCCGCCGTTACGGCGTCTGTTCGCGCCATTGCAGCATCCGGTTCATGAGCATCTGGTAGCCGCGGTCGGCGGCGAAGCCGAGGAACGCCACGGTCAGCACCACGGCGTACATCGCGTCATAGGAGCCGTTGGCGCCGAGGAAGCCGATCAGGTAGCCGAGCCCCTCGCGCGCCACGATCAGCTCGGAGCTCACCAGCAGAATGAACGACAGCGCCAGCGCGGTGCGGATGCCGTTGAGCAGTTCCGGCATCGCGCTCGGCAGCACCACGTCCCACAGCATGCGCAGCCGGTTGGCGCCCATGCTGCGCGCCGACCAAACCAGCGTCTGCTCGCTCGAGCGCGCGCCGTTGAACGCGCCGATGGTGACCGGGATCATGCAGCCGAGAAAGATCAGCAGGATTTTCGAGCCGTTGCCGAAGCCGAGCCAGATCACGGTGACCGGGATCAGCGCCGATTTCGGCAGCGGATAGAAAATCTCGACCAGCGGGCTGAGCAGCACGTTGATCGGCTTCCACCACGCCATGCCGATGCCGAGCACGGTGCCGATCACGATCGCCAGCAACAGGCCCATGGCGGCGCGATAGAGCGAGGCGCCGGTGTTGCCGAACAGCTCGCCGGTCTTGATGAGGTCGATCCAGCTCACGACCACGTCGCTCAGCGGCGGCAGCGCCGACGACGACACCAGCTCGAGCCGCGCCGCCGCCTCCCAGGCGATCGCGAGCAGCACCAGCGGCAGGTAGCGGAACAGCGTCTTCATGGCGCGCGGCGCTCCGCCTTGATCGCCTCGTCGCGCACCAGGTTCCAAAGCTCGTCGACCTTGTCGACGAATGCCTTGGCCTTGAAGATGCCGGGGTCGTTCTTGTCGAACTTGGTGTCGACGACGGTCTTGATGCGGCCGGGCCGCGCCGTCATCACCGCGACGCGGTCGGCGAGATAGACCGCCTCCTGCACGTCGTGGGTGACGAAGATCACGGTCTTCGGCGTGCGCTGCCAGATGCTCAAGCAGCTCCGCCTGCATCAGATGGCGGGTCTGCGCGTCGAGCGCGCCGAACGGCTCGTCCATCAGCAGGATGCTCGGATCGAAGGCGAGCGTGCGGGCCAGCGCGGTGCGCTGCTTCATGCCGCCGGACAGCTGCGACGGATAGCTGTCCTCGAAGCCGGTCAGGCCGACCAGATCGATGAAATGCTGCGCGCGCTTCTCGCGCTCGGCGCGCGGCAGATCCTGGCGCTCGAGGCCGTAGAGGATGTTGTCGCGCACCGTCTTCCAGGGAAACAGCGCGAAATGCTGGAACACGATGCCGCGGTCGGGGCCCGGCGCCTTCACCGGCTCGCCGTTGACCGTGATCGTGCCCTTCTCGATCGGCAGGAAGCCGCCGATCAGATAGAGCAGCGTGGACTTGCCGCAGCCGGACGGGCCGAGCAGCGCCAGGAATTCGCGCGGCTGGACCTGAAGCGAAATGTCCTCGAGCGCCAGCACCGGCGCGCCCGCGCGGCGGCCGGTAGACGTGGGCCACCTTGTCGATGGCGATCTGCGGCTCGATGCTCATGCTACCGCGCTGTACCCTTGTCTACCGCGCCGGCACCTTGTCGACGAAAGCGTCGGTGTAGGTCGCCGCGAGGTCGATCGGACGCCCGCTGCACGTCTGGCGTCGAACTCGCGCAGCACCTTGAGCGCGATCTCCGGGCCTTCGCGGCCGAACCGGCCGTCGGGCGAGAACATCGGCATGCTGCTGTGGATCGAGCGCACGTAGTGGTCCTTGTTGCCGAGCGCGTATTCGGCGGGCATCACCTTGGCGATCTCCTGCGGCGGAATGGCTCGCGATCCATCTCAGGCCGCGCACGAACGCGTTGGCCAGCGACTGCACGGTCGTGGGGTTGTTTTGGATATAGGCCGGCGTGACGTAGAGCACGGCCGCCGGATAGGCGCCGCCGTACACCGCGCGGGTGCCTTCCAGGGTGCGGGTGTCGGCGACGACTCTTGATCGACGTTGTCGCTTTCCAGCAGGCTGATCACCGGATCGACGTTGACCAGGGCGTCGATCTCGCCGCGCCGCGCGGCCGCGACCGCGGTCGGTCCGGCGCCGACGCCGATGAAGGCGGCGTCGTCGTTCGTTGAGTCCGGCCTGGCGCCATCAGATAACGCACCATGAAATGCGTGCTGGAGCCGGGCGCGGTGATGCCGATCTTCATGCCCTTGAGATCGGCGGGCTCGCGATAGGTCGCGGCTTTGGACGTCAGCAAGCCAGCACGAAGCCCGGAAATCGGCCGAGCTCCACCACCGCCACGATCGGCTGGCCCTTGGCCTGCATCTGGATGGTGTGGTCGAACGCGCCGGCGACCACGTCGGCGCTGCCGCCGATCAGCGCCTGCAAGGCCTGCGCGCCGCCGGGGAAATCGGAAATCTCGACATCGAGGCCGTCGTCCTTGAAGTAGCCGAGCCGGTCGACGACCGTGAGCGGCAGATAGAACATCGCCGACTTGCCGCCGACCGCGAGCCGCACCTTGGTCTGCGCGCGCGCATCGTGCCGCCGTGAACGCGATGCCCAGCGCCAGCAAGAATGCCGATGGCCGCACCGAATAAGCCACGCGTCCACACTCGGTTCGCGTCGCCCGGCGCGTAGGTGTCCTCGATGCGCGCCCATTCGTCGTAATTGGTGATGTCCTTGAACTCGGCGAAGTTCACGCCGTCGGTGTCGGTGACCGCCTTGCCGGCCTTGATGTCGGCGAGCGCCCGCTCGATGGTGCGCGCCACGCGAAAGATCAGCGTCGTCGGATAGGCCGCCATCGCAAAGCCCATCGCCTTCAATTCGCTCGGCGGCAGCACCGGTGTCTGGCCGCCGCCTTCCAGCATGTTGGCGATCTGCGGCACGCCCTTGAACGCGCGCGCCGATCGTCTCAAGCTCCTTCACCGTCTGCGGCGCCTCGATGAAAATGCCGTCGGCGCCGGCCTTGAGATATTGCTCGCCGCGGCGGAGCGCCTCGTCGAGGCCGTGCACGGCGCGGGCATCGGTGCGCGCGATGACGAAGAAGTCCTTGTTCCGCCGCGCGCCGACCGCGGCCTTGATCTTCGCCACCATGTCTGCTGCCGGGATCACGTCCTTGCCGGCCATGTGGCCGCAGCGCTTGGGCGCGACCTGGTCCTCCAGGAAAATCGAGGACGCGCCCATCGCCTCGTAGCCCTCGATGGTGTGGGCGACGTTCTTGACGTCGCCGTAGCCGGTGTCGCCGTCGACCAGCACCGGCAGCGCGCGTCGCCGCCATGATGTCGCGGATGCCGGCGCTGATCTCGCCGAAGGCGGCAAGCCCGATGTCGGGGATGGCGTAGCGCGAGCCGACCAGCGCGAAGCCGCCGATCGAATAGGCGGCAAAGCCCGCGCGCTCGATCAGCCGCGCCGACAGCGCGTCATGGGCGCACGGCAGCAGCAGCGGCTGCTCCCGCTCGAGCAGTTCCTTCCAGGTCGGCGGCTTGGTCATTTGCGCTCCCGCGACGGCGTAGCAAGCTTCCGCCAGCGGCGCTACGCGACGAGGTCGCGCATGATCGGTAGAGCGCGGCCTGTCCCTCGAAGCCGATGCCGGGGCGGTCGGGCAGCTTGAGATAGCCGTTCTCCAGCTGGGCGTCGTCGGCGAAGCCCGCGAACGGGCCGAACACGCCGGGATAGGATTCAGCGCCGCCCAGTCCGAAACCGCCGGCGATGTGCAGCGACATCTGGTTGCCGCCGTGCGGGAACAGGCCGGAGCGCGGCCAGTTGTGGCGCTTCAGCATGTCGAGCGTGCGCGCGTATTGCACGATGCCGTAGGCCTGCGGCGGATCGACCTGGATTACGTCGCCGCGCGCGGCCTTCAGGCCGCCGAAGCGCACCAGGTTCTCGACGTCCTGGGTGGAGAACAGGTTCTCGCCGGTCGACAGCGCGCCGTCATAGGCGTCGGAAATGTCCTTCAGCGCCGCGAAGTCGAGCGGGTCGCACGGCTCCTCGTACCAGCGCAGCTTGTAGGGCGACATCGCCTTGGCGTATTCGATCGCCTCGTCGCGCTCGAACTTGGAGTTGGCGTCGACCGCGAGCTCGCCGCGGTTGCCGACGACGGTCTTCACCGCCTCGATGCGGCTCATGTCCTCGGCGAGCGGCGCGCCGCCGACCTTCATCTTCACCATGGTGTAGCCGGAATCGAGATGCCGCCGCATCTCGTCCTGCAAATCCCTGGTGGTCTTGCCCGGCGCGTACCAGCCGCCGCCGACGTAGCAGAACACCTTGTCCACCACCTTGCCGCCGTTGTAGCGCTCGGCCAGCACGCGATGCAGCGGCTTGCCTTCGATCTTGGCGACCGCGTCCCAGACCGCCACCTCGATGGTGCCGATGCCGACCGAGCGCTCGCTGTGGCCGCCGGATTTCTCGTTCCGCATCATCACGGCGAGAATTTTTTCCGGGTCGAGATTGTCGCCGGCTTCGTTCAGCAGCGACTTCGGATCGGCTTTGAGGATGCGCGGAATGAACCGCGCGCGCATCTGCGCGCCGCAGGCGTAGCGGCCGGTGGAGTTGAAGGCGAAGCCCGCGACCGGCTTGCCGTCGCGGATGACGTCGGTGATGACGGCGACCACCGACGTGGTCATCTCGGAGAAATCGATGCTGGAATTCTTGAGATCGGACTTCAGCGGGATCGCGGTCTCGCGGATATCGACGATGCGCATTATTTCAAATCCTGTCGATCTTGGCTGCCTGCATCGCCCGGCCCCACGTCTCGATCTCCGCCTTGATCCAGTCGGCGAATTCGGCGGGCGTATTCCCCACCGGCTCTAGGCCGAACCCGATCAGCTTGTCGCGGATTTCCGTCATCGCGACGATTTTCGCCACCGCGCCATGCCACTGTTGGATTACCGGCTGTGGTGTGCCGGCCGGGAGCACCACGCCCTGGAGAGAGCCAGTGACCAGTTCCGGCGCACCCACTTCGGCCATGGTCGGCACATCGGGAAATTCGGAGAGCCGCTTGGCGCTGGTCAGTGCCAAGGCGCGAAGCTGTCCCGCCTTGATGGCGGGTGCAGAGTTGCCGAGCGAGGTGAACGCCACCGGCGTATGGCCGCCGATCGTCGAGGTGATAGCCGGTCCTCCCCCGTTGAACGGCACCTGCACCATGTCCACGCCGAACTTGAGCTTGAACAGCTCCCCGACCAGCCGTGGCTGGGTGTTGGCGCCGGACGAGGCGAAGCTGTACTTGCCGGGGTTGGCGCGTAGCAGGGCTACCAGTTCCTGCACGTTCTTCGCCGGCAACGACGGATGTACGGTCAGCGCGTGCGGCCCGGAGGCGACCAGCGTTACAGGCGCGAAGTCTTTCAATGTGTCGTAAGGAAGCTTGCTGTGCAGGCTCGGATTCAGCGTGAACGCGCCGGTTGCGAACAGCGCGGTGTAGCCGTCCGGCGCGGCTTTGGCGACCTGCCCGGTGCCGACGATCTCGCCGCCGCCAGGTACGTTTTCGACGTAGACCTGCTGCTTCCATGCTTCGGACAGCTTCTGCGCGATCATCCGCGCGGTCACGTCGTTGGTGCCGCCCGCCGCGACGGACACCACCAGACGGACCGGTCGGGTGGGATAGGCCTGTTGCGCCGACGCGCCAGGCAACACCGCCGGGGTCGCGACGGCGCCGCAGGCGAGACGTAGAAAATTTCGCCGACCGAGCGTCATTGCACTAAATCTTCGGCACGTTCGCCTGCTCGATCACCCGCTTCCACTTGGCGATGTCGGCCTTCACGTAGGCGGCGAACGAGGCCGGGGAATCGCCCTCCGGCACGACGCCGAGCTCCAGCAGCCGCGCCTTGATATCGGGCGACTTCACCACCGCCGCGATTTCCTTCTGCAGCAGGTCGACGATCGCCTTCGGCGTACCGGCCGGCACGAACACGCCGGTGATGGTTTCGGCCTCCTGGTCCTTGATGCCCAGTTCGTCGAGCGTCGGGATGTTCGGCAGCGTCTCGAGCCGTTTCTTGTCGGTGATGCCGAGCGCGCGGATCTTGCCGTCCTTGATCAGCTCGACCGAATTGCCGATCGCGCCGCACACGATCGGGACGTGATTGCCGAGCAGCGATTGCGTCATCGGCCCGCCGCCGGCGAATGGCACGGTGACGAAATTGACCTTGAGATCGTGCTTGAGCTGCTCGATCGACAGCGACGGCGTAGTGCCGGCGCCGGGCGAACCGACGCTGTACTTGCCCGGCTCTTTCTTCATCAGCTCGATCAGCTCTTTCATGTCCTTGGCCGGAAAGCTCGGATGGACCAGCCATGAGTTCGGCGAGCCGCCGGCCTTGGTGACCGGGATCAGGTCCTTCTCCACGTCGAACGGCATCTTGGTGTAGAGGCTCGGGTTCACCGTGACGCTCGAAGACGACAGCAGGATCGTGTAGCCGTCGCCCGGCGCGCGTGCGACCTGGGCCATGCCGAGGTTGCCGCCGGCGCCGCCGACGTTCTCGATGTAGAACTGCTGGCCGAGCTTCTCCGACAGCTTCTGCGCGATCAGTCGTCCGCGCGAGGTCGGTCACGCCGCCGGCCGGAAACGGGATGATGATCTTCACCGGCTTGGTCGGATATTGCTGGCCGAAGGCCGTGCCGGACACGAGACACGCCGCGCACAGCGCCATCGCACGCATGATGATTGTCATCGAACCTGCTCCCTTGATCGGGCGCCTTTGAATCTCACTCGATCTTGAGCTTGGCGGCGCGCACCACCTTGCCCCATTTTTCCATCTCGACCTTGATGCGCGTGCCGAACTCCGCCGGCGGGTTCGCGATCGGCACGAAGCCCAGCGCCGCGAGCTTTTCCTTGACGTCGGGCTGCGCGACGATCTTGGCAATGTCGCGCTGCAGCTGATCGACGATTTCCTTTGGCGTGCCGGCCGGCACGACGATTCCGGTCAGCGTGTCGGCCTCCTGGTCGGCGACGCCCGCCTCCGCCATGGTCGGTACGTCCGGCAGCGCCGCGACGCGTTTGTCCGCCATCACGGCAAGCGCGCGGACCTTGCCGTCCTTGGCGGCGGTGATCGCAGGCGGCAGCGCGGTAAATGCGACCGGCGTATGGCCGCCGATGGTCGAGGTGATCGCGGGTGCGGCGCCGGTGAACGGCACCATCGTCAGGTCGAGGTCAAACGTCAGCTTGAACAGCTCGCCGCCGAGATGCGGCGTCGAGCCGAGCGCGGGCTGGGCGTAGCTGTATTTGCCGGGGCTGGCCTTGATCAGCGCGATCAACTCCTTCACCGACTTCGCCGGAACGTCAGGATTCACCACCAGCACGTTCGGCGAGGCCGCCACCAGCGTCACCGGCGCAAAGTCCTTGATCGGGTCGTAGGGCACCTTGGCGTAGAGGCTCGGATTGACGATGAAGCCCGTCGAAACCACGAGGAGCGTGTAGCCGTCGGCGGGCGCCTTGGCGACCTGCGCCGTGCCGGTGTTGCCGCCCGCGCCCGGCACGTTCTCGACGGTGAAGGCATGTCCGTACAGCTCGCCGAGCTTCTGTCCGACGATGCGGGCGATGACGTCGGTCGGGCCCGCGGCCGCGAACGGCACTACGACGCGGACGTTCTTGGCCGGATAGTTCTGCGCTAGCGCGGCCGTGCACGAAATCAGCGCTGCAATGCCGGCAAGCCCGCGACGATCCAGTTCAACGCCATCACTTCCTCCCGAGGATTTTGTTGTTATTGGCGTCGCCAAGGACGTTGCCGTCCGGTAATGGGACGGGCCACTTTGCCGCAAGCCTGAGGGATAATCGTGCCGAATGCAAACCCGTCGTTGCCGCAGCGGAGCCTACTCGCGGGCGGCAATGCGCTGAAGATCGGGCTGTTCGGCGCCAACTGTTCGTCGGGGCGGGCAGTGACCAAGGTGCCGGAGCGCTGGTCCGGCACCTGGACCGACAATCTCAAGCTTGCGCGCATGGCCGACGAGGCCGGCATCGACTTCCTGCTGCCGATCGGCCGCTGGAAGGGCTACGGCGGCGATACCGGCTATCAGGAGGCGACGCTCGAAACCGTGACCTGGGCCTGCGGACTGCTGCAGGCGACCAAGCGGATCACCGTGTTCGGCACGGTGCATGCGCCGTTGTTTCATCCGATCATCGCGGCCAAGCAGATGGTCACCGCCGACCACATCGGCGAGGGCCGCTTCGGGCTCAACATCGTGGTCGGCTGGAACGAGGGCGAATTCGAGATGTTCGGCGTCGAACAGCGCGAGCACGCCACGCGGTACGAGTATGCGCAGGAATGGATCGACGCCATCAAGCTGATGTGGTCGGAACGCGACAGCTTCGATTTCGACGGAGCATTCATCAAGCTGAAGAAGGTTCGCGCCAAGCCGAAACCCTACGGCGGCACGCGGCCGGTCATCATGAATGCCGGCGCATCGACCGTCGGGCGCGCCTTCGCGGTGCGCAATTGCGATGCGTTCTTCATGCAGTCCTCGCGGGTGTCGGTCGTGGAGACCGCGCAGCGCGTCGCCGGCGTGAAGGCGGAGGCCGCGGCACAGGGCCGCGCGATCAGCGTGTTCACGGTCGGCGTCATCACCTGCCGGCCGACCATGAAAGAGGCCGAGGACTATCACCATCATGTCGTGGTCGATCAGGCCGACTGGTCGGCGATCGATCAGTTGTTGGCGCTTCGCAAGATCACGCGCGAAACGGTGCCGCTGGAGGAGTTCATGCGCCAGCGCAGCCAGTACGCGCACGGCAACAGCGGCGTGCCGATCGTCGGCGATCCCGATCACATCGCGCGGCAGTTGATCGATCTCAGCCGCGCCGGGCTGACCGGGATCGCAGTGTCGCTTGTGAACTACGCCGACGAGCTGCCGTATTTCCGCGACGAGGTGTTGCCGCGACTGGAAAAGGCCGGGTTGCGAGTCCCGGCCTGAGGATCCTTGCTACTCCAGCTTTATGCCGGCGTCCTTGACCACCTTGCCCCACTTCGCCCCGTCTTCCTTGATCACCGTGGCGAACTCCTGCGGCGTGTTGGCGACCACCTCCAGGCCGGCGTTGCCAAGCTTTTGCTTCACGTCCTCGGTGCGCATCACCTTCACCAACTCGCGGTAAAGGAAGTCGACGATCGGTTGCGGCGTACCGGCCGGCACCAGCATTCCTTGCGGTGTGTCGCCCTCCTGGCCGGGATAGCCCACCTCGGCCATGGTGGGGATGTCCGGCACCGCGATGCTGCGCTTGGGCGCGGTGACGGCGAGCGCTCGGATCGTGCCGGCTTTGATCTGCGGCGCCGCCGGCGGCATCGAGGAGAACGCGATCGGCGTATGGCCGCCGACGACCGACTGGATCATCGGACCACCGCCGCCAAACGGCACCGATGTGGTTTCCAGTTTCAGCGCATGTTTGAACAGCTCGCCGGACAGATGCGGCGGCGTGCCGGTGCCGGGATTGGCGATGGTGTATTTGCCAGGCGCAGCGCGGAGCATGTCGACCAGCTCCTTCACCGTCTTCACTGGAACGGACGGATGGACCACGAGTGAGTTCGGCGTAGTTGCAACCAGCGAGATCGGGATGAAATCCTTCACCGGGTCATAGGCGACCTTGGCGTAGGTGTTGGGATTGATCCAAAGGCTTGAGGAGGAAAGCAGTACGGTGTAGCCATCCGGCGCGGCGCGGGACGCGAGCGTGATGCCGATGTTGGCTGCGCCGCCCGAGTGGTTCTCGATGACGAACTGCTTGCCGACGTTCTTCGACATCTCGGCGAAGACGATGCGCGCCGTCACGTCGCTCGGACCGCCCGGCGCGAACGGCACGATCACTTTCACCGGTTTGTTGGGATAGGCGTCCTGGGCGTGGACGGACACAATGGCGAGCAGCGAAGCCGCGATGACGACAACAGACCGTATGATCTTCATGTTCGATTTCCTCATTGCAGCTTGATATTGCCGTCGCGGATGACCTTGCCCCACTTCTCGCCCTCGGCCTTGAGATAGGCGGCGAACTCGGCGGGCGTATCGCCGATCGGGACGAAACCGACGGCGGCAAGCTTCTGTTTGACGTCGGGCATCGCAATGATCTTGAGAACTTTTTCACGCAATATCTGGCCGACTTCCTTCGGCGTGCCGGTCTGCACATAAATGCCGACCGGAGTTTCGCCGGTCTGGCCCGGATAGCCGGCTTCGATCATGGTCGGCACGTCCGGCAGGCTATCGATCCGCTTCTCACCGGTGACGGCGAGGGCGCGCAGCGTGCCGCCTTGGATCTGTCCTGCCGCGGGGGGCATCGAGGAGAATGCGATCGGCGTGTGACCCGCGACCACGGATTGGATCATCGGGCCGCCCCCGCCGAACGGGATCGAGGGGAGATCAAGCTTCAACGACAGACGGAACAGTTCGCCGGTCAAGTGCGCGGAGGTTCCGAGGCCAGGCTGGGCGTAGCCGGTGTACTTGGCCGGTTCGGCCTTGATCAGATCGACCAGCTCCTTGACGGTTTTGGCCGGGACCGAGGGATGCACCACCAGCACGTTGGGTGAGGTCGCGATGCGGGTGACGGCGACGAAGTCCTTGTCTGGATCGTAGGGCACCGCCTTGTAGAGGTGCGGGTTGATGACGGTGACCTGGCTGGTCAGCATCAGGTGATAGCCGTCGGCTGGCGCCCGCGCCGCCACGCCGGCCCCGATGTTGCCCCCCGCGCCGGCATGGTTCTCGACATAGAACTGCTTGCCGAATTCTTCCGTCAGCTTTTGCGCGACGAGGCGGGCGATGATGTCGGCCGGGCCTCCCGGCGCAAATGGAATGATCATCCGCACCGGCTTGTTCGGATAGGCTTCCTGCGCGCGTGCCGTTCCGCACGCCAGCAGGATCGAAACCGCGAACAGAACGATGAAGCGCAGCGCCTTCGGCATGTTGCCCCCGCGAGGTTTTGCTGATGCTATCATTTCCCATTGCCGCAAGAAGAGGAAACGACATGGCCAAGAAGTACACCCGTCAGGACCTTCGCGATGCCGCGGAGAAGTACAAGAACTGGGGCAAGTGGGGGCCCGAACGACGAGATCGGCACGCTCAACTTCACCTCCGCCGAGGACATCGTCGCGGCGACGCGCCTCGTCAAGAAGGGCAAGGTGATCTCGCTCGCGCTCAACTTCGATCATCTCGGACCGCAGGGCGCCAAGAGCAAGTATCCGGCGATGGGCCGCACCAACCCGATCCACACCATGCTGCGCACCGGCACCGACGCCTACTCCGGCGTGCTCGACAAGCGCGGCATCCGCGCCGCCGACGACATGGTGGTGATGCCGCTGCAATGCGGCACGCAATGGGACGGCCTCGGCCACGTGTTCTATGAGAACTACATGTGGAACGGCTACGACTGCCGCGAGGTGACGACAGCCGGCGCGCAGAAGTGCGGCATCGAGAAGACCAAGAACAAGATGGTCGGCCGCGGTGTGCTGCTCGACGTGGCGCGCTACAAGGGCGTCGAGTCGCTCGACGACGGCTACGGCATCACCTGCAAGGATCTCGACGATTGCGCCAAGGCGCAGAAGGTCGAGATGAAGCGCGGCGACTACGTCATCGTGCGCACCGGCATGATGCAGCGCTGCCAGAAACTCGGGAGCTGGGACGGCTATCCGGGCGGCGACGCGCCGGGCTTTGCCTTCGAGACGCTCGAATGGATCAAGAAGCACCGAACTGGCCGCGCTCGCCTCCGACACCTGGGGCTGCGAGGTGCGGCCGAACGAAAGCGAGGAGGGCATCAACCAGCCCTGGCACTGGATCACCATCCCGATCATGGGCATGACCATGGGCGAGATCTTCGAGCTGAAGGAGCTGGGCGAGGACTGCGCCGCCGACAAGACCTACGAGTTCCTGTTCGTCGCGCCGGCGATTCCGATCACCGGCGCGGTCGGCTCGCCGGTCAATCCGCTGGCGATTAAATAGCCATTGGCTTGCGATATAGCAGATCGGTTACCGCACACTCAGCGTCATGCCCGGCGATGACGGCGGTGGTGGTGACGCGCCATCGAGGCAAATTCAGGCTCTCATGCTAGGATCATCCCCATGAATCTCGTCCGCAATCATTCGCACTGGGGTGCCTTCCTGGCCGAGGTCGAGGGCGGACGCATCGTCGGCGTGCGGCCGTTCGAGAAGGACCCCGATCCGTCGCATCTGATCAACGCGATCCCGGACGGGGTGCATTCCAAATCGCGCATCGCCCAGCCGATGGTGCGCGATGGCTGGCTCAAGCATGGCCCCGGCCCGAGCGAGGGCCGTGGCCGCGAACCGTTCGTGCCGGTGTCGTGGGACAAGGCGCTCGATCTGGTCGCGGGCGAGCTCGACGCGGGTCCGCCGCGAGCACGGCCCGCAGGCCATCATGGGCGGCTCGCAGGGCTGGTCGTCGGCTGGCATCTTTCACGAGGCGCGGGTGCAGTTGCATCGTTTCCTTGCAGCCGGCGGCGGCTTCGTCGATTCGGTGATGAACTACAGCTTCGGCTGTGCGCTCGCCTTCCTGCCGCACATTCTCGGCGGCCCGCAGTCGGTGACCGGCCCGCTGACCTCGTGGTCGTCGATCGCGCGGCACGGCAAGCTGATGGTGCTGTTCGGCGGCGCCAATCCGAAGAACACGCTGGTGAGCAAGGGCGGCTGCGCCTCGCATTCCACCAGCGGTGGATCGCCGAGCTCGCCGCGCGCCGGCGTCGAGGTCATCAACATCAGTCCGATGCGCGATGACGGCCCGGATGCGGTCCGCCCGGAATGGATTCCGATCCGGCCGAACACCGACACCGCGATGCTGCTCGCGCTGACGCACACGCTGGTCAGCGAAGGCCTGCACGACCGCGAATTCCTGGCAAAGGTACTGCGTCGGCTTCGATCGCGTGCTGCCCTATCTGATGGGCGAGACCGACGGCCAGCCGAAGGATGCCGATTGGGCTGCGTCGATCACCGGCGTGCCGGCCGAGACGATCCGCGCGCTGGCGCGGCGCATGGCCAAGACGCGCACGATGGTCACTGCGTCGTGGGTGTTGCAGCGTGCGCATCACGGCGAGCAGCCCTATTGGGCGATGGTGCTGCTTGCGTCCGCGCTCGGCCAGATCGGCTTGCCGGGCGGCGGCTTCGGTTTCGGCTACGGCTCGGGCGCCGGCATCGCCGATGCGCCGCTGTCGTTCATGGCGCCGGCGATGGACGGCATCAAGAATCCGATCAACGTCACCATTCCGACGGCGCGCATCTCCGACTGCCTGCTCAATCCCGGCGCGCCGTTCGACTTCAACGGCAAGCGCGGCAACTATCCCGACATCCGCCTGGTCTATTGGGCCGGCGGCAATCCGTTCCATCATCACCAGGACACCAACAAGCTGCGCCGCGCCTGGCAGAAGCCCGAGACCATCGTGGTGCACGAGCCATGGTGGACCGCGACCGCGCGCCATGCCGACATCGTGCTGCCGGCGACCACGTCGCTTGAGCGCAACGACATCGGCGGCGCGCGGCGCGACAAATTCATCATCGCGATGGGGCAGGCGGTCGAGCCGATCGGCGAGGCGCGCAACGACTTCGACATTTTCAAGAGCCTGGCGCAGCGGCTCGGCTATGCCGACGCCTACACGCAAGGCCGCGACGAGATGACCTGGCTGCGGCATCTCTACGAGCAGACCCGCAGCCGGCACCAACGCCGCGGCGGTGCCGGACTTCGATACGTTCTGGCAGAACGGCTATCTGGAAATTCCGGCGGCCGTGCGACGAATACGTGCTGTTCGGCGATTTCCGCGCCGACCCCGACAAGCACAAGCTGCGCACGCCATCCGGCAGGATCGAGCTGTATTCGGAAAAGATCGCAGGCTTCGGCTACGACGATTGTCCGCCGCACGCGACCTGGATCGAGCCGTGGGAATGGCTCGGCGGCAAGGACGCCAAGACCTATCCGCTGCATCTCGTCTCGAGCCAGCCGCGCGACCGGCTGCACAGCCAGATGGACTGCGGCCCAGTCAGCGCCGGCGGCAAGGTCGCGGGCCGCGAGGCGATCACGATCAATCCGGCGGACGCGAAAGCGCGCGGCATCGGCTCAGGCGACGTGGTGCGCGTTCACAACGCGCGCGGCTCGTGCCTCGCCGGCGTCATCGTCAGCGACACGGTCAGCGCCGGCGTCGTGAGCTTGTCCTGCGGCGCCTGGTACGACCCGGCCGACGGCGGCGAGACAGGCGCTCTGTCTGCACGGCAATGCCAATGTGCTGACGCGCGACCAGGGCACCTCGAAGCTCGCGCAGGGGCCGAGCTCGGCCACCGCGCTGGTCGAGGTCGAGCGCTACACCGAGCCGCTCAAGCCGGTCCGCGCCTTCGATCAGCCGCGGGTCGTCGCTGCCGGTTAGCGACAGCGTGCCTTACTGCCCGCAGTTCGGCATCATGCCGATCGGCGTCGAGGTCCAGCATGGACCGAAGCTGCCGCCGTTCCAGCGGCCGCGATAATATCCCGGGTAACCCCAGCCGTACTGAACCTGTCCATTGTACCAGTTGACATAGCGCCACTCGCGTTTGCGGCGGGGGTCCGGGCCAATGATTGGCAGGCCATTGATCTCCGCGAGCTGCGGGCGGTAGCCCGGGAGAAAGCCGTAGCCGTGCCAGAGCCGCTTGGGACGCACCGTGATCTTTGTCCGTTGGCTCGTCGCACCGGTCTTGGCCGCCGTCGCCGGCTCGGGCAGGGCAAGCGGTAACACCAGCGCTACGGCCAGCATCGCTTTGCAAAGCCGTCATCATGCCGCCTTCGATCCCCACAGCCGCGAGCTTGCGATCGCCGCGCCCTCGCTGAGCGCCTTCAGCTTCGCCCAGACGATGCTGTCGGCGACGATCGGATCGGTGCGCACTGCGGTGCCGAAGCCGCAATCGACGCCGGCGATCACGCGCTCGCGGCCGACGATGTCGGCGTAGCGGCCGATGCGCTGCGCCACGAGCTTCGGGTGCTCGACGAAGTTCGTCGTCGAATCGATCACGCCGGGAATGAGAATCTTGTCGCCGGGAATCTTGAACGTCTTGAGATCTTCCCATTCGTGGTCGTGGCGCGGATTGGCGGCCTCGATGCTGAACGCCTGCATGCGCGCCTTGAACGCGATGTCGATGATCTTCAGCAGCGGCAGGTCGAAGCTGTGCGGGCCTTCGTAGTTGCCCCAGCAGATGTGCAGCCGCATCCGGTCGGCCGGCAGGCCTTCGATGGCGCCGTTCAGCGCCGCGATGTTGCGCTCGGCGATCTTGTTGCGGAATTCGTCGTCGGTCAGGTCGCGGTACTGGTTGTTGCGGCAGGAGCCGAGATCGGGGCAGTCGATCTGCAGCACGAAGCCCGCCTCGACGATGGCGCGGTATTCGGTCTTCATCATCTCGGCGAGCGCCTCGACGTAGGCCTCTTCGGTCGGATAGTGCAGGTTGATGATGAAGCGCGTCAGGATGCCGGGCGACGGCGCGGTCATGAACACGTCGGCGGGCTTCGACTTTGCCGCGGCGGCTTTCAGATGCGCGAGGTCGCGGTCGAGCGCGCTGCGGTCCTTGTATTTCAGCGGGCCGACGCAGCCGGGAAACGGCGAGGCGGAAAAATTCCGCCGAGTGTTGCCGAAGTCCGGATGCGCCAGCAGATCGCGGCCGATCATGATGTCGCGGCCCTTCTCGGCGGCGCGCGGGTCCGGCTCGATGCCGCTCGACGCGATGGCGGATGTAGGTGGTGTAGGACGGCTTGCTCATCTCGCCGTCGCTGACGATGTCGACGCCGGCGGCGACCTGCAGGGCGACGACCTCGTCCACCGCCTTGGCGGTCGCGGCCTCGAACGCGGCCGGCGTCGATCGTCTCGCCCTTCTCGCGGGCGATGATGACGTCCACCAGCGGCTTCGGCCGCGGCAGGCTGCCGGTGTGGGTGGTGAGAATGCGGTCGGTCGAGGTTTTCATGGTTGGCTCCGAAGTTACGGTGAGATCACGCGCCGCGCGTCGGCGACCAGATCCGCCGGCGTTTCGTAAATCTCTTTCATCAGGCGATCCACTTCGCTCCCGGTCATGGCGGCAACCTCGATCCCGATCTTTTCGGCTTCGGTCGAGGAACTCGGGATCCTTCATCGTCCGGTCGAACGCGGTTCGCAGCGCCTTTGTCCGATCCTCCGGCATCTCGGGCGGCGCGGCAAACGCATAGGCCAGTTCCTGTCGGCTGATAATGAGCTTCAAGGTCCGGCGTTGCTGCTCGTTGGTCGCCATGTCCATGATCAGCGGGTACGCCGGCAAGGTCGGGACTGCCGCGCAGGCCGAGCTGCACCGGGATATTGATCGGGCCGTCCTTGAGCCAGGTCGGTCGGGCGGTCTTGATGCCGCCGAGCGACCAGCCGCAGCGGGCGTCGACCTCGCCGCGCTCAAGGGCGAGCGTCATGTCCGCGCCGCCCTGGTAGCCGGTGACGAGCTTGAGCTTGGCGCCGAACATGTTGTTGAGCAGCAGCGGATAGACGCCGGTGTCGGCGCTGGTCGATGTCACGGCGACCTGCAGCGGCTTGCTGATCAGGTCGCGCCAGGTCTTCGCATCGGTCTGCCGGCGGGTCACGCAGACGCTGACCTCGTTGCCGACGTTGCCGATCCAGGTGAACTTGGTCGCGTCGAATTTGGCCGCCGAGCTGACGCCGAGCAGCGGCTCGGTCGGGATGCTGCGGTTGAACACGCCGATGACGGTGCCGTCGCGCGGCGAGGTATTGAAGACCTGGTTGGCCGCCGCGAGACTTCCGGCGCCCGGCCGGTTGACCGGGATCACGGTCGGATTTCCCGGGATGTGCTTGCCGATGTGTCGCGCGACCGTGCGCATCACGGTGTCGTAGATGTTGCCGACGTTGAAGCCGACCATCATGGTGACCGGGTGCGACTTGTAGAATTCCTCGACCGATTGCGCCGATGCCGGGGGCACCGCAAGCAATAACGCTACGGCGGCAATGGCTGCGGTCTTCATGGCTTGGTCCCGGAGTCCATCGGCACGCCTGTGATGGTAGCGCCAACCGGAAGCCGATCCGATTCATCTTTGAGCTGCACGCCCGAGACGCGCCGCAGGTGCATCGCGCGCAACATGTGCACGAGCTTGTGGGCAGCGTCGGCGTAGCCGATGCCGTCCGGGCGGATGTTGGAGATGCAGTTGCGGTCCGCATCCGTCGTGTGGGGTTGCGGCTGCCAGGTCAGGTACGCGCCCATGCTGTCGGGCGCGGTGAGGCCCGGGCGTTCGCCGATCAGAACGGCAACGCAGTCGGCGCACAATAACGCTGCGATGGCGTCGCCGATCGCCACCCGTCCGTTGCTGACCACGACCAACGGGGCGATGCGGAAACCTTCGGTCCGTAGGTTGGGCAGGATGCCGGCCAGGGTGGGCAGAGCATGCGATTGCACGGCTCGTGCCGATAGGCCGTCCGTGATGACGCACACGATATCGTAGCGGCCGGCATGCGAGGCGAGCGTCGCTTCGGCACTCGGCGCGAGGCGGCGGCCAAGGTCTGGTCGCATCAGGTAGTGCTGCCGTTCCGCGACTGCGCTCGCGACGCCCAATACTTCAACGCCGAGCCCCGCCAGTTCGGCGATCAGGCGTGCATCATCGAGCGGTTCGTGCACGGCGTCGCGGGCGCGGGCGTGCGCAAGCTTGAAATCGAGCAGCGGCTCGGTTGCCAGCGACGCGCCGGTTCTTTTGAGCCCGATGCGTGCCGCGGTCATCCGCCGGAGACCGGCCCATGGATCGTCGTCGGGTGCTGCCGGAGAATTGTCGGACATCGGCTTAACCCGTCAACAACGCGCGAAAGTGTTGCGGCAATTCGCGTGGGCGGATGCGGCCGGCGGCGTCCATCAATCCCTGCCGCTCCAGCCACGCTTCGAATTCCGGCGAGGGTCTGCGGCCAAACAGATCGCGCATGGCGAGCGTGTCATGAAACGAAGTGCTCTGATAGCCGAGCATGATGTCATCGGCGCCCGGCACCCCCATCACGAAGTTGACGCCGGCCGCCACCAGCAGCGCCAGCAGCGCGTCCATGTCGTCCTGGTCGGCCTCGGCGTGGTTGGTGTAGCAGACGTCGACGCCCATCGGCAGGCCCATCAGCTTGCCGCAGAAATGGTCTTCCAGGCCCGCGCGGGTGATCTGCTTGCCATCGAACAGGTATTCCGGGCCGATGAAGCCGACGACGGTGTTGACCAGCAGCGGCTGGAACGCCCGCGCCACCGCATAGGCACGTGCCTCCAGCGTCTGCTGGTCGACCCCGTGATGCGCGTTGGCCGACAGCGCGCTGCCTTGCCCGGTTTCGAAATACATCACGTTGTCGCCGACCGTGCCGCGGCGGAGCGCAAGCGCCGCCTCGCGCGCTTCTGCCAGCAGGGCGAGATTGATCCCGAAGCTTTTGTTGGCGGTTTCGGTCCCGGCAATCGACTGGAACACGAGGTCCACCGGCGAACCTTTGCGGATCAATTCGAGCGTCGTCGTCACGTGCGCCAGCACGCAAGCCTGCGTCGGGATGTCGAGCTTGATCCGGATATCGTCGAGCATCGACAACAGATGATGCGCGCGCTCCGGGCTGTCGGTCGCGGGGTTGATGCCGATGACGGCGTCACCCGCGCCCAGCAGCAGGCCGTCGAGAATGCTTGCCGCGATGCCGCGGGCATCGTCGGTCGGATGATTGGGTTGCAGGCGCACCGAGAGGCGGTCGGGCAGTCCCACCGTGCTGCGGAACGCAGTCACCACCCGGCATTTGGCGGCCACCGCCATGAGATCCTGCAGGCGGCTGATCTTGCTCACCGCCGCGGCCATCTCCGGCGTGACGCCGGGCGCGAGCGCCGCGAGCACCTCGGTCGTGGCGTCGTCCGCGAGCAGCCAGTCCCGGAAACCGCCGACCGTCAGATGTGCGACCGGCGCAAACGCCGCCCGGTCATGGGTGTCGATGATCAGACGGGTCACCTCGTCGGTCTGGTAGGGAACGACGTGCTCTTGCAGCAGCGTCGCGAGCGGTACGTCGGCAAGAGCATATTGCGCGGCAACGCGTTCCTCGCCTGTCTCCGCGGCAAGGCCGGCCAACTGATCGCCGCTGCGCAATGGCGATGCCTTGGCCAGCAAGGTTGCGAGATCACCGAACGTGTAACGGCGAGCTCCGAGGGTCGTGCTGTACATCGTGCCATTCCAAAAACCGGCCGGTCGGGAGCATACCGGAACGCGGCGGCCCGCACACGGCGATGGGCCTTTGCCAGTCTGGCCGCGCGTGCCATCCTGAGTGAGATACGGAGAACGTGAAAATCATGATGCTGGGACACAATCGGAAGATGTTGGGTGCCGAGTGCATGGCCGACATGCTCGAAGCCTACGGCGTGACGCATGTGTTTCACGTGCCGGCGGTGTTGCGGAAAACTTTCGCTGTCATGGAGACGCGCACCAAGATCAAGCGGCTGCACGTGCACAGCGAGGCGACCGCGGCCTATATGGCCGACGGCTACGCCCGCGCCTCCGGCAAGCCCGGCATCTGCATGGCGCAGGTAATCGGCGCGCTCAATCTCGCCGCGGGCCTGCGCGACGCTTGGCTCGCCCATTCCCCGGTGATCGCCTTCACCGGCGGCCGCGAGCCGAAGACCAAGTTCCGCCAAGTCTATCAAGAGGTCGACGATGTGCCGGCGTTCGAGCCGGTCACCAAGTGGAATGCTACCGTCGACGATGTGAACCGTTTTCCCGACATGGTGCGGCAGGCGTTTCGCGTTGCGACCACCGGCCGTCCCGGTCCGGTGCATCTGCAATTCCGTGGCAACGAAGGGCAGGTCGACGGTGAGGAAGGCGAGATGGAGCCGTTGGTCGAGACGGAGTTCGCGCATGTGCCGCCGTTCCGGCCGGAGCCGAATCAGGGAAGCGTGCTGATGGCCTTGAAGGTTTTGCAGGACGCGCAGCGGCCGGTGATCGTCGCGGGCGGCGGCGTGCGCCATTCCGGCGCGGCGCGAGAGCTTGTTGCGCTCGCCGAAGCGCTGCAAATCCCTGTCGTCACTTCGCTCAACGGCAAGGATACGATTACCGGCAATCATCCGCTGTCGTGCGGCGTCGTCGGCACCTACTCGCGCGAAAGCGCCAACAAGGTCGTCAACGCGGCCGATCTCATTTGCTTCGTCGGCACTACGACCGGCGGCATGACCACGCACTTCTGGGCGGTGCCGAAAATCGGCACTCCGGCGATCCAGATCGACATCGATCCGGAAGCGCTCGGCCTGAACTATCCGTTGCAGGCCCGCGTCAACGGCGACGCCAAGGTGACGTTGACGAAGATGCTGGCGGCTTGCTGACAAGTCCACGGCCGCCAAGCGCAAGGCCTGGGTCGCGCAGGCGCAGGGCATCGTCAAGGAGTGGTACGCGAAATACAAAAAGGACCTGGAGTCTGACGCACAGCCGATCCATCCGGCGCGAATCTGCCACGAGCTGTCGAAGCACGTGCCGGATGACGCCATCGTCGTGGTCGACACCGGCCACGCCGGCATGTGGATGGGCGGCATGTACGACCTGCGCACCTCGAAGCAGAGCTATATGCGCAGTGCCGGCCATCTCGGCTGGGCGTTTCCGGCGGGCCTCGGCGCCAAGTGCGGTGCGCCGGAGCGGCCGGTGGTGACGTTCACCGGCGACGCCGGCTTCTGGTATCACATCGGCGACATCGAGACGGCGGTGCGCTGGAAGATCAACGCCGTGACGGTGGTCAACAACAACGGCGGCGGCAACCAGAGCAAGCGCGGCTTCGACCGCGTCTATGGCGGCACGCAGACCGAGCAGGCGCGCGAACTGTGGACCTTCCGCAAGACGAACTTCGCGCGCATCGCCGAGGAAATGGGCGCGCTCGGTATTCGCGTGGAAGATCCGAAGGCGTTGCCGCCGGCGCTCGCCCAGGCACTCGCCGCCAATCGGCCGGTCATCATCGACGTCGTCACCGATATCGAGGCGCTGGCGCCGACAGCCGTGGCGTAAGACTGCTTATTTTAGAACCGACGCGATCGCCTCTTTCAGGCGCTCGGCGGTGATCGGCTTCGCCAATACGGGCGTGCCCGGCAGGACCTGCTCGATGTGGGCGCGCGTCGCCGGATCGCCGTGCGCGGTGATGAAGATGATCGGCGTGTCGCGCTGCTCGCGGATGCGGCGTGCCGCCTCGATGCCGTCCATCCGGCCGGCCAGCCGGATGTCCATCAGGATCAGGTCGACGTCGAGGTCGATCGCCTGCTCGATGGCGCCGTCGCCATCAGGCACTAGACCGCACACTTCGAGATTCTGATCGCGCGACAGCGACTCGAGATGCCACGCCACCAACAGTTCGTCTTCAACGATGAGGACGCGCCGCCGAGCCTGGCTCGTCGAACGGATTTGCCCGGTGCCTGTGGGTTGAGTTGCCGCTGACATGACGAACGCCCCTGTGTGCGTTGCGCCACATACTAAACCTTCGCGGCACTCATGCCAGCCTAATCTAGCCCACGCTTACCTCGCCCGGCCCACCGGGCGAGATTTCACGTTCTCGCGTTGCGAGATGTTTTAGGGCTCAGGCACCAGCGGTGGCGGATAGGGGTCGCGGGTCGAATCCCACTCCGGACGAAACATGTCGTCCTCGCACTGGACGATCACATCGGCCTCGCGCCCATTCCGGACATCCAGATAGGCGAGGGACACCGCGTCCTTGAAGGCCTCGCTTTTGCGGCGATAGGGCTCGGAGTTTTCGCCGTCGCACTGAATCTTCCAGTCGCCGTCATACACCACGTAGTAATGGGCTCTGTTGGTCATGGATGGGCTCCTAACTACTCCCGGGCCCCCGCTTGTTGGCGGGTATCCGACCGGTATGCGGCATCAATGCGACAGGCGTGTTGTGTGTTCCTGGCACGCGTCAAATCGCCCAAAATGACTGTGGATTGCTGTGGACGGTGTTAGCAACTCTTAGTGGGCAGCCATGATCTCTTTGATCTTGGGCCAGTTTTCGCGGCCCTGGCGCTTCATCAGCTCCAGGTACTTGGCGTTCTCCCAGCGCACGATGGCGGCCTGGAAGCTCGGCCTGCGCCTTGATCCGCCGGTACCAGTCGGCGGTGCGCGGGGTGGCGTCGAGCAGACCCATCACGTCGAGATGCTCGAGCCGCACGACGTAGGGTGTGAATGCCGCGTCGGCGATGCTGTAGCGGTCGCCCGCGAGCCACGCATGGCTGGCCAGCGCTTTGTCCATATCCCGATAAAGCGTCAGCAGCCGCGCGATCGCGGTTTTGAAGAAGGGTGAGTCGAGGCCCTTCTCGATCACATCGCGGCGGCGCTCACGCTTGTCCGGGTCGGGGATGCTCTCGAGCATCTCTTTTCCCGCTTCGCCGCGGGTGAGGTACTGGTGCCGGAACGCCAGCGCAAAGCTCAGCACGGCGATGCCGGCGTCATGCACACCCTCGTCGAGCTGCTTGGTCCACAGCCGCATTCTGGCGCGGCCGAATGGATCGGCGGGCTTGAGCGGCGGATCGGGAAATCGTTCGTCCAGATATTCGTTGATGACATTGGATTCCGGCACGACGGTGTCGCCGTCGATCAGCGTTGGCACCACCGCGCGCGGGTTGAGCTTGATGTACCAGTCCTTCTGATGTTCGCCGGCGCGCAGGTCGAGATGCCGGCTCTCCCATTCGAGCCCTTTCTCGGCGAGTATGAGCCGCACCTTCTGGGCGCAGCTCGACATGTCGTTGTGGTAGAGCGCGAGCGCCATGGAATTCCCTCCCGGATCGTTTCTTGTGGCCGCTAGATCTTCAACTCGCCATGGACTTCCTTCGGAAACAGCTCCTCGACGGTGAGCTTGCGCTTCGTCACGCCCTGCTCGTGGCAGAAGGTAAGGAACGGCTCCAGCGTCTTGCGGTTCTTCTCGATGCCGTAGGGCCAGGGATCGCCATCGGGGAACAGGACGCGGTTGGTCTGCTCGATGTGGTCGTGGCTCCAGGCCGTGGGCAGGAACGAGATCTGTCCCTGGTAGAGCGCAGGCATACAAGCGCGCTTGGCCTTCTCGAACGCCTCCAGCAGATTGCGCGCGATCCAGCGGGTCGCCTCGAACACGTCGCGGCGCATCACCACGACGTGCATGATCGGAAAGATGCCGGTCTGCTGGAAGTATTTCAGCTCCTGCTCGCGGTAGTCCGCAATGAGCTGCTTCACGCCATGCTTGCCGTCGAGGAACACGTCGGGGGGCCGCGCCGTGATCACGGCGTCGATCCCGCCATTCAGCAGAAGCTCGTTCAGGCTCTTGTCCTGCACGCTGGTCAGCTGGAATCCGGCGGTAGGTCGAACTTCGCCATTTCTTTCCGCCCGCGTCGTTGACGCCGGCCTGGATCCACTCGATCGAGGTCAGCGGCACGCCGATGTCGTGCTGGAGCCAGCCGCGCACATAGGTCACCGCGGTCTGGGTCCATTGCGGGATGCCGATGCGCTTGCCTTTGAGGTCGGCTGCGCTTTTGATTTTGCTATCCCTGGGCACGTAGATCGAACCGTGCCGGAACACGCGCGACGGGAAGATCGGCAGCCCGATCATCGGCGAGTTGCCCTGCGCCACGAACGTGCAATAGGTCGCCAGCGAAAATTCGGAAACCTCCCATTCCTGGGACGCCAGGAACCGGTAGGCGATCAGCTCGAACGGATGGTTGAGCACCCGCAGATCGATTCCCTCCGGCTTGATTCGGCCGGCCGCAAGCTCGCGGGTGTGCACATAGTCGCCGATGGCAAGAGTGAGCGGCAGGTCCGACATGACATTCCATCCTCGTGGCGCGGCAACACTATAGGCGTGGATGATCGGGACAAGGCCGGCTGTGACGAACTGCTGTGCTTTCCGAGTTGCACTCCTGCTAAACTGCTGGTGCCTGATCGCCAAGAACGCAAGGGATGGAAATGTCCAAACTGCCGCTCACATTCGCCTGCGGGCTCTACGACCGCATGCTTGCGCTTTACACCGGCGAGGTGCAGGTCGAAGGCGTTGACCTCAACTTCCTGGTCGACGACAACCCGCGTAACATTTTCGATCGCATGGCCGCTGCCGGAGAATTCGACGTCGCCGAATTCTCCAGCTCAGAATACATCTCGCGATTCGTCGCCAAGGAATGCCCGTTCGTCGCCATTCCGGTATTCGCCTCGCGCGTGTTCCGCCACAGCTTCATCTTCATCAATAAAAAGCACATCAAGTCGCCGAAGGACCTCGAAGGCAAGCGCATCGGCGTGCCGGTCTACACCATGACCGCCGCGATTTTCATCCGCGGGCTGTTGAGCGACGAGCACGGCATCGATTTCTCGAAGAATGAATGGGTCGAGGGCGACATCAACAGCGCCAAGCTGCACGGCAATCCGACCATCCTGCCGACCGCCAAGAAGCTGTCGATCAGCGCCAACAAGTCCGGCAAATCGCTGAGCAAGATGCTGGAGGACGGCGAGCTGCAAGCCATCATCGGCACCGGCGTGCCGGAGGCGTTCGGCCGCAATCCCGATATCGTTCGGCTTTATCCCGACTACCGCACAGCCGAGATCGACTACTACAAGCGAACCAAGATTTTCCCGATCATGCACACGGTAATCATTCGCCGCGACATGCATGAGAAGCATCCGTTCCTCGCGAGCGCGTTGTATGGCGCTTTCGATCGGTCGAAGAATTCGGCCCTGAAAAAGATGAAATACCGCGGTACGCTGCGCTACATGCTGCCGTGGATGACCGCCGAGCTCGACGACATCGAGGCGGTGTTTGGCGGCGATCCATGGCCCTACGGCGTGGAGGCGAACCGTCCGACGCTGAATGCACTTGTGCGCTATCTCGAAGAGCAGGGCGTTATCGCCAAAGCGCCGCGCGTTGACGACTTATTCGTGCCGGTGCGGCCAATCCTTCCGATGACACACTAGGACCAGACCATGCGCGGGCGCGTCTGGCTCGACCGACTGATCGTCCTTCTGATTCTGCTTGCGGCATGGCAGGGCGGCAGCGCGGTGCTGGGAGCGTATTGGCTCAGCTCACCCTGGGCTGTGGCGTCGCGCTTCGTCACGTCACTGCTCGGCGGCGAACTGATCTTCCACGCCAGCTATACAATCAACGAGGCAGTGATTGGCGCCGTCATCGGCGGCCTGCCGGCGGTGCTGCTGCCATTCCTGCTTCGCAGGCAGCCAATCGTGGTGGCGATCCTCGATCCGTTCATGGTGGGTGGCTATGGCGCGCCCAAGCTCGCCTTCGCGCCGTTGTTCATCCTGTGGTTCGGCATCGGTATCGAATCCAAGATCGCGCTGGTCGCGGCGGTGGTGTTCTTCATCGTTTATTTCTCGACGCTGTCAGGGGTCCGCGCGCTGGAGCCGAAGCTCGTGCAGATGGCCCAGGTGATCGGGGCGAACGAACGCCAGGTAGGCCGCCACATCGTGTTTCCCGGCGCCGTGCCGGCGATCTTTGCGGGTTTCCGCATCGCGCTGCCCTATGCCATCGGCGGCGCTGTGATCGCCGAGTTGATCTCGTCCAATCGGGGGCTGGGCTATCTAGTGCAGACCGGCGCCATGAACTTCGACACCACGCAGGTGTTCGTTGCAATTCTCGCGGCGACGATCATCGTGCATGGCTTCATCGCCGTCGTCGATGTCGGCGAACGCTTCCTGCTGCGCTGGCGGCCGCGCGGCGCGGCGCTGATCGTCGATCACGGGACCTGAAGAATGACCGGGACGCAGATGCTGCAGATCAAGAACCTTGGCAAGCGTTTTCCGGCGCGGGCCGGCCGCGAGCCGCCGCCCTGGATCATCCAGGATATGTCATTCTCGGTCGGCGCGGGCGAGCTTCTCACCATCGTCGGGCCGTCCGGTGCCGGCAAATCGACGTTGCTCAACATTATCGCCCAGATCGACGTGGCGAGCGCCGGGGAGATCGTGTTCGATGGCGAGCGCATCGCCGGGGCCGAGCAAAAGACGCTGCACCCCGGCCTCAACCGTCGCATCGGCTACGTTACCCAGGACGACAACCTGCTGCCCTGGCGCACCACCATCGACAACGTGCTGTTCCCGCTCGAAGTGCAGGGCGCGCTCGATGACGCGGGGCGCACCCGCGCGCAGGAGCTAATCGGCGCTGTCGGGCTCACCGGGTTCGAGCGCTATTATCCGCACGAACTCTCGGGCGGCATGCGCAAGCGCGCGGCGCTGATCCGCACGCTGGTCTACGATCCGCCGATGATCCTGATGGACGAGCCGTTCGCGGCGGTGGATGCGCAGACCCGGACGCAGCTTCAGGAAGATTTGCTCCGGCTGTGGAGCCTCAAGCGCAAGACCATCATCTTCGTCACGCATGACATCACCGAGGCGATAGCGCTCGGCGACCGCGCGCTGGTGCTGACGCAGCGGCCGGCGCACATCGCCGCCGAGCATCCGATCCCGATCCCGCGGCCGCGCGCCGTGAAGGATATTTTTACGATGCCGGGCTTCACGGCGATCTACGAGCACATCCGGGCGGATGTGCAATGAGTAGCGCCGACATCACCTCCGATTTGCCCGAAGGCCACGCGATCCCGCGACAATGGATCGTGACGGCCGGTCGTATTGCTCTGGCAGTCGCGCTGCTTGCTGCCTGGGAGTGGGGGGCGCGCGCGTTCGGCCCGCTGTTCTTCGCGCCGCCGCTCGCCACCGCGCAGCGCATCGTCGAGATGGCGGGCAACGGCAAGCTTTTGACCGATACGATCGCGACCTTGCGGGTGTCGGCGCTGGGGTTCGTAATCGGCTGCGCCGCCGGTGTTGCCTTGCCGTTCCTGCTGCGGCTTTCGCCACGCGCGACCGCCGCCATCGAGCCCTTCATCCTGGCCTCGATGGGAATCCCCAAATACGCGCTGACGCCGTGGCTGATTCTGTGGTTCGGCATCGGGGATGCGCCGAAGGTCGTGGTGGTGACGCTGTTTGTCTTCTACATCGTCTTAATCACGGTGTTCGCCGGCGTGCGCGGTGTCGATCAGCGGCTGATCAACATGGCGCGAATCATCGGCGCCAGCGAACGGACGATCGCGCGGAAGGTGATCTGGATATCGCTGCTGCCATTCTTCTTCACGGGCTTGAAGGTTGCGCTGCCGCGCGCGGTGAGCGCCGCCATCGTTGGCGAGTTCCTGGTGGCGGTCGAGGGCATTGGATTCTCGATCGAGCGCGCCCGCCAGCTTTCCGACACCACCGGTGTGTTCGCCGGCATCGTCGTCGCGGTAACGCTGGTATTGATCATCAATGCCGCGGTCAATGCGTTGGAGCGCCACGCGCTGAGGTGGCGGCCGACGGATCGGGACATGCAGCTCTAGGAGTGCGCGATGAAGCTTGCGAGCTACGTGGCCGGCGGCAAGGAATGCTACGGCGTGGTGATCGGCGACGGCGTCGTCACGATGAAGGGTCACGCATCACTACGCGACGCGCTGGCGGCCGGCGCGCTGGATGAGATGAGAAAAGCCTCGGCTGCAGCCAAGCCGGACCACAAGCTTTCCGATATCCGCTTCCTGCCGGTCATCCCCAACCCGCACAAGATTCTGTGCGCCGGCGTGAATTACAAATCACACGCCGCCGAGGTCGGCCGCGAGCTGCCGAAGCAGCCGAGCATGTTCATCCGCTTCACCGACACACTGGTCGGCCATGAAGGCGAGATGATCCGCCCCAAGCTCTCGGACAATTTCGATTTCGAGGGCGAGCTGACCATGGTGATCGGCAAGGGCGGCCGCCATATTCCGATCGAGCGCGCGCTCGATCATGTTGCCGGCTACACGATCTTCGTCGACGGTAGCGTGCGCGACTACCAGAAATTCTCGGTCACCTCGGGCAAGAACTGGCCGGGCACCGGTCCGCTCGGTCCCTGGATCGTCACGTCCGACGAAATTCCCGATCCCGGCAAGCTCGACTCTGACCACGCGGCTCAATGGCCAGCAGGTACAGCACTCCGGCACCGACAAGCTGATCTATTCGTGCCAGCAGATCGTCAGCTTCTGCTCGAACTTCACCACGCTGCATCCCGGCGACGTCATCGCCACCGGCACGCCCGAGGGCGTCGGCCACAGCCGCAAGCCGCCGCTCTGGATGAAACCAGGCGACGTGCTGGAGGTGGAGATTTCGGGGATTGGCGTGCTGCGAACGAGGATCGTCGACGAGAAGTAGCGCTATTTAACGAACTCATCCGTATAAAGCCCGTCGTACGATTTCAACTTGTCCGACGCCTTCATCATCCCGGCCTCGACATTGAACTCGTCGGCGTTGTCCAGCGCCTGCCGGGTGATGACCGGCACCTTCGGCGTGGACTTCAGCACCTCCGCATATGCGGCTTCGATCAGCTTCGGCTCCAGCGTAGGGAAGTTTCTTGGCGAGGATCGTGCGCACCTCGGCCGGATGACTGTGCATGTAGGTGATCGCCTCCTTTATCACAGCGCCCATCGCCATGCAGACGTTGCGCCGCTTCTCGCAGGTGTCCGGCTTCGCCAGCACCACGTTGTAGGCGAATCGGCACGGCATTCGGCGGATCGCCGTCCGGGCCACTGGCGATCACCACCGACAGGCCGTCGACCACGGGCTTCAGCGGCCATGGCGGAGAGTTCGACATGCCATCGATCTGCTTGCTTTGGAACGCCGCCCACATTGCGTTGCCTTCGAGCGCGGTGACGCGCAGGTCATCAGGCTTGACGCCGCCGCGCGAGGCGACCGCCAGGAGATAGGCGTGCGGATTGGCGTTGATCGAGCCGACGCCGAAGGTCCTGCCGCGCAGCACCGCCGCGCGCTTCTCAAGCGGCGCCGCGGCGTCGAAGCCGGCTGCAGCAGCAACCTCCTTGCGCATGGTGATGGCGACGATGTTGCGCTCGGCGGTCATGGCGATGCCGAGCAGCCGCTGTCCGCGCGCGGCGGCGCGCGCCAGCGTCGAGCCGCCGGCGTAGCACGAAATCCGCCGATCCCGCGATCACCGCATTGGTCGCGCCGACGCCGGAGATCTGGATGATCTTCACCCGCAGACCGCGCTTGGCAAACAGGCCAAGCTCCTCGGCGATGTAGTTCGGCGTGCCGTTGAAGGTGTAGTTCGGCATCGCGATGATGATGTCTTCCAGCGCCGGCTGGGCTGCGGCGGGCAAGGACATCAAGGAGAGAGCCGCGGCAAAGAGAAAAGGCCGCGCCGTCGCTTTAATCATTGCACATAGTCGTTGGTGAACAGCCCGTCGTAGGATTTCAGCGCTTCGTCGGCCTTGAGCAGGCCGGCATCGACGTTGAATTTTTCCGAATTCTCGATGATGGCCCTGCTGACCAGCGGCGGCGAGGGCGTGACCTTCCGCAGTTCCTCGAACGAAGCGAGCAGGAGCTTGTCGTCGAGCGTCGGGAAACGCTTCTTCAGGAGCGCAAAGGCTTCGTCCGGCTTGCCCTTGATGAAGGCGGTCGCGTCCTTGATCGACTGTCCCATCGCCATGCAGAGCGACTTGCGCTTCTCGCAGGTCTCCTGCTTGGTCGCGATCAGGTTGTGGCCGAACGGGATCATGTCGCCCGGCTCGCCGTCCGGGCCGCTGGCGATCAACAGCGCCTCGCCGTCCTGCACCGCCTTCTGCGGCCACGGCAGCGACATCGCGTAACCGTCGATCTGCTTGCTCTGGAATGCCGCGAGCATGCTGGCGGGCGCCATCGGCGCGACGCGAATGTCGTCGGGGTTGATGCCCGAGCGTGTCGCGATCAGCCGCACATAGGCGTGGATCATGGAATTGATGGAATCGACCGCGATGGTGCGGCCCTTGAGCAGCGCGCCGCGCTGGGCCAGGGACGACTTCGGGTCGTAGCCGCCAGCTTCCGCCATTTCCTTGCGCAGCACGATCTGCGCGAACGGCCGGTCGATGGTGGCAGCGATGGCGATCAGCTTCTGCCCGCGCGCGCTGGCGCGGCCGAACGAGCTCGCCGAGGCTTGCGCGAAATGCGAGCTGCCCGAGATCACCGAGTTGATGGCGCCGATCCCGGTGATCGCCACGGTCTTCACCTTGATGCCGTGCTTGCCCCACAGGTTGAGATCGCTCGCGATATAACCCGCGGCGAAGGTCAGGCTGAACGCCGGATCGGCCAGGATAATCTCTTCGTCGGACTGCGCATGAAGCGGCGTCACGCTCGCGGCGGACAAGATGACGGCGATCGCGCAGATCGGCACACGCATCGAAAGGCCCTCCCGGCAGACAGAACAGCGGCGATTATGGAGAGCGCGCGGCGGTCGATCAATGCGGCGCCTTATCCAATTGTGTCCGATGGCGTCGGCAGGGCAGTATCCCGCCAACGGCGACAAGCCAACCGAATGCCGAGGGAGGAATTGATGCGTCGAACGATCCTGACCGCGCTCGCCATCCTAATTGCGGGAACCAGCGCGAGCTTCGCGGTGGAGAAGCTCAAGGTCGCGATCCCGCAGCGGGGATTCTGGGACAGCTCCTGGGTCGAGTTCGGCGAGGCCGCCGGCTTCTTCAAGGAAGCCGGCCTCGAGGTCGAGGTATTCTACACTGAGGGCGGCGCACAGACGATCGCCACCGTTGCGTCCGGCAGCGTCGATATCGCGATGTCGAACGGCATCCTTGGCGCGATCGGCGCCTACGTAAAGGGTGGCGACGCCACGCCTTACCGCATCATCTCCGCCGAGATGACCGGCGCCAACGAGCTGTTCTGGTGGGTCAAGGCCGACAGCCCGATCAAAAGCCTCAAAGACGCCGACGGCAAGACCATCGCCTTCTCCTCGCCCGGTTCCTCGTCGAACCTGATCCTGCTCACATTGCTCAAGCAGACCGGCTCCAAGGCCAAGCCGGTGCCGACCGGCGGCGTGCCGGGAACCTACACGCAGGTCATGACCGGCCAGATCGACATCGGCTGGTCGGTGGTGCCGCTGGCGCTCAAAGATGTCAATGAAGGCAAGTCGCGCATCGTCGCGCGTTCCAGCGAGGCCACCGAGCTGAAGAACCAGACCATCCGCGCCAACCTCGCCAGCGTCAATTCGCTCAAAAACAAGCGTGAGGCGATCACCAAGTTCATGCAGGTGATCCACAAGTCGATCGACTGGGCCTACACCAATCCGCAGGCGATCGAAATCTTCGCAAAGAACATGAAGGTCACGCCTGAAATCGCCAAGCAGGCGGTGGACGGGTTCTTCCCCAAAACGGCGATGCAGATCGGCGAAATCCGCGATCTCGAGCGCTCGCTCCAAGATGCGCTCGACTACAAGTTCATTTCATCACCGAAGACACCCAAGGACATCGCCGGTCTATTCGACATCGTCTACAAGCCCCGATAGGCCGATGCCCGAGCCAAGCCCCTGGCGTCGTTCCTGAAATCGATCCAACATTACGGCGGTGTAATCTCCATAGGTTGCACCGCCGCGTGACATATCCACAACGGGTCCACAGTATCTTTTTGCCGATAGTGATTTCGATTGGGCGGCCCGTCGGAGGTTGGTAGCATTTTTTCCACTCCGCGCGGCGTGTTCTCGCCGCGATGGGTCAATTCTCTCGTGTTTGAGTAGTCCGTATGCGTCGGTCGAAGTCGCAGCGTCCGATGATTTCGAGCCGCGTGCCGCGCCTCGTTACGGTTGCCGTCACGATTGCCCTGGTCCAGCCGCTCGCCGGCTGTTTCCTGCCCAACGACATCATTCCCGCCGCCATCCTTATTCCGCCGGCTTACCGCGCCGCCCCGCGCCACGCCGATGCCGCGCTTCCCTCGATCGTCTGGTGGCGCGGATTTCGTTCCAAGGAGCTGACCGATCTGATCGAGGAGGCGCTGACCTCGAACTTCGATGTGGCCGCGGCCGTTGCGCGCATCGTCCAGGCCGACGCTAATTCGCGCGTCACCGGCGCAGCGCTGCTGCCGATCTTCGATCTCAACGCCAGCGCGACGCGCCAGCGCGCCTCGCAGAGCGGCGGCGGCGGCGTGATTAGTTCCACCGGCGTCGTCGCGGGGAGCGGCGGCGGCCGCTCAGAACGGGTCGCCTACAGCACCTCGCTCAGCGCCAGCTATGAGATCGACTTCTGGGGCAAGAACCGGGCGGCCTTGCGTGCGGCCGAACAGCTTGCCGTCGCCAGCCGGTTCGACCGTGAGGTCGTAGCCCTCACCACCGTCGTCAGCGTAGCCAACTCCTATTTCCTGGTGCTTGAGGCACAAGATCGCCTTCGCATCGCGCGCAGCAATCTGGCCGCCGCCACTCGCGTCTACAACCTGGTGAAGCAGCGTTTCGACGTCGGCACCGCCTCCGCGCTCGACACAGCGCAGCAGGAGAGCATCGTCGCCACCCAGCGCGCGTCGATCCCGCCGCTGGAGCAGATCTTGCGGCAGAACATCGCCACCCTCGCGGTGCTGATCGGCCGCACGCCGGAGTCCGTGACCATTCGTGGCGGCAGCATGTCGCGCTTGCGAATTCCCCCGGTGACGCCCGGCCTTCCCTCCGATCTGATCGCCCAGCGTCCGGACATCCGCGAGGCCGAGGCGCAGCTCGCATCCGCCAATGCCAATGTCTATTCCGCGCGCGCCGCATTTCTTCCCAGCATTCAGTTGACCGGAGAAGGTGGCTATCAGAGCGCGCTGCTGAAGACGCTGCTGCGTCCGGAATCGGCGTTCTTTAATATTGCGGCCGGCCTGACGCAGCCGCTGCTCGATGGCTTCCGTCTGCAAGGCCTGCTGGATTTCCAGGTGGGCCGGCAGGACGAGCTACTGCAGATCTACCGCAGGGCAATTGTTAACGGCTTCGCTGACGTGGAACGGGCATTGATCGCAGTGCAGCAGACGGCGCAGCGCGAGCGGCTGCAACGTGATGTGGTTTCGAGCGCGCGGACGGCCTTCGACATTTCCGAGACACGGCTGCGGGAGGGCACGATTGATCTGATTACCTTGCTTAACACCCAGCAGACGCTGTTCCAGGCGCAGGACGTGCTGGCGCAGGCCCAGTTCGACCGCTTGGCGGCTGTGGTTTCGCTGTTTCAGGCGCTTGGCGGCGGCTGGGATAAGCCCAGGGAAGATCGGCCCGCCAGGGCCTCAAAACGGCCTCCAAAGCGCTGAATCGTCGTTAAGAATGCCCATGAAATGTACGTAATGTGCTGTGAATCTGAGCGGCCGCGTCGCTATTTATGGGGGCACTGCGACTCAGGCTGGCGGGAGATGGCGATCCGCGGACGATCAATCGCGACTGCGCTGGTTGCCCTTGTCGTGATCGGGGTGGCCGCCGCCGTGTGGTGGCAGCCTGCGAAGCAACAGCAGCCACGTTTTGGCCGTGGCGGCGGCGATGACGGCCCGGTCCCGGTGGTCGCCGCGCTCACCAAGCGGTCCGACGTTCCAGTCTATCTCGACGGTGTCGGCACTATCAGGGCCCTGAACACTGTGACCGTTCGGTCGCAGGTCGACGGCAAGCTTCTAAGCGTCAATTACACCGAAGGCCAGCAGGTCGAGCGCGGCTACGTGCTGGCGCAGATCGATCCCACCACCTATCAGGCCGCCTACGACCAGGCGGTGGCGAAGAAGGCGCTGGACCAGGCGACACTCGCGAACGCGCGGCTCGATCACGAGCGCTACACGCGGCTGGCGGCAAGCAACTCGATCGCAAAGCAGCAGCTCGACACGCAGAAGATGACGGTGGCGCAGCTCGAAGCCCAGGTGAATCTTGATCAAGCGCAGATCAACAACGCCAAGGCGATCCTCGAGTACACCAATATCGTGGCGCCGATCACGGGCCGTACCGGCATCCGCCAGGTCGACCAGGGCAACATCGTACGCACCTCGGACGCGAGCGGCGTTGTCGTCATCACGCAGCTTCAGCCGATCTCGGTGCTGTTCACCCTGCCGCAGCAGCAGCTCGGCGACGTCAACCGTGCGTTTGCCGGCGGCGTGCTGGCGGTGGACGCGTTCGGATCCGACAACAAGACCATCGTCGAGACCGGCGAACTCAAGGTTGTCGACAACCAGGTCGATCCGTCAACGGGAACCATCAAGCTCAAAGCTGAATTTCCCAACCGCGAATTGCAGCTCTGGCCGGGCGGGTTCATCAATGTCCGACTGCTGATCAATACGCTCAAGCAGGTGATTGTTGCGCCGACCGCGGCCGTGCAACGCGGACCGAGTGGCACCTTTGTCTATGTCGTACAGCCGGACAGCAAGGTCGCGGTGCGGCCGGTGACGGTGGCGCAGCAGGACGAGGTGCAGGCGGTCATCGCCAAGGGCCTCGAAGTCGGGTGAGCGGGTGGTGACCACGGGCTTTGCCCGCCTCACCACCGGGGCTGCGGTGACGGTGACCAACGCCGAGTTGCCGCCGCCAGCCGACGCTGAGCAGCCCGCCCAGTCGCAGCGCCAACGCAGGCGCGGCGGTGGCCAAGGCCAACAGCGATCCGAGGCTACTCCAAGCGCGGGTCCGAGCACGCAGCAATGAGCGTCTCCACGCCTTTTATCCGGCGTCCGATCGCAACCTCGCTTCTGGCTTTTGCGGTGATGCTGGGTGGATGGCTCGGTTATTGGTGGCTACCGGTCTCTTCACTGCCGCAGGTGGACTTCCCGACCATTCAGGTCACGACCCAGTTGCCGGGCGCGAGCCCCGACACTATCGCCGCACTGGTGACCGCGCCGCTTGAGCGCCAGTTCGGTCAGATCCCATCGTTGTCGGTGCTGACCTCGTCGAGCTCGTTCGGCATCAGCCAGATCACCCTGCAGTTCGATCTTGGCCGCGATATCGATGGCGCCGCGCAGGATGTGCAGGCGGCGATCAATGCCGCGGGCTCGACCTTGCCGCGCGGGCTTCCTTATCCACCGACCTACGCCAAGGTGAACCCAGCCGACGCGCCGGTGCTGACGTTGGCGCTGACCTCGCCGACCATATCGCTGCGCAACCTCAGCGACCTTGCCGACACCCTGATGGCGCAGCGGCTGGCCGAGGTCGGCGGCGTCGGCCGCGTCTCGATCCAGGGCGGCATCCGGCCCGCGGTGCGGATCCAAGCGGATCTGGCGCGTCTCGCCGCCTACGGCATCGGACTTGAGGATGTTCGTCAGGCCATCGTCGGCGCCAACGTCTCGGGCGCCGAAGGGCTCGCTCGATGGCGCCCACCAGTCCTACACCATCTCGGCCAACGATCAGTTGATCGGCGTGGAGTCCTACAAGTCGCTGGTCATAGCCTACCGCAACGGCGCGCCGGTGCTGCTGACCGATGTCGCGCAGGTCGTCGATGGCCTGGAGAACGACAAGGTCGGCGCTTGGTATCAGGGCACGCCGGCCGTGGTGATCGACGTTCAGCGCCAGCCGGGCGCCAATGTCATCGAAACCGTCGAGCGCGTGAAGGCAGAGCTGCCTCGGCTGCAGCGAGCCATGCCGGTCGGTGTGACACTGACCATCGTCAACGACCGCACTACCACGATCCGCGCTTCGATTCATGACGTGCAGTTCACCCTCGTGCTCAGCGTCGTGCTGGTCGTTCTGGTGGTGCTGATGTTCCTGCGCACCGTTCGCGCCACCATCATCGCTGGCGTCGCCTTGCCGTTGTCGCTGGTCGCGACCTTCGGGGTGATGTGGTTCTGCGGCTTCTCGCTCGACAACTTGTCGTTGATGGCGCTGACCGTCGGCACGGGTTTCGTCGTCGACGATGCGATCGTCATGATCGAGAACATCGTTCGCCACATCGAGAACGGCGAATCTCCGTTCGATGCCGCGTTGCGCGGCGCGCGCGAGATCGGCTTCACCGTGATCTCGCTGACGATGTCGCTGATTGCCGTTTTCATCCCGCTGTTATTCATGACCGGCCTGGTCGGCCGCATGTTCCGCGAGTTCGCGCTGACCTTGACCATCGCCGTCGTGGTCTCGGCCATTGTTTCGCTGACGCTGACGCCGATGATGTGCAGCCGCCTCCTGCGTCATCAGGCGGCAAAGACCAGCAACCGAGTCGGCCGCTTCTTTAACGCCGCGCTCGATGGGACCGTGGAGTATTACCGCCGCAGCCTGGAGTGGGTGCTTCGCCGCCAGAAACTCACGCTGCTGGTCACGTTGGCAACGCTGGTCGCCACAGTTTGGCTCTATGTCGTCATGCCAAAAGGCTTCCTGCCGTCGCAGGACACCGGGCTGATCTTCGCCGTATCGGAGGCCGGCCCGCAGGTTTCCTTCGCCCAAATGCAGCGCCTGCAAAATCAGGTGGAGACGGCGATCAAGACGGATCCGGATGTCACGGGCATCGTTTCGATCCTCGGCGTCAGCCGGATGAATCCGACGCCGAACGCCGGCCGTATCGCCATCACCCTGCGCGCACGTAACGAACGCCGCGCAAGTGTTGACGACATTGTCGGCCGCCTCAAGCGGGCGGTGGCGCCAATTCCCGGCATGACCGTCTATTTCCAGCCAGTTCAGGACATCCAGATCAGCACGCGGGTAAGCCGCGCGCAGTACCAGTACACCCTGGTCGGCACCGACGCCGGCGAGGTGCTGGAGTGGTCCGAAAAACTCGCGAACCGCATGCGGCAGGATCGGCGGCTGCTCGACGTTGCCTCCGAGGCGCAGGAGGGTGGCTTGCGCATGCAGGTCCAGGTCGACCGCGAAACGGCCGGCCGGCTCGGCGTCTCGATGCAGGCGATCAACGACACGCTCAACGACGCGTTCGGGCAGCGCCAGATTTCTACGATCTATTCGCAGGCCAACCAGTATCGCGTGATCCTTGAGGCGCATCCGCGCTATCAGCAGGATCCGGCTTCGCTATCGAAGCTCTATGTCACCGGCGCCAACACCTCAACCGGCACCACGGCGGTCGTTTCCAACACCGCGTCCGGGACGACCAACACCAACACCTCGGCGACGCCCAATGCCGTCACCGGCAGCAACCAAGTGCCGCTGTCGACTTTCGCGCGCTTCGAACACATTTCGGTGCCGCTCGCGCTCGCCCATCAGGAGCAGTTTCCCTCGGTTACCATCAGCTTCAATCTGCCGCGCGGTTCGGCGCTGAGCGACGCTGTTGCCGCGGTCTCGCAGGCGCAGCGGACGATCGGCATGCCGTCGTCAGTGACCGGGTCGTATTCGGGTGACTCCGCCGAATTCGACAAGTCGCTGGCCGGTCAGCCGTGGCTCATTCTCGCCGCCGCGATCACGATCTACATCGTGCTCGGCGTGCTGTACGAAAGCCTGATCCACCCGATTACCATCCTGTCGACGCTGCCGTCGGCGGGGGTCGGCGCACTGCTGGCGCTGATGCTGCTCGGCTACGACCTGTCGGTGATCGCGCTGATCGGCATCGTGCTGCTGATGGGCATCGTCAAGAAGAACGCGATCATGATGATCGACTTCGCGCTCGAAGCCGAGCGCGGGCAGGGCATGTCACCGCGTGACGCCATCGTGCAGGCCTCGCTGCTGCGCTTCCGGCCGATCATGATGACGACGCTGGCCGCGCTGTTCGGCGCGTTGCCGTTGGCGCTGGAGAGCGGCACCGGCTCGGAGCTGCGCAATCCGCTCGGCATCACCATCGTCGGCGGTTTGCTGCTGAGCCAGTTGCTCACGCTCTACACCACGCCGGTCATCTATCTCGCCATGGAACGGCTCAAGCAGCGGTTCAGCCGCACGCAACCGTTCATTCCGCCGGTGCCGCGGCCTCCCCGGGATGCGCCGCACCCCGCCGCGGAGTGACGGCGATGAATTTTTCCACCCCGTTCATCCTTCGCCCGGTCGGCACCGCGCTCCTGGCGCTGGGCTTGTTCCTCGTGGGTGTCGTGGCCTATGGCTTCCTGCCGGTGTCGAGCATGCCGACGGTCGAATTCCCGACCATTCGTGTGTCGGCGAGCCGTCCCGGCGCCGACCCGGCCATCATGGCCTCGACAGTCGCCGCCCCGCTCGAGCGCCGGCTCGGCGAAATCCCCGGCGTCACCGAGATCACCTCGACGAGCTCGCTCGGCAACGCCAGCATCACCATCCAGTTCGATCTCGGCCGCAGCATCGACGGCGCCGCGCGCGACGTGCAGGCGGCGCTCAACGCCGCGCTGACCGATCTGCCCGGCGACCTGCCGACCCTGCCGGCGATGCGCAAGGTCAATCCGTCAGCCGCCCCGATCCTGATCCTGGCGCTGACCTCAAACGTCATGCTGCCGAGCAACATGTATGACGTCGCCGACAGCGTTGTCGCTCAGCGTATCGCCCAGGTCGAAGGCGTGGCCGAGGTCACTGTCAACGGCGCCGAGCAGCCAGCGATGCGCATCCGCGTCAATCCGGTGGCCGTCGCCTCGATGGGCCTGAGCCTGGAAGACGTTCGCAGCGCGATCTCCAATGCCAATGCCGCAAGTCCGCTCGGCACCTTCGACGGGGTCGATCTGGCCCACACCATCGGTAGCAACGATCAGCTTCGTACCGTGCCCGAGTACAAGAACTTGGTGGTGAAATCCGCCAACGGCATCGTGGTCAGGCTGGGCGCGATCGCCGACGTCGAGCTCGGCGTTCGCAACAGCCGCTCCGCGGCCTGGTTCAACCTGCAGCCGTCTGTCCTGCTCGTTGTCACCAAGCAGGCCGACGCCAACGTCATCGATACGGTGGACCGCATCTACGAGATGCTGCCGGAGCTCAAGCGCTGGATTCCGGCCGACATCAGGATCTCGGTGCTGTCAGACCGCACCACCACCATCCGCGCCAGCGTCCGCGACATGCAATGGACGCTGCTCGCCACCGTCGCGCTGGTGATGATGGTGGTGTTCCTGTTCCTGCGGCGCGTGGCGGCGACCATCGCGGCAGGTGTCACGGTGCCGCTCGCGCTGGCGGGGACCTGTGCCGTGATGTGGGTCGCGGGCTTCTCCATCGACAACATTTCGCTGATGGCGCTCGCGGTCTCCGTCGGCTTCGTGGTCGACGACGCCATCGTCGTGATCGAGAACGTCTTCCGCAATCTGGAAAAGGGCATGACGCCGCTGCGCGCCACCATCGAGGGGGCGCGCCAGATCGGATTTACCGTGCTCTCGATCAGCGTGTCGCTGGTCGCGGCCTTCACGCCGCTGCTGTTCATGGGCGGGCTGGTCGGCCGGCTGTTCAGCGAATTCTCGCTGACGCTGACCTTCGCCATCGCCATCTCGACCGTGGTGTCGCTGTCGCTGACGCCGATGATCTGTGCCCATTTCGTGAAAGCGGCGCCGAGCCGCAACGCCACCTGGCTCGACCGCATCGTCGAGCGCGTTCTCGATCGCTCGGTGGCCGCCTATGCCACGAGCCTCGACGTTGTGCTGCGCCACCGCTTCCTGACGCTGCTGGTGTTTATAGCCACCATTGCGCTCACCATCGGCCTTTACGCCAAGACACCGAAAGGCTTCTTTCCGCAAGACGACACTGGCCTGATCTTCGGCGGCGCCCGCGCCGCGCCGGATATCTCGTTCGAGGCGATGAAGGAGCTGCAGCAGCGCGCGAACAGGATCGTGCTGTCCGATCCGGCGGTGGCCTCTGTCGGGTCGTCGGTCGGCGGCTCTGGCGGCGGGGGTGGGACGGTCAACAACGGCCGGATGTTCATCAGCCTGAAGTCGCCGTCCGAACGCGGCAATATCACCTCGCAGCAGGTCATCAATCGTCTGCGTCCCAAGCTGTTGGATGTCGGCGGCATGCGGGTGTTCATGTTCCCGGCGCAGGACGTCCGCGCCGGCGGGCGGTCGTCGAGCTCGTCCTATCAATTCACGCTTTGGGACCCCAATCTCGACGAGCTGCTCAGCCTCGTTCCGCGCATCGTCGGCAAGGTGCAAAGCCTGCCGGAACTGACCGACGTCACCACCGACCGCGAGCAGAATGGATTGCAGGCGAATGTCGTGATCGATCGCCTAGCAGCGTCTCGGCTCGGCGTGCGCATCCAGGACATCGACAACGCGCTCAACAACGCCTTCGCGCAGCGGCAGGTTTCCACGATCTATTCGGAGCGCAATCAGTATCGCGTCATTCTCGAGGTCGATCCGCTGTTCCAGCGCGATCCGTCCGATCTCACGCAAGTCTATGTCTCCGGCCAGGGCAACACCCAGGTGCCGCTCTCCAGCGTTGCGCGGATCGAGAAGACGCTGGCGCCGCTGGTCATCAACCACCAGGGCTCGTTTCCGGCGGTGACCATCACCTACAACCTGGCGCCGAACGTTCCAATTCAACAGGCATCCGCGGCCATCGAGAAGGCGGTGGCCGAGCTGCATCTGCCGGATACGCTACACACTGAATTTGCTGGCGACGCCAAGGTGTTTCAACGTTCGGTCGGCGCGCAGCCGATGGTGATCCTGGCGGCTCTGATGGCGATCTACATCATCCTTGGCGTGCTGTACGAGAGCCTTGCCCATCCGCTGACGATCATCTCGACGCTGCCGTCCGCCGGCCTCGGTGCGCTGCTGGCGCTGCAATTGTTCGGCGCCGAACTGACCGTGATCGCCTTCATCGGCATCATTCTGCTGATCGGCATCGTCAAGAAGAACGGCATCATGATGGTCGACTTTGCGCTTTCGGCCGAGCGCGAGGGCGGGCTGCCGCCGGAGCAGGCGATCCGCGAGGCGTGCCTTGCGCGCTTCCGGCCGATCATGATGACGACACTCGCCGCCATGCTCGGCGCGCTGCCGCTGATCATCGCCAGCGGTCCAGGCTCCGAGCTGCGGCGGCCACTCGGCATGACCATCGTCGGCGGCCTGCTGGTGTCGCAGATGCTGACGCTCTACACCACGCCGGTCATCTACCTGCTGCTCGACCGGCTGCATCACCGGCTCGGCGGCCGCGGTCCAGTGCAGATGCTGGACGAAACGCTGCGTGTTCCTAAGACCGCGACGAGTTGATTCCCAAGCTGTGGATGTGAGTAAGCCTTGCGGCGAGCGCTATCCCTCCCCGAAGACGGGAGGGATGGCTGTGCTAATAACCGCTACTGAAAAATCTCGTTGAAGCGCTTCTTGATGCGCGGTGCTTCCTTTTCGGTGTAGTCGTAATCCACCGGCAAGATCTTCAGGCTCGACAGCGGCGGCGAACCGGCCGGCGCGGCGATATCGCCCCGCGCCGCAAACCCGCCGTCGGCGGGAAATATCTTCTGCACCTCGTCGCTGATGATGAACTCGGCGAGCAGCTTGCCGGCGTTCGGGCTCGGTCCGCCCTTCACCACCGAAGTCGGTGACGGGATGACGAATACGCCGTCGCTGGGATAAAGCGTCTTCATGGAGTGACCGGCAGCGCGATCCTCGGCGGCGTACGAATCAAGCGCACCGACAGCGATCAGCCGCTCGCCGCGCTTGAGCATGTCGGACGCTTGCTGATTGCCCTGGACGACCATCGTGTCGTTGGCGCGCAGCTTCTCATAGAAGCCCCAGCCGCGCTCTTTCGAGATCATCCCGACCACCGACACCAGTAGCGAGGTGAACGAAGGATCGCCGATCACCATCTTGCCCTTGTATTTGGGATCGGCGAGATCGCCCCAGGTCTTCGGCTCGTCGGCCTCCGGCACCTTGTCGAACCGGATGTAGTTCGTCATCAGGTTCAGCCGTTGCCCAACGAAATAGCCGTCCTTGTCCTTGGCGGCGTCCGGAATTTTGTCGAAGTTTTTCGGCTTGAACGGCACGAATATGCCCTTGCGCGACAGCATGGCGGCGGCCGCGGGATCGGACGTGGTCAGCACGTCGGCGGCAATCCGTCCGGCGTCGATCTCCTGCTGAAAGCGGCGCAGGATGGCGGAGCCGCCGGAGCGGAACATCTCGACCTTGATGCCGTATTCCTTTTCAAACAGGTTGGAAATCTTCTGCGCCTGCGGCAGCGGCGTCGAGGTGTACCAGACCACCTTGCCTTCGGCTTTGGCCTTGGGGAGGTCGACGGCGTCTTGAGCGTGAGTGGGATTGACGAGCGCGTACAGAATTGCGGCAACAATGAAGTATCTGCATTTGTGCATGGTCGTCTCCCGGAATTCCGCCGTCATCGCCGGGCTTGACCCGGCGATCCATCTTCTTACGCAAAGGGCTGGATCACCGGGTCACGCGCCTACGGCGCGGCCCGGTGATGACGACCGCATCAGTGAGCACCGGCCTGGCCCGGCTTGTACGTCGAATAGATCGGCTCGGGCTGCGTGAAGAAGCTCAGTAGGATGTGATACGCGATCATGTAGTTCTTCTGCTGGAATGACGCGTGCGCGATGCCCGGCATCACCGCGAAGGTCTTGTCCGGGTTCGGCAGCTTCTCGAAAAATTTCAGCAGATCGTCGAAGCTGGCGATGCCGTCGTATTCGCCGCGCATGACGATGGTCGGCACCACGATCTTGGTCGGGTCGACCACGGGCAGGTGGTTGCACATGTCGATGTAGGTGCCGTTCGGGATCGAATTGTCCAGTTCGAGAATGTGGGTGGCGAAGGCTTCGATCACTTTGTCGTCGGCGGTGCCCGGGTGGTCGCGTTCGAAGATCGAGCGCACAAACTTGCGGTCGATCGGGCGCCGCTTGGTCTTGAGCAATTCCGGCAGTCTCTTCTTGCGCTCAGCCAAGGTCGGGCTGCCTGCGCCGGTCCAGACATGCGCGTCGAGTGCGAGCCGTCTGACGCGGTTGGGATGACGCTGCGCGAACAGCGCCGCGCGCAATGCGCCAGACGAGATTCCGTACACCAGCAACGGGCCGGTGTGGTTGCGGGTCTTGAAGATGTAGTCGGTCGCGGCCTTCAGGTCATCGGCGCCTTCGGAGATCGTGGCGTCGATGCCGCGATCCTTGGTGGAGCGGCCGTAGCCTTCCATGTCCACGCTCCAGGTGTCGAAGCCTTGGCCGACGAAATAATCCATCGCCCCGGGATGGCCCGGCACCTGCAGATCGAACGTCGGCTGCGACGCCATCGACGAGCCGTGGACGAACAGGATGGTACCGCGCTCCTGGGTGTTCTGCGCGCGCCGCTTCTCCCACAGGAACAGCTTGGCGTCGCCTTTCTTGGTCCAGTGTTCGGTGCCTTGAACGTGGATGTTGTCGACTTGTATCGTCACGAAGCTGCTCCCGTGGATGCTGATGGACTAAGACGCGGAACTGCGAAACACGCTGCATTGGGTGGCGTCGATCTCGATGGCGACCTTGTCGCCCACCACGAAGACCTGGCCCGGGTGGGTCTGTACCCGAAGCGTCGGACCGGAGTCGAGACTGACATAATATTCGCTGATGTTGCCGAGAAACGTGCGCTCGGCAATGGTGGCTTGCTGGCCGCTGATGGCTGCGCGCAAGCCGCTTCCGCCGGCGCTCAGGCGGACGTTCTCGGGGCGGACCGAAACCTCGACGCTGTCGCCCATCTTGCTGCCATCGGGCAGCGGAACCAGAAACTTTAATCCACCGGCCGCCTCGATCGTGCCCGGGGCGACCACCTTCGCGGATATGAAATTGACCAGGCCCATGAAGTCGGCGACGGCGCGATTGGCCGGCCGGGCATAGACGTCCTGCGGCGTGCCGTACTGCTGCAACCGGCCGCCATGAATCACCGCGATGTGGTCGGACAGCGCGAGCGCCTCGGCCTGGTCGTGGGTGACATAGACGAAGGTGATGCCGGTGCGGCGTTGTAGGCGCTTGAGTTCGACGCGCATCTGCTCGCGCAGCTTGGCGTCGAGATTGGACAGCGGCTCGTCGAGCAATAGTATCTCCGGCTCGACCACGAGGCTGCGGGCGAGCGCTACGCGCTGCTGCTGGCCGCCGGAAAGCTCGTTTGGATAGCGCTGCTCCAGCCCGGTGAGGTTGACGAGCGAGAGGGTGTCCGCGACTTTCTTCTTCGCGGCCGCGGCCGGCGTTTTCCTGACCTTCAGCCCGAACACCACGTTCTCGTACACGGTCTTGTGCGGCCACACCGCATAGTTCTGGAACACCATGCCCATGCCCCGCTGGTCCGGCGGCACCACTTGGCCGGGCGCGGAGACGAGCCGGCCGTTGACATGGATGGTGCCGGCGTCCGGCACGATGTAACCGGCGATCATCCGCAAGGTGGTGGTCTTGCCACAGCCGCTTGGGCCCAAAAGAGTGACGAACTGGTTGTCCCTGATGTCGAGCACGAGATCGTCGACGGCCGCCGCGCCGCCGGTGAAGCTTTTCGTCAGTCCGTTGATCGCGATGCTCGCCATTACGAGGTCAGTCCTTGCGCCGCGTTTGAACGGCTTGCGATCTTCCCGCCGCCGAGCTTGTTGGCGACGAAGATCGCCGCGCCGATGATGACCATGTTCACGATCGCGAGCGCCGCGACCGGCTCGATGTAGCCGGTTTCGTAGAGGTTATAGACCGCGACCGCCAGCGTGATCGAACTCGACGAGAACAGCAGAATGGACGCCGAAAGTTCCTGGATGACCGGCACGAATACCAGCAACCATCCGGCGAACAGGCCCGGCCGGATCAGCGGCAAGGTCACCTCGCGCATGGTGGTGAGCCACGAGGCGCCAAGGATTTGCGCGCTTTCTTCCAAAGAAGGATCGATCTGCCGCAGCGACGAATTCGCCGCGCGGACCCCGAGAGGGATGTAGCGGCCGACGTAAGCCAGCAGCAGGATCGCCAATGTGCCGTAGAGCGCGAATGGCAGGGCGAGCCAAAATTGAATGAGCGCCACCGCGACCACAATGCCGGGAAGCCCCAGCGGAATGAGTGCGAAATAATCGAGCAGCTTGCGGCCGGGGATGCGGGTGCGCAGATCGATCCAGCCGATGATTGCTCCCAGCAGAACAGCGATCGTCGCGGCGATTGTCGCCAGGAACAGGCTGTTAAGGATCGCACGTTGGGTCACGTTGTATTCGAACAGGATGAATTTGTAGTTCGCGAGCGTCAGGCCCTTCCAGAAGTCGAGGCCCCATGACTTCGACAAGCTCACCGCAATCAGCGTCGTATATGGAAGAACAATGGCCACAACGAAGCCGAGCACGGCGAAGCCGAACACCAGCCAGCGCGCCGGGCCGAGCGACATGAGCTGCGGACGCGCGCCTTTCCCCGCCAATGTCACATAGGACCGCCGGGCCAGAAACGCGCGCTGAAGATAGAGAGCGACCACCGTAATAACGACGAATACCAGCGAGAGTGCTGAAGCAAGGCCGTACTCCGGCGGATAGTCGAACAACGCGTAGATGCGCGTCGGAAGAGTGACGATTCGCCCGGGAAGACCGATGATGGCCTGCGAACCGAACAGAGCAATGGCATTCACAAACGCGAGCAGCGTGCCGGACAGGATCGCCGGCGCGACTAGCGGGGTGGTGATCGAGATCGCGGTGCGAAACTTGCTTGCGCCAAGGATCTGGGCCGCCTCCTCATACGACGCATCGACCGAAAGCATCGCGCTTGACGCAAGTAGATAGACGAATGGGAACGTGTGCAGCACCGTAACCAGAACGAGGCCGGTCATGGAGAAGATGTTGAACGTAAGGAAGGGGAGTCCCAGCACGTCGCGCGTGAGCACGTTGATCAAGCCAGCGTTCGGACTGAACAGGTAGACGAAGGCAATGGCGGTGAGGAACGGCGGCGACAGATAGGACAGACTGGCCGTCATCTGGATCAACGCCTTGCCGGGGACGTCGGTGCGGCTCACCGCCCAGGCCAGGGACACGCCGATAATCAGGCTGAACACCCCGGTCCAGGCGCCAAGGGTCAGCGAGTTTTTCAGAGCGTTGACGTAGAGCCGGCCGCTCATCACCTCGGCAAAATTGTCCAGGCTGATGCCTTGCTCGCCGCGAACACTGCCAAGAAGGAGCGATAGCAGCGGAAGAACAACCAGAACGATCAGGCACAGGATCGCGCCGCCCATGACGACGTGCTCAAGCCGGAGTCGCTTGATAGACGGTCGAATTCTTGCTGTTCCGGCGATTGCCGCGACCGACATTCCCTCCGCCTTTTGTTGTTCCGTTGCGCTTTAAGATCGGGGATTTAGCGTGTAATGTCAAAAACTTATGATGTAGGCCAATGATCCGGGGAGGCACAGTGCCGAGCGAACGCAAGCTTGACGTCGGAGCGATCAAGAATCTGGTGATCGCCGGCTGGACTGGCCGAAATGTCGATGCGCTTGAGGCGCATATCAAAGAGCTTGAGGCGATCGGCGTGAAGCGGCCGAAGTCCGTGCCGATCTTCTACCGAGTATCGTGCTCGCTTCTGAGCACGGCCATGTTCATCGAAGTAATGGCCGATAAGTCGTCGGGAGAAGTCGAGTTCGTGCTGTTCGCGCTCGACGACGAGCTCTGGCTCGGCGTCGGCTCCGACCACACCGACCGCAAGGCGGAAACCGTCGGCGTCACGTTGTCGAAGCAGCTTTGCGCCAAGCCCGTCGGCACGACGCTCTGGCGCTACGATGAGGTCAAGCCGCACTGGGACAAGCTGAAGCTGCGCTCCTACGTGCCCGACGGCGGCAAGCGCCGGCTCTATCAGGAGGGCCCGGTCACCACCATGCGGTCGCCGGAGGAGCTGATCAAGCTCTACACCGGCGGCGACAAGCTCGCGCCAGGCACTGCGATGTTCTGCGGCACGTTTGCCGTGCACGGCGACATTTCGTATTCCGGCACGTTCGACATGGAGCTGGAGGACCCAGTGCTGGGCCGCAAGCTCACGCACAGCTACAAGATCGTGTCGCTGCCCGATGAGGGGTAACAGGAGCGTTCAATGAAAGTCGTCATTCCCGATCTCGTCTCCAATTCGTACTTCCCGACCATCGCCGCGGTGGAGATGGGCTTCTTCAAGGAGGAAGGCCTCGATGCGGAGCTCGAGCTGATCTATCCGGTCGGCAAATGCTACGAGGCATTGCGGGACGGCAAAGCGGATTTTGTCGGCGGCTCGTCGCATTCGGCGCCGACCGCCTTTCCGGAATGGAACGGCGTCAAATTCCTCGGCGCGCTGGCGCAACACACCTACTGGTTCCTGATCATGCGCTCCGACCTCAAGGTCAAGCGCGGCGACGTTGCCGCCGTCAAAGGCAAGAAGATTGGAGCGGCGCCGCTGATCGACATCGGGCTGATCGAGTTGCTGAAGGAATGCGGCATGGATCCCAAGCGTGACAACGTGCAGATCGCGCCGCCGCCGATGCCGGCGCAGGCCAGCGTCTCGTTCGGCGTCAACGCAGCGAAGGCGATGGAGGAGGGCAAGATCGACGGCTTCTGGGCCAACGGCATGGGCGCCGAAGTGGCGGTGCAGCGCGGCATCGGTACAATGGTGCTGGACGCGCGACGCGGCGACGGGCCGGCGAGTTTGCGCGGCTATACCTTCGGCGTTCTGGCGACTCGCGCAGACATTGTCGAGAAGACGCCGGAAAAGGCCGCCGCCGCAGTGCGGGCACTGGTCAAGACGCAGAAGGCGCTCAAGGCCGATCCCAAGCGCGCCACGAAAGTGGGCGAGAAATGGTTTCCGGCGTTCGAGGCGAGCCTGATCGCTACGCTGATCGAGCGTGACCTGCCGTTTTACGATCCGACGATCTCGAAGGGCACGTTCGACAGCATGTGCAAGTTTGTGCAAACGGTCGGGCTGACCAAGGGCGTCGGCAAGTACGAGGACGTGGTGGCGACGCAGTTCAGCAATTTATGGAAGGCTTGAACCTATCGTCGCTTATGCCACGCCTGCACCCTCGTTCGTCATTGCCGGGCTTGACCCGGCAATCCATCGTTCTTCGTAAGAAGATGGACCCCCGGGTCAAGCCCGGGGGTGATGCTGAATATCAAGCACCGGTCGGGTGACTACGCCGGCACCTCGCCGATCGCCGCATAGCGTCGCCGCTGCGCCGCGGCGTTGCCGAGCATCGACGACAGCAGCATCGCCCGTTTAAGATAAAGTCCGATGTCGTGCTCGTCGGTGAATCCGATTCCGCCGTGAAGCTGAATGCAGGTCTGGGTGACCATCAGCGCGTCTTCCGACGCCTTGGCCTTCACGGCGATGGCCAGCACGGGATCAATTCGATAGGGGTCGTTGTTGGCCGCGATCTGAAACACCAGCGACCGCGTTGCCTCGGTCCGGATATAGATGTCGACCGCCTTGTGCTGCAGCGCCTGGAAACTGCCGATCAGCTTGCCGAACTGCTTGCGGATGCGAAGATAGTCGAACGTGATCTCCTGCGCCTTCTCCATCACGCCCAGCAATTCGCACGACAGCGCCAGCAGCGCCAGGTTATGAAGCGCATCCACCGCGTTCCTCGATGACTGGCGCGGCGGAACGATGTCGGCCGGCGTGTCCGTCAACGTGAGCGTGGACAGCTTGCGGCCGTCCACCGTTTGCGTCGCCGACAGCGTGCAGCCGGGCGCATTGCGGGCCACGTAGCAAAGCTCAGGTCCATCGCGCCCGCTGGCGCTCACGAGGAAACCTTCGGCGCCGTCAGCGCAAACGAACATCTTCGTTCCGGTGACACGGAGCGCTCCGCCTTTCGCCACTGCTTGAGTGCCAGGCGCAAGCGGATCGCCGCCATGCGCGCCTTCCTGGAGCGCCGGCACCACCAGCGCCGCGCCGCTCATCACCCGTTCCAGCATCGGATGCGGCGTACGCCCCTGCGCGAGCGCGGCCGCCGAAATCGCCGCGAGCCCGATCGGCTCGCATACAAGTCCGCGCCCCGCCTGTTCAAGAACCAAGGCGAGCTCGGTGAGGCCAAGCCCAAGGCCATTCGCGGAGTCCGGGACAAGGATGCCAAGCCATCCGAGTTCTCCCGCCTCAAGCAGCCGTGCCGGCGCAAAGCTTGCCTCCTGTTCACGAAATCCGCGGGCCACTTTCGGCCCCGCCGCCGCGATGTATTTCGCGGCGCTGTCGCGCAACAAAGCCTGCTCCGATGTCAGATTCAGGTCCATGACGGCTTCAAGTCAATTCGGGAGGTTCAGAACGCGGCGGGCCACGACGTTGCGCTGGATTTCCGATGAACCGCCGTAGATCGTCGCGCGCCGCACCTGAAGGAACGGCGTTGAAACCTCCACTTCGCCAAAATCCGTGGCGATCGGATGTTCGGCCGGTGCGTGACCGCCGGCCGCCTCGATCAAAAGCTCGTTGAGCGCCTGGAGAAGTTCGGAGCCGAAGATCTTGATGATAGAGGATTCCGGCCCGGGGCTTCGCTCCTGATTGGTGAGCTCCACTGCGTGGCTGAACAAAGCCGCGAGCGCCGTGACGTTGATGCTGGCTGCCGCGAGACGATCCTGGAAAGCCGCATCCGCCATCACCCCGGACGTGCGCGCCATCGTCTTGATGCGCTCCAGCGCAACCAAAGCGAATTGCGGGTTCGATGTCCCGATGCGTTCATGTCCCAGCAGCGCGTTGGCGATGCGCCAGCCATCGTTCAACTTCCCGATCAGGTTCTCGGCCGGCACGATGACGTCGTCAAAGAAGCATTCGGCGAATTCGTCGTCGCCGGCGATGGTCTTGATAGGCCTGACCTTGATTCCTGGGCTGTGCATGTCGATCAGCAGGAAGCTGATGCCGGCCTGGCGCGGCTGGGCCTGCGGGTCGGTGCGGACCAGCGCGAACATCCAGTCCGAATGGTGCGCCCAGGTGGTCCAGATCTTATGTCCCTTGACCACGAAATGGTCGCCTTGCAGCGTCGCGCGGGTCGACAGGCTGGCGAGGTCGGAGCCTGCGCCGGGCTCCGAATAGCCCTGACACCAGATCACCGAGCCGGCAATGATGGGCGGCAGGTGCTTCGACTTCTGCGCGTCATTGGCGAACTCCATCAGGATCGGGCCAATGTGATTGAGCCCCTGGACCGGCAAGTGCGGCGCGCCGACGCGCGCCAGCTCCTCTGTCATGATGATCTGTTCGTTCAGCGTAGCGCCCATGCCGCCGTATTGCTTGGGCCAGTGCGGCGCGATCCAGCCTTTGCGCGATAGGGTGTGATACCAGGGCATCAACGCCGCAGGCGGCGGCCGCGTCGTGCGACCCCGAAGCGCGGCCGGCAGATTGGCCTCCAGCCAGGTCCGCACTTCCATGCGGAATTCGGCTTCAGCGGGGGCGTCACGACGGAACATGTCTGCAAAGCCTCTCGTCTGTCGTCATCACGTTGCCGCGCCCACCAGATCGGCGCGTTCGTATACGTCGCGGGCGATCCAGTTCGCGACGTCAAACAGCGCAGCGTCGCGGTCCGCCGCGCCGAGCAATTGCAACCCAAGCGGCAGGCCCTCGTCATGCAGCAGCGGCAAGGTCAGCGCCGGGCAGCCGAGCAGCGAGGCCGCCACGTTCATCGCGGTGTTGCCGGTCGAGCCGAGACCGATGGGAGCAGCACCACATGCGCCCAGCGTCACGAAAGCGTCGTAGCGGCTCGCAACCTTGGCATAGGCGTCGCGGGCGACGGTGCGCTTTGCGATCAGTTCGCCGTATTGCTTCTGCGTCGTCGCCTCGGCGACCTTGAGCCGGTCGCGAGCGCCCTGGCTAAGTTTGCTCGCGTCGAGATCGGCGTAGGTGTTAAGCGGCCAGCGGCCCTCCCAGGCGTTGATCGCAAGAGTGAGCGGCTGAGCGTCAGCGATTGCCTTCTCGAGCGTCTCGATGTCGGGGTCGTCGGCGCGACTCTTGAGCTCCACGCCGATCTTGGCGAGCTTTTCTTTGGCGCTCGCGAATGCCTTGCGCGCGCCTTCGGTGGTATGGCTCCATCCGCCGGTTTCGAGCACACCCAGACGCGCCGGCTTGGCGCGTCTGGAGAAATTCACGTCGCCGGAGAGACCGAAGAAACCCGGATCGCCGCCGGCACGATCGGCGATCGCGCGCAACACCGCCCAGGTGTCGGCCAGCGTCGCGCCGATCGCGCCCTGGCAGCTCTGGCTGAAATGATCGTGCGAACCGCTGCGGTTGATCGCGCCGACGCTCGGTTTGAAGCCGACCGCGCCGCAGAAGCTTGATGGCCGCAGGATCGAGCCCACCACCTGAGTGCCGAGCCCCGCCGGCACCATGCCGCTGCCGACCGCGGCGCACGAACCGCTCGACGATCCACCCGGCGTGCGGCCGGGGTCGTGCGGGTTCTTGGTCTTGTGCCATGGGTGAGTGGCGGCGAATTCGGTGGTGGTGGTCTTGCCGAGGATGATGGCGCCGGCTTCGCGCAGTGCGTGCACGCCTGCCGAGTCGCGGCGCGATTCCTGGCCCTCCCACATGGGCGAACCCTGGCCGGTCGGCATGTCGGCGGTTTCGATGATGTCTTTGATCGCGATCGGCATGCCGTCGATCGGTGACAGCGGCTTGCCGTCGCGCCAGCGCTTGGTTGAGGCGTCCGCAGCCTTGATCGCGCCGTCCTTGTTCAGCTTGACGAAGGCGCCGATGACGGGATCGAGATCGGCAATGCGCTTCAGCGTCTCGTCGAGGTAGGCGCGCGGTGTGGTCTTGCCGGCGCGAAGGTCAACCGCCAGCGCTACATAGCCGCGCAGCTTGTTGCCGCTCATGGCCGCACCGCCGGGGTTTCGACCTTCATTCCTCGTGCCCGCCACATCAGAAAAAGCTCCATGTCCACATACTCCGGCGCGCCGTAGGCATAGGGCTCCGCGCGCAACCCGATCATGCAATTCCGCAGCCGCCGCTGCAATGAGCCGAGACTCTGCCATTCCAAGCGGTAGATCGGATAGCCGGTCGGGTGCGCCTGCGGGATGGTGTTGCCGGCAAGGCTCTTGCCCCAGTTGTCGTCGTGGCACTGCGCGCATGACAGGTTGAGCTGGCCCTGGCGCTGGTTGAATTGCGCGCGGCCTTTCTCGATGAATGGCGCGAGCCGCGCGTCGTCGTGTGGCGCAATCGGCTCGCCGCGCGACTGCATGGCCACATAGGCGGATAGCGCCAGCATCTCCTTGCCCTCGTAGGCGAAGGCTTGCGCTTTTTGATCTTGCTGCCGGGAGATGTTGATGCGCTGCTCCAGATTGACCGGCCCGCCCGACGCCGCATCGAACGCGGGATAGCGGGCCGCGACGCCCTTCATACCGGTCTTGGCGTCGCCGTGGCAGTCCGCGCAGGATTTCCCCGAGCCGCCGGACTTGGCCGCCCACAGCGCCTCGCCGTCGAGCACCGCAAGCATGCCGGGATTGGATGTGTCGTCGTCCTGCATCGCCTTGTTGTCGCGGCTCATGTCCTGGTAAGCCGAGCGGCGCTGATCCAAAGGAATTTCCGCGCTGGAGACGGCGGGCGGTCCGATTGCGAGCGATAGCATGACGATCGCAACGGCGAGGCGCACGCGAGGTCTCATTCGACCGTGATTTTCGCGGAGGCTTCCTGTGTGAAGCCGTTGTCGCCAGTCCATTGGAGCGCGAAAGTGCCGCTCTCGGTCGCCACGGTGTGGAACGTGACGAAGGGATTGGCGGCGATCGCCTGGTAGAGCGTGGCCTCGAAAATCTTCTCGCCGTTGTAGGTGCAGACAAACGACGTGATGATGTCGCGCGGGATCGGACTGCCGACGTTGTCGTGCCGGAAGCCCGTTTCCATGATGTGCGAGATCAGTGTCTTGATCTGGATAACCTCGCCGCGCTTGGCCTTTGGCGGAACATTGATCAGGGTGCGCGCGGCCATCACAAGTCCTCCAGGCATGCGCCGAGCGTGATGATCACGTCAACCTTGTCCGACCAGAACGAGCCGTCCGACATCTCGCAGATGGCGACGACGGTCTGGGTGTCGGCGAGTCGCACGCGCGTCGAGATTTCGGCCTTGCCGGCACGCGGCCCGAGCTTGATGCTGATGACATTGGGCTGCGGGTTCTTCTCGGTGAAGACGTGGATCGCCTTGACGTAGTCCTTCGCGGTCATCGGGCTTTCGACCGAAACGGCCATCGCCACGGTGTTGCCGTTCTCGACGAGCGGCGGCAGCTCGAGCTTGACCCGGCCGGGCTTTACCGAGGCCTCGGCGACGACCTGGCGGATCGCCGCCGCCATCGATGCTGGCGTCGCCTGTGCCGGCCGCACCATCAACGCCGCTGCCGCGCCGCCGGTCGCGGCGAGGAATTGTCGGCGGGTTGCCTGTAGGTTCATGCTCAGTCTCTCAGCGTCTTGAGATAGGCCACCACGTCCTCGATCTGCTCGGCCGTCAGCACGGGCTTGCCGCGATAATTCTGCGCCACGCGGGTCAGGCCGTCGAGCCGGTAATACGACGGCATGATGGTAGCCGGATTGAGGCGGGCGGCGTCAACCAGCCGCAGCCGCAGCTCACCCTCCGACCAACGCGCGCCGGTGCCCTTCAGGCTCGGCGACAGGTCGCCCTGGAAGCGCTGCTCCGGGAACGGGCCGGAGTGGCACAGCAGGCAGGTGCTTTCGCGCTTGACCACAATGGCACGGCCCCGCTCGGGGTCGCTAGGCTTGCCGGTCAGCGACTTTGGAATGGCATTGCCGACAACCTCGTAGGGACGCAGCGCTTCCTGCGCCTGCGACGCGCAGGGGAACGCAACGGCGAGGACGAGGAACGCGAGGCGTTTCATCCGAACACCTCGCCGGTGATGGCCCGATACCAGGCCTCGGCCTCGTGAGCCTCGGCCTTGCGCGTGGCGCGTGGCGCATCAGGTGGGCTGATGACCGGACCGCCCTCGGCCTCGGTGTACTGGTCGTCGACTGGCCGGTAGGTGCCTTTCTGCGAGATGGCGTAGTCCGGCGCGATCAGGCTGTAGCAGGAACTGGTCATCGTCGGCGCCGGCGGCGTCTTTCCCGCCAGCAGTGCGACAATTGCCGCCGCGCAGATTTGCCCCTGCGAACGCGCCGCCGAGGCCGAGCGCGGCATCGCCCCCGCGATCGCCGCATCGCCGATGACGTGGATATTCGGCTGCAGCTTGGAGAGAAACGTCACCGCATCGACCGGGCACCAGCCGGTGCGGTCGGCAACGCCGGCGAGATCGGCGACGCGGCCCGCCTTCTGCGGCGGGATGACATTGGCCACCGCGGCCTTGTACTTGTCGAAGTCGGTCGTGAGCATCCGGCTGGCAGCATCGACCGCGGTGAGCGCGCCGCCCTGCGACAGCCCCACCCATTCGATCATGCCGGGATAGAGCTCCTGCCACGCCGCCTCGAACATCTTCTGCATAGTGAAGCTCTCCTTGGCGTCGAGCACGACCACCTTGGAGCGCGGCTTGTTGGTTTTCAGATAATGCGCGATCAGGCTGGCGCGCTCGTAAGGCGCCGGCGGACAGCGCGCCGGATTGGCCGGCGACGTGATGACCACGGTGCCGCCATCCGACATGGCTTCGAGCTGGCGTCGCAACAGCGCGACCTGCGCGCCGTCGCTGTAAGCCGGTGGCATGGCCTCCATCGCGGCTTTATCGTAGCCCTGGATCGAGCCCGTCCGGAAATCGATGCCGGGCGAGACCACCAGCCGCTCGTAAACAAGTTGCGCGCCGTCGGCGAGCGTCACCGTCCGCTTCTGCGGATCGATGGCCGTTGCGGCCGACAGCGCGACGGTGACGCCCGCGCTTTTGATCTTGTCGTAGCCGAACTGCTGATGCTTGAGATCGACCAGCCCGCCGATCACCGCGCTGCTGTGCGGCAGCGCCGTGTAGGCCGGGTTGGCCTCGACCAGCGTCACGGCGATGCGCGGATCGGCCTTGCGCAACGCGCGCGCGCAGCTAGCGCCGCCAAAACCGCCGCCGATGATGACGACAGGTGGGCCGGCTCTTTGCGATAGCAGCGGTGTGGGGAACGCAGCCGTTGCCGCGCCCGCCGCGAGTGATTTGAGGAACTGACGCCGATGGGCGCGGGCTGCGGTCATGTCCGATTCCGTCCCGCAGTCGAAACGCTGAAAAACAGGAGCGGCGGCCGGATGAGGCCGCCGCTCCCAATTACGATCAAGCGATCTGCAGGTTGTGGTTCTTCAACGGGAACGACCGGATGCGTTTGCCGGTCGCCCTGAAGTAAGCGTTCATGATCGCGGGCGCCGCGACCAGGATGGTCGGCTCTCCGACGCCACCCCAGGCATTGCCGCCACTCGGCATGACGATCGATTCCACCTTCGGCATTTCCGCGATGCGGATGGAGTTGTAGGTGTCGAAGTTGGTCTGCTCGATCGCTCCGTCCTTCACGGTGCATTCGCCGTAGAACAGCGCCGAGATGCCGTACACGAAAGAGCCGGCAACCTGCCGGTCGATCTGCGCCGGATTGACGGCGAAGCCCGGGTCGGTCGCTCCGATCAGCCGATGGATCTTGATCTTGTCGCCTTCCACCGAAATCTCGGCGGCGCCGGCCACATAGCTGCCGAACGCCATCATGTGCGACAGGCCGAGGTGGCGGCCCGGCGCGGTGGGCTTGCCCCAGCCGATCTTCTCGGCGACTGCGTTGAGCACCGCGAGGTTCTTCGGATGCTGGGTCATCAGCTTGCGGCGGAATTCCAGCGCGTCCACGCCAACCGAATGAGCGAGTTCGTCCATGAAGCATTCGACGTAGATCGCGTTGTGATTGACGTTCACGCCGCGCCAGAACCCCGCCCAGACGTGCGGGTTCCGCATGGCGTGATCGATCAGCAGGTTCGGCACGGTATAGCCGAATGCCGTCTCGCCGCGCGGATTGAGGCCCTGGAATGCGACCGGGTCGCGGCCGTCCGGGTCCAGCCGTTGCGGCAACAGGGTGTTCAGGATCGACTGTCCCGATATTCGCATGTGCAGGCCGGTCAGATTGTTGTCCTTGTCGAACGCGCCGACAAGCTTGCACTGCGTGATCGGGTGGTAGCGGCCCTGCGTCATGTCCTCTTCACGCGACCAGAGCAGCTTGACCGGTGTGCCCGGCATCTCCTTGGCAATGAGCACGGCCTGCCGCACCCAGTCCTGGCTTGCGCCGCGCCGGCCGAAGCCGCCGCCGAGCATCATTTTGTGGAATTCGCACTTGTCTGCTGGCAAACCCGACGCCGCGAGGACAGATGCGAAAGCTGCTTCGCCATTCTGCGTGCCGCCCCAGACCTCACACTTCTCCGGAGTGTAACGCGCGGTTGCGTTCATCGGCTCCATCGGCGCGTGGTTCTGGTACGGATACGAATAGACCGCCTCGACCTTCTTGGCAGCACCGGCTATGGCCGCCTTCACGTCGCCGACTTGATTGCCGACATAGGCCTTCTCCGCGGTCAGGCCTTCCTCGAGGAACTTGGCGATCGAGGCGCTGGAGACCTTGCCGTTCTCGCCGGTGTCCCACTGAATTGGGAGCGCGTCGAGCGCGGTCTTGGCGTGCCACCAGGTATCGGCGACCACCGCCACGGCGTTGTCGTCGACTTTCACGACCTTCTTGACGCCCTTCATGCCTTCGACCTTGGCGGCGTCGATGCTCTTCAGCTTGCCGCCGTGCACCGGGCACGCCTTGATCGCGGCGTTGAGCATTCCAGGCAGTGTGAAGTCAGCGCCGTACTGGGTCTTGCCGATCACCTTGTCAGGCGTGTCGAGCCGCTTGAGCGGCTTGCCGGCGATCTTCCAGTCCTTCGGGTCCTTGAGCGCGATTTCCTTAGGCACATCCAGCTTGGCGGCGGCTTCCGCCACCTTGCCGAAGGTGGTCGTGCGGTTCGAGGCCTTGTGCGTGATCGTGCTGTTGGCCGCGCTGCACTCGGAGACCGGAACCTTCCACTCATTGGCCGCGGCCTGGAGCAGCATCATGCGGGCGGCTGCACCGCCTTTGCGGACATATTCGTGCGACTTGCGGATGCCACGGCTGCCGCCGGTCGAGAAGTCGCCCCACGCGCGTTTGCGTTTCACGCTTTCGCCGGGCGTCGGCTCCTCGATCGTGACCTTCGACCAGTCGCACCCGAGTTCCTCGGCGACGAGCTGAGCGAGGCCGGTCATCGTGCCCTGGCCCATCTCGGTGCGAACGCAGCGGATCGCGACCGTGTCGTCAGGCTTGACGACGACCCACACGCCGAGCTCCGGCGAACCGTCCGCGGCGCGGACGATCTTCGGGCCAAGCGGGAGGTCGAGCCCGAGAGCGAGCCCGCCGCCCACCGCGGCCGTGCCGATGACAAACGAGCGGCGATTGATTTTCGGAACGAAATTCATGTGTGCCTCCCTTACGCGTTCGCTGCGGCGTGAATTGCCGCGCGCACTTGTTGGAAGGTGCCGCACCGGCAGATGTTGGTGAGCTCGCGATCGATGTCGGCGTCGGTCGGCTTCGGCTTGTTCTTGAGCAGTTCTGCAACCGCCATGATCATGCCGCTCTGGCAGTAGCCGCATTGCGGCACGTCATGCTCGACCCAGGCCTTCTGCACCTTGTGCAGCACGCCGTTCTGAGCGAGGCCCTCGATGGTGACGATCTTCTTGCCGACCGCGGCGCTTGCCGGAAACGAGCAGGAGCGCGTTGCGGCGCCGTCGACATGCACGGTGCAGGCGCCGCACTGAGCGATGCCGCAGCCGTACTTGGTGCCGGTCAGGCCGACGTTTTCCCGAATTGCCCACAGCAGCGGCGTGTCAGGCTCGACGTCGACGTCATGATCTTTGCCATTAATATTGAGGCGAACCATTCTCGAACCTCCCCAGGTGAGATTTTCCGGTCAGCACATCTGAAGACCGACGTGGATGGGAAAAGTCTATTTGGATTACCTCCAATCAACAATCCGGATCGGCCGATGTTCCGCCCGCGATCAAGCCGAGTTGATGGGAGTGAGTGTTGGGCAGCCCGGCTGGTGTCACGGTCGGGCCGTGATCAAGATTTGGCCATACCGCGGTGCAACAAATATGAAGGAAGTCAGTCGGATTTATTCGCATCGCGCACCGGGGTTTCGGGCGTGAGCCCGCCCCGTTTTTGCGCCAAGGTTTCCTTGCCGCTCTCTTCCCATGCGCCGGTGACGGCCCGCTTCGCATAGGTGTCCCAGGTATCGTTCCAGTCGCCGAGCGTGTAGCCGTGCCACGGCGGCTGCGGCGACAGCGCCGGCAGACCGAGTTCATCCCAGATCTTGCGGGCGCGGTCCATGAACTCGCGCGTGGGCAGAGCGAGCGGCGGGAATGCCTGCTTGAGCGTGGCGTCGATCAGCAGCGAGGAATTGTTGGGCACGCGGCCGGACTTCGGGCCGTGACCGCTGGAGCGGTGCGGCACCACATGCACATCGTCGACCGGGTTGGCGCGATAGGCCATCGACCAGAACACCGCATTGGTGTTGGTCGGGTCGATGTCGTCTGAGACCGCGACGACGATCTTGCCGCAGTCGGCGCGCAGCCCCGACGCGCCGTGCAGCGCGCGCCAGACCTCGGTGCGCGGCGATCCTTGCGCGAATTTCAGGAAGATCACCGGGCGGACGTTGGAGAGCGGCTCGTGCAGCGACACCGCGCGGATACCCTTGATGCCGAGCTGGTTGCGCAGATGCGAGAAGAACATCGGCTCGTAGGCGACCTTCTTGATGACGCTCGACTTCGCTCGGCGTGACCTGGCTGATGATCGAGACGAACACGGGCTTGCGCTTGCGGGTGATGGCGGTCACCTGCATCGACATGTTGTAGTCCTCGAGCGCGATATAGCCGTGGCTTTCGCCGAACGGACCTTCCGGTTCGAGCAGCTCCGGATCGATCAGGCCCTCGATGACGATTTCCGAGTTGGCCGGCACGTCGAGATCGACGGTGAAGCACTTCACAGTGCGGATCGGCTCACCGGCGAGTGCGCCGGCGACGCCCATCTCGTCCATGTCGATGGCGAGCTTTTGCGGGCCGGTGAATGCCACGACCGGCGCGCAGCCGACAACGATCGCGATGGGCATCGGCGTCTTCAGCTTGCGGTGCTTGAGCCAATGCTGGTAGCCACCGGCGCCGCCGATCCGCGACGCCATGCGCACGCCGAGCCGGTCGGTGGCTTTGAGCCCGGCGCGGTAGGTGCCCATGTTCTGGACGCCGCTCTCGGGATCCTTGGTGATGCAGAGCGTTGCGGTGAAATAGGGCGCGGCGTCGAAACCGGGTGTCGAGATCGGCACGGGGAGGAGCTTCAATCCGCCGCCGGGTTTTCTCAGCTCGTCTCCCTTGATGACAACCTCTTGGCACGGCGCGGAGGTTACGCGCACCGGTGCGATCGGATGCGCCACCGCGTCGATCCAGGCGCTGCCGATCGCCTCGATCGGCTTCCCCATGCCGATGGCGTAGATGTCCGGCGAGGCTGAGAGTGCGCCGACCACCACCGGCATGTCGTATTTCTTGTCGCTGCCGTCGATGACGTTGGTGAACAGGAACGCGCGGCGCTTGTCCTCGGGCATGCCGCCGACGAATTGCCAGCGCACCAGCGGATGCAGTTCGGTGTCCTTGTCGATCGGCCGGTCGATGCGCGTCACCAGCCCGGCCGCTTCCAGCGCCGCAAGGTGCTGCTGGAAGTCGAGCGCGGGACCTGCGGTTTTTGCCGCGGCGCCGCGCTGGTCCGGCTGGTCGAGCATCGCTACTTCTTGTTCTTCTGCCACGCCTCGATGATCGGCTTGGCGTGGCGGAAGCAATCGACGCCGCATGGGATGCCGCAATAGACCGCGATCTGGATCAGCACCGCGCGGATTTCGTTCGGCGTCATGCCGTTGTTGAGCGCGCCGCGCACGTGGGTCTGGAATTCCTCCATCCGGCCGAGCGACGCGATCATGCCGAGGTTGAGGATCGAGCGCTCGCGCGGCGGCAGCGTGTCGTCGCCCCACGCCTCGCCCCAGCAGTATTGCGTGACGATGCGCTGAAAGTCGCGGTTGAAGTCGTCGACGTTGGCCATCGCCTTGTCGACATATTCATTGCCGGCGACCTGGCGGCGCATCTTCATGCCGACGTCGTAGGTTTTCTGGTCCATGAATTCCTCCTCGGTTTTAGTCTTCCGCTGGTCCGCCTTCCCAGCGCTTGACCAGCTTGGTTTCGATGCCGAGCAGGTCGAGCAGGCGGCCAACGGTGTGGTTGATGATGTCGTCCACGGTTTTCGGCTTGTTGTAGAAGGCCGGCACGATCGGCGCGACGACCGCGCCGATTTCGGCCAATGTCGTGAGCGTGCGCAGATGCCCGACGTGCAGCGGCGTCTCGCGCACCGCGAGCACCAGGCGGCGCTTTTCCTTGAGCACGACATCGGCGGCGCGCGAAACCAGCGTGCTGGTCACGCCGGTCGCGATCTCGCTCATGGTGCGGATCGAGCAGGGAATAATGATCATGCCCATCGTGGCGAACGAGCCCGACGAGATCGACGCGCCGATGTCGGCGGCCGGGTGATTGACCGAGGCGAGCGCGCGGACGTCCTTCGGTTTGTATTTGGTCTCATAGACCAGCGTCATCTCGGCCGATTTGCTCATGACCAGATGGGTCTCGATGTCGGTCTTCTTGAGCATTTCCAGCATCCGGACGCCGTAAATAGTGCCGGAGGCGCCGGAAATGCCGATCACGAGCCGCCGCGGGGTCTTGGTGGTCATTCGTCATTCTCTCTCAGCCACCGCTATCCGTAGCGCATGGCCCCGAAAAGTGGAAACCGGTTTTCGGCCAAGGTCATGCGCCAAGGCTAGGGCTCGAACTTTGCAAATGCCGAAAGCACGGTGTCGAGCGGCCCCGGCGGGAACGGACCGAGGACCCCCTGATAGGCGTCGACGCTGGTGCGCGCCGCCCGGGCCGGCGAGGCCGAAGGCTGGCCGAGGCGGCTCGATTGCGCGAGCTCGTAGAGCGCCTCCTGCTGCAGCCGCTCGGCCTCGAGCTCGACCGCCTTGATCCGGGTGCGGAAGCCTTCGGACGCTTCAGGGGGCATCACCGCCGGTGGCGATTTCAATGCGCGGCGGACGTTGCGGATCGGCACCACCGCCATGTCGCGCCAGGCGCCGATCATGCGCTCCACCTCGCCCACGTCGGCCTTCTTGAAGGCGCGGCCCTGCGTGGCGTTCCAGAGCAGGAAGAAGAGAATGTTGACGTCGACCTTGGCCTCATCCTGCAAGTCGATGCAGGCCTGCGCGACGCCGGGCACGGCGTAGAACTTGATCGAGAATTTCCAGAACGGCGATTTGCTTGCGGGCTCGCTCATGCGGCGCTCAGCTTTTCGTAGGCGCCGGCAGCGCGCAGCGCGGCGACGATGCGATCCGGCGTCAACGGAATATCGGTGAAGTGTACGCCGAACGGCGACAACGCGTCCTCGATTGCGGCGACGATCGCGGCCGGCGCCGGAATCGTGCCGCCTTCGCCCGCACCTTTCACGCCGAGGGGATTCAGCGGGTTAGGCGTTTCGATGTGCTCGATATACACGCCGGGCACATCGCCGGACGCCGGCAGGAGATAATCCTGGAACGTCGTGGTCAGCGGGTTGGCGCTATCATCGTACTTCATGAACTCGAACATGGCGTTGCCGATGCCGTGGGCGACGCCGCCCTGCACCTGGCCGTCGACGATCATCGGGTTGATGACGTTGCCGCTGTCGTGCGCCACGGTGTAGTTGAGGATCGACACGCCGCCGGTCATCGGGTCGACCTCGAGCTCGACCACGTGCGTGCCGTTGCAGTAAGACGCCTGCGGCGGCGTGAAATAGGCGGTGTGCTCAAGCCCGGGCGTCTGGCTTGGCGCGAACGAGAAGCCCGGCATGCCCTGCGCCATGCGCGCGAGCTCGCCGAAGCTGAGGCTTGGCTTGTTGCCCTCGCGCCCGAACGCCCGGCCGTCCTCGACGTCGATGTCGCTTTCGGGGATGCCGAGCGCGCGGGAGGCGGTCGCGATCACCTGCTTTTTCACCGCCTCGCCCGCGATCATCGCCGACGAGCCGGCGTTGATCGCCTGACGGCTGGCGAAGGCGCCGACGCCTTGCGAGATCTTGCCGGTATCGCCCACGCTCATCACGATGTCTTCGATACGGCAACCGAGGTTGTCGGCCACGATCTGCGACAGCGTTGTGCGGGTGCCTTGCCCTTGGGTCGTGGCGCCCGTGGCGACGAAAACCTTGCCGTTCGGCATGATGCGGATGGTGACGCCCTCGAACGGGCCAAGACCCGTTCCTTCGACGTAGTTACCGATGCCGATACCGAGATAACGGCCGTCCGCCCGGGCCTTGGCCTGACGCGCGTGGAAGGTTGCATATTTCGAAAGCTCGACAGCACGCCGCTGGCTCGTCGGAAAGTCACCGCTGGCATAAACCATCGGCTTGCCGTCGCGGAAAATGAGACCCGGCGAATAGGGCATCTGCTCGGGCTGAATGATGTTTCGTGTGCGCAATTCGGCGCGGTCGATGTTCAGTTCGCGGGCGACGCGGTCCATCAGCCGCTCCATCGCGAACACCGCCTGCGGCCGGCCGGCGCCGCGCACCACTGTGGTCGGCACGCGATTGGTCAATACGACGGTGCTTTCGATCTTATAGGCCGGGATGACATAAGGGCCGGGCAAAGTCGTCGATGCGATGAACGGAACGATGATGCCCCACGGCAGATAAGCGCCGGTGTCGTGCAGCATGGTGGCGCGCAGGCCGAGGATTTTTCCCTGAGCATCGACCGCGATGGCGACCTTCCAGTATTGGTCGCGCTCCTGCGTCGACGCCAGGAAATGCTCGCGGCGGTCCTCCTGCCATTTCACCGGGCGGCCAAGCTTCATCGCCGCGACGGGGACCACGGCCTCCTCCGGATAGAACGGCGCCTTGGTGCCGAAGCCGCCGCCAACCAGCGGCGCGATCACGCGGATCGATTCGGGGTTGCGCTCGAGCAGGTCGGCCAAGGTGCCGCGGCAGAGGTGCGGTGTCTGCGTCGCCGACCAGACATTGAGCATGTCGGCCGCCGGATCGTAGCTCGCCAGCACGGCGCGGCCTTCGAGCGTCATCGCTGCGCCGCGATGCAGGTGCATGTCCTCCTCGAACACATGCGGCGCATTCTTGAACGCGGCGTCGACGTCGCCGTAACTCATCGGCACGAAGGCCGCGACGTTGGAGGCGAGATCGGCGTGCACGCGCGTCGCGCCTTGCTTTAGCGCGTCGCGCGCGTCGCTCACTGCCGGCAGCGGTTCGTAGTCGATCTCGACCGCCGCGGCCGCGTCCTCCGCGAGGTGGCGGCTGTCGGCGATCACAACGGCGACGGTTTGGCCGACGTAGCAGACTTCATCGCGGGCCAGCGCGATCTGCGTGCGCGGCGTCCGGATCGCGGGATTGGGCACCAGCATCGGGATCTGGTTGGTGGCGATGCGGGCGGGCATGTCGTTGGCGGTGAATACCGCGTGGACGCCGGGCATGGCTCGGGCCGCCGCGGTGTCGATTTTGCCAAAGCGGGCATGGGCGTGGGGGCTCCGCACGAAAGACGCGTGCAGTGTGCCGGGCAGGCTCAAATCGTCGACAAACTGGCCCCGTCCGGTGAGCAGCGCCGGGTCTTCGAGGCGCGTGATTCGTGCGCCGAAGTGCTTGGCACCCATGCTGATCGGTCCCGAAAATGCCCCACGGCCCGTCTTGGCGGGCGAGCGAGTATCCGCCGGTCACGACGGCAAGGGAAGAGCCGCCGCCGGTACCTGGGCGGCGGCATAACATATTGACATGGAAAGAGAATCTTGCCGCGTTGCGAAAACAGCGCGGGCCGGTCATTTCGACCGATGCGGCCATTTGCACCCTACAAAAGCCAGTGAATAACCCGATTTCTCCCCTACAAGTCCCCTCATCCGAAACCGTCCCGATCGGGGACAGCGATGGAGGCGTGTGAAGGCGATGCGGGAATTAATGGCCGCGGTCGTCCTGTTCGTTGCTCTGCTGGCCGCGCCGGTCGACCTGCGCGCCGGCGAACCTTCGCCTGTCTGGAAGGACGGGTGGACCATCAACATTCCAGGCAAGAGCGATTGGGTGTCCGACGGCACGCCGAGCCCATTTTCGCAGTCGGCCTTTTCCCCGGGTGTGCCGACAGCGTCCTATACGCCTGGAATGACCAAGGACCCGTACGGCTTTTCCGACTACTCGATCGGACACACATTGCGCTTGGGCCAGGAATACGGCCTCGGCAACATGCAGGCCACGTTTGGCGTGCGTATGGCGGACCCGCTCGCGACAAACGCGTTCACGCCGTCGTTCGACACGCGCCGTTATATGGGTGTCGGTCCGCGCATGGGGTTCGAGGGCAGCAAGCCGCTGCAGTCGTCGTGGGTCGTCGAGTGGAAGTTCGGCGCGTCGGTGCTGTTCAGCGACCGTGCGTTCGACGCTAGCGGCAACGTCGCAAATCTGGTGGTGCCGAGCTACGCGAACAGCGGTTCGGTCGTGAATGTCGACGGCCTGCTCGGCTTGTCATATTGGTTCGACAGCGCGGCGAAACTGACGCTCGGCTATCGCGCCGACTATTTCAAAGGCACTCCGGCTTTCACCGTCACCGGCGCGGCGGCCGACAACGCCGCCGACCGTGTCAACCACGGGCCGATGATCCGGTTCAGCATTCAGAAGTGACGGCGGGCTTTGGTCCTCGCGCTGCCAAATATTGGGAAGGTTGGGGCGATCAACTTCCCACCACCACCACGACAACGCTATCTCTCCGACGCCGGGCTGCCGACTCGTCTCAACCAAATAGACCTTGGTGAAATATGCCTGGGCGGCATAATTGAACGCCCGTGCACACGAAGCTGAATTCAGTACTCGTGCTCAGGGAGCGGCCCGTTAGATGCACACCGCTTGCACCTGTTAAGTTTGGTTAGGGTCTGACGCCGTCTTACCGAGTGATTTAGTTTGATTTAGATTTTGATTGACGGCGCTTCATCGCCAGCAACTTGTCCATCTCGGATTCGGTGAGATGTTCGCGGGTCCGGTAGGCCTCGTTTGCCTTACGGCCCGCGACTGTTCGCAAATCAGTGCGTTCCACGAGCTTGAGCTTGGCGGATTTCATTGGGCTTCCTCCGCGTTCTGCTGAGTTACTGTTCGCATAGTGAATTAGAAAGCGAACAGTAAGCAGACTGTTAGCACAGGAGTCCCGTTTCCAGTCAATCGGGGAGGTGCTAAAATAGCTTGGTGCTAAGAGAGGGAGAATTGCCATGCCGCGCATGTTTCTCCGTTACTCGCTTGCCGCACTAGCCGTATTCACGATGCTCTTGCTGCCGATGCCAATAGCCCATGCTCAAAAGGAGCAGTTCGTCAGATCCAAGCCCCACGTTAATGTTGGTTCAGCGCAGAGCACCAATACGTCCCAAACCTTTGTTGGTCGGAACGACGGTCGCGTGCAGCAAATGCAATCAAGTAACACCTCTAAAGGTCTCACCACCAAAAAGGGTTCGCAGCCTGTTAGGGCCACCCCCGCCGTTCAGTTATATCGATTCTCGAATTAGCGCCTGCCATTGCCGTTGATGAAAACCAGCCGTCTGCGGGCTTCGGCGGGACTCACCACCGTGGTCACGGTCACTGGGCGGGCATGGATGGCTGCCAAGTACTCCTGAACCTCGCTGCCGAAGTGACGGGCCTGAATCGCTCAGTCGGTCTTTGGGGGTGGGTGTAACGCTCCATAACGCCATTACCCGTCAATTTATCAGGGCCGTCCTTCGGGGCGGCCCTTTGCTTTGTTGCCGGTTCGGTCACAGGACTGAGAACCAATCTGTCTCGAATCACCGGCCATTGATGAAACCCAGCCGCCTGCGAGCCTCGGTGGGGCTTACCACGGTGGTCACCGTCACCGGCCTAGCGTTGATGGCCGCGAGATATTCCTGCACCTCTTCGCCGTGCCGTTGCAGCAGATCAACAAGGCCCTGCCGATCTTCCTCATTCAGCACCCGACAGATCATGCTGGCGATGCTGCTCGATGGGCTGCTGGACTTGAAGAAGACGCCAGCGGGGCCTTGAGGTTCGCCTTGCCTGTGCGACCGTGGAGGCTCGCGCGGGCGGGACATTCAACTTCTCGGGAACGAGCCATTAGCAGCTTGTGCCCGGTATCGTCGCGGGTGGATGCTGGCTGTAGCCGAGCCACTACGCAAGGAGAGACCAATGCGCGCTGCAATTGCCATTCTCTTCGCGCTAATCGTCGCATTATCCATCGAGCCAACGCAGGCCGACCCATATCGGTGGTGCGCGCAATACGGCTTCAGAGGTGCGACCAATTGCTATTTCGTGACCCTGGCGCAGTGCCGGGCGGCGATCTCAGGCAACGGCGGCTTCTGTCGGGAAAACGGCTTTTACGACGGCCAGCCCGTAAGGACACCCGAAGACGGACCGGCTCGCCGCAAGTCGCGGTCCTAGCTATCTCTCGCGGACTACCGCGCTCATGTGTGGTCGGTTCACTCGCAACTACACCTGGACGCAGATACACGCGATGTACTCGCTGACATCGCCAGCCGCGAACCTGCAGCCGCGCTTCAACATCTGTCCGACCGACACGGTGGACGCCGTGGTCGATCACCAGCTCGTGCCGATGCGATGGGGGTCTTGTGCCGTCCTGGTGGAGCAAGCCACTGAAGGAGATGAAGGCGGCGACCTTCAACGCGCGCGCTGACACCGTCGCAGAGAAGCCGATGTTTCGGTCGGCGTTCAAGAACTCGCGGTGCCTGATGCCAGCGTCTGGCTATTACGAGTGGAAGACCACGCCCGATGGCAAGCAGCCGTTCTACTTCACGCGCCGCGACGGGCAAGTGATGACAATTGCCGGACTGTGGGACGAATGGACCGATAGGGCGAGCGGCGAGAAGTTAAAGTCCTGTACGATGCTGATCACCGAACCGAACAAATTCGTCGCGGTTGTGCATGACCGGATGCCCGTGAACCTCGATGCCAAGAACTTTGAGCAGTGGGAGCATGGCGACGCAAAGGACGCAGCGGCGCTGATAAAGCCTGCCGCCGAGGAGGTGTTGCAGATGTGGCCGGTGTCGAAGCGGGTGAACAGCTCGCGGGCGGACGGGGATGATGCGACGTTGATTGAGCAAGAGGTGCTGGCCCTCTAGCCCGATGCTGGATGACTGCTTTCGAGGGTATAGCGGACATCGCGCAAGCCCGGGCGCTGGCTACTCGGGCTTCGCGGTCAAGAGAGGGCTGCGCAATGACAACCCAGTTGCGGGGATCGACGCCTACGAGCTGGGCACTCGACACACCTGGACGGACGAACAACTCGCGGCCTACGAGGCCCGCTGGCCTCTAGGTACCCGTGAGCGGCTAGCCTTCGCCACCCTTCTCTACAGCGGCCAGCGCGGCGGCGATGTCGTCAAGTTGATGCGCCCAGACGCCAAGGCCCGTTTTCTCACCCTGACTCAGGAAAAGACCGGCACCTATTTGACCATTCCGATTCATCCTGAGTGGCGAAACGCAATCAATGCTGGTCCATCCAAGGGGCTTTCATTGATCGGGGACAATCGGGGTCGGCCAATCAAGCGACCAATGCTGACTCTCATTATTCAGGTCGCCGCAAGAAAGGCCGGGCTGCCGCCCGAGTGCAAGGCCCATGGATTGCGGAAGGCGCTTTTGCGGGGATTGGCCGAAGCCGGAAAGTCCTCAAAACAGATTGCCGCCATGAGCGGTCACAAGTCGTTGAAGGAAATCGAGCGTTACACCGACAAGGCCGACCAGGCCAAACTGGCCGAGGCCGCGATGTCTAATTTCCGTTCCATTAGACATTCGCGCCGCAATAAGTAGCTGCTCTAGAATGATATTTTGGCCGAGAAATCTTAACGAGAGGTTAAAGCGTCGATAGTCAGCGACAGGCGTCAGCCCGCCACCGCGATTTCCAGCGGGAAGTCGTCCACCACCTCGTGACCCTTATCGTTGATGATGAAGGTGTGGCCGAGGAAGATGCCGAACATGCCGTCGGCGGTGATCGGATTGGGCTCGGCCATGATGATCATGCCGGGCTTGAGCACCATGTCACTCGGAAGCCCGCTGATATGGTCCGAGGTGATGTGCGGATTGTCGGTGACGATGTCGATGCCGTGGCACTGCGTGGGTCGCGACTGCACGCCCTTGTCGCGGAAGAAGCGGCTCGCCTCCCGCATCGCCTCGGCATTCTTGCCGGGCAGCATCTCGGCGACGATCTTGTTGTAGCCCGGCAGCGTGATCTCCTCCCAGAACTTCCGCACCATGTCGGTCGGCGGCCCGAGCGTGATCGGCGAGCCGATCTGCGCGGTGTAGCCGCGATAGCCGGCGGCCAGTTCCATGTTGACCATGTCGCCTTTCTTCAGCACACGGCCCGACGGTCGCGGATTGCCGAAAATCAGCGCCGGATTGTCCATCGGCGTCGAGCCGATGATGAGGAAGTCGATATCGCCGCCGCCCTCCATTATGGCAGCGGCCGCCGCAGCCTTGAGCTCGTATTCCTTCACGCCTGGCTTGGCGCGCGCGACCATCGCCTCCATCGCGTTCTGGCAGAGCCGGCCAGCCTTGCGGACGCAGTCGAGCTCTTCCTTGGAGTGGATCACCACGAGATCGTGCAGGAATTGCTTCGTGAAAATGATCTCGGCGTCGGGAAGCTCCTTGCGCAGCGTGTTGTACTGGTTGACCGGCATGTAGTCGCCGTGGCGCGGGTCGATCTCCATCAGGCCGATGCGGCCTTTTTCAAGTTTCAATTCACGAAGTCGCTCGACCATCACCTGCGCATATTGCCCATTGCGGCTGTGGCGCACGTCCTGCACCGCGACCTCGACATGGCGGCGCACGGCTTCGGCGTGCGTGCCGCCCATCGAATAGATCATGGTCGGCTCGCCATCGAGCGGTACCAGCACGTAGCAGCATAGCGCATGCCACTCCCAATGGCCGGTCAGCCAGGTCATGCCGGCGCCGAAGCTCCAGTGGCTCGGCCCGCCCGGCACGATGACCGCGTCGAGCTTGTGCTCGCGCATCTTGGCGCGAAGCGATTCATAGCGGCGTTTGTATTCGCCCGCCGAGAACTGCTCCCAGACGCAGTCACGGTAGTATGGCGTGTCGCGCATGTTGGCGAACGGCAGCGACTGGTCGAGCTTGTCGCGGACCACGTTCCACGGCTGCGGCCCGAGCGGGCGGCGGGGCTGGTCGTTCATGGCTTGTTTCCTCCCTCGGCCTCATCCTGAGGAGGCGCGAAGCGCCGTCTCGAAGGATGGGCTGCGAATTCTAGCCCATGGTTCGAGACGCATCGCCATAGTGCGTCGAAGACGCGCGTGAACGCGCTTATGGCGATGCTCCTCACCATGAGGTCGTTATTCCGTGCACTTCCCAATCGTCACACGCCCGCCGGCCAGTTCCATCGCCTCCTCTGCGAGCTTGCTGTTGGCGACTTGCTCGATCGTCGGCTTCTTGCCCGCCTCGATGTCGCCGTTCTCGACGCTGTTGTCGATCGACCATTGCGTGCGCTTCGGATCGAAGCCGGTGTTGACCGACCAGATGCAGTTCTTGGTGTTGCTCTCCCAGGCGAACTCGACCGCCGCCTTGGGCTTCTGCGTCGCCTCCATCATGATCGGCACCACCTTGTCTTTGTCGCGATAGATAGTGCGGTTGGCCTCGATCATGGCGGCGACCGTGTCGCGCAGCAGTGCGCGATCCTTGGCGATCCAGTCCGTCGAGGCGCCATACGCGTTGAACATGTAAAGCGGCATCAGCTCGACGAGTTGCACCAGCGGATGCAGCGTCGACTTCTGCTGCTGCGCGAGGAACACGTCTTCGGGATGCAGCGCCACGCCGTCGATCTGGCCGGCGATTAGGCCGGGCAGGCGGCCCGCGGTCGGCGATGGGATGAACTGCGCGTCGCCGACGTCGAGCTTGGCGGACTTCAGCACCTCACGGCCCATCCGCCAGTTGAAGCCGCCGACGCCGCCGCCGGTCGCGGACAGCCGCTTGCCCTTGAGGTCGGCGGCGGTCTTCACTTCGCCCGGCACCATGTAGGCTTGCGGCATGCGCGGCGCGAGCGCCCAGATCTGCTGCACCTTGAGGCCGCGGCCGATCGAGACGTCGCTGACGCTGACGATCGCGGTTCCCTGCGCCGCGGCCACCGCGGAGGTTTGCGACTGGCCGCCTTCGAACTGTACGATGCTGGCATCGATGCAGCGCTTCTCGAAATAGCCCAGCGCCTTCGCCACATAGGGCGAGGTGTGCACTACGTTCGGCGGCGCAACCGACACGCCGATGTTGATCTTGCGCATCGCCGGACAATTCGCAGATTGCGCGGAGGTCTCAACCACCGATGCCGTGAGCAGCGCAGCAGCCGCAACGGCTATGGTAAACGCATTGTCGGGATTGCGACTCATTATCGATTTCCTCCGCATGTGAAGCGTCATGGTTCCCGCAGCATAGAAAGACCTGGAGGCCCGGCACAAGTCATCCGCCTGTCGCACTCCGGCCAATGCGATGGCCCGCGGATCCGAATTAAGGTTGCTTTCACATGTTGCGCGCCGCGCCGGGCGGGACCTAATTGCTCAAGTCCCAACCTGTGAGGTCGCCATGCGACAATTTTCCGCTCCTCTCGCCGCCGCCGCGATTGTTGCGTTGTCCATCCTGCTCGCGCCGAGTGCCGGCGCTATGACAGTCGGAACCGCATCGGGCATCCAAGAGAGTCTCGCCAAAACCAGCTCGGTCGAATTGGTGGTCCGCGTTTGCCGCCACCGTTTCTGGACCAGCCGCCGCGAATGCTACGTGGATCGCAGCCGTCCGCCGACGGTGTGCCCTCACCTCCGCGCGAGCAGCCGTCGCGACTGCTACTAGACGGAGCTCGGGGTTCAATCTTCCTGGCTCGCAGCGGTCCACGGCGCCACGTGGCGTTCCGCCAACCGTAGGAGCGCCGTCAGCGTGACGCCGAGCAGGCCGAGCGTGACGATCGGCACGAACATCTTGTCGACCTGGAACGTGCTGGCGCTGCGCACGATCAAATAGCCGATCCCGGAGATCGCGGTGTAGAGATCGGCCAGCACCATGCCGATCATGCCGCGGCCCACCGCCAGGCGTATGCCGGTGACGATGAACGGCAGGGCGCCCGGCAGCACGATGTTGGTCCACAATTGCCGCTCCGAGCATCGGAACGCGCGTCCGACTTCCAAAAGCTTGAGGTCGACCGACTTCACGCCCTGGTAGGTGTTGATCACCATCGGGAAGAACGCGAACAGGAACAGGATGATGACCTTGGCGGTGGTCTCGTAGCCGGCCCACAGCACAATCAGCGGGACGAGCGCCACGGACGGAATCGAATAGAGGAAGGTGATGTAGACGGTGAGGCCGACGTCGAGCACGTGAAAGCGGGCCAGAGCAAGGCCGAGCAACGTGCCGAAGATGACTGCGAGCGTCAGGCCCATCATCAGGACGAGGAGGCTTGGCCAGAGCCCGGCCCAGAGTTCGCCGCTGGCGATCATGCCGACCGCCGCGACCGCGACCTTCCACGGCGAAGTGAACAGCACCGGATCGACATTCATTGCCGCGAGCTGCCAAATGCCCAGGAAAATTGCCAGCGACACCATCCGGATGCCGAAATTATTCAGCGCCGCGCGGCGGCGGCGCAGGGCGGCGACGCGCTCGGCGCGCGCCTGATCGTCGGCCAGTTCCTGGCCGGCGTCGGTTGCGTGGATCGTGCTCACGCGACCTCCCGCGGAGCGCGCGTCCGCTGCGGCCGCGCCGTGTGGAGCTCGCCCCAGATATGCGCGCGCATCTCGCCGAACCGAAGATCGGCGCGCAATGCGTTGCCGTCGCGAGGATGACCGAAGGGCACGTCGAGCACCTCCTTGATCCGCCCTGGCCGCGCGCTCATCACGGCGATGCGGTCGCCCAGCAGGATCGCCTCGTCGATGGAGTGGGTGATGAACACCATGGTCTTGCGCTCTTCAGGACGCTCCATGAGCTGGAGCAATTCTTCTTGCAGGATTTCGCGGGTCTGCGCGTCGAGCGCGGCAAATGGCTCATCCATCAGCAGCACCGAAGGATTCACGGCGAGCGCGCGAACGAGACCGACGCGCTGCTGCATGCCGCCGGAGAGCTGATAGGGATAGTGCTTCTCGAAGCCGGTCAGGCCCACCAGCTCGAGGTAATGTGTCACGCGTTCGTGGATCGCTGAGTGCGAGGCGCCGGCCATGGCGAGGCCAAATGCGGCGTTGTCGTACACCGTCTTCCACGGCAGCAGACCGAAGTGCTGGAACACCATGGCGACGCTGTCGGGGGGGCCTGAAACCTGCTCGCCGTGCACCAAAAGATGACCGGTGTTGATCTCGGTCAAACCGGCGATGCAGCGCAATAACGTGGTCTTGCCGCAGCCGCTCGGGCCGACAATGCAAAGAATCTCGTCACGTCGCACCGCGAGCGACAATTGCCGGAACGCCACCACCGTGCCGTCGAGGAACAGCTTGGATACGTTATCGGCGACGATGATCGGATTGTCTGCGTTCACGCCAACACTCTGATTTCTCTAATCAACGTCCTGCCGCATAGCCTTGCATACCACGCGGGTTGGCGGCTGCTTTGCGGCGCTCACCGTCCTTCGATGCGGCCGTGAGGCGCCCTTCGGACCATTCCGGCTCGACCTCGATGATGTGGCCGCGCCGGGCAAGCTCGTCGCGAGTTTCCTTGGGAACGCGCTTCTCGATCTGGAGCACGCCGGGTCGCGATGTTCGCGGCCAGAACGAGATCGGGAAATGCTCGGAGTGCCAGGCCGGCGCGTCGATCGCTTCTTGAAGATTCATGCCTGCGTGGACGTGGCGCAGGAAGAACTGCGTAATCCATTGATCCTGCTGGTCTCCGCCGGGGGAGCCCCAGGCGAGGTAAGCGTCGCCGTCGCGCAGCGCGAGCGTCGGCGAAAGTGTCGTTCTTGGCCTCTTACCGGGCGCGAGCGAGGCGGGATGGCCTTCCTCCAGCCAGAACATCTGGCCGCGCGTGCCGAGGCAGAAGCCGAGCTCGGGGATAACCGGCGAGGATTGCAGCCAGCCGCCGGATGGCGTCGCGGTCACCATGTTGCCGGCCTGGTCGACGATGTCGAAATGCACCGTGTCGCCAACGACTTCGCCCATACGTCCGACGGTGGGTTCGCCTGCTCCCATGCCGGCAACGAGTTTTGCGCCGGGCTTCATCTTGACGATGGCGCCGAAGCCCTCGACCGAGCCCGACCGCAACTCAAGCGACGCTTGCTCGGCGACAAGCTTGCGACGTTCGGCGTTATATGCGTCGGAAAGAAGCGTGGAGAACGGCACATCCACGAAGCTCGGATCGCCATAAAACTTCTCACGGTCGGCGTAGGCGAGCTTGGAGCACTCCACCACCAGATGGATGAAGTCCGGTCCGACCACATCCATGCCGTCGAGGTTGAAGCCCTTGAGCAGCGCGAGCTGCTGCAGTGTCACCGGGCCCTGGCTCCACGGCGGCTTGCAGACGGTGTAGCGGCCGTAGTCATAGGTGAGCGGCGCTTCGAGCGGCGCCTGCCACTTTGCCATGTCGTGACCGGTCAGCACGCCCTTGTGCGGCGAGCCGCTGACGTCCATCACGGCTTGTGTGCGGCAGAATTTGTCGATCGCCTGCGCGACGAAGCCCTGCGACCAGACTTTCCTGGCCTTCTCGATCTGCGCGACGCGGTCGCCGCCCGCGCTCGCGGCTTCCTTCAAGACGCGCGTGTAAGTCGCGGCCAGCGTCTTGTTGGTGAACAACTTGCCGGTCTCGGCCGGCTTGCCGTCCTTCAGATAGATCGCCGCCGAGGTCGGCCAGTGATCACGGAACAGCTTCTCGACCGTCCTGATGGTGGCATTGGCGCGCTCGACCAGCGGGTGGCCGTTCTGCGCGTAGCCGATCGCCGCTGTCAGTACATCTGCGAGCTTCATCGTGCCGTAGTCGCGCAGCAGCAACATCCAAGTGTCGAACATGCCGGGCACGCAGGCCGCCAGCAGGCCGGTGCCGGGCACCATGTCGAGGCCTTCGCTTTTGTAATGCGCGATGGTGGCGCCGGCGGGGGCGGGGCCCTGGCCGCAGATCAGCTCGGGCTTGCTCTTGCGGACGTCGTAGAGCAGCACCGGCACGTCGCCCCCGGGACCGTTCAGATGTGGCTCGACCACCTGGAGCGTGAAGGCGGTGGCAACCGCCGCGTCAAACGCGTTGCCGCCGCGCTCCAGAATGCCCATGCCCACGGCGGTCGCGATCCAGTGCGTCGAAGTGACCACGCCGAACGTGCCGTCGATCTCGGGCCGCGTGGTGAACGGGTTGGGATTGATGTTGCCTGCCATGAACCTTGTCCTATCCGGTGATCCTTATAGCACGGTGATTGCGATCAAGAAGTGCCGCTGCACCGCATCCGGGACATCCGCGCAGAGAGTTGCGCCGTTGCTTAGCTTTCGAAGTATAATGGGGGATGCCGGCACAAGGGCCACAACTGCTGCGCCAGTGGATCGGCCGCGCCGCCGAGCGCGAGTCGGACAAGGCGTTCATTGTTTCGGCTGATGATGGCCGGACCTTAACGTACGGCCAGTTGCGCGACCTGACCGGCCGGATCGCGACGCATCTTCGGGACCGGGGCGTCGGAGTCAACGAACGCATCGCATTGCTCTCGAACAATTCGATCGAGCACCTCGCAACCTATTTCGGCGTGCTGGCCTATGGCGCGACCATCTGCACCGTGCACGTCGAGATGAACCGCAATCAGCTCGACAATATCTTGCCGCTGCTCAAGCCGCGGATGGTATTGTGCGAGGAGGGCCTCGGCCTCGACGACATCTTCAAGGCCGCATCGGCGCCATGCCTGCCGCTTGGCGCATGGGACGATCGGCGCGGCGATGGTTTCTTCGCCGCAGTAAATGCCTGCGAGGCGAGCGACGCCTGTGTCCCCGCCGGCCCGGACGACAGCGCGGTTATTCTGTTTACCTCGGGCACCAGCGCGCGGCCGAAGGGCGTGGTGCTGAGCTATCGCGAGCTTTTATCGAACGCCGAGCCGACCGCCGATGGCTTCAACCTCACGGCGCAGGACCGCATCTACGATTTCCGCTCGTTCAATTGGTGTTCGGCCCAGACATTAAGCGCGGTGCCGCCTCTAGCTCGCGGCGCGACGCTCATTCTGGGGCGAAAATTCTCGCGCAGCCGGTTCTTCGATCACATCAGGCAGCACGGCGCGACCATCGCGACCGGCAATCCAACCACCATCGGCATCCTGCTCAACGGCGACGCGCCGCTGCCGGTGGCGGAATTGCCGACGCTGCGCTTCATGACGTCAAGCTCGGCGCCGCTCCTGGTCAACGAATGGCGGCGCTTCGAGGATCATTTCGGTATCCGCGTGTCCCAAGGCTACGGTTGCAGCGAGGTTGGCTGGATCGCCGCACAGCCGGGTGAGCAACGGCGCATCGGCACGGTCGGCACGCCGCATCTTTATCACCGGCTATCCATTGTCGGTGTCGAAGGGCAAATGCTGAAGCCGGGCGAGATGGGTGCCGTCGAGCTCGGCGGCTTGCGAGACAACCGCTACCGCACGCTCGCCGACGACGGCTCGCTGCGCGTCGACTGCCAGGACCGGATGAAGACCGGCGATCTGGGTTTCCTCGACGACGACGGCTATCTGTATCTCACCGGCCGCGCCAAGGACCTGATCATCCGTGGCGGCGTCAACATCTCTCCGTTAGAGATCGACGGCGTGCTGATGCGGCGAGCCGAAGTGATCGAGGCTTGCACCGTCGGTGTGCCGGACAAGGTGTATGGCGAAGAGGTGATCGCATACGTTGTGCTGCGGCCTGGGTCAACACTGGCCGCCGACGACATTCTGCGGCACTGCGCGACGCTGCTGCCGGCGTTCAAGACGCCGAAGACAATCGTGTTGAGCGACGAATTGCCCAAGAACGAGCGTGGCAAGCTCGACCGCAAGGCGCTGGTCGAGCGGTGGAGTTGCGGAGCCACAAGACCATGAAGCTCCAGGACGAGCCGAACAACTGGATCGGGTTCGGACTGATTCTGGTCCTGATCGTGGTGTTCGCGCTCGTGATCCGTTGGGCCGGGCTGCCGAAATTGCCGGGATAATCATTCACGTTGCGTCGTCTTGCCCACCACTTGCCGCCTTGCGCCCGCGCTCCGATAATCTCTTGCAAGATATGCACACCGGAGGACTTGCCATGACAGGACTTGCGCGCGCAGGCCGGCATGCCGCTGCATTGATGCTCGGCTTGCTGACGGCGTCAGTGGCGCACGCGCAAACCTATCCGTCGGCGCCGGTCAAAGTGGTTGTGCCGTTCGGCGCGGGCGGAGCCACGGATATTCTGGCTCGAGTGTTCTCCGACCGCTTGCAGCAAAATCTCGGCCAGCCGTTCACAGTCGAGAACCGCGGTGGCGCGGCAGGCCAACTCGCCGCGACAGCGGTAGCCCGCTCGCCCGCCGATGGCTCGACCCTGATGTTCACCACCGCGGCGCCGATTACCATCGCACCCTTGATGAACGACAAGGTGCAGTACGATCCACGCAAGGATTTCGTTCCGATTGCCGTCGTCGCGGTGATGCCGGTCTGGCTGGTGGTCAACGCCAATTCGCCGCTCAAATCCGCTGCCGACGTCATCCGCAGCGCCAAGGACAGCCCCGGCAAGCTCAACTATGGGACCTCCGGCGTCGGCACCGAGCTGCATCTTGCGGCGGAAGCGGTGTCCCGTTCGGCCGCGATCCAGATGGTGCATGTGCCGTTCCGCGGCGGTGGCGAGGTGATCGCGGCGTTGCTTGGCAATCAACTCGACTTTGCCGCGCTCAGCACCGCCTCGATTGCCGGGCCGTTGAAACAGAGCAGCTTGCGCGCGCTTGCCGTCTCTTCGCCGCAGCGGATGGCCGACTTCCCGGACGTGCCGACTTTCGCTGAGATCGGTCATCCCGGCGCCACCATGATGCCGTGGTGGGGTTTGATGGCGCCCGCAGGCACGCCGCAGGCTGCTGTCGCGCGGCTGACGCAGGAATTGCAGACAATCACCAAGGAGGAGGTCGTGCGCGAACGATTGAAGGCGACGTTCGTGCAGATTGACTTCGCCGGACCGCAGGAGTTCGCGCAACGTCTGGAAGCAGAGACGGCGCTCTATGGCGGAATCATCCGCGCCGCCAACATCAAGCTCGGACCGTGACATGAAACGCAGCTCTGACAGGATTCGCATCACCCACGCCGGACGGCTGCCGGTTTCTCCCGGATTGGAGAACCTGCCGGTCCGGCTTTATCTCGGCGAGGTGGTCGCGCCGGAGACGATCGCGGACGGAGTGGCTCACGGCATCCGCAAGCAGCTCGACATCGGGATCGATGTCATCGGTGACGGCGAATTCTGGAAAGCGCGCGATTTCATCTATTACAGCCGCCATCTCACGGGGATCGAGCGGCGGATGCTCAAGCCCGGTGAAACCGGCTCGACGCGGACCAACACGCGCGAGCGCGACGAATTCGTCCAATTCTATAAGGACTCCGACAAAGCCGGGACCATCTTCTATGTGCCCGGCGAGAAGCCCACGCCGCCGGAGCGCGAATGCACGGTCGCCCGAGGTCCGATCAAATCGAAAGGCACGGCGGCGCTCTCGCAGGAGATCACGGCGTTCAAGGCGGCGCTCGCGAAAGCCGGACGTGAGGTCGACGAGACGTTCTTCTGCGTGATCGCGCCCGGCTGGCTCGATCACTTCATCTACAATGAATACTACAAGACCGAAGAGGAATTCATTTTTGCGCTCGCGGAGGCGCTGCGCGAGGAATATCTGGCGATCGTAAAGGCCGGCTTTATCCTGCAGATCGACGATCCCGGCTTGGTGGATTGGTGGGACATGCTTAAGCCGGCGCTCAGTGTCGACGACTATCGCAACAAATTTGCCAAGCTGCGCGTCGAGGCCATCAACCATGCGCTCAAAGGGATTCCGGAAGACCGCGTGCGCTATCACCTGTGCTGGGGAAGCTGGCACGGCCCGCACACCCACGACCTGCCGTTCGAGCACATCGTCAACCTGATGCTGCAGGTCAAGGCGCAGTGCTATTCATTCGAGGCGGCCAACGTGCGCCACGAGCACGAATGGAAGTTGTGGAACGACGTCAAACTGCCGGACGGCAAGATCCTGCTGCCGGGGGTGGTCAGCCACTCCACCAATCTGGTCGAGCATCCGGAGCTTGTGGCGGAGCGGATCATGCGGTTTGCGAGCGCGGTCGGCCGCGAAAATGTCATGGCCGGCACCGACTGCGGCCTTGGCGGACGCGTGCACGCCGAGATCGCCTGGGCGAAGCTCGGCGCCCTGGTTGAGGGCGCGCGGCTGGCGTCGAAGACGCTGTGGAAGTAGCGGCGTTTTCTTAAGCCGACTTGCGCTTGGCCTTTGCCTTCGAGCTTGCTGTGGGCTGCGCCGCGGCCTTCGGCTGCTTGGCCTTTCCGCCCTGGATCGGGAATTTGAACTGCGGCTGCCGGCGCAGGTCGTCCGGCTTGCCCTTCGACTTGGTCTTCTTTTCAGGCGCGGCCTTGGCGGAGCCCTTCTCAGCCGCGACGCTGCGCTTGAGTGCATCCATCAGGTTGACGACGTTCGAAGCAGGCGCCGCGGCCTTCTGCTTGGACACGGGCGCTCCGGCCTGCTTGCGCTTGAGCATGTCGACAACGGCTTCCTCGTAGTGATCGACGAAGGCGGTGGGATCGAAATCACCGGCCTTGCTCTCCAGGATGTGCTCGGCGAGTTGCAGCATCTCCTTCGGAATCTTGGTGTCGGGAATCTCGTCGAAATATTCCCCCGTGTTGCGCACCTCGTAGGCATAGCGCAGCGTGGTGCCGAGGAGGCCCTTGTCCCACGGCTGGAGAGCGATAACGCGCTCGCGCTTGGCAAGCACGATCCGGCCAAGCGCGACCATGTCTTTGCCGCGCATGGCTTCGCGGATCACCGCGAACGCTTCGCGGCCAACCTGGTCGTTCGGCGCGATGTAGTAACTGCTGTCGTGATAGCGCTCGTCGATCTGCGAGCGGGGAACGAAGCTGTCGATGTCTATAGTGTGGTTGCTTTCGACCTGAAGCGCCTCGATCTCTTCGTCCTCGACCTGGACATAGACATTCTTGTCGACCTCGTAGCCGCGGATCTTGTCGGCCGCATCGACCGGCTCGCGCGTCACGTCGTCGACCAACTGCTGGCGCAGGCGATTGCCGGTCTGCTTGTTGATCTGCCGGAACGACACCCGCTCGCTGCTCGTGGTCGCGGTGAAGACCGCAACCGGGCAGGCGACGAGCGAAAGCTTCAGATAGCCTTTCCAGTAAGGGCGGGGCGCCATGGCCTACTCCATACAAATGCACGCGCAAACCAAAGATAGTCATGGTGAACGCACTGTAAGTCGAGCGGAAAGAAAAAATTTGCCTAAAAGTTCTTGCTTTGTTTTGCAGGCCGGCGTGCGGCAAGCCGCGTATTGCAGCCGTTAACCATGTCGATCAGCGGTTGCCGATCACGGCATCGGCCCAGACGACGAACGCGTCGAGTATCTCGTCCATGACTTCGGCGTCGGTCCGGCCGCTACGGGCCGGCACGTGGAACGAGTGATCGGCGCCGTCGAAAAACTTCAGCGTTGCGCGCGCCCCGAGCGCTTCGCACAGCGGTTGCAGTTCGTCGAGCGACGCCAGCGCGTCGCGTGTTCCTTGCAGAAATAGCATCGACAGTTGCACGTCGAACAGATGCTTTCCCCGCTCGCGGGACGGCTGCTTCGCCGGATGCAGCGGAAAGCCGAGGAACGCCAATCCGTGGACGCTCGGCAGCGGCGCGGTGGCTTGCGCTTGTGACGTCATCCGTCCGCCGAACGACTTGCCACCGGCGATGAGCGGCAGCTTCGGCAACCGCCGGCCGGCTTCAGCCACGGCGGCGCGAACCGCGGCATGCGCGAGCTTCGGCGGATCCGGCCGCTTGCTGCCGCGCTCCATATACAAAAATTGGTACCGCAATGTCGCGATGCCTCGCTCGGCGAGGCCCGCGGCGACCGTCGCCATGAAGGGGTGGTCCATTCCGGCGCCCGCGCCATGCGCCAGCACATAGCAGGCACGCGCACCGGCCGGCGCTTGCAACAGGCCGGAGACGTGGATGCCTTCATCGAGAGCAATAGACAGAGAGGTAGGCATGTTTTCCGCCGGGATGCGGGAATGCGAATGACGCCTTATATTATCGCCGAGTGTTCAACGGGAGCGTTCGATGTGCCGTAATATCCGCACGCTGTTCAACTTCGAGCCGCCCGCGACGGAGGACGAAATCCGCGCGTCGGCGCTGCAATTCGTCCGCAAGCTGAGCGGCTTCAACATCCCGTCGAAGGCCAACGAAGACGCGTTCAACGACGCGGTCGAAGAGGTGGCCGACACGGCCCGGCGGCTGCTCCGGGCACTTGAAACGACGAGCCCGCCCCGCGACCGCGTGATCGAGGCCGAGAAGGCCCGCGCCCGCTCGCGTGCCCGATTCGGCTAGGGCTGGCGCGTCAGCGTCCGGTCCGCGCCAGCGAATTGACCCAGCCGACCATCCGCGACTTGGCGTTGTCGATGTCCTTCTTGGAGAAGAAGTCCTCCGGCTTCACCTTGTCGACGGGATAGACCGGGCGCAGGAAGTCGCTCTCGTAGCCGAACGGCACCGTGGCATCGATGCCCATGCCGCCCTCGAAACGCGTGTTCGACGCGGTCCATTGCTGGCCGCCGGCGGTCATGCGCTCGGCCGGCATGAAAGTCTGGCCGCGACCGCCGGGGATCGGGTTGAGGATGTCGGTCTGCGGATTGACGCGCGTGGTCAGGCACCACATCACGTCGTCCATCGAATAGGGGTCGACGTCCTCGCTCACTGCGATGGCAAGCCGCATGCCCTGCGAGCACGACAGGATCGCGCCGAGGAAGTTGCGCTGCCAGCCCTCATCGATCTGGTGGCGCTTCTTGACCTGGATGATGCAGCCGCCCCAATCGGTCATCGAGTACGGGATCACCACGTCCTGGATGATGCCGGGCTGAAGGCGGTTGCACAGCTCGAAGATGGTCGCCTCGCGCACGGTGGTGTCGATGTTGTGGTCATCGAGCATGTGGACGCCAAGCGCAAACACGATCGGCTTGCTGGCGGGCTTGCGCATCGTCACCGCGGTGACGTGGAACGTCGGCGCCTTGTAGGACTTGCCCATGTAGCCCGCCCACTCCGGATGGAAGTGGTGGCGGCCCTGCACGCCGGAGTCCTCCGCCTCCTTGGTCTCGAAGCGGCGGTCCTTCGGATGGACATAGCCTTCGAGCACGATCTCGGCATCGGCCAGCGCCATCGCGTCCACCGTGCGAGCCTTGACGAGGCGGATGGGTGAGCCCTGCACCGCGCCGGCAATGCCGATCTCGTCGCAGCCCTGCGGCATGATGGCGTAACCGAACGCCGCGCCGGCGAGCAGCGTGCAGGCCGGCGGCACGCCGAAGCACATCGTGATCGGAACCGGCTCGTCTTTGCTGTAGTATTTGTTGACCACCTGCCACATGTGCGAGCCGGGCGAAATCTGGAACGTGCCGACGTTGCCCCAGCGGAAGTTCATGCGGTTGTAGCCGAGGTCGGAGCCGCCATCGAAGTGCTCGCCGGTGACGCAGCGGATGCCGGAGCCGACCGTGAGCTCCGGCTCATAGGTCGTGTGCCGGATCGGCACCATGTATTTGTTCACGTCGTCCGGATTCTCGATCACTACCTCCTGGCACGGCGCGACGCTCTGCATGATCTCCTGAGGCTTGATCGGATTGGAGAGCGCGTGCGCGAGCTTCCGTGTGCGGTCGGTGTCGTCGGTCCAGCTGAACATCTTGTTGATGATGTTGATGTCACCGAACAGGTTGGTGAGCAGGCGGTGGTTGGGCTTGCCCTTCACCTTGTTGAACAACATCGGGCATCCGCCATCGAGGTGCTTCTGCAGACCCGTGAGTTCGAGATCGGGATTGACCGGCTTGTCGGACTCGATCAGGTCGCCTTCGGCCTTGAGCCATTCCAGCGTGTCGCGCAGGCTGGACGGCCGCTGGACAACCTTCAGATCTTTTTTCCGGACTGCCTTTTGCATCGCGTGACGCTCCCCGCTGTGCATTGCATAGATTTCTAAGTATTATTCGCGCCGTCCGCATTGCTGTCAACGCGGCCCGCAGCACGCTCTTCGAGACCAGGATATCGCATGGCAATGCGGCGAAAAACCAACATCGGCGACAGCGGCCCGCGCCGTCATTCGATCGATTTTTCGCTCGGCGGCAGCTTGGGTTATCTGGTGCGCGACGCCAACCGCGCGTTCCAGCGCCTGCTGGAGCGGCGCATTTCGCCGCACGGCGTCACGCGCGGCCAGTGGTATTTCCTGCGCGTGCTGTGGGAAGAGGACGGGCTCTCGCAGCGCGAGCTCAGCGCGCGCGTCGGCATGATGGAGCCCACCACGGTCATCGCGTTGCGCGGTATGGAGAAGGCCGGTCTGATCCGCCGGGTCCGCGGCACCGACGACCGGCGGGTCACGAGGGTTCACCTGACGCCCAAGGCGCGGCGACTGCGCGACCGCCTGCTGCAGATCTCGCAAGGCGTGAACGATCAGGCCGCCGAAAGCATCGAGCCGGCGGAACTCGCGCGGTTCCGTCGCGTCATCGCGCGGATGACGGAGAATTTGGATCGGATCGACCGGTAGCGCGCGCTCAGCCGATCTTTTCGCCGGGCTTGAACCCGTAAAGCTCCGCCGGATTGTCCGCCAGAATGCGGGCGCGCGTTTTGGCATCCGGCGCCCATCGCTCCAGCAAATCCGCGATCTCGCCGTCGTTGGCCATGCGCTTCTTTTTCATGGCATGTGGCCAATCGGTCCCCCATACCAGCCGTTGCGGTGCCGCTGCCACGAGCTTGTGCGCGGCGGCATCGACATCGTCGTATGGCACGTCAGCCGCGGCCGAGATGCGATAGGGGCCGGTCAGCTTGATCCAGCAGCGCCCGCCGTCGATCAGCCGCAGCAGATCGGCGAACGCGGGATTCGCCGTCCAGTGCCGCGCCCCGGCCTTTGGATAGCCGAGGTGGCCGAGCACGATCGGAACCGGAACGTCAGTCACGGCCTTCGCAAAATCCGGCGCCTCGTCGACGTTGACCAGCAACTCGATGTGCCAGCCGAATTCGGCAATGCGCATGGCGAGGCTGCGCAGCATGGCAGCCGGCATTTGGTTCTTGTTGTCGCGCCGGTCCACGACGTTGAAGCGCAGCCCGCGGACTCCTGCCCGGTGCAGCGTGGCAATATCGCTGGTGGAGATCGCAGGATCGGCCACCGCGACGGCACGAACACCCGGGCCGAAACGCTGCAGCGCGTCCAGCATCGCGGCATTGTCCTCGCCATAGACGCTGGGCTGCACCAGCACCGCGCGCTCCACACCGAGCGCGGCGAGCAGCTTGCGAAAGTCATCGTAGGTCGAGTTCGGGCGGGGTGTAGATGCGTTCGCGGACGTAGGGGAATCGTTCGGCTGGCCCGAAGATATGCGCGTGGGTGTCGCAGGCGAGCGCCGGAAACGGCGTCCGCGGACCGCGCGGGTTTCGGTCCGGCGCAACGCAGAGCGGAGCATAGTCGGGAATCGGCTCGGCCATTCGCCCGTGTGCTCAATCGAACTGGGCGCCTGAGGTCTTCACCACCGCGGTCCACTTCGGGATTTCGGTCTTGATATACGCCTCGAACTCCTTCGGCGAATTGCCGATGATGTCGACGCCGAGATCGGTCAGGGATTTCTGCGTCGCTGGGTCCTTCAGCGCTGCGACCGTGGCGAAGTTCAGCGTGTCGATGGTTTCCTTCGGAGTGCCGGCGGGCGCCACCAGGCCATGCCAGGTGGTGGCGTCGAAGCCCTTGATGCCAAGCTCGTCCACGGTCGGCAGGTCCGGCAAGAGCGTGGTGCGCTTCGGTGTGGTCACGGCGAGCGCGCGCACCTTGTCGTTCTTGATGAGCCCGATCACCGAGGCGGCCGTGGCAAACATCATCTGCACGTGGCCGGCGATGACATCGTTGAGCGCTGGCGCGGCGCCTTTGTAGGCGACATGCACGATGTTGACCTTGGCCTCGGCCTTGAACAATTCGCCCGCGAGATGTGCCGCCGCGCCGTGGCCGGACGAGGCGAAGTTCAACTGGCCGGGATTGGCTTTGGCGAGCGTGATCAGCTCGGCCATGGATTTCGCCGGCACCGCGGGGTTGACCACCAGGATGTTGGCCTGGGTGCCGATCAGCGAAATCGGGATGAAGTCCTTCTCGGCGTCGTAGGCGAGCTTCTTGTAGAGCGCGGCGTTGGTGGCGAGGATGGAATTGTTGCCCATCAGCAGCGTGTAGCCGTCGGGCGCGGAATTCTTGGCCTGCTCGGCGGCGATGTTGCCGCCCGCGCCGGGCCGGTTCTCGATGATGAAGGGCTGGTGCAGGATGTCCTGTAGGCGCTTGCCGAGGATGCGCGCCAGCACGTCGCTTGGCCCGCCCGGAGTGAAGGCGACAATGATGGTTACTGGACGCGCCGGATACTCGGCGGCGGGCGCCGCAAACGAAATCGTCAGCGCCGCGGCGAGGCCCGCAAGGAATCTAAGCAGCTTGTTCATGACACTCTTCTAGCACGTCAATGAGTGTGCGGCGCGATGGTCTTAATGACAGCTGCCCACTTGGGGACTTGCGCCTCGAGGTAGGTCTCGAACTCCCGGGGCGAGTTTCCGACCACGTCGATGCCGAGGCCGCCCATGATTTTGCGCGCCGCCGGCGCCTCGATCGCCGCCGCTGTCGAATGGTACAGCACGTCGATGATCTCCTTGGGCGTGCCGGCCGGGGCGACCAGCCCGTACCAGGTGGTGGCGTCGAATCCGGGGTGGCCGAGTTCGGCCATCGTGGCGACATCCGGCAAGAGCGAACTGCGCTTGAGGGTCGCGACCGCGAGCGCCCGCAGCCGGCCGGCCCGGACATGGTTCGCCACCAGGGCGGCGGGCGCAAACATCATCTGAACATGGCCGCCGACCACGTCCTGCAATGCCGGGCCAGGCTTCTTGTACGGTACATGGACGAGGTCGGCCTTGGCCTCGATCTTGAACAACTCGCCGGCGAGATGGGCGGGGCTGCCGTGGCCCGCCGACGCGAAGGTCAGGAGGCCCGGATTCGCCTGGGCGTGCTCGATCAATTGCCCGAGCGAGTGCACAGGCAGGGCAGGATGCACGACCAGGACGTTGGTCTGCGTTCCGAGCAGCGTGATCGGCGCAAAATCCAACTGCGGATCGAATCCGATATTCTTCTGGCGTGCCGGGCTGGTCGCCAGAATGCTGGTGTTGCCCATGAGCAGCGTATAGCCGTCGGGAGCCGCATGCGCGGCTTGCTCGGCGGCAATGTTGCCGCCGGCGCCGGGCCTGTTCTCGATCACCAGCGGCTGACGAAGAACCGGAGCCAGCATGCTGCCCAGCACCCGAGCGATGACGTCGCTCGGGCCGCCCGAAACGTGCGAGACGATGAGTGTGATCGGGCGGGTCGGATAGTCGAGGGCGGTCGCGGGAGCCGCGCCGAACGTCAGCAGCGCCAAACCTGCCAGACGAATTGAGCTTCCGACGAGCACGAGGGTCTCCGTCCCTTGCCGTCCACAATTAAAGGCGGGCCGATATGCCGCCGTCGACCGCCCACGCGCTGCCGGTGACGAAGCTTGCCCGCTCGGACGCCAAGAATACCACCACGTTGGCGATTTCCTCCGCCGCCGCCATGCGTCCGAGCGGAATTTTCGCGACGCGGGGCTTGAGCACTTCCGCCTCGGGCTTGCCCGTTTTGGCCATCTCGTCTCGGATGTTCTTGTCGTGGCGGTCGGTCCGCACCGCGGTCGGCACGATCGCATTGACCAGGATACCGTCCTTGCCGAGCTCGTTTGCCAGAGCGACAGTCAGGTTCTGCACCGCGGCGTTGTTGATGCCGGTGGTGATGGCGCCGAGCTGCGGTGTCCAGGCCGCGCCGCCGGAGACGTTGACGATGCGCCCCCACTTGCGCTCGCGCATCGGCGGCACGGCGTGGCGGATGCAGCGTACCGTGCCGCGCAGCTTGTTGTCGAAGGCGCGGTCCCAATGCTCTTCGGCCATGCCGAAGAAGCTGCCCTGCACGACATTGGTGGCGTTGTTGACGAGGATGTCGAGCCGGCCGAATTCGGCGAGTGTTTTCTTGAACAGGGCATCGACCGCCGCGACGTCGTTAAGATCGGTCGGGATGCCGATGACGCGGCCGTTCGACTGGCCCTTCAGCTTGCCGATTGCTTCCGCGTTGCGCGCCGGATCGAGGCTTGCAACGACGACATGCGCGCCTTCCTTCAGCAGCTCGGCCGAGATGGCGTAGCCGATGCCGCGATTGCCGCCGGTCACGATCGCGACGCGGTCTTTGAGGCCGAGGTCCATTGTTGTTTCCTTTGCCACGACACCTTACACCACAGTCATCGCCGGGCTTGACCCGGCGATCCATCTTACTTGAGTGATGGTTCACCGGGTCTCGCGCCTTCGGCGTGGCCCGGTGATGATGACTGAGTGCGTGTCGGCTTCTAACCCGTGTACTCCAGAATATGCATGCCGGCGCCGGCGCGGTCGATCAGATAGAGCCGGCCGTGTTCGTCGGTGCCGATGTCATTCGATTGTACGGCCGGCCGGTCGCCTTCCAGCGCCGGGACGTAGCAGCCGATCTCCTTTGGATGGAATGGATCGCTGACGTTCACCGCGCGCAAGCCCGCGTTGAAATAGGTCAGGAACACGATGTCCTTCCATGGCCCGTCGGCGGGCAAATGCTCGAGGATGTTGTGCGCTCCGTAGCGGCCTGGGCGGCTAAAATATTTCTCGCGGTCCGGCATGAAGGTCGCGATCGGCGTGAGCTTGTCCTCCTTCCGCGCATCGATCACCCACATGAATTGCGCATCCCAGTATTTCTGCTTGGCGCGCGCCTCGTCGGTGCAGATGAGATAGGGCCGGTCGCCGAGCGGCCAGCAGGTGTGGTTCGATCCCGGGAACGGCGGCGCCCAGGACAGGTGGCCGACGAGCTTCATGTTGCGCAGGTCCGAGCAGTCGATCACCGAGATGCCGCCGCCCCACCACGCACAATACATCCGGTTGCCGCGAATGACCGGTGGGCCGTGCAGGGTGGCCATGTCGTCGGGCGGATGGCCGGCCACCTCGTCGCCATTGCTGTCGTCCGCCTTCATCCAGGGCAGGCCCCATTGGCTGACGACCTCGGGCTTGGTCGGGTCCTTGATGTCGAGCGTCCAGATCACGCGGTTTTTCCATCCCTGCGCGGCGTTCGGCAGGAAGGCGAGCTTGCGCTTGTTGTCGACGCCGAAGCGGTGCGGACCGTTTCCGGGCATGTCGTAGAAGCCGATCTGTTTCGGCTCGCCGCCCTTGGAGATGTCGAAGATGAACAAACCGGTGCGGGCGTTCCTCCCGGCTTCGCCGCCGAGCCGCTCGGAGTTCACATAGAGGATGTCGCCGTCGACCACGCGCAGCTTGTGGGAGTGCACGCCGGGCGGCGACTTCACCTCGGCGACCTTGCGCGGCTTCCTCGGATCGCGCACGTCGTGGACGGTGAAGCCCTCGGGGCCGTTGTAGGACGCCGAGCCGACCGCGCCGACGTAAGCGAAGCCCTTGTTGACCTCGACGATCGAGCCGCCGCCCCACGCGGCGGAGGAGTCGTGGCCGAGCAGTTTGAAATTCTTGGCTTCTTCCGGAATGTGGTCAGCCATTTCAATATCCTCCCAGGCAGTCACGTGCGTCATGCCGGACCATAGCCGTCCAACGGACGGCGTCGCTTCGCCAGCCTACGCGTCCGGCATCCATTGCTGTCTTCCCAGGCATTAAGCAAGACAGCGGTGGCTGGGACAAGCCCGGTCATCATGCCAGCGTATGCCGATTCTGCATGCGCCGGTGCACCTGCCAACTCTTGTTCGATGCCCGCGCTTTTGTCATGAACGGAGCGCACATCGTCGTGCCAATCGCCTTAGCGAAGCTTCACCGGATTCACTCGTCATTTTGTTAGGGACCGACATGCGCACCATTGCCCTTGAAGAGCACTTTGTGAGCCCAAATTTCGCTTCGGGTCCGGGCAGGCAGTTCATGGAGCGTTTGCGAGGCTCGGGCCCGCGTGGTCCGCGGATTTGCGAGCAGCTTCAGGAACTGGGGGACGCGCGCATCATCGAAATGGATGCCGCCGGACTCGACGTCCAAGTCCTCTCGCTCAATTCGCCTGGGGTGGAGCAGGCGGATGCGGCCGAACAGATTGCGATTGCCCGCGACGCGAACGACTTCCTGGCCGAGGCGATCAAGAAACATCCGACGCGGCTTGCTGGTTTCGCCGTGTTGCCGGTCGCCTCGCCCGAGCGGGCCGCCGAGGAGTTGGAGCGCTGCGTGCGCCAGCTCGGCTTCAAAGGCACGCTCATCAACGGTCACACCCGTGGCCGCTACCTTGACGACAAGTTTTTCTGGCCGATCCTGGAGCGCGCGGTTGCTCTCAACGTGCCGCTCTATCTTCACCCCACCATACCGCCCAAGGCAGTCGTCGAAGCGTCGTACAGCGGGTTCTCTCCGCCGGTGACGGCGATATTGTCCGGGGGCGGCTGGGGTTGGCACATCGAAACCGCGGTGCATCTGATCCGAATGATCCTGGGCGGGGTCTTCGACAAGTTCCCCACGCTTCAGGTCGTGATCGGCCACCTGGGCGAGGGCATTCCGTTCATGCTGCCGCGGATGAATCGCAATCTGCCGGTGGAAGTGACGAAACTTGCCCGCCCGCTCGGCGCGTACCTTCGCGAGAACGTTCACTACACCTTCGGCGGCTTCAATTTTCCAGCGACGTTCACGGACCTTCTGCAGGAGGTCGGCGTGGATCGCATCATGTTCTCGGTCGATTACCCGTACGGATCGATGCAGGAGGCGCTCGCGTTCCTCAAGCAGTTGCCGGTCACAGACGCCGACCGGGAACGCATCGCCCACGGAAATGCGGAGCGGCTTTACAGGCTTTGAGGCTGATAACGCCCGCCGATCGCGACCTTGCTGACGCCGAGGCCCGGCAATTCCCAGACCCCGGCGCCGCCGGGGTTCTGGTCGGCGTTGATGTTGACGTCGATGACGTAAGGCTTGTTGGCGGCGATCGCCATTTTTATCGCGTTGCCGATGTCGCCGGCGCGGTCGACGCGGACCCCCTCGACGCCGGCCGAGCGCGCCATCGCCGCGAAGTCCGGATTGTACGGCTTGCCGGTCTCCGGATGATGGAAGTCGGTGGCCAACTCGCGGCCATCCAGGTAGCCGCGCTGCAATCCCCGGATCGACGCATAGGCATAATTGTTCCAGACCACCCACACCACCGGCAGATTGTATTCGACCGCGGTGCCGAGCACGTTCGCGTGCATGAAGAACGCGCCGTCGCCGCACACCGAGACGCAGGGCCGGTCCGGCGCGGCAAACTTCGCACCGAGCACGCCGGCAACGCCGAAACCCATGGCGCCGAAGCCCATGCAACCGATGAAAGATTCCGGCCGCTTCGGCTTGCAGAACTGCAGAAGCCAGTTGTGGTGCACGCCGATGTCGCTGACCATGATGGCGTCGTCGGGCAGTGCCTTGTCGATCTCGGCCGCGGCGCGCTGCGGATGGATCGGCGTCGAGTCGTCGACGAAACCCGGCGCGATGAACTTGTCCCATTCCTTGCGGTAGCCATCGATCGTGGCGAGCCACTTCTTGCGTGATGACGCGGCGTCGGCGACGCCCTTGCGCGTGTCCAACTCCGCCAGCACTTGCCGCAGAAATGTTCGCACGTCCGCCATCAGGCCGAGCGCGACCGGATAGTTCCGGCCGATCTCCTCCGGATCGATGTCGACGTGAATGAGCTTGGTCGGCGGAATGGTGAAGGAATAGCCAGGAATCCATGACGACGAAGTGCGGTCGTCAAAGCGCACGCCGAGGGCCAGCAGCACGTCGGCCTGACGCGTCGCGGCGTTGGCCTGGTAGGCGCCCCCGCGCGAAACGAGGCCAAGCGATAGCGGATGGTGCGTGTCGATGGCGCCGATGCCGCTCATGGAATGGCCGGCCGGGATTTGCAGCTTTTCGGCGAGCGCACGGAGATCGTCGGCGGCGCCGCCGTATTTCACGCCCTGGCCGACGAGGATGACTGGCCGCTCGGCGGACAACAACATGTCGACGGTCTTTTTCACGCCGTCAGGATCGGCGCCGCAGCGCGATGAGATGTTGGCGCTCCATTCCTCCGGCTTCGGAGTTTCTTCCGCTGCTGCCTCCATGAACACGTCGAACGGCACGTCGAGCACGACAGGACCGGGGCGGCCGGTCACCATGGTCTTCCATGCCTGCCGCACCATCATCGGCACCTGCTCGCCGCGCGTCGGCTGGAACACCTTCTTGCACACGCCCCGCACGGTGGAGGGAAAGTCGGCTTGGTGCTGGCGGTACAATTCCTGGAACGCGCCACGGCCGAACTGGCTGGTCGGTACGTTGCCGGTGACGGCGAGAAACGGAACCGAGTCGAGATAGGCAGTCGCGAGCGCGATCGGCATGTTCATCGAGCCGGGTCCACACGAGGTGAAGGTCGCCACCGGCTGGCCACAGACGCGGTAATAGGCGTCGGCCATGAAGCCGCAGACGCTCTCGTGATGCACCGAGATGGTCTTGATGTCGCTCTGCCGCTCATGCAGCGCGTCGATGAACTGGATGTTGCCGTGGCCGCACAGGCCGAAGGCGTAGGGGACCTTCTCGCGGATCAGGTAATCGACGATGACCTGGCCGCCGTTGAGCCGGTTGTCGGAGGAGCGTTTCAGCATTGTTTTTCTGTCCTGGGGCGTTTCTATCGTGCATTAAGCAAGACGGCGATGGCTGGGACAATAGGCAACGAAGCAACGCCATCATTCGGATGGCTATGCCCGGTATGACAAAAGTGAAGCCTTAGCAGCGAGGCAGCTGTTAGCGGCGAATCGTCGTGGTCGTTGTCATCGTCGTACTCGGCCGCGACGGCGCGGAGGCCTGTGCTGCTGCCGCTGCCGCAGCGGGGGCCGAGGCCTGCATTGGAGCTGCAATCGGCGTCCACGCGCTGGCGCGCTTTTGTGCTTCGGCGACCTGTGCGGGTGTCATGCCTTTGGCAAGGCTGTCGCGGTTCTTGACGCCTTCCTGGTGACCTGTCGCCGCGGACAGGCTGGACCACATGTAGGCCTGGACATAGTCCTTCGACACGCCTTGTCCCTTGGCGTACATCAGCGCGAGATTGGATTGGGCCGCGGCGTTTCCTTGATCCGCCAGCGAACGCCAGTGCCGCATCGCCGTCGAATAGTCATTTCTGTCATAGGCGGCGGAGCCATCCTCAAACGGCCCGGCCACAGTTGGCGTCGAAAAACTCAAAGCCAGGAGGGCTGATACAACGATCGCCTTCAACGCGCCTGCCATGGTCTTCGCCCCTAGCGTGTGAGCCGCCGAAGCGCTCCGTCGTAATAGCTCATGTCGAGATACTTGGCGGGATTCGGCGCGGGTCCGCCTTCGACTTCTTGCCGTAGCTTAAGCACATTGTCGAAGCCTTCGGTGCTCAGCTTCGCGTCAGGGTTAAAGCCGAAGCCTGGCTCAATCATCAGGTCGTAGCTGCGGGTGGCAAGCGAGCGCGACAGGTTGCGCTTGGTCGTCAGAAGTGCGATCGCCTCGTCGCGATTGGCCTTGTTAACCACCCAGCGCAGCGATTCGATATAGCCGGCGAGATAGCGTTCCAAAACCTCGGGGTTCGCTTTCGCCCAGGAGCGCAACACGAACGCGCCGCCGGCTTGATACGGCCCGATCAGATCGACGGTGCGGCCGAGGCTTTTGAGTCCCGCCTCGATGGTCTGCGCCGAGAACGGCAGGTTCATGATCGCCGCGGCGTTGTCGCCGCCTTCGAGCATGGCCTTGAGGCGGAAGGGACCAGCGCCGACGGCATTGATGCGGTAATCGACGCCGTCCTTGAGCCCGTGTTGGAGCAGGATTTTCTTTGCCTGCAGCGCGTAGGCGGTATTGGGCGCGTCGGTGACCAGCGCCTTGCCGCGGATGTCGGCGAACGAGTTGATGTCCTTGCCGACGATGAACTCATTGGTTCCGCCGTCGCCGCCGGAGACGATCACCACATCGATCTTGGCCACCTCGCTCATGGCGATAGCGTTGTCGACCGCCGAATGCACCACCTCGAATTTGCCCTCGCCGAGGCCCTGACGCTGGGCGCTGGAGCTTTCGGTGAACTCGAACTCCAGCTTGATGCCGTGCCGCGCGAAGAAGCCCTTTTCCACGCCGACGAAGAACGGCAGCGATCGCGCCGTCGGGAAGGTGTTGACCCGCACCAGCGTCTCGGCAGCCGCGGCCGAGCCGGCAACCAGGACGAGAACGGCGGTACTCGCAAAGCGCATGATTTTCACGGGGTATGGCCCTTGGATGGCGGCCGAAGCCGTTTAAAGATATGAGATAAGGCGAGCTACCCTAGCGGAGCGGAGCGCGGAGATCGAGAATGAGATTGGGCTACTTCACGATGCCGGTGCACCCGATACACCGGAACTGGGCGGAGACTCTGAAAGAGGACCGCGAGGCCATCATCCTGGCCGACCAGCTCGGTTTCTACGACGCCTTCATGGGCGAGCATTTGACCGACAAGGCCGAGAACATCACCAACAGCCTGATCTTCAACGCCTCGCTGATCCATTCGACCAAGACCATCAAGCTCGCTACCGGCACCAGCAACCTGTCGCACATGCATCCGGTGCTGGTCGCGCAGCACGCGGCGATGTTCGACCATCTGTCGGAAGGCCGGTTCATCTTCGGAGTGAGCCCGGGCGCGCTGACCTCCGACGCCGAGGCGCTCGGCATCCTGGAGCAGGACCGCAACAAGATGTTCGCCGAAGCGATCGACGTAATCCTGGCGATCTGGGAGCGCGATCCGCCCTACGACATCGACTTCGCCGACAACCGCTACAAGGTTTCCACCTCGCGCACCCAGGCGCTCGAGATCGGCGTGGGCTTCCTCGGCAAGCCGTACCAGCAGCCGCGTCCCGAGATCGTCGGCACGGTGGTGGCGCCGTTCTCGCCCGGCGTCGTGCTGATGGGCAAGCGCGACTTCCATCCGCTGTCGGCGAACTTCCTTTTGTCCAAGCATCTCAAATCGCACTGGGAGAACTACTGCAAGGGCAAGGCCGAGGCCGGCGTCAAGCCGGATGTGAAAGATTGGCGCGTGGCGCGAACGATCTTCGTCGCCGATGACGACAAGACCGCGGAACGCTACGCCCGCACGGCGAACAACAGCCCCTACGAGTTTTACTGGTCGCAAATGCATTACAAGATGAAGCGCGGCAAGCGGCTCTACGTGTTCAAGAGCCACAAGGACCAGCCCGACGAGGAGATCACGCTGCCCTACGTGATGGACAATTGCGTGATCCACGGCAGCGCCAACAAGGTGGTCGATCAGCTTCTGGCGCTGCGCGAGGAGATCGGCGACTTCGGCGAGATCGTCTATGCCGGCATGGACTGGGTCGATCCGGCGCTCGCCAAGCGCTCAATGCAATTGATGGCCGAACAGGTGCTACCGCGGGTCAACGCGGCGATCGGAAAGTCGGTGGCGGCCTAGATCAGTACCTTTCCCCATGATGACCCGAATGGAGTGTGCTGCCATGAGTTGGATACTGCGCGTCAGCATTATCGCACTAGCATTGCTTGCGGCCACCGAAGCCAACGCGCAACGTGGAAAGCCCAATCGCATCGACATCAAATACGTCGAGCCGAAATCGCCCGACCACCAGCCTATGTTCAAATTGCTAAAGGAGCGCCGCGCGCTGGAGAAGGTCAGCCAACTCCTGAGTCCGCTCATTCTGCCGCGCCGGCTGCTGTTACAGACCATGGGCTGCGACGGCGTTTCCAACGCGTGGTACGACGGTGAAAGTGTTACGGTGTGCTACGAATATCTCGATGACATCTGGAAGAATGCGCCGGACAAGACGACGCCGAGCGGCATTTCGCCAGTCGATACGCTGGTCGGCCCGTTCATGGATGTGTTCTTGCACGAGGTCGGCCACGCGGTGTTCGATATGTGGTCGATTCCGCTGTTTGGCCGCGAAGAGGACGGCGCCGATCAGTTCTCGACCTACATCATGCTGAAGTTTCCGAAGGAGGACGCGCGCCGGCTGATCCTGGGCAGCGCTTATCAATACAAGGGCGACTTGTCGTCGCCGACTGTGACCATGCCGCGGCAGAAATTTGCCGACGAGCACGGCACGCCGGTGCAGCGATTCTACAACCTGCTCTGCACGGCCTATGGTGCCGATCCGAAGCTGTTCGCCGATGTCGTCGACAAGGAATTCCTGCCCAAGGACCGCTCGGAAGCGTGCGAGGGCGAATACCGGCAGGTGGACCGCGCATTCGGCCGCCTGATCAGGCCGCATATCGATCGCAAGCTGGCGCGAAAGCAGTACAAGCACTGGCTGCCGCCGCTGACGACTAAGACGAAACGCTGGCGGTCGATGACCTGACGTGTCTCGCGTTGCGCGAGATGACGGGCAAAAATTGGCGGGAACCCGAGCGTCGGTTGGCGGTTGTTCCTCCGTACAGGAGGCGCCTATGACCGATCCTGACAGAAGCCCCGAACACCCCGTCGAGCGTAACGATGTAGCATTGTTGATCCTGGTGAGCATGATGGCGCTCATCGCCGTGGGTGGCTTGGTGTACGGCCTTTCCTACCCCTCGATATACGCGACCAATCCCCCGCAGACGGTCGGCTCCGCAGCCTCGCACGCCCGGTCGGGCCATCCGATGTGACCCGCTAGATGGCGGTGAGGCCGCCATCGACCGGCAGTGTGTGGCCGGTCACCGACGCGGCGCCGGGGCTCGCCAGATACACCACTGCGGCGGCGATCTCCTCCGGCGTGGCGAAACGGCCGGACGGAATGCGCGCCAGGGCCGCGGCGCGCTTGCCGGGATCGCTTAGCATCTCCTGGCGCGATTCCGTCATCACCGTGGTCGGCGCGATGGCGTTGACGCGGATGTTCTTGTCGGCCCATTCGATCGCCAGCATCCGCGTCATTTGAATGAGTCCGGCTTTGGAGATGCCATAGACCGAGCGGCCGGCGATGCCGGTCATGCCGTGGGTCGAGGCCATGCTGACGATGGCGCCAGGTCTCTTGCGCGCGATGGAATGGCGGCCGAACAGTTGCGAGAGAAAGAACGCGCCCTTGAGATTGGTATCGATCACATCGTCCCATTCGGCGTCGGTGACGTCGACGACAGGCTTGAGCAGCGCGCGGCCGGCGTTGTTGACCAGAAGATCGAGGTCGCCCAGCTCCCTGGTCGCACGCTCGAACGCTGTCTTGATGCTGTCCTGCGAGCGCAGATCGAGCGCGATGGCCACGGCCTTGCGCCTCTTGATCTCGGGCTGCGCCAGCGTGTCCTTGAGCGCATCGGCGTTCAGCTCTGTCAAGGCGAGGTCGTAGCCTTGGCGCGCCAGCGCGACGCCGATGGCGCGGCCGAGTCCGGTGGAGCAGCCAGTTATGAGCGCGCGTCGAGCTTCACCCATGTTCCGTCCTTCATGCTGCGGTAGCAAGCTTCGGCGAACTGCACGTCGCGGATGCCCGCCGAGAAATCGGCTTGCATGGGCGCGCCAGTAATGATGTGGCGCAGGAAATTCTCCCAGCCGATGCGATAGGGATTCTTGAACGGCCCGGAGTCCGTCACCTCGTGCCAGTGGGCGCGATAGTCCACGTTCAGATCGGTGGCGATGGAAAAATGCGCGGTGCGCGGCGTCTGCGTATTGGTGGTGGTCCAGCAGCGGTGCAGCCCGGCGATGGCCGAGGCTTTGGTGCCGTCGATCTGGAACGTCAGCAGGTCGTCGCGCCGCACCCGCGTCGCCCAGGATGACAGGATCGAGCCGACTGCGCCGTTCTCCAGCTCGATCAGCGTTGCGGCATTGTCCTCGACGTCGACGTCGTAGCGCGCGCCGCGCTCGTCAATTCGCGCGGGTGTTGCGGTCGACATCGCCGTGATGACGCGGCGCATCGGGCCGAGCGCATTCTCGATCACGTAGCGCCAGTGCGGATACATGTCGAGAATGAGTCCGCCGCCATCCTTCCTGCGGTAGTTCCAGCTTGGCCGTTGCGAGGGTACCTCGGTGCCGTCGAACACCCACCAGCCGAATTCGATGCGGAAGCCGACGACGCGTCCGAAGAAATCCGAACCCGCGAGCCGCGACAGCTTCTGCAAGCCGGGCAGGCCAAGCTTGTCCTCGACCGCGCCATGCTTCAGCCCGCGCTTGTTCATGGCGTGCAAAAGCCCCAGCCCCTTGTCCACCGAGAGCGCCACCGGTTTCTCGGAATAGATGTGCTTGCCGGCGGCAATGGCTTTTTCCAGCGCGCCCTGGCGCTGGCTGGTCGCGGCGGCATCGAAAAACACCGTGAAGGCCGGGTCGGCGAGGGCTTTGTCGAGGTCGGTGGTCCATTCCGCGCCGTAGCTCTTGGCGACGGCGGCGAGCTTGTCCGCGTTCCGCCCGGCGAGCATCAGCCGCGGCACGATGCGGTCCTCGCCGACGGATAGGCCCCCCTCGGCGCGGATCGGCGCCAGCGCATTGGCGACATGCTGGGTCGAGCAGATGCGGCCGGTGGCGCCGTTGAGGATGATGCCTACGGTATGGATCGTCATACGGAATGTTATACTCGTTTCGCCGCCGTCTCTGTCCACGAGAAATCATGCCCCGCCATATCGTCTGCCTCACCTTCGATTTCGACACCCAGTCCGGCTTCATCGCGCGCGGCATGACCACACCGACGCCGCTGTCGCGCGGCGAATTCGGCGCGATGGCGTCCGGCCGCATCCTGAAGTTCCTGAAAGAACGCGGCATCAAGGCAACGTGGTTCACGCCGGGCTTCACAATCGAGAGTTGGCCGAAGGAAAGCGCCGCTGTGGCGGAAGGTGGTCACGAGATCGGCCACCACTCCTGGGCGCATATCCCGAACGCGAACCAGACCCGCGACGAGGAGGAGGCCGACCTCGTCCGCGCCAACGAGAACATCCGAAAGCTCACTGGCAAGACCGCCTGCGGCTACCGCTCGCCGTCATGGGACTTGAGCGCGCACACCATCGATCTGCTCATCAAGCACGGCTTCCTCTACGACTCGAGCCTGATGGGCGCCGACTACATTCCCTATCGCGCACGACGCGGCGACAAGGTGGAGCTCGGCAAGCCGTATGGCTTTGGCGAGGAGACGGCGCTGATCGAGATGCCGATCTCCTGGTCGCTGGACGACCATCCGCATTTCGAGTTCATCCGCACGCCACAGACCGTGTCGCCCGGCCTGCAGCCCGCGCGTGCCGTCATGCAAAGCTGGCATGACGAATTTCTCTACATGAAGAAGACTGTCGACTGGGGCGTGCTGACCTACACGATGCATCCGTATGTCATCGGCCGCGGCTACCGCATGCTGGCGTTGGAGGATCTGGTGGGAAAGCTCGCCAATGACGGCGCCGTGTTCATGACGATGGAGCAGGCGGCGGAGGAGGCGAAGAAGAAGCTGTTCGGCTAGCCTGCCTTACTTCGGCGTCTCGCGCGCCACCTGTTCGAGAATCGGCCGCCAGGTCTTCTGCTCGTTCTGCACGAACTCCGTGACCTGCTCTGGCGTCATCTGCTTGACGAAGGCGCCGTTCGCCGCAAACTTGGTCTTCACCTCGGCATCATTCAGCGCGGTCCACAGATCCTTGTTGACCTTGCGCACAATCGGATCCGGCGTGCCCGTCGGCGCCAGCATGACGGTCCAGGCGCCGACGAAGAAGCCTGGAATGGTTTCGGCAACCGGCGGCAGGTTTTCGAAGCCCGGCAGCCGCTCCGTCGCACTGTGGCCGAGCCCCTTGATCAGGTCGCCCTTGAGCGCGGCGGCGAGTCCGGCATAGGCGTCCAGCACCAGATGCACGCGGCCGCTCATGACGTCGTTCATCGCCTGCGCCGGGCCGCCGGCATAGGGCACCAGTTGCAGCTTGGTTCCGGTGCGCGCCTGGAACAACTCCATCATCAGATGGGTCAACCGGCCGCGGCCGGTCGCCGCATAGGTGATCTCGTTCGGCTTCTGCTTGGCCATCTCGATCAGTTGCTTGAGATCGTTGATCCCGGACTTGTGCGAGGCGCCGATGAACAGCGGCTGTTGCAACACGAATCCGATGGAGGCGAAGTCGCGCGGCAATTCAACCGGCATGTTCGGTGCGACGCCGGTTCCGCCGGGAAGTGCAAGGAACGTGGACGTCGAAGGCAGGTATAAGGAATAGCCGTCATTGGGCGACTGCGACGCCACGCGCGCGGCAATGCCGCCGCCGGCGCCGGGCTGATTGAGCGTGACGACCGGCTGACCCCAGATCTGGCTGAGCTTGTCGGCGAGGATGCGCGAGGTCGCGTCGTTGGCGCTGCCCGCCGCGGAATCGACGATGATCCGCACTGACTTGTTCGGATAATCGGATTGCGCCTGGGCGCTGCTGGGCGCGGCGAGCGCGACAAGAACAGATGCAATCGTCAGCCAACCCAACGACGGTTTCATTTCAACTCACTCCTTCGGCTTCGGCACTTGCTTCACATACCAATCGTAGATCTGTTGTCCAGTCCAATGCACGACGCCGGGATGCTTGTTGATGTAGGCGTAGAGCTGCTCGAAATACTTGATGCGGTGCGCCTGGCCGGTGACATAGGGGTGCACGCCGATCGCGAGGATGCGGGTGGATTCCTTGCTCTCCAGATAGAGCCGGTCGAACGCGTCGCGGGTGCGATCGAACAGCACATCGGATTCGTGATGGTGCGACACCATCATGGTGATGTCGTTGATCTCGGCCGAATAGGGCACCGCCAGGATCGGCCCGTTGGCGGTCTTCACCCAGATCGGCTGGTCGTCGAGCACCCAATCGCCGAACCACGTGAAGCCCGCGGCCGTCACGTGGTCGAGCGTATCGAACATCTGGCCGCGGCCCGGTCCAAGCCAGCCGGTCGGCTTCGTGCCGGTGAACTTCTGTAAGATATCGATCGACTGGTCCATTATCTCGCGCTGCTTGTCGGCGATCTGCTGGATCGGCATCTGCACATATGAGTGCGCCATGAACTCCCAGCCGGCATCGCGCGCGGCTGCCGTGGCTTCGGGATAGGTCTCGCAGACCTTGGCGTTGAGCGACATGGTCGGCGTGACCTTGGCTTTCTTGAGCGCGCGCATCAGCCGCCAGAAGCCGACCCGCATGCCGTACTCGTACCAGGTCCAGTTCGGCATGTCGGGAATGACGCTCTGGCCCTGCGGCGCGATCGAAAGCTGCCGCGCCATGGGCCGGGTGATCTCCCATTCCTCGATGTTGACCACCGACCACACGATGATGCGGCCCTTGCCCGGCAGCTTCAGCTTCGGCCGTGTGAACGGCGTCGAATAGCTGAAGCGGTCGCGTGGATAGGTGGGCATGCGATCCTCCTGCGGCAGTCGGTGCGTTGACGAGGATAGACCGCGCGCCTAGCGTTTTTATAGTAGTCGTTTTACGGCCTATCCTTCGAGACGGCGCTCCGCGCCTCCTCAGGATGAGGTCGACGTGTGTTGCAGCGCCAAAGCACAACCTCACCCTGAGGAGCTGTCCGAAGGACCGCGTCTCGAAGGGTGGAGAGGGAGGGGACGAATGCCTGCAAGAATATTGACTGGAGTAGCCGTTGCGATTGTGCTCTGCGCCACCGCCGCCGCGCAGCAGAAATGGCCGTCGCGGAATATCGAAATCATCATTCCGTTCTCGCCCGGCAGCGGCGTCGATCTGATCGGCCGCTCGGTGGCAGCCGCCTTTACCGAACAGCTCGGGCAGACCGCGGTGGTGCTCAACCGCGAGGGCGCGGCCGGCACGCTCGGCTTCGGCAATCTGGCCGCCGCCGCTCCCGACGGCCACACCCTGGCGTTCGGCCCAACCACGCCGATTGCGAACGCGCCCTATCTCGTCAAGGGCGTGCGCTACACCGCCGATTCGTTCGATTACATCTGCCAGGTGTTCGAGAACATCTTCTCGCTCTCGGTCGGTCCGCAATCCAAGATCGGCTCGGCACAGGAGTTGTTCGCGGTGGCGAAGGAGAAGCCCGGCACCGTGACCTACGGCTCGGCGGGCCTCGGCACGATCCCTTATCTCTCGGTCGAGAATCTTGCCGACGCGCTCAAACTGAAATTCACACACGTGCCGTTCCGCGGCGACGCGCCGGTGGTGCCGGCGCTGCTCAGCGGTCAGATCGACGCCGGCTCGGTCGGCATCTCGTCGATCCGCGGCAACGACAAGATCCGTCCGCTGCTTATTTTCGCCGATGAGCGTCACCCGGCCTATCCCAACGTGCCGGTGGCGAAGGAGCTTGGCGTCGCGACCTCGGTGCCGCCCGGGCACAACGGCCTCTACGCGCCAAAGAACCTGCCGGCCGATGTGCGTGCGGGCTTGGAGAAAGCCTGCGCCGACGCGCTCAAGCACGAGGCGGTACTGCGCGCGATCAACAACACCGGCATGAGCTTCAAGCACCTGAACAGCGCGCAATTCCAGGCGCAGACGCTTGCCGATTACAAGTCCAAGGGCGAACTGATCAATCGGCTCGGGCTGGAGACGCAATAATTATTCGGCGGCTGCCGTCCGCGGCGTCGCCACCAGCCGCGGCTGAGTCCTGATGTCGGCGCCGATGCAGGTGCCCGCCGCCTCGCAATAGCCGTGCGCGATCCGATAGACCATCGGCTCATCGAAGGAGCGGGCGGCGATCTGCATGGCAAGTGGCACGCCTTCGGCGGTTTGGCCGGTCGGCACCGAGATCGCCGGTGTGCCGCTGACGTTGAACACCAGCCGCGCTTGCTGGTCGTAGGTCCGCGCGATTGCCGCGAGGTCGTCGATCCGGCACGGCAGCAGCAGGCTCGACAGCGTCACCACCGCATCGAGATCGCGCATGGCGTCGGCAAACTCCTGGCACAACGCCGCGCGCAACTGCTGCGCTTTGATGTATTTCGCTGCCGACACGAACGCGCCCGGCAGCAGCCGGTTGCGGGTCAGCGCGGAAAAATCCTCCGGGCGCTGTTGCACGTCGCGCTCGTGGATGGCGTAGGCCTCGGCTTGGTGGATCGTGCGATTGCAGTCGGTCCACAGTGCAAGCGGGGAGAGGCGGATGGTCTTCATGCTGGCGCCAAGCTTTTGCAGCACGCCGACCGCCTGCTCGATCGCGCGCACCTGATCGGGATCAGCCGCGGCGTCCTCCTTGTAGAAATGCTCGACCACGCCGATGCGCAGGCCTTTCAGCCCACCCTTCAGGTCCTTCAGGCAGTCGGGCGTGTCGCGTCTCGCGGTGGTCGGATCGGCCGGGTCGTGGCCGGCAATGGCGTGGAAGAAGATCGCATTGTCCTCCACATTGCGCGTCATCGGCCCGACATGGTCGAGCGAATAGGTCAGCGGGAATACGCCGCCGAGACTCACCGCGCCGTAGGTCGGCTTCATGCCGACGATGCCGCAGCAGGTCGCGGGATTGCGCACCGAGCCGCCGGTGTCGGTGCCCAGCGCCGACGGCGCCATGCCGGCCGCGAGCGCCGCGCCCGACCCGCTCGAGGAGCCGCCGGGATGGATGTCGCGGTTCCAGGGATTGCGCGCCGGCGGCCAGGGCAGATCGAACGCCGGTCCGCCGGTTGCGAACTCGTGCAGGGCGACCTTGCCGAGCAGCACCGCGCCGGCCGCGCGCAGCTTTTTCACGACAAATGCGTCGGCGCTGGCGCGATGGTCCTGGCGGATCTTGGAATGGCAGGTGGTGGCCATGCCCTCGATGTCGAAGATGTCCTTCGCCGCGTAGGGCACGCCATGCATCGGCCCGCGCCACTGACCCTTGGCGATCTCGGCCTCTGCGGTCTTCGCCTGCGCCAGCGCCTGGTCGGGGGTCACGACGAGGAACGCGTTGTAATTGGAGTCGATCGCGGCGATGCGGTCGAGCAGGGCCTTGGTCCATTCGACCGGCGACAGTTTTTTCGCGCGCAGCAGCGCCGCGCCGTCCGCGACCGAGAGATAGGCGAGGTCGCTCATTCGCCGCGCTCAAAGCGGGCGGGATTAAAAATATGCGCCGGCGGTGCGATCGGTGAATTGCCCTTCGGCGGTGCGCCGATAGCTTTCAGCCCGCGCTCTGCCGCGGCCGCAACGCCATCGGGATAGAGCTTGAGTGCCTTGTCGAGCCCATGCTGCTCGGCGGCGAGCCGAACGTGTTCCGGAACTTTTGACGCATCATTCATGGCGCGGAAAGCTAGCTGACGACGCGCAGCGGCGCCGATGCCGGCTTGTTCCCGTCGTACATCTGGCACACGTCTTCGGCGATCGGCGAGTGGGCGGCGTGAATGCGCATGATCCAGCTCCGCGCGCCATCGCTGTTGTGGTGCTTGTCGGCCTCGTTCGGCAGATCGATGCTCACATTTTTCGCTGGATCGCGGAAGGTGAACATCGGATCGACGCCTTGCTCGACCTTCTTGATCTCGCGGCGCAGCACGCGACGGTAGAGCGCGATGCCGTTGTCCGACGCACCGAGCTGCTCCTGGGTGCGATCGGCGATGGGGCCTTGCGAAATCCACGCCATGATGTCCTGGGCATCGACGTTGTCCAGGATGAAGTCGCCGTTCTTGTCCAGGTACGGCACATCGTAGGTGTAGACCTTTTCGAGCAAATGCGGCGCGACCTTGTAGCCCTTCGGCGGCACGTAGGCCGTGTACCAGAGATGCAAGGTGTGCGTGTCATCCACTGGCACGCGGATCTGGAAGGCGTAGTAACGTGAGTTGAATTTCACGTCGCCTGCGCCGACCGACAGGATGTTCGGGAACACGATCGGATGGCCGACCTTCCAGTCGTCGCAATCCTCCGACTGGCCCGTCAGCAGCCGGTGCTTGGTGATGCCGTGCGGAAACTCGCGGAATGCGATCTTCTCGTGGTGCGCGCTGATCGCGACCTTCTGGGACTGGCCCTTCTGCTCCTTGATGAACTCATAGGTGTGGCCATGCAGCCATTCGGTGTGCACCGGGTCGAGCGAGTTCTCCATGATCTGGAGCCAGTTGCACGGAATGATCGCGCTGCCCAGCATACGGACCGTGCCTTCGGCAACGAAGCCGTCGAGTTGCGGCAGCAGAGGCTTGCTCTCTGGCGGACCCATGTAGGCCCAGAATACCCCACCCATCTCCTCCACCGCGTAGGCCGGTGTCTTCACCTTGTTCTTGAACGCGCTCTTCTCCGGCTCGTTCGGTTGTTCGAGGCATTGCCCGTCGTGGCCGAACGCCCAGCCGTGATAGGGGCAGCGGATGCCGTCATTGGTCGGAATGCCGAAGGCCAGCGAAGCCCGGCGGTGCGGGCACTGCTCGGTGATCAAACCATAGCGGCCCTGTTTGTCGCGGTAGAGAACAAGGTCTTCGCCGAGCAGGCGGACGCGCTTGTTCCACTTGTTGCCGTCAAGCTCTGAGACCGCCGCGATCGGGTGCCAGTAGCGGCGCATCATCTCGCCGCAGGGAGTGCCTGGTCCAATCCGGGTGAGCAGGTCGTTTTGCTCGGCCGTCAGCATCGCTCGGTCTCCTGTTCAGGTTCTTTGGCGCAGTTTACTCTCGCGCGGCAAGCGTGACCAGATAAAGAGCTGTAAGAACAGGTATGTCCGGCAAAATCCGTATCGGGATCGTTGGAATGGGTGCGGCCGGCTGGGCGTTCCTGCCGCCGATTTGCGGCAATCCGGCATTTCAACTAGCCGCGGTCGCGGAACCCGGCACCGAGATGCGCGCAGCCGTAGCTGGCGAAACCGGTGTTGCGGCGTATTCCGACCTGCCGTCCATGCTGCGATACACCGAACTCGACGCCGTCTATATCGCGACGCCGACCGAGCTGCATCCCCAGCATGTCGCCGAGGCCTGTGCGGCGGGCAAGCACGTCCTGACCGAGAAGCCGATGGCGATCCGTGTCGAGGAGGCGCAGGCGATGGTCGAGGCGGCCGAGCAGGCCGGCGTCGTCCTCCAGGTCGGCCATTCGCATTCCTACGACCTGCCGATCGCGAAGATGCGCGAGATCGTGGCGTCAGGTGATCTCGGCCGGGTCCGCATGATCCACACCTGGAATTTCACCGACTGGATGGCGCGTCCGCGACGCGCGGCCGAGTTCGACGTTGGGCAGGGCGGCGGGGTCACATATCGGCAGGGCGCGCACCAGATCGACATCCTGCGGCTGATCGGTGGGGGCTTGGTGATGAGCGTGCGCGCGACGACGTTCGACTGGCACGAGAGCCGCCACTCGATCGGCGCACACACCATCTATTTGAATTTTGCCGACGGGGCCGCCGCGACAGCCGTCTACAACGGCTATGGGCACCTCGAAGGCGCCGAGCTGACCGGGGGCGTCGGCGAGTGGGGCGAACTCGCACGTCCGCGCGCCGCGCCGCCGCCATCGGCGCCGCTCACGCCCGAGCAGGAGGTGGCGGCCAAGCGCAAGCGCGCGCGCTCCGCAATTCCGGTCAGCGCACCACATCAACCGCATTTCGGGCTGACCTTGGTGAGCTGCGAGCGCGGCGACATCCGCCAGTCGCCGGATGGCCTGCTGGTCCATTCCGACAAGGGCCGCGAGGAGATCGCGCTGCCGAACGACAAAAGCCCGCGCGACCTGGTGATCGAGGAGTTTGCGCAAGCCATCGCCGGCAAGCCGGTGACGCACACCGGCCGCTGGGGCGTGGCCAATCTCGAGGTCTGCACGGCGGCGATCGAATCCTCGCGCACTGGAAAAGAGATAGAGTTGAAGCATCAGGTTGCCGTCAAATAGCAGCCGTCATCACCGCGCCAGCACGAAGCGTCGTGACCCCGTGAACCAGCTTTTGACGAAGAAAGATGGATCGCCGGGTCAAGCTCGGCGATGACGGCGGAGGGAAAATTGGGAGCGCTGCATGTCGATCAAACTCAAGGTCTCATCTGATGGCGCGCACGCTGTATTGTCTATGGCGGGCGCCACGGCGGACCTGTCCGCCGACGACATCGACAGGCTGATCTGCGATCTTGCCGCCGCCCGCGCCAAGATGACGCCGGTGCATCCGGCCGAGGTGCCGGCCGATCCGGCGAAGGTTCATCAAAGCGATAACCTGTTGTGGAGCGTCAAGGCCGCGCCGGAAAAATCCGTGATCCAGTTCGCCACCCAACATCCCGGCCTCGGCTGGACGGCGATGTGGCTGTCGCGGGCGCAGGTCGAGGATTTGCAGACGAGCTTCGAGTTCGAACTGGTGAAGATTCCGGAGGGGCGCTGAGCGCGCCTGCGGCATCTTGGTGGCGGTCGGGCGCGCCCTGGCGGGCAAACTCGGCTATGATCGCGCATGAACCGGCGTTGCTTGATCGGCTTGCTCGGCGGTGCGGCGGCTTTTCCGCTTGTCGCGCGCGCGCAACAGGTCGGTGTGCCCGTTGTCGGTTACCTCGGGGGCTCGTCGCCCGTTCGGGATGAGTACCAATTGCGTTCGCTTCGCCAAGGGCTGAACGAAGCCGGCTACATCGACGGCCAGAACGTGAAGTTCGAGTATCGCTGGGCGGACAGCCAAAACGATCGATTGCCGGCGTTGGCTGCCGAGTTGGTTCAGCGTCAGGTCGCTGTGATTGCGCTCGGGGGTCTGCCACCGGCCTTGGCAGCCAAGGCGGCGACGACGACGATCCCTATCGTCTTTCAACTGGGGGTCGATCCGGTGGCGGCGGGACTTGTGGCCAGCCTTGCCCGGCCGGGCGGCAATCTCACAGGCGTCAGCAACTTGAACGCGGAACTGGCGCCCAAGCGCCTGGAATTGTTGCGCGAGCTGGTCCCTGTGGCGAAGGTCTTCGGACTCCTCGTCAACCCAACCAATCCCGGCGCAGAGCGCATCGTAAAGGACATGGGGCCAGCGGCCGATACCCTCGGAATTCAGCTCCATGTCCTGCATGCAAGCGCTGAGCACCATTTCGATGCGGTGTTTGCAGACCTGGTCCGGTTGGGTGCGGGCGGACTCAGTGATAGGCACCGATGGATTTCTCATCCGCCAGGGCGGATTGCTCGGCGCGCTCAGCTTGCGCCATGCGATCCCCACGATGTTCCAAACTCCCGAATTTGCCACGGCGGGCGGCCTGATGAGTTACGGAGGTAATTTAAGAGACGCGTATCGCCAGGTCGGGGGCTACGTCGGCCGGATTCTCAAGGGCGAGAAGCCGGCCGATCTGCCGGTGCAGCAGGCGACGAAAGCCGAGCTGATCATCAATCTTAGGACCGCCAAGGCGCTCGGCATCAACGTGCCGTTGCCGCTGCTCGGCCGTGCCGATGAGATAATCGAATGAAGCGGCGCGCGTTCATAGTCGCTGCCGTTTCGCTGGCGATGATCTCCGCCTCGCCCGCCCGCGCGCAGTCGGTGGAAGAATTCTACCGCGGCAAGACCATCACCATCCTGGTCGGCTTCACCGCCGGCGGCGGTTACGACCTTTATGCGCGGCTGTTGGGTCGTCACATGAGCCGGCACATCCCGGGCAAGCCCGCCATCGTTGTGCAAAACATGCCCGGCGCTGGCTCCATGAAGGCAGCGCAGTTCGTCTACGGCGTCGCCCCCAAGGATGGCTTGACGCTCGCAACTGTCAGCCGCGGCATGGCCACCGAGCCTTTGCTCAACCCCGCGAGTACCGGCTTCGATCCAACCAAACTCACGTGGCTCGGCACCGTCACCAGCGAGACGAGCGTCTGCGCCACCTGGAAGACCTCGCCAGTCAAGACCTGGCCCGATATGTTCACGCGCGAATTCAGCCTGGGCGGCAGCGCGATCGGCGCCGATCCCGACACCTTCGCGCTGATCCTGCGCAATGTGTTCGGCGCCAGGGTTAAGCTCGTCACCGGATATCCGGGCGGCAACGACATCAACCTCGCGATGGAGCGCCAGGAGGTCGACGGCCGCTGCGGCTGGTCGTGGACCAGTCTCAGGAGCCAGAAAAGCTGGCTGCCGCAGATCAACGTGCTGGTGCAGTTCAACCTGGAGAAGAATGCTGATCTGCCGAATGTGCCGATGGCGCTCGAGCGCGCGTCCAGCGACGAGCAGCGGCAGGTGCTGCGGCTCCTTATCGCGGGGCAATATGTCGGGCGGCCGTTCTTCACGTCGCCGGACATCCCCGCCGACCGCAAGGCTGCGTTGCGTGCAGCGTTTGACGCAACGATGAAGGACCAGCAGCTCCTGGACGACGCGGCCAGGCTTGATCTGGAAATCAGTCCCATCTCCGCCGCGCCGGTCGACGCATTCCTCGCCGATCTCTACCGTACGCCCAAGGACGTGGTGGCCAAGGCCGTAACCGCGATTCAGAAGTAACGACAAGTTTCAGCCGCATCCTGTCCAGGTTTCAGCCTCATCCTGAGGAGCCACGCGAAGCGCGGTGTCTCGAAGGATGGCCGCACGGCTCGCGGTATCGATTGATTTGAGCTACTCTAACCCCATGCAAAACGCCGGATTCGAGGAAGCCCTCACGAGTTCGCGTCGGCGACATGCTCGACGCCTGCACCAAATGCGGTGCCTGCTTCACGGCGTGCCCGATAGCAGGGCCGGCCGGTCTTGGCGACGCCGATCCCGAGACCGTGGTGTCCGGCGTGCTCGACATCCTGCGCTTCGGCAAGGGCCCGGAAGAATCGGCGAAGTGGGCCAAGGCCTGCATGGCTAGCGGCGAGTGCATCAAGGCCTGCGACTACGGCGTCAATCCGCGATTCCTTTTGACCATGGCGCGGCTCGCGCTGATCAAGAACGAGAAAGACCCGACCGAGCGGCGCAAGGCCGGCGTCATGCAGTTCCGCAAGGTCGGCGAGGACACCAGCGTTCTGTCGCGGCTGCAACTCTCCGAGGAGTCGCTGATCCGGCTGGGGCAAAAGCCATCAAAGCGGCCGGAGAGCGCCGATCAGCCGGACGTGGTGTTCTACACCGGCTGCAACGTGCTGAAGACGCCGCACATCGCGCTGCTCTGCCTCGACATCATGGACATGATAGGCACCGACTATAAGGTGATGGGCGGGCCGACCCATTGCTGCGGCACCGCGCAGCTTCGCTCGGGCGATATCGACACGCTGGGGCGTTTCGCTAACAACACCATCAACAAGTTGTCGCAGTCGAAGACGAAGCAGGTTCTGGCCTGGTGCCCGAGCTGCGTCATGCAATTCGGCGAGACCGTGCTGCCAACCTACGAACGTGTAGCGGGCGAGAAGCCGTTCGACCTGACGCCGTTCATGCCGTTCCTGCATTCCAAGCTCGACGCGCTGCGGCCGTTCTTGAAGAACCGCGTCGAGATGACCGTGGCTCTGCACAAGCACCCCGGCATCGCCGGCGTGATGGAGGCGGCGGAAGAACTTCTACGCGCCGTCCCGGGGATCAGGATCGTCAAGCTGGACGTGCCCGCGGTCGGCCTGCAGAGCGTCAATTTGGCGACCTTGCCGAAGTTCAAGGCCGAGCTGCAGTTGAAGGAACTGGAAGCAGCGCGGGCTGCCGGCGTCGATGCGTTGGTTGCGGTCTATCACTCCGATCACCGCGAGCTGTGCGCGCATGAGCGCGACTGGCCGTTCAAGATCATGAACATCCTCGAGGTGATCGGTGAAAGCATGGGCTTCAGCCAGGAGGACCATTACAAGAATCTCAAGATCAAGCAGGACGTCGATGCGATCATCAGCGACGCGTCCGATCTGATGAAGCGCCATGGTGTCGACCTCGACACCGCCCGCAAGGTGATCGTCAACGGCATGCTCAGCGACCAGCCGCTGCCGTTGCAAGGCAAGCAGGAAGCGGTCGCGCGCTAGACCCCCTCGATCTCCGCCATCAGCGCGTCGGAAATCGTTATGACGCCCGCGGTCTTCGCCTTCTCGCGCGCCGCGAGACGGCGCGTCCCCGGCAGCCGCGTGCCCGGCTGCGCCTCGATCGACCTCGCCAGCAGGCCGAAGCGCGACGGTGCGTCGCCGCCGAATGCCGCCGGATCGAACGCCATGATCAATTGCCCGGTGCCGGGCGGCGCGCCGTCGGCGTCGAGATAGGACGAGGCCTCGGCGGCGAAGTTCGCCCCGGTCAATCCCGCCGCCAGCAGCTCGACCATCAGGGCCAGCATGGTGCCCTTGGCGTCGCCCATCGGCACCATGGTGCCGCTCAGCGCCGCGTCGGGATCGGTGGTGGGTTTGCCGCGCTCATCGAGCGCCCAGCCTTCCGGAATCTGTTCGCCGCGCTGCTTTGCCGTCATGACATTGCCGCGTGCGACCTTCGACAGCGACATGTCGATCACCAGCGGCGGGCGGCCGGGCAGCGGGCAGGCGAACGCGATCGGGTTGGTGCCGAACACGGCCCTCGATCCGCCCCACGGTGCCATCGCGCCGGGCGTGTTGACCAACATCATGGCGACGAGGCCCTTGTCCGCCAGCCGCTCGACCGGATGGCCCGCGGCGCCGCAATGGTTGGAACGCCGGATCGCCGCGGCGGCGATACCCTGGCTGCGCGCGGCCTCGGGCAATGCGGCTTCCGCAAGCTCGAGAGCCGGAAAGGCAAAGCCGTTGGCCGCGTCGACCGTGATCAGGCCGGGTCGCGGGCGGGTGACGACCGGCATAGCTGCGCCGTTGATCTTCCGCACCTTCGCCTGCTTGGCGTACATCGGCACGCGGGACAGCCCGTGGCCCTTGAGCCCGTCCAATTCGGCGGCAATCAGTGCGCGCGCGACGCTTCGGGCGATGTCGATGTTAGTGCGGCAGCGCGTCAGCGTGCGCACCACCAGCCCCTCCGTCTGAACCAGCGTCAGCGTCGGCATGCTGCGGCGCGGGTCACGCGCTCCGGTAAAGCTTGGTCATCACATATTCGCGGTGGCCGAGCGCCTCCGCGGCCGTGAGCCGTCCATTGGCGGTGCGCACAATCATGTCGATCAGCGCGTCACCCGCCTGCGGGATCGTCATATCGCGGCGCAAGATGCCGGATACGTCGACGTCGATATGCTCGCCCATGGTGCGCATGGTCTTCGGATTGCCGGAAATCTTGATCACCGGCACGATCGGGTTGCCGATCACATTGCCCTGGCCGGTCGGGAAGGTGTGCACCGCATAGCCCGCGGCCGCCATCAGGGTCACGCATTCGGCCGCCGCCGACGAAGTGTCCATGTAATAGAGACCCTTGCCCTTGCGCGGCGCTTCGGCCGGCGCGAGCACGTCGATGTATTTGCACTCGCGGCCGATCTTCTCGAGATTGCCGAGCGCCTTCTCCTCGATCGTGGTCAGCCCGCCGGCGATGTTGCCCTTGGTCGGCTGCGAGTCGGAGAGGTCGTCGGTCTTGTGCGCCTCGATCACGTCGTCCTGATAGGACTTCCAGACCTTGTACCACTTCTCGCCGATCTTCTTGTTGATGGCGCGCGCCTTGGCGAGATGCTCGGCGCCGGTGATCTCCGAGGTCTCACCGAACACGCCGTAGATGCCGCGCGGAATGAGCTTGTCGTACATGTTGCCGACGGTGGGGCAGGAGGCGAGGCCGGTGGTGGTGTCGCTCTCGCCGCACTTGGTCGAGACCCACAGGTCAGCGATATCGCATTCCTCGCGCTGCAGCTCCGAGGCCATCTGGACGTATTGCTTGGCGACGTAGGACGCTTTCGCAATCGTGGCGATGTCGCCATGGCCCTCGATACCGAAGCCGGTGACGGGCTTGCCGGTTTTGGCGATGCCATCGACCACGCGCTTGGTCCAGCCGTCCTCGATGCCGATCACGACGACGGCGGCGACGTTCGGATTGGCGCCGGTGCCGATCAGCGTGCGGAAATGCAGGTCGAGGTCCTCGCCGAATTGCAGGCGGCCGTAGGCGTGCGGCAGCGCCATCGTGCCCTTAATGTTGTTGGCGACCGCCTCGCAGGCTGAGTTCGACAGGTCGTCGAGCGGCAGGATGATGACGTGATTGCGCACGCCGACCCGGCCGTTCTTCCGCCGCCAGCCGAGGAACGTCAGGTCCGAATGGCCGTTCTTCTTCGCGATCGCCTTGCCGTTCTTCTTGGATTTCTTCGCCATATCGCTCACCACCGCTTGGTCTTCACATTGTGCACGTGGACGTGCTCGCCCTTGCCGATCTTGGCCTTGGCAACGCCGATGTCCTGGCCGTACTTCCAGATCGTGTCGCCCTTCTTGATGTCGGTGAGCGCCACCTTGTGGCCGATCGGCACATCCATCTTCGATTTCAGCTTGAACGAAGAGTTATCGTGAGTGACCACGCACAGCATGTCAGTGCCCTTTTTCAGGCCCTCAATCACGACGACGCCGACGGTGTCCTTCCTGTCATGAACCAGCAATTGCGGAACAGCCATGGTCTTCCCCGGAATAGCTCGGAATTTCTTTCCTTATCTATAGGACTGGGCCGGCGGATGAGTCGAGCGCCCGGGCCTGAAATAGCCTATGCTTTTGCCGTCGGGCGGCTCGGCCGGGGTGACGCGAAGGCGTTCGCGGAACACCGCCTGTCGCCCGTGTGTTTTGGCTTTGGATTTCGGGTAGGCGCATATGGCCCCTTCACCGCTCGACTACGTTGCCGTGCCTGAATCGTTCAGGCTGCCGGCCCATGCCAACTTCGGCGGCACGTCGGGGGTCGCATTCAATTCCAAGGGCAACATCTTTGTCATTCATCGCGGGCCAATGCCGCTGATGGAGTTCGACCCGGACGGTCACTTCATCCGCGGCTTCGGCGACGGCCTGTTCGACCGGCCACATGGGCTGCGCATCGACGCCGACGACAATATCTGGGCGACCGACGTTGCCGGGCATCTGGTCTACAGGTTCAACCCGGCCGGACGGCTGGAGATGGTGCTCGGCTGCAAGAACCGGCCCGGCGAGTGGCACGACTACGGCCACTTGAGGCTGTTCGACGAACCGAACGAGGCGGTGGTCGGCCCGACCGGCGACGTGTTCGTGCTGCAAGGCCACGGCAAGGGCCAGTCGCTGGTGTTGAAGTTCGACCGCGACGGCAATTTCATCCAGACCTTCGGCAAAAAGGGCAAGGGGCCAGGCGAGTTCGATCTGCCGCATTCGCTCGTGTTCGACGCCAAGGGATTGCTCTACATCGCCGACCGCAACAACGCCCGCATCCAGGTGTTCGACGCCGACGGCAATTACATCCGCGAGTCGCAGCACCCGGGCACGCCGTGCGGGCTGTTCATGGCGCCCGACCAGACGATCTGGCTGGCGCACGGCCACACCGGCCAGATCATGACGCTCGATCTCAACGGCAACGTGCTCGGCCAGATGCCGGGCGGCGGCAACGGCAAGACGCTCGGCAAGTACGGCGAGGCGCATTACATCGCGATCAGTCCGCGCGGCGAAGTGTTCGTCGCGGACACGCTGAATTGGCGCGTGCAGAAGTATGTGAAGCGACTTTGACTCTCTCGGTCCTCATCCTGAGACGGCGCTTCGCGATGCTCCTCAGGATGAGGACCGGAAGAGTCAGTCGAGATTGAACCCCTTCCCACGCACGAACGCCCCGAAATCCGCCCGCTGCGGCACGCCGTATTGCCGCGCCTTGTCTTCCGACCAGCCGTAGAACGCAACCTCGCCCCAGCGCGCCGGATCGCGTGGCTTGTAGGGATGGATCGCGGCGCGGCGGCGGTCGTAGGCGTCGATGCGCGCGCTGAGATCGCCTTCGTCGTAGCGGCCATGGTGCAGAGTGCTGGCAAGCGACAGCCGCGGGCTGACGTGTCCGGCCTCTGACGGCCAGCCGACGGTCATCCCGGCCACTGGGATCACCCGCTGCGGCAGCCCGAGCATCTCACTCACCTTGGCGGAATGATCGCGGATCACGCTGATCGGGCAGGTGCCGAGGCTAGCTGCATCGGCGGCGCGGATGAATGACGCGAGCACGATGCCGGCATCGACGGCGGCGTTGAAGAACTGATCGAGATGGTCGTTCGGGAACGGCTTGCCGCGCATCCTGGAGATTTCCGGCAGCCGCCGGCCGTTCGCCAGGAACACCAGGAACGTCGGCGCGGTGCGGATGAACGGCTGATCGGGAATGAGATCGGCGATCGTGCCCTGGTCCGCCTTGCTGACGATGACGATGTCGGCCTGCTGCAGATCGCTTTTGCTCGGCGCCGACAGCGCGCAGGCGCACAAGAGCCGCAGCAGTTCGGCGTCGACCGCGCGTTCGGTATAGCGGCGGTGCACGCGGCGCCCGGCGAGGCGGCTAAGCTCGTCGAGGCCGGCGAGATTTTCGTCGATCGCGACGGTTTCCCCGAAACGCCTGTTGAGGGAATCACGGATGCTACTGCTGTGGTTCGGCATGTTGGGTCCGGTGTTCAATAAGGACATTATGTCCTAGCATTCTGTCATGGCCCTGGAACCCGAATCGACACTGTCGGTGGACGTCTGGCGCGGCACGGCAGTCGGCAAGTTCCAGACCTTTGCCGTGCCGCGGCGCGCGCACCAGACCATTCTCGACGTGGTCACCGAGATCCAGCGCGAGCAGGACGCTACCCTGTCCTATCGCTTCGCCTGCCGGGTCGGCATGTGCGGTTCCTGCGCCATGGCGGTGAATGGCCGTCCGCGCTGGACCTGCCGCACCCGCGTCAGCGAAGCGGTGTCCGACGATGGCAGCTTGCGTCTCGAGCCGCTCCGCAATTTCACCGTGGTGAAGGACCTTGCGGTGGAGATGACCGATTTCTTCGATAAATGGCGAGATGCCAAGGGCCATTTCGAGCCAGGTGAATCGAGGGCCGACTTTCATGTCGTGCCGCCCTCGACGCGCGCGAGGAAAGCCGCCGACGCCGGCATCGAATGCATCGGATGCGGCGTCTGCCATTCGGCCTGCGACGTGGCGACGTGGAACAAGGACTATCTCGGGCCTGCGCCGCTCAACCGCGCCTGGACCTTGGTCAACGACGTGCGCGATGCCGGCAACGATGCCCGGATCGCCGCGGTGTCCGGCAGCGCCGGCTGCCACGCCTGCCACAGCCACATGAACTGCACGGAGTTCTGCCCGCGCGGCATCGCGCCGACCTATTCAATCGCGGGGTTGAAGCGGGCGATGATGAAGCGGGCACTGGGAGGCAGGGTGCCATGACCGCGGTCCTGTTCGTCGCGCAACGCGTCTCCGCCGCGGTGCTGGCCTTCGCGGTGACCGTGCATCTCATCACTATTCTCTATGCCGTGCGCGGCGGCCTGACCGCGGGCGAGGTGCTGGAACGCACCCGCGACAACCATTGGTTCTTCGCCTTCTATGTGGTGTTCGTGCTGGCGGTCGCGGTGCATGCGCCGATCGGGTTGCGCAATGTGCTGCGCGAATGGACGCCATGGCACCGGCGTTCGCTCGATGTGGCGCTGGTGGTGTTTGCGCTGCTGCTGCTGATTATGGGCTTTCGCGCCGCGGTCGCGGTCTATCTTCCGCCTGAGGTGCTGGTCGGATGATGCGCGCCTCGCACCAGCAGCCGGGCTTCCTCGCCGCGCTCCTGCACCGGCTCGCCGGCATCGCGCTTGCGATCTTCCTGCCGGTGCATTTTTGGACGCTGTCCGCCGCGCTCAACGGCGCCGACTTCCTCGACAAGTTCCTCAAGGTCACCAACACACCGCTCATAAAATTCGCCGAAGGCGGCATCGTCGTGGCGCTGACGCTGCACATGGCGCTGGGGCTGCGCGTGCTTGCCATCGAGTTCCTGCCGATGCATGAGCGCACGCGCGTCGCCATCTCGATTTGCCTTGCGGCAGGGTTCGCCGTGGGGCTGGCGTTTGCGTTCAATGTGGTCTGAAATCTTCGCATCATTGTCGGCCGCAACGCTTGCTGTGCTCTGGGCCGGCGCGTTCCTCGGCGGCATCGCCTCGGGCGCGGCGGGCTTTGCCTTCGGCATTGCGGCTTCCGCGATCTGGCTGCACGCTATTGCGCCGATCCACACGGCGTTCCTGGTCGTCGCCGGCGGGTTGATGATCCAGTGCGGAACGATCTGGACATTCCGCCGTTCGCTCGATGCGCGGCGGCTCTGGCCGTCTGTATTGGCCGGCGTGCTCGGCGTTCCGATCGGCGTGTGGCTGCTGGTGCGTACCGACATCGGAACGCTCAAGGTCGCGCTCGGATGTTTCCTTGCGGTCTATGGCGTCTATGCGCTGTTCGCGCCGCGGCTGCCGTATGTTGTGGCCGGAAGCGGCGCCGATGCTGCGATCGGGTTCGGCGGCGGCATCCTAGGCGGTCTCGGCGGCTATTCCGGCGTGCTGCCGGCGATCTGGACGCAGCTCCGCGGCTGGCCGAAGGATGAGGCGCGCGCCTTCTATCAACCTTTCATCGTGGTCGTTCACATCGCGACATTGGCCGTGCTCGGCACGGTGGCGCTCGACCGCAGGGGACTGGTATTGTTGGTCCTGGCGATGCCGGCCCTGGCGCTCGGCACCTGGGTGGGCTGGAATCTCTACGGCCGGCTCGACGAGAAGCGCTTCCGGCAGGCTCTCGCGATAATGCTGCTGCTGTCCGGCGCGATCCTCATTCTGTAGGAGCTTGCATGCAGCTCGATCCGAAGGAAGTCGAAGAGATCGCCAAGACGCTTTACATCCGTTCGGTCAAGCTCTTGCCGCCGGACATCAAGCGCGGCTTCGAGCGGCTAATGGCGAAGGAGACCGATGCCACCGGCCGCGCCGTGCTCAACACCATGGTCGAGAACATCGCGGTCGCCGAGAAGCGGCAGAACCTGCTGTGCCAGGACACCGGCATTCCCATCTACAACGTCGTCATCGGCAAGAACGTCGAGTTCGACGGCACGGCGATGAAGGAGGCTATCCGCCGCGGCTGCGCGCGCGCCACCACCGAGCATCCGCTGCGCTCGTCGGTGGTGCACCCGCTGACCCGCAAGAACGAGCAGACCTCCTGCGGCATCGGCGTGCCGATCATCAATGTTGACTTCGACGCCCGCGACGAGACCGTCGAGATCGAGATGATCCCGAAGGGCTCGGGCTCGGAGAACGGCTCGTTCCTGCAGATGCTCATTCCGGCCGACGGGGTCAAGGCGATCAAGCGCTTCGTCATCGATCGCGTGATCGACTGCGGTGGGCGCGTCTGCCCGCCGACGATCGTCGGCGTCGGTATTGGCGGCACATCGGACCTCTGCATGCACATTGCCAAGGTCGCGGCGACGCGGCCGCTCGGCACGACTTGTTCTGATGCCGAGGGTGCAAAAATCGAGGCCGAATTATCGGAGGCGGTCAACGAGCTCGGCATCGGACCACAGGGATTGGGCGGCCGCTCGACGTCGTTCCGCGTTCACGTCGAGGTGGCGGCGACGCACATCACGATGAATCCGGTCGCGGTGAACATCCAGTGCCATTCGGCGCGCCGCGCCAACGCAATGATCACGCCGGGCGGGATCGATTTCAAATGACCCACCACACCCTCGAAACCCCGGTGACCGAAGCGCAGGTTCGCGCGCTGAAGATCGGCGACACCGTCACCTTGGAGAAAACCCTGTTCGGCGTACGCGACGCCAACCTGATCGAGATGTTCGACAAGGGCCGCAAGACTGTCTTCGACATGCGCGGCCATGCTGTGGTCCACACCGCCCCGAACGTGCGCAAGGTGCCCATCACCAACGAATGTCCGTCCGGTTACGAAGCCATGTGCGTCGGCACCACCACGTCGCAGCGCATGGAGCGCTTCACCTGGCCGCTGATGGAGCGCGAGGGCGTGCGCATCATCATCGGCAAGGGCGGCATGGGGCAGGGCACGCTCGACGCCTTCCGCGACATCGGTGGCGCTTACTTGGCCGTGATCGGCGGCGCCGCTGCATTGCAGACCACCTGGATCGATTCGATCGAGGAGGTCGACATGGACGACCTCAACCCGGAAAGCATCTGGCGCTTCCGCATCAAAGGCTTTGGCCCCCTCCTGGTGACGATGGATTCACACGGCGGCTCGACCTACGAGCGCATCCAGGGCGACGCCAAGGCGAAGCGCGACGCGATCCTGGCGAGCATCGGCGCGAGCGAATAGGGCAACGCTGCCCGGGATGGCTTACCGGCGGCGTCACTTCAGGGGTGGGTCCTTGACGCGAACGACCGCGTACACGAGCAGCACAGCGTAAAGGGCAAAACCAGCGGCCACGGCTGCGCAAAAGCCCGAAACGCCGAGATCAAGCCAGTACACGGCCGCGAGCCCAGCGCTCGCACTCACAATCAGGCGCACGGCATTGGCGTTCATCGCAGCGACACCACGGCCGAAGCCCTGACACACGAAAAACAAGCCGAGGCCAAGTCCGAAGAAAATGTAAGCAGGCCCGACAATCCGAAGATACAGGGCGCCGATGCGCGACACTTCGGGGTCTTGGCCGAACAGGCCCAACCACAGATTCGGTTGGATGGCGACGACAAGTCCGATCGTCCCGCAGACGACTACGATTGTGATGGCGCCCGTCCAGGCGATCTGGCGCGAGCGGTGATACTGCTTGGCGCCCCAGTTCGTGCCTACCATCGCTACGATCGCTGTACCAAAGCCAAATGCGACCGGCTGCATGACGTATTCGAGCCGGGCTCCCATGGCGTAGCCGATGGCGGCCTCGGGTCCGAACTGCCCTGCGATTCCCGTCAGAGGCGCCCCCGCGCCTCAAAAAAGGGGCGCTTCCTCACGTCTCAAATTCGCCGCCGCCGTGCATAATGAGGGCGCATGGATACCCTCGACACCGACATCCTGATTCTCGGCGCGGGCGGCGCGGGGCTGTTCGCGGCGCTGCATGCCAAGAAGGCGCGGCCCGATCTCGATGTCACCATCGCGGTGAAGGGCCTACTCGGCAAGTGCGGCTGCACGCGGATGGTGCAGGGCGGCTACAACGTTGCGCTCGCGCCGACCGACTCGGTCGAGCGGCACTTCATGGACACCATCGAGGGCGGCGGCTGGCTCAACCAGCAGGAGCTAGCATGGCTGCTGGTGAGCACCGCGCCCACTCGCATCCGCGAATTGGAAAACGAGATCGGCTGCTTCTTCGACCGCAATCCCGACGGCACCGTTCATCAGAAGGCGTTCGCCGGCCAGACCTTCGACCGCACCGTGCACAAGGGCGATCTCACCGGCATCGAGATCGTCAACCGCCTCGCCGAGCAGCTTTGGCGGCGCGAGGTGCGGCGGCTGGAGGATCACCGTGCGCTCGATCTCATTGCCGCGGCCGACGGCTCCGGCCTCGCCGGCGTCTACATGCTGGATATGCGGACCGGCGAGCCGCTGATGGTGCGGGCGCGGGCGACATTGCTCGCGACCGGCGGCGGGCCGACGATGTATCTCTATCATACGCCCTCTGGCGACAAGTCGTGCGACGGCATGGCGATGGCGCTGCGCGCCGGACTGCCGCTGCGCGACATGGAGATGGTGCAGTTCCACCCGACCGGACTGCTCGCGGGACCGGGCACGCGCATGACGGGCACAGTGCTGGAGGAGGGCCTGCGCGGCTCCGGCGGATATCTGCTGGATGCGACCGGCGCTCGTTTCATGTTCGACTACGACAAGCGCGGCGAGCGTGCCACGCGCGACATCGTCTGCCGCGGTGTCGCCGACCGCATCCGCAAGGGGCATGCGTCGCCCAACGGCGGCGTCTATATCTCCATGGCCCATCTCGGCCCGGACAACGTGCGGCGTGAATTCAAGGGTATGGTCGAGCGCTGCGCCGACTGCGGCTTCGATCTCGCCGGCGGCAAGGTCGAGGTCATTCCGACCGCGCATTACATGATGGGCGGCGTGCAGTTCAACGTCGATTGCACGACGGAAATGCCGCGGCTCTACGCCGCCGGCGAGGACACGGGCGGCGTGCATGGAGCGAACCGCCTCGGCGGCAACGGCGTCGCCAACTCCACGGTGTTCGGCGGGCTTGCCGGCGATGCCATGGCGGCGAATTTGCTCGCGGGCGAAAAGCTCGCCGATCCCGACAAGGCGGCGATCGAGGCGGCGCATGCGCGCGCCTTCGCGCCGCTCGGCCGGCGCCGCGGCGATCTCGAAAGCGTGCGGCGGCGGCTCTACAAGGTGATGTGGGACGACGTTGGCATCTTGCGGACGGCGGAGGGCCTGGCCCGCGCCCGCCACGAGTTGAACAATCTCGCCACCATGATTTCCGCCATGGGCGTGGCCGATCCGGAGAAGCGCTACAACCTGACCTGGATGGATCGGCTCAATCTAGAAAACCTGGTGCTGACGAGCCGCGCGATCTGCGCCGCGGCGCAGGCGCGCGCTGACAGCCGCGGCGCGCATTACCGCGAGGATTTCCCGGACACCTCCGGACTCGCGGAATCACGTTACACCGTGGTGCGCGCCGTCGATGACAGCTTCAAGGTCGCAACCGAGCCGGTGGTCTTTAGCCGCGTTCGCCCCGGCCAATCGCTGTTGCCGCAGGCGGCGGAATGACGTGATATGTGTGTTGAAACGGTAAGGGTTTGAGTCCAAAGGATTAGCGTTATGTCCCGTCCCATGATCCCGAGCGAGCGCGTCGATTTCTCCGCCATCGTCGACCGCCCGCCGCTGAAGTTGCCGAACGATGCGCGCCTCGTATTCTGGACCATCGTCAACTACGAGGTGTGGGACATCTCGCGGCCGATGGCGCGGCAGGTCATTCCGGCGCCGACCGGACAGGTGCTGCTCCCCGACGTGCCGAACTGGAGCTGGCACGAATACGGCATGCGGGTCGGCGCCTGGCGCTTCTACGAATTGTTCAAGCGCCTCGGCATCAAGCCCACGCTCGCCGCCAACGCCCGCATCTGCGAGGACTACCCGCGCGTCGCCGAGGAGGCCAAGAAGAACGGCTGGGAGTTCATGGGCCACGCCTACGACCAGCTCCCGATCCACAAGAACGACGATCAGGCGGCGATGATCAACCGCTCGATGGATGTGATCGAGAAATTCACTGGCACGCGCCCGGTCGGCTGGCTCGGTCCGGGCCTGACGCAGACGCTCGACACCCCCGAGCTCCTGGCCAAGGCCGGCGTGCAATACATCGGCGACTGGGTCTATGACGACGAGCCAACGGTGATCAAGACCACGGAGGGTCCGCTGGTCACGCTGCCCTACACGGTCGAATTGAACGATATCCCGATGATGATCGTGCAACATCATGAGAGCGACTATCTGCTCAAGCGCGCGATCGACCAGTTCGACCGGCTCTACGCCGAAGGCAAGGACCGCTGCAAGATCATGTCGCTGGCGATCCATCCCTACATCAGCGGGCAGCCGCACCGGATCAAGTATCTCGAAGCGATCTACGACCACGTCCGCCGCTTCGACAACGTGCTGCACTGGAACGGCGCGCAGATTCTCGACTGGTACAAGTCGGTCGCGAACGTCAAATTCAGGAACAAGTAGAGCGCTCACCTTTCGGCGTCATGCCCGGGCTTGATCCGGGCATCCATCCTCTTCGCAGGAAGCTGGATTGCCGGATCAAGTCCGGCAATGACGAACGGGAGGTCATGGCGCAATAACAGAGAAGAACAAGTCAATGCCCCAGGAATCCCTCCGCATCGGCAAGGCCGAACTCACGGCGTTTGTCGCTGCTGTCTTCGCCGCCGTCGGCCTGTCGAAGGAGCACGCGGCCGAATGGGCCAAGATGCTGGTCTGGGCCAACCTGCGCGGCACCAACTCGCACGGCATCATCCGCATCCCGCGCTACATCGATCTGATCAACGCGAAATCGATCAATCCGGCGCCGAACATCCGGGTCGAGCGCAAGCCCGGCTCGGCCGCGGTGGTGCTCGAAGCCGACCGCGCGCCGTCAGCCGTCGCGCTGACGCGCGCCGTGGCCGAGGCCGTCACGGTCGCCCGCGATGTCGGCGTCGGTTGGTGTGCGGCGCGCCACCTCACTCATACCGGTGCAATCGGCTATTTCGCCTTGCAGGCCGCTGAGGCCGGCTTCGCCGGCATCGTCATGAGCGCGTCCGGCCCGATGATGATCTATCCGGGATCGCGGGTCGCTGCGGTGTCGTCCAATCCGATCGCATTCGCCATTCCCCGCAAGGGCGGCCAGCCCTATCTGCTGGACTTCTCGACCGGTGTCGTCGCCAACGGCAAGATCATGGGCGCGGCCGATCGTGGCGAGGCTATTCCCACCGGCTGGGGCGTCGACAAGGACGGCCGCGATACCACCGATCCGAAAAAGGTCGAGAACGTGCTGCCGATGGCGGGCATCAAGGGCGCGGGCCTGTCGTTCATGATCGAGTGCCTGACGAGTCTCCTCCTCTCGGAGCCGCGTATCGCTCCGGACCTGGAAAGCTGGGCGATCGGCGACGATCCATTCCTCAACGGCTCCGTGATCGCGATCGATCCCGGCGCGTTCGGCGACCGCGATCGCTTCCTGCGCGAGGCCGAGCGGCTGGGCACGGCCATCGCCGGCCTTGCCCGCGCCGAAGGCGTGAAAAAGATCATGCTGCCCGGCGAGCGCGGAGATGCGATCCGCGCCGAGCGCGAGGCTTCGGGCATTCCCATCCCGAAGGGCACGTGGCAACGTATCGCCAAGGCCGCGCAGGCGGTCGGCGTCACGCCGCCGATGTGATGAGACGAGAGGCTTAAAGTGAAACGGCGCGAGTTCATCACGCTTCTTGGTATTTCGGCAGTGCCATCGATCGGTTGGCCGCTTGGCGTGCTCGCGCAACAGAAAATACCGACCATCGGTTTCCTGGGCACCGCTTCGGAGGCGGCGTGGAAACAGTGGGTCGCTGGCTTCGTCGATCGGCTGCGCGATCTCGGCTGGACCGAGGGCAGGACCGTCACAATCGAGGTTCGCTGGGCCGAGGGAAACGAGCAGCGATTTGCGGAGATCGCCGCCGAGTTCGTCAAACTCAAGGTTGACGTCATCGTGACGTCGGGCGCGGCGGGGATCGCGGCCAAGCGAGCGACAACAACCATCCCGATCGTCTTCGCGGTCGCAAACGACCCGGTGGGCTCTGGCTTGGTTGCAAGCCTGTCGCGTCCGGGCGGTAATGTGACTGGCCTGTCGCTGCAAGCGGGCGAATTGACCGGCAAGCGCCTTGAATTCATGAAAGAGATATTGCCCACGTTTGGCCGTCTCGCGGTTCTCGGCAATGTCGGTTATTCCGCGGCGGCGCTGGAGATGCGTGAGATTTCCGAAGCGGCATTCAGGCTTGGCATCGAAGTCATTCGGCTTGAAATCCGGAATCCGGACGACATTGCCGCGGCATTGGAGATGGCCAAGGGTCGCGCGGACGCGCTTTACATCAGCACTGATCCGGTGGTGAACACCAATCGCGTTCGTATCCACGATCTAGCGATGGGGGCGAAACTGCCCGCGATGAGTGGCGTAAGGGAGTACGCCGCCGCCGGTGGCGTAATGTCCTACGGGCCCAGCTATCCAGACTTGTTCCGGCGCGCCGCGGATTTGGTCGATAAGATCCTCCGTGGCACAAAGCCAGGCGATATTCCGATCGAGCAACCGACGAAATTCGAATTGGTCTTTAACCTCAAGACCGCCAAGGCGCTCGGTATCACGGTGCCCCCCAGGCTGCTGTTCACGGCCGACGAAGTGATCGAATGAGACGCCGTGTATTCATCGCGTTGTTCGGGGCTGCCGCGGCGGGCCTACCGTTCGCTGCGCACGCGCAGCAGAAGGTGCCCCGCATCGGCATCCTCATGACCAGCGGCCCGGACCTTTTGGGGCCGTTTCGCGAGGCATTCCGCGAACTCGGCTATATCGAAGGCCAGACCATCCAGTTCGAGCTTCGCGAAGGTCGCGGAAGGCTCGATCTGCTCTCCGGCATGGCCGAGGAACTCGTTCGCGGAAATGTCGATGTCATCGTGGCCTCTCAAACTCCGGCCGCCATCGCCGCGAAGAACGCGACGCGCAGTATCCCGATCGTGATGGGAGCAGCCGGAGATCCGATCGCGACAGGTTTGGTAACGAGTCTGGCGCGTCCGGAGGGCAACGTAACGGGCCTTTCTGCGACATCGGCGGAGCTTGCAGCGAAAAATCTCGAACTGATCCGCGAAATTCTGCCGCGCGCACATCGTGTCGGGGTCGTGGGCAATGCCACCGACCCGTTCGCTAAGCCGTTTCTCGAACAAATCCATCGGGGCGCGCTGGGCATGCGCTTTGAGATTCACGATGTTCTTGTTCGTGCGACCGATGAACTCGACGGCGCCATTGCTGCGATTGCGAAGCAGAACGCGAACGCCATCATCATCCAGGGCAGTCTGCCACCCAAGATAACCATCAATTCGGCGACGAAATATCGTCTTCCGGCGTTCACCAATCAAAAGACCTTCGTGGAGGCGGGCGCACTCGCGTCGTACAGCGCAAGTTTCGCCGAGCGGGCCCGCGGAATCGCGAGCTACGTGGACAGGATACTGAAGGGAGCCAAACCCGCCGATCTGCCGGTGCAGCAGCCCAGCACGTTTGAGTTGGTTCTCAATGCAAAAGCGGCCAAGGAACTTGGCTTGACGATCCCGGCCACCATGCTTGCGCGTGCCGACGAGGTGATCGAATGAAGCGGCGCATATTGTGCTTGTTCGCTACCTTGGTTGTTTTTGCCGCGCCCACGCCGGCGCGCGCCGACTGGCCGGATAAGCCGATCCGCATCGTCGTCACCTTCGCGCCGGGCGGCGCCGCCGACATCTGGGCGCGCATCATCGCCGAGCATCTGTCCACTGCGCTCAAGCAGAGCGTCGTGGTCGAGAACCGCGGTGGTGGCGGCGGCATCGTCGCGGCGACGCAAGTCGCCCGCGCCGACCCCGACGGCTACACCATCCTGATGGGCGGGCTTGCGCCGCAGATCCTGGCCCCCGCGATCGCCGGCAACGCCGGCTTCGATGCGCTGCGCGACTTCACCCACATTGCCTATGTCGGCGGGCCGCCGATCACCTTGGTGGTGCCGCCGTCGAGCGAGTTTCGCTCGGTCGACGATCTGATCGCGGCGGCGAAGGCTGACAAGCTCTCCGGCTATGCTTCGTCCGGCGTCGGCACGCTTGGCCATCTCGTGGTAGAATATGTGGCAAAGCGCCATGATCTGAAGCTCACGCACATCCCCTACAACACCGCGGCCTTCGCCGACATTATTGCCGGCCGCGTGCCGATGGGTTCGTTCACCTGGGGCGCGGCGCTGGGGCAGGTCCAGAGCGGCACCTTGCGCGCGCTTGCGGTGACGACGGAGGCACGGCGCCCGGAGGCGACGAGCGTGCCGACGTTCAAAGAGCTGGGTTACGATCTCGTCGCCAGCACGTGGTTCTCGTTCTCCGGGCCAAAGGGTTTGCCGAAGGAGATCGTGCAGCGATTGAATGAGGCAACGATCCGCATCCTGGAGTTGCCCGAGGTCAAGAAGCGCGTCATCCAGGACGCCTTCGATCCGAAGCCGTTGACGCCGGAGCAGCTCCTGGCATTCATGGAAGCCGAAACCGCGCGCTGGACACCGATTGCGCAAGCGGCAATGAAGAAGCAGTAGCAATCCAATGCTCGATAGAGATGGCAGTGCTTAGAAATGGCAGTTCGCAAGACATCGGGCGCTGGCAACGGCGCCAACATTCGGCTCGCGGCGGACATCGGCGGCACCTTCACCGACATCGCGGTGTTCGACGACAAGACCGGGCGGCTGACCTTCGGCAAGGCGCTGTCGACGCCGGACCGCCTGGTCGACGGCATCAGCAGCGGTGTCGAGAAAGCCGGCAGCGAATACAAGTCGGCGGGCCTGTTCCTGCATGGCTCAACGGTCGCCATCAACACCATTCTCGAACGCACCGGTGCCAAGACTGCGCTGGTGACGACCGAAGGGTTCCGCGACGTCTACGAGATCGGCCGCATCAACCGGCCCGACGCCTACAACCTGTATTTCCAGAAGCACGTGCCGCTGATCGAGCGGGCGCTGCGCTTCGAGGTCAAGGAGCGGGTGCGCGCCGACGGCGAGGTGGTGACGCCGCTCGACGAGGCGGGGCTCGCCGCGCTGAGCGACAAGCTGGAAAAGCTTGGCATCGAAGCGGCCGCGATCATGTTCATCAACTGCTACGCCAACGGTGCGCATGAAGCGCGCGCCAGGGAGCTTCTGAGCAAGCGCCATCCCGGCATGTTCGTCTCGGCCTCGCACGAGCTGTCGCAGGAGTACCGCGAGTTCGAGCGTTGCTCGACGGTTGCCGCCAACGCCTATATCGGGCCGAAGGTGCGCCAATACGTCGGCGAGATCGACGAGCACATCCGCAAGGCTGGGTTCCACGGCTCATTCCTGATCGTTCAATCGACCGGCGGCCTCTACGAAAGCGTGCAGGCGCAGACGCAATGCGTGCGCATGTTGGAAAGTGGCCCAGCGGCTGGCGTGATCGGCACGCAGGCGCTCTGCCATACGCTCGGCATCAAGAACGCCATCGCCTTCGACATGGGCGGCACCACCGCGAAGGCCGGCGTCATCTACAAGGGTGAGGCGCTGACCACCGGCGCGGCGCTGATCGGCGGCTACGACAAGGCGCTGCCGGTTCAGATCGCGATGATGGACATCTTCGAGGTCGGCACCGGCGGCGGCTCGATCGCTCGTGTCGACGACGGCACCTTGCGCGTCGGTCCCCAGAGCGCGGGCGCGCAGCCGGGACCGGCCTGCTACGGTCTCGGCGGCGAGGAGCCGACCGTGACCGACGCCAATCTCATTCTCGGCCGACTCGACGCCGGGCACTTCCTCGGCGGCGAGATGAAGCTCGACGTCAAGGCCGCCGAGCGCGCGCTCGCCAAGGTGGGCAAGCCGCTCGGCATGAACCCCACCCAGGCCGCCGACGGCATCCTGCGCATCGCCGCCACCGCGATGTCCTACGCGGTCAAGGGCGTGACCACCGAGCGCGGCCTCGACGCCGGCGATTTCACCCTGGTGGCCTACGGCGGCGCGGGACCGTTGCACGCGGTCGCGGTGGCGCGCGAGATCGGCATCCGCAACGTCATCATCCCGGGCGCGCCGGGCGTGTTCTCGGCGTTCGGCATGCTGTTCTCCGACCTGCGTTATGACTATGTCCGCACGCATCTGATGCAGCTTGCCGACGCGCCGTTCGACGACATCGAGCAGGTGTTCAACGGGCTGGAGCAGCAGGGCCGCGACGCGATCGCCGCCACCTCGGTCAAGCCGCACAAGATCACCGTGAAGCGCGCGTTCGACATGCGCTACGTCGGGCAGGAGCATCCGGTAACGGTGGAACTGCCGATGAGCGTGTTCGCCAAGCAGGACCGCAGGGCGATCAAGCGGCACTTCGACGATCATCACATGCTGCGCTACGGCACCTCGGCGCCCAACGAACGCGCTGAAGTGGTCAGCCTGCGCGTGACCGTTGCCGGACTGATGAAGAAGCCGCCGCAGGAGAAGATCAGGAAGGGCGCTGCCGCGCCGCCGAAAGTGGCATTCACCGGCAGGCGGCCGGTGTCGTTCGACGGCAAGTTCCGCGCCGCGCCGACCTACCGGCGTGCGGAATTGCTGGCGGGCAACAAGATCAACGGGCCGGCGCTGATCGAGGAACACGCCTCGACCACGGTGCTGATGCCGCGCGACCGGATGACGGTCGATACCTACGGCAACCTGGTGATCAAAGTCGCGGGGGCGAAGTGATGAGCAACCTCTCGGTTGTCATTCCGGGGCGCGCCGAAGGCGCGAGTCCGGAATCCAGAGCGAAAGACTCCGGTTGTAGCCCTGGATTCCGAGCCCGGGAGCTTCGCGCCGTCCCGGAATGACGGTGGAGAGATCTGATGGCCAAGAAAACCAAAGTCAAAAGCAAATCCCGCAAGCTCGATCCGGTGATCGTCGAGATCGTGCGCAACGGCGTCCTCGCCGTGACCGAGGAAATGAAGACGAACCTCATGCGCACCGCCTACAACATGATCATCTATGAGGCGCTGGACTTCACCACCGGCCTGTTCACCCCGGAAGGGGAAACCGTCTCGATCGGCATCGGCCTGCCGATGTTCATCCGCGGCATGGCGGAGACGGTGAAGGCCAAGATCAAGCATTTCGGCTACAAGAACATCAACCCGGGCGATATCTACGTCACGAACGATTCCTATATCACCGGCAGCCACCTCAACCATTTCACCTTCACGATGCCGATCTTCCACAAAGGCAAGCTCGCCGGCTTCTCCTGCTGCATGGCGCACTGGCTCGACGTCGGCGGCGTGCTTGGCGGCATGAGCACGGACATCTTCTCCGAAGGCATCCAGATTCCGATCGTGAAGTATCAGGATCGCAGCAAGGTGAACCAAGATCTGATCGACATCATCCGCATCAACGTCCGCTTGCCGCCGCGAGCGATAGGCGATTTGCGCGCGCAGATCACGGCGGTGAAGACCGGCGAGCGGCGCTATCTCGAATTGCTCGACCGCTACGGCCGGGCCGAGGTGGACGCATCCATCGCCGAGATCATGGACCGCGCCGAAGCCGCCGCGCGCGCGCGCACCAAGACCATCCCGGACGGCGTGTACGAGGCGGAGTCGTCGCTCGACGACGACGGCCTCGAAGTCGGCAAGCGCGTACCGGTCAAGGTCAAGGTCACCGTCAAGGGCGACGAGATGACCATCGACCTCACCGACGTGTCGAAGCAGGTGCGCGGTTTCTACAACTCCGCGATCACAACCGGCTACGCCTGCGCTCAGGTGGCCTACAAGTGCATCACCTCGCCGACCGACTATCCGATCAACGACGGCGCGTTCCGCAGCCTCAAGGTCATCATCCCGCCGGGCCGCATCGTCAGCGCCGTGCGGCCGGCGCCGATGCGCTACTGGATGATTTTCCCGATGACAATCGTCGACACGATCTTCAAGGCGCTGCAGCCGGCGATTCCCGACCGCGTCATCGCCGGCCATCACGCCGACCTCGTGGCGCCGAGCTTCCACGGCTTCAATCCTAAAACATCAGAGCTGTTCATCGGCACCTTCGGCCCGCTCGGCGGCGGCTGGGGCGCCAAGAAGACCGAGGATGGCGTGTCGGCGACGGTCTGCCTCAACGATGGCGACACCCACAATGGCCCGAACGAGCAGGCCGAGGCGAAATTCCCGATCATGGTGGAGCGCTTCGAGCTCATCCCGGACTCCGGCGGCGCCGGGCGCCACCGCGGCGGCCTGGGCATCGCGCGGACCACGCGTGCGCTCACCAACGTCACGGTCAACACGCAGAGCGAGCGCTCAGCCTGTCCGCCGTGGGGCCTCGACGGCGGCGGCGAAGCCACCGGCAACAAGGTGGCGTTCCGCGTCAACAATGGCTGGAAGGACGATTTCCCCAACGCGAAGGTGCTGGTGGCGCAGCTCAAGCCGGGTGATGCGTTCCGTATCTCGTCGGGCGGCGGTGGCGGCTACGGCGCGCCGTTCGAGCGGCCGGTCGAGGACGTACGCGAGGACGTGCGGCAGGGCTACGTGTCGGTGAAAGCGGCGGCGGAGCGCTATGGTGTGGTGGTCGATGCCGAGACTTTTGTTGTCGATCAAGCCGCGACGGACAAGCTCCGCGCGGCGAAACACTAGGAGGCGATCATGGCCGATGTCGTTTCAACCAATCCGCCGACCATGGCGCCGCCTGGCGGCCACTACAGTCACGCGGTCACCGCCAACGGTTTCGTTTTCGTCTCCGGCGAACTGCCGATAGCGCCGGACGGAACGAAGCTCAACGAAGCGCCGTTCGAGCAGCAGGCGCAGCAGGTGCTCGACAATGTCGCGTTCGCCTTGAAGGGCGCCGGCAGCTCGATCGACAGGCTGACGCAGGTGCGTGTGTACGTCACCGATATAGGTGATTGGCCCGCCTTCAACGCGCTCTATGCGAAATGGACGGGCGGCGCGCGTCCGGCACGCTGCGTGGTGCCAGTGCCGCAGTTGCATTACGGCTTCAAGATCGAGATCGAGGCCGTCGCCGTCAAATAACCGGCCCCGGCTTCTTCTTCCGGTTGATCTTCGCGGTGTAGTTCATGCCGCCGGCGCCGCAGCACGGGCAGTTCAGCGCCACCAGCAGCGCCTGCCGGGAATCCTCGTCGAGGTCGGCCTGCTCCATCACCTGCTGCACCTGCTTCTGGAACAGCTCGTGCATCGGCATGTCGCCGAAGAAAATCTGCTGCTCGGGCTGCTCCGGTTCCTTGGCCATCGCTACAACTTAAGCAGCCGAACCGCATTGTTGTAGGCGATATCGGCACGGACTTTCTCGTCCACTTTCTCGCTGTCGAGCCAGTGCCCGGCCTCTTCGGCCTTCTCGAACGGATAGTCGGCGCTGAACATGATGCGCTCGTGGCCGAGCGCGGCGATCGCGCAATTGAGCGGCTCGGCCGAGCACATGCCCGACGTGGTGATCTCGATGTTATTCTTGATGTAATGCGAAACGGGGTTCTTCAGCCCGACGTTGTAGAAGTCCGGTCCGGTGCGGCTGTCGAAGCGCCACAATAGGAACGGCAAGGTCTCGCCCATGTGGCCGAGGCCCAGCCGTGCCTTGGGAAAGCGGTCGAACACGCCGCCGAAAATGAGCCGCAGGGCGTGGGAGCCCGTTTCGAAAGTCCACTCCCAGGTCGCGCGGCGCAGCCCCGGGTGACCTTGCAGCACCGGGGCGACCGACACCGGATCGGTCGGATGGATATAGATCAGGGTGCCGAGCGCCTCGGCGCGTTCCCAGAACGGCGCGAGCGACGGGTGATCGAGATACTGCCCGTTGGTGTGGCCGTTGATCATCGCGCCGCAGAATTTCAACTGCTTGACGCAGCGCTCCAACTCGTCGGCGGCGGCCCTGGCGTCTTGCATCGGCAGATGCGCAAAGCCGGAATAGCGGTCGGGGCGCTTCTGGATTTCCTTGGCCAGGAAGTCGTTACCAGATTTGGCGGTGCGGATCGCCGTGGCGATGTCTTTCTCGGCCTGCACGCCAGGCCCGGCGAGGGCCAGCACCGCGCGCTCGATCCCGGCCCGGTCCATGCTGGCCAGCCGCTGCTCGCCGAAATCGGTGTTGAGGTTCAGGAGGCGGTCGCGCTTGGCGGCCGGCATTTCGCCCATGGTCGGCTGCCAGTATTCGATGAAACCCGGACAGAGGAAGTGTTCCTCGAGCGCGATTTTCTTGACCATCGTTCCTCCCGGCTGGCTTTCCGCGTTCTGTAGCGCAGTTGGGCGGGCCTGTATATCATGCCGCCCGACTGAGCATGATCCCGAAAAGTGGGCACCGATTTTCGGACAAGATCATGCTCAAAGAAGGAAATTGAGTTTCCAGGAGGAACGGAAGTGGCGAAGAAGATTCGTGGCGTGATGTTCGAGGAGAACCTCAAGAACCAGATGGGGTTGGAGTTCTACAACCTGTCGCATCGGTTCGGTTATCAGTCCCCGAACTGGCCGTATTTCGAAGACGTCAAGATCGAGCGCATCCATTACATGGCGAAGTCGGGCGTGCTGTCGCAGCGCATCACGACCTCGATGCACAACACCACGCACATCGATGCACCCGCGCATGTCATCCAGGGCACGCCGTTCATCGACGAGGTGCCGCTGCCGCATTTCTTCGGCTCCGGCATCGTGGTGTCTATCCCCAAGAAGAAATGGGAGCCGATCACCTACGACGACCTGGAAAAGGCCGCCGGCAAGGTCGTTCGCCCGCGCGACGTGGTGCTGGTCAACACCGGCTGGCACCACCAGTACGAGGACAGCGAGGATTATTTCTGCCGCGCGCCGGGCTTCGTGAAATCGGCCGGCGAGTGGTTCGTCGAGAAGAAGGTCAAGGTCGTCGGCCACGACACCCAGGCCAACGATCATCCGCTCGCGACCGCAATCGGCCCGCAGCGCAACGGGCCTTTGCATCCGCACTTGGCCGAGGAATACAAGGAGTGGTCCGGCGGCCGCGACTGGAAGGACGACTTCCCGGAGTGGGAGCCGGTGCACCGCATCCTGTTCAAGAACGGCATCCTCGGCATCGAGAATGTCGGCGGCGATCTCGACAAGGTCACCGGCCGGCGCTGCACCTTCGCGTTCTTCCCGTGGAACTGGGATCGCGGCGACGGCTGCATCATCCGCCTGGTCGCCATTGCCGACCCCAAGGGCAAGTACCGGATCGAAAAGGGAGCCAAGTTCAAATGATCGTCAAGAAATTTTCCGAAGCCAAAGAGTATGTGGCGCCTAATCATCGCGCCTGCACGACGCTCAGGCTGTTCGGCGCAGAGGCAGGCGGCTCGAAAAATCTGATTGCCGGCATTTCGCACTTCCTGCCGGGCGGTGGTGCGGGTCCCGACGCATCGCCCCCGGAGAAGGTCTATTTCGTGCTGGACGGCGAATTGACCGTGATCGTGGGCGGCAAGGAAACCGTCGTGAAGCGGGGCGATAGCTGCTACATCGGGCCAAACGAGAGCCGTGAGATTATCAATCGCAGCAATCAGGTCTGCACCATCTTCGTCGCCGTTGCTGCGCCGCCGGCGTGAGGATGAGCAGAGCTCCTGTACAACCAGCATAGTGTCATCGCCCGCGCGGGCGGGCGATCCAGTAAACACCGAGGATTGCGATTACTGGATGCCCGCCTTCGCGGGCATGACAGTCCAGAAGGTGGTGAGACAATGTCCGAAGACTTCCTGAAAGATCCGCTCTCCCTGTTCAGCGTCAAAGGCAAGACCGCGGTCGTCACCGGGGCGACCGGCGCGTTCGGCGCGCTTGCTTCCAAGGTTCTCTGCGGCGGTGGCGCCAATGTCGTGATCTGCGCCAACAACGCCGTAGGCCTGAAAAAACTCGGCGCCGAATGCGAAGCGCTCGGTGGCGGCAAGGTTCACGTCGTCGCCAAGCGGCCGAACTCGGAGGAGAATTGCGCGACCATCGTCAACGCCGCGGTCGACCGGTTTCGCAGCGTCGACATCCTGGTGGTCGCGTCCGGCCAGAACAAGGTGTCGAAGATCGTCGACCAGAAGGCCGACGATTTCCTCGACGTGATGGACGCCAACGTCACGCAATCGTGGTTGATGGCGCGCGCTGCGGGCCGCCAGATGCTGAAGCAGGGCAAAGGCGGCAAGGTCATCCTGATGTCGTCGGCGCGGGGCCTGCTCGGCCATCCCGCCGGCTACTCGGCCTATTGCGCGTCGAAGTCGGCGGTCGACGGCATCACCAAGGCGCTCGGCTGCGAATGGGGCGGTGCCGGCATCACCGTCAACGCGCTCGGGCCGACCGTTTTCCGCTCGCCGCTGACCGAATGGATGTTTGCCGACGACGAGCGCGGCAAGACCACGCGCGCAGGCTTTCTGACCCGCGTTCCGCGCGGGCGTCTCGGCGAGCCGTCCGATCTGGCGGGACCGCTGTTGTTCCTTGCCTCGAAGGCGTCGGATTTCTACACCGGTCACATCCTCTACGCCGACGGCGGCTACACCGCGGGTTGACGCATATGGCCGCGAAAGCGCGCATCGCCGTCATTGGCTCGGGCCTGATGGGCCACGGCATTGCGCAGGTGTTTGCGCTCGCCGGCCACGAGGTCGCCATCACCGATTCGCACAAGCCCAACCTCGATACCGTCAAGCAGCGCATCGCAACCAACCTGCGCGACCTCGGTGACGATGAGAAGGCCGTCGAGCGCGTGCGGCCGGCCGTGGACATAGCCGAGTGCGTGCGCGATGCGGATTTCGTGGTCGAGGCGGTGCTTGAGGATATGCCGCTGAAGCAGAAGATCTTTGCCGAGATCGAAAAGCACGTCGGCCCCGGCACCATCCTCGCCAGCAACACCTCGGTGATGCCGATCACGCAGATCATGCAGGGCTTGCGTGATCGCTCGCGCGCGCTCGGCACGCATTGGTGGAACCCGCCGTTCCTGGTGCCGCTGGTCGAGGTGATCGGCACCGAGTGGACGTCGCAACAGGCCATCGACTTCACCATGAAGCTGCACGCCGACGCCGGCAAAATGCCCGCCCATGTGAAGAAGGACGTGCCGGGTTTCATCGGTAACCGCCTGCAGCACGCGCTGTGGCGGGAGGCTATTTCGCTGGTCGAGCGCGGCATCTGCGATGCCGAGACGGTCGACAAGGTGATCAAGGCGGCATTCGGCCGGCGGCTGGCCGTGCTGGGGCCGCTGGAAAATGCCGATCTGGTCGGCACCGATCTCGCGCTTGCGATCCACAAGACCGTTCTGCCCGATATCGATCATAGGCCGGGCCCATCGCCCTATTTGGAGCGGCTTGTGGCGGAGGGTAAGCTCGGCTTCAAGAGCGGCGAGGGCTTCCGCAAGTGGAGCGCCGGAGAGCAGGCGGCCTTGCGGGCCAAGGTGGTGCAGCATTTGAAGAAGGCCAGAGAGAACGACTGAAGAGTAAGCAACAAACCGGGACCTCATGGTGAGGAGCATTGCGAAGCATGCGTCTCGAGCCATGGGCCGCAAGTGAGATCGTCGCCCATCCTTCGAGACGCGGTCCTTCGGACCGCTCCTCAGGATGAGGTCGGAGGAACCAAGGAGGTTTGAAATGAAAAAAGTCATCAACCGCCGCACACTCATCAAATCCGGCGCAGCCGTCATCGCGGCGCCCGTGCTGTTCAATGCGAATTCCGCGAGCGCCCAGGCCAAGGTCCTCAAGATCGGCCACGTCAGCCCGCGCACCGGGCCGCTGGCCGGCTTCGGCGAGGCCGACACATTCATCCTCGAACAGGTGCGCGGCATCCTCGGCAAGGGCCTGCAAAGCGGCGGCAAGTCCTACAAGGTCGAGATCGTCTCCAAGGACAGCCAGTCGAGCGGCAGCCGCGCCGCCGAGGTCGCGTCCGAACTGATCCAGCGTGACAAGGTCGACCTGCTCGTCACCGCCGGCACGCCCGACACCGTCAACCCGGTGTCCGATCAGGCCGAGGTCAATGAGGTCCCTTGCGTCGCCACCAACTGTCCGTGGCAGCCGTATTTCTTCGGCCGCAAGGGCGATCCGGCCAAGGGCTTCAACTGGACCTATCTGTTCTTCTGGGGTCTGGAGGATGTCATCGCGGCATTCCTCGCGTTGTGGGACGGCGCGTCGACCAACAAGGTCGTCGGCGGTCTGTTCCCGAACGATGCCGACGGCAACGCCTGGGGCGATCCGCAGCGCGGCCTGCCGCCGGCGCTGTCGGCCGCCGGATACAAGCTGCTCGATCCCGGCCGCTACCAGGTGATGAACAACGACTTCTCCTCGCAGATCGCGGCGTTCAAATCGGCCGGCGCCGAGATCGTCACCGGCAACATGATTCCGCCGGACTTCGCCACGTTCTGGTCGCAGGCGGCGCAGCAGGGCTTCAAGCCGAAGATCGTCACCATCGGCAAGGCGCTGCTGTTTCCTTCGGTGATCAACTCGCTCGGCGCACGCGGCAACGGGCTCACGTCGGAGGTGTGGTGGACGCCGAACCATCCGTTCAAGTCGGGGCTCACCGGGCAGAGCTGCGCGCAGCTCGCCAAGGCCTACGAAGATTCGACCAAGCGGCCGTGGTCGCAGCCGATCGGCTTCCAGCACGCGCTCTTTGAAGTTGCAATCGACGTGCTCAAGCGCGCCAAGACGGTCGAGCCTAAGGCGATCCTCGATTCGATCACTGCCACCAACTACCAGTCGATCGTCGGGCCGGTGCAGTGGACCGGCAAGCCGGTGAAGAACGTCACCAAGACGCCGCTGGTCGCCGGGCAATGGCAGAAGAAGGGGGATAAATTCGAGCTGGTCATCACGGCGAACAAGCCGGCGCCGAACATTCCGACCGGCGGCAAGCTGGCGTTGCTGAGTTAGGCTTCGCTTTCTTCACCTATCCCCGCTTGCGGGGAGAGGTCGGCGAGCGTAGCGAGCCGGGTGAGGGGGCCTTGAAGCGATTCGCGACGTTGCTGGACGTCCCTCACCCCGACCCTCTCCCCGCAGGCGGGGAGAGGGGGAAGGCCCTACCGAGCCGATAAGCAATGCCATCGATTCTCACCCTCGAAAAAATCTCCAAGCGCTTCGGCGCGGTCGTGGTCGCCGATAACATCGACCTCACACTTTTGCGCGGCGAGGCGCTGGGCATCATCGGGCCGAACGGCGCCGGCAAAACCACGCTGTTCGGCATCGTCACTGGCACGGTCGCGCCGGACGCCGGCCGCGTCGTGTTCGAGGGCCACGACATCACCCGCATGAAGCCCGAGCGCCGCTGCCGCTTGGGCCTTGCGCGCTCGTTCCAGGTTCCGCAGCCGTTCGGCGGCATGACCGTGTTCGAGAACCTCGTGGTCGCCGCGGCGTTCGGCGGCGACCGGGGCGAGCGCGAGGTCTATGCCGGCTGCGCGGGATTGCTCGAACGCTGCGGGCTCGCCGACAAGGCCAACCGCCGTGCCGGGGCGCTCACGCTGCTCGATCGCAAGCGCCTGGAGCTTGCGCGCGCGCTTGCCACCGGGCCGCGCGTCCTGCTGCTCGACGAGGTCGCAGGAGGCCTGGTCGAGCACGAGACCGCCGCGCTGGTCGATCTGATCAACGACGTGCGCGGCAGCGGCGTGTCGATAATCTGGATCGAGCACGTCGTCCATGCGCTCATCGCGGTGGTCGACCGTCTGGTGGTGCTGCACGGCGGCGCGCTGATCGCGCAGGGCGATCCGACCGAGGTGATTCACCGCCCGGAGGTGAGCGAAATCTACATGGGTATCGAAGAGCCGATCGACAGGCGGGAAATCAATGTCTGACCGCCTTCTGGAGGTGCGCGCACTCGACGCCCACTACGGCGACTTCCAGGCGCTGTTCGGCGTCTCGATGCGCGTCACCGAAGGCGAGGTCGTCGCGGTGATCGGCGCCAACGGCGCCGGCAAATCGACGCTGCTCAAGTGCATCGCCGGCGCCATGCGAGCGCGTCCCAACATGGTTCTGTTCCACGGCGTGCCGATCGGCGGCGAGCCGACGCATGACATCGTGGCGCGCGGCATCGCCTTGGTGCCGGAGGGAAGGCGGCTGTTTCCTTCGCTCACCGTCGAGGAGAATCTGCTGATCGGCGGTCAGCTCGGCCGGCGCGGGCCGTGGACGCTCAAGCGCGTCTATGAGCTGTTCCCGATGCTGCAGGAGCGCCGCCACCAGCCCGCGCCGTCGCTGTCCGGGGGCCAGCAACAGATGGTCGCCATCGGGCGCGCGCTGATGTCGAATCCAACGCTGCTGTTGTGCGACGAGATCAGCCTGGGGCTTGCTCCTATCGTGATCCGTGACATCTACGCGCAGATCCCCGCCATCGTGAGGGAAGGCATTTCTCTTGTCATCGTCGAGCAAGACATCGTGCAGGCGCTGAAGACCGCGCGCCATGTCTATTGTCTGCAGGAAGGCCGCGTCGCGCTGCACGGCCAGGCGAAGGCGCTGACCCGCGAGAAAATCTCCGCGGCTTATTTTGGGGTTTGATTGCTGCATGAAAATGCAAAACGCCACAGCTTCGTGTCCCGGGCGCAGCGCAGCACGAAGTGATGCGCTGCAGACCCGGGACCCCGGTTTTCTAGAACAGGCACCGGGGTCCCGCATCTGCGATGCACCGCTTCGCGCTGCATCGCGTGCGGGACACGAGGCTGTGTGATGGATTGGGTCAACGTCATCCTGCAAGGCGTGTTATTGGGCGGCCTCTACGCCATGTTCGCGGCGGGGTTGTCGCTGATCTTCGGCGTGATGCGGCTGGTCAACATCGCGCATGGCGACCTGATTGTGCTCGCCGCGTACATTGCGCTGGTCACGACGCAGATGCTCGGCATCAATCCGCTCCTCTCGCTTGTCATCGTCGTGCCGGCGATGGCGCTGATCGGCTACGTGCTGCAGCGCGGGCTGCTCAACCGCACGCTTGGCGACGATCTCCTGCCGCCGCTGCTGGTGACCTTTGGCCTGTCCGTCATCATCCAGAACGGACTGCTTGAAATTTTCACCGCCGACAGCGTCAAGCTCAACGCCGGCCCGGTCGAGATCGAGAGCGTCGCGGTCGGTGGCGGGCTTGCGGTCGGCGTGCTGCCGCTCATTCAGTTCGGGCTCGCGGTCGTGGTGATCGCGGCCTTGCAGTGGCTGTTCTACCGCACGGCGCTGGGCCGTGCGTTTCGCGCCACCTCGGACGATCAGCCGGTGGCGCAGCTCATGGGCCTGAACAACGCGCATGTGTTCGGCCTCGCCATGGCGCTGTCGCTCGCCATCGTCGCCATCGCCGGCGTGCTGCTCGCCGTGCGCGCCAACTTCGATCCGGCGATCGGGCCAGCGCGGCTTATCTTCGGCTTCGAGGCGGTGATCATCGGCGGGCTCGGCAGCATGTGGGGCACGCTCGCCGGCGGCATCATCCTCGGCGTCGCGCAGGCGATCGGCGCGCAGCTCGATCCGGGCTGGAATTTGCTGGCCGGCCACATCGCCTTCCTCGTGGTGCTAGCGCTGCGGCCGCAGGGGCTATTCCCCAAGGTGCAAGGATGAGCAGCATAAGCGAGTTTCGCGTCCAGCACTCCAACTGGTCGAGCCAGATCGGCACCACGATCGTCGTGCTCGCGTTCGTCGCGCTCGCCGCGGCGCCGTGGTGGGCGGAGCGCGCGGACCTGCGTCTGCTCGCGGAAATCTACGCTTATGTCGCGCTGGCGAGCCTGTGGAACCTGCTCGCCGGTTACGCCGGACTCGTCTCGGTCGGCCAGCAGGCCTTTGTCGGGCTCGGCGCATATCTCTTGTTCGGGCTTGCAATGCTCGGCGGGGTGCATCCGCTCGCCGCCATTCCGTTGGCGGGGATAGCCGCCGCGATCATTGCTATCCCCGTCGCTGCCCTGATTTTCCGCTTGCGAGGACATTACTTCGCGATCGGAACATGGGTGATAGCCGAAATATTCCGGCTGCTCGCGGCGCAAACAACGGCGCTTGATGGAGGTTCGGGCACCAGTTTGCCGGCCGCGGTCATCATTTCGATCGCCGAAAGCCGCCAGATGCGCGAGTTCGTCATCTACTGGATCGCGCTCGCCCAGGTCGCGGTCATCCTTTTTGGGATCGTCTGGCTCCTGCGCTCGCGCTATGGGCTTGCGTTGACCGCGATCCGCGACAACGAACTGGGTGCTCGTTCGAACGGCGTCGACGTCGCGCGCATCAAATATTGCGTCTATGTCGCGGTCGCCTTCGGCACCGCCATGGTCGGGGCGCTGATATTCCTGCAGAAAATCCGGATATCCCCGGACACGGCGTTTTCCGTCAACGACTGGACCGCCTTTGTCATCTTCATCACCGTGATCGGCGGCATCGGCCGGATCGAAGGTCCGATCATCGGCACGGTCATCTTCTTCCTGCTGCGCCAGACGCTGGCCGATCTCGGCGCGATCTATCTGCTGATCCTCGGTGTGGTCGCCATCGCGGTCATGTTGTGGGCGCCCAAGGGACTCTGGGGCCTCCTCGCCGACCGCTTCGGCTGGCAGGTGTTTCCGCTGCAGCGCCGATTGATCAGGAAGCGTTGAGCGCGGAGGGTTTGCGCTCACTCGGGCGAGCGCATATTTTGGGCTCAGCAAAGGAATTCGCCCATGACCCAGATCCGCTCCATGACGCAGCCGTCGCCGCGTCGCCCCGGTGAGCTCGGCGTGCATTCGCTCGACCATTTCAACCTGCTGGTGCGCGATGTCGCCGAAGCCGAGAAGTTCTACGGCCTGTTCGGCCTCAACACCAAGGAGGAGGGCGGCAAGCTCGCGCTCTACACCCATGGCCATGCGCACCGCTGGGGCACCATCGCCGAGGGCGCGCGCAAGAAAATCAACTACGTCTCGTTCGGCGCGTTCGAGGGCGATATGCCTCGCTTCCGCGAGCGGCTGGAGAAAATGCGGATCGACAGGCTCGATCCGCCCAAGGGCTTCGAATCCAACGGGCTATGGTTTCGCGATCCCGACGGCACGCTGGTCGAGCTCCGCGTCGCCGAGAAAAGCTCGCCCAATGAGAAGGCCCGCTTCGACATGGTCGGTGGCGAGGCCGGACGCCAGAACGCGCCGAACCGCAGCAAGGCGGCGAGGGTGCAGCCGCGCCGCCTCGCGCACATCCTGCTGTTCACCCAGGACATCCCGAAGGCTATCGCGTTCTACCGCGATGTGCTCGGCCTTCGCTTGTCGGACCGTTCCGGCGATCTGATCGCCTTTATGCATGGCATCCACGGCAGCGACCATCACATGATCGCCTTCGTGAAGTCCGAGGGGCCAGGACTGCATCACTGCTCATGGGACGTCGGTTCGATCAACGACATCGGCGTCGGCGCCACGCACATGGCGGACAAGGGCTTCGCCTACGGCTGGGGGCTGGGCCGGCACGTGCTCGGCTCAAACTACTTCCACTACATCCGCGATCCTTGGGGCAGCTACTCGGAATATTCCTGCGACATCGACTACATCCCGGTCGACAAGGACTGGCAGGCCGCCGACCAGCCTCCGGAGGATTCCTTCTACATGTGGGGTCCGAACCCGCCGCAGGACTTCGCGCACAATTTTGAAGCGGTGAAGTAGCGCACGACCTCATCCTGAGGAGCGATCCGAAGGATCGCGTCTCGAAGGATGGGCAGCGATAGGAGCCATCCTTCGAGACGCACTCGCTTCGCTCGTGCTCCTCAGGATGAGGTTGCGAAGGGCTGATTATTCCTTTTCGATCTTCGCGTCGCGTGCGACGTCGGTCCAGCGCTTGGCTTCGCCGGCGACAAAGGCGGCGAGCTCCTGCGGCGTAACCATGCGCGGCTGTACGCCCAGCGCCTCGAACTGCGCCTGAATTTCCTGCAGAGCCAGAACCTCGTTGACCGTTCGATTGATCTGCTCGGCGATCGCCACCGGCGTGCCGGGTGGTGCGACCATCGCGAACCATGTGCTCGACTGAAAATCTCGCAAGCCCGCTTCCCGCAACGTCGGAACCTCCGGCAGCAGTTTCGATCGCTCGGGCGTGGCGACGGCGAGGATTTTCGACTTGCCGGCACGATACAGCGGCATCGACGAGCCGAGGTTGTCGAAGAACAGGTCGACATTGCCTGAGAGGATGTCGGCGAGCGCGGGGCCGGTTCCGCGATAAGGCACGTGCACCATGTCGCTGCCGGTCGCTTGCGTGAACATCACGCCGGTCAGATGCGAGGTCGAGCCCGGACCTTGCGAGGCATAGTTCAGCTTGCCCGGATTGGCTTTTGCGTAGCGGATGAATTCCTCGGCGGTGCTCGCGGGAAAGTTCAGCCGCACCGTGAGCACGGTCGGCGAGAGCGCGAGCAGCGAAATGGGAACGAACGCCGCCGGCTCGTAGGGCAGGGTCTTCTGCACCAGGCCGTTGATCGCCAGCGGTCCGGCCGGCGTCGAGAGCAGGGTGTAGCCATCCGCCGACGCACGGAACACGCTGCCGCTGCCCGTGGAGCCGGCTGCACCGGGCCGGTTCTCGATGACGACCGGCTGGCCCCAGCGTTCGCGGAGCTTCTCGGCGACAATCCGCGGCAGCGCATCGGCCGAGCCGCCCGGCGGGAACGGCACGACGAGCGTGACGGCGCGGGAGGGAAACTTGGCGTCTTGTGCCGCCGTTATGTCCGCGGGCGCAAGCAACGCGATAGCAGCAGCGAGAACGAGCCGGCGGGGATATGGCATGCGATTTCTGAATGTCCTATTGCGGCTCGATGCCGGCTTCCTTGATCACCTTGCCCCAGAGCGCGGTTTCGTCGGCGAAAAACTTCGCGGTCTCGGCACGGCTCATCGCACCAGCCTCCAGAGATAGGCTCTGCAACCGTTCGGCCACTTCGGGACTGCGCAGCATCTCGACCACGTCGCGGTTGATGCGTTCCGCCAGCGCGGCCGGCGTGCCGGGCGGCGCGACGAGGCCGAACCAGGTGATCGAGCGGAATCCCGGCACCCCGGCCTCGGTGAAGGTCGGCAGCTCTGGTGCAGCCTTGGCGCGCTGCAGATCGGCGACCGCCAGAATTTTCAACTTGCCGCCGCGGTGCAGCGGCACCGATGTGGCGAGCGTGTCGAAGAACATGTCGACGTTGCCGGCGAGGATGTCGGTGAGCGCCGGCTGCGCGCCGCGATAGGCCACCGCCAGCATCTTCATTCCTGTCTGCGCTTCGAGATAGGCCCCCGTCAGATGCGCTGTCGAGTTCGCGCCCTGAGTCGCGTAGGACAGCTTGCCCGGATTGGCCTTGCCGTAGGCGATCAGCTCCTGGAGCGTGTTGGCAGGGAGCGTGATGCGGACCGAAAGCACGTTGGCGATCTTCGCCAGCAGGGTGATCGGCACCCAGTCGAGCGGGTTGTAGTTGATCTTGTTGACCAGATGCGCGAGCGCAAGCGGCGCCGGCGGCGCGATGAACAGCGTGTAGCCGTCCGGCGCCGCGCGAGCGACTTGGCCGGCGCCGATGTTCATGCTGCCGCCCGCGATGTTCTCGACCACCGTCGGCTTGCCCCATTTGCGGCTGAGCCCGTCGGCGGTGAGCCGCGTCAGGATGTCGGTGGTCGATCCCGGCGCAGACGGGAGCACGAACTTCACGGTCTGCGAGGGGTAGTTTTCCTGTGCCTTCGCGCTGCCCGCAGCGAACAGCGCGGCGAACATCAGGATTCCGATCCGTCGCATATCCTGTCCCCCCTTGCGTCCTTTTCCCGGCATCCTATCGTTGGATCGCACCGCCGGGCAATTGAGTGCTCTGCGGCTCCGCAACCTGGAGGCGGTCATGGCCTATACGCTCAAGCAATTCTGCGCCGATCATCATGCGCTGCTGACGTCCGGGCGGCCGCTCGCGGAGGCGCTGCCGCAGATCGCCGACAAGCTGTCGATCCTGCTGCGCAATCCGGACTTTGTTGCCGAGAGCTTCAGCGACGACACGCCACCGGGCAAGCAGGCGCTGCACCACGACCCCGACACCGATGTCTATGTGCTCGCGCATGTCTACGAGGGCCCGAAGAAGGGCTCGCCGCACAGCCACGGCGCGTCATGGGCGGTGTACGGCACCGCGCGTGCGGTCACCGAGATGACCGAATGGCGGCGGGTCAATCCTGAGAGTGAGGAGCACGCCGTGCTCGAGCCGGTGGCGCATTACAGCCTCGGCCCCGGCGACACCCGCGCCTACGGGCCGGGCGTGCTGCACTCCACGCGGCATCCCGAGAAGGCCTGGGTGATCCGCGTCACCGGCACCGATCTCGATGCCATCCCGCGCTTCCGCTTTCGGCCGAAGACCGACAAGCTCATCGAGAAGGTGTAAGCGGCACACGAAGGCAAACATGCGCGCATCGCGACGATGGCGCTGGGTGCCTGTTCTTGCCATCGTCAGCCTGCTCCTGTCATCGCCGGGAATGCCGGTATCCGCGGAACCCATCGTGCTCAAAGTCGGCATCTCTGAGCGGCTCAACACCGTGCTGGCGATCTGGATGGCGGATGCCGCCGGTTTCTATGAAGCCAACGGTCTCAAGCTCGAGATCATCAACATGAATGGCGGCAGCCGCGGCGCGGCCGAGCTCGCCGCCGGTCGCATCGACGCTATGCACGTCGGATTGTCGTCGGTGGTGCAGCTTAACCGCGCCGGCGGAGACCTCCGGATCGTGGCCTCGCTGGCCAACGTGATCCGCTTCACGTTCTTCTCGGGCCCTGGCGTCAAAACTGCGGCCGACCTGAAGGGCGGCGTGGTGGGCGTGAGCAGCTTTGGCTCGGAGACCGATTCCACAGCCACGTTCGCGCTCAAACGCCTCGGGCTCAGCCGCGATGACGTTACGCTCAAGGAATACGGCGGCGGCACCAGGCGCCTTGCCGCCGTGAAGTCGGGAGAGATCAAGGCCACCGCCGTCAACGAGCCGTTTTCCAGCATGGCGCGCGAGCAGGGCTTCAACGTGCTGTTCGATCTCGTTCCGGAGCAGATACCCTGGCTGTTCACTGCCATCGTGGTCAGGCAAGGCACGATCGCGGACCGGCGCGACGTGCTGACACGGTTCATCCGCGCGACGGCTGAGGGCAACTATCTCGCGCTCAGCGATGAGAAGAAGGCCAAGGAGGTGCTGGCCAGGCAGGCCGGCATTACCGATCCGAAAATCCTCGACATCAGCTACAACGACTTCAAGCTGCTCTCGCCGCAGAACATCGAGCCGAGCGAGGCGGCTGCGAAAAACATCCTCGCGCAGTTCCCCGATGCCAGCCAGAAGGTTGAGGACTATGTCGACAACGGCATCCTCGACGGGCTGCGGAGGGACGGCGTGTTCACGTCCTTGGCTCAGAAATACAAGCGCTGAATGGCGCTCCAGCAGGAGGAATGGCGCATGGCGCTGAAATTCCGCGTCGAGCTCGTCTGGGAGGGCGAGGAGGAGACGGCGTCGTCGATCTATCTGACCTCGGACGGCCGGGTGGTTCTGCAAGGCCGCGCGATTTCGCCGCAGGAGCGCAAGACCCTGTCGTTGCCTGGGGACGGCGAGATGATCAGCGTCGACCGGAGTCTGATCCGCGCGATCAAGGAAATGCTGTAGGCCGGTATAGGTTGCCGCCGCACCTCGCTTGCCGTATTTTCAGCGCGACGCAGCCCAACGAGGCGAGCCATGTTCCTGCGAAATTATTGGTATGTCGCGGCTTCCGACTCCGACATCGGGCGCAAGCCCTTCCGCCGCATCATCATGAACGAGCCGGTGGTGTTCTACCGCACCGAGGACGGCACGCCGATCGCGCTCGAGGATCGCTGCCCGCACCGCCGCTTGCCGCTGTCGATGGGCAAGCTCGTCGGCGACGATATTCTGCAATGCCACTATCACGGCCTGCGCTTCGACCGCACCGGCGCCTGCGTGCGCGTTCCGGGCCAGGACATGATCCCGGCAAATGCACGGATCAAAACCTATCCAGTGGTCGATCGCTACAAGTGGCTGTGGATCTGGATGGGCGATCCGGCGCTGGCCGATCCCGCCAAGATCCCCGACTACCACTGGTTCGACGATCCGAACTGGGGCGCCAAGTCCGACTACATCCACGCCAAGTGCAATTGGCAGTACATCAACGATAACCTGCTCGATCTGACGCACCTCGCGTTCGTGCACGAGACCACCATCGGCAACATGGCGCTGGTGGAGCATGCGGCGGTGCGCGTCAATCGCACGCCGGGCGGCGTGCAGGTGACGCGCTGGATCATCGATCAGCCGGCGCCGCCGGCCTTCGTCAAGCTCGGTGGCTTCACCGGCAACGTCGACCGCTGGCAGATCATCGACTACATGCCGCCGTCGTACATTCGGCTCGATGTCGGCTCGACACCGACCGGCACCGGCGCGCCGGAGGGCCGCCGCGTCGGCGGCATCCAGATGCGCAACCTCAATGCCATGACGCCGGAAACCGAGACCACGACGCACTATTTCTGGGGCCAGGCCCACGACTTCGAGCCGCGCAACGCGGAGATGACCGAGCGTGTGTTCCAGCAGATCAAGACTGCGTTCCTGGAAGACGTGTTCGGTGTTCACCAATCAGCAGCAGAACATCGACCTCGATCCGGGTGCGCCGACCGTCGACATCAACGCCGACTTCGGCGGCATCCAGGCCCGCCGCATCGTCGACCGGCTCGTATCGAGGAGAGCAGGCGACGGTGACGCAGACTCGCGTGAACGCGCGGCGGAGAGGCGCCGTGTCCCAACGCCGGTCTGACGGCAGCCAGCTGGCGCGGTTGCAGTTGCCGACGCAGTCCGGGGTCGAGGCCAGCCTTGCGGCACGCTGCGATGCAGGCCTGTTCCTCGTGCTGCACTTCATCGGCCGTCGCGGCGTCGGTCAGCCTCCAGCGAGCCAGCCGAACTTCTCTCCCGCGCCTTGCGCGCGACTTCGGCGCTCGGCGTGTTGGTCGGCGGGAACTTGTCGCGCCATGACCACGGCCGGCAGGCGTCGATGATCGCGACCGAATGGGTCATGTCGCCCTTGGCGCGCTTTTCCGGCGACAGCCGCGGATCGGCCGGTGAATTCCACGAGCCCTCGATGAACTGGATCGATTCCTTCGGATCAGTGCGGGTCAGCATCGCCCACAGCAGATGATCGAGGTTGGTGACGTCGACGTCGTCATCCACCACCACGATATATTTCGAGGCATAGGCCGAGGCGCCGCACTGCGCCGCGATGTGCCCGGCCTGCACGGCGTGGCCGGGATAGCGCTGCTTGATCGCGATGCCGTGGAACATGCGCGCGCCGCCGATCTCGTGGCACCACACCTGCGACACGCCGGGCACGCCGGCGTTGGCGATGTTCTGCTTGATCGTGGCCGAGCGCATCACCGCGCGGTAGCGCGCCATCTCGTCCGGGCCGCCGCCCATCGGCGGCACGCCGAGCAGGATCGGGTCGTTGCGGTGATAGATCGCCTTGATGTCGAGCACGGTGCAGAGCTTGGCGCCGCCAGCATAATGTCCGGTCCATTCGCCGAACGGGCCCTCGACGACGCGCTTGTCCGGCGTGACATAGCCCTCCAGCACGATCTCGGCGCCGGCGGGAAACGGCAGGCCCGTGACCTTGCCCTTCACCATCTTCATCGCCTGCCGCGCAAGCCGCCGACCACGTCGATCTCGAACACGCCGTAGGGCGCCTCCAGCCCGCCGTAGAAGAAGCACAGCGGATCGCCGCCCAGCACCATCGCGACCGGCATCGGCTCGCCGCGCTTGAAATACTTCTCGCAGTGAATCGCGGCGTGATGCCCCGCCGCCATCAGCATGCCAACCGAATTCTTGTCATGCACCATGGCGCGGTAGGCGCCGGCGTTGAGCCAGTTCTCCTCCGGGTCCCGGGTGATGCTGTAGGTGCCGGTGCCGATATAGCGGCCGCCGTCGAGCTCGTGCCAGACCGGCGAGGGAAACTTGGTCACGTCGATGGCGTCGCCGGTCAGGATGTTCTCGAAGATCGGTCCGTCCTCGACGATCTCGTGCGGGATAGGCTTCTGCTCCTTCAGATAAGCCTCGCGGAAAGCGTCCGGAGCTCCCACTTGGTCAGGTGATCGGGAAAGCCCAGCGTCATGTTGCGGCGGACGCCGGCGAACATGTTGAGCAGCACGCGAAAGCCCTTCGGCGATCCGGGCACTTCGTCGAACACCACGCAGGGGCCGCTTTCCTCGCGCAGGATCGCCTCGGCGGCGAGGCCGATGTCCTCCTGCCAGCTCGCGCCCTTCACATGCCGAACCTCGCCCAGAAGTTCGGCGCGAGCGAGCCATTCGCGCAGGTCGTCATAGGCGATACGGGCGTTGATGTTGCTGCGCTCGTCCATGCCGAACCCTCGTTCACCTGTTGCGCGGCCTTGATCCCAAGCACCTTGGCGATGTCGGCGAGCTGATCGCGGATCTCCTTGATGCCGGCGGCGAATTCGGCCGGTCCGCGGACATCAACCACCTGACCGGAGGCCGCCAGCCGGCTGGCGATGGTCGGATCGGCCGCAATCACGGCGCGTACGTCCGCCGCGATGCTCTCGCGCAACGAGTTCGCTATCCCGCGCGGGCCGTAGATGCCGATCAGGCTGTCCAGCCCGAGATACGGGAAGCCCGCCTCGGCCACCGTCGGAACGTCAGTGGCGATGTCGACGCGCTTGCGGCTGGTCACCGCGAGCACCTTGAGCTTGCCGGCTTGCACCAGCGGCATCATGGTGGCGTAGGACGACATCAGGAGGTGAATGCGCGCTTCGGCGAGATCAGTCGGCGCTTGCTGGATGTCGCGGTACGGCACCCGGGCGACAGGAAGATTCTGCGTCTTGACGAAAGACGTCAGGATCAGGTCGGAGTTGCCGGCAGCCGCGGTAACGTTGAGCGTATCCGGCTTGGCGCGCGCCAGCGCGACAAAGTCTGCCAGCGACTTCAGGTTCAGCGATTCCGGCACGCACAGCGCTATGACGATCGTAGTGACGCCTACGATTGGCTGGAGGTCACGTTCCGCATCGTAGGGCAGCTTTTCGTGCGAATACGGATGCGCCGTATAAGTCGAGGCTGGTACGAACAACAAGGTGTGATCGTCGTTGGCGCTGACGAACGCATTGATGGCGACGAGCCCGTCGCCGCCGGGGCGGTTCTCGATGACGACCGGCTTGCCCCAGCGCGTCGATAGCTTGTCGGCGAGCAAGCGCGCCGTGATGTCGACCCCGGCGGCTGGCCCGAACGGCAGAATGAATCGGACGGCCCGCTGCGGATAATTTTGTGCGGACGCCGTTGTCATGGCGCTTGCCAGGAACATTGCGGCAAGCGCGATCAGGAATCGAACCATCGAGCTCTCCCTATCCTACCCGTTCGGTGACTGTCATTTTGTTTCCGAGATGCGCCGCGCGGTCGGCGCCCATTGACTCACCTCGCGCTGCATGAACGCGGTCATCTGCTCGGGCGTCATGGCCTCCGTCTGCACCATCTCGGCTGCGAGATGCTTTTGCAGCTCGGGCAGATTCATCGCCTTATTCACCGCGGCGTTGAGCTTTTCGACGATGTCGCGGGGCAGTCCCGCGGGTCCCGAGAGAGAGTACCACGTCCGCACGATCAGGTCGGGATAGCCAAGCTCCACCAGCGTCGGCACGTCGGGAAATTCAGCGACACGCTTCTCGGACGAGATCGCGAGCGGCTTGAGCTTGCCGGCAAGGATGTGCGGCTGCGTCGTCGAAAGCGTCATGCTGCCGACCTTCACATGGCCGGCGACCAGATCCTGGATCGCGGAGCCGCCGCCGCGATAGACGATATGCACAAGCTTCACCTTCTCCTTGTCGGCGACGTATTCCGCCACCATGTTGCCGACCGAGCCGATGCTCGGCGAGACATACTGCACGCCGTCCGGCTGGCTCTTCATCAGTGCCAGCAGCTCCTTGAAGCTGTTCACGCCCGCCGATGGATGGACGACGAACACGTTGGGTGGCCCGCCAAGATAGGCGATGTGGGTGAAATCCTTGACCGGGTCGAAGTTCGAGGTCTTGTTCATCGCCGGCGCCAGCACGTGCGACGGCATGCCGGACGTCACCAGCGTGTAGCCGTCAGGCGCTGCGCGTGCGACCGCATCGGTGCCGATCAGACCGCCGCCGCCGGTACGGTTCTCGACGAAGAACTGCTGACCGAAGGCCTTGCTCAGTTGCTCGGCGAATACCCGGCCGAGTAGATCGTTCGCACCGCCGGCGACATACGGCACGATCACGCGCACCGGCTTTTCCGGCCATTCGGCCGCGGCTTCCGCGGACGGCAGTGCAACCATGGCAACAAGTGCAAGGGCGGCGGCGTTCAGGCGATGCAAGTTCCTCTCCCGGCTCGGCGGCTTTTTCTTACGGCATCATAGCGCATTAGTCCGGCCTGTCCCCCTCGCGGCACGCCGGGTCTTGCCGACGTTTTAAGGAAGGCGCACGCTGCGGTTTAGAAAGCTCGCAAACTGGCGAACACAAGCCGGAGGCAGGCTGGGGAGGACACCATGAGCGACCAGGGCTCGAGCGATCGCGGCTCGAATTTCGATCGGCGTAATTTTCTCAAAGGTGCGGTGGTCGGCGGTGCAGCGGCGGCCGCAGGCACCGTTGCCGCCACGCCACCCGCCGACGCGCAGCAGGTTATCGCGGCAACACCCGCGACTGCCCCCGCGCAACCCGGCTATGCGTTCCTCAATATCGAAGAGGCGGCTTTCGTCGAAGCGCTGGTCGATCACATGATCCCGGCCGACGACCTGACGCCGAAGGGCACCGACATCGGGCTCAACATCTTCATCGACCGCGCGCTCGCCGGCGGCTGGGGCAAGGGCGACCGTCTCTATATGCAGGGGCCGTGGAAGCGCGGCACGCCGAACCAGGGCTATCAATTGCCGCTGACGCCCGCGCAGCTCTACCGCGCCGGCATCGAGGCTACCAACGCGTACTGTCGCAAGACTTACGGCAAGACCTTCGAACGGCTCGATGAGAAGCAGCGCGAAGAGGTGCTGGTCGGACTGTCCACCGCCAAGATCACATTCGAGAACGGTCCGCCGGTCCGTACCGTCTGGGGCGTGCTCTACCAGACCGTGATGGAGGGCATGTTCTCCGACCCGATCTACGGCGGCAACCGCAACAAGGCCGGCTGGAAGCTGATCGGCTTCCCCGGCGTGGTCGCGGTGCATCGCGAGAATGTCGAGAAGTATCGCGGTAAAAAATACACCGCCGAAATCCTCGGCATCGCCGATCTGAGCTGAGGGAGGGCGATATGGCAACCAAGCTGAAGGAAGTCGATGCCGTCGTCGTTGGCCTGGGTTGGACCGGAGGCATTCTCTCCAAGGAATTGTCCGAGGCCGGAATGAAGGTGGTCGCGCTCGAACGCGGCGCGCTGCCGAATCCGGCCAAGGATTACGCGGTGCCCAGCATCCGCGACGAGCTGCGCTACGTGGTGCGTCACGAGATGATGCAGGACGCGGCCCGCGACACGCTGACGATCCGCAACAATCCGACCCAGGAGGCGCTGCCGATGCGCCGGCTCGGCTCGTTCCTGCCGGGCGAGGGCGTCGGCGGCTCGGGCAACCACTGGAGCGGTCACACGTGGCGCTGGACCGACATGGAGTTCAAGGTCCGCTCCATGTACGAGCAGCGCTACGGCAAGAATTTCATTCCTGCCGACATGACGATCCAGGACTGGGGCATCACCTACGACGAGCTCGAGCCCTATTACGACAAGTTCGAATACACTGCGGCGATCTCCGGCAAAGCGGGTAATCTCAAGGGCCAGATCGTCGAGGGCGGCAATCCATTCGAGGCGCCGCGCGCCCGCGAGTATCCGCTGCCGCCACTCACGCCGATTCTCGCGAGCGTGGTGTTCGCGGAGGGCGCGAAGAATCAGGGCTATCATCCATTCCCGCGGCCTTCGGCGAATGCCTCTCGCGCTTACACCAATCCGGACGGATCGAAGTACGGGGCATGCCAGTATTGTGGCTACTGCCAGCGTTTCGGCTGCGAGGCCAATGCCAAGGGCACGCCGCTCAATTCCGTGATCCCGATCGCGATGCGCAATCCGAACTTCGAACTGCGCACGCATTCGTGGGTGACGAAGGTGCTCAAGGATTCCGACGGCAAGCGTGTCACGGGCGTGATCTACACCAACGTCCTCACCGGCGAGGAATTCGAGCAGCCGGCGAATATCGTGCTGCTCTGCGCCTACGCCATCAACAACGTGCACATCATGCTGCTCTCCGGCCTCGGGCAACCCTATGACCCGGTGGCGCAGACCGGAGTGATCGGCAAGAACTACTGCTATCAGAACGGCGTGAGCGCGACGCTGTTCTTCGAGGGCAAATACTTCAACTCGTTCATCAGTGCCGGCGGATCGAACTGGACGATCGACGACTTCAACATCAACTGGAATTTCGACCGCGGGCCGCACGGCTTCGTCGGCGGCTACAACGTCGCGGGCGGCTTCAACTCGGCGCTGCCGATCGGCTACCGGCCGGTGCCGCGCGGCACGCCGCAATGGGGCAAGAAGTGGAAATCGGAAACCGCCAAGTGGTTCCAGACTGCGATGAACATCGGCGCGTCCGGCAGCGTGGCGGCAAACCGCTACAACTACTACGACCTCGATCCGACCTATCGCAATGCGTTCGGCCAGCCGCTGATGCGCATGACGTTCGATTACAAGGAAAACGACAAGAAGATGGGTAAGCATGCGGCCGATCTGGTCAACAGCATCGCCAGGTCGATGAACCCGACGCAGTTGAATCCGGCATCCTCCCGCGACAGCTGGACCGTGGTGCCCTATCAGAGCACGCACAACACCGGCGGCACGATCATGGGCACCAACCCGAAGGACAGTGCGCTCAACAAATATCTACAGAGCTGGGACTGTCACAACCTGTTCGTCGTCGGCGCCAACGTGTTCCCGCACAACGCCTCGTACAACCCGACCGGGCCGGTGGGTGCGCTTGCCTATTGGACGGCTGACGCGATCAAGAACCGCTATATCAAGAACCCCGGTCCGCTGGTGCAGGCATGAGTTACGTCGTTCGCTTGCTTGTCGCGGCAGCGTTTGCCGCCGCGACCGGTTCGGCACGGGCCGATGGCGATGCCGCGCGCGGCGAGAAGAAGTTCGAGGAATGTCACGCGTGCCATTCGCTCGATCGCACCGCCGAGACCGTGGGGCCGTCGCTGTTCGGGATGTTCCAGCGCAAGGCCGGAGAGGGCGCGGACTTCCGCTATTCGCCGGCCATGAAGCGCAGCGGTATCGTCTGGACGCCGCAGACGATCGACACGTTCATCACCGATCCGCAGTCGACGGTGCCGGCCAATCGCATGCCCTACGCCGGAATGACCAATGCCGGCGATCGCGCCGACCTGATCGCGTTTTTGCAGAAGACGTTCAAATAGCCCATTGGGCGAGCGGGACTCCGCTCATTGCGCCGCCTTCATGCCGAGCACCTTGGCGATCCCCGCGAGCTGGTCCTGCATCGCCTTGATGCCGGCGGCGAACTCCGCCGGACCGCGCACATCGACGATCTGGCCGGTCGATTGCAGCTTTGCTGCGATGTTTGCGTCGTTGCCCGCCGCGGCGCGCACGTCGGCCGCGATCTGCTCGCGGACGGCGAGCGACATGCCGCGCGGCCCGAAGATGCCGCCGATGCTCTCCATCTCCAGCGCCGGATATCCGGCCTCGCGGACGGTGGGCACATCCGGCACGCTCCCCGCGCGCTGGCGGCCGGTCACCGCTAGGATCTTGATGCGGCCGGACTGGGCAAGCGGCGTTACGATCGCCAGCGACGATGACAGCAACTGGATGCGATTCTCGGCAAGATCGGTCGGCCCCTGCATGATGTCGCGATAGGGCACCTTGGCCATGTCCAGGTTGTTGTTCTTGAGGAAGCCCGACATCAGGAAGTCGGCGTTGCCGTTGGCGGCCGCGGCGTTGTACTTACCCGGATTGGCGCGCACCAGTTCGAAGAACTCGCGGAAGGTGTTGACGCCGAGCGAGGCTGGCGCCGAGAGCGCCAGGTACAACGTGCTGACATTGGCGATCGGGATGAGATCGCGGTCGGCGTCATATGGCAGCTTTTCCTTGTCGAAAGGATGCACGGCAAAGGTTCCGACTGGCACCCACAGCAGCGTGTGGTCGTCATTGGCGGCAACGAAGGCGTTGATCGCCACCAGACCGTCACCGCCCGGACGGTTCTCGATCACCACTGGCTTGCCCCAGCGGGCCGACAGGCGTTCGCCGACCAGCCGCGCGGTGATGTCGGTGCCGCTGGCTGGGCCGAACGGCAGAATGAACTTCACCGTCCGTTGCGGATAGGTTTGCGCGGAGGCGGCGCCGCTCCACATCAAATTTGCCACCGGAGCGGCGATCGCGACGGCAGCCACGAGCAGAATTCGCAACATCGGCTTTCTCCCAGGAATTGTTCACGTGTGTCATTCAGCTTTAGCGCCGGACTTCTGCACCACTTCGCGCCACACCGGCAGATCGCGATCGATGATCGCCGCGAATTCCGCAGCCGACCCTGCAACCGGATCGAAACCGAGATCGATCAACTTCTTGCTCACCTCCGGACTTTTCAAGACCTCGGTAATGTCTTTCTCCAGCCGCGCGATGATCGCGGGCGGCGTGCCGGCCGGCGCCAGGATGCCGTGGAAAGCGTTGATCTGATAATCCGGCACACCCGATTCCGCGATGGTTGGCACCTGCGGCAGCGCCTTCACGCGCTCGCGCGACGTCACCGCCAGCGGAATGAGCGTGTTGTTGTGGATATGGCCAATGGCACCTGGAATGGCAACCATGCCCATCGGGATTTGGCCCGAAACCATGTCGATGATCGCTGGACCGGCGCCGCGATAAGGCACGTGCACCACGTCGATATTCGCAAGCCTCTTGAGGATTTCAAAGGAGAGATGGCCGGGGCTGCCGTTGCCTGGCGAGCCATAACTGAACTTGCCAGGGTCGGCGCGAACCGCTTTGAGAAAATCGGAAAAGCTCTTCAGGTTGGCAGAAGGGTGTGCAGCCAACACGTTCGGCGAATACATCGAAAGCGACACCGGTGCGAAATCGCGCTTCGGGTCGAACGGCGCTTCCTTGAACAGGTAGGGGTTGATCAGCAACGTGTCATTCCAGGTCAGCAGCGTATAGCCGTCCGGCTCCGCTCTCGCCACCTCGCGCGCCGCGATATTTCCGGCGCCGCCAGGCCGATTGTCCACGATGACCCGCTGCGGCCAGCGATCGTTCAGGCTCTGCGCCAGGATGCGCGCCAGCGCGTCGAAGCTGCCGCCCGGTGCCGCCGGCACGATGAATTGCACCTGCTTCGATGGGAAAGTTTGCGCTTGCGCAGCGCCGGCGCCAGCGAGCGCAACAAGTGCAACGGCAAGAAAAAGTCTTCGCATGGCTGGCCTTTCGCGCAATCGCTCGTTCCGGCAGAGACAATAGAATAACATGATGGTCGGCGCGATATCGCTTCGACAGGTGTGGCATGATGAACTGGCGTAACGTTCTGCTGCTGGGCGCGTTGATAACAGCCTTGCCATGGCTGACGCTGGCTCAGGCCCGTGCCCAGGAGTCCTATCCGAGCCGGCCCATCCGGCTTGTCATCCCGTCAGTGCCGGGTGGCGTGCACGACGTCATCGGCAGACTCTGGGCCGAGCGGGTGAAGGCCATCCTCGGCACCATTGTGATCGACAACCGTGGCGGTGGTGGCGGCGTCATCGGCGCCAACGATGTGGCGCATTCGCTGCCGGATGGCTACAGCATCCTGCTCGGCAGCACGTCCACGCAGGTGCTCTCGCCGGCGGCGATGGGACAGCCACCCTATGATCCGATGATGAGCTTTACCGGCGTGTCGGTATTCTCGTTCAGTTCGACGTCCATTGTGGTCAATCCGACCGCGCCGGTGCATTCGTTGAAGGAATTGATCGCCTACGCCAAGGCCAATCCCGGCAAGCTGTCCTATGGCTCGGCCGGCAACGGTTCGATCACCAACATGGCGGGCGAGCTGTTCAAGCGGCTCGGCGGCGGACTCGACATTGTGCACATTCCCTACAAGGGGTAAGGCATAGGTTCACCGCCGGTCAATTAGCGTTGCAATTTCAAAGGCTTGTTAAAACAGGCTGGCGCGAGTGTCGGGTTTGTGTCCGGTCGGTGGTTTGGCCCACGCCGCCAGGTCGCAGCATGGAGCTCAGGTCGCTTAGCCAAAGCTGCCCCCCAGAATCTGAGCACCGGCTTCGCTACTGCAACGTGAAACGCTGCCCGATGTCCGCTTTGGGTCGTTAGCGGACATGACAGCTCTTAGTCGCGATGTCCGCTATGCCCCCGAAAGCGGACAAACTCAGAGACGGTCAGTTTGTCCGCTAAGTGCCATTAGCGACATTCGCATCGCTGCAAACAGCACGCTATTCGATCACCTCGTCGGCGCGGGCGAGCAACGTCGGTGGAAGGGTGAGGCCGAGCGCTTTTGCGGTCTTGAGGTTGATCGCCAGTTCGTACTTGGTTGCCGACTGTATTGGCAGGTCTGCGGGCTTTTCGCCCTTCAGAATGCGATCAACATAGCTGGCGGCGCGGCGGTACTGGCCGATCAGATCGGGGCCATAGGAAATCAAGCCTCCGTAGCCGACGAATGAACGATAGGGATAGACAACGGGAAGCCGATGGCGTGCGGCGAGCGTGATAATCAACTCACGATGATTGCTTGCAGCCGCGCTCACAACCGCTATCAAGCCCCTGTTCGAACCACTCCCGAATGCACTCACAGCGCGTTCGATCTGTCTGGTATCACGCAGTTCAATTGGGCTTAACTCTACGCCCTGCGACTGGGCCACGGCTTGGATGATGGCCCACTGTCCAACCCCTGCGGGGCCTGGTTCTCGCAGAACGCCCACGCGGGCAACTTGGGGCGCGACCTCCCTGAGAAGCTCAAACCATTTTCCGCTGAAGCTGTATTCGAATTGGGTAAAGCCGGTGGCGTTGCCGCCCGGGCGAGCCAAGCTTTCGGCAAAACCTGCACCAACAGGATCAAGCCCTTGGGCGAATACGATCGGTATAGTGTGGGTCGCCTCTCGTAGCGCTGGAATGGTTGCTCCGACACCGGCCAGCAGGACATCCGGTCTGAGCGCTACCAGTTCCGTTGCATCCCTCCGCAAACGCGCTACATCGCCCGCACTCCAGCGGGTGTCGATCCGTACATTGCGGCCAACCGCCCACCCAGTTTCCTGTAGTCCCTGCAGAAACGCGGCGGCCCGAGCCTGCGCTTCTGGTTCCTCCGACGGCGCATGCATGAGAACGCCGATACGCCGTATGGGCTCACCTTGCTGCGCCCGCGCCAGCACCGGCCACGCCGCTGCTACGCCAAGCCCCGCAATAAAATCCCGCCGCCACATGATCGCCCCTCAACCCAATAGGCCGCATCGTATCGACTCAAACGAGTGCTTTGATAGGGCCGAAACTTGCTTCGCTGCTGCAACATGAGATGCGGGCAAATGACCGCTTCGGGTCAAAAGCGGACATGTCACCCCGAACCGGCGATGTCCGCTTTGCCCCCAAGAGCGGACAAACTCAGAGGACGGTCAGTTTGTCCGCTTCTGTGCCAATAGCGACATTCGCACCGCAGCAAAACAGCCTCTTTATTCGATCACCTCGTCGGCGCGAGCGAGCAGCGACGGCAGGCACGGTAAGGCCGAGCGCCTTGGCGGTCTTTAGGTTCACCACGAGGCTCGAACTTGGTCGGCGCTTGACCGGGAAGATCGGCTGGCTTCTCGCCCTTGAGGATGCGATCAACGTAACCCGCTGCGAGACGGAGCTGGTCGATCAAATCAGACCCGTAGGACATCAGGCCGCCAGCGGCAACGAAGAATTGGCGGTGGTAGATCGCGGGCAATTTGTGCCGCGCCGCCAGCGTGAGGATTGGGTCACGATGAGCCACCGCTAACGCGCTGGCCGTCACGATCATGCCGCCATTCGACGAATGCGCGAAGGCCGTCAGAGCGCGTTCGATCTCACCGACGTCGCGCACATTGACTGGGGTCACCTCTATGCCGATCGACGGTGCCACAGACTGAATTACAGCGAACTGGCCAATTCCAGAAGTAAGCGCGGGGTCGCGAAGGACCACCGCCCGCGTGACGTCCGGCGCGATCTGCTTGAGCAGTTCTAGCCATTTTGCGCTTAAGCTGTATTCAAACTGCATAAAGCCCGTCGTATTACCACCCGGTCTCGACAAGCTGTCGACGATGCCGGCGCCGACCGGGTCGGTGACATTCACGAACACGATCGGCACGCTACGAGTTACCTGCTGCAGCGGGGACATCGTCGCAGTACCACTACCAACGAGAACGTCCGGTAAAAGCGACGCCAATTCCGCCGCATCCTTGCGAATGTTGTCGGGATTGCCTACAGGCCAGCGGTAGTCGATCCGGAGAGTGCGGTCGACGATCCAGCCCAATTGTTGCAGGCCTTGTTCAAAAGCGGCGACGCGGGCCTTTGCTTCTTCATTGTCTTGGCTCACGCCGCCCGTGAGTACGCCGATGCGCCGCATCCGTTCAGGCTGTTGCGCGCGTGTGGCGAGCGGCCAAGCAGCAGCCGGACCGCCCAGAGCACCGAGAAAATCCCGCCGCCGCATGTGCGCCCCTTGGCTCAGGAGACGGCATCGTAGCGGCTCAACCGAGTGCTTTGGTAGGGGCTTCGCTACTGCAACATGAGATGTGAGCCGATGTCGCATATGGGTCATTAGCCGACATCAACCGCTGGCTAGGTGATGTCCGCTTTACCCCCAAAAGCGGACATCAGAGCAGACATCCCTGATGTCCGCTAAGTGCCATTAACTGCCGTCAGCCAACCCTTATTCGATCAGTTCATCGGCTCGCAGCAGGAAATCGCGGCTGATCGACATTCCGAGGGTTCGCGCCGTCTTGAGATTGATAACAAGCTCGAATTTAACGGGTTGTTCAATCGGTAAATCGGCCGGCTTTGCCCCGTTCAAAACTTTTTGCACATAGCCTACGAGACGCTTGGCTTCGAAAATTCGACTCGGCCCGTAGGACAATAAAGCACCACTGGCAGTAAATTCGCGCCACGAAGCAATCACGGGGATCCGACGCTCTTGGCCATGCTGAGCGATTTTGGTGCCAACAATGCCGGTCAGCCGTGATGAAATGACGAACAGGCTGTCGGCACCGCTGGCACTCGTCTCGTGCAGTGCTCCATCGAGATCAGCGACGCTGTTTATCGGATGAGTCGTTAGCTCGATGCCGAGCGATTCAGCTCCGCGCCGTGCAAATGTCACTTCATCGTCGAAATGCTGGGGGTTAAATATCACCGCAACGCGCCTTGCGTTGGGCGCCACTTCCTTGAGAAGTTCCATCCGTTTAGCCGCCATCTCATCCGTAAGAAACGTGATGCCGGTGAAATTCTTGCTTGGCCGAGCAAGAGAGGCGGCTATTCCCGCCCGCATCGGACTGTCGCTTACTCCGCCCACGATGGGTATGCTGCCTTTGCTTGCCTCGAACAGCGGCTTGATAACATCACCGCCAACGGCGAGCAGAAGGGCAGGCTTCTGGGCGACAAGTTCAGCGGCTAGTTCGGCAAGTCGGTTCGATACACCATTGGCATAGCGGAAGACGATTTCGATATTGCGGCCCTCAACGAGCCCGGCCTGAGCGAGTGCGTCCTTCAACGACTGATCAATCGGTCCCAATTTTGCATCGCCAAAGACAAGCCACCCAATCCGGGGTAACGATTTCTGCGCACTCGCGGCGTGCGGCCACATGATCGCCGTGCCGCCGAGAAGCGTAATGAACTCGCGGCGGTTCATTCAATCACCTCGTCTGCGGTGAACAGCAGCTTGGATGGGATTTCAATGCCGAGCGTCTTGGCGGTCTTTACATTGATGACGAACTCGAACTTTTTGGGCTGCACCACTGGAAGATCGGCAGGCTTCGCACCCTTCAGAACTCGCCCGGCGTAAACACCCATTTCACGATACCCGTCCACAAGGTTGTGTCCGTAACTAATGAGACCGCCGATTTCGGCGAATTCGCGTAATGGATACATTATCGGCAGTTTATGTTGGGCCGCTAAGGCCACGAGCTGCTCGCGTTGGCTATTGTAGAACGGGTCTTGGACGACAAGAAGCGCGACCACCCGATTGTGAACGGCGCGCGCGAATGCCGTTTCATTTTCAAGTGCCGTGCTGGCACGCACAATATCTATTTGTCGTTTGATCACGCCTGCCGCTTCTTCCAACTCGCGCAGTTGGAGATTGGCAGCCGGATTTTTCGGGTTGACCAGTACACCAATCGGCGCAGTCCCGGAAACGAGTTGGTGCAAAAGTCCCAGACGCTTGCTCTCCAATTCCGCACCGAGAAGGCCTACGCCCGTGACATTGCCCCCGGGTCGATTAAAGCTCTTGACGATGCCGGCCGTGACTGGATCGCCGGTGCTGACAAAGACAATCGGAATCTCCGTAGTTGCTGCCTTGGCTACTGGTGTCGCCGGGGTATTCGCGGCGATCACAGCCACTTTGCGGCGTACAAGATCGGCGGCCAGTACTTGGAGTTGATCGTACTGACCCCTAGCCCACTGGTAATCAACCGTAACGTTTTTACCTTCGACGTAACCGCTTTCATTGAGTCCTTGGAGGAACCCGGCCACGTACACTGCGTATCCGTCTGGTGATCCGCCATTGAGGAATCCGACCACCGGCATCGACGGTTGCTGCGCCCGCGCCACCATCGGCCATGCGACTGCCGCGCCGCCAAGAAGGGTGATGAACTCGCGGCGTTTCACTTAGTCACCTCGATCGGCTGTCACGTCAGGACCGGCGCAATACGTGCGACAAAAAGGTATCGGGCAGCGTGCTGTGCGCACGCCGCCTTCAGCTCTTCCAACCTGTCAAAATTCCACGCCTGCGAGGCTCCAGCCCCGGGCATTGCGCGAAGGTACCACAGTTCAGGCAGCGAAACTCCTTGCAAGGATCGCCCGAATAGAGGCTGAAACCGGCTTCGCTAGTGCAACATGAGATGCTGGCCGATGTCCGCTTTGGGTCAAAAGCGGACATGACAGCCCTGAGTCGTCATGTCCGCTTTACCCCCG
>CAWJGY010000010.1:0-306136 GCA_963842645.1 uncultured Alphaproteobacteria bacterium | reverse complement strand
AGAACGTTTCTCTAACAGCAATTGCGATGTGTCCACGAATCGCAATCATTTTTTGCATGCTCAAGTCGGCAAAACTCGTCTCCATACGTCGTCGCGGTCGGCAAGTCCTCCTGGTCCGCCGCCGCAAAGACGAACTATGGATGTTTCCGGGCGGCATTCGAAAAAGGACTTATCGGGAGTCTGCCAAGGCCTGCTTAAGAAGAGAGATGAAGGAGGAGCTACCCAAACTAAAGATTGGGCGGTTCAGTTTGTGGAAGAGCCTCGCCGGAAAGAACCGTTACTCCGGTAAGAAGATGAGCGATGCCGTATTCATCGCTTCGGCAAAAGGGACACTTCGTATCGGAGCGCCGAAAGAAATTGACAAGGCGGCATGGAGAAATCCTTGGATCGGCAAGCTAACACCAACCTCGCGGCATATCCGCAATAAGCTTGCCTCAACACGACACATCAGAAAACGATAGCCGTTAGTGTCTGACCATTCCGACATCGTTGATGCTTCGTACTGACGACGCGATTGAGTACGTGGGCAAAAGTCGGCTTACCTCCAATAGCGGACATCCGCGGTAATGCAGCCGGGCGCCCCCAGACTTCGGCGCGGCTCGAACTCTGGGGAAGTGTATGCCAGCTAGACGGCGTGGCTTTCGGCAGCATCGTCAGTGCGGGCGTCAACAAATGTGCCAACCCATCCCACATGCGCGCAGTCTCTTCCATATTCTCTCGCTGATCCGCGTGCGCAATGCGTTTTGCGATCACGCGGCAATGCTGTGCCTTGCTGCGGCAGATGGCCACCGTTTCCTCACGCTCGCTACGAGTAAGAAGCTCCACAAGAGCACCAGACATTAAATGATGGACGGCAAAAGGACGCAAATTGGGTACTCTCAAGGCAAGCGGAGGCATGAAACGTTCGGAACTGCTCGTCCGCTCCATTCTCGTTAGCGCCAAAGTTCGGTTCCAAGAGCCGCCACCCAGCCGACATTATCGAAATCGTCGATTGCTCGATAGAACGCCCCATACTCACCCGCAGCCGCTTCGCTCGCGGGCCGAAGCTGGACATGAGCGCGCGTTGTCGGAACAGGGCTTTTGATTTTTATTTTGAAGGGAAGTTCCAGCTTGGGTTGGCCTCCGAGATCAGCGGTCTCGGGTCCCGGCTTGTGACGTGCTGCACCATTCGAGGAAGACGGCCCAGCGCTCTTTGTCCGGCCCGGTCGCTGGAAGACACTCAGCGGTCACTACGGCTGCGGCTGGGGTTGGCGCGATACGGACAGTGGCCGGTATGGATTGGATCACGATCAGCGCAACGGTGAGTGCAACAACCCAGGGCAACGCTACAAAAAAAGCCACGAATATTTTCATGAGCTACGCCACCGCATCGTAGCCGGGTTCATACTAACGCGTTCGAGCGTTGGGTTGGTATTTTGTCGCCTGCACTGGCGACCGCCGACGCCGATCAAACGATACTGTACAGTAGGCGTCCGCGACAATGGCGAACACGAACAACGCTGCGGCAATTCCGATTTCCCAAAGCATTGTGACCCCTACGCATTACAAAACAAAGGTCAATATTCCTAACACAACTGCGCGACGCGCGGCTACCCGCTACTCAATCACCTCATCTGCATGCGCCAGCAGCGTTGCAGGCACGATGATGCCGATGGCGCGGGCGGTCTTGAGGTTGATGGCTAACACTTGGTCGGCGCCTGCACTGGAAGGTCGGCGGGCTTCTCGCCCTTGAGACGTGGCTGACATAGCTTGCAGCCTGGCGGTGGGCTCCGATCCGGCCCACATCCTCATCGATGAACCTACCTTAGCCGGCTGTCTCCGGAAGCGGGACCACCTCTATTTCTGAACCGGCTATGCTCTTCAGCCGCGCGGACGCTCCTCCCGGAATTTTAAAGTAAGCCTTGAGCGGGCTTTGCAACGCGGCCAAACTTTTGCCCAATACAAAATGCCAAATTTGACGCAGACCAACCATCTTGAGAGTGCGGTATGACCACAGTGACAGAATTTCGGCATAAAGCCGAAGAGGCGCACATTATGGCCGTTGAGGCGACTGACCCTTTTGTAAGCCGTATGTATTCCAAGATTGCACAGCATTGGTTGGAATTGGCCAATCGAGGAAGCGGCGATCTTGATGCGCCATCCTTGGTTCCCGGGAGCCCAATTGCCGACGACAGCCCGATACCGAGTGTAACCCCACTCCAGCCATCGTCCGGACGTATAGCGGCAGGCTGAGATGCTGATGTGTTAAAAAACTCACTGCAGTGTAGCAGCAGGGACGATCGCTGTACGAGGCTGGAGCGTTTGGATTAAGCCTCGACCATCGACTTGATCGATGACGGCCGAGCCGAAGGCCCCGTGCGGCGCGGTAACGAAGCGGAGTTTCGTCGCATGCCCCTCATCCAACCTTGTAGTGGATGTGACGATTAAAAAGTTCGCCTCCGTCGCGCTCGATCAATCCACCGGCGATTGCCATGGTGACCGCCCTTATGGCGCTGCGTAGATCGACTTCAGCCAGGCGCGCGATCTCACTGACGGTCAGCGAACATGCGCCGTTTGGCGCTTTGTAAGCAGCATCTCGGATGGCACCCAACACGGCCAACTCGACGAGGCTAAACGACTTGGCTGCCCACTGAGGTAGATCGACACCTGCGGCCAGGTTTTGCGCATAATTGCTTTTTAGCTCATTCCAGTGATCGCCGCTGTCTTGAGCGCTTTCCATGCCTGTGAGGGAGCAAGATTTATAAGGCATTATTGAGGTCAGCATGTCCACCTAATCCCGCGTGCCCATCCTGTTTGGATTAGCTTCGGCTTAACTCAGTTGCATTCATCATCGATGTCCGCTTTACCCCGAAAAGCGGACAAACTCAGAGGCGGTTGGTTTGTCCGCATTGTGCCACAAGCAGACAAGGACCGCAGCAAAGCTCGCGGATGGGCCCCTTCAAATGATCCCGATGACACTAAGCCAGAGGAACGCAAGCGACACCATAGTCAGCTGCATATCGGCAACGACAATCCGCCTGCCATGTTTCTTGTAGAAGCGATTGATGCTCGGATATCGCGGCGAGAGCGGCGAGAGCGCTGCGAGCGCGAAGCCCAAGCCGTTGATACTGAAGATGACAATGGCGAGGTACAGCGAGGAGTACGGGGATCGAGCGTTAGGGATCGAGAATACGACGATGGCGGCATACCCCAGCGCGAGAACCGTTCCTGAGTGCCGAAAAATACGTTTCCCCAAACCGACAGAGACCTAGGCCATCGGCAGCCATGGAGATGAGCACTGATCCGCAAAGTAGAGATGCGGGAAGAAGAAAATAGAGGACGTAGACGAGGCGACCAAGTCCATTCGCTTCGAGGAGCGGCAGCAGTGCAAACCAGGATAGAAAGACTGTTCGATATTCTATCGTCGAAGCGAGACTAAAATGGACACGCGGCACCCAGTCGCCGCTCGTCTCTTTATGCGGAATGTAGGTGATTAGGAAGGCGTTGCCGACCCACCACAGATCGGCCACCAGAAACATCACGATGACGGTGTCGAGGGAGCTGTCGGCGATACCGGGCCGGTCCCGAGCAAGGGTCACTACCAGCACAACCCCGGTGAAGGCGAAGCCGGCCAGTCCGCCCATGATCCCACGTGCGACTTCGCCGTGTCGTAGAATCCATGGTGGCCTTTTCGTGTTGAACGGGACCGCGGCCGCTAGCGGTGAGCACCACCACCAAACCGACCGCCGCCGCGACAAGAAACCCAAGGAATATCCACATCTCATAACCTCTGACGGAGTATCGCTGCAGATAGATGAGAGGCATCGTATCGGCTCAAACGAGCCGTTTGATAGGGCTGGAAACGTGTTCGCTACTGCAACATGAAATGCTGGCCGCCGAGGTGCGGAGCCATCGGGAGGCAATCTATCGCGCTGCCACCATCGCCCGGTTCCTCACTCATAGCGCTGAGAGACAACTTCGCACCCCGCCACAAGCACCGGGGTTGCAGCCCACAGTCGCCCGCGCGTCAGTCAAGTCCGCGGCCACTCATCACAGCACCGTTGGCCGACGCGGATCCGGCAAAAGCCGAGACCGGCGCAGGCGCCCCCGGCGGAGCAGGAAGATTGCCGGCCGGCGCGAAACGCGCTGCGAAGCCGCGTTCCCATTCATCCGGAGCCACAGGCTGGACCACGGGCTTGGCCGTGGAATTGGGAAGCGATCGGGGCTCTGCCGTCTCGACGATTTTTCGCTGGGCAGTCACGGGGGCGATAGGCTGACGAGTAATGGAGGCGACCTCGTTGGCGGCCTGGCGCCTGGCGATGCGCGCGGTTGTGTCTCCATGACCGAGTTCGAACGGACGATCTGCCGGCACCGGCACGGCGCCGCGCACGGGCTCGGCCGATTGCGGCAGGAACGGCCGCGATGCCGCAACCCTGACCTCTGAAGGACCGGGCGCCGGCGTACCGGTTCGGAGCGTGGCCGCAAGCTTGGTGTCGTCGGAGCCTCCGAGCGACGCGCGCCCGACGTACTCGACCCGCACCCGCGTGACGCCGCGGTCGTAGAAGCCGAGCAACTTGGCGGTGCGCACCGATAAATCGATCACCCGGTTCGCGTGATAGGGCCCGCGGTCGTTGACGCGCACGATGATGGATTTCTGGTTGGCGAGATTGGTGACACGCGCATAGCTCGGGATCGGCAGCGTCGTGTGCGCGGCCGAGATCGATGCCATGTCATAGACCTCGCCGTTGGCCGTGGCACGGCCGTGGAAGTCCTCGCCGTACCAGGACGCCAGGCCCTCGGCGCTGTAAGCGGCGTCTTCCTGCGGTTCGTAAGTGCGACCACCGATCGTATAGGGCTTGCCGACGCGGTATTTGCCGCCGCCCTTGGGCACGGGCTCGCCCAGCGCTACAAGGCGCGGGCTCGAGGATACGCCGTATTTCGAGTTCGACATTGCCGGGCGCCTGGCCACATTGGGCGAGCAAGACGCAGCAGCCGCTGACCACGCTAAACCGCGCGACCAGCACCCCCACCCCAACCCCACCACGCCCCATCGGATCCCCAACACGCAAGGCTGGGCACCAACGGACCGCCCGCCCCTTCAATCGCATTCAACCCTTAACAATACCGCGGTTGGAAAACGGCCGAAATGGGGCCAACGCCCACATGGTTAACGAGACGCTCATACCAAGCATCCTGCGACGGAGCGTTGTTTCCAAAAGGAAAATTGGGTTCGTTTTGCCAAAACCTTGATGCGATGTCGATCCTGGGGTGTCACGTGATGGGTTTGAAGAGATTCGGATGGCACGATTGCGTTTTGACAGCGCTCGACGCTCATAACGCTCAGTCGTCCAGATATCGAATTCCATCCATTGTTTTGCTCCTTGTTCTGAAGTTCAACCGCTGGCCTGGCTCTGTGGGTGCTGGTGCTGCCGTTATCGCCTTGTACTCGCGTATCCGGCGAAGCTCCAAGCAGGCTTCCGCAACTGCACGTGCCTTCTCAACGTCAGCAGAACCACCGACAACGGAGGCAACCCGCGCAATCAAACTCTGCCATCATAGGATCGCGCGCGATACTGACGGTCAGGCCATGCTTGAGTGCATTTTTACTGGCCCTGGCCTTTCCACCGGCACTGCGCGGCCCCGTGCTCCGAGACGCGTTTAGTTTGTTGGCTTGTCGCTGACGTTCTGTTGTCATGATTTGGATCTTGCCTCTGTTCAATCCCTTGTTTTTGCGTGGCCCATCCCGGTCAAGCTGGAGACGAAAGCAGGCGTGATGATAGTCGGCGGCCCCGACTGAGCCGCCGACTACGCTCAACGCTTTCGTATTCTGTTATCGACCGAGGTCCCTTTGCGAGGTGTCATTGGCATGTGCTTGGCCCTGTTCCCGGTCTGGTGTTTTCCGGGTGCTCGTCGTCGGCGACATCGAAGAGCTGTTTTGACACCTCTCGAAGCCTTTTTTCCACAGCCTTTCGGTGTATTTCGATTGCCCGTAGTGCCTTAATCCGCCTTGCTTCCAACGAGGCGAGAACTCTTATCAATGTCCTTCAACGTTTGTTCTTGGTAGACGTAGGCCTTGGCTGTGATGATCTCGGGGTTGATACCTAGAAGGTCGTCCAACTTTTGTCGTTCCGGTCCATCCGGACTAGCAAAATAGTTAAACACCACCTCTTCGAGATCTAAGACGTCTATCTTGAGCGATTTATTCTTGATCGCGTCGTCTATCAATTCGTACAACACGCGCTGCGTACGGCATTGAGGCGCGTAATTTTCATCTCTCGGAACCGTCGAATTTCCGCGGTGCAGTAAGTCACATCTTCGACAAGTATCCAAATGATACAATCTTCAGGCCCGATTGCGGTTGCAAACTTGGATCGGGTTTTCTCGTACCACTCGATGTCTTCGCCCAACAGCACAGGTGGCGCGCCCAATAACTCCTGAATTTCGGGCGGCAATTCGAAAGCTTTCCTAGCTTCCTGATGGGCTGCCCATCTTTCGCGAAACGACTCGTTCATTGTGTTACCTTTCATGAATTGTTTGGCTGCCCGACGCTGTCACCGACAACGACGGGTGCTAAGCGGTCTTCGACCGCGATATCGCCAGCTCAAGAAGAACGGATGTTGGCGCCGGACGTTGCTTTATCGTCAGCACCGGCACATGCCTATGGTGGGGCATGAGCTGCGGCCTACCCAGGTTATTCCCTCTGTCGCTCGCGAGGGCCTGCTAGGACAGCAATTCTTTACGTTTAGGCCAGACGCTTGTGTACCGTCAGCCGAGGCGCACACCTATTGTGGAGCGCGAGCCTATCGGGAAAATCACAGCTACGTCCTCAAGGGTGGTAGAGGTCGCGCCGCAATCTACCAGATCGCGACATACTGCCTCGTAACATTTAAAAAATTGTAAATGAGACCCCTGAATGCATAGCCGTGTTACCTGATAAGCCTCTGCCCATTTTATGATCGGAGCGAGCCGCCATTCTGATTTAACTGCTCCGAAGGTCGGATTTATTTCGTTCCGGGCGCTTTAGCTTTCAATCGCACGCGCGGGCCGCCGACGCCGTTGTGGCTCATCGGGGCCGGCATCTTTCTGACCAGCAAACGAGGCCGACAGGGGGCTGAGGACATGAAAACTCAAGTCCAGGACGTCGTACAGCAAGGCACAGAGAGGGCCCAGCCCGCCTGCTCCAGCAGCTCGGCGGCGCTAGCGTCCGTGATAGGCCGGCGCATGCCCACCCAAACGGTTGCCTTGGCAGTTCGTAACGACGAGTAATCCAAAAACAAGCATCGTCACGCGAACGATCTTGGCCATGCCGCACTCCAACTCACACGCTAGCAGCTCGGCGCCGATCACGAAAGCAACTGGGACCTTCTGACAGCGTGGCTTTAGCGCCATAGATCACCGGTATTTGCGGAAGTAATTGACGGCGAATGCCGGTAACCGAGGGCTTTTGATTTGAGGAGCTTGCCGCCCTATGCCCCCTCGCCTTTGCGAAGCGACGATCGGTATTCATCATCGGCGCTTTGGCGTCCGTGAGGCACCAAGCAGGCCCGATTACGAGCGCCCACCGTGTACAATTCCTGCCAATTGCCCTAGCCTACCAGGCGGATTGATGCGGGGCCGCCGTGGTACGCGCTTGGATCGCTTTCTTGTTGGCAGGCGCTGTGTTGATCGGTGTCTCCGAGAACGCTGCCGCCCAGCTTGAAAATAAGAGTCGCACGATAAAGGGACTGCCGAACACAGATCTCCGGGTCGGGGTATATGTCAATGTCCGTCCGGATTGCACGGCAGGACCGCTCCCTTCGATTCAACTCACCTCGCAGCCTGAGCACGGCAAGGTGACAGTAAAGCGCGGCAAGGTATCGGCAACCAATTACAAACAATGTTTAGCCTTTGAACTGCCAGGCTTCATCGCGTTTTACCGGTCTCGGCCCAATTTTTCCGGCACCGACGCGTTCACGCTGGAGGTAAAGTTTCCTGACGGCAATACGCAGCAGCAGCGATTTAATGTGATCGTTGGCGACGGTAAGGCGGGGCAAGGAATTTAAGGTGCATTAAAAATGGCGCTGATGAATTCTTCTCCAAACCAGGTCGTACAAACGGGAGCCGTCGCCTGATCAAATGTGCGAAAGAATCTGGACGCTACCCCCTGCGCTCCACGTGCCGGCGCATTTGATCTTACAAGTTCGACCAGATTGGCCGCACGGCATTTTCCGAACCGCTTTTGCATTCGAGCGGCCCGCACCCTCCCCCAATCAGGGATGCAGAAGGTGAAAGTCTTGAGGATTTGATTGGGCGGCGCTGTCCACCATTTAGAGCGTCGATTGCAAAACTGTCGATTTCGGAAACGTCATGTTGCTGCAGCGCCTGTACTAAGTCGATTCCAGGTTGGAGCACCGCTTGCAACTCGATGTGATCCGGCTCCCCCTGCACAGGTGTAATCAGACCGCTCAGGGCATTGGAGTTAAACGAGAACACCTCCGTGTCCTGCAGAACGGCTGCTACGCTGTTGGTGGGCGCTTCGATCGTGTTCAAGCTTGCAGTGACAGTGCTCACCTGCGCGGCAGCATCCGCAACGTTTTCCAATGCCTTCTCTAAACCCGCACTGCTAACTGGGTCCGCGCTTGCGAAGCTTGGCGGAGGCGGTTCAGATGACGTGAACGTTTCGGTCGCGGGGGGATCAACGATCCAAATCCCGTCGTGCGTCGAGATCCGCCGACAATATGAAATTTTCTGTGACGAACTCGCCGTCGGCAAAAGTGAGGCTGTAAACGTTTGCGGTTTCCCCGTCGACGGTTTGGAAAATGGCAAGCGTGCCTCCGGTATCGGTTCCGAGATTGTCATAATAGGTCCAGCTCGTGCCGGAATCGAACGTCAACCCCTTAAGGTCGATGGCATCGGACTGTGATGGGGTAATGCCGCCAAAGCCATAGATCTGCCCGGTAAACAGCAACGGCTGATCAATCACCAAAACGCCGAAGGCATCGTCGACCTCCTCGAAATAAACCGATTGGGTCGTTGCCCCGCCCAGCTCCACAGTCGCATCGTCACTGATCAGGATGTGGCCCGATCCATTCACTGCGCCGCTGATCGTGACGTCGCCGCCGTCGGCCCAGATCAGGCCGGAATTGTCGACGTCGCTATTGATGATCATACCGCCGCTCCCGGTCGCTCCGAGAGTGCCGGAATTGACGATAACATTCGAGCCGGTGTCGATGATCAGAGACTGCGTGCCGGTAGCAACGATCGTTCCTTCATTGATCAGAATCATCTGACCATCCCCGATACTGCCGGCGCCGGAGATGATGTTATCGACATTGGTCAGGGTGACGCTTGAGGTTGTACCGGAAATCACATTGCGATCGCTGTCGGACATGACCAGCGTACCGCCGCCTTGCAAAGTGACGCCGTTTTGGATGATCTGTAACGTTGTTTTGCTGCCGGCCGAGTTCGAGCGTAATCGTTCCGGTGTTATCGATGATACCGCCGAGCGGCAACATCGCCCCGTCGCCAATCGTCATGGTTCCGGTATTTTGTAGAACCGGCTCCTGATCGATCACAAAATTGCTCTCAGTCAGCGAATTCGCATCTATTCCGAAAAGAGTAATTGACTGGCCGTCTGCCAATGCAATCACAGCGTTTCCGTTGGAGTCGACCGTCAGCTGATTTGCAATATCCTGGAAACTCGAAAGATGCGCGTAGCCCATGAGATCGATTTGGTCATGGCTAATGTCGAAATTGTAGATGTAATCATTTCCGATCGGCTGGGCGAACACGAACAGATCGGCGCCCGTCGAACCTGTCAGCGTATCGTCTCCTGACCATGCGTAGATCGGCGAGCCGGTCGGAAAGACTTCTACATTGTCGAACACGATCATGGTGGCCGTGCTGCCGTCCGGCTGCGTCCAGCTCGCGGTCACAGCGAGAAGCGTAGCCCCCGTAAATCCCGCAGCAGACGTGATCGTCAAAGATCGAAGGTCGCTCGGTCTGCACCGTCCAGGTGCCATCCGGAAGAAGTGTGCCTCCGCTCAAGCTCCAGCCGCTTGGGACGTTTGCTATCGATACCGTTACAAGGCTACCGTCCGGAGCATTATCCGGTGCCGTCAGAGCTAGATTTATCGGCTCGCCGGTAATTCCCGCGGGCGCGGCCGTTAAGGCGAAACCGCGCGATGAAAGACTGGGCAAGCCCAGGAGCTTGATCGCAAGGTCGCTCGCAGTCTCAAAGTTTCCGTTGTGATTGAGATCGACATACACATACGTGTTGGATCCGAATTGTGTTGATACGATTTGGTAGGTCGTCCCAGAAATGACGAAGAAATTGGTCGAATCGGTAGCGGTGGCAGGACCTTTCGACTGAAACAAATTTGTGGCAGTCAGCCCAAAAGCTGAAAGATCGACTGAATCCGCCGCGCCGGCGCCGAAGTCATGAATTATGTCGCGAGCGCCAATATGGGAATCGGCCGCGACGCCAAAGGTAGGCGAATCGATCACTGCCACTCCGCCATAAAGATTGTCCAGACCCCACCCGCCGACGATGAAATCTTTCCCCGCGTCTCCGACTATCGTGTCGTCGCCCGAGCCACCATAGAGAAAGTCGCCAGCGTTGAACCCATGAATAGTATCATCCCCGGAGCCTCCAAAAATCGTATCGTCTGAATTGTCGCCATTGAGGTATCGTTCCCCCCGCCACCATATATTGTTTGACCGCTGTTAGCCGCCATTGATTGTATCGGCTGTCGGACTTCCGTACACGGTGGTACCGGAGATTATGGTGGTTCCGGGTGGAGCCGAGGCTAATTCGTCATAGTCATTCGGATCCCCGTCGTTGACCGGCGTGACGTCGAAGGTCGCGGTGTCGGTCACGATGGAGAAGGCGGTGGTGCTGCCGTTCGTGGACGTGTTGGCGGTGCCGCCATCGGTGCCGGAGGTCCTGTCCCAGGCACGGAAGGTGATGGCGGTGCGAGTCCGTCGAAGTTGACGTCGGGCCGGAAATAGATCCGGTTGTCGGCATCCGCCGCGAGCAGGCGGGCAGGAGTTGCTCGGCGTACCCAGCGCAGTCCAGGTGGTGCCGCCGTCGAGAGAGTAGAACCACGTGCCGTTGGCGGTGTCGGCCGCCGTGACCGCGATGCCCGTGACTGCGCCGTGCTCGCATCGGTCACGTTGTCGTTGCCCCCCGGCGGCGGGTCGCGAGTCGACCAGCGCCGGAATCAGCGTGCCCACGGCGACCACCGGCGCGCCCGGATCCTCGTTCACGACGGTGCCGACCGGCGTCGCCGTCGAAATCAGCACCGGCGCGTCGTTGACCGGCGTGACGACGAGGGTCGCGGTGTCGGTCGCGGGTCGAGAAGGCGGTCGTGCCACCGCTGGTCGACGTGTCCGCGATGCCGCCGTCGGTGCCGGAGGTCGTGTCCCAGGCCCGGAAGGTGATGTTGGCGATCCGTCGAAGTTCGCGTTGGGCCGGAAATAGATCCGGTCGTCGGCGTCGGCGGCGAGCAGCCGGGCGAGGCGTTCGATCGGCGTGCCGAGCGCAGTCCACGTCGCGCCGCCGTCGAGAGAGTAGAACCACGTGCCGTTGGCGGTGTCAGCGGCAGTGACCGCGATGCCCGTCACGGCGCCCGCGTCGACGTCGGTGACGTTGTCGAGGCCGCCCGCGGGCGGGTTGAAGTCGACGAGCGCCGACATCAGCGTGCCCGCGCCCACCCCCGGGGCGCCGGCGTCCTCCTTCCACCGCGCCGACCGGCGTGGCCGCCGAATTCAGCACCGGCGCGTCGTTGACCGGCGTGACGACGAGGGTCGCGGTGTCGGTGGCGGTCGAGAACGCGGTGGTACTGCCGTTGGTGGTGGTGTTACCGGTGCCGCCATCGGTGCCGGAGTGTGGGTCCCAGGCCCGGAACGTAATGGCGGCCGAGTGCGTCGTAGTTGGCGTTGGGCCGGAAATAAATCCGGTTGTCGGCATCCGCCGCGAGCAGGCGGGCGTGGAGTTGGTGGCCGTGCCCAGCGCCGTCCACGTGGTGCCGCCATTGAGAGAGAAGAACCACGTGCCGTTGGTGGCATCGGCGGCGGTGATCGCGATGCCGGTCACTGGGCACCGGCGTCGGCATCGGTCGACGTTATCGTTGCCCCCCAGCGGCGGGGTCGAGAGTCGACGAGCGTCGAAATCAGGGTGCCGAGCCGACCCCCGGGGCGCCCGCGTCCTCGTTCACCGCGACGAGCACCGACCGGCGCCGCCGACGAATCAGCACCGGCGCGTCGTTGACCGGCGTGACGTCGAAGGTCGCGGTGTCGGTCGCGGTCGAGAACGCGGTGGTGCCGCCGTTGGTCGTGGTGTCGGCGGTGCCGCCATCGGTGCCGGTGGTGGTGTCCCAGGCCCGGAAGGTGATGTCGGCCGATCCGTCGTAGTTGGCGTTGGGCTGGAAATAGAGCCGGTTGTCGGCGTCGGCGGCCAGCAGCCGGGCGGAGTCGCTCGGCGTGCCCAGCGCAGTCCAGTTGGTGCCGCCATCGAGAGAGTAGAACCAGCTGCCGTTGGCGGTGTCGGCGGCGGTGATCGCGATGCCGGTCACGGCGCCGGCGTCGGCATCGGTGACGTTGTCGTTGCCCCCCGGCGGCGGGTTGAGGTCGACCAGCGCCGAAACCAGCGTGCCCGAGCCAACCCCCGGCGCGCCTGCATCCTCCGCCACGACGGTGCCGACCGGCGTCGCGCCGAATTCAGCACCGGCGCGTCGTTGACCGGCGTGACGACGAAGGTCGCGGTGTCGGTCGCGGTCGAGAACGCGGTCGTGCCGCCGTTCGTCGTCGTGTTGGCGGTGCCGCCATCGGTGCCGGTGGTCCTGTCCCAGGCCCGGAAGGTGATGGCGGCGAGGTGCCGTCGAAGTTGGCGTTGGGCTGGAAGTAGAGCCGGTTGTCGGCATCCGCCGCGAGCAGCCGGGCAGGAGTTGCTCGGCGCACCCAGCGCAGTCCAGGTCGCGCCGCCATCGAGCGAGTAGAACCACGTGCCGTTGGCGGTGTCGGCCGCCGTGACAGCGATGCCCGTCACGGCGCCCGCGTCGACATCGGTGACGTTGTCGATGCCGCCCGGGCGGCGGGTTGAGGTCGACCAGCGCCGAAACCAGGGTGCCCGCGGCGACCCCCGGCGCGCCTGCGTCCTCCACCGCCGTGAGCGCCGACCGGCGTCGCCGTCGAATGAGCACCGGCGCGTCGTTGACCGCCGTGACGACGAAGGTCGCGGTGTCGGTCGCGGTCGAGAAGGCGGTGGTGGCGCCGGCCGGTCGTCGGGTCGGCGAGTGCCGCCATCGGTGCCGGTGGTCCTGTCCCAGGCCCGGAAGGTAATGGTCGCTCGATCCGTCGAAGTTGGCGTTGGGCTGGAAGTAGAGCCGGTTGTCGGCGTCGGCCGCGAGGAGGGCCGCGCCGAGTCGTCGTCGGCCGCGCCCAGCGCCAGTCCAGTGGTGCCGCCATCGAGAGAGTAGAACCAGGTGCCGTTGCGGCGTCGGCGGCGAGTGATCGCGATGCCGGTCACCGCGCCCGCGTCGGCGTCGCTCACGTTGTCGAGCCCGCCGGCGGGCGGATTGAGGTCGACCAGGCTCGACACCAGGGTGCCGACCGCGCCCACCGGGGCGCCCGCGTCCTCGCCCACCGCGCGCCAGGCGGGCGTCAGCCGCGGTGTTCAGCACCGGCGCGTCGTTGACCGGCGTGACGTCGAAGGTCGCCGTGTCGGTCGCTGTCGAGAAGGCCGTCGAGCCGCCGGTCGGCGTTGGGTAGGCCAGGCCGCCATCGGTCCCGGTGTCCTGATCCCACGCCCGGAAGGTAATCGCGGCTTCGCCGTCGTAGTTGGCGTTCGGCTGGAAGTAGAGCCGGGTGTCGGCGTCCGCCGCCAGGAGCCGCGCGGAGGTGTCGATCCCCGCGCCCAGCGCAGTCCAGTTCGCGCCGCCATTGGTCGAGTAGAACCAGGTGCCGTTGGCAGTGTCGGCGGCGATCACTGCAATGCCGGTCACCGTGTCGTCGACGTCGGTCACGTTGTCGAGCCCGCCGGCGGGCGGATTGAGGTCGACGAGCGCCGACACCAGCGTGCCGACGGAGCCCACCGGGGCGCCCGCGTCCTCGGCCACCGCGTTGCCGGCCGGTGTCGCCGCGGTGTTCAGCACCGGCGCGTCGTTGACCGGCGTGACGTCGAAGGTCGCGGTGTCGGTCGCGGTCGAGAACGCGGTGGTGCCGCCGGTTGGTCGTCGTGTCGGCGGTGCCGCCATCGGTGCCGAGGTCCTGTCCCAGGCCCGGAAGGTCACCGTGGCCGCTCCGTCGAAGTTGGCGTTGGGCTGGAAGTACAGCCGGTTGTCGGCGTCCGCCGCAGGAGCCGCGACGAAGTCGTCTCCGCCGCGCCAGCGCAGTCCAGTTCGCGCCGCCATTGAGAGAGTAGAACCACGTGCCGTTCGCCGCATCGGCGGCGGTGACCGCGATGCCCATCACCGCGCCGCGTCGACATCGGTCACGTTGTCGATGCCCCCGGCGGGCGGGTTGAGGTCGACGAGCGCCGACACAGCGTGCCCGAGCCAACCCCCGGCGCGCCTGCATCCTCCAGCACGACGGCGCCGACCGGCGCCGCCGCCGAATTCAGCACCGGCGCGTCGTTGACCGGCGTGACGTCGAAGGTCGCGGTGTCGGTCGCGGTTGAGAACGCGGTGGTGGTGCCGTTGGTCGTCGTGTTGGCGGTGCCGCCATCGGTGCCGGAGGTGGTGTCCCAGGCCCGGAAGGTAATGTCGGCCGATCCGTCGTAGTTGGCGTTGGGCCGGAAATAAATCCGGTTGTCGGCATCGGCCGCCAGCAGCCTGGGACGAGAGTCGCTCGGCGTGCCCAGCGCAGTCCAGTTCGCGCCGCCATCGAGAGAGTAGAACCACGTGCCGTTTGCGGCATCGGCGGCAGTGATGGCGATGCCGGTCACTGCGCCCGCGTCGGCATCGGTCACGTTGTCGTTGCCCCCCGGCGGCGGGTTGAGGTCGACCAGCGCCGAAATCAGCGTGCCCGAGCCAACCCCCGGCGCGCCTGCATCCTCCAGCACGACGGCGCCGACCGGCGCCGCCGCCGAACTCAGCACCGGCGCGTCGTTGCTGCCGGTGACATCGATAACAATGTGCCTAGTATCGACGAGTCCGCTCAAATCGGCTACACGGACATCAAATTCATCGGTGACGTGCTGGCCGGCGTAGAGCGCCTGTACGTTCGACTGACTATCCGCGAGGACGTATTGCCAATTGCCATCCTGATCGATGGTCAGATAGCCGTAGGTTCCATGAAAAATCGAAATGTCTTCCACCGGCTCGTACCCCACGAACTGAGCGCGGGTCCAATCCTCTCCAGGGAGCGTGAAAATTTGGCCGGTCCCAGGCAAGGCCGTCGTCGAGACGAAGTTTCCATTAGCATTGTAGATATCGAAAGATGCGGTGATATCTTGTGAACCGGAAGTGTCGTGGCTCAGACGGAGAACAATCTGATCGCCAGCGGTGGGGTCAGCGATAACAACTTCACCAAGCGGCGTCACCGTATTAGTGACGAAGTTGAGATCGCGGAACTGGATGGCCCAATAACCGTCGACGTCGCGTCGCACCACGAGCTCGAGAGTGTCTGCGCCAGTCGAACTATCAAAGCGATCGGTGAGACGAATGCCGTAACCCTCGCGCAGATCCTCAGGTATAACGAAATCGAATCGACCAGTGACAGTGAAGGTGGAATCCAGTCGCAGACCCAGCGCTGAACCGGCGGATCTATCGGTCAGGAGCGTCGCACCTTCAGTGACGAACAGGGGGCTGCCGGTGACGCCGGGAGCCGGCGCCGGGCCGTTTGGCCCGTACATCACCACCCGGCCATCGACTTCGATCAGCGTGCCCGGCCCGCCATTTACACCATACAGGAGCGACGTTGGCGACGAAGGCGGTGCATTTCCGTCGCTGAACGTATCGTCAAAAAAAAGCGGCTGTCCATTCTTGGAGATTTGGAATTCGTCGAGGCTGAAAAAGTAGTCAGCATTTGTCCCGTCTCCGCCAACAACAAACCACCTCAGCGTATCTCCAAAGTCCACATCGCTTGCATCCAAATGACCGGATGCTACTGGCCAACCGTCTTCGGTCACCGAGCCCTGCAAATCAGCTGCGTCGGCGCTGATGACCGGCGCGTCATTGGCGCCGGTGATGTTCACCGTCAGCGTCGTCACCGCCGCGGCAATGCCGTCCGAAACCTGGACGTTGAACAGGTCCGTAGTCGGCGCCGTCAGGGCGTTGATCGCCGTCGCGTTGGGCGCATAGCTGTAGCTGCCGTCCGCATGCACCGTCAGCGTGCCGTAGAGGCCAACCAGCACGGTGTCGTTGCGACACGTTCGGGACCTGGCCGACGATCCGGTAGATCAGCGTCTGCGCCGGAAGGTCGACGTCGAGGCCGTCCAGCTGGCCGGTCACCGGCGTCGCAAAGGGGTCGAACGCCGCGGTATCCACCAGCGGCGGCGTCGCCAACTCCGCGGTGATGGTCGGCGCGTCATTGGCGCCGGTGATGTTGACCGTCAGCGTCGTCGTCACCGCCGCGGCAATGCCGTCCGAAACCTGGACGGTGAACAGGTCCGTGGTCGGCGCCGTCAGGGCGTTGATCTTCGCTGCGTCGGGCGCATAGCTGTAGCTGCCGTTCGCATGCACCGTCAGCGTGCCGTAGAGGCCAACCAGCACGGTGTCGTCGGACACGACCGGGGCCTGGCCGACGATCCGGTAGATCAGGCGTCTGCGCCGGTAGGTCGACGTCGGCACCGTCGAGCTGGCCGGTCACCGGCGCGCAAACGTATCGAACGCCGCGGTATCCACCAGCGGCGGCGACGCCAACCTCCGCCGTGATCGTCGGCGCGTCATTGGCGCCGGTGATGTTGACCGTCAGCGTGGTCGCACCGCCGTCAGCGAGCCGTCGGAAACCTGGACGTCGAACACGTCCGTGGTCGGCGCCGTCAGGGCGTTGATCGCCGCTGCGTTCGGCGCGTAGCTGTAGCTGCCGTTCGCATGCACCGTCAGCGTGCCGTAGAGGCCAACCAGCACGGTGTCGCCGGACCGACCGGGACCTGGCCGACGATCTGGTAGCTCAGGCTCGCACCGGCATCGACGTCGGCACCGTCCAGCTGGCCGGTCACCGGCCGCAAACGTATCGAGCGCCGCGGTATCAACCAGCGGCGGCGTCGCCACCTCCGCGGTGATCGTCGGCGCGTCGTTGGCGCCGGTGATGTTCACCGTCAGCGTGGTCGCCGCCGCCGGCGCGATGCCGTCGGAAACCTGGACGTCGAACACGTCCGTGGTCGGCGCCGTCAGGGCGTTGATCGCCGCTGCGTTCGGCGCGTAGCTGTAGCTGCCGTTCGCATGCACCGTCAGCGTGCCGTAGAGGCCGACCAGCACGGTGTCGCCGGACACGTCCGGGACCTGGCCGACGATCCGGTAGATCAGGCGTCGCGCCGGTAGTCGACGTCGAGGCCGTCCAGCTGGCCGGTCACCGGCGCGCAAACGTGTCGAGCGCCGCGGTATCCACCAGCGGCGGCGTCGCCAACCTCCGCGGTGATCGTCGGCGCGTCATTGGCGCCGGTGATGTTCACCGTCAGCGTCGTCGTCACCGCCGCGGCAATGCCGTCGGAAACCTGGACGTTGAACACGTCCGTGGTCGGCGCCGTCAGGGCGTTGATCGCCGCTGCGTTGGGCGCATAGCTGTAGCTGCCGTCCGCATGCACCGTCAGCGTGCCGTAGATGCCGGCCAGCACGGTGTCGCCGGACCCGTCCGGGACCTGGCCGACGATCTGGTAGCTCAGGCTCGCACCGGCATCGACGTCGGCACCGTCCAGCTGGCCGGTCACCGGCCGCGAACGTGTCGAGCGCCGCGGTGTCCACCAGCGTCGGCGTCGCCACCTCCGCGGTGATCGTCGGCGCGTCGTTGGCGCCGGTGATGTTCACCGTCAGCGTGGTCGCCGCCGCAGCGATGCCGTCGGAAACCTGGACGTTGAACACGTCCGTGGTCGGCGCCGTCAGGGCGTTGATCGCCGCTGCGTTCGGCGCATAGCTGTAGCTGCCGTTCGCATGCACCGTCAGCGTGCCGTAGAAGCCGGCCAGCACGGTGTCGCCGACCCGACCGGGACCTGGCCGACGATCTGGTAGCTCAGGCTCGCACCGGTATCGACGTCGGCACCGTCCAGCTGGCCGGTCACCGGCCGCGAACGTATCCAGCGCCGCGGTGTCCACCAGCGTCGGCGTCGCCACCTCCGCGGTGATCGTCGGCGCGTCATTGGCGCCGGTGATGGTGACAGAAATAGTTCGCTGGATGGTGCCGCCGTTGCCGTCGTCGAGGGTGAAGGTAAAGGTCTCGAGCTTGGTCTGGTTGGCCGCCAGATACGCCACCGCCGCGTCTGCGACACTATAGTTCCAGGTGATCACGCCCCCGACGCCGGAGCCGGTGGTGTCGGTGGTGACGATGGCGGTCAGGGTACCGAGCGCGCCAGCCGAGGGCGTGATGGTCGGGCTGATGCTGTGGGCGTCGGTGAGGTCGACGTCGGTGAACGCGATGGTGCCGCTGTCCCCCAGATTGCTCCCCGGATTGAGGAGTACGACACCCGTGACATCGGTGCCCGCTACGATCGGAAGGTCATTGGTGCCCGTGACGGTGATGCTGAGTGGTGCACTCGAGGTTGCTCCGTTCGGGTCAGCAATTGTGTAGGTGAATACGTCAAAGCCCGTTTGACCCTGGGCGAGCGCGAGAGTGTCAGGATCGTTCGGGGCAAGCGTATAAACGTAGCTTCCGTCCGGGTTGATGATCACAAAACCGAAGGTGCCGGTCAGTTGCGTCCCAACGTTGGCTTGCTGCCCGTTGACGGCACTGACAGTGATAAGGGTGCCGCTGTCGTTGTTCAGGACATTGCCGGTGGCGGCTGTAGTGGAGGTCGCGTCGGCAACCGCCACTGGCAGGGTCAGTGGAGTGGTAATGGAAAGAGGTGTCGGAGTTGGGGTGGTCGGAGCGCTGATGACAATGGGAGCGAGAGCAGAATGGTCTTGCACCGCCGTCAACGAGGTGGTGACCGCTGTCTTTAAAAAATCGGGAATTAGACTGCCGCCACCTGCATCTGCTCGCTGTTGTTTCAGCACAAATTCATTCTTCTGTCCTGAAACGTACGCATCAAAAACCTGCTGCGCAATTTGCAGCAGGACAGCCATATCGGTCGAGCTGTTTCGAACAAATTCGGATGCTATGTTCCGCTCCGCGCAACTGCAGAACGAGCGTTAGCTCTGGATCATCAACGTGATAGACTTTCGGAACCGCCTCAGTCGTCGTGGTGATTTCGAGGACGCCGGAGTCCAGGTGTTTAAAGCCATACAGGTCGTCGTCTAAATAGGGCCGGGGTTCAAACGCGGCACGAAGATCATTTATTAGGGCGAAGGTAAGCCCTGCAAATGTAACAAATCCCATACCGCCGCGTTTGGCACCGCTACGAATGCGTCCCATCGGCGTGTCGATAAAAAGACCGCCGCGCTCTGCAATCTTTTCAGTGATGAAAGCAAACCCGCCGCGAACAAGACTGAAAAGCCCAGTACTTAACGCACCGTCGGAGTCACATACAAATTCATCAAGCGCCATCCGCGCGCAGTTTGAAAGAGTAAATAAAGTGCCGTTGCTGAAAGCGATCGTGACCGTCCCGTCAGCTTCGGTCTCGATAATATCTTTTTCAAAGAGAGCATCCCCGCAACATGCCGACCTGGTCTCGCTGCCGCGAATTACGACGGCGGCGCCGGTCAACAGGGCAATTGTTCCGATGGCCTCGTCTGCAAGGCCCCCGCCAAGTTGACGGGTTAAAAACCGATTACCGTGCATATCTCCCCCCGGGGGTCCAGGCAGATCCGTCAATACCATCTTCAAAAAATTCAGGCGTTTTAGTGCACTTTGAGAATAATTAACTCAAACAGTACTCCTAATTTGTGGTTAGAGGTACCAGAAACCCCCTCAAATCGCGTGGTGCCCCGTAAGTCATTGTTCGATAGAATGTATTTCTTTTTTACCCCCCTCGCCTCTTTAACCGGCCGTTTGCAGGTGACAGCGGGTCAGGGTTGTTCTATAAAAGTTCCAGATTCAGACTTGAGTGGGAGGGTAGAAGCTAACTAGGTTCCGGGAGACATTTCGCCGTGCGATTTATTGGCATTATGACATTTGTCGTTGCAGTCGTTCTGTCCCCTCTGGCCGGGGCGCAGAGCAGCAGTGCGCTCGAGAATCCGATTGGTAAAATCACGAGCGCAACCGGACTCTTGACCATCGAGCACGCGGTCGCCGTGGTGGTATCAGCCAATTTGCAACCTGGTCCCGCCCCCGCGAAACTTGATGATTTTGTTTATCAAAAAGATATCGTGCGGACAGGGCCGGACGGAAAGGCGACCATCACTTTTACCGATGGGACTGCCTTCAATTTATCCAGCAACGCCCAAATGGAACTCAATGAGTTCGTTTATGACCCGAAAGGCCAATCGAATTCCACGATGTTCAGCTTGGTAAAAGGCACGTTCACGTTTGCGGCCGGCAAGGTTGCAACCACTGGAGACATGAAATTCAACACTCCGGTGGGGACGATGGGGATTTGCGGGACAGCGCCGCGCGTCGAGATTTTAAATGATGGGACCGTGAAGTTTTCGACACTTGTGGAAAGTAAAAAAGGCGCGAGCGCGAGCGTCGAACCGCAGAAGACTGCTCCTCGAACGCCTCGGCGAGCCAAGAACGAGGAAACCGTTACTCCGAGTTCGCCTCAGCAGGCCGCCGCGTACAACAAGCTATTTCGGAATGAAGTCACGATTTGTCGAGGTTGCTGAACGCATGTTCCGCGTCACGCCTTGCATACTTCCATGATCAGCAGTTTTGTTCGAGTTTTAGTCTCTGCGTCAATCTTATGGATATTTGCGTCTCGGGCGGAGGCGCAAGCTCCGAAAATAGAAGATTTCGGGAAAGTCATTGCATTGTGCAGTGGGGCTCCTGCCACCGAGCCAAATGCTCAACGTGACGCCTGCACCACACTTATTGAGTGGGGCGGGAACAAACCTGCAAGTCTGGCGATTGCTCACAACAACCGCGGGAATGCGTTCGCCAGGATGGGTCAATACGACCGCGCCATCGAAGACTACGATCGGGCGCTTCAACACAATCCATCCTATGCCAAGGCTTTCAATAACCGCGGGGCGGCCTATCAAAAACGCCGCGATCACGACCGTGCGCTGGCCGACTTTAATCAATCGATCAAGCTTAATCCTAATTATGCCAGTGCGTTTGCAAACCGCGCTGAAACCTACCGAGATTTGCACGAGCTTGGACCAGCAGAAGAGGACTACAGCCAGGCCATTCGTTTGCAGCCGGATCTCGATGGCATATGGAATGCGCGATGTTGGCTCAGGGCGATAAAAGGCGACTTGTCGGAAGCGTTATCTGATTGCAATGAAGCGCTCCGTTTAAATCCAAACGCAGCGGCGACGTTAGATTCAAAAGGGTTGGTCCATTTAAAGTTGCGCGACTGGGGGGCGGCGGTGGCTGATTACAATTCGGCGCTGCGACTCGACTCCAAATTGGCTAGCTCCTTATACGGGCGCGGCTTGGCAAGGCTGCGAAGCGGAAATGCAGCCGGCGGCAACTCCGATATCGCTGCCGCAAAATCAATCAAGGCAGATATCGCAGAAGAGTTTGAACGCTACGGTGTTCGCTAGGCTACCGGTCTAAGGGCCAGCGCATGAAAAGCATTCTAACCGCACTTGCCGCCGCCCTCCTCCTTTCCCTTCACATTTCGACTTTGGCCGGCGGGCCATTTGATGACGCGGTCGCAGCGTATGACAAAGGCGATTACAAGTCCGCGCTGCAGCTCTGGCGGCCGCTGGCTGAGCAAGGTGATCCAGTTGCCCAGATCAGAATTGGAGGGCTGTATGCCGATGGCGACGGAGTACCGCGAGACTATCTAGAAGCCTCGAAGTGGTTTAGACGAGCGGCTGAATTAGGAAGCGCGCGAGCTCAGTTTAATCTTGGATCCTTGTATTATAGCGGGCAAGGAGTAGCGCAGAATTTCACTGAAGCGATCAAGTGGTATCGCTTGGCTGCTGAAAACGGTTCTGCCGACGCACAATTCAAACTTGGTGCGATATACGTCGAAGATCGCCGAAGCGGAAGTGTGGCTGAGGCACTTGATTGGTACCGCCTTGCCGCAGCCCAAGGCCACCCAGGTGCCCAATTCGCTCTTGCGCTTCATTACGCCAAAGGTCATGGCGTACATCAAGACGACGGGGAAGCCGTTAGATGGGCAACCTTGGCTGCCCATCAAGGTCACATGATCGCCCAGTATAATCTCGGCATTATGTATGCCGCTGGCCGCGGCGTCGAGCGGCGGGACGATGTCCAAGCTGCGAAATGGTATGGCCTCTCAGCACAACAAGGTTACACACTCGCTCAGTCCAGCCTTGCTCTGCAATACAAGCTCGGACTCGGTATGGCTCGGGACCCCATTCAAGCCCTCATGTGGCTCACTATCGCTGCACGACAGGGCGATACAAAAGCTGCTGCAGAACGCGACAATCTTACTTTGTCTATGACGCCCGTGGAAATTGCCGAAGCGCAGAAATTAGCTCGTGAATGGAAACCCGCAGGTCGGAAATCCCCATAAGGCGACCTGACGACGAGAAAGGCGGGCCAAACGGCCAAAAAGCCGCGGCAAACGGGCCACATATAAAGCCAAACCCTCGGCAATACATCGTTTCGTTTCGGACTTTTACAGCCGAACTGCTCTATATTGAAGAAGGGACGCAGTTGCCCAATGCACGTCATTGGGGGGGTAAGTGTCAAAAAATATGCGGGACCGAACTGGCGTGGGGGCAGTTGCGCGGCTAGGCGCGGCGCTGTTCTGCGTGCTGGGCTGGTCGACCCAGCCGGCCCTGGCCGACACGCTGGAAGCGGCGCTGGCCTACGCCTACGCCAACAATCCGCAGCTCAACTCGCAGCGCGCGGTGGTGCGCGCCACCGATGAAGGTGTGCCGACGGCGCTGGCCGGCTACCGGCCGCGCGCCTCGATGACGGCCAATGTCGGCGTCCAGTCGCTGTCGACCACGATCCGCGAGATCGGCTCAACGACGCCGCGGAACGCGCCCGCCAGCTATTTCACCCAAAGCGGGGTCAACACCCCGCACGGCGTCGGCGCCACCGTGACGCACAACCTGCTCAACGGTTTCCAGACCTCCAACCGCACCAGGCTTGCCGAGAGCCAGGTGTTCGCCGCGCGCGAGACGCTGCGCGCCATCGAGCAGACTGTGCTGCTCAACGCCGCCACCGCCTACATGAACCTGTTGCGCGAGGCCGGCGTGCTCGAACTGCAGCGCAGCAACGTCGAGGTGCTGCAGGAGCAGTTGCGCCAGACCAAGGCGCGGCTGGAAAGCGGCAACGTGACCGCCACCGACGTCTCGCAGTCGGAAGCACGCCTGAGCGTCGGCCGCACCCAGCTGTTCACCGCCGAGGCCAATTACGCGGCGGCGCGCGCGGTGTACCGGCAGGTGATCGGGCTCGACCCGGGCAAGCTTGCACCGGCCACACCGGTCGACCGCTTCTCGCCCAGCACGCTGGCCGCCGCGACCGCCGCCGGCATCGCGCAAAGCCCCGCCGTCAGCACCGCGCAGCACAACGTCGACGTCGCCGTGCATCAGGTCAAGGTCGCCGAGGGCGCGCTCTATCCGACGTTGTCGCTGCAAGGCAGCGTGCAGAAGAACTACGAGCAGTCGCTCATCACGCTGCAGTCGTTCACCGCCTCGGGCTCGGTGCAATACTCGGCGCCGCTTTACCAGGGCGGCGCCGAATATGCCGCGATCCGGCAGGCCAAGGAGACGCAAGGGCAGAAGCAGCTCGATCTCAGCGTCGCGCGCGACCAGGCGCGCATGACCGTGGCGCAGGCCTGGGCTCAGCTCGAGGCGTCCAAGAGCTCGATCGAGTTCATCCAGGAGCCAGGTGAAGGCCGCGGAAGCCGCGCTCAACGGCGTGCGCGAGGAGGCCCGCCTCGGCCAGCGCACCACGCTCGATGTGCTCAACGCCCAACAGGAACTGGTCAACGCGCGGATCGCCCTGGTGAGCGCGCAGCGCGACCGGCTGGTGAACTCCTACGCGCTGCTGGCCGCGGTCGGACGCCTCGCTCCGCAGGTGCTCGGGCTCACCGTGCCGACCTACGATCCGCAGGTGCATTACCACCAGGTCCGCGACGCCTGGGTCGGCGTGCGTACGCCGGACGGCCGGTAACATAATTGGCGGACGAAAAATGGACGGACGGAGTGCCCGTCAAACTGTTTTAGAAAGACCCATTTAACGGGAGCTTTTCGAGCGCGGCGCGAGAGTGCCGTGTTCTACCCACAAATCTGCCCACGATGCCAAAAACTCAGTGGCGGCCGTCAATTGACCGCTGGGCCACGCCGTGGGCAGCCCGTCGGCACGGAGCGAGTGCGAATTGGGCTGTCAGCAGGCGTCTCGGCTTCGGATTGCAGGGTGACGCTCATGGCATTGGGGCAATTGTCCATGACCATGAAGTTGCGGCTGACAAAGCCCCGCCTGCTGATGTTCACTGTGAATATATCAGTCGGGCTAATCGGCACCGTACAAGGCGTGGTGCACGTCACCCCACTCGATGTCAGTACTGTGGCGCCTTCAGGAATGGTTACAAGCTGAAGCCGATCGCTTGGCGCAGGCGTGCCCGACGCACAGGCGGCTAACGCAAGGGCCGCAGTCCCCACCATCATCCGCAGCATTCGCACTCTCAGACAAATTGCGTGACCTTACTTCGGGAATGTCAGAGAACATACACGTGTTCCCTTGGGCTGCTCCGACTGCAAGCTACCCTTTAGGATAGCGAAGCCGGTGGGATTTTTGTGGCCTGAAAACTCGTATGTCCAGGTCGCACCTTCGTCAGATTTGCCCAGCCCAGCAATCAACATTGTTCCGGAGGGAGAAAGAATTCCACGAAATTTCACCTCGGTGCGCTCGGCTTTCCAATCCAAAAGCCAAAGGCTTCCAGTGACGTCGAACTGCAGATCAACCTGAAATGATTTACTCTGCGCTGGATTTGACGAGTGAGGGCCACAGGTTAACTTAGCAGGTACGCGCGGGGGCGCGTTCTCCTGGGCGAATGCCGATAATCCGTAGCTCATGCTGTAGGCAGCGCTCATTGCGCATCCAGCAAAAAACAAAACTATCCTCAGCCTTCGGCCCATTACTTGCCCCCCAACAACAGATCTCATTGCAGTCTACGACATATCACAATGGCTAAGCCAAGAAGTGCTGTACTGCCCCCTTCCCCGGTTCGGTTCGCCAGCGCTACCCGCAACATTTCCTCGACCGCCAGCACTTTCCGCAGTCGTTGAAACCGCTTCCGAGCCACGAACTAGACCACCAATACCCCTGAGGGCAGCCACGCCAACTTCCAACGTATGACCCGCAGTGACTCCGCCTCGATATTCCGCCGAATTGGTCGACCGTTCCTTCCAGACCCGCGGACTTACGATAATCGGCGGTCGGCCGCGCGTGGAGTTCCACCACGATAACCATGTCAGCGGTTCCGGGCTGTGCGTTTACGCACTTGCCCATCATATGGCGCTGCTAAAGGCTTCTGCACTATCGGGAGACAATGATGGTGTCTCAAATGGCCGCCGATCTGTCCAAACGACTTACGGCTACCGAGGCCGAAGCAAAGGCCGCCGAGTGCCTCGCGCTCGCGAGACGCACCGCGAGACCCGAACACCGCACCATGCTCGAACACATGGCCGAGACGTGGGAGCGGATCGCGCACAACCTTAAGGCCGACAACTATTCCACCTGAGAACAAACCGAAAAACTCAGATGTCCAACTCAGTCTGATTTTCGACATTTCGTTTTGGTCTCGCAAGTCAACGAAACGCAGCGGCCGGCCCTACAAGAGGGTGGCAGCACTGGCGCGCAAGCGGCGGTAGTTGGCCGCTTCCGTTGGTGGCCTCGTCCTCAGTTTGATTGCGGCTTTGATCGATCCGCGCGCGTCCGCACTAGTGCATGGGGGTAGGTTCGGATCTGATCGATCTGGCGTTGATTGTAGGTCTTGGGCATGGCTCCGCATTGAACATCGGAGGCTGCTGCGGACAGCCGGTCTAGTCAGATTAAGATTAGTCGGGCAGCAAATCAAACTCTCGCCGCATCGTGTCCAACACGGCGAGCATTGCTTTCGTTTCCTGTAGTGTCCGGGGGGTGGTCGGGCGGCGAGAAACCATGATGTGCTTCCAGGTTTCGTCCGGAGGCTCAAGTCCTGTCGCCTTGACGTAAACGTAAGAGATGCCAGCGCAGTCTGGATGCTCGCTTAGTCGCTTCAAGATAGCGGCTTCGAGTTCTGCAGCCTTTAGCTGCGTCCTGGCGACGGGCTCGGTCATGACTGTCAGCAACGCCGGAAATCAGGCTTTCGTTCGACAATGACGACCGATTGGTTCTAAAATTCAAGGCAGCTATAGAACTCAATATGAAAATTGCGCGCTGTCGGCTAGGCGACGCGCTTTTCGAATTTTGCAAATGGGCTGAGGCTCAACCACGTTTTCATGTTGGCTTCGAGCTGCCGATTGCCCGTTATAGTAAGCGTTCCCTTTGCTTTTGCTTGCGTGAGCGTGGTGTATCCCATCCACACTTCCGTCATTGTTCGTAGATCGGTCGATAAGTATAAATCCACATCAAAGCCAGGATCGACCGAGCAAAGATCGACGTCCTCGCCGGACTGCACGATCAGCCACCAGTTTTTTTGAGATACTTGAAGATCGGAAAATATGACTTGGATGACATTTCGATGCTTTGGCATTGGCTGCGGGTTGATGTTTCGTCGCATGTCCCACATCAGTAGATTAGGGTCCAAATTGTCCAACGACGATTTAGTTTCTATCCAGCGTTGCCCCCAAATCCCAACTGCTTCGATAACAGGCGCGAGATCGCGTCCTGATTTTGTTAGCCGGTACTCGAACGTGTCCGCTTCACCTACCACTTTTGAGCGCTCCACGACGCCCGCGGCCTCGAGATCCTTCAAGCGTTTTGAAAGAAGCGCAGGCGACATTCTCGGCACACCGCGCCTTAAGTCATTGAATCGTGTGGACCCGGCTACAAGCTCGCGTAAGAGCACGACGGTCCAACGGGTGCATAGAATTTCGGCCGCCATCGCGACTGGACAAAATTGATTGTAGCTTCCGCTAGCCATGGCTCGCTCCTGATGGAATCTCACACCGAACGCTGTTGGGACACTTTATGCGCCCGCCCAAAATTGAAGGCTAGTTCAGTATCTGTACCGGGTTCGATTCAGTTCGTGAACTAGATGCCTTTCCGCGGCTCGTGAAATGTCCAGCCACGCAGCGGGACCGGTTCCAAAGCTGCAACATTGAAAGGGAACTATCATGCCACTCGTTGATATTCAGCTCATCGAAGGCGTCTTCGACAAAAGCCAGAAGCAAAAGATGATCAGCAAGGTCACGGACGCAATGGTCGAAATCGAAGGCGAAGCCATGCGCGGGGTCACCTGGGTCCGTGTGCACGAGGTTGCTAGCGGCGAATGGGGTATTGGCGGAAAAGCAATAACGGCCGCCGACGTCAAAGCGATGCAAAACCAGTGATCACCGAAGAGCCGGCCGCCACACGTGTGCGGGCGCTGTCCAATGTCCGTTCTGGGTCATAAGCTGTCGTGGCAGCCCGGTTTGGCCATGTCCGGTTATCCCGGATAGCGGACATTGGTTTGAGGGACTTGGGATGTCCGTTCACGCCATGAACGGACATCCGCCTCCTCAATCACCTTGCTTGCGCGGGCGAGGAGCGTTGACCCAGTCGCGCGGGCTGCCGTGAGTGCGCGGCGTCCAGACGCTTGGCAGCCGCCTTTGCTAAAGAAACTGGCGGAGCGAGGAACTGGGATCCAACGTTCTCCGGGTGCACCCCTGCCCAGATGGGGATATTGTCGATAGAGAACGGCTGACGCTGCAAGAGGTTTTTGGCCCGTCCGCTTCATGCTCTGCGGTTGCGGCCCCGGTGCTGGCAGTCGGTGCCTTGGTGAACGCAGGCGCATCGAAAAGGCGCCTTCTTGCGATGGCTCCAGCGGTTCGCTCGAACGTGATGCACGCTCGCGTCGGCAGGTAGGCATGATAGACAACATTGGCCGGAGCGATCAAAACCGGAGCCGGGATGCAATGAGACGAAAACACCGGCCGCCAGGTGGCATCTCCAGCCTTTGGATTGGTTCGGCCAGAGGCCGGCCTCGGCGATAAACTGTTGTGCGCAGCGCGTGGGAGGGCATGGCGAATGATTTACGCGCTTTTCATGATGCTGGTGCTGCTGACGTTGGGAGCCATGTGGCGAGGGCACGTGCTCCAGCTCCCATTGTTTCTCCTGACAGCTGCCTTGGTTCTTCTGCACGTCTTGTCAGACATGACCACGCCCCTCACTCTGAGCTTTTGAGGGATCGCATGGCCCCGCTCTTTCTGCTCGCCGCCACCGGCAACATTTGGGTTCTGGTTCTGATTCTGACCGGGGCCTTCGGCGTCCAGCTGATCGCCGGGGAGCCGCCGTGCCCGCTTTGCGTCGTGCAGCGCATCGCGCTGATGATGTGTGCGCTGGGTCCGCTCTACTTGCTGTTGCAAGCCCGCGATCGTGTCCTCACCTTTCGTGACCTCGCCGTCGGCAACGGCCTCTCCATCATCGCCGCTCTCCTGGGAGCGGCGGTCTCCGCACGTCAGGTGTTGCTCCACATTTTGCCCGGTGATCAGGGTTTTGGAAGCCCGTTTCTGGGGCTTCACCTATATACGTGGTGCCTGATTGCATTCATCAGTCAGATTCTGGCCTCCGGCTTGACGCTGATCGGATCTGCCTGGCTCAAGGAGGAAGAACGCGTTCTCTGGCGGATCACGAATGTGACGGCCGGCGCCTTTATCGTCATCGTGATAGCCAACCTATTGTCGGTGATTGCCGAGGCCGGCTTCAACTGGAACCTGCCGCCTGATCCGGTAGGATATTTGCTGTTCAAAAAATAGCCCGCCGCTGATGGGATGCCGACAATTGAAGATCATGTAGGCACCGCATTCGAAAGCGCGATTTCGATCGCCTTTGCTCAGGGCGATTCAGAACAGCCGCCAGAATGCAATGACCAGCACTAGGTAGAGCACAGTCTGTGAGCATCAGCATTGGCACGGCCATCGCCGTCTATCCGCCCGGCAGCTCTCGGCGCTGTCGGGTCTTGCAGCTCGTGCTCTCATCGCTGCCTCCTTCGGCGTTACGATGAGCCAGAGCTTCTCCCTGAGATCAACTCAATTTGTCCGGCAGGTCCTGACGTGGGACGGTTTATCTAGCTGAAATGCTGGCAACGCTCGAAATTGAGAGTGGTCGTAGTTTGATTGCGGTTCCCAATATATCCTCCTCAAGCGCCCAATGGCGGCGTTACCCGGCAGGAGGACAACAGTGAAAACCAAATACACCGTAGCACTATCAATGCTAGCTGGCATGGCGATCGGCGCGGTTGTTATCCAAAGTCTTCACGCACAGGCCAAGCCACCCGTCTACATGATTGCACTCAATGAAGTGACCGATGCCGACCGTTATGCGAAGGAGTATGTTCTGCCCGCTCAAGCGTCCGTCAAAGCCCATGGCGGCGTCTACGTGGCAGCAGGGCCAGGAACTATGATCGAAGGAGATCTGCCAAAAGGACCCGTCGTCGTTCTTCGCTGGAACAGTTTGGAGGCATTGAAGGCCTGGAAAGATTCACCGGACTTCGTGGCTGCCCACGAAATCGGAATGAAGCACGCGAAATTCAACATCGTTGCGGTTAACGGCGTAACACAGTAGACGCCAGCACGTCGCGTGCGATTATCGACGCGAGTTAGACGTAATGACGCTGGTCAGCAAAAGAGGCCGCGGCTTCCCGTTGGCGAAGCTCGCCGAGCGCCTGCGTTGCCCGCGCTGCGACAGGGAAGCAGTCGGCCGTTAACAAGCCGATCTGATCGTTGGTGCACCGCATTCAGGCCCGCGGCGATTACGCAGAGTGGAAAAAAGTTGATCAGTATATGGCTTTACGACTTCGCCGATCTGCATCGTGGGCGCGCCCTAGGCCATCCCTTGCCAACTTGGTGAACCTCCAGGATGATCTCAGTCAATTGCTCTGGAGGCCATCCCTATGAAGCCAATCGGACCCACCTCGCGTCATTTGCGGGGGCTATCTCGGCGCGACGTCCTGTGGACCGGCGGCACGGGCCTCGCCGCCGGGCTGTTGGCGCCTGCCTTGGTTGGACTGGCCATCAAGCAAAGCAGCGGGGCCGGGGTGGACATGCAAGTCCACGCTCCGGCCAGCAGCTTCGGCGTTCCCCGGGCGCCCTACCAAAAAGCTGCACCGCTGATTGAGCCGGAAGTCCGCCGCTCGGTGAACGGAGAACTGCGAACGACCCTTCAAGTCCGATACGCCTACAAGGATATCGGCGGCTATCGCCTCTACTTGCGTTCATACGAAGGAACAATCCCGGGCCCGACGCTCCGCGTCCGACCCGGTGACGTGCTGCGCATCCGCCTCGTCAACGATCTGCCGCCCAACCCGGACCCGGTGCCCGTCAACATGGCTTTACCGCACCACTTCAACACGACGAACTTCCATTTCCACGGATCGCACGTCAGTCCGGAAGGAATCGCCGACAATATTTTTCGATCGATGGAGCCTGGGCAGAGTTATGATATCGAAATCGCCGTCCCCCGAGATCACCCGAGGGGCACCTATTGGTATCATCCGCATCACCACGGCAGCGCCGATGTCCAGATCACCGGAGGCATGGCAGGCGCGCTGATCATTGAGAGCGATTTCGACGATATCCCGGAGATCGCCGGCGCCGCGGAACGTGTGCTGATCCTGAACGAAGTGCTGTTCGACCACCGGGGTACGATCGAGACCTATGACACAGTCTGGCCAGAAGCCGTGCCACGCTTCCTTTCAGTCAATGGACAACGGGATCCGGCCATTCGCATGCGGCCCGGCGAGGTCCAACGCTGGCGAATTGTTCACGCCGGCCATGAGAACAACCTTCACATCGCGCTCGAGAAACATGCTTTGCACGTCATTGCCTTTGACGGCATCCGAAGATCACGCGTGGGTCAGTTCGAAAGTTTGCTTATGGCGCCGGGTCAGCGTGCCGACGTGTTGGTGCAGGCCGGAGCGATCGGCACCTACGCTCTTCGGGCGATAGCCAATGACCAGGGTTACGCGTCACCCGTGGGACCGCTTGCCCAAATCATCGTGGATGGTGAGCCGCTTCCGATGCCGCTTCCCGCCGCGCTTGGTGAAGGGGCGTTCGCCACCATCCGCGATGAAGAGGTCACCAACACGCGGCGCCTGACGCTGTCGGTCGACCAGCCCGAATTTCCACCCGCGGCCAACTATCAGGAATTCCGTTTCCTCGTCTGCGGCCGCATGTTCGACCCGAATCGCGTCGACCAGCGCATTCCGCTCGGTGCAGTCGAGGAATGGACAGTCGTCAACGAGCATGGCGACGACCATGTATTTCATATCCACACCAATCCTTTCCAGATGGTCGCGATCAACGGCGAGAAGCTCGCCGAGCGAGATTGGCGCGATACGGTGGTGGTGCCGCGGAACGGAAGCGTGACGTTCCGTTCTCGCTTTCTGGATTTCACCGGGCGCTTCGTCCACCACTGCCACATGATGAATCACGAGGAACTCGGCATGATGCAAGTTGTCGAGGTGTACGCATCGTGAGCCCGCGCAGCCGCGGGGGCCATCGACAGCGGCCAGATAAGCTTCCACCCACCAGACCTATGGAAATCAGCCGTTCGCACCCTGACGAACTGTTGCTGATTTGAGGTTGGCAAGGATCGGGTTCAGCGCATCTGGCGTCGCGAGGGGCTGAAAGTCACGCAAAAGCCACCCAAGCGAGGTCGGCTCTGGCTGACCGAGGGTCCATGCATCGGCTGCGTCCTGCATCCAAACCATATTTGGAGCTTCGACTTCGTCGAGTGCCAGAACCACGACGGCAGACGTTTGCGACTGATGACACTGATCGACGAGTTCACCCGATTAGTGCCTGGCGATCCGTGTGGCGCGCCGGATCAACGCGATCCGCGAGGCGCGGAAGCGCCCGAAATTGGAAAAAATCCCTGTTAGCAGGGAAATTGGGAATGGAGACGGGTTGATAACGACTGGGTCCGCCTTCCCTAAACTTTCGAATTTCTCTACTCTACTCCGATGCCCTAACTGGCCCGCCATTTGGGCGTTGTCCCGCAACCTCTGTACCAGCTTGAACGAAGCAGCCGCAGAAACCTTCTTTGAAGGCTCACATTCTCTGCATCTCTGTTATTCAAACATGCGGTTCCAAAACCGAGAAAAATGCGACTTCATGAGGCCGTTTTTCGCAAAGTTTGAAACCCTTAACCCTGCCGCCGCAGGTGCCGTTCGCTTCGCACCAATGGCCTGCGCTGATCACGGCCAGGCCCGGCGCCTACGCTTGGCGGACCTTCTATGAATTTGATTATGAATCTGAGCGCTGTCGTCGAGGCCATGACCCGGAAGGCCAGGGAGGCGGGCTTCATCACCGGAATGGCACTGTTGCTTGCCGTTCACCTGCCCTCCGAGACCTTAGCGCAGGATGGACCCGACCGTGTCACCGGTTTTGCACGCGCCCCGGTCCAGGTCGCGGCATGGCCCGGCGGCAAGAAGGTCGCGGTCAGCTTCGCACTATTCGTCGAGGAGTTCGGCTTCGGTCAGGGCCCAGTCTTCCGCCCTGATCTGGCGACCCGCAACCCGGATCTGGTGAACGAAGCTTTCCGTCAATACGCGATCGACTGGGGCATCGCGCGTGTCGGACGGCTGTTCAAGGAATTGGATGTTCCGCTTACCATCGTGTTGAACGCAGAATTCCCCGGCACATACAAGTCGGTGTGGAAGGAGTTTCGCACGGCACAGCCGAACGCGCCGATCGTCGCCCACGGCATGAACAACAGTAACCACATACTGCCGCTCGGGCGTGGCCTCGCCGAACAGAAGGCCTACATCCGCCGGACTCTGGACCTGATCGCCGGCACAACCGGCGTCAAACCCTCCGGCTGGTCGTCTCCGAGCGTCTATTCCAATGGCGACACGATGCAGGCAATGGCCGCCGAGGGCATCACCTACAACCTCGACCAGATGGATTCCGACATCATTTCGCGCTTGAAAACACCGGATGGGCCATTGGTGTTGCTGCCCTATCCGGTCGTCACCGTGGACATGGGACAGCATCTGGCAAGGATGAAGACGCCGACGGAGATCGAGACTCTCTGGCTGGATTACGTGTTGGAACTAGCCCGTGAGGCCCGCGCCGATCCCGCGCGAGACGCAACAACGGTTGTGATCGGAATCCACCCCTTTGTAATCGGCACGCCTGACGGGGCGGCTGCCTTGCGGCGCGTTCTCCTGCGCCTCAAGACGGATGACGCGGTCTGGCTGACTGATACCGACGCAATCCTCAAAGGGGCTGGTCTGAAATGAATGGCCAGCTTCATGGCTCAGAGCCTATAGAGAAAGTCGAGAGCCCATGTTTCTCCCTTGAACCAGAGCGCAGGGTATCAGCGCTCACAAATGAAGCCCGTACCGACACGCCCTAACGGCGCTGACCAAGAGGTGAAGCATGCGACCTTCGCGACGCGAGTTCGTCAAGTGGGTCACGGCGAGTGGCATTGCGCTCAGCCTGTCGCGTTTGGCATCGGCGGAAGAGCCCACATTCGCGGCGCGCGAGACGCTGCCGGGACGACAGAGCTGGAATCCGGCCGCCAACGGCGCCGGCCGCATTGACGGCGTCGCCAAGGTCACCGGGGCCAAGCTCTACGCCTCCGATTTTCGCGCCGCCGATCTTCCCGGGCTGGCCGTCGAAGACCGCGCACGCCATCCTCGTCCGCGCGCCCGACGCCACGCACGTCTATACCGGCATCGACCTCGCGCGCCTGAGCGGCGCGTCAAAGCCCTCGGTGGTGGTCACCGCGGCCGATCTCGCGCGCGATCGGCACCCGCGTTCCCGAATTTTATGCCGGCGACCTGTTCTGCCCGGTCGGCAGGACGCCGATCTATCTCGGCCAGCCGGTGGCGCTGCTGATCTTCGAAGAATTCGACGCCTTCGATCAGGCGCGGCTCGCGCTGCGCGACGGCGACTTCGTGAAATTCGCCGAGGAAACCGGCGCCGTCGTGATGCCTGACTATGGCGCCTTTCGCTTCACCCGCGTCGCCGGCCCGACGCCTGAGGCGCCCGATGTCTATTCACCGGTCCTGGCCGGCTGGGTCAGTCCCGGCAAGTTTCAGAATGCGGAGCGCCCGATCTGGACGCCGCTCGCGATCGAGACCGGGCGCGGCCTACGCCAAGGCCGCGACCTATGGCGAGCAGATCCGCGCCGAACTGGCCGCGACCAATCCGGCGCTGCTGATGCTCGACCGCGAATTCGAAACGCAATCCGTCGACCCGGTGTTCCTCGAGCCGGAAAGCGGGCTCGCCTGGTACGACGCGGGCGCCAAAAACCTCGAGCTCGTGCTCGGCGTGCAGTCGCCTTACGAGACCGCTGAAGCGCTTGCATACATGCTCGGCAACGCGCGGGCTCCGTTCAAGCCGGCGCACATCAAGACCCTGTTTGCCTATATGGGCGGCGGATTCGGCGGACGCGACCATACCCCCTTCCCGCTCTATGTCGCGCTGGCGGCGCTCTTCCTGCCCGGCCGTCCGGTGCGGCTGGCGCACGACCGCTATCAGCAGTTTCAAGGCGGCATCAAGCGTCACGCCTTCAAGATGCGCACGCGCATCGGCGTCGATCGCGCGACCGGCAAGATCAGTGGATTTGCCGCCGATCACGTGCTGGATGGCGGCGGCCTCGCCAATTTTTCAGGCACCGTTGCGAACGTCGGCGCCATCGCGGCCATCGGCATCTACGACATTCCGAAGGTCGATATCACCACGGTCGCGCTGCATTCGCGCGGCGTCACCGCGGGGTCGATGCGCGGTTACGGCACGCTGCAAACGATGACGGCGCTGGAGGTGCTGATCGACGAGGCGGCGGCGGCGCTGCCGCTCGACCCGATCGAGTTCCGGCGGCGCAACGCGCTCAAGACCGGCGGCAAGACCATGACCGGAAATCCATACAGTGTTTCCGTCCGCACGCCGGAGATTCTGGACAAGATCGAGAAGCACCCGATCTGGCAGCAACGCAGCCAGGAGAAAGCGCGCGGGCAGCAGGGCGGGATCGTCGTCGGCACCGGCGTCGCCTGCGTCACCAAGAATTACGGTAGCGGCGCGGACTGCTCGCTGGGCACGGTGGAAATCGATCCGCAGGGCCGGATCGCCATCCACGGCGATCATGTCGATATGGGCAACGGCATCGGGACGGCGCTGGCCAACCGGGTGGCGACCTATCTGGGCGGCGTGGCCGATGAAGTCACGGTGCACGACGTCGACACCTATGGCCCGCTTGCGCTCGTCACCTCGGGCAACTCCCACACCATGAACCAGGCGACCCAGGACGCCGCGGCAAAAAATCCACGCTGGGTGCCGGCGATCAGCACTGCCACCTTCGCCTCGAACGGCGCGCATGTCGGCACGCAGGCGGCGGCCGAGGCCGCGCGCGTCATATTCCGCTTCGGTTTATGGCCGGCAGCGCTCGACCTGTGGGGTATCGCGCCGACCCATCCAACGGCCAAGCAATGGGAGGCCGCGCGCTGGAAAGACGGACACCTGCTGATGCCGGGCTTGGCGCCGCTATCGTTGCCCTCGATCGCCGCCAAAGCCCATGCGCGCAATGTCGTGACCGGGGCCATGGCGCACGCCTTCTCCCGCTGGGGGTGGTCGCGGGCGACCTTCCCCATCGCCGGACAGACATGGACCGCCGATATCGATGCGCTGGCCGTGCGCAAGGGCGGCGGCAAATACGCGCGCCTCGATCGCTCGAGCGTGAAATTTCCGCCCACCGACAACAACCGTTTCGGCACCGTCTACAGGGCCATGTGCGCCACCTTGGTCCGCGTCGAGATCGCGCGCGCCACCGGCGTACTGCGCATCGCCAAGGCCTACAGCGTGTTTGAATGCGGCAAGGCGCTGGTGCCGGAAATCGTTCTTGGGCAGGCGCAAGGCGGCTTCGCCATGGGCGTCGGTTACGCGCTTGCTCGAGATCGCTGCCGCCTTACGAAGACGGGCCCGGCAACGGGCAATGGAACCTCGGACAATACCTCGATCGCGCGCGGGTCCGACCTGCCGCTGCGCGATCTCGAGATCGAGGTGTTGCCGCCGGTGACGCCGGACGAGCCGCCCAAAGGCATTGCGGAGGTCGTGATGATTCCCGTCGTGCCGGCGCTGCTCAACGCCATCTTCGACGCCACCGGCCGCCGCTTCCAATCCCTGCCGGTGACTCAAACCATGCTCAAGGGAGCGCTCGCGTGACGACACTCGGCATCACGATCAACGGACGTGCCCACGGCCCGATGGACGTGCGCGACGATCTGACGATGAACGATTTCCTGCGTGAGTATCTCGGGATGACCGGCACCAAATTCGGGTGCGGCGCCGCGCAGTGCCTGAGTTGCGCGGTGATCGTCGATAATCCCGACGGGACGAGCTACACCAGCCCGACCTGCGTCGTTTCGGCGGCAAGCTTCAACGGCAAGGCGATCCGCACGGTCGAAGGCCATGCGAAGAACGGCGAGCTTTCTGCCCTGCAGAAAGCTTTCATCGAACATTTCGCCTTTCAGTGCGGCTACTGCACCGCGGGCTTCCTGAACGAGGGCCAGGTTCTGCTCGAGCGCCTGGCGAAGAAGCCGGTGGCGCGAGCCGATCTCGAGAAAACCATCGCCGAGGCGCTCGACGGTCACCTGTGCCGTTGCACCGGCTACATCAAATATCACGAGGCCGTGCGTGACGTGATTCTGGCCGATCCGGGACGCTATCTCATCTAGCGAGCGTCGATCGCGAGGATCGTTTGATGGCCGTGTGCCCGCGGTGCCGGGCGTTGAGGATGACGAGTCAGGAGCGACCGAAGATGAAATCCGAGATGCGGGTCAAGGTTCTCGTTGCTGCGGTCGCCCTGCCGATGAGCATGCTGACCGCTTACGCCGTTGCCGACGGCCCATCGGACGGCCTCGCGACGCCGGAGAGCTTCTCCGCGATCGGCGACACGGCGACGCGGTCAGCGGCTTTGTTCACCGAGCTCGGCAAAGTGTTGACCCATCCGCGCTGCGTCAACTGCCATCCGGCCGGCGACCGCCCGCACCAGGGTGAACTGGGCCGGCTCCACCAGCCGCCGGTCGAGCGGGGCGCGGACGGTCACGGCCTCGCAGCGATGCGTTGTTCCATCTGCCACCAGGCGGCCAACTTCGATCCGGGCCGTGTGCCGGGCCACCCCGAGTGGCATCTCGCACCGCGTGAAATGGCGTGGGAAGGCAAGACGCTCGGTGAGATCTGCGCTCAGATCAAGGATCGCGAGCGCAACGGCGGCCGGTCACCGGAAGACCTCGTACATCACATCGGCACCGACACTCTGGTCGGCTGGGCCTGGGCGCCCGGGTTCGGGCGCCGGCCCGCTCCTGGCACGCAGAAGCAAGCGGGCGCGCTCGTCGAAGCCTGGGTGAAAACCGGAGCAGCCTGTCCGAAGTAGTCAAGGCTAGTCTGCGCAATCCTGCCCTGTCGCTCGCTGTGTGCGGCGACATGCAGGCAGCCGCCGCAAGCTGCAAAGTCAGTGCAATTCCAACAGCGTGCTCGGCCCGACTCCGGGCGTTATGAGTGTCGGCCACTGCTTGGAGCCAAACGGGACAAGCGGCGGCAGGAACGGCGTCATGCCAAGCTTGGCCGATTCGGCCACAATGGCGTCGCGGGCGCTGCTACCCATCAGCTCGTAGTCCATCATGTACAGGTTGCCGAAGAACAACTGTCCGACGACGCGGTCGGACAGGATGCGCGTCAGCGAATCGAGCATGTCCTCGGTCGTCGTGGTGAACGAGACCGTCTCGATCATGATCAGGCGCTGGTTGATCGCGTCGGGACCGAAGAACTGCGCCAGCACGCTGAACAGAACGTTGTTCTGGCGCGCGACATAAATGGTGTTGCTCGCGGCGTAAGTTTTCTCCCAATCGGGGCCGAGCAGTCGCTTCCACTCGCCGACCACGCGCATCCAGTGTGCGACTTGAGTTTGCGCGGCCCAGGCGACGATTTTCTTCAGCTTCGGCGCCTGCTTGCCGGTGAACTCTTTGACAGAGTCGAAGGTTATCACACCACGGCTCAAGCTCGCGTCGGCGAAGGCGATATTGTCCTGAAGGATGCCGCGGACCTCGGCGCGCCATTCCGGCGGCATATCCGTCGAGGTCGACCCCGTCAAGCGCTGCCTTGAGTTGGGCGCGAAAGCCCTGCATCGGGCCGCGCCAGGACTGGCTCGCCGGCTTGTCGATATATGGCCCCACCATCACCGGCAGAACCATCGAGCTGTGTCCGACCGACTTAAGCAGTTGGTAGGCTATCGGGACGGAGGGCGCCTCGAGCGGTTGCTGTCCCGGCCGATACAGGATGAAGCGACCGCCGGCACCGCTGAACAGCGCAAGGATGATGGGGTGCTGGCTCAGGATGTTCCGCTGGAACACCTTGCCGGAATTACCGTAGAGACCGAACATCGCCGTATTCAGCGCCAGTATGTCTTCCTTCGCGGTTTCCGCCGGGGGCGGACTCCCGACGATGATGTTCATGTAGGGCGGCACCTTGTTCTGGGGCTGACTCTGCGCATGTGCCCACTGCGGCGCTGCAACTGCCATGACCGCCGCGGTCAAAATGGCGCTGCCGAAGAATGACCAGGTTGTTCCGTCGTCATGAAATTCGTCCCCCCGTCGAGTCGATGCAGCCTAGGATCGCCTACAGTTTATCAATGCTACTATACTTGCCGGCCGCATACGACATGAATATGAACAATCCCAATCGCTCGATCAGGCACAAGGAGCGACGATCCAGGACCTAGATAGGAATGCCGTCGGCCGCGCCATGGGACGGGAGGTATTCCTTGGGCCGGTCGTAAGATAGGTCGCACGAAAAATCGAACGTGATTTCGTTGAGGAACTAAGCGTTCCGCATTCTACATGCCATCGCCCGAGCCGCCCGTCGGGCCCAGACTTATATTTTTAAAGCGCCGATCCTGCCGGGCATTACCAGTATACCGAGGCATGAGCGCAAACTGCAGCGGCGCGCAGTGGCGTAACTTCTCCTTAATAACTGGCGAGCAACATCGCGCAGAAACTTTCTCGCGTACCTCCGGCGCTAGCGGCGTGGCGCAATCCATCGCGATGGCAAGAGGAACTTATGAATTCGAAACCGGAAATCTCAGTCGAGCCAATACTGAAGTCGATGGAAGAAGAAATCATCAACAGCGTGCGCAGTGACAGGCTCAACGATAGCCTCGCTGGGTTGAAGCCTCAGCCCGACATGGTCGGGGACGTGAACCAAGCGATTGGCGCGCTTATTGACAACGTGAGCACGACCTCGATTGCAGAGATTGAAAAGCTGATCAGCGATCTTGAGGCCGTGCGTAATTACCTGAAGTCGGAGGGCGACCGCGTCCAGCAGGAGATAGCGCGGTATGCGCATCTGAGTGATACGGCATCGGCCTCGGTGAAAATTATTGCCGAACGTCTCGGCCAATGGCGCGAAGGGCCGACGATGATCAAAACGGACAACGTGAGACTTGAAGCGAGGCACGCCCTCTAGCGGCCTTGAAACAGTCGCAGAAAATGTGGCGTCGCGAAATCAGCTTTCGACACACGCTCTTGCGCCTGGCGCGGTAGAGCCCGGCCAAATTGCGAGCAGCAACACGGCGGCGACTGTTGCAACGTCAATTGTCGCGCCTCAACGTCGGCGCAAGGCTGTTATCTCCGAGGAAGCAATCGAAGCCCGCTTCTTGCAATCTGCGAACGAGATGTTCGGCAATTCGCTGCCGCTCCTCTTGAATGTTTTTTTGGTCAACCTCATGCAGCGCGGCTTTGCGCGCCGCCTTCCGAATGCGCCCTATGAGAACTCCTCAGCGCCCCCGCAGGAGCAACCCTGTCGGAATGGTCGGAGGTTGGGAGGCGGAATACAACTAACGAATCCGTATTGCATGGCGTGCATGCAAATTGATGTGTTGATTCATATTGGTGCAGTCTGGTGCAGACATAATTCGCGAGGGAACTCGCGTCGGGGCACGCTACATCGCGCGTTCTAATTTTGTTCACCGTAAACAACTTTTCCGGCTGCAACGTCACCCATATACCGTTACCATGTAAATCAGATTCTGCCAACCGGCTGGCGGAGCGGGGGACCCTAATGAAATCCTCTATCGTAAAACGTTCCGTCGTAATTCGTGGACACAAGACCAGCGTCAGCCTTGAAGAGCCCTTCTGGACGGACCTGAAAGAAATCGCGCATGCCCAGCATGTGACGCTGTCGGCATTGGTCACTCAGATCGACGGCACGCGCGAACAGGGCAATCTATCCTCGGCGATCCGCCTGTTTGTTCTTCACCACTTCCGTTTGGCCCAGTGGCCCGGACACGGGCTCGCGGGCGAACGCAACCAGCTTCCGCGCGGTGGGCTCGTCGTGAACCGCCCGAGATTGTGCCCGCCTGCATCGTAGATCGTCGTCTGATTTCCGTTCCGCGTCTCGCGGCTGATGACCTTGCCGCGCGCATCGGTGTTGGTGACCGTGCCTTGGCTGTCGGTCGAAGACCGGCTGACAACGCGCCCGGCGCTGTCGTAGTAGGTGCGCGACTGCGCCGACGCTTCGGTCGCCAGGACGGCGCTCCGGTGTAGGCCGCTATGGCGCTGGCGGAGAGGGTGGGATTCGAACCCACGGAAGACTTGCGCCTTCGGAGGTTTTCAAGACCTCTGCCTTAAACCACTCGGCCACCTCTCCAAGCCTTGATCTACTTGGATTTTCCGATCAGCGCCAAACTGCTTCAAGGGCGCTTTGCTACCGAATGGTAGCAGCGCTCCTCAATTCGTGCGCGATCTGTTCACGCCCCACAAACGCTCGCCAGTGAGTCAAAACAAAGCGAGGGCCACCCCATGGTAGCCCCCGCGCGTTATCGAATCCACGGACTCGCTAGGCAGGCTTACGGGCCGCTCTAAGCGCCGCGTCCGGCCGGGTGGCAATATCACTGGCTTCATGAATACCGATTACGGCCTCAGCGGCAAATGGCTAGAGCTGCTCAAGCAGGTCGCGCCGGCGACCAAGCGTGTGGCTGTCCTTCGAGATTTGACCAACCGGTCTGGACTTGGCGGAGTTGGTAGCGCTCGCGCCGGATGTGATCCTGGCCTCTGGCGGCCAAGTAGTGGCCCCATTGCTGGATGCGACGCGGACTGTGCCAATCGTGTTTACACAGACCCCTGATCCGGTTGGTGCTGGCTTCGTCGATAGCTTGGCGCGTCCGGGTGGAAACGTCACCGGCTTTACGATCTTCGAATATGGGATCAGCGGGAAATGGTTGGAGCTTCTGAAACAGTTAGCCCCTGGCTTAACGCGGGCCGCGGTTCTTCGCGATCCCAGCAACCCCGCTGGCACTGGCCAGTGGGGCGCTATCCAGGCAGTAGCGCCGTCGTTTGGGGTCGAGTTAAGCCCTGTCGACGTGCGCACTGTCAGCGACATCGAGCGCGCCGTTACTAGATTTGCGAGCGGCTCGAATGGCGGCCTGATCGTGACGGCGAATGGCTTCGCGATCGTGTATCGCGATCCAATCATCGCGCTCGCGTCGCGGTACCGATTGCCTGCGGTTTACCCATTCCGCTTCTATGCGACGGACGGCGGCTTAATCTCATACGGGCCCGATCCGATCGACCCACATCGGCGTGCCGCCAGCTACGTCGACCGCATCCTCAAGGGCGAGAAACCTGCCGATCTTCCGGTGCAAGCACCGACGAAATACGAGCTGGTCATCAACCTCAAGACCGCTCGCGCCCTCGGCCTCACCGTGCCCGCGACGTTGTTGGCGAGGGCGGACGAGGTGATTGAATAGCAGCGCGTCGAGCTTGTACTGGTCGCTAGCGGCAAATTTCCGGCGGGGCAGCTATCAGTCCGGGACGAACGGTGCAGCAGAAATCTTTGGCAGCTCTGCAGGCTTCCGGGCGGCGCTCATCTTGCGAGCCACTTCGGCGTACCAGGACTGGGTATCAAATCTCAGCTTGCGCTTCTTGGTCTTAGAACTCTTGGGTCTCGTCTTCTGCTGCACCCCATCACGCTCTGCCATCGATCCCCCCAGCACCACTGACATTCTTCTCGGATCGTAAATGGCGAAATGGCGACGGGCAACTCTTGCAATGACGCTGCTGGTGCGCTTGACTACGGTCAGCGGGGGGTACGACGAGTGGGCGATACCCGTGAAGTCCAGGCTAGGAATGCGCCGCGAGAAGAAGCGCGTTCTACACCGAGCAAACGTCCAGCCGTGCCCGAGTTTGACCGCTTCAGGATGCGTGGCGACTTCAATCTCTATGGCACCTCGGCCAAGGGGAAGGGCCGCTCGAAGACCTCCACAGAGGCGTTCTATCGCCCACGATCATCGACTTGAGCGACGCGGTCCCGCGCGCTCGATCTCGAAGTGCCGCCGACGCTGCTTGCCCGAGCCGACGAGGTGATCGAGTAGACACCTCTATGTCCGCTATTGGCACTTAACGGACAATTGGCACTGTTCCGAATTTATCGACTCCAGGCGCGAAATGGCAGGGCCTCCTGCCTGGGATGTGGCCGCCTAGCCGCATCGCGAGACGCGACGAGGTTCGGGCCCATGAGGCGTGGACACGATGACCCGTCGCCAGCAGCTATTCGGGCCGTAGCTGAACTCGGGGTGGCCGCAGCCATCGCGCCCATAGGCCGGTAGACGCCCGCAGTATTGGTCGTATTGCGCGGGGCTCATGTAGGCCCTTCCGAGCGAGCGAGCGGACGCCTTGGTGGGGGCGAGTGCAGCAGCGACCACTGCCATCGTCGCAATTGCCAATAGAACCTTCGAACAAGACATGCTCTTCTCCACCGCCAGAAATCTCGACCAAGTGTACTCGTATGCCAAGAGACCCGCGAGGCCCAGTCGCTGAGCTGCGCACGTTTGCGGTCGCCCGCAGCTTCGTACTCTCGGGCCGCTATTGGCACAAAGCGGACATCAAAGCGATGTCCGCTTATGTCCGCTTTCGGGGGTATAGCGGACATCGCGCCTGAGGGCTGTCATGTCCGCTAATGACCCATAGCGGACATCGGCCAGCATCTTATATTGCAGTAGCGAAGCCGTTTTGAGCCCCTATCAAAGCACTCGTTCGAGCCGATACGATGCTGCCTTCTCAGCCCGGGGGCAACATGAAGCGTCGCGAGTTCATCACTCTGCTCGGTGGTGCGGCCCTGGCAGCGCCGCTCGTTGCGCGTGCGCAGCACTCGATGCCTGTCGTCGGTTTTCTGAATACCGCCTCGCCCGAACCGTTCGCTGATTATCTCAAGGCGTTCCGCGAAGGTCTTGGGTCGATGGGATACGTCGAAGGGCGCAACGTCATGATCGAATATCGCTGGGCGGAAGGGAGTTCTTTGCGAGTGAAAGAAATGGCCAGCGATCTGGTACGGCGCCGCGTGGACGTGATCGCAGCCACCGGCGGCAGCCCCGCCGCACTGGAGGCCAAGGCCGCGACCACCACGATCCCGATTGTCTTTCAGGTCGGTCTCGATCCGGTCAAAGCCGGTCTCGTCGCTAGTCTTAGCAGGCCTGGCGAAAATATCACCGGCGCGACAATGCTCGCCCTCGATCTTGCATCCAAGCGACTGGAGGTCCTGCGCGAACTGATGCCCAAAGCGCAATCATTTGCGGCACTCGTTGATCCATCCAGTCCCGGCTCGAACAGCGCGATGCGCGAGTTGAGAGCGGCCGCAGATGCGCTTGGCATTCGCGTGGGCATGGTGGAGGCCACCGCCGAGCGAGAGCTCGATTCGGCATTCAAAAGCATCAAGAGTCTGCAGACGGACGCCCTGTACATCGGCGCCACTCCTCTGTTCAACGGGCTGAGCGAGAAGCTCGCGGCGCTGTCCCTCCAGTATCGCATTCCCGCGATTTACCAGTTTCGCCAATTCACTGCGGCGGGCGGCCTGTTGAGCTACGGTGGCAGCATAACGGACGCCTACTACCAGACCGGTGTCTATACGGGCCGCATTCTCAAGGGCGACAAACCCGCCGATCTTCCGGTCCAGCAGTCCACAAAGATTGAGCTGATCATCAATCTCAAGACCGCAAAGGTGCTCGACGTGACGATGCCGCAGACCCTGCTCGCCCGCGCCGACGAGGTGATCGAATGAAGCGGCGCGAGTTCATTGCGCTGCTGGGTGCCGCGGCGGTCGTGGGGTCGCGTGGGGCGCGGGCGCAGCAGAATGCGACGCCACTGGTCGGTCTCCTGGGCGGCGTCTCTCCGGAGTCCATAGCGAGCTACGTGGTTGCATTTCATCGCGGGCTCAAGGAAACCGGCTACGCCGAGGGCGAGAACCTGCGGGTGGAACAACGCTGGGCGCGTGGAAACCTCACGCAAGTTCCGACGCTTGCCGATGAATTGATCCGTCACAACCCCGCTGTCGTCGTCACGGTTGGTGGCACAAGCATCGCGAAGGCAGTCAAGGCGACCGGCACCGCGATTCCGATTGTATTCGCGCTCGGTAGCGATCCGGTCGAGGACGGTCTTGTCGCCAGCATGAACAGACCGGGCGGCAACGTCACGGGCGTGACTTTTCTCAACAATTCCTTGAGCGTAAAGCGCTTGGAACTGGTGCGCGAATTGGTGCCAGGAGCCACATTCATCGCCGTTCTTCTGAATCCCAAGAACGCACGCGCCGTTCTCGATTCCAAGGACATTCAAGCTGCTGCGGATGCCCTCGGGCAGAAGATTCAACTCCTGCACGCGGGCACGGCTGACGAACTCGACGCGAGTTTCTCCGAATTAGCCAGCCGAAAGGCAGACGCGCTGCTGGTGACGTCGGACGCATTCTTCAATTCGCGGCGCGAGCAATTTGCTGTGCTTGCCGCGCGTAACAACATTCCCGCGATCTATGGACAGCGCGAGTTCGTCGCAGCCGGCGGCCTGGCCAGCTACGGATCGGATGTCGCTGACGGCCATCGGTTGGCAGGAACTTATACAGGTCGCATTCTTAAAGGCGCAAAACCTGCCGACCTTCCGGTAATGCAGCCGACCACGTTTAATTTCATAATCAACCTGCGTACTGCGAAGGCGCTCGGCCTCACAGTACCACCGACGCTATTGGCCCGCGCCGACGAGGTCATCGAATGAAGCGACGGGAGTTCATGGCAGAGAGTTAAGTCATGGTGTTCAAATGCACGGTTCCAGCGATTCCAACCGTTCAGCAGGACGACGAGGCGGTTCGCATCACGCGATGGGATTTCGAGCCCGGCGCGGTCACCGGTTGGCACCAGCTCGGCACGGATCGGGTCGATCTGTATCGCCGCGCCGCAACCTATGCCGATCGCATCCTACGTGGCGAGAAGCCGGGTGATCTGCCTTACCAGCAGCCGACCAAATACGACCTCGTGATCAACTCGAAAACTGCCAAGGAAAATGGTTTGACCATTCCGCCACGGCTGCTGTTCACAGCGGACGAGGTGATCGAATAGCGGAGTCGGATATCTCGTTGGCGGTCGCGGTTCTGGTGGACACAATTCAAAGCGCAAACTCCGTGACGTGCGATGCGCGCGGCTTGATGTTCATGAACTGGCTTATCATAATCACCTTGTATGCCATTGCCCCAGCTCGCAAAAAAGCATCCAGCTGCTCAATGCCCGCGCACGCGCAGTCCCGCGCGCAGGCTGCAGCAGGAACTCTGTTCTTCCAGACAAATAAACGCGGAACGGGCGGAGACCCGTTGACGTTGGTAGGGCACGGAACAAGGGAGTTTCGACCATGGATGATGACCCCCACCCTCCTCGCCACCGGATCACGCAAGAGATCGATCCAGACGTCGGTTACGGGCTCCTTACCGCCCTTGCACTGCTCATTGTCGCAGGCGCGATCATCTTCACGCTCAGCAAGAACGATGCGATTCAAACAGCCGACACCAACCGTCCAGCTGCAACGCAGCCTGCTTCGCAGCCAGCCAACCCGCCGTCCACGACTGGATCGGGCTCAACAACCGATAGCCGCTAACGAATGGAAGGAGTAGCGATCCGCGCGCAATCTGCCGCTCGCCGCTCTACGGCGGCATGAAGATAGAGGAGATCCCGCACGGTTCAGCTTACTTTCGAACACACAGGCCTGTCGCAGCACCGGTGCATTTGGCCCCATCGTTCGTCCCCGTGGCGCACAGTACCGACACCAATGTCTCGTCTTCTCGACAAGCCACGACGTCAGTTCCGGTCACGACACGGATGCCGGGCTCGCCACGTTCGCCGGCGGGCCCTTGAGGCCCGGCCGGACCTTGCGGGCCGGCGGTGCCCTGCAGACCTTGGGGGCCGGCGGTGCCCTGCAGACCTTGCGCTCCGGCCGGACCCTGGGGACCTTGTGCACCTGGCGGGCCTGCGGGACCTTGCGCGCCCTGTTTTGGAGCGTCGCTGCACGCCGCCAAGCCCAGCAGGCCAAGCGCCACAAAAAACGGGAGAATGAGCTGACCCATGGGAAGCCTCCGTTCTGTCTGTAGCGATCCGCGCGCAATCTGCCGCTCGCCGCTCTAATTTAGAACTGAATACACGAATAGACCATCGGCCCGCGCGCCGTGTGGATGGGGCTGCTGTAGGCCGGATGTACGCCGCGGCACCCCTTCCTGCACTTTCTGCACTTCCTGCACCGGGGGTGGGGGTTTGGAAATCGACGCTGGCGCATCCCAGGCGGCTCCCAGAACAGGGACGTCTGGCACGGTATGGCAATATCACTTGGGTTTTAAGCTAATACCCTCAGTCAATCGAACAGGGGGCGACCCCAGAGCTGGCCGCCATCGGTTTTGAATTTGGCAGTGGCCTAACTTGGAACAAATGGTGAGTGCTTTATTGGAGCATGATTCGCCCACGCAACCTCGACCTGGCTTTGATCTTCCCCATCAAGGATACAGCCTCTGCGTGGCTTATGGATTTGAAGGCGGACTGCCTATACCAAGCGGGCGTGATTAGTGAGAGCGAGCGGTTACAGGTCCGGGCCAAGGCGACTGAGACGTGCGAACACCAAATCGCTGCCTAGCTAGGCAGCCTCCGTTGGCGGCCTCTTTCATTAGGCCCTCTTGAGACGCGTTACATTCGCATTCTTGGCCTGGGCGACGGGCCACCATGGCATGATTGGCCCATAGATCGAGCGCAGCCCCTGTTTTTGACCGCTCTGAGGAACCAAGCTCCAAGACGGGCCATTAGTCTGGCGGGGGACGGCGCGAGTGTGGGTCGATGCCCGAAGAACCGTCCAAGCGGCTCAATGCCAAGTCCTGCCGCGTCAAGGCAGAGGAATGTCGGTGTTTAGCCCAGACTGACAAGAACGCTTCCCATCGCGTCATGCTCTTGCACATGGCCGAGACCTGGGAGCGGATCGCCAAGACATATGAGAATGGCAATTCGTCGGCAAACGCCCACGGGTGAGTCCAAACGAAAACGAGGGCCGCTCATGGCCCCCGCTTCATTCCAACGAATCCAAAGTCAGTTTGGCGTCCCCCTGGAGGCGTCAGAAGCTCCCCGTTACGTAACGCTACTATAAGCGCAAGGCGTTGGCTAATGCGGACGAGGGCTGTGGTACCATCGGTTCATGCCCCGAGCAGACAACGCCGCCATCAAGCATGACCTGATGGCGGATCATGTCCCGCATGAAATTTGGATGCTGCGAGCCACCGCTGACGGGCCAAGACATCGGATATGCCCCGACGGACACGCCGCACATCAAGCATGACCTGATGGCTGATCATGTCCCGCATGAAACTTGCCTGCTGCGAGCGACCGCTGACGGGCTAAGAACCCACCCAGCCCCGCCGCCAGTCATCTTCAACGCCTACATCGAAGCCTTCGCCATTCACGCCCGCTCGCTGATAAATTTTTTCAACGGCAAGGATGGCTGTCACGCAGTAGACTTCACAGTAAACTACGTGCCGTTCGCAAACGGAAAAATTGAAGAGCGCCTTGAACGAAAGCTCAACGCGCAAATTCCGCATATCACAGAGCATCTTCCTATCCTACTTCAACAACAGTGTCGGCGACTCCGGCTACCGGGTGCATGCGTTACCTCAGCTTATGGCGGCCAAGGAGTGCTCTGGACCAATAATTGTCCGAGGCCCACGCCGGGCTGGAACTCGACATCAGCTGCGGCAACCTTGATCGACCTTCGGAAATTTCCGAGACTTTCTGGGCGTCACGTCAAATCAGTTCGATACCTCCGTGCGGCAGCGGAAAATCACGGAGTGCCTTTCGGCACTCCTGGCTGACACGGGACGATCCATCCTCCCACAAGCGATTGCAGGGCACGTGGCCGGCCCCGCCCACAGCCGCATTCACTGGAAGCGACCGTAGACATTCTGGGGCCAGTGGAGGGCGGCATCGAGCGCCGCCGAGCGAAAGTCGCACGCCTATCCACTCTCGGCACCGCTGTCACCGGGGTGGAACTGGCCCACGGTGAGTGCCTGAACGCCCGCACTGCTGTGGTGGCTGCCGGAGCGATTGGCTCGCCAATGCTACTGCACGCCTCTGGGATCCGTCCGTCCGCGCTAGGCCGATACCTCACCTATCATGCTGTGCTGATTTCTCAAGTCGTACTGAATCCGGAGTTCTGCGCGGCAGGAAATGGTGCGGATTGGTGCCGCGCTTGTGGATCCCGCCGACCGCGCGGCTGAATGGAATACGATGGTATTGCGCGACGTGAACCCGCTGGTGCCAAGTGGTCTCGACCTCCATGTGGATGAAAACCGCCTCGTCGAGATCCAATCGTTCTGCCCCGTCGACGTGCGGGAGGAAAACGCCATGCGCATGGGCGACGACGGCACGGTCAGCTTCGAGGTGCCTTTGTCAGCGGCCGACCAAGACCGCATGCAGCGCGTTTGGACGATCAGCGGCAACTGGCGGGACTAATCGGTCGATTTCGTCACGGCTGAGAACCGCAATGATGTGCAGGGTTTCGCGCCATATGGCTTCATGTCGTGTGGTTGAATAAGTCGCCACGTCTGTTGTCAATCAACGCCGTTTGCTACCATTTTGCTACCCAACTGCCTGATACGGGCCATTAATCGAGGCACGGGAGCAGCTATCGAGGCGGGAAATGTCTGTATTTGCGGAGGGTTGGCACAGCCATTACGAGCAGTACGGCCTCGAACGAATTTCAAGACCTCTGCCTTAAACCACTCGGCCACCGTCTCCTAGCACGTTCGGAGAGAGTTGCCGCGCACTTTTCATCCTGCGAATCGGTGTTAGCCCAATTGCTTATTCAATACCCGCTGTTGCTTTTCAAGACCGGTGCCTTAAACTACTCGGCCACCCGTCCAAGCCTTGAGGTCGAACTTCGTCGACTGAAGCAGCCGCCGGGGGTTTGATCTGCCGGGCGATATCCAGGGAAGAGGCAGGGGCACACCACTTCTCGCGCGGTAAGAGCGGCATGGTAGCCGGCAGCTTTGGCCTCAGCTCTGCGACGTGGGTTAGGTCCCCTGTGCTCGCCGCGGCTAGGACCTTCAACATTAACAACGTCAACAAGCGGCTGCCAAGCGACCGATTCGAATTTGGGCTACTGGCACTAAGCCGTCGATGTCCGTCAACGATATAACATCGGACATCTGTCAGCCTTCGTCTTCGCGTCCCGCTGGTCTGCGTGATGTTTACGTTGGCGTGGTCGCCTGATATTTAAGTTGAATTGGGCACCGCCATCTTTACCAACCGGCTCCACGAATTTAGCACCGCGCTCCGCCCGAGCTCGCGTTGGCAGCTTGTAATAAACGGGCATGCAAGTTCTCGGTGGTCCAATGTCTGCAGCCCCAGGGATGCTGTGCTATTATCTCGACGATGGAGAGGTAGCATGTGGCGGATCATTTTGTCCCTAGTCGCATTGATCGTCGTTGGCGATGCCTTGGCCCAATCACAGCGGCCATCCACACGTAGTAGAGAACAGAGACAAAATCAGCCCGATTCCCCTCTCGCAGCAAGCCCGGCGCAGCCAAGCCCGGCGCAGCCAAGCCCGGCGCAGCCAAGCCCCATTCAGCAAAACCCCTCGCAGCCAATTACGAGTCCGCCCACGAGCCCCCCCGCTGATCCACAGCCTTCCGTACAGCCACCTATCACCGTCAATGTTCTTCCGAGACCAAAAACGGACGCCGAACGTGCAGACGAGACGCAGGCCCGCCAAGAAGTGGCGGAGCTCAATAGAAAATTAGCAGAATTTTCCGCAGGCGTTTTTTACGCAGCTGTTGGACTTGCTGCGACCCTGATATTTCTTGTCATCACGGCGGGCGGCCTCGGAATTTTTGCTTTTATCCGATCTCGCAACGTGAAGGCGTCAATTGCTTCTGCCAATGCCTTGGCAAGCGAGAGCAACAGAATCGCGATGGTAAACTCCCAGCAACAATTGCGAGCTTACTTAACAGCCAGAGATTTAACTGTTGTAATCGAAAGAGAGTTCTCGGCCACGAGAGCGCCCGGCAACTCGATAGAAGGCCGTGATCATCGCTTATGCATTTGCGGCAAATCTGAAGAACGGTGGCCAGACCCCCGCAACAAACATTGAAATCAACGTTAGTTGTCGAAAATTTCATAGAACTATTCCGGATGGATTTCAATTTCCGGATTCCGAGCTGTTCGGTTACGGTTTGATAGGTCCACAAGACGAGCTACTCACGCCTTTCGTCCGAATCCCCGCTACCGATTTTGCTGCTCCACCCCTAGAAGGCAATTGGTTTTTTTGGGGCTGGGTTGAATACAATGACATTTTTAACGGCACGTCGCGTCATCGAACTGAGTTCTGTTTCGCTATTGAACGTAACCGGCTGCAAAGTCAGACTGACTTAGCTATAACATTTAAACCGCATTCTCAATTCAACGCCGCCGATCGCCACTGTCTGCGATCCGTACATTCGGCGGACAGCAGGAGCGGCAGCGAAAAAGGATCGGCCGCGGGTACGTGACGATCACACCTGTTGCCTTTGCGATAGCAGCAGAGCGGCAAAGTTGGCAGCTAGGTAGACCACCGATCCTCATCGTAGACCATATCGCGCGAAATCCTTCAGCACGGGTTCCCGCTTTGCGCGGGCATCCTGTCCTTTGCAAACGCACACTTGCCGCACTGAAAGACATGGTTCAGGTCTTTTGAGGCTCGTCTACCCGCTACAACGCGATGTCGCCTACTGGCATTGCTCTAGCGAACGCTCGACCCGGACCAGGGCAGCATTAAAATCAACATCCTTCCACCGGAGAGCGCAAAGCTCGCCGCGACGCATGCCGGTGGCCAGAGCGACTGATGCGATAACGCCCCATCAGAAAATTACGCTCTAGAATTGAAGCGAGCTACCGCAATCGGTAGTACAATAGCTCTCCCAATCTCGTGACCTTCTACTTTTAGATGAAGAGGCCTGTTTGATGGAGGAAGTCGCAGCTTCCTTGCGCGAGTTTTCCGCCGCAACTCGGTGCAGACCTGAAGAGTTCGAAACGTCAGCTGTGGACTTCACTTGAAGCGGAGGTCCTCGCCTGGACGTGTTTCTCCTTGATGACTTTACAGTTCCAGGCGGATGCGGCGGTTCAGAGTGCAGTCCCCACGAGCGAGCAATAGAAGGGCCCGCTACATAGCCGACGGCGGCGCCAGCGACTGCGCCGATAGGGCCTAAAACTAACGCTCCCGACACCGCGCCCAGCGCTGCACTGCCAACACGTTCATTAGCGAATGCGCCCGACGGCACCCCCCAAACTACGATCAGCACCGCAACTACCATCCTTTTCATGTGTGTCCCCTTCAAGCCAAGGAGAAAAAGCACTCCATCTGTTGGGCCAGACAAAGGCTTCTGTTGGGCCAGACAAAGATGCGCGACGGTAAGCAGGCACCGGGAAGTGCCAATAGCGGACATCGACCGGCTCATTCGATCATCTCGTCGGCACGGGCAAGCAATGTTGGCGGCCTGGTGATGCCGAGTGTCTTAGCCGTCTTCAGGTTGATCGCTCGTATTTGGTTGGCGCCTGCACTGGCAGTCTGCGCGGCGATTAGACCAAGTCTGTTGGCTTGCCTCAGCCGGGATGCATTCCTTTGGCCTTGATAACGGCGGCAGCAGTAGGCGTCGTCAGATAGGTGATAAACGCCTTAGCGGCATCGGGTTGTTTGGCATTCGCAGCCGGCTGAGGTGAAAATGACCTCCTGCTGCAGTTCAGTGGGACGCTGACCGTCGGCGACAGCACGAACGCCAGAAACTGCAGGCCGCTGTCGTGGCTGTCTGTAAGCGAATGCTTGCCGCATTAAAGCACCCCGTTGATTGCAGTACTTTATCGTTACGTTCATCGTTAGTTCGGACCGAGCATCGTGCGCCTCAACGATAGGGCTGAAACCTGCTTTGAGCAACATTCCACTGGGGCGTGATCGATGTCCGCTATGGGTCAAAAGCGGACAGAACAGCTCTTGGTCGCGATGTCCGCTTTACCCCCAAAAGCGACATGGATCAGAGCGCGTTGAATGTCCGCTTTGTGCCATTAGCGACAATTCGCCCGCAGCAATTTGCAGCTTTGTTCGATGACCTGGTCGGCGCTGGAAAGCAGCGTGGGCGGCACAGTGAGGCCAAGTGCTTTGGCAAACGCTGATGCAGCCTACGCGTTGCGCCCAGAGCGCCTCACCAACTCCAGGAAACGTCTGACCGACGCCGATGTCTCGCCCCGTCGCGAAGCGAGATAGAGTGGGGCCCTTGGTTGTGGAGAACCGGTCAGCCGGCGAAATACGACACCGTCCATGCTCATTCGTTGTAGAGATTGCGGGACGAGAGAAATTCCGAATCCAGCTGCGACTAGGTTCAACGTCGATACAATACGTGGGGCTTCTTGTCCGATCTGCGGGCTAAAGCCCGCAGCATTGCAGGCTGCCAGGATGGCGTCGTAAAGCCCGGGACCACTGCGCCGCCGGTAGACGATAAACGTTTCGCCGGCGAGCGCCCTGAGGGCAAGAGCGCCTTTGCGGCGGGAGAGAATGTGTCCACCCGGCAAGGCCAAGACCATCGGCTCCTGCAACAATGTGCTGACAACGATCCCTTCCTGGTTGGCTATTGCCGTGCGGATGAACGCAGCGTCGATGCGTTCGTTGCGCAGGTCGTCGATGAGTTCCGTTGTCCCGCCTTCTTCCAGCGTCAGCGACACCAGCGGAAATGCTTCCCGGTACGCGCGAATAATGCGCGGCACGAAAGGATTGAAGGGAGCCGAACTCGTGAACCCGACGGCAACCTGACCCTGCTCGCCACGCGCGGTCCGTTTCGTCGTCGCGAAAGCATGATCGATGTGCGATAGGATTGCGCGCGCGTCAGCAAGCAACGCTGCTCCAGCATTCGTCAACTCGACGCCGCGCGGCAGACGTCGAAACAACTGCACATCGAGTTCCCGTTCTAGTGCGCGAATCTGTTGACTGAGCGGGGGTTGCTGCATGCCAAGTCGTTCGGCCGCCCGCGTGATATGGCGTTCCTCGGCTACCGCAATGAAATAGCGAAGATGACGGAGCTCCACGTCACATACTCAATAAATATGACAATTGCTGTTGTCATATGATAGCTCGATCAAAGTGAGGACGCTACTCTGCGCGGGTTGATATTTGACTTTAGAAGCAAAGCTGCCCCGATGAAGCTCTACATCACACCTATGTCGCCCTACGCGCGCTTGGCGCGCATTCTCGTCATCGAGAAGGGGCTGGGAACCCGGGTGGAAATTGTCGAAGCAAAAACGCGCTCGGTTGGCAGCCCGTATTATCTGATCAATCCATCGGGACGAGTGCCCTATCTCATCACCGACGCTGGCATTGGGATGGAGGACAGTCAGCTGATTTGCATCTACCTCGACAGCCTGGATGGCGAGCCGAGGTTCCATAATCCGTCCCACGAGACTGATTGGGCTTATCGTCGGGTCGAGGCCTCCGCACGCAGCATGTGTGACGGCATTTCGGTTTGGACACGCGAAATGCAACGGCCCGAGAGCGAGCGCTCTCCCACCGTACTCGCTCACGAAGCCGCACGTATGCAGCGGATGGCCGATTTTTTTGAGATGCAGATACTAAATCCTCCGCTGCAAGAGCCGCGGGGCATGGCACATCTGATTCTGGCGGTGGCCCTCGAAGGTGCGGAGAAAAGAGGCCCAGGCAGCCTTACCGACGACCGTCCGCGGCTCGCTGCATGGCTGCGCCGAATGTCCGAGCTACCTTCAATAAAAGCGACAGCATTGCCTTAACGCCCCAAAGGACACTCATAGTGGCGGTTCCCTCGCAACGCGACCAAACGGCAGGAGACTGGAGCGCCAGGCAATACCTCAAGTTTGAGGACGAGCGCACCCGACCTTCCCGCGATCTGTTGGCGCAAGTGCCGCTCAATTCTCCAAGACGCGTCGCGGACCTCGGCTGTGGGCCCGGCAACTCGACGGAATTGCTTGTTCAGCGGTTTCCCCATGCGGAGGTGATTGGGGTCGATTCCTCACCGGACATGTTACGGCAGGCGCAAGCGCAACTGCCGCGTTGTACATTCGTCCAAGGCGACCTTTCCGCTTGGGTGCCGGAACCGAACACCGAGCTGCTGTTTGGTAACGCTGTGTTCCATTGGGTGCCAGACCATCCTACGGTGCTGGCGCGACTGCTCCAGAAGCTGCCTTCGGGTGGCGTGCTTGCCGTGCAAATGCCGGATAACACGAACGAGCCGGCGCTCCTGCTGATGGAGAAGATTGCAGCGTCTCTCGGACAGGCCAATGCGGCGCGCAACGACCTGCCGCAGCCAGAGGGTTACTACGATCTGTTGCGTCCGCTGTGTAGCCGCATCGACATCTGGCACACCCACTACAATCACATCATCGAGAATCACGCGGGCGTGGTCGAATGGTTCAAAGGCTCGGGGCTGCGCCCATTCCTCGCGCCACTCGCAGCGGCGATGCGCGAGACTTTTATTGCCAATTACACCGATGAAATCAGGCTCGCCTATCCGGCACGTTCGGACGGCAAGGTGATGCTAAAATTTCCCCGCCTGTTCATTCTCGCGGTGCGATAGCCTTGTTAGCCTGCTTCGCCACTGCAACAGAGATGCTGGCCGATGTCCGCTTTGGGTCATTAGCGAACGTGGCGGTCCTGAATAGCAATGTCTGCTTTATCCCCGATAGCGGACATCCGGCAGACGCCGTTGGCATGTCCGCTAAGTGCCAATACCGGACCTCGACGTTTCAATCGAATGATACCAATACGCTGATTGCCCGATGACGGAGCCAATTGCCTGAAAGACCGGCGAACGCGTGGACGACCGCCGCAGACCCTTTTTGAGTTGCGGCGGACGCTTGCTTTCGCAGTTTGGGAGGCCGTTGATCGTTCTTCCCAACGAGGCTAGGACGCCTTCGGCCAGAACGGCACGAGCATTGCGACGCGCTCCTTGTAGCGTCGGTATTCGTCGCCAAAGAGCTCGGTCAGGTCGCGCTCCTCGAGCCAGATGCCGACAAAAATGTAAGCCGTCGTCACCGCGGCAAACAGCGCGTGCCCGACGGTCATCACCGGCGCCGCCCAGAACGCGATGATGAAGCCGAGATAGATGGGATGCCGCACGACCTTATAAAGTACCGGTGTCTTGAAACGCGGCTCCGACATGGAGCGCCCGGCAAGATTGTTGACGACCTGATGCACTCCGAACAGCTCGAAGTGATTGATCAGGAACGTCGAGGTGAGGACCAGGAGCCAGCCAACGAACGACAGGCCGGTGATGGCCATCGCGGCTGAGGGATTGGCGACCTGCCACATCAGGTCCGGCATCGGACGCCATTGCCAGAACAAGAGAACGAGCGCCAAACTGGCGGACAAGACATAGGTGCTGCGCTCGACTGATTTCGGCACATATTGCGTCCACCATTCCTTGAACTGCCTGCGCGCCATCACGCTGTGCTGCACGGCGAACAGCGACATCAGCAAAAGATTGACGATCAGCGCCTCGGTCGTCGGCACGACCGTCCCGGTATCAATGGTCTTCGGCACCCACAGGCCTTCGACAAAGCCGATGGCGTAGAGAAAGGTGAAGAAGAAGACGAGATAGGCAGCGAGCCCATAGAGAAGCGCGATGAATCTAGCCATTGTGATTTCCCCTGTGGATCGAGCGTGAATGGCGATCCCCCGGCTCCGACGCTCGCCGAAGCCGGGAAGACATTCTCGATGTCACTCGGCCCGTGATGTGCGCGGAAACGACGCGATGTGGGTTGAGGCCGGCGGCTCATCGACCGGGACCAAGCTCCGCGTACAGTGGTGACAGGCGGCCTCAACGACGGGAGCGGGTACGTTCGCGACCAGGACGACGCCAGTGATCCCCACCGCCACGATCATGATGAACTTGAACGTGGACCTCGGCGTGGACGCGTCCCGCAAGGCCGCGCCGCGCAATGCAGCCGCCCGAGAGCGATAATGGTCAAAATCGATGGAGCCATCGCTGTGGCGAACGTCCAGTCCGAAATCGTGAATCTGGGTCATGGCTTCCTCCGGTCGGTTTCGATCGCGGGATTCGCGACCATGTGGGCGGAGGATGCCGGTGGCGCGGCTCGAAGACTTTGCGAGACGCTTGATTTGTCCTTGAGATAGGCGTGATTATCGCTTGACCTGGGTGCGGCGTCCGGGGGATGACGTTGCAATTTCATTTTGAAAATCATGTACTTGACATAGAACGGCGCGAACTCAAGCGCGGCTCCGAACTGATTGCGATGGAACCGCAAGTCTTCGATCTGCTGACCTATCTCGTGCAAAACCGCGACCGGGTGGTGACCAAGGACGATATGATCGCCGCCATCTGGAACGGCCGGATTGTATCGGAATCGACGCTGACCAGCCGCATCAACGCCGTGCGAAAGGCTGTCGGCGACAGCGGCGACGAGCAGCGCTTGATCCGCACCATCGCGCGCAAAGGCATCCGCTTCGTCGGCGAGGTCAGCGAGACAGCGGCGCAACGGGCAACGGGGGCGGGCACGCGGCCCCCAGCGGCGCCGATATCGCTGCATCAGGAAGTGCATTTCTGCACGTCGAGCGACGGCGTTCGCATCGCCTACGCCGAAGTAGGCAAAGGAATTCCCCTGTTGCGAACCGGCCATTGGCTGACGCACCTCGAGTACGACTGGGAGAGCCCGGTGTGGAGTTCGTTACTGCGGGAGATCGCCGCCGGGCGACGGCTGATCCGCTATGACGCACGAGGCAACGGCCTCTCAGACTGGGAGGTCGACGAGATTTCTTTCGAAGCGTTCGTGCGCGATATCGAGAGCGTGGTAGAGGCAACCGGCCTCGACAAATTCGACCTGTTGGGCGTGTCGCAGGGCGCCGCCATTTCAGTCGCCTATGCGGTACGGTATCCCGAACGCGTGAGACATCTTGTGCTCTATGGCGGATTTGCGCGCGGGCGGCGCATGCGCGGCTCGCAACAGGAGATCGCCAATTCCGATGCGATCGCGACCCTGATGCGACAGGGCTGGGGCCAGGAAAACCCGGCATTCCGGCAAATGTTCACATCGCAGTTCATCCCCGGTGCCACAGCCGAGCAGATGGAGTGGTTCAACGACCTGCAGCGCATCACAACCTCGCCGGACAATGCGGTGCGGTTGCGCCACGCGGTGGACCTCATCGACGTCACGGACCTGCTGCCGCGTGTTCAGTCTCCGACGCTCGTGCTGCACTGCCGCCATGACGCCGTGCAACCGTTCGAGGAAGGCCGCCGGCTGGCGGCCGGTATTCCCGGCGCGCGCTTCGTGACGTTGGAAGGCCGCAATCACATCATTTTGCCAGGCGACGCGAGCTGGGAGCGATTTTTTGAGGAGCTCAAGGCCTTTCTTAGCTTTTAAGGACGCCAGAAGACTCCGCCACCGCATGCTCCTTGAGGGAGACGGCGATGAGTGACATCAAGTTCCTGACAACAGTGCCAGCTCCTGCTGAAAGGCTCCGATACGGTCCGCGGCTAGATTCGTGATCATGCCGATCCGCCGCGTCCGTTCGCCCTGCTGCGCGCGCGCTGCGAGCGGCCACGTAGCCGCTGCGCCACCGAGAACACCGAGAAATTCCCGTCGTCTCATGCCTGCCCCCATAGGCTCTGGACGAAGCATCGTAACGGCTCAAATGAGTACTTTGATAGGGGCGTAAGCCGCTTCGATCACCGGATCGCTGGCCAGTCAATGTCCGCTTTGGGTCAAAAGCGGACATGACAGTCCTTAGTCGCGATGTCCGCTAACCCCCAGAAGCGGACACGGATCAGAGCGCGTTGAATGTCCGCTAGGTGCCAATAGGCGACATCGCTCGATCAATTCGTCGGCGCGAGCGAGCAGCGTTGGGATACGGAATTATTAGCGCCGATGCCGTGACCACTGTTCAAATTTTCTCAATTAGGCTTGGCCCCGGATTCTCGTACGATTTTGCCCTTGCTGATAATTTCTGCTTTGACCTGCTCGCCAAACTGCTGGCCTGGCATGCCCATGGGAACAAAGCCCAGATCGATGAACTTTTGCCTGATCTCCGGAATGGCTACGACACGAATGACATGCTGTTCGAGCTTGCGAACAATCGACGCTGGCGTTCCAGCCGGGACGAACAGCCCCGCCCAGGCAGTCGCTTCAAATCCCGGATAGCCTACCTCGGCAACAGTCGGCAGCTCCGGGAGCTGCGGGGCGCGCTGCAGGGAGCTCACGGCAAGACCGCGCAAGCGGCCGTCGCGCACCAGCGGCAGGAAGGCGGAAATATTGCCGAACTGCATGCTCACACGACCGCCGAGCAGATCGGGTGTGGATGCCGCGATGCTGCGATAGGGGACATGCACGATGTCGATAGCCGCCATTCGCTTCAAAATCTCGCCACCGAGATGCTGCGACGTTCCGATTCCAGCTGACGCGAAGGTCAGCTTTCCAGGCTGCTGCTTTGCCATTGCGACTAGATCCGCAACGCTGCTGACAGCTAGTGATGGGGGCACCGCAAGGATATTGATCGAGTCGATGGCCATCGCAACCGCAATGAAGTCCTTGGTCGGATCATAGGACAATTTCTCGACCATGGTGACGTTCGTTGTCATAGCAGCGTCGCCGGTCACCAAGATCGTGTAGCCATCGGGAGCGGAGCGCGCTGCACGCTCAGCCGCAGTGCTTCCACCCACCCCCGCGACGTTCTCAATAATCAGCGGCTTGCCGAGAGCCTCACCGAGCGCTGGGCCCAAGATCCTGATGACGACATCGGGCAACGTACCGGCGGCGTTGGTAACCACGCGGATCGGCTTGTCGGGATATTCCGACTGCGCCACGGCCCCATTCAGTGGCGCCATCGCCAGTAACAGCGCCGCAATTCCAATTTTTGCATGCATGAATTCGCCCCCGGAGGAAAAGCATCGTAGCGGTTCATCCGCGCCGTCGGGAAGGGGTCGGGATGTCCGCTAAGGGTCAAAAGCGGACATAACGGCGCTGGTTGGCGATGTCCGCTATACCCCCAATAGCGGACAAACTCGAAGGCAGTCGGTTTGTCCGCTAAGTGCCAATAGCGGACGCCCCTTCCGGGCATGCCGGCAACCGTCTGCTTATCCCCGCATAACGACGCTTTTCGTCCAGTTGGTGCCGATTTTGTTGGCGGGATCATTTTGCAGACATGACTTCTCATCCCCACGCTCTGTGACTTAACGCACTTCTTCGTTTTTCCGGCTCAGTCAATATCGCGTCAACGATTGATGGAGGGGCCAATGCGCAGACATTGCGATGTCTCCACGCGACGGGTCTCGAACTTGTCGAAAAACATTTCAATAATTGCGATTGTTGATGACGGTTCAGCTGTGCGCGAGGCGACAGCACGGCTCGTCCGATCTTTGGGCTATCACGCTTCCACGTTTGGCTCGGCCGACGAATTTCTCAAATCTGAGCAGGTCCACGACACGTCTTGCCTTATCACCAACCTGGACATGCCGGGACTGAATGGAATTGAGTTGCAGGATTGGCTGATCGCCCACGGTCATTGCATCCCCATTATTTTCATCACGGCCAATCCTGATGAAAACGTGCGGAGACGCGCCATAAAAGGCCGGAGCGGCAGGTTTCTTGAGCAAGCCATACAGTGACAACCACTTGCCCCGGCTATCTCGACAGCGCTTTGAAGGCTCCCTGAGATCAAGCCGCCAATCCGGCCGGGCGCTCTGGCCTCAGCGTCGGTCGCGTCATTCGTTATTTCAGTTGTCGTACCCTGCGCCAAGGGTCAAGCAGGGGCGGCGCGAGCTATGGCTGCGGGACGACTTAGACCACGCGATCCTACCCCCGGAGCTGGTCGGCAGCATCCCGGACGCCGCCGCGGATCTGTGACCATGACCAGGCCCCTTCCCCGCTTCGTAGTCTGCAAGCAATTAAAAACGGCAAGACCGCGTTCTATTGGACGCTGCCGAGCTATTATCGTCGCTTGGGCTGCACCCCTTCATCGGGATGCCGATACCGCACTAGGAAGCGACTACAACGCTGCCTGCGGGGCGGATGGCCAAAGCGGCAAGGCCTGCACCCTAAACGGCCTGTTCGACGAATGGGACGCCCAGCGCCGATGGCTGCCGATCGAAGACCGCAGGGTGATCATCGGCACGGTCGATTGGCCGTTCTTGGCCTACAAGAATAGCAACGCCTGGAAGCGAAAGGTCGCTGCACGCTCTCGACCTGATTATGAGCGCCCTGGAAGGCCCCCAGGACCCTGACCGAGTACTGTTCTACACCGCCGAGGCGATACTCGCCCGGGCTCCGCGCCGAGGCATCCCAATCGTATTGCGCCAATACCCGGACGGAACCTGTGCGCCCTGGAATGGCATGCGCGTGAACAAGGTCGTTCGGAAGATCAGGACCGAGCTGGGCCTCCCCTCCACGTTTACGCTCGACGCCTGTCCGCACGGCGAGATGACCGAGCTCGAGAAGCGGGCCTTACAGACGGCCAGGATCGCGCGCTGTCAGCACAGTCAAGCAGTGCCTATGAAGGCTATGCCAAGCGAACCGAGGAGCGCGCACTTGCCGCAACCCGCAAGCGCCACGCCTTCCTCCTGCAAGCGGCAGCTGATGCCGAAACCCAGGCGAACGTCGGGGGAACAGAGTTTCAGAATGGCGGGGCGTTTTGGGTTTCAGAATGGTAGCGACGACGACGAAGCAGTCATTGCATAACTTATTGCTGTACCGTAGCTATTCACCCCGGTGAGGCCACGTGGCGGAGTGGTGACGCAGCGGACTGCAAATCCGCGTACCCCGGTTCAATTCCGGGCGTGGCCTCCAGCAAATAAATCAAATGCTTATGCCGTGTTTTAGAAGACGATTGCGAAGCCGGATTTCGGGTCTGGAACAACACTGGGACCTCAAATCGGGGCAGCCCGGCCACCGCCGCCCGATCCGGCTGGCCCCGGCCCGGCTGGCAGGCCCCGATCCGGCCTCCCGGCTGGTAATGCCGGGCCGCGGGTGCCCCCAACATCTGGTAGCGGCGGCACAGCCGTGGCTCAGGGTGCGTCAAAACGGGACGGGATGGCTCCGGGGCGCCCCCCGGACGCCCAAAGCGCATGGGTGGCCGTCGTACGGGCTGGCCCGGTCCCGGCCTGACCGGCTTGCCGCCCGCTGTCGGCCCGGTCCGGGGCCGTCCGGTGCCCCGGTTCGCCTGTAGCGAGGCGTCGGCCCAGGGCTGGACCATCAGCAGGACGATGGACGCGGTCGAGCTGGTGCCGGTGAGCGTCGGTCGGAAACCGCCGAAGCTGTTGTGCTGTTCGACGGAGTGCGATGCCCTTGCCCGCAACGCCGCTGCACGACGCAAGCGAAGGTCGATGCGCCTCGTTGAGATAACCTGCGACGGCTGGCCGTGCAGCCACGGCTTTCGGCGGCACGTGCCGCCGATCTGCTGGCGCGTCCGTCGCCGTCGGTGTTGATGCGCGATGCGATGACGGTGCGATGCCTGCCGCTGGTCCGTCGCTGATGCTCCCAACGATTGCGCGTGCTGATGAAGTGCTGATCGCCGCGCAATGGTGATTGTCGATGATGACGTGATGCGAGATGACGGCTCGCCCGGTCGCTGCTGTCGCGGGCCAACAAGTAGGGCCTCAGTCGGTTCTTGCGGAAAAGACTGAGGCCCCTGCGCCACGTATGACCAGATGCGCCCGATCATCATCGGCGCTCAAGGTTAATAAATGGTGAGCCAGCGTGACCGTCCGTCGTCGTCGGTGATGATGCCGCCGCCAGTGTTGATGCGCGATGCGACGACAGTGCCCGCTGTTGCGCTTAGCCCAATCGCGGCGCACCCATCAGCACAATTACGCATCAACACCAGCAGCACGACACGACGCGGCCCAGGGCTCGCTCGCAGCGGCACCAGCATCAGCGGCGATGCGTGACGTCAACGTGCGTGCGATGCGCGTTGCCAAGGTACCGTGAAGCGAAGAAAAGCGTCCCGGGATCGCGCCACCGCGCAAACTCAGGAAATCTGGTCTGGAATTATTTGGGATTGGCTCCCGCCGATTATACTGAAGCTTTCGTGGCGGTGAGGTGGGCAATGAACGAGGTCGAGACGGTGTGGCGTTCGTGGCAGCGGTTGAACTCGCATGATCGGCCGCGATTTCTGCACCTGCCGCGTCAGGGCTGTTCCTGGGCACGATGGGAACCACGTGGTTCCCGTTTGGTCCTGATCCTGAAGGTGTATGACGGTGAGGTCCCGGGTGAGGTCCTGGGACCTCATTTGCCGTCCATTTTGATCCAAGTAAACGAGCTGAAAGGATTTGCCGTGTTTTCGGGCCTAATCCACGCGTGGGACCTCAGAAAGGTGCCGCCTGTCGGGCCTGCAAATCCGCGTACCCCGGTTCAATTCCGGGCGTGGCCTCCAACCTTCGCGCCTTCGACGCTTCGGCGGACCGCCTTTTAATCGGCTCGCTTGGCAACGGCGGTAGGCTTTTGTTATAGCCCGTCCGCTATCGATGGTAGCAGCGTTCCCTGGTAGCTCAGCGGTAGAGCGTTCGACTGTTAATCGAAATGTCGCTGGTTCGACCCCAGCCCAGGGAGCCACTGCCGAAATCGCCCTTTGATCGCTCGCCATTATTTGCCATTTCTGTCAACCCGGTGTTCCCGGTTTGACACTTCTGTTCCCGATACGAGCTTGCCCATCGCTCGCCGTGCCGCCTTCTTGCGCTCGCGCGATGCGCTTCGGCTGCGCCACGCCACGACGTGCCCGCGATGCGGCGAGCCGCCCGCGAACCTCGCTGATCGTACGGTCCTTGAACGCGACCATTTCCGCCAAGCCTGCCGCCGCCGCGCGCAGCGCATCGTCCCGCCGCTGCATGAGCGTGCCGAGGCGCTGCCTTTCGTCGTCGCTGATTGCCGCGACGATGCGCTTGGCGTGGTCCGCGCGCGGGTGTCGGTCTTCATGTTCACTTGCCCTTGCTCTGCGGTTTGGGTGTGATTTTAACGCTGCCGGTCTCGCGCCCGTCCGCGAAGTAGATCGTGACGGTGTCGCTGCTGTCGGTGCTGGTGCGGCCCTGCACCTTGCCGTCCGCGTAGACCGTCACGGTGCCGTCGCTGCCGGTGTGCGTGCGAGATTGCACGCGGCCTTGCGCGTCGTAGATCGTGCGCTGCTGTGCCTGGGCGGTCGGTGTGAGCAACAGCACGGCGGCGAGCGCGACGACGTGAACGCCTTCGATGCGGATCATTGCTCACCCTCCGGTTTGTGCTTCGGCGGATCGACCGGGGTGATGACATTGGTGTCGAGCAACAACCGGTAGACGCGCTGCGCCACCCGCTCCTCAAGCGACACCTTAGGCTGTTTCGGCTTCGGCTGCTTTGGGTGCAGCCTGTAGAACATCTGCTGTTTGCACGACGAGCCGCAGTAGACAGGGAGGCGTCCGGTCTTCTTGACCTTGATGACCCGGTTGCAGTGGCGGCACCGGACGGTGCGCGGGCGCGGGCCGAAGTCTGCCAAGTCCATGTGAGGCTTTCGGGTGTTAGGCATGAAATGAAATGAAAGCCTAACCGAAACGCCCCGGCCCTGGCCACCGGTATCTGGCTGGCGGCGACCCTGGCCTGTGGACCTGTGGACGGCCCATGACCCCCCACATCTGGTCCTATCGGCCCTTTTGACCCGCTACAGGCTGTGGCGGGCGGGGTTGGGTGCGTTTTTGGGGCCTGACCTATCCCGGTGGCCCCAAACCCTCGAAACCGCATCCTTGACGATCCTACGGCCCCGGCCCTGACCGGCCTGCCGCCCGCTGTCGGCCCCGGTCCGGTGCCTGCCTGCCGCCCCGGTGACGCTGGCGCGGTCCTGGCTGGAACTTCAGCGGGAGAACTGGGACCGGCAGGAGGGCTGGAACATCAACCGGAGGATGACGCTGGCGATGCTCGCGCGCTGATCGCCCGGTGACTGTCGAAGCGTTACGGATAAAGTGTAGGATCGGAGTGTGACACTGTATAGCCGTAACGCACCCATGCAATGCGACCACTGCAAACGCACGCTTGCGACCGATGAACCTGTCTGGCGGGTGCGCATCAGCTACGGCCTGCGAGGAACTGCGGGCAGCTTCTGCCAATCATGCTGCGAACAGCGCGGCTGGATGGACAAGCCGTTTCGCACACCGCAACCGTGCGAGCAATGCTGTCGGCCCGTCCATTGGCCAGGTCGGCGGAAGGTTCGGACCCATTTCCTGTGCGGTGATCCCGCTTGTGCGCGACGTGCGTACAAATCTCCCGTCTCTCGGCCCGCGCTGTATTGCGACGGCTGCGGCAAGCCGTTCGATGCAAAGCGAACCGATGCGATGTTCTGCTCGTCAGCGTGCAAGCAGCGTGCCTATCGTCAGCGTCGAGGTCGTCAGTCGAGGCGTCAGCATCGGACTGGAACATCAGCGGGTGCGGTGCGCCTGCGATGACGCGGCCTGACGGCTCGCGCGGACCCGGTCACCGGCTCGCGCTCGATGCCGGACGATGGACGCCAGCCGCTGCCGTGTCCGTCGCCTGATGCTGCGCGTTGTGGTGGCATCCCCGACGTGCGATCCTTTCAGTGGACACTCGAATTCGGGGGCACAATGAAGAAGCTCTACATCGCCGTTCTCTCCGGCGCGGTTCTGGCGATCGCCAGTTCCGCCACCGCTGCAGATCTTGGAGCAAGATCAGTCTACAAGGCTTCTCCCCCGCCGGCCGTCGCACCTGTGCCGATCTTCTCTTGGACGGGACCTTACGCCGGATTGTTCGCCGGTTACGGCTGGGCGAAGGCGGATGCGACCGAACCCTTCGATGCCAGGACGGCCTTCTTCTACAATTACGGCGGCAGCCCCTATTCGTTCAATGCCGACGGGTTCTTCGGTGGCGGGACCTTGGGCTACAACTGGCAGTCGGGCGCTTTCGTCCTCGGCTTGGAAGGCGAAATCGGCTATCTGGGGCTGAAGGGCTCGCGCATCGATCCGAACGGGATCGCCATCGGGACCCCCGACACCACCACCACGTTCAAGTCCGACCTTTATGGGGCGGTGACCGGACGGCTCGGCATGCCCGTTGGCAATGTCCTCTATTACGCCAAGGGCGGCGGCGCGTTCCTAAACGCTAAGGCGACGACCGTTGATCCTTGCATTGCGCCGCCGGCGGGCTGCGGCGTTGGGACCCTGAGCATGACCGGCAACAAGACCATGTTCGGCTGGACTGTCGGCGGCGGTATCGAATGGGCCTATGCGGCCAACTGGACCGCCAAGGTGGAATACGCCTACTTCAACTTCGGCGAGTTCGACACTGCCGGCGTCGACAGTTTCGGCGGTCACATGAGGCAGTCCATCGACGCCACTGCCCATACCGTCAAGGTCGGCTTGAACTACCGGTGGGCTGCGCCTTGATTGCGAATGCGGGGGCGCGACGGATCGTTGATAAACACACTGTCACCGCTGATCCGGTGCGTTGTGGCGGTTCGCCTGTCTGTAGCGGACAAGTTTGATGGCGACACCAAAAGTTCTCGGTCTAGATCACAGCGCAGGTCTGTTTGCGCGGGTACGCTGGGTGAATGTCCGCATTTTCACCCCCACATGTTGCCAAACGCGCCCGCCAAGTACATCACCCCCACCGCGACCCACCCAGTCTGGTGCGTAAATGTCCCTCGTAATCGCGTTTTCCGAGCGGCACGCCGCGCGTGCGCAGGATGTCGTATGCGGTGACGGCGTGGAAATGGAAGTTGGGCAGCGAGAACGAGAGTATGAAGGTCTCCGACGTAAAGGCGAGCCTGCGCGGGCCGATCTGAAGGTCCAGATCCTTGCCCGCCCATCCATTGACCTCATCGGGGGTGAACGCTTCCAGCGCCGTTTCCGCGCCGGCGATCATGGCCTGTAAGTCGTTGAAGGGGACCGGACCGACCAGGGCCGGCGGGGCGAACACGCCGGTCTTCACGGCCTCCAACCCCCACACGCAATGGTGCGACGCCGCTTCGATCTGAAAGTGGAACGGCGCCATGTCATCGAAGAGCCGAGCTTGCACGAAGGCGTCCGGTTCTGCGCCGGTCTCAGCGCAGTGCTTGGCCGCGCGGTCGAGAAAGCCTCCGACGGCCCTCACGGTCTGCAGGAAGGTTGGAACGCTGAGGTCGTAGAGCGATGTCGCCATCGGCTTTCCCTTATCTGAACCCGGTCTCCGCCAGCGCCGGGCGAACCTTACACTGGCGCGTCCGTCGCCGGTCGTGGCCGTGACGTAGCGGCGATGATGCTCGCCTCTAACCAAGCGCGCCCACCAAGTACATCACCCCCACCGCGACCCAAATGAGGGCGAGCAACGAAAATACTGACTTAGCCCCGACGCCAAACCATCCTGTTTTCGTGACGCCTTCTCGCGCCGCCAATCGCGTTATTAAAGACCCAGCAAGGCACAAAGCGACCAAGCCGCTTACTGTTCTTCCAGTCACAGGTTCGACGGTGAAGAAGAACACCAGCATGATGCCCGCCCAAACTGCGAAGCTAACAGCCGAAATCCGTAAGGATTGAAGGAACGTCAGGCCACCTTTCGAAAAATACATAAGGAGCGGCGCGACCACGATTGCAAGGAGGACGGCACCAACCAAAAGGCTGACCAGCGCAGGACTTGTCGCGTCCATGCCGCGCCTCAGCCAGATGGCGCGTGACAAGTGAAGCGGGTGCAATCCCGATAAACGCCCCGACACTCGGAGGATGGGATTTGCTTCAAGGACCGGCAGTCGCGATAGCGCGCACGACAGGTGTTCATGCACTGCCGGTGAGAGGTTTGAGCCGCTGCAACGGTGAGAGTGAGACCGGCATCACGCGCATGGAGTGTCCCCGTACTCAATGACAGGAGAGCGAAGACGGCGAGCAATCGGCCACCTGCTACATTTCATGACCCGGCCTCCCGTTCTCCGTGGGCGCTGGCTATCCTACATGGCAAGGGTTGCTTTCCATACCCTCACAAGCCCGATGCGCCGATGCGATGGCGTGGTGCGATGAAGTGGCAACCGTTGCCACATTGCCTGCCGCTCTGCCGCCGTGCCGCTCGACGCTGCCTGCGATGCTCGCGCAGCCTTACGGCTCACGATGCCATCGTGATAGCCTGCGGGGATGGCGATGCACCTTGAGCGGGTCGGCGGGTGGTTTGTTGCAGCGACCGTGCTGCTTGCCGTTGCCGGTAATGCGGCTTTCGCGCAAGAGCATAAGACCTACCGCTGCAAGGTGGCTGATGTTGTGAGTTGGGAAGACGACGGTCGCCTGCGACCGGACAGCAACCCAAGACACTGGAAGCGGGAGGATTACGACGGCGTCATCATCGACACGCTGACGGGTGCCATGACCCATCCCGATGGTCACCGAGTGACGTGGAGCATCATTCAGCGGGGCGACCGAGCGAACGACTACGTGCTGACCCAGCCGCCGACCGTAACGGGTCTTTCTTCAGACCAGTTCACGGCCATCGCGGCGACCGACTTCATCCGCATTATCCGCATTCGGACTTGGAGCGAGAAGCCCACGCCCATAGTGAGGTTTCTGGCGTTAGGTTTGAGTACCTTCGCCTCTGGTCCCTGCGAGGTTGTGCGCTGATACGCCATGCCGTGCGGCGTTGATGCGCGATGCGACGACAGCGCCTGTCGTGATGCGCCGCCTATACTTGCGACGGGTCGCATCAATGAAACAGCCGCGCTGCGCGTCCCGCCATGCTAGCTTTTGCCTCTTAGGCAACGCCGACGCGAAATTGGCAAGCGAGGTAATCTCATGATGCGGGCCATCTTGGCAGGCGGCGGTGTCGCACTGATAGGAGTTTTCGTTGGCGGCTTGTATTTCTTGTCGCTTGGTGGACCGACGACCTCCGGTCAAATGACTAGCGATCAAGCCCTGACGGTCAGCATCTTCGCGCTGCTTGGCGGGATCGGCAGCTTGTACTTTGCTTTTAGTCGATTTGCGCCCGCTTCATCTTGGATCATGACGATTGTCGGATGGATTGTGGGTTTCCACGCGTTTCCTCCCATGCTGATCGGGGTGGCGCTAATGATCCTTCCAAGGTGAGACACTACTCAGCCAGCGGCCTTGAGCCGTGGCGGCGTTTCCAGTTTTGCGAGCCGCGCCTGCATGTCATCGAGCGCACTGCGAAGGCGGCTGCGGTGCTGCGCGTGCAGGAAGGCGGCTGGTAAGCGCGCTTGTCATCGGCGTGCATCCCGCCACTTCGGGGGATAGGTGTAACCGTCCGCGGCGCTGCGCCCCTCGGCCTCGCGCGCTCGCTTCATGTTCGCGACGATGGCTTCGAGGTCGGCGACCATTTTGTCTGCGACCTTGTCGCGTTGTGCGTCGTGTGGCCGCTTCGCTCGCGCGACGATTTCGCGCAGCACGGTTCTCACCATGTCCATCATCGTTGCGCTCCGGTTCTTGCTGTGTGGAGAGCGCAACGCTAAGGCGCGATGGTTGACAGATCGTTGCGGCGGAACGGTTGCCCAATACCGCCGAACGGCTATCGCCCGATCAGTGGCAACGTCGCGCCGTCGATGCCTGCCGCGTGTCCGAACACCGGCAACGATGATCGAGGCGATGACGGCGCGATGCCTGCCGCGTGTCGGTCGTCGTGACGCTGGCGCTGTCGTCGTCGTGGTCGATGTTGGTCGAGGCTGGCGCAGTACGTCACGATGCCGGTCGGGGCCCGGGATCAATTGGGGAATTTTGTGACCTTCACGACCTTGCCAGTGGCGTCCATAGGTGGTCCATTCCCGACCTGTTTTCCGCTCTTCGAAGTGGCCTGAGCGCAATTTGCTACCATCCAGCCTAAACCACTCCCAATACCTTCAGCTCACTGCGTCCATCATGTGGCCCTTGGCTTTGAGTACTTCCGTTCTGTGGCAGTCGAATTCTTTCCTTCATGCCTTCGAGAAGTATATTGCTGCGGCGCAGCCTTCGCCACCATGTTGCGCCTCGAAAGCATAAGCTCGCGGTGCTGCACGTGACCGGCGCGGCGCGCAGCGGCACGCGCTTAGCCCTTCCTTGAAAATCACGCCCGCGCCGAGAAATCCGATGCCCGTCATTATGCCTTGCGCCATTCGAGTGGGATCGGTGCGAATAGCGTCATGCTCAACAAACGTCATCCATTGGTTTTGATAGACCGTAACAATCATCAGAATTGCAGATGCAATGCAGACCAGGGAATGAGTGCGGAATCCGGCAGGCCGACCGTGAAACGTGCGCTCGAACCCGATCATCGCGCCGATTGTAAGCGCGCCCGCAACTCTGCCGATGATTACAAGATCATCGTGATTCACGAATCCGTTCCCGTCCACACTATTTCTTATCGGGAACAGTGGTCGTTTGCTGACCGCCCACCGTGGTCCATCCCGGCGGGGGTGTGCATTGCCAAACCTTTGCAGCCTTTCCCTCACCCACAAAGTTGCAAGTGAATTGTCCATCCGCCTGCGCCGCAGTCGAAACCATGACTGCCAGAGTTGCGAGTAACAACTTCATATCAGCCTCCATTTCATTGCAACCGCGTCTCACGCTAGCACGCTAATCTAACCAAGTGGGTCAATTCAGACGGTCCCTGCACCGGCTGCCTCGTCCCGCTAAAGGTTAAGTGAGCACGCGTAAGGCGGCGCTCGGCCGCAGCCAGAACCGACCGCGCCCCGAGCTCAGCATCAGTTTCAACGACATCGCATACACGTGTTTTTCGCCGCCCCGGATGTCGGTGCGCAGCGCCGCCAGCGCGGTGTCGGTTTGGCCGATTTCCAGGAGACATCCGGCGAGCTTGAGACGAGCCTGAAGATCACCGGGAGCGTTGACCGCGGCAATCCGGAAATGCTCGGCGGCTGCCGCATAAGCGGCCTGCGACATCAGCGACGTTCCCATGCCGTAGTGTGCGCTGGCGAGGTTCGGCGAGATCGACAACGCGCGCGCGTAGGCCGCGTGGGCACCTTGCCGGTCGCGCCGGGATTGGCAGATGCTGCCGAGCAACACCCAGAGGTTCGACGCCAGGGGCGCGATCTCCAGGCCGCGCCGAATCGCCGCGAGGGCTTCATCGTAGCGTTGCAGCGAACAAAGCAGAAAGCCGAGCTCGTGGAAAGCGAAGGCATAAGGCGGCTCGCGCTTGATGGCGCGCTTGAGACGAGCTAGCGCATCCTCTTTGCGGCCAGTTTCGCGGAGAGCGATCGCCAACTGCGTGTCGAGCGTAGGGTCGCGCCGCACCCGCGCCGCACCCTCCAGCGGCTCGATCGCGTCCGCATAGCGTTCCTGCAATAGCAGGGCGCCGCCGAGAAGTTGCAGGGCGGCCGTGTTCCGCGCGTCTTTGTCGAGCACGGTCTTGGCGATTTGCTCGGCTTCGCTCGCACGGCCCTGGTCGAGCGCGATCTTTGCGCGGGTCAACGCGTCCTCAGCCGATCCTCGTCGCTTGTTTGGCATCAGCGTTTCGGCGCGCGGAACTGGTGACGGTACAGATCGGTGGAGTCGGAGACGTTCTTACTGGTGTCATAAACACGCTTGCTATCGGCGTCGGTCAGAGCTTCGAATTGCAGCGCCCATGTCTCGCGCTTCACCGGCAGGCATTGCACCACCGGAGTTCCCTTGGGCAGCACGCCGTTGAAGTCCGGATCGACCCAGCGCGCCGGGAACTGCACGAACGCGTCATGGTAGCGGTCGCAGTCCACGAGTCCGCTCAAGGCGCGGAATGGCAGGTCGTCGCGGTTGATCGGGTGCGAGACCAGCACCGAGTAGCCGGGCGGCAGTTGGATGGTCCAGAAATTGTTGAACTTGATGATGAACTGATCCGGGTCGAAGAACGGCGTGCCGGCCACCTGGCTGCCGTCATGAAAGCCGATCGGCGAGCGCGTGATGCTAGCGTAGTCGCCCCCCGGCCAATCGGTCTGCCAGGTAAACTCGCCATTTTCGACCTTGAGGTCGGTGGCCAGCGGCATCAGGAAGCCATATGTCATTGCATCGATGAACGGCGGGCACTTCTTGACGGTGAGATATTCGCCCTGCAGGTCCGGGCTAAACGCCTTCTGCGGCAACGCTTTGAACCAGTCCGGCAGACCGAGAACCGCCGGGATGGGTCGCGGCAGGACCGTGGCAAGTTCCGGCGGACATCGAAACGTCACGCTGCTTTCGATAGGCTGTTCCACCGATGCGTATCCGAGACTGTTGCCGCGCTATTTTAGGCCGCGAGACACCGAAGACCTCCCAAGCCAGCAATGAATTCTCGCCGCCTTATGCCCGCCCCGCTGGTCAGAGACGGTATCGTATCGGCTCAAGCGAGTGCTTTGATAGGGGCTGAAACTGGCTTCGCTACCGCAAAGTGAGATGCTGGCTGCGCGTTTATGAGTACACGCCCTACAGAGGTGGTCCCACTTCCTGAGACAGCCGGCTAAGGTAGGTTCATCGATGCTGAGGATGATCCACCATGAGAACGCGGAGACGGTTTTCGGCTGAGTTCAAAGCCAAGGTGGCGCTTGAGGCGATCAAGGGCCATGAGACGGTCGCGGAGTTCGCGACCAAGCACGAGTTGCATCCAACGCAGATTGCGGCCTGTAAGCGCGCGATGGAGCGCATTAGGCATCGTGACGCCTTGGAAAAGCATGTAGTAGCGTAGCGACCATTTGTTTTTGCGAGCGGGCTCACGAACCATCAGCGTCATGTCCGACAACAAAAGCCCCCGGCAGTTTCCCGCCGGGGGCTCATGTTTCAGATCAGCAAGCTGATCCTACGCGATCATCAAGGAACGAGGTCGCGATGGACGCGCATGCGGTACACGAACACGTCCTGGTCGGCGAACGTGCGGATGCCGGTCGGCTGAGCGCCAGCCGCGAGCCGCGGTGTACGTCACGGTGTGTGCCCTTCGACATCGTGTTCAGATGGCCGTAGTAGCCTTCCAGACCGACGTAGAAGTCCTTCGTGATGTTCCACTGGGTGCGCGACGAGATGCTGTAGTGGCTCCAGTCGAACGAACCAGCTCCGCAGTTGGCGAGAGGCCGACGAGACGGCGATGCGTACTCGGCACCGACGCAGGCCGTTGGCATGTTGCGCTGCACATCATGGCGCTGAGCCGTCACCGTTGTAGCTGATGTCGGTGTAAGCGCCGACCAGCGACGTGCGCAGGCTCGGTGTCCAGAAGTGCTCGTAAGCCGCCTGAACACTCCACGCCGTGGTCAGCTCGACTGTCGAACCGCCAGCAGGACATACCGGGCCAGCAACGTTGGCCGCAGCCGCGGCGAGCTCGCGCCGCAGTACACGCCATCCTGGAACCAGCCCACGCCAAGGTCGGTCCTTGGCCGCCGCCGAAGATGCCAGGCGCCGCCGGCACCCGCCGGGGTCAGAGCCGCGTAACGTGACCGCACCCTGGGTGTAGTTGACCTGAGCCTGGAAGTAGTCGCCAGGTCCGATCATCGGGAAGTTGATCTTGATGCCAGCGCCGACAGCCCAGCCGAACTTGTCGTCCGGATGGCCGGAGCAGGTGTTGCCGCTGCGCCAGCAGCCTGCACGCAGGTGCCGCCGCCGACGGTGACCGTAGTAGCCGCCGCCGACGTTGTGCAGAGCGCCCATGATCTGCGCAGAGCCCCAGGCCTGGTCAACACGGAGGTTGGCCACGATGTCCGGCATGACCGACCTTGCGCTGGTCCTGAGTCGGCAGAGCGCCAACCGGACGGACGTTGTCGCGAGCGTGGCAGTCGGCGATGGTGCCGTCGTTGACGACGACCTGACGGCGCGGCTCTTCGAAGGAGAGAGACGCCGACAAGCCATTGCCGAGCTGAGCGGTGTAAGCAGCCACCTTCCAGCCGCCGTCACCGGTGTCGCTCGACCACGGAACCGAGTACGAGGTCGCCGGGGACGAGTAGAAGTCGTAGTACGACGTCGCAATGCCCCACGTGAACCCAGCGAGCTGGATGAACGCGCGGTTGGCGTAGATCGCCGCGGCGCTGAGGTGCCGTCGTGACGTCGTCGGGAAGTCGTTCGTAGTTGCCGACGTTCATATACGCACGGAGAGTGCCGTACGCAGTCTGCTGACGGCGTATCCAGGAAGATGAACGCGCGAGCGCGCTGCTGGTAGTCCGGCCGGTGATGCGGGTCCGCTGACCGTCCGCGCCGGACTGATCGAGGTTGGTCAAGCTCGATGCCATGTTGCCGTAGGCGTATTCGGCGCGGAAGTAGGCGCCGACCTTCAAGCAGATGTCAGTGCCGGGAATGTAGTAGAACCCTGCCCCGTACAGGGAGCAAACCTTCACGTATTCGACCGGCTTGGCCTTTACGGGAAGATCGGCGGCCTGTGCTCCCGAAACCGCAACGAGTCCTGCTGCGGAAACGAGGAGAAGACTTTTCACCATCTTCATTGTTGTTCCTCCGTGTTTACTTCAGTGGGAGGGTTCGGTCTTCGGCAGGTGCTAGCGCGCCCCCTAGAAGGTCCCCTTATCTCCCCGCGACCACGACTTGGGGAAGCCCCCCTCCGTCGCTTGCTCACATTAGCGAAGGGGAACATGCAAGCAATGAAGAACGCCGCTTCCCACAGGCATAATTGCTGGATTCCCAGGGGGTGTTGCACGAATGGCACGGCACTGTGAATAACCCGCCGGATCCGATTCGCCGCGCTGGACAACCTGCTGATTTCTCATCTGTTTCGAAACGTATCGCCATTCAATTCACTAGCCGAGGCTGCTGCAAAAATAGGCGCAGTACGGCCTTTGTCCCGTTTTGGCGCAGTTCGCTTGCGCAGTTCACCAGAGCCCCGTGGCCGCTCGGCCACACAATGCCGGCCCCCGCCGCTCTCCGATTGCACGACATCGAATCCACTGCCACGGCGTCGCCGGCTTGAGCCGCCTCAGCCGCGCTGGCACCAGAATTGGTACATCGCAGCGAATGTACCGGGGCGGTCGCGCTCGAACGCATTCCAGCTCTTCAGATCGGTCATCGACTGATCGCTCGGATATGTCATCCGATAATCCCGCAACGCGCCGCCGTCCAATTCGAAGCCGAGGAACGTAAGTTTCGCGGCGTCGAGAAATTCCTTGATCTGCGGAATGGCGAATCGTTCCTCATGCACGTGAAACAGCAGATCGCGACAGCCGCTGATGCTGAAGAAATCGGGATAATTCGTCAACGCACGCAGCGGCGTTGCCAACAACTCCTGGCGGCACCGGCGGATATCGGCCGCGGTCGCGGTAAATCCATGCTCGGTGATGAAGCGGCGGGCCGCGACGATCTCGGCCCGGCCGAGTTCGCTGTACAAACCGACACGCATGAGCCCGCCTGGCCGCAGCAACCCGAGCAACGCACGCCAGCCTGCCGCTGGATCGGAGAGGTGATGAAGCACGCCGCTCGCATCGATGACATCGAAGGATCGGCCGATTGAGCCGATCGCAAGGACGTCGGCCTGCGCATACTCAATGTTGGACAGACCGAGCTCGCGGGTCTTGCGTTGCGCATAAGCGAGACTCGACAGGCTCAGATCGATCGCCAGTACGCTCGCGCCTTTGTAGCGGCGCGCCGTTCCGATCGAATGCTCGCCCGTGCCGCAGCCGGCGATCAGGATGTCGATGCCATCGCGATCGCCGAGCGGCCGAAACGGCGCCAGCGGAAAACGGCTTTTCAGATACTCGTCAACCGTCATGGAGGCCGGCCGTGAAGGCGCCACAACCCAGCGGGGATATGGATTTTCCTCGTACTGCTGGCGCACAGCGGTTGCGATTTCGCCCTCGATCGCGGTCAGTCGCGGGATTGCGTCGCGCGCCTGCCGCTCTTCCTCGACTTCGCGCACTTGCTGCTTCAGGAGATCACTCACGGCATCGGGCCATGAACGCTCCAGAAGCTTGCGTGCATTCGGCAGCAAGGACAGCGGTCGATAGCTCGCTACCGCGGCGACCTGCAGAGGCGAGATCGCGGCGTTGTCATCGAGCGCGTCGCTCAGCAGCTTCGTCTGCCGTTCGAGCAACGCAATCTCGTCGGCTTCTTCCGCGAACACGTACTCGTTGTTGAAGCACTGCCGCGTCAGCGCACAGCCAAACCCCAACACGCTGCCATCCAGATCGTCGGGCGCGTCGGCCGCCCGCTTGAGCAAGACCGCACGCACTGAGGTCAAGAATCGTTCCAGCGCGACGTCGCGGACCGTGGTGGTTTGTATGATCCCGAGCAACATCGCGTCATCGGCTATGGCCGCCAATCCCGCCGCGCCGAGCAGCTCATCCGCCGGTAGCCGCCTCGGCCAGGCGGCCACGGCGCGCGCCGCGCCTTCACCCAGCGCGGGATTGACCCTAAGCAGCGTCGCCGTTGTGTCGGCGACGTTCTCGGCAAGCTCTGGAACAAGCTCCAGCGCCCGGGCGAAACGAGCGGATGCCTCCTTGAACCTGCCTTGCGCCATCAGAAGGAGGCCGAGATCCTTGTGAACCTCGGCAAAATCCGGCTTGAGCGTCAGCGCCTGCTCGAACGCAGCCGACGCTGCGTCCGGTCGGCCGGCCGCCGCCAGTGCCTTGGCCAGACTGTGCTGGCCGATGGCGATGTCGGGCCGGATCTCGACCGCCTTGCGAAAATGCGCCACCGCCTCCTCGGACAGGCCGCGCTGCATGGCGATCACGCCCAGGAGATGCAATGCCCCAGCGTGCCCGGCATCGCGTGCCAGCACCGCCCGGCAGAGCGCCTCGGCATCGAACCCCTGCCCAAGCTGGTGATGGCGTACAGCTTCGGCAAACAGATGCGCGGTCTGAGCAGAACCAACTCCAGCGCCAACTCCGGCACCGCGCGCAGCACCGCCAGCATGAATGCGCTTGGTTGCGGCGCGGCGCTCTTTTCGATTCATCCGACGCTCTACAGCGATTTGAAGATTGGCGGAGAGGGTGGGATTCGAACCCACGATACGGGGTAAACCGTATGACGATTTAGCAATTTGTGGGAGGTCATATTTAGCTGTCCTATTCAGTGCCGGACGGTCCGTAAAAGCGCGGGTTTCTAGCTTCCGTCAACTCGTCCCCTGCCCGCCTGTATCAGCTAATATCAGGCCGTTGGGTAGCAAACGCGGTAGCAAACCGCTGGTGCGTTATTTCGATGCCGCCCGTACTGGATGCGACGGCCAGTACCCCACTTTCGGTACTGGCATGAAGGGGGCGCCTAATCGAGGCGGCCTACTTTGTCAGTCTCATATGTCCTGGCGATCCGCTCCCAGGTTTCGGCCATGTGCAAGAGCCTGATGCGATGGGAGGGGTTCTTGTCAGACTAGCCAAATGCCGACATTCCTCTGCCTTGAGGCGGCAGGACTCGGCATTGAGTCGCTCGGACGGTTCGCCGGGCATTGAACCCACACTCGCGCCGTCCCCCGACAGAGCAAGCGTAGGCTACCCGACATATTCAGCCAAACTGATGCGGACTGGCACTCAGTTTCGGCATTGGATTTAAGGTACTGTCGATCGCTCGTTTAGCGGCTCCGCGCGTCCCGGTGAGGCTAGTACTTTTGCCATGGTTGGGCACGCGTGGGCGGATAAACCGACCACCCATATGGTCGACAGACTCGAGCGCTCGCTGGCAGAGCTGCGCAACATCTTGCTCGCGCTGGTCAACGAGCAATGCGCCTGTTGAAAGCAACGCCAGCTCAGCTCAGCCTGGGTTAGAGTAGCGGTTTTCTACAGCGACGGCGCGGGTTCGAATTCGCAGCCGGCGCCACACGGCCTGATATATCCGAGCTATAGTGCCATACACCGTCTGGCAAAACTCATACCGAGCCTGAATTTACTCCCGTTGCAAACACAGAACTAAGCCGAAGCGAATCCAACCATGGATAACCCAGTCCTTGTCCTTCTTGCTCTAATAGTCGCTGCGATCGTGGCAGCTGGCAGCTTGATCCAGGCCTATGTTTCCTGGCACGGCAGAAATGACCTTCTCCGGGCTACTCTGATTTTTCAGACAGCGCAGCGATGTGCGGAAGCAAATACTGCAACTCTGAACTATGTTTCCGCCGCCCAGAACTACAAATACAATCGAGAGGATTTGGACTCTGTATTGTTCTATGTGATCGAGAAGCTCACGATTATCGATACGGTATTGTCGGCCCAGTCAGAATTGACGAAGGATGCAACAGATATTGGCATTTCACAGTTTCGGAAGTTGAATGACGAAATAACCAGCGCCAAAAACGACACGCAACTTAAGAGGCTTGCCGCCGATGCGACGGCATTACATAACCAAGTGAGGGCAAGCTGTACGCGCCTCCTTCGAACGCTATCCACTAGGTAAATTGCTCGCTTAGGGCGTGTACTCATAAAAATGAGAGGTCGACATGTCCGCTTTACCCCCAATAGCGGACAAACTCAGAGGCGGTCGGTTTGTCCGCTTTGCGCCAATAGCCGACTCACCCATCCCAGCATTCTTACGCAATGAATGCAGCTATCGGCACCGTGGCACTGCTCAGCATCTCTCACGAAGGCTGACGCGAAGAAGGTCCACAACCATCTCGACGACTTGAACCAATTGCTGCCGATTGGAGGGAGGTTGTTTGTTCATGGTCAGGGTAACGCACGATCACCAGTGTTCCGGCCGAACCGTCCGGCGGTGGTCAGCATCTGCCCGACGCGGCCGATACGTCGCGTGGCAAGGTGAGTTCTCCAACAGGTTGAATGGCGGAACGCGGCCAGCTCGTTCTGCATTCAGGTCTCGGCCTGCAAGCGGTGGTTATCGGCGTCCCGCTGCAGGGTGTCGGCGTCCCGCTGCAGGGCACTTAGTTTGTTATCGGCGTCCCGCTGCAGGGCACTTAGTTTATTATCGGCGTCCCGCTGCAGGGCACTTAGTTTGTTATCGGTCATCCCGCTGCAGGGCACTTAGTTTATTATCGGCGTCCCGCTGCAGGGCACTTAGTTTATTATCGGCGTCCCGCTGCAGGGTGTCGGCGTCCCGCTGCAGGGCACTTAGTTTGTTATCGGCGTCCCGCTGCAGGGCACTTAGTTTGTTATCGGCGGCCCGCCGCAGGACACTTAGTTTGATGTCGGCGTCCTGCTGCAGGACACTTAGTTTGATGTCGGCGCCCCGCCGCTGGACACGTAGTTTGATGTCGCCGGGATGTCAGCGTCCCGCTGCACGGGAATGCAGGAGGATGCGGCTGCGTTAGTGGACGCGGCCCTAAGGGAGGCCCAGCAGAAAGCCTAGGGCTGGTCTGGATTCGCGGGATTGTGGCGGAGGGGCGGCGTCCCCCGCCCCCGTTTTTTATTCAGCGAACCGGCAGCCATTTCTAGGGCCGCAGACGCCGTGCGCAGTCTACGATTCGAGAACGTTGCGGGCACAGATCGCGGCGGATTGGGTAGCAAAATGGTAGCAAACGCCCGTTTAGCGACCGATTGACTACCAGCGAGCGCAATTAGCGTGCGGCCTGCAAAGTCATATCAATCATGGGGTTGTGGCGGAGAGGGTGGGATTCGAACCCACGATACGGGGTAAACCGTATGACGATTTAGCAAACCGTTGCCTTCAGCCACTCGGCCACCTCTCCGTCGCGCAAACCCCTATAGTTTCGGCGGTTTCGCGTCAAACATTGACTGAAATCGCGGCCAAAAAGCAGCGCGCCCGGACGCGCGCCCTCCCCGAAAGGCGCATCCGGACGCGAACTAGGATTGCCGGAACCTTGATCAGGCCGCGGCGCGCAGAACCTCGACCTGCTGCATCACCGGCTCGGGATGCGCCTTGAGCCAGTCGCGCGCTGCCCGCTGCGCGTGCCCGATTTCGGCATCCTTCATTTCGGCCGCAATCTCGCGGCGAAGCTGAGGTGCTTCGGCGTGGCCCTTCATCGCCGCGATGTTGAACCATTTGTGCGCAGTGACGAGGTCGACCGGGACCTCGCGGCCGCTCGCATACATCATGCCGAGCTCGAACATCGTGTCGGCCGTGACCGGACGCTCACCAAGCCCTGCATGTGCGAATTCCGCCATTTCCAAACGCGCCATGACTACTCTCCCCTGTCCCGCGCGCCCGTCCCTGTCCGGTGTCGCGCTGCCTCATCGGCCGGTATCCCGATCCGACAAGCGCGATCATCAATTGAAAATTTGAATCGCGCTTTAATTGTCGCGATGAATCGAGCGTGAATGCTCAACAGCTAACATTCGACGAAACCGATCGTTAAGAACGCAAACCCGCGCCATTGCATCATTCTGGCAATTCGGTGACGCCTCGCTAACCGTCCCCGTTCGTGCGCCGATAACCAACAGGACAGGAGTCCGGTGTTGTCGCAGGTCCGGGAGTTTTCTATCGTGCCGCGGACAAGGTTGCGGGCAACAGCTCGCGCGCCGCAAAACTCCCTCAGAAACACGAACCTGGAGATTGGAAATGACCCGTTTTTCGTTGCTGCTCGCGGCTCTCGCCGTTTCGGCGGCCGCTTCGGCATCCGGCCCGGCCTTTGCGGCCGACCCGACCGGGATATGGCTTTCCCAGGACGGCGACGTGAAGATGAAAGTCGCTCGTTGCGGCGAAGCAGTCTGCAGCACCATCTCCTGGTTGAAGGAACCGAACGACAAGAACGGCAAACCGAAGACCGACCAGAACAACCCCGACACCAGCAAGCGCAGCCGGCCGATCATTGGTTCGCCGATTATCCTGCCGATGAAGGCTGACGGTGCCGACAAGTGGTCCGGGCAGGTCTACAACGCCGAGGACGGCAAGACCTACAGCGGTAGCTTCGCTTTGTCTGGCGCGAGCAAAGCCGATCTCAAGGGCTGCGTCGCATTCATCTGCAAGACCAAGACATGGACGCGGTCGAATTGACCGACTGCATCACCTGGCGCGCTGGCCAAACAGCACGGCGCGCACCTTGGGGTCCGACACGTCGACCCGGCGCGCCTCCTCGACCTGGACATGCATCCCGCGCTGGACGGCGGGCCGCGCGCGCACCGAGGCGAGCCAGCGTTTGAGGTGCGGGAAGCCCGCGAACGTCTCGACTTGTTCCTTCTCCCCTTGGCGTTCGAACAGCCTGATCCAACCGACACAGGCCATGTCGGCGATCGAATAGCTGCCCGCGAGGAAGCGGCGATCCTTCAGGCGCGCGTTCATCACGCCGTAGAGCCGGTTCATCTCGTTGCCAAACCGCTCCAGCGCGTAGGGCAGCTTTTCCGGCGCGTAGCGGCGGAAGTGATTGGCTTCACCTGCCTTGGGACCGAGATTGGCCATCTGCCAGAACAGCCATTCGTCCACCGCGACGCGGGCACGCTCCCCCGCGGGATAGAACTTCCCGGTCTTGCGCCCCAAATATTGGAGGATCGCACCGGACTCAAAGACCGAAATCGGCCGGCCGCCCGGCCCATCGGGATCGACGATCGCCGGCATCCGATTGTTCGGCGAGATCGTGAGGAATTCCGGCTTGAACTGGTCGCCGCGCGCGATGTTCACGGGGATCAGGTTGTACGGCAGCCGGCATTCCTCGAGCATGATCGAGATCTTCCAGCCGTTCGGCGTCGGCCAGAAGTAGAGATCGATCGGCTTTTGCCTGCTGCGGCGTTTGGCTTTGGCCATGGCACGCTTCCCAGCGTCGAACGATCGTAGGCTGCAGCATATTTCAAGTGAAGGAGTGGACCATGCCGAAGTACGTCCTGGCCGCCGCGCTGGCCGCGCTCCCTTGGCGCCGGCGTTTGCGCAAGCCGCCACCGAAAAGAGCGACACGAATAAAGCCAAAAAGACCACAAAGAAATCGGAAAAGAAGCTCACCGCGCAGCAGCAGAAGATGAAGGACTGCGCGCCGAAGTGGGCGGACTACAAGAAGGAAAAGAACGTCAAGGGCCGGGCCGAGTACCGCAAGTTCATGAGCACCTGCCTCAAGGCCTGACCGAGCTTGCACGGATAAACAACTCGACCCTCCAAACGCACTGAGGGCGTCGACGAGACTTTAAGTCTCTTCGACGCCCTCTGCCGTCTATCAGTATCGGGAGGTCTCAAGTCAACTCTGCATCAACTCGCGACACTCACCGAACCCGTATGACGTGAAGTGCAAAGATCTAATTCGGCGTGATCTACTTCTTCTTCCGCCGAGTCTTCTTCGCTGCCTTCTTAGCCTTTCTCTTCTTCGCCATTTGCTGCCCTCCTAGCCACGATGATGTGGCGATGTCGGAACAGTGCCGCCGCGAATCGACGTGCACTACATTCCGATTACACTAGCGCGACGGAAAAAACACCGACTCCACTTAACGGACGGTGTACGCAACCGCAGAATCCGTCTTGCATCGCTGCGACGCGGCAGCACCACTGCATGAGGTGCACGACCGACGTACCGACCAGCGCACACGAGTGCGCGAAATTTCCGCAATATCAAAAACCCTTATGGAATCGATGTTTTCACGCATGTCGCGTATTCAATTCTGATTTCGCGCGCACGATGAAAATCGTGCTCGACATCCGCAATCGACACTGCAAACGGCGGCGCTGTGTCGGTTTTACCCAGGTCAAAAATTTTTTCCACAGACGCACCTGCGGAGGCGTTGCGCGGCGGTCGCTTCGACCAAAAACGAGCGAATCGTGCACCAAGTGATTCGCGTCGACGGCGCTTGCGCGCTGTTCGAGACCGAACGAAGCGAAGTGTTTTGGACCGCGCACGAAAACTGTTCGCCGCGAGTGCAGCGCGTCAAAGCCCGAGCTTGCGCTTGAGCAGTTCGTTCACGGCTTGCGGGTTGGCCTTACCGCCGGAGGCCTTCATCGCCTGTCCGACGAACCAGCCGAGTGCCTTCGGGTTGGACTTCGCGTCGGCGACCTTGTCGGGATTGTTGACGACGATCTCATCGACGACCTTCTCGATGGCGCCCATGTCGGTGACCTGCTTCATGCCGCGCTGCTCGACGATGCTGCGCGGGTCGCCTCCTTCGCTCCAGACGACCTCGAACAAGTCCTTGGCGATCTTTCCCGAGATCGTGCCGGCCGCGATCAGGTCGAGCACCGCCCCAAGCTGCGCGGCGGTGACCGGACTGTCAGCAATGTCCTTGCCTTCCTTGTTGAGACGGCCGGTAAGCTCATTGATCACCCAATTTGCCGCGGCCTTGACGTCCCGGCCCTTGGCCACCGCCTCGAAATAATCGGCAAGGCTTTTCTCGGCGACCAGCACATCGGCGTCGTACACGGACAGTCCGTGCTCGGAGGCAAACCGGGCCTTCTTCTCGTCCGGCAACTCCGGCAGATGAGCTTTCAGCGCCTCGACGTAGGCCGCATCGAACTCGACCGGCAGCAGGTCGGGGTCGGGGAAGTAGCGGTAGTCATGCGCCTCCTCCTTCGACCGCATCGAGCGCGTTTCGCCCTTGGTCGGATCGAACAGCCGGGTTTCCTGATCGATCGTGCCGCCCTCTTCGATGATCTCGATCTGCCGGCGCGCCTCGTGCTCAATGGCCTGGCCGACGAAGCGGATCGAATTGACGTTCTTGATCTCGCAGCGTGTCCCGAGCGGAGCGCCGGGCTTGCGCACCGACACGTTGACGTCGGCGCGCAGGCTGCCCTTCTCCATGTCGCCATCGCAGGTACCGAGATAGCGCAGGATCGAACGCAGCTTGGACAGGAACGCCTTGGCCTCCTCCGACGAGCGCAAATCAGGCTTGGAGACGATTTCCATCAGCGCCACGCCCGAGCGGTTGAGATCGATGGCCGTCATGTTGGGGTGCTGGTCGTGCAGCGACTTGCCGGCGTCCTGCTCCAGGTGCAGCCGCTCGATACCAATCGTGACGGACTCGCCGTCCGGCATCGCCACCACAACCTCGCCCTCGCCGACGATCGGCGACTTGTATTGGCTGATCTGGTAGCCCTGCGGAAGATCGGGATAGAAGTAGTTCTTGCGGTCGAACACCGAGCGCAGATTGATCTTGGCGTTCAGCCCCAACCCAGTGCGGACCGCCTGGCGGACACACTCCTCGTTGATCACCGGCAGCATCCCCGGCATTGCCGCATCGACCAGCGAGACATGACTGTTGGGCTCGCCGCCGAACTCAGTCGAGGCGCCGGAAAACAGCTTCGAGTTGGAGGTGACTTGAGCATGTACCTCCATGCCGATGACGACCTCCCAGTCGCCGGTGGCGCCTTTGATCAGCTTCGAAGGTTTGCTTTGCACGTTCATGATCCTTCCCATCGCGCGTGAAACGGGCAAGGTCAAGGCGTTGTGGGCTCGCGGGCCCGCCGCTACTGTTCGGGCACAAGAACAAAGAACAAGGAGCGGCCTCACCATGATCACCCGGCGGCGAACCATCAAGCTCGCGACGGCCTCCGCCCTGGCGGCGGCCCTACCCCGCCCAGCGTTGGCCCAGACAGCATGGCCTTCGCGCTTTGTGAAGCTCGTGGTGCCGTTCGCAGCCGGCGGCGCCAACGAAGCCTTCGCCCGCAACCTCGCGACCAAGCTCTCCGAAATCTGGGGCCAGCAGGTGGTGATCGAGAACAAGCCCGGCGCCGGCGGCAACATCGGTGCCGAACTGGTCGCTCGCGCCGATCCCGACGGCTACACGATGCTGATTTCGTCGTTCCCGCACGCGGTCAATCGTTTCCTCTACCCGTCTGTCGGCTACGACCTGATATCCGACTTCGCACCCGTCACGGTGATCGGCGCGACACCGAACCTGATGGTGGTGCCGAACTCCTCGCCGGCGAAAACCGTCGGCGAGTTCATCGCCCACGCCAAGGCCAATCCCGGCACGGTCTCGTTTGCCTCCTCTGGCGCTGGCACCTCGATCCATCTCAGCGGCGAGTTGCTCAAGCGTGTCGCCGGCATCGACATGGTCCATGTCCCCTATCGCGGCGGCGCGCCGGCGCTGGCCGACCTGATCCCCGGCCGTGTCGACCTGATGTTCAACGTGATGTCGTCGGTCCTGCCGCAGGTGCAAGGCGGCCAGATGCGCGGGCTCGCCGTTACCACTGCCAAGCGCGTGGCGGCTGCGGCGGAGTTTCCGACCATGATCGAAGCCGGCGTGCCGGACTTCGTGGTCACCGGCTGGTTCGGTTTCATGTTGCCCGCCAAGACGCCGCCGGAGATCGTGCGCAAGGTGCACGCGGACAGCGTCGCCGCGATCCGCGATCCGGAGGTGAACAAACGGCTGGAAGCGCTCGGCGTGATCGTCGAAGGCTCGACCCCCGAGGAGTTCTCCGCGTTCCTGAAGCGCGAGGTCGACAAGTGGGGGCCCGTGATCAAGGAAGCCGGCATCCGCGTCGGCGGCGGACCGCAATGAACAACCAACGAGGCACTCGCCTATCCCGCGCCAAGGCAAGCGGTTAGATTTGATCCAACCGACAAGAACATCCGGGAGGCTCACATGACATTGCGCCACTTCGCCGCCGCGGCGGGCGTGCTGCTGCTGTCCGGCGTTGCACACGCCGCCGAGCTCAAGGTGCTGTCCACGCAGGCCACCGAGCAGGCCTACAAGGAGCTTGTGCCGCAGTTCGAAAAGGCGACCGGCCACAAGGTCGCCACCGTCTTCACCGGCACGCTCGATGCCGACAAGCGGCTGGCGGCGGGCGAGAGCTACGACATGCTCATCATGTCGAGCGGTTCGATCGACGGGCACATCAAAGAGGGCAAGGTCGTGGCCGGCTCCCGGGTCGATCTTGCCAAGTCGGGCGTCGCTGCCGGCGTGAAGGCCGGTTCGCCGAAGCCCGACATCAGCTCGGTCGAGGCGCTGAAGAAGACGATCCTTTCCGCGAAGTCCATCGGCTATTCCACCGGGCCGAGCGGCGTCTACATCGTCTCGCTGTTCGAGAAGCTGGGCATGGCCGATGCGGTTAAGCCGAAGCTCAAGCAGACCCCGACCGGGGTGTTTGTCGGCAGCATCATCGCCAGCGGCGAAGTCGACATCGGCTTCCAGCAGGTCAGCGAGCTGTCGCATTTCGCCGGTGTCGATTACGTCGGCCCGCTGCCGGAGGCGGTGCAGCGTTACACCGTGTTCTCGAGCGGCCTCGCCGCCGGAGCCAAGGAGACCGAAGCCGCCAAGGCGCTGGTGAAATTCCTCACCGCTCCGGCCGCGGCACAGGCATTCAAGAAGCAAGGCATGGAGCCCGGCTGACCCGTCGCGAAACACAAAGGCCAATCAAGTGGAAATCAAAGTCCTTTCCTCGCTTGCCACCCGCGAGGCCTATCTGGAACTGGTGCCGCAGTACGAGCGCGCGAGCGGCCACAAGGTCGCCACCACTTGGGCCGGCACGGCCGACATCATGAAACGGATCGGCGCGGGCGAGATCCACGATCTCATCATCAGCTCAAGCAAGTCGCTCGGCGACTTGATCGCGCAGGGCAAGATCGCCGCCGGCCCCACCACACTGGCGAAGTGTGGTATCGGCCTCGCGGTGCGGGCCGGTGCGCGAAGGCCCGATGTCGGCTCCGCGGAGGCGTTCAAGCGGGCGATGCTTGCGGCCAAGACCATCGGCTACTCCACCGGCCCGAGCGGCGTCTATCTGGCGGGACTGTTCGAGCGCATGGGTATCAGCGATGCGGTGAAGGCCAAGATTCGGCAGGTCCCCTCGGGCATGACCGTCGGGCCCATCATCGCCAGCGGCGAAGCCGAGATCGGCTTCCAGCAGGTGAGCGAACTCGCCCATGTCGAGGGCATCGACTATATCGGCGCGCTGCCGGCGGACCTGCAAAGCATCACCGTGTTCCAGGCGGGCCTCCACACGGCCGCGCCGCAACCTGCCGCGGCCACGACGCTGGTGGCATTTCTGGTCACGCCTGCTGCCGGCGCAGTGATGAGGAAGCACGGTCTGGAAACGGCCTGACCACGCCTTTCACGAGTTTCGGGCAAGGCCTAGACTGCTCCCATAAGCAAAATCTTTTGGGAGAGCGTCCATGACAATCAAGCTCATTGCGGCCGCAGCATGCGGTCTGCTGCTTTCGAGTCTTGCACAGGCGGCCGAAATCAAAGTGCTGTCTTCGGGCGCGGTCAAAGAGGCAGCCCTCGAACTGTTCCCGCAGTTCGAAAAGGCATCCGGCGACAAGGTCACCGTCACCTGGGCCGGCACCGTCGATCATCAAGAAGAAGATCGCAGCCGGTGAGGTCTACGATCTCGTCATCGTCGCCAGTCCGGACATGGACGCTTTCATCAAGGACGGCAAGATCGTTTCCGGCAGCAAAGTCGAACCTTGTGAATTCCAGCGTCGGCGTCGCGGTCAAGGCCGGCGCGCCCAAGCCCGTTCTCAAATCCGGCGGACGATCTCAAGAAGGCGCTGTTGGCGGCGAAATCAGTCGGCTATTCGACCGGACCGAGTGGCGTCTACATCGTCAGCCTGATCGAGAAGATGGGCATCGCCGACCAGATCAAGCCCAAGGCGAAAGTCACGCCCCCGGGCACGCCGGTCGCCACCGTGGTCCGGAGCGGTGAAGCCGAGATCGGCTTCCAGCAGGTCAGCGAGTTGATCCATGAGCCCGGCATCGACTTCCTCGGGCCAATCCCCGCGGACGTGCAGAACATCACGGTGTTCTCAAGCGGCGTACACGCTGGAGGCAAAGCGCAAACCGAAGCCCGGGCGTTGCAGAAGTTTCTGATCGCGCCGGCTGCTGCACCAGTGGTCAAGAAGCACGGCTTGGAACCGGCCGCCCGCGCTCCATCGGCAAGCTAGATTGGAAAGGCGCTACTGCGCCGCAGCGAACGAGGACGAAGACCCGTCCGGCACAACGGCGACCGGGGTCGACGGCGGTTCCGCCGGCTCCGTCGGCTCGGCTGGCGGCGTGGCGCGGCCCATGCCCTTGAGGAATTCGCGGAATGTCGGATTGACGCGCAGTGCGTCGCGGCCTGCCGCGATCACCGCATCGACCTGATCAACCGGCAGCTCTGAACCGTGTGTCGACGGCATTGAGCATCCTGAAGCGCTCCGGACCGAGCTGGTCGAAGCCGACGCGGTTGACGAAGAACCTGAGGTCGCGGCAGTTCCAATTCGCCGGCGCACCATAGCGCTTGCGCAGCTCGGGCGAGAGGCCGCAGCGCCAGGCGACGAGCTGGCGCTGCCAATCGGCCATGACGCGCTCGAAGGCGGTGTAGCTCGCACGTACGCTCGCCTGCACCGCCGTATCCGCCGCCGCCATGATCAGCTCGGTGCCGGTCGGTCCCTCGACCCTCTGCACCCAGTCGCCGGACGGCGCACGGCCGGAATCGACCAGCACCACGATCGAGCGCCTCAGCCGCACCGCCTGCTCCGGCGACAGCGGTTCATGCGGGTTTCGCGCCGACAGCCGCGAGATGGTGAAGCCGGACAGGCCGAAATTGTCGACGAGGCCGCCGTCGAGCAGCTTGACGTATTTGGTCTTGCCGTCGTGATAGCTATAGAGCGCATCCGCGAATGCCTTCAGCATCGGCGGCGCATTGGGATTGGTGTGCGCCCTCTCAAGCCATGGCGGCGGCTTGTCGGTGCATCCGCCCGGAAAGGTCTTGATCACCATCGGCGTGAACACGATCGGCACCGCGGCCGAAGCCGCCACCGCGTCGGCAATCGGATAGGTCGCCAGATTGCTGCACAGCGCGATGAAGGTCGCCTCGCCATAGATGAACGGCGTGCGGTTGTAGATGTCGGAGGCATTGATCCAGACGCGCGGCCCGGGGACCTTGCGGAAATCCGCGAAGGTCGCGCCCTCGAACAGGTTTTCATTCAGCCAGCGCGAGAAAATCTTGACGTCGTTGATGCCGCCGCCGAGCGCTTTCACGAGGTTGAGCGGACCGACGTTGGTGTCCAGTCCCGCCTCGGCGTTGCGGATCAGGAATTTTTCGCGGAAATCGGCGAGCGCCGCGCGCTTCTTCAGTCCGTAATAGCCGGCGGTGACCGCGCCGCCGGACACGCCGGAGACAAAGCCCACGCTGTCCAGCAGCGAATGCGTGCCGGTGCGCGTTCGCACGGTGGTCTGATCGATCTCTTGGAGCACGCCGTGGGCGAACGCCGCGGCGCGTGTGCCGCCGCCAGAAAACGCCAGACCCACCAGGACGTCGTCGCCCGCAGTCGGATCCGTTCGGCTCGAGGCGAATGCCTGTTCGGCGTTACCCGTGATTGGCTGATTGTCCGGGTCGGCGATGCCCAATGACGCGCAACCCCCGAGCCAGACCGCAAGCGCGGCGGCGGGCGCAACAACGCGCAGATGCCTGACACCCCGATACAATGATGCGACCCCGAGGCCCCGAACTGGCCCTTAGAGGATCTTTGCCCCCTTGATAGTATTTATCGGCGTCCGCGCTGGAACGCGCAATAGTTAAATTGTCGTTTACAAATAATGGTTTACGCAGAAATTGTCGGCATTTTCATGGTTAACCGGAAAGCGGCCTGGGCCTTTTGGCCCACCATTGGGCCGGCGCGAATCGCCCGGCGGCGTCCTCAATCACCTGGCCGAGCGAGAACAGCATCTCCTCGCCGAACGGCCGCCCAATCAACTGCAATCCAAGCGGCAGGCCCTGGCCGTCGAGCCCGGCCGGCACCGAAATGCCCGGCAGGCCCGCCATGTTCACCGTCACCGTGAACACGTCGTTGAGGTACATCTCGATCGGGTCGGCCTGACCTTTTTCGCCGACGCCGAAGGCCGCTGACGGCGTCGCCGGCGTCAGCATCGCGTCGATGCCCTCCGCGAAGCAGTCCTCGAAATCCTTCTTGATCAAGGTGCGCACCTTTTGTGCGCGGAGGTAGTAGGCGTCGTAATAGCCAGCCGACAAGACATAGGTACCGATCATGATGCGGCGCCGCACCTCCTTGCCGAAGCCGCCAGCGCGCGTGTTTTCGTACATGCCGATGATGTCGCGGCCGGGCACGCGCAGGCCATAACGCACGCCGTCGTAGCGCGCGAGATTGGACGAGGCTTCCGCAGGCGCCACGATGTAATAGGCCGGCAGCGCGTATTTGGTGTGCGGCAGCGACACCTCGACAACCTCGGCGCCGGCCGCCTTCAGCCATGCCCTGCCCTGCTCCCAGAGTTTCTCGATCTCCGGCGACATGCCATCGACGCGATACTCCTTCGGGATGCCGATTTTCTTTCCCTTGATCGACTTCCCGATCGCCGCTTCGTAGTCCGGCACCGGAATGTCGACCGAGGTCGTGTCTTTGGCGTCGTGTCCCGCCATCGAGCGCAGCATGATCGCGCCGTCGCGCACAGTGCGCGTGAACGGACCGGCTTGATCCAGCGACGACGCGAAGGCAACGATGCCCCAGCGCGAGCAGCGACCGTAGGTCGGCTTGATGCCGACGATGCCGGTGAATGCCGCGGGCTGCCGGATCGAGCCGCCGGTGTCGGTACCGGTTGCGCCGAGTGCCAGATGCGCCGCCACCGCCGCGGCGGAGCCACCCGACGAGCCGCCGGGAACCAGCGGCGTGTTCGAGTCTTTGCGCCGCCACGGCGAGGTCACTGTGCCCATGAACGAGGTTTCGTTCGACGAGCCCATGGCGAACTCGTCGTTATTGGTCTTGCCGAGCAGCACCGCGCCGTCGCGCCAGAGCTGACCGCTGACCGTCGACTCATAGGTCGGCACGAAATTGTCGAGGATGTGCGAGCAGGCCGTGGTCCGCACGCCTTCGGTGCAGAACATGTCCTTGATCGCGAGTGGAATGCCTTCAAGCGGCCCGGCGTCGCCCTTGGCGATGCGCGCGTCGGCGGCCTTGGCCATAGCGCTTGCCCGCTCTGGCGTCTCCAGCACATAGGCGTTGAGCGAGCGCGCCTTCTCGATCGCGGCAAGATGCGCGTCGGCGAGTTCGGCTGCGGAGAATTTCTTCTGCTTCAGGCCGGCGCGCGCATCCGCGATGGTGAGCTTGGTCAGCTCGTTCATTCAGTCTCGTCGCAGGAAAATCCGGACTTGACGGCCTTGGCGGGCTTTGCCGCCGCGGCGGGTGTGACAGCGTCGTCGTCCTGCGGGATCACCGTCACCTCGCACTCCCACGGCTGCGCCTTGCGCTTGGCCTCCTCGACCGCGTCGAGATAGGCGTAAAACAGCTGCATCTCCTCGCAGGCCATGCACATTTATTCCACCACCTTCGGCACCAGGAAATAGTTGTTCTCGGTCGCCGGCGCGTTGCGCAGCACCGCGTCCGCGTCGCCGCCGTCGGTCACCACGTCCGGCCGCTTCTTCATCACCATCGGCGTCACCGAGGTCATCGGCTCGACGCCCTCGACGTCGACCTCGGAAAGCTGCTCGACGAACGCCAGCATGGCGTTGATCTCGCCCCGCAGGTGCTCGACCTCGTCATCGGCAACCGCGACCCGCGCCAGATGCGCGATGCGGCGGACGGTCGTGGCATCGACAGACATCGAAAGCCTTTCAAATCGGCCCGCGGCGGCCCGCGGCGTCCATCCGGCGTATAGCAGAGCCGCGAAATCCCCGGCAACTGCCATCGAAGGCTCAAAATCGAGCGTTTTCCACCACCCGCCAGCCCAGCGCCTGAAGCTCCCTTTTGGCCCGCGGCGTGGCCGTGCCGGTGATGCGAAGCTCGACCTGCCCGGTGGCGGAGAATTTGCGCGCGTCGGCCGCGCATTCGCGCAGCACGCCCGCTATCGTCTCGGTCCAGGCCAAAGCGTCGATCGGCATGACCCCGACGATCCGTCCGTCGCGCGCGACGTTGAACGGATAGCCGCCGAGCGACACGAACCGCGCGAAGCCCGCGCCCCGGCTCTGGTGGTTTTTCAGCATTTCCGCATGCCGCCGCATGAAATAGGCGAGCGAGCGCCTGTCGATCTTGCGCGGCGCGCTGCAGGAACACGGTGCGGTCCTCGACGTCGTGCATGCTGTCGAGCGCGGCCACCAGCACCGCCATGTCGATCGGCGTGTAGTTGCGGTTGTCGATCAGCGCCTCGACCAGTTCGCTGTCCGCTCTCATGGCGCGCAGCTTCTGGCGGTTGAGATCGAAAATCTGCGACGCGGTCTGATCGCGCGCCAGCTCGTCGATCCTCACGCCTTCGATCGTGCTGGCGGTGCTGAGATTGGAGACGATGATGCCGACCGGCGTGAGTCGGCACCGCCATCATCGCGGCCGACACCGTGAGACCGCCGGCCACAGCGGCCTCCGCCAGACGCGACAGCTTGGCGTCGAGCGGCGCGAAAGTCGGTGTACGGATCGACTCCGACCTTGGTGGCAAGCTTGCGCTTCTGGTCGGTCACGCCAAGCAGACCGGAAATCGGATCGCCGGGCGTCTTGCCCATGTTCGACAAGTCGGACGATATGCGGCCGAACATCGTACCGATGCCGCTGATCGTATCGCTGACCGTCTTTTTCGGATCGGTGATCAGGCGCCCGGTGTATCTGAACGGACTCAGCCCGGCATCGAGCAGGGCTTTGCCGTACGACTCCGAACTGGCGATCTTTTCCAACTCGTACAGCGCCGCCAGTTCGTTGACCCGCATGCGAAGCATCTGGTCGCCGTGCACGGTCGAATTCGCCATAGGGCGTCGTCAGCGTGTAGATGCGCAACAGCCCGTCGCTGAGCACCGGATTTTTGATCGTGTAGTTGTCGCCGGACGGCCAGAAGCCCGCGAATTTTCTCGATCGCAAACGACGGCGGGCGCTCGAACGGCTGCGCCAGTGCCGGCAGCGGTATCGCAGTCATGGCGAAAAGCGCGGCGAAACGGACGGCCGTCTGGGCCGAGAACGACATGCAACAAGTTCCAGTCGATGTTCGGATACCGTCCGCCCTAATTGAACGTGGATCTTGAACGTGATGGCGGAGCCGCACAAGCGGCCCAAATCGGCCATTCACTGCAACCGATTTCACAGTGAAATGTGGCGTACGAGTGGACATACCCGTGGTGCGCCGAATTTATTGCTGCGGTCACTCCTCGCCGGAAGAAGCCGTTGAAACGCCCGCGACAACGCCAATATAGGTTCCATGGACGCAGCCAATCCCTCGGCCACGCCCACCTTTGCCAGCCGCACGCCGCTCCACATCGGCGCCATCGGCCTGATCGCGCGTGATCTCGACCGCCTGACGAACTACTACCGCGACCTGCTCGGACTGACGGTGCTCGAGCGCAGACGGCACGCTTGCCCGGCTCGGCGTCGCGGCGTGACGCTGATCGAGATCGAGCATCGGCCTGATGCCAAGCCCGACGATCCGGCGGAGGCCGGCCTCTATCACACCGCATTCCTGATGCCGACGCGGCAGGACCACGCCCGCTGGATCATGCACATCGCGCAAGAACCGCATCCCGATCTCCGGCGCATCCGACCACGGCGTCAGCGAAGCGTTCTATCTCGACGATCCCGAAGGCAACGGCATCGAGGTCTACAACGATCGCCCACGCAAGCGCTGGAACTGGGAGAATGGTCTGGTCACGATGCCGACCAAGCAACTCGACATCGAGGCGATCCTGCGGGAGATCGATCCGGCATCCGCCACCTATCCGGCCGCGCCGCGATGGCTTACGGATCGGCCACGTCCACCTTCGCGTCGGCAATATCGAGAAGACGGAGCAATTCTATCGCGGTGCGCTCGGTCTCGACCTGACGCGGCGGCGCGGCGGTGCCACCTTCATGTCGTCGGGCGGCTACCACCATCACGTCGGCGCCAACGTCTGGCACAGCGATGGCGCGGGCACGCGTGATGACGACCGGACGGGCCTCGGCCTGGTTCTCGATCGAGGCGGCCGATGGCGCAGCCTACGATGCCACCGTCGCTCGCCTGAAGGCCGCGAACGCGCCGGTCACTGCCGTGGCAGGCGGCATCGAGATCGCCGACCCATTCGGCACGCGCGTGCGGCTCTTGAGGCCCTGAACCCTATTTCATCGACCTATTTCACCTCAACCTATTTCATCACCTGGCCCATGCCGCGAATGCGGCGGGCCATTGCGTTCATCACGTAGAGGGCGAAGTTCGAGATTTCGTCCACCATGAAACGGAAGGTGCGGGCGTCGATCACCGAAAGCTCGCAGGCTTCCTTCACCCGCGCAGTCGAGCTTCGTGGCGCGCTGTCCACCATCGACATGAAGCCGATGGCCTCGTTTGGCCCGACCGTCTCGACCACCTTGTCGCCGATCACCATCTCGATCACGCCGGACTGCGCGACGTACATGCAGTTTCCGGCGTCGCCTTTGTTGAACACAACGCTGCCAGTGGCGAATGTCAGGTTCGGGCCGGCGCCGCGCGCAAACGCACGCATGTCGATGTCCTGCTTGGTGCTTTGCCTGCTGCCCATGGCATCTCCCCTGCAAAAACTAGCGCTGTTATAGAGCGCCGCTGCAGGGGCTGGCGACCAAGTCGGCCACCGTGCCACTGGGATTCACCAACACGACGCGCATAATGTTTTCGGCTAAATGTGATGATAGGCCGGGAGCCTAGGGGTTTGTACTTAAACGAGCGTTAAGCGCATCGCGGCGCACGCCGCAATACGCGGAAAATGGGACTTCATGCCTGCCGTGATCATCGAAGTGAGCGAGGCCGCCCCTCACCTGCCGCTGCGCGGCGCACTGCTCGGCCTCGATGTCGGTACCAAGACCATCGGCGTCGCCACCTCGGACGCCGACCGGCGGCTCGCCACCGGCGTGGAAACGATTTCCCGCAAAACTTTCACCGTCGATGCCAAACGTCTGCTGGCGCTTGCGGCGGAGCGTCGCTGCGTTGGTTTCGTGCTCGGCCTGCCGCTCAACATGGACGGCAGCGAAGGACCCCGCGCGCAATCCGTCCGCGCCTTTGCGCGCAATCTCGCGAAGCTCACCGATCTGCCGATCGCGCTGTGGGACGAACGGCTGTCCACCGCCGCGGTCGAGCGCGAACTGATCGCCGCCGACGTCAGCCGGAAAAAACGCGCGGCGGTGATCGATCAGCACGCCGCGATCTTCATCCTGCAAGGCGCGCTCGACCGGCTGGCAAACATCGAAAAACTGAAAGGGCCGGCTTGCGCCGGCCCTTTCAGCTTCATCCAGTCACGACATTGCTAGTCCAGGCCTTGAAGCCTGCGCTCCTGCCACGGGCCGACGTAGTTGGTGTCGTAGCCCGAATAGTAGCGTGAGCTGTATGGGGCCACGGGGCCGTAGTAGCTGGGCGGGGTGTACACCGGCTCGGCGTAGACCGGCGCAGCGTAGCCCGGCGCGTAGGCGTAGCTGTCGTAGCCATAGCCCGAGCCATAATAATATCCGGCATTGGCATTCGCCGCTGCCGCGCCGATGGCCGCGCCCACCGCGAAGCCAGCCGCGGCCGCCACGCCTGCGACGCACGCGGGCATCCGACGCGGTCATCGAACCGAGCGCTATAGCGCCGGCGATGCCAAGCACGATCGCAGACTTCCCAAGCAGTTTCATTTGCATCTCCTCAGTATTGCGCCAAGCGACAGCCCGCTCGCCGATGGGCGGCGGGGTCCCGGTCAATAACGCTACGGGGAAGACGATGTTCCTGTTCCGCGCGCGCCGCCTCCACAAATGCTGCGAACACGATGGCGTGAACCAACGCGGCCTGTGAACCACAATGGGGCGAATCGCGCAGCGATTCGGACCTAAAATTCCCCCGAGGTGCTGCCGGTGCAACTGTACCACGGCGTGCCTGTGGAGCACGGCATTGCACCCTTGTCGGGACACCTGCCGCGCCTATAGGTTCCACTTTAATGAACATCGCCCACAAGTCCTCGTTCGTTCTCAGCAGCCGTCATTTGCTGGGGATCGAAGGGCTTTCGCGTGACGATATCGTGGGCCTGCTCGATCTCGCCGAGGAATTCGTCGAGCTCAACCGCCAGATCGAGAAAAAAACCGCGTCGCTGCGCGGCCGCACCCTCATCAACATGTTCTTCGAGGCTTCGACCCGGACGCAGGCCTCGTTCGAGCTAGCCGGCAAGCGGCTCGGCGCCGACGTCATGAACATGTCGGTGTCGTCGTCGTCGATCCGGAAGGGCGAGACGCTAATCGACACCGCGGTAACGCTCAACGCCATGCATCCCGACCTGATCGTGATGCGCCATCACGCCTCCGGCGCGGTGGAGCTTTTGTCGCAAAAGGTCGACTGCTCGGTGATCAACGCCGGCGACGGCCAGCACGAGCACCCGACCCAGGCGCTGCTCGACGCGCTCACCATCCGCCGCCGCAAAGGCGCGATCGAAAACCTCACCATCGCCATCTGCGGCGACATCCTGCATTCGCGCGTCGCGCGCTCCAACATCATCCTGCTCAACACGCTCGGCGCCCGGGTGCGCGTCGTCGCGCCCTCGACGCTGTTGCCGGCGGGGATCGAGCGCTTCGGCGTCGAGGTCACCCGCGACATGCGCGAGGGCTTGGCCGGCGCCGACATCGTGATGATGCTGCGCCTGCAGCGCGAGCGCATGAACGGCTCGTTCGTTCCCTCGACGCAGGAGTACTTCGCCTACTTCGGCCTCGACCAGAAGAAGCTCGCCTATGCCAAGCCCGACGCGCTGGTGATGCATCCTGGCCCGATGAATCGCGGCGTCGAGATCGAACTCCATCGTTGCCGACGGCGCGCAATCGCTGATCCGCGAGCAGGTCGAAATGGGCGTCGCCGTCCGCATGGCCGTGCTCGAAGCGCTGTCGCGCAACCTGCCGAACGCATAACGCATGCTCATCGACCGCCGCGACCGCCGCCCGATCCTGCTCGCCAACGCCCGCGTGATCGATCCGTCCCGCGATCTCGATTTTCCCGGCGACATCCTTATTGCCGACAGTGTGATCCGCGAGGCCAAGCGCGGCATCGGCGCAGCTGGCGTGCCTGAAGGCACCGAGGTGGTCGAATGCCGCGGCCATATCGTCGCGCCTGGCCTGATCGACATGCGCGCCTTCATCGGCGAGCCCGGCGCGGAGGGCCGCGAAAGCATCGCGTCCGCGAGCCAGGCCGCGGCCGCCGGAGGCGTTACCACCATCATCTGCCAGCCCGAAACCGAGCCTGCCATCGACGACCCGACCATCGTCGACTTCATCCAGCGCCGCGCCCGCGACACCGGCATCGTGCATGTGTTTGCGATGGCCGCCCTCACCAAAGGCCTCAAGGGCCAGGAGATGACCGAGATCGGCCTACTCAAGGCGGCCGGCGCGGTCGGCTTCACCGATGGGATGAGGAGTGTCACCAATGCGCAGGTCATGCGCCGCGCGCTCATCTATGCCCGCGACTTCGACGTGCTGATCGTCCACCACACCGAGGATCCCGACCTCACTGGCGAAGGCGTGATGAACGAGGGCGAGTTCGCCTCGCGGCTCGGCCTAATCGGCGTGCCCAAGATCGCCGAGACCATCATGCTGGAGCGCGACATGCGGCTCACGGCGTTGACCGAAGGGCGCTATCACGCCGCCTCGATCACCTGCCCAGAAGTCACTCGAGGTTCTGCGCCGCGCCAAGGACGCGGGGCTGCATGTCACCGCTTCGGCGTCGATCAACCATCTGGCGCTGAACGAGATCGACGTCGGTCATTACCGCACCTTCTTCAAGATGTCGCCGCCGCTCCGCGCCGAGGACGACCGCAAGGCGCTGGTCGCCGCGGTCGAGGAAGGCCTGATCGACGTGGTGATGTCCGACCACAACCCGCAGGACGTCGAGGTCAAGCGCCTGCCGTTCGCCGAGGCCGCCCCGGGCGCCATCGGCATCGAGACCATGCTGCCGGTCGGCTTGCGCCTCGTGCACAATGGCGAGCTCAAGCTCATGACGCTGCTCAAAGCGCTGTCGACCCGGCCCGCGGAGCTGCTCGGCCTTGCCGGCGGCTCGTTGCGGCCGGGTGCGCAAGCCGATGTGGTGGTGATCGATCCCGACGTGCCGTGGATCCTCGACCGCAACGAGCTGAAATCAAAATGCCGCAACACGCCGTTCGATGAGGCCCGGATGCAGGGCCGCGCCATACGCACCATTGTCGGCGGCCGGACGGTGTACGAATACGTATGATATTCTCCCCGGCTCGGGGGACGCAGTGGACGCACTTTACATCGTCATCGCGCTGATCATCGGCTACCTGCTGGGCTCGATTCCGTTCGGCCTGATCCTGACCAGGCTCGCAGGCTCGGGCGACATCCGCAGCGTCGGCTCGGGCAATATCGGCGCGACCAATGTGCTGCGCACCGGGCAAAAAGGCCTCGCCGCCGCGACGCTCGTCGGCGACATGCTCAAGGGCACCGCCGCCGTCCTCATCATGCGGAAAATCGGCGGCATCGACCCGGCGCTGGCCGCGGGCTTCGCTGCCGTGCTCGGCCACGTCTTTCCGGTCTGGCTCAATTTCAAGGGCGGCAAGGGCGTCGCGACCTACATCGGCGTGCTGATCGCGGTGTCGTGGCCGGTGGCGCTCAGCTTCGCAATCATCTGGGCGATGGTTGCGGCATTGTCGCGATATTCATCGCTCGCCGGCTTGATCGCGAGCGCGGCCACGCCGGTGCTGTTGTGGATTTTCGTCCGAGGCAACGCCGCCTGGATGTTCGCCATCCTGACCGCCCTCGTATGGATCATGCATCGCGGCAACATTTCGCGGCTCATGGCCGGCACCGAGCCAAAAATCGGCAAGTCGGCGGCCGCTTCCAAGAACTAATCGCCGCCTACCTGCGCCTTCCGACGTGGAGATGAACTCTGATGCCCGGCTCAATGTTTTCTCTTGCGAAATCAAAGGCTTGTTCAACCAAGACTGCCCTCCAATTCCCTAATCCAATCAAGGACTTGGCGATCAGTTGGCTGGGGTCGGCACTAGCCCGCCACGACCCGCCCACAGCCGCCCAGCGGCGGGTCTCTCTGATGACCATCGAGGCGCGAATGGCGGCAGGCAATGGCTCCCGGCGCTGCTACGTTGTGCCAAGGGGGGCGGATGACGAGCAAGGAGCAAGCGTGAAGAAAAATTCCAACAATCAATCTCGGGTGCTGCTGTGCGCGGTGGCCGGACTGCTGGCGGTATCGATGTTGGCGGGCGGTGCTAAACCCGCTGCGGCCCAAGCCTCCGACGCTCAGGAACGCTGCACCGCAGATGTGATGCGCCACTGCAGCGAGTTCGTGCCAGACGCTGACCGCATCGTCGGCTGCTTGAAAGCGAAGCGACGGCAGTTGACCCCTTCGTGCTTGAGCGCGCTGACAACCGGCAAAGGATCGCAAGGGGGGAAGAAGCGTCGCGCGTACCGTCGCGGTTGATAATCTCGGCAACTGTGCAGCCCAAGCAACGCCACTCGCCTTCCCGACCAGCGCGTTCTTAAGGCTTCAGCAACAGAGGCGGTCCAGCATGTTCGTGCCTTCCTCCATGTGACGGGGAGGCGATCCACAGTGATTGGGCCTCGGCTGGGACACGGACCAGCCGGGGCTCTTTCATTTTCGGCGTCAGCCGCAGAGCCAGACCCGACGAGCGCGCGGCCCGTACGGAGTGTCGACAATCAGTCGGCCCCAGCATCCACCTCCACCGCCGTAGCCGTACGCTGGAGCGTAACCGCTGGCCGGGTAGTAGCCGGGATCGCCGCCGTAGTAGCCGCCATAGGCCGGGTAGCCGCCGTAGTAGCCGCCGTAACCGCCGTAGTAGCCGTACCCGCCGTAGTGACTGCGGGCGGCGGCAGCACCCACCAAGCCCATTACCAGGCCCACACCGAGGGCAGCACCGCCCCAGCCTCTACCGCGCCAACGCGCGGATGCCTCGGTCGGTGCGAGCGTGACGGCGACGACTGCCGCCGCAGCAATTGTCAGCAACACCTTTCGCCAGAACATGTGGGATCTCCATCCATCAGCAAGAGCTGAAAACAATGCGCGTCACGCCGTTTGTGTTCCACGTCGCATCGCGCCTTCCAAGCTGTCCACCGAGGAACTCGAATGCTGCCGAGCCCGTTAAGGCACCACGGCGGGGTAAGGCCTAGGAGAAGGCCCATGACAACGTCGCGTGAGCGGGTAAAGGCCAGGAGAAGGCCCCTGACAACATCCCGCGAGCCTACGAAGCCGTCGATGAGGTGCGAAGTCTGCGGCCAGCCGATGAGGCTGACGCGCACAACGCCGGTCTCCTCGCGCGATGAGTGCTACGAGTTCTGGGAGTGCGTGGCGTGCAGGCACACGCAGCTGCGGGCGACGAGCCTCAAGCGGGAAGCAACGAATTAGTCCTTCACAGGCCCCATAGGTGCCATTGCTAGGCCTAACGCACTCGGCTTGCGTTGGCCGCAGCGAAGGCGCGTGGCGTCAAACTCGGCGGCACCAACCAGCAATCTCTTGCGAACCGCGATGCCGCACTGGTCAGGGCTGCGAAACTACGTCCGGTGCTGGTTGAGCTTGCGAGCATGTCAGCACGCGCCGCCTCCATTGAGCTGAACCGACGTGATCTCTATTCGGAGCGCAGGGACTGGGTTATCCTTGGTTGCTGCCGCCTGACCACATCTCGCTGATGCTTGTCGCTCGGCAGCGCGCGCCGGATGTGTACCCTCCTCGGGGCACATCCGGCGCTTCTCGTTGGAGGCAAACACACGGCTAGGGTCGTGGCACGTCAGCCCGCCACATCCCACGGCAAAAATCCTGACGGGTCTGTCTCGAACACCATCGCCTCCCATTCAGCGGCGAGCTTGAGCCAGTCGTCTTTCTCGCGGGGCGTGAGCGCTGTTGCCGCACGCTCTCGGCATTCGACGGCCTTGGTTTTGTAGTGATCTATCGATGACATGCTCGCCACTTGCACTTGCTCGGCGGACATTGGCATTGATCGCGGCTTTTCTAAGAACGCACCCCGCCGGTTTCCACAGAAACATGTATCCGCGCAGCGGGCTTCGCGAACCCACCAAAGCAACCAGCGTTGTCCGCATCGGTCGCCCTTGCCCATCTCTTTACCGCTGAATACGATCTGACGTGGGATTGTCGGGCGTTGGGGGATACGAAATGCCAAGTCGTTCCAAGTTGCCGACGAAGACGGTAAAAGCTCAGACTATTTCGAAGCTGGTGGCTTCTAAGGCGCGAGGTCGAAAGCTAAACTTCGAAACGCAGTCCTGGTACGCTGAAGCCGTTCGAAAGTTGAGTGCAGCTCCAAAAACAAGAGAGCTGCAAGAAGTACCCGCAGCACCGCTGGTTCCAGACTGAGGCCATCCGCTCCGGGCACCGCCGCATCTGCAGCAGGCCTGCGCGGGCAGACTTCATCAGCGCTGACGCGCCGCCGCCCCGCTACCCGAAACTCAAGCAATAAAAGCCGCACAACACCGCGATCATGACCGCGCAGGCGGCCAACACGAACAGCCTCGGGGAAGGCCCCGGGTAGGCATCCGACTTCTCGTATCCGCTCCCCATCGACGCCCACCTTCTCAATCAATGTGCATCATCGCTGTCGGGTTTAGAACTGTTCACCCTCTTCGACACCGGCCACATCATAAGCAAATCGTCGGCGGCGGGCTTCATCAAGGCGGCGGCGTCCTTAACGTTGCCCTTCTCCCATTGCTGAAAGTCCTGGGGTTCCAAGATGACCGGCATACGGCCGTGGACTTCTGCGGCGAACTTGTTCGGCTCAGTGATCACCATCGTGCAGAACTTCAGCGCCTCGCCCGTCGCCTTGTCCTTCCACTCAGTCCACAGCCCTGCAATTGTCATCACCTAAACGTCGCGGCGCGTGAAGTAGGCCTGGAGCCAAAGTTGTAGGCTTCCAACGGCCTTGCGCGGCGCGACACTAGGCCACGGATGCTCACTTGAAACAGGTGTTACGCTCCCAGCCTATCTGGGAGGATGCACGATGAAACGTAACTGGCCTGTTATGATTGCTTCGCTCCTGTGCGTTTCGTTTATTGTCGGTGTTTGGATAAATGCTTACCGCGTAAGCCATGCAACGCCGCCGGCTATTTCTGCCAAGTCCAAGTAAACCTCGGATTTATGTGGTCAGGGCCTCGGTAGTTGCCGAGGCCCTAGTTCGTTCGCCTGTTCGAAAGTGAACCGCCACGATGCTAACCGCGATAATCCTTTTGACGTCCCTGGCCATACTGGGTGTTGTCTGTTTTTATTTCGCCTCTCGTTAACGTCGCTATTGCGTTAGCTGCCCTCACATGTCTTACGCGCCGCAATCCGGTCTGTGCCCAACTGGGACGGTGCTCTACCTCCATGTAGTAGTTGTGTCGACGTTGCCGTAGACGCATTCGAGTTGAAGTCAATGCGCGGGCCGGGCCTGCCGCGGGCCGTTGCGGATCACGCTCATCTACGACGGCAAGACCGAGCGGTTTGTCGTCAGGATGGCACGAGCGGAACCGTTGGGGCCGGTGGCAGTTGTAATCCAATGACATCCACCGGCAAGCCCATCCCATCGAGAGACAGCAAGACCGCAGAAGAGCTTGAGGCCGTTCTCACCAAGGCTCTGCAGGGTCACCCGGAATGTCAGGGCATCAAAATCCTCAAGGTCACGCCGCTTGAAAACAGCGGGATCGGTCTTGCGAACTGGGACGCCGAGTTCGCCGCCGAGCCGGGCGTCACGATGTCGCCAGATTGCAAGCGAGTGACGCTTAGCGTGAAACACGGTGTTCAAAAGCATTTCGATTTGGCTGCCGAGAACTGACCAGCGCCTACGGCTCTGCCATCCTGGTCGCGGTATCCAGGCCGATCTCGCGCTTCGTCAACTCGCTGATATGCAGCGCGACAATCTCAATGTTTGCGCAGTAGCGCCCGCGTGGGCCATCATCCGCCCGGCTAACCCACGCCGTCCCGATCGCCTCCTAGCTTTTGTCCGCAAAGCACCCCTGCCCGCAGGACCTCTCGCCGGCGTCTTGGTGGATGAATGGAAGATTATTGACGCGGCCGGACGCGAATTCGACGACTCTATTTTCTGCTACGACGAAGCCGAAACAAATTCATGACCGTGCCGACACGAGGGGCGGTTGACGAACTGAAAGCGGCACCCATCAATGGCTGTCGGCAGCAGCCACAAATGATTGACCGCACTCGACCGGGATTCTTGTCGATGCCTTCCACGCTTAACGGCCTGCTCAAGCAAGGCGCGACGATCGTCACCGAGGCCGCCGACGAGCTGTCCGTGATCCGACCGATCCTGGGCCAGCAGATCGAGCAGCCGGTCGAGGAATCGGACGGTGGCGCGCCCCGCCTTGGCGAGCCCGCGATCGATGAGCGCGCCCGCATAACAAGCCTGCTTGGCCCGGCCCCCGTCTCGATCGACGACCTGGTGCGGTTGTCGCAATCCTCGCCGGCAATCGTTCGAACCGTTCTGCTGGATCTAGAGATCGCCGGGCGGCTGGAGCGGCACCGCGGCGGGATGGTCTCGCTTTTGTAGCTTGTCGCTGGTGTAAACTGCGCGGATGATTCTCCGCACGCTCGCAGCCATCGCCTTCATCGTTTCGCTCACGGTCCCTGCCCTCGCGCAGCAACCTGCCGCGCGCGATGCAGCGTTCGAGAAATTCCTCGGTGAACTGTGGAAGGACGCGCAGGCCAAGGGGATCACGCGCGCGACCTTCGACAGGGCGTTCGCGGGCGTCACTCCCGATCCGCGCGTGATCGCCACCACCTCGCGCCAGCCGGAATACAACAAGCCCGCCGGCGCCTACGTGAACTCGATCGCGTCGCCGTTGAATGCGAAGAATGGGCTGCGCAAGGAAGCGGAGTGGCGGCCGACCTTCGAAGCCGTCGAAAAGAAGTACCGGGTCGAGCGCTGGGTCATCCTGGCGATCTGGGGCATGGAGACATCCTACGGCGCGCTGAAGGACAAGTGGGACGGGGTCCGCTCGCTCGCGACGCTGGCGTTAGCCAAATATCGCGATCCGTATTTCCGCAACGAGCTTCTGGTGGCGCTGAAGATCATCCAGGAGGGCCACATCTCGCGCGACAAGTTCGTCAGTTCATGGGCCGGTGCGATGGGCCAGACCCAGTTCATGCCGACCAACTTCGTGGACTACGCCGTCGACTTCGACGGCGACGGCCGCCGCGACATCTGGACCAATGTGCCGGACGTGCTGGCCTCGACCGCGAACTACTTCGCCAAGGCCGTGGGTGGCTGGAAGATGGGTGTCCCCTGGGGCTTCGAGGTCACGATCCCGAAGGGCTTCGACCTGATGAAGAGCCGCGCGACGTTCGCCGAGTGGACCAGCCTTGGCGTGCGCCGTGCCGACGGCAAGGCCTTTCCCGAGACCGGCGACGGCATCCTGTTTTTCCCGACCGGCGTGCCGGGCCCCGCCTTTGTCGTCACACCGAATTTCGACGTCATCAAGGACTACAATGACTCCGACGTCTATGCTCTGGCCATCGGCCACCTGTCCGACCTGATGCAGGGCGGCGGCCCGTTCAAGACGCCGTGGCCGGCGCAGGCGACGCAACTGCCCCGCGACGACCGGATCGCGATGCAGAAAAAGCTCGCCGCGCTCGGCTACGACCAGACGCGGTTCTCTGCTCACATCGATTTCAAGATGCGCGACTTCGTCCGCGCCGAGCAGAAGAAGCATGGCCTCATCACCGACGGGCACCCCAATGCCGCGCTGATGGAAAAAATGGGATTGAAAGCTACCGCCGCACGTTAACGCGGCGGGTGGCGTTTTCGGCCTCAAGCCGGGCCATGTCGAGGATGTACCCCAGCGCGTCGAGGCCGTGCTGGCGGGCAAGTGCCGCAAGCTCGGCGCTCAGCTCGGCGACATAGTTCGCCGCCGCCATCCGGTCTACTGGTTCGCCGCTGGCCTCGCCTTGCGCCTTGAGAGCGCCCGCATCGTCGTCCATTGCACGTCCAAACCCGACCGGGCCCGCCGCCTTGGCCGTTAACGACACATATATTTATGAGAGCATTTCTTACAACTATTCTCCTTCAGGTTGCGCCGAAAATACCTCGGCCATCCGTAGAAATCCCGCCGCCAAAACGCCCCACGCCGACCTTCACGATTTGACAGGGGGGAATGAGTTACCCATGTTCCCGGCGAGTCGGAGCCGCCGGTTTACTGGCTATCCACCACAATCTCGTCTCCAACCTATTGGAATTCAATGAAAATTGTAGTCGTGGAGTCTCCGGCCAAAGCCAAGACGATCAACAAATATCTGGGCCCCGGGTACGAGGTTCTGGCTTCGTTCGGCCATGTCCGCGACCTGCCGGCCAAGGATGGCTCGGTCGATCCCGACCACGATTTCAAGATGCTCTGGGAGGTCGACGACAAGTCGCAGAAGCGGTTGAACGACATCGCCCGCGCCGTGAAGGGCGCTGACGGCCTGATCCTGGCCACCGACCCGGACCGCGAGGGCGAGGCCATCTCCTGGCACGTGCTGGAGGTGCTTAAGGAGAAGAAGGCGCTCAACAAGCAGACCGTCGAGCGCGTCGTGTTCAACGCCATCACCAAGCAGGCGGTCGGCGACGCAATGAAGAACCCGCGCCAGATCGACGGCGCGCTGGTCGACGCCTATCTCGCCCGCCGCGCGCTCGACTATCTGGTGGGCTTCACGCTGTCGCCGGTGCTGTGGCGGAAGCTTCCTGGCGCGCGCTCGGCCGGCCGGGTGCAGTCGGTCGCGTTGCGCCTGGTTTCCGACCGCGAACTGGAGATCGAGAAGTTCGTCGCCCGCGAATACTGGTCGCTGGTCGCGACCTTGGCGACACCGCGCAACGAGTCCTTCGAGGCCCGCCTCGTCGGCGCCGACGGCGTTAAGATCACGCGCCTCGACATCGGCTCAGGCGCGGACGCCGAGCAATTCAAGCGTGACTTGGAAACCGCCGCCTTCACCGTCAATTCGGTCGAGGCCAAGCCCGCGCGGCGCAATCCCTATCCGCCGTTCATGACTTCGACCTTGCAGCAGGAGGCGAGCCGCAAGTTCGGCTTTGCGCCGGCGCACACCATGCGCCTGGCTCAGCGCCTGTATGAAGGCATCGAGCTCGACGGCGAGACCGTCGGCCTCATCACCTATATGCGAACCGACGGCGTCGACATCGCGCCCGAGGCGATCACCTCGGCCCGCCGCGTGATCGAGGCCGATTACGGCCGCAACTACGTTCCCTCCTCGCCGCGCCAGTACGTGTCGAAGTCGAAGAACGCGCAGGAAGCCCACGAAGCGATCCGCCCGACCGACCTCGCGCGCCGGCCCAAAGACGTCAAGAAGATGCTCGATCACGACCAGGCGCGGCTCTACGAGCTGATCTGGCTGCGCACCATCGCAAGCCAGATGGAATCCGCTGAGCTCGAGCGCACCACGGTGGACATCACCGCGAAAGCTGGCGCCCGCACGATCGATCTGCGCGCCAACGGCACGGTGGTAAAGTTCGACGGATTCCTCACCCTCTACACCGAGGATCAGGACGACAAGACCGACGACGAGGATGCAAACCGCCTGCCGCAGATGACGGCTGGCGAAGCGCTGCAGAAGCGCGAGATCGCCGCGACCCAGCATTTCACCGAGCCGCCGCCGCGCTACTCCGAAGCCTCGCTGGTCAAGCGTATGGAAGAGCTCGGCATCGGCCGGCCCTCGACCTATGCCTCGATCCTGCAGGTGCTGCGCGACCGCGGCTACGTGCGGCTCGACAAGAAACGCCTCGTTCCCGAAGACAAGGGCCGCGTGCTGGTCGCGTTCCTGGAAAACTTCTTCCTGCGCTACGTCGAATACGACTTCACCGCCAATCTCGAAGAGCAGCTCGACAAGATTTCCAACAACGAGCTGCCCTACAAGGATGTGCTGCGCGACTTCTGGAAGGACTTCATCGGCGCGGTCGGCGACATCAAGGAATTGCGCATCGCGCAGGTGATCGATGCGCTCGACGCTATGCTGGAGCCGCATCTGTTCCCGCCAAAGCTCGACGGCACCGACCCGCGCAAGTGCCCGAACTGCGAGAACGGCCGGATCGGGCTCAAGCTCGGCCGCTTCGGCGGCTTCGTCGGCTGCTCCAACTATCCGGAATGCAAGTTCACCCGCCAGCTTTCGGTCGGCGCCGACGGGCAGGGCGGCGGCATGCGCAAGCTCGGCGAAGACCCCGACACCGGCCTCGAAGTCACCGTGCGCTCCGGCCGTTTCGGCAGCTATCTCCAGCTCGGCGAACCCACCAAGGATGAGGCCGGTGAGGCGATCAAGCCCAAGCGCGCGAGCCTGCCCAAGGGCGTCGCGCCGGATGAGATCGACCTCGACCGCGCCGTAAAACTGCTCGCCCTGCCCCGCACCATCGGCAAGCACCCCGATGACGGCGAGGACATCATTGGCGGCGTCGGCCGCTTCGGCCCTTACGTGAAGCACGGCAAGACCTACGCCAACATCGATGCCAGCGAAGACATCCTGTCGATCGGATTGAACCGCGCGGTCACGCTGATCGAGGAGAAGAAGCTCAACCCCGGCAAAGGACGCCGCTTCGGCGCCGACCCGGGCAAGCAATTGGGCGAGCATCCGCAGAAGGGCGGCATGATTGTCGCCAAGAACGGCCGCTACGGACCATACGTCAGCCACAACGGCGTCAACGCCAACCTGCCGAACGAAAAGACGCCGGAGACCATCACGCTCGACGAGGCGGTGGGGCTGATCGACGCCCGCGCCGAAAGCGGCGGCGGCTCGAGCGCGCGGCGGAAGCGCCCGGCACGTGGGGCGCCAGCGAAGAAGGCGGCAGCCCCAAAGGCAGACGCAGCCAAGCCGAAGAAGCGCGCCGCGGCGAGCGCGGCAAAGGCTCCGCGCAAGTCGAAGAAGGCTGCAGAGGCTGCGGAGTAAGGAGTAATAAGACGACAAGCTATCCGCGTCATGCTCGGCCTTGTGCCGGGCATCCACGCCCTCCTTCGCGCAAAGCACGTCATGGATGGCCGGGACAGACGCGACGCCGTCCTTCGGCCGGCTATGCCCGGCCATGACGTTGAAGGTATTCCGCCTCCACATCTACCGTGCTGGCAAAATCCGTGCCCAATCCCTAGATTTCAACATTCAGACAGCGCCTTAGGCGCAGAGAACTCATTTGGCCAAACATCATTCCAAGCAAACCCCCTTCCCCAGTAAGGAGGAGATCCTCGCCTTCATCGGCGAGAAGCCCGGTCAGATCGGCACGCGCGAGATCGCCCGGGCCTTCAACCTGAAAAACGACCGCCGCGTCGAGCTCAAGCGCATGCTGCGGGAGCTGGCCGACGAAGGCCGCCTCGAGGCCAAGCGCAAGAAGCTGCACCATCCAGGCAGCCTGCCTTCCGTGACGCTGGCCGACATCACCACCCGCGATTCCGACGGCGAGTTGATCGCCACTCCGACTGAATGGGACGAGGACGCCCACGGCGCGGTGCCGAAGATCCGCGTCACCACCCCGCGCAAGCCGCGGCCCGGCGAAGTCGCCGGCGTCGGCGACCGCGCCCTGCTGCGGGTCGAGGAAACAGGCGAGGACGCCGTCCGCTACTCCGGCCGCGTCATCAAGATCATCGACAAGGCCAAGGCGCGCGCGCTCGGCATTTTCCGCGCCTTGCCAGACGGTGGCGGCCGGCTCCTGCCGATCGACAAGAAGCAGCTCGGCCGCGAGCTCGCGATCCCGCGCGACGCGACGAAGGACGCGCAGGACGGCGACCTGATCGCCGTCAGCGTCGCGCCGCATAGCCGGATGGGACTGCCGACAGCGCGCGTTGAGGAGCGGCTCGGCTCGATCAAAAGCGAGCGCGCGGTCAGCCTCATCGCCATCCACGCCCATGACATCCCGCATGTGTTTCCGGTTGCCGCCGAGGCTGAGGCCCATGCGGCCCGGGCCGCCGACCTGTCGGGACGTGAGGACTGGCGCAAGATCGCGCTGGTCACCATCGATCCGGTCGACGCCAAGGACCACGACGACGCGGTCCATGCCGCGCCCGATCCCGATCCGGACAATCCCGGCGGCCACATCCTCACCGTCGCCATCGCCGACGTTGCGCATTACGTCCGGCCTGGCTCAGCGCTCGACCGCGAGGCGCTCAAGCGCGGCAACTCGGTCTATTTCCCCGATCGCGTGGTACCGATGCTGCCCGAGCGCATCTCGAACGACCTGTGCTCGCTCCGCGCCAACGAGGACCGCGCGGCGCTGGCGGTACGGATGATCATCGGCCGCGACGGGCGCAAGCGCTCCCACACGTTTCACCGGGTGCTGATGCGCTCGGCGGCAAAACTCAACTACCAGCAGGCCCAGGTGGCGATCGGCGGCCGCACCGACGACGTGACGGGAATACTGGTCGATTCGGTGCTCAAGCCGCTTTACGCGGCTTATGAGAGTTTGAAAGCCGCCCGCGACGCCCGCGGCCCGCTGGACCTCGATCTACCCGAGCGGAAAATCCTACTCAAGGCCGATGGCACCGTCGACCGCGTCATCAGCCCGGAGCGGCTGGAGTCGCACCGGCTGATCGAGGAGTTCATGATCCTCGCCAATGTCGCCGCGGCCGAAACGCTCGAAGCCGCCCGCACGCCCTTGATCTACCGCGTGCACGACGAGCCGTCGCTCGAGAAAATTGAGGCGCTGCGCCAGTTCCTCAACACGTTGCACATCTCGCTGCCCAAGGGCGGCGCGATGCGGGCCGAGCAGTTCAACCGCATCCTCGCCCAGGTCAAAGGCAAGGACGTCGAGAAGCTCGTGAACGAGGTGGTGCTGCGCTCACAGGCACAGGCCGAATATTCCGCCGAGAACTACGGCCACTTCGGCTTGAACCTGCGCCGCTACGCGCATTTCACTTCGCCGATCCGCCGCTACGCCGACCTGATCGTGCATCGCGGGCTCGTCCGTGCGCGAAGCTTCGGCACCGACGGTCTGCCCAGCATGCAGGATGCGGCAGCGCTGACCGAGATCGCCGCGCAGATTTCCGCCTCCGAGCGCCGCGCCATGAAAGCCGAGCGCGAGACCAACGACAGGCTGATCGCGCATCACCTCGCCGACCGCATCGGCGCGACCTTTGAAGGCCGTATCTCCGGCGTTACCCGCGCGGGGCTTTTCGTCAAGCTCGACGACACCGGCGCCGACGGCTTCATCCCGGCGCGCACCATCGGCAATGAGTATTTCCGCTACGAGGAGGCGATGCACGCCATGGTCGGCAACCGCTCTGGCGAGACACACAGGCTGGGCGACCATGTCACCGTGAAGCTCGTCGAGGCCGCGCCCGTCGCCGGCGCGCTCCGCTTCGAGCTTCTATCTGAAGGCCGGGTCATGACGGGCGCCCAGCGCCGGCCGTCCGATCGTCCAGGCAGGGTACGCCCGGTGCGCCGCCGCGAAAAGCCGTTCCGCGGAAAAAAGCCCTATCGGGGAAAGCGCCGATGACCGAAATTCCGCCGGAGCTGATGCAGAAGTTCACCACCGACGCGGCCGGTGGTCATCCCAATCTCACGCCGAAGGACGCGGCAACACTGATCCTGCTCGACCGCAGCGGCCCGGAGCCAAAGGTCCTGATGGGCAAGCGCCACGATCGGCATGTCTTCATGCCGGGGGCGTATGTCTTTCCCGGTGGCCGCGTCGATGCGATCGACCGGACGATGCCGGTGGCGGCGTCCCTCGATCCGCGTGCCGAACAAAAGCTGATGGCACACGTCAAGCGTCCCAATGCAGCCAAGGCGCGCGCCCTTGCGCTTGCCGCGATCCGCGAAACCTTCGAGGAGACTGGCTTGCTACTTGGCGCCAAGAGCCCACAGATACCTGCCAAGCCCGACAGCGCGTGGGCGGCGTTCATCGACGCGGGCATCCTGCCCGATCTCTCCACCGTCCACTTCGTCGCCCGCGCCGTGACGCCGCCCCGCCGCAAGCGGCGCTACGACACCCGCTTTTTCACTGCCGACGCGAGCGCCATCGCGCATCGCGTCGACGGCAAGGTCGGTGCGGATTTCGAATTGGTCGAATTGGTTTGGCTGCCGCTATCGCAGATCAAGCAGCGCATCGAACTGATGGCCATCACAGAGATCGTGCTCCGCGAGCTCAACACCCTGCTCGAAAAGGGTTTCAGTCACGATCTGCCGGTTCCCTACTTCCACGTGGTCCACGGCAAGCGGGTGCGGGATTTGCTCTGATCGGACTCGGAATTCGCCCCGAAACGCACTTTCCTTGACTTTCGCGTCGGGAACCTTAGTTTCCGCCCCAATCGCCGTTAACCCTCGAGGATTGTCATGGCCAAGGCCGTTACCACCAAGATCAAGCTCATCTCCAGCGCCGACACCGGGTTCTATTACGTCACCAAGAAGAACTCGCGGACGATGACCGAGAAGCTGAAGATGAAAAAATACGACCCGATCGCGAAGAAGCACGTCGAGTTCGTCGAAGGCAAAATCAAATAATCATCGCGATCCGCGACGACAAAAAAACGAAGGGCGCCGTTGCAGGCGCCCTTTTCACTTTGTGTTTTCAGTTCTGCTTGTTTGAAAAAGGTGGCCGGCCGGGAGCGAAGTCATGAGGAGGCCACTCGCATCGCTCCCAGGCCGGCCTAACCCCACGGACCCAGGAGATGCGGCGGACCTGAGCAACCCGTAGGGTTTTCGTTGGGGCGGCTGCCGAACTTCAAACCAAAAACCAGCGCCTCCTGCTGGCTTCCGGCCGCCACCCCTTAAGTGAATTGCACGCTACTGGATCGAGCGATGAACGCAACGCTAAAACCCTCGACAAACGCTGGATTTGCCGATAACCCCGTATCAACCTAAATCGTTATGGTTAAACGCGCGCGATTAACTCACGCATTCAAAAACATCGCTGCAAAAACACACGCGCAACAATATGCGAAGCAAAAAATTATCGGCGCGTTTTGGGTCGATGGATAAATCTCGCGCGGACCCCGATAAAAGGACCGCGCGATTTGGGGCGAACAGCGATCAGTGGCGCGTGGTGGCTTCTTAAGCCCGTACGCTCGGCTTTACGACATCGCGCCGCGTGCCTTGGCCGCTTTGCTCCGTCTCGACAACGTATCCAATGCGGGCAATGAGCCATTCGGCAATCCGCAGGGCGATGGGCCATGCGACAAAGAAAGCCGAGATGAACAAGACGAGAAACGTCATCAGGCCGAACGCCGGATATTGATAGTCCACCAGCCTGCTGATCAGAAATCCGATGCTCTGAAGCATGATGGCGGTTAGGACAAAGATGACCAGAAGTATGAGAGATTGCATGGGCTTTGGCTCCGCTGCCTATCGGATCGGGCGAGTTACTGTTGATGCAACAATGTGATCGTCAGCGGCAGCGCGGCCCGCTTTTTCTGATTGTAATTCTGATACGCGATGAGGCTGAGCCCGTAGGTCAACAAGCCGATCATCACCGTTCCGGCCACTAGACGAAATATCCGCCGCTCCCGCTCTTCTTGGTTCATGACTATCCCCTTGGCCGCTCCATGCGGCCTATCGGCGACAATACCAGCCGTCGTCATCAATCCTGGGCCAGGTCGCGCAAATGCCGCGCGGCGGATTGTCTCGGTCGCCTGCTATTGCAATTTGGGCGGAGGGTGCCGACGCCGGGGCATGATGCTGGCGCGCAGACATCAGTCCGCTAGCGGACATACCCGCCTCGCGTTTCAGCTTTGGCGACACCCACGCGACTGCTATCCTCGACGCTTATCGTTTCAACACCGAGGAGGATTCAATGAACCGTTGGAGTTTGATTTTGAGTGTGGCCGCGATTTGCACGCTGGCGTCGAGCCAGGCCCAGGCGAGCTACCAAATCCTTCGATGGACGAGCGGTTTCTGCCAAATCTGGAATCATGCGATTCCCGGCAAGCCGCTGACGAACGATTTCAAGGCGTCGCGCCCGTTCAACACCTTCGAGGAGGCATTGGCAGTCAAGCTGAAACTGGTCGCAGCCAGCCAGTGCTGGTAACGGAAATTGCGGACGAGCGCTAAAATTGCCGATGAAATAGCGAGGACGGCGGCCCGGAGGAACAAGCCGCCGTCCTCAATCGACACCGAAGTGCGGATTTATAATGCGGGCGGCCCGACGTTAAAGCTCGAAATTTAGCCAGCCGCGCTTAAATTGTTTCCAAAGAAGCCCGAAGGAGTACCGCCGGTGCTAGTACAACGCTTCCTCGATGCCACCCGCGAACGGAACCTTGATGAAATTCGCTGATTGGCTCCAGGAGAAATCCGACGCGGGCGTGCGACTCATCGTGATCGCCGTCGCGGTGGTGATCCCGAACACCAGAACAGCCATCACGACCGCCATCCATTTGGCTGCCCCGCTTGAGCTGTTGTGCAAGGGATGTGGGGCGTCGCCGCGTACTTCCGCGATATAGCCCTCGCCGAACGGCGAAATCACGTGGGGCGTTTGAATTGGGTCGCGCATCGCATCCTCCGAGTCCCTTGCTTCGAACATTGTGTAGCGCACGTCAAAACTGAAGTGCGAAAAGTCACAACCCAGACGGCTCTGCCCCGATCGGGGTCACCGGCCGCCGTTCACTTCCGCCCCGGAAAAATAGCTAAGCCGCGTCGGCGACGACGCGATTCCTGCCGTCCCGCTTGGCACGGTAGAGCGCCTGGTCGGCACGCTTGAGGATCGTCGCGGCGTTGTCGTCGACGGTGTCGAGCGTCGCCAGGCCGATCGATATCGTGACCTCGATGTGCTTGGTCCCCTGTGCGATCGCAAACGGCTCCGAGGCGATGCGCCGGCGCAGCCGTTCGGCGACGATGGTGGCCACCGCCATGTCGGTCTCCCGCATGACGATGACGAATTCCTCGCCGCCAAGCCTGCAGGCCAGATCGATGCCGCGGATCGACTTCTTGATGCGGGTGGCGAATTCGCGGAGCACGTCGTCGCCGGCGTCGTGGCCCCAGGTGTCGTTCACCGCCTTGAAGTAGTCGATGTCGAGAACGAGCGCTGTGAGGGGCTTGCCGCGCGCCGCCGCCTGCTCCACCAGCGCGCCAAGATGGCTTTCCATATAGCGCCTGTTGTAGAGCCCGGTGAGCCCGTCGGTGATCGCCAGCTGGATCGACTGCTGAACGTTATCGCGCAGCCGCTCGGTGTAGCGTTTCTTGCGAATTTGCGTCTTGGCGCGGGCATGCAGCTCGTTCTTGTCGACCGGCCGCATCAGGTAATCGTTCACGCCGATCTCAAGCCCGCGGATCATGCGCGCGTTGTCCTCGCCGTCGCAGATCGCCAGGATCGGCACGCTGCGCGTGCGATCGAGCGAGCGGAACTGGCTGCACAGCCGCAACGCGTCGCAGTTTTCCAGTGCCAGCGACACGATCATCAGGTCGTAATTGCCTTCGGCGGCGCGAAACAGCGCGTCGGCGGGATTGCTTTCGATATCCACGGTGTGAAGGGTCGCCAGCGCTGTCGACAGCCGCTCCGCGGCCGAAGCGCGGTCGTCGACGATCAGCACGCGTCCGGCACGGCCGGCATCGACCAACGCCTGGTTCTCCGGGTCCTGGATGCCGATCTCACGCGAGGTAAGCGCGCGCATGCGCAACTCATCGGTTATCATCTTGAGCCGCGACAGCGACCGCACCCGCGCGATCAGCGCCACGTCGGACAAAGGCTTAGTCAGGAAATCGTCGGCTCCGGCGTCGAGCCCCTTCACGCGGTCGGACGGATGATCGAGCGCGGTCACCATGACGACCGGAATATGATGGGTCGTGCGGTTAGCCTTGATGCGGCGGCAGACCTCGAAGCCGTCCATATCCGGCATCATCACGTCGAGCAGGACGATGTCGCACTCCGCCTTCTCGCAGATCGCCAATGCCTCGCTGCCGCTCATCGCGGTAACGACATCGAAATACTCGGCCGACAGCCGCGCTTCCAGCAGCTTCACATTGGCCGGCACATCATCGACGACGAGAACACGCGCTGTCACGAACTAGCACTCCTCAGGCATTTCCAAGAAAATGGCGAATGGTCTCGATGAATTTTCCAACCGAGATCGGCTTCGACAGATACGCCTCGCAGCCGCCTTCGCGGATGCGCTCCTCGTCGCCCTTCATTGCGAAGGCGGTGACGGCGACGACCGGGATCGTCTTCAACTCGGGATCGTCTTTGAGCCATTTGGTCACTTCAAGGCCGGACACTTCGGGAAGCTGAATGTCCATCAGCACCAGATCGGGACGGTGCTTGCGCGCGAGATCGAGCGCCTCGATACCGTTGCGCGTGCCGACGGTGTGGTAGCCGTGCGCCTCCAACAGATCGTGGAAGAGCTTCATGTTGAGTTCGTTGTCCTCCACGATCAGGACCGTCTTGGCCATCCTGCCTACTTCCCCGTTGCCACAACGGTCCAGGACGCCCGGTTCGGACGCCGCGGACGCACTTTGGCACAATGCTTAATAAGTTAGTGAGGAAGTGTTACGGAAACGGAAACGAAAGCTGGTCTTTTGCACCCGCGCGCCACCGCCGCCGCAGGTGTTAACATCATGACAGGCTGATGAAATTCGCCGATGACCGACCGGCACTGCGCGCCTTCCGGACAACCACGGTAGCGTGTCCGGATTTTTGCGCAAGGACCGGCCCAGGATTGCTAAGCTGGCCGCGCATCAAGAATCGGCATCGATGAAACGAGGCAAACCCCGCAGTAGCAAGGACCGGTCGCGGCGCGAGGCCGCCGAGACACTGGCCGTCGCGGCGCTTTCGTTCCTCGCATCCGAGCCCGAACATCTTGGCGGATTTCTCGCCGCCACCGGCGTTGGCCCGGACCAGATCCGCAAGGCCGCGCACGACCGGAGCTTCCTCAGCGGCGTGCTCGACCATTTTTCCGGCAACGAACCGCTCTTGATCGCGTTTGCGCAACAGCAGGGTATCGATCCCACCGAGGTTGAACGTGCGCGTGCCGCGCTCGGCGGGCTCTGGGAACGGGATATGCCGTGATGGCCGCGTTCTGCCGTGACTGCCTCCGCGACACCGGCGACGCCGCACGCTGCCCGTCCTGTTTCTCGCCGCGCATCATGCGCCATCCCGAGCTCGACACGCTCACGATCTGCCATGTCGATTGCGACGCTTTCTACGCCACCATCGAGAAGCGCGACGACCCCACCCTTGCCGACAAGCCGCTGATCATCGGCGGCGGCAAGCGCGGCGTGGTCAGCACGGCCTGCTACATAGCGCGCACCTTCGGTGTGCGCTCGGCCATGCCGATGTTCGAGGCCAGGCGGCTGTGCCCGCACGCCACCATCGTGCGTCCCAACATGGAAAAATATGCCGATGTCAGCCGCCAGGTCCGCGCGCTGATGCACGACATGACGCCGCAGGTCGAGCCGATTTCGATCGATGAGGCGTTCATGGATCTGGCCGGCACCGCGCGGCTGCACGGCATGAACGCAGCCAAGGTGCTGGCGCGATTTTCCTCGCGCGTGGAAAAAGAGATCGGCATTACCGTCTCGATTGGGCTGGCGGCGAACAAATTCCTGGCCAAGATCGCCTCCGATCTCGACAAACCGCGCGGCTTCGCCGTGCTGGGTCAGGCCGAGGCAGCAGCGTTCCTCGCCGACAAGCCGGTGACGCTGATCTACGGCGTCGGCAAGGTCGCCGCGACCCGCTTTGCCAAGGATGGCTTCCGCCTGATCGCCGATTTCCAGCGCGTTGACGAGCGCGAGCTGATGCGCCGCTACGGCGCCGAAGGCCAACGGCTGTCGCGACTGGCCCGCGGCATCGACGTGCGGCCGGTCGACCCGGTGCGCGAGCGCAAAAGCGTCTCTGCGGAAAACACCTTCGACAAGGACATTGCCTCGTTCCGGCCGCTGGAGAAGCGGCTGTGGGCGGCAGCCGAGGAAGTCTCCGACCGGCTAAAGGAAAAGCACCTTTGCGGGTCGACCGTCACGCTCAAGCTCAAAACCGCCGACTTTCGGATTCTGACGCGGGCGCGCTCGCTGGAGAGCCCGACCCAGCTCGCGGGCAAAATCTTCGGCGCCGCGCGCGAGATGCTGGAGCGCGAGATCAACGGCACGAGCTACCGGCTGCTGGGCGTGGGTGTCAGCGCGCTGGCCGATGCCGAGGATGCCGACCCGGCCGATTTAATCGACCAAGCGGGCGAGCGCCGCGCTGAGGCCGAGCGCGTTATGGACCGGGTGCGCGGAAAATTCGGTCACGAGGCCATGGTCAAGGGGCTGGCGCTCGACGAGGACGATCAAACGAAACCGGCATGAACGCCCCGCCAGGCTTCAAGCCGCGGCGACACACTCGATCTCGACGCCGTGGCCGTTGCTGAGCTGCATGCCGACAACAGTGCATGCCGGCGGGTCAGCGGGAAAGAACTTGCGCATCACCCGGTAGAACGAGTCGCACTCCAGCATATTGGCGAGGCTGACATTCAGCTTGATCGCGCGATTCAGCGAACTGCCGTTGGATTCCAGAAGATGCGCCATGTTGTTCAGCACGACCAGCGCCTGCTCCGCTGTCGGGCCGAGCCTGGTTTCGCCGGTCACAGGATCGAGCGGCACCATGCCGGAAATGAAAATCAGGTTGCCGGCCCGCACGCCCGGCGAATGAGGCCGGTTGTGCCGCCGCGAGTTGTTCAGCAACGGATTCTTCGGTTCGATGATGCTGCGTTCGCGGCGTGAACCATCCTCACCGCCTGCAAGCGCGATGCATTCGATCTCGACTTTCATTCCGGAATTGAGCACGACCCCGCTGACGTTGCGCGCCGGCGGCGCATCCGGAAAGAACCGCCGGTAGGCGCCATTGAAGCTGTCCATTTCCAGCAGGCTGTGCAGGAACACGTTGGCCTTCACGATATTGGCGAGCGAGGAGCCTGCGCCGTCCAGCACCTCCGCCATATTGCTCAGGATGTCCGCGGTTTCGCTGGCCGCCGTGCCGTGCTTGCGTTCGCCGGTCGCGCTGTCGATCGCAGTCATGCCGGACAGAAAGATCAAGCCGTCGGCCTTCACGCCGACCGAATACGGCAGGTTGAAATTCCGCGGCACGTCCAAATTCGGGTTCACGGGATGGATCAGTTCGCGGGGCATGATTTTTTTCGTCCTACGCCGCGGCGACGACGTCGAGCTGGACGTTGAATCCGGATTCGATGCGGACACTCCACACCGTGCGTGCCGGGGGACCGTTCGGCACGAACTCGCGATAGGCGCGGTTGAGCACGTCGTATTCGATGCGGTCGTAGATCATCGCATGGACCTGAACCAGGCGATCGAGCGAGGAGCCGGCCGCACGCAGCAGCAGGTCGAGGTTGCCGAAAATCCGCCGCGTCTCGCTCGTCATTGTGCCGTGCTCGCGCTCGCCGGTCTCCGGATGGACCGCCACCATACCGGAGCAGAAGATCAGGCCCCCCGCGCGGATGGCAGGCGACTGATGCAGCCCATAATGGCGGCTGAGATCGAGACCCGGCGCTGGGGGTATGATGATGTCGCGAATGGCCACGTCGTGTCCTTGCCTGCGGGATCAGTTCGGGGTGACCCCTGCGTCGCGCAGGATCACGGTATTGCGCTCGGTGTCCATCTTGATGAGCGCATTGAAGACCTCCGGTTTGCTGCCGACGATCTCGAATCCCAGTTTTGTCAGATGCTCGAAAACATCGGGCCGGCGCAGCACCGCCGCGATGTCGCCCTGGATCTTGGCCAGCACCGGATCGGGCACGCCGGCAGGCGCCAGCACCCCGAACCAGGAATTGAAGTCGTAATCCGGCAAGCCGGATTCAGCGACCGTCGGCACGTCCGGCAACGCTGGACTGCGCTTCGGCGTCGAAACCGCGATCACGCGCACCTTGCCGGCGTTGTGCAGCTCGACCGCGAGATTGACCGAGAGGTAGTAGAGCTGCGTGTCGCCGCGGATCACGCTGGTTATGGCCTCCGGCGAGCCCTTGTAGGGCAATTGGTTAGGCCGCGTGCTGCGGCAAAAACTCTGCTGGTTCAACATGTTGTGAATTCGCGCTGGGTGCTCCGGTTCTGTTCCGTCGAGCTTCAGATTAGGCCGTTGTGACCTATTTGACAGCCCGGTGGACCTGTAGAGTTTAGCCCGGATCGTATCCAGGGCGGGGCACAGCATGACGAACGATTTGACGCCCGAAGATTACGCAAGGTCCGCCAGTGAGCTTGGTCAAATCCTCACGGAAGCACGGGCGATCTGAAACGACTCGGGGAAAACTTTTCATGTCGGATTTCTGCTTGGGGTCGCCATTGGCGTGGTGACGTTGACTCTGTTGATGTCGGTCCCAGCCACGGCTTTCCTCAAGTTCTTCGCCCGGCCCCTGACGTGGGGACAGGCATTTACCATTTCGATCCTTTGCTTCGCGATCACGACCGCTCTGGTCGCTGTCTATTACTTCGTCAAGGCGACAACGGGCATTGCATCGTCGGTCGACGGCTCGGCGACCATCGCCATTCTCATACTGACCGGGGTTCTGATAACGCGGCGGGCTCGGGCCTACGGTATCGACAAGGCGCGATGGCTCGGCGTTGGTGGCAAGACCATACTGGCCCTGATCGCCTTTAGCTGGGTGCTGGTAGGGCTGTACATGCTGATCAACGCTGCCTCGGCGCAAGATCGCACGTTCTACAACTTGTCTGGGAAGGTCGTCGGCCGATCTTCGACCGACAGCCAAGGCACGACGACGAACTACGATGCCAGCGGCAAGGTCATCAGCCGCGAGACGCGGAGCGGCAACACCACGACGATCTACGATCCGGCCGGTCGCAATGTCGGGCGATACACCACGAACCGCTAGGCCGGGCGCGGGCTGCGGATGATGTGAGCCTGGACTGTGAGATGATCCAGAATACGACAGCCATGTTGCTTGATCGCTCCATAAAGCTGAGTACGCTTCGAATCGGATCGCGCGTGACGGTTTCCAGTACCAAGGCCAGGAGCCTAGTGCAGGACCTAAAAGCTGGCCGCGATCCCCCTCTCGAACGCGAGAGGTTAGGCAAGGTAAGGCGAGGTTTGGCCGCCTTGGCTCAAGCTGGGTCGCGGTCAAGGCAACGCGACGCGTAGCATCGCATCGCAACGCAAGCGGAGAAGGAGTCGGTGGCCACCGGCTCCTTCTCACTTTTTGTCTCACTTTTTGTCGAGTCGATCAGTTGTACTTCGACACGATGCCGGACAGATCGGGCGGATCGAAAAACTGCCGCTGCAAATTTCTCGCGACGCGGTGAATGACACCGGGGCCTAGCTGCGGCTCGCGGCCAAGCTCCTGCGCCAGCGCGCGCAGGAATGGATCGCGATCTCCGGGTCGGAGCGGTTTGCAGGCGTCCAACACGGCGGTCAATTCGGCATCGGAGAGCGAGATCATGGCGGCGGACCCCTTGGCGCGCGCATCGAGCGGCGCTAGCATTGCCTCGCTGTCTTCTTCCAGGGGCAGCACGTTTCCTCCTTCGAGCCGCGCGGGCGGGTTACAGCGTCCGCGCGGTTTTTATTTCAACGGTCGAGCGGCCTTGTCCGGTCTTCTCGGCGGCGTCATCGATGAAGGCAGGGGCAGTTTCATTAGATGTCCCAACTTGGGACTTCTTCTCGAAAAACTTGCGCATGCCGTCATCCACGTACCGCCGACACGCTGGCGAATCGCGCTAGGAATCTGGCTCCTGACGTGTACGGTTCCTCCCCCAACTCCGCGCGAAGGTTTCCCCCAGGTCCCTTCGCGCGGTTTTTATTTCGCGGCGGCGCGCTCAACCTCGACGCAGGCCCGAAGACTGGTGCAGGCGTGGATCGACAGCGGCGCGGAATGCCCGTAAGCCGTCACGGGCAGGCTTTGGCGTCCTTCATCTCCAGCGATGTCATTTCGCCAGTCAGGACGAAATCGCCGTAGTCGAGCACGAGCGCGCGCGATACGCCGTTCTCGTACAGCTCGAAGGTGATGGCATAGACCGGCGTCTGCTCGCCGGACTTCTCGCCCACCGCGTGGTCGAAATAGCTGATCGTCACCGGCCAACGCGTCAGCCGCGCGAACGCCTTTTGTCCGGCGACGGCATCGGCCGGCTTTTGCCCGTCCGGCGCGATGGCTTTACCGATGACGGTCAGCGTGTCGTAGATCTTCTCGCCGGTGTCGGAGCCGTCATAGACCGAAACCTGCAGCAGCGTCTTGCCCTCGCGGGCAGAGGCGATGATGCGGCGGACATGCTCGGTCGGGAACGCCAGCTCGTTCCGCAGATCGAGCTTCTTTTCGCCTGGCTCCTTGAGTTGCACCGCGACGCCGCCGCCCTCCCGCTCGGCCTGGCCGTCGACCGAGTCGCGCAAATTCTCGTCGAAGAAGTTCTGCGAATGAAACCGCAGTCGCTTGGCGGCGCCATCCTCCCACGAGGTCGCGCGCAGGTCGCGAGACCACCACCTTGCCCTCGCCGCTGTCCAGCTCCGACACCTGGCGGAATTGCAGCGCATAGCCCTCGCAGGCGCTGCCGGAGAAGTCGTAGAGGATGCGGCCTCGCACCGCGTTCATCGCGCGCTTGCCGCGCGTGGTCGAAAGCTTGAGATCGTACACGGCGCGGTGCGAGGCGAGCGCCACAGCAGCGCCCTGCGCGTGCGCCGGCGCGGGCAGCGCCAGCGCGGCCACAGCGGCCGCCGCAAGCACCAAACGGACGGGCGCGGCAAATAAATTCATCAAAAATCTCCTTGGGTCAGTCTGATGGCCAAAATACGTGGCCCTGTTGTTATCTGCAACGGCATCCGGGGAGGCCACGCTTGCAACTGGAACCATGATCGGCGAAACAACTACGGCATTTGCAATCGGATGTTTCTTGGGCGTTTTCTAGGCATACGGCTTGTGCCACGCTTTTAAGAACCCAAGTGGATGGCGCAAGGAGGACAAAATGGCCGGAACGATCGAAAAGAAGCTTGCGGACCTGGGCATCGCGCTACCGAAGCCGGTCGCGCCCGTCGCCAATTATGTGCCGTTCGTGCGCACCGGGAATTTCATGGTGGTCTCGGGCCAGCTCTGCCTCGACGCCGAGGGCAAGCTCGTGGCCAAGGGCCAGCTCGGCGGCGGCGTCTCCATCGAGGACGGCCAGAAGGCCGCGCGCGCCTGCGCGATCAACCTGCTGGCGCAGCTCAAGGCCGCGCTCGGCGACCTCGACAAGATCGCCGCGCGTGGTGCGGCTCGGCGGCTTCATCAATTCGGCGCCGGGCTTCATCGACGGCCCGAAGGTGATGAACGGCGCCTCCGACCTGATGGTCGCCGCGTTCGGCGACAAGGGCCGCCATGCGCGCACCACCGTCGGCGTCGCGGCGCTGCCGCTCGACGCCGCGGTCGAGGTCGAAGCGCGCGTTCGAGGTGGCCTGACCCGGGCCACCATGCGCGACTGGCTGACCGCGCGGCCGATCGCCCATCGCGGCCTGCACGACGCCGCTTCGGGCGTGATCGAGAACACCGCATCGGCTTTCCGCGCGGCGATCGACGGCGGCTACGGCATCGAATTCGACCTGCAGATCAGCGCCGACGGCGAGGCCATGGTGCATCATGACGACGCGCTCGGCCGCCTCACCGACGGCGCGGGCCGCCTCGACACCATGACCGCCGGCGCGCTGCAGCGTGTCCCGTTCAAAGGCAACGCCGACCGCATGCTCACGCTTGGCGAGCCTGTGCGACCTGGTCGCCGGCCGCGCCACGCTGCTGATCGAACTGAAAAGCCGCTTCGACGGCGACTTGACGGCTCGCCGCGCCGCACGGCCGAAGTGCTCGCGGGCTACGGCGGTGCCGGTCGCCGCGATGTCGTTCGACCCGAGCCTGATGGCGGCCTTGCGGAGTATCGCTCCCGGCTCTGCCGCGCGGCCTTGTGGCGATGCGGCGCGATTCCGAGCGCGCCGGCCACCGCGAAGATGTCGGCAGCGCGCTACATCCGGCGCAGGCGCTCGCCGCGCGGCCGCAGTTCATGGCCTATCGGCTGCAAGACCTGCCGACCGGGGTGCCGTTGCTGGCACGCCATGTGCTGCGCTGGCCGCTGCTGACCTGGACGGTGCGCACGGCCGAGGATCGCGCCCGCGCCGCCCGCTATGCCGACCAGATGATTTTCGAGGGCTTTCGGCCATAATGGCCGTCTAGACCGCTGACATGCCCATACCCGATCCCGCAGCCCTGCGCCTACGCGTTATCTCGGCCATCGCCGAATGCGATGCCGCCGCCTGGGACGCCTGCGCCAATCCTCAACCGATGTCTGAACTGGCTCCCGATATTCAATCAGATATTCAAGCTTCGTCGTACAACCCTTTCATTTCGTATGATTTTCTGTCATGCGCTGGAAGCTTCCGGCTCGGCCATCGCACGGACCGGCTGGCAGCCGCAGCACCTCGTTGCCGAGACGCCGGACGGCACCGTTCTCGGCGCGGTGCCCTGCTATCTGAAATCCCACTCGCGCGGCGAATACGTGTTCGACCGCGGCTGGGCGGAGGCCTACGAGCGCGCCGGCGGCAGCTACTACCCGAAGCTGCAGGTCTCGGTGCCGTTCACGCCGGCGACCGGCCGGCGGCTGCTGGTGCGCCCCGGTCGCCCAGCGCCGAGCAGGTGCGCGACGGGCTCATCGCCGGGCTTGATCGAGCTCTGCCGCCGACACGAGGCCTCGTCGGTGCACGTCACCTTCCTGCCCGAAGCCGGAATGCCAGGCGCTCGTCGGGCACGGCTTCCTGCAGCGCACCGACCAGCAATTCCACTGGGAGAACGCCGGCTACGCGCACGTTCGACGACTTCCTGGAGGCGCTCGTCGGCGCGCAAGCGCAAGACCATCCGCCGCGAGCGGCGCGAGGCGCTGGCGCCCGGCATCACGGTGCACTGGCTCACCGGCAAGGACCTGACCGAAGAGCGTCTGGGACGCCTTCTTCGCGTTCTACATGGAGACCGGCTCGCGCAAATGGGGCCGGCCCTATCTCACCCGCAAGTTCTACTCGCTGGTCGGCGAGAGCATGGCCGACAGGATCCTGCTGGTGATGGCCAAGCGCGCCGGGCGCTTCATCGCCGGCGCGATCAATTTCATCGGCTCCGACACGCTGTTCGGCCGCCACTGGGGCGCCATCGAGCACCACCCGTTCCTGCATTTCGAGCTCTGCTACTATCAGGCCATCGACTTCGCCATCGCCCGCAAGCTCAACCGGGTCGAGGCCGGCGCCCAGGGCGAGCACAAGCTCGCCCGCGGCTACCTGCCGGTGACCACCTATTCGGCGCATTACATCGCCGACCCGGGGCTGCGCCGGGCGATCGCCGACTACCTCGTGCGCGAGCGCGCCTATGTGGAGGCCGCCGGCCAGGAGCTTGCGGCGCTGGCGCCGTTCCGCAAGGATTTGGCCGAGCAGGAACAGGACTGATCGTTTCGGAGGACATTGATGCCGAGCTACGATCCGCAACAACATCTTCGCGAAAATCCTGCGCGGCGAATTGCCCTGTCACAAGGTCTACGAGGACGACAAGGTGCTGGCCTTCCTCGACATCATGCCGCGCGCGCCCGGCCATACGCTGGTGCTGCCGAAGGCGCCGGCGCGCAATCTGCTCGACGTCAAGCCCGACGATCTGGCCGCGGTGGCGGTGGCGGCGCAGAAGATCGCCAACGCCGCGATGAAGGTGTTTTCCGCCGACGGCATCACCATCCAGCAGTTCAACGAGGGCGCCGGCGGCCAGGTGGTGTTTCACCTGCATGTGCACGTCATCCCGCGCAAGGACGGCGTTCCGATGAAGCCGCCGGCGAGCGAGAAGGAAAAACCCGACGTGCTGTCCGACCAGGCGCTGAAGCTGGCGGCGGCGCTGAAGGGCTAGGCTCACGGTGCGGATAAGTACGTTCCCAGCAAGATGGCGGCCTCTCCGGCCAGCACGCCGGCAAACACCGATCGCCTGGTGACCAGGAATACGGCAAAGCCGAGCACGGCGGCGCCGATCCGCACGCCGACCGGAATGCTGGCGAGCGGGCCGAGGTCGACAGGATCAACTGCGCCAGCACGCCGGCCAGCATCGCAGTCGCGACCGCCCGCACCCAGACGATGACCTGCGATTTCTCATCCAAGCCCCGCACCAGCATCAGCCCGACCAGCCGCCAGACCTCGTTCGGCAGGAAGCCGAACAGGATCAGGGCCAGCAGCGGTCCAAGTTCATGCAGCGTGGGGTTCATGTTGCGCGCCCTCGCCTGGACTCGCGCAGGCGGTGGACCAGATAGGCAATCGTGCCGGCAATCAGGCCCGTCCACATCAGGTCGAGGCCGATCTTCTGCGCCGCCACGATCGGGCCGACCACAAGGCCGAGCGCAAACGCCAAGCCATCGAGCAGGGTACGGCTATTGCGGGCCGACGACATCAGGATCGACATCGGCGTGAAAAACAGCAACGCCGCGGACAACAGCGGCGGCAGTTGTGCCGCCAGCACAAAACCGATCGCACCGCCGATGACCGCGCCCGACATAAGGCCGACGCCCAAGCCGTTGTAGAAGACGATGCGGCGCTCGACCGGCATCAGCGGCAGCAGGCGCATGCCCTCGACCCAGACGCTGATCGCGGTGAAATGCATCGGCAGCAGCAGATCGCGCTGGCGGACGCCCGGATGACGCATCACCGGCAAGATCGCAGCCACCATCGGCAGAAAGCGGACGCTGGACAGCGTCACGGCGAGCGCCACCTCGCCAGAGCGCGGCCGTGTTCAGCGTCGACACCAGGATGACCTGCGCCGGCGCCGCCCAGATCAGCATCGTGGACAATGCCGTCCACCAGAAGCTGAAATCCGACCTCGTGCGCCAGCGCGCCAAGGCCGATGTAAGTGCCGACCAGCACGTAAAAGAACACCGAGCGGATCGCGGCGACGATGCCGTCGAGGAACACCTGGAAGGAAACGTGCGCCGGAGGTTCTGCGGGCTCGACCGACATTGTCCAGTTACCGAACGCCAGTGAAGATGATGACGAAGCTACGCTGCCGCGCCCACATAACGAAATCGCCGGGAAAAGCCCCGGCGATCGCGTTCGTTTGCTGGTCCCTGAAACTAGACCTTGACCAGCGGCACCTTCGGCACCGTGCCGCCGCGCGGCGGCGGGCCGCCGTCGCCGTCCCCTTCGGACCCGATGGCTTCTTGCGGACGCTCGGCTTCCGCGGCTTGCGCACGCGCTTCTCCGGGATCTTCTCCGCCTTCGGCGTGATCGGGCCATCGAGGAATTCGAAGCCGAGCTTGCTGTTGCCGAGCTCGTCCTTGACCAGCACGACGCGCACGTGGCCGCCGTTCTTGAGCTTGCCGAACAGCACCTCGTCGGCGAGCCCCTTCTTGATGTGCTCCTGGATCACGCGCGCCATCGGCCGCGCGCCCATCAGCTCGTCGTAGCCGTTGGCGATCAGCCAGCGGCTCGCGTCCTCCGAGAGCTCGATGGTGACGTTGCGGTCGGCGAGCTGCGCCTCGAGCTGAAGCACGAACTTCTCGACCACCTTGACGATGACCTCCGGCGACAGATGAGCGAAGGTGATGATGGCATCGAGCCGGTTGCGGAACTCCGGCGCGAACAGCCGGTTGATCGCCTCCGTGTCGTCGCCTTCGCGCTTCTGGCGTGTGAAGCCGTACGCCGCCTTCGCCATATCCGACGCGCCTGCGTTGGTGGTCATGATCAGGATGACGTTGCGGAAATCGACCTGCTTGCCGTTGTGGTCGGTCAGCTTGCCGTGATCCATGATCTGCAACAGCACGTTGAACAGGTCGGGATGCGCCTTCTCGATCTCGTCGAGCAGCAGCACGCTGTGCGGATGCTGATCGACGGCGTCGGTCAGCAGGCCGCCCTGGTCGAAGCCGACATAGCCCGGCGGCGCGCCGATCAGCCGCGAGACGGTGTGGCGCTCCATGTATTCCGACATGTCGAAGCGGATGAGCTGGACGCCGAGACTGACCGATAGTTGCTTGGCCACCTCGGTCTTGCCGACGCCGGTCGGACCGGAGAACAGGTAACAGCCGATCGGCTTCTCCGGCTCGCGCAGGCCCGCGCGGGCGAGCTTGATCGAGGCCGACAGCGCCTCGATCGCCTTGTCCTGGCCGTAGACCGTGGTCTTCAGCGTCTGCTCGAGATGCTGCAGCACCGCGGCGTCGTCCTTCGACACGGTCTTCGGCGGAATCCGCGCCATCGTCGCGATCGTGGTCTCGATTTCCTTGATGCCGATGGTCTTCTTGCGCCGGCTTTCCGGCAGCAGCATCTGCGCCGCGCCGGATTCGTCGATCACGTCGATCGCCTTGTCGGGCAGCTTGCGGTCGTGGATGTAGCGCGCGGACAATTCCACCGCCGCCTTGATCGCCTCGTTGGTGTACTTGAGCTTGTGATAGGCCTCGAAGTACGGCTTGAGCCCTTTCATGATCTCGATCGCGTCCGGGATCGACGGCTCGTTGACGTCGATCTTCTGGAAGCGCCGCACCAGCGCGCGGTCCTTCTCGAAATACTGGCGGTATTCCTTGTAGGTGGTCGAGCCGATGCAGCGGATCGTGCCGCCGGCGAGCGCCGGCTTGAGCAGGTTCGACGCGTCCATCGCGCCGCCGGAGGTGGCGCCGGCGCCGATCACGGTGTGGATCTCGTCGATGAACATGATCGCGCCCGGATAGGCCTCGATCTCCTTGATCACCTGCTTGAGCCGCTCCTCGAAATCGCCGCGGTAGCGCGTGCCGGCGAGCAGCGTGCCCATGTCGAGCGCGAACACCGTCGCATTCTTCAGCACGTCCGGCACTTCGCCGTGGATGATGCGGCGCGCCAAGCCCTTCGGCGATCGCGGTCTTGCCGACGCCGGCTTCGCCGACGTAGAGCGGATTGTTCTTCTGCCGCCGGCACAGCACCTGGATGGTGCGGTTGATCTCCTGCTCGCGGCCGATCAGCGGATCGATCTTGCCGTCCTTGGCCTTCTTGTTGAGGTTGATGCAATAGGCTTCGAGCGCGTCGCCCTTCTTCTTCGGCTCGCCGTCGCCGCCGCTGCCACCCTTGGCGTCGCTCTCTTCGTCGTTGCCGCGCACCGTGCGCGACTCCGACAGGCCCGGCCGCTTGGCGATGCCGTGGCTGATGTAGTTGACCGCGTCGTAGCGGGTCATGTCCTGCTCTTGCAGGAAATAGGCGGCGTGGCTCTCGCGCTCGGCGAAGATCGCGACCAGCACATTGGCGCCGGTGACCTCCTCGCGGCCGGACGACTGCACGTGGATCACGGCGCGCTGGATCACGCGCTGGAAGCCGGCGGTCGGCTTGGAGTCCTCGCCGCCGTCGGTGACCAGGTTCTCCAGTTCGGACTCGAGATAGCTCGCGAGATTGCGCTTGAGCTTCTCGGTGTCGACATTGCACGCCCGCATCACCGCGGCCGCGTCCTGGTCGTCGATCAGCGCGAGCAGCAGGTGCTCGAGCGTCGCGTATTCATGGTGACGCTCGTTGGCGAGCGCCAGTGCCCGGTGGAGAGACTGCTCGAGGCTGCGCGAGAAAGTTGGCATTATCGACCTGTCTTCATTTGTATTGGACGCCCTCCCCAGGGCTTTCTTTTTGGCAGCTTGGCTTTGGTTTCAACGGCTTATTGCTCGGCTTGTTCCCGGCCCCCCAGACTCACTTCTTTTCCATGACGCACTGCAAAGGATGCTGATGTTTGCGGGCAAAGTCCATCACCTGCGTCACCTTGGTTTCCGCCACCTCGTAGGTAAAAACGCCGCATTCGCCGATGCCGTGATGATGCACATGCAGCATGATCCGGGTGGCGGCCTCGCGGTCCTTGTTGAAGAACCGCTCGAGCACATGCACCACGAATTCCATCGGCGTGTAGTCGTCGTTGAGGATCAGCACGCGGTAAAGGTTCGGCCGCTTGGTCTGCGGCTTGGTCTTGGTGATGACAGCGGTGCCCGGATTGCGCTCGCCGCCGCGCTTCTTGTTGTCATCCTCCCCCGCCGCCCGCACCGGGAACGCGCCTGCTTGAGGCGCGGTCCGAGAGCACCAGTCCGGCGCATCGGCGAGGTTTATCTTCATTCCTTGCATGACAGAACGAGCGACTGTTTCCGATTTCGACGACGTCAACTGATCTCATCATAAGGACCTGCCCGCCCCCCTGCCAGACGGCCAGCCCTGCCTCATTCACAGGCAATTGACGGTCCAGCCCGACGGTCGGATTTCCCTTGTCACAAAGATAAGGACGAGCGGCGAGAACGCAATTGCGGCGAAACAGTCGAGAAATCCCAGCCAATTTTGCCGAGCCCGAAAATCTGCCCTGATACTCCGCGCAGGCCGGTCCATCCGAGGGCGCTTCATGAGGCGTCGTTAAGCGGGACCGGAGAGCGGTGGCCGCGCAAGGGTGCAACACACACACACGTGCGGCGGCTAAAGCTGCATGGTCCCGGCGCCACAGATGGCGTCACGGGCTTTGGTGGCAGCGCCGTAACTCCGTGCTGAACGGCCAGGCGCTGCAGCAGCCCAAAGCGGTGGATAGGAAACCTCAGCCACCGGGGTGCCATGCAGAAGCCTAACACCACGCGCGGGACGCTGGAGAGAAGGCGGACTTGCGGGTTTTTCTTACCGGTACTTTCCGCGGGGTCCTCTGGACCTCGCGGCGTCCCGCGCGCGCTCGGACTTGTTCCGCTGGCGCATCGACTGAAATCACTCCGGCGCAAACGCGCCGCGAGAACGCCCGAACATGTCATCAAAGCGGAGCCGCAAATGAGGCTTTACGGACTCGACGCAAACGCCAAACAACAAGCCCGGCCAACCGGGCCGGGCTTTGGATTACTCAAAACAACGCTACTCTACACGCAAACCTTACTTTGCCGGCGTGGCCTTCGCCACGTAAGCCTCGAACGGCTTGTAAGTCTCTTTGGCGAGATCGGCATAAAGCTCGCCGATCTTGGTCGCCTGCGCGACGAAGCCTTCGTAGGCCGACTTGGCGTAGTCGGACTGGATCTCGATGGCCTTGTCGATCGACTTGGCGCCGAGAAGCTTCTCCATGACCTTGGTGCCGTCCTCGAAGGACTTCTTCGAGTAGTCAGCCACCTCGGTCGCGATAGCCTGGGTCGCCTTGGAGAACATGCCGAGCGACTTCATCGTCGCGTCCATGTTGTCCTTGCTCAGCTTCTGCACGTCTTCGATATTCTTGATCATAATCGCTCTCTCCGTCCCGCCGCTTCGGGGACCCTTGGGATGTACCTGCCTGGACTTAGCGCGCTCAACCGCCCGCATGAGAGGCAATATATTGCACTGCACAAATAAGGCAAGCTTTATTTTGCATTGCACTCAATCGTGGCACGCAACGCTCCGAAATAGGGCATGGGCCTTTGATTCTCCTTAACTTTCTGGCAACTCTAAAGACATACTTTTGAACCATGTGCCGTCTATGTCACTTCCGCCCGGAAAATGGGCGGGCTACGCCCGGCACAACCGGACAAAACAGGGGTCCTGGCCTGTTGCTTGAACGGGCTGAGAACGGGGAAAGAACCATCATGAGTTGCGTACCGGTCGGAGCCTCCCGAAGGCTTCGTTGGGGATGTTTAGGCCTCGCCGCCACCGTCGCGATGCTCGCGGCCACCACAGATCCTGCCGACGCGCGCCGACGCTCCAAGCGCGGCAAGATGACCTCGATCTCCAAGAGCTACAGCCCGCCCTACGCCGCCATCGTGGTCGACGCCAAGAACGGTGCGGTGCTGCACGCAGCCGCCCCCGACGCCTCGCGCCATCCGGCTTCGCTAACCAAGATCATGACGCTCTACCTGTTGTTCGAGCGGCTCGAGGCCGGCAAGATCGCGCTCGACACGCCGATGGACGTGTCCGAGGAGGCCGCGCGCCAAGCTCCAACCAAGCTCGGTCTACGGGCGGGCGACACACTCAAGGTCGAGGACGCGATCAAGGGGCTTGTCACCAAGTCGGCCAACGACGCGTCTGTGGTGATTGCCGAGGCCTTGGGCGGCGGCAGCGAAGACGAGTTCGCCCGCGCCATGACCCGCAAGGCCCGTGCGCTCGGCATGCGCAACACCACTTACCGCAATGCCTCCGGCCTGCCGAATGACGATCAGATCACCACCGCGCGCGATCAGGCGCTGCTCGGCATCGCGGTCCAGGAACGCTTCCCGAAATACTACCGATATTTTTCGCTGGCAAGTTTCACCTATCGCGGCAACGCCATGCGCAACCACAATCGCCTGCTCGGCAAGGTCGAGGGCGTGGATGGCATCAAGACCGGCTTTACCCGGGACTCCGGCTTCAATCTCGTGACCTCGGTCAAGCGCGGCCCTCGCCATATCGTGGCGGTGGTGCTGGGCGGCCGCTCTGGCGGCGCGCGCGACGCGCGAATGCGCGATCTGATCAACAGCCATATCGCCGAAGCTTCGACCACGCCGGCAGTTGCCATGGTGGCGGACGCTCAGAAGTCCGAACCCGCGGCGGCTCAGCCCGTCAGGCCTCAGCTTGCTTCCGCGGACGCCGCGCCGGGCTTGCTCAGTCCCCCACGCGCGAACGAGACCATCGCGATTGCCCCGGGGTCGAACGCGCCGATCACGCCGCTCAGGGTGAAGACCGTGGCGGTGAAGCTCGTGCCGCCGAAGAATCCAGTGGCAACCGCGGTCGCGTCCACCCCGCCGACATTCGACCCGGTACGCACGGCCACGCTCGCCCCCTCGGCCCAGGAAGAGGCACTGGTTCAAACCTTGGCGGCGGCCACGCTAATCCAAGCTGCCCCCCCGGCCCAAGCTGCGCCGACCCAAGCTCCGAAGGCTCAGGCTGCACCGGCCCAGGCTGCATCGGCCCAGGTTGCGGCGCCTCAAACTCCGCCAGCTGCTTCTGGTCACGGGGTCCTCGGCAGGCTTCCTGCCATGATGGCCGCCGCCAAGGAGGCCGCCGTGCCGTCGGCAAAGGCCGAAGAGGCACCCGCCCCCGCCCGTCACACCACCCGCGGCGGCTGGGCCATTCAGGTCGGCGCCTATGAAGACGAAGGCGAAGCCAAGCAGCATCTCAGCTCGGCCATGAGCAAGGTCACGCGCGTGTTCGAAAAGGCCGAAGCCTATATCGAGCGCACGGTCAAAGGCGCAAAGACCTACTACCGCGCACGGTTTGCCGGCTTCGACCGCGACCAGGCGGAGTCGGCCTGCAAGCGCCTCAAGCGCGAAGAAGTCGCCTGCATGGCGCTGAAGATCTGACTGCTTGAATATTCGCCCAAAGAAGGCCGGTAATCAGAACCGGCGCACGCGAGCCAAACGGCTGCCGCCGGTGCTGTTGACCGGAAGGCTACCGTCGCTGCCGCAGCAGTACTTCCTTGGCCTCGTTGATCTGGGCCGCGAGGTAGGTCGAGCCCCCTTGGTCGGGATGCAGTTTCTTCATGAGCGCGCGGTGCGCCCGCTTTATTTCCGCGGCGTCCGCCCCCGCCGGCACACCAAGGACCTGAGAGGCCTGCTCTTCGGTCATTCTGCCGCCCCGCGAGGTTCCCTGCCCCGCTGTCGCACCGTCCTGCGCGTGCTCACGCCAGCCGGGCTCCCGGCGATCAAGATACGCAGCCAATAGGGCGCGGCTGTCGGGGTCGAACTCAGCAAGCAGGCCGAGCAGCGTCGTCAGGTCGAGACTATCGAGCGAAACGCCCTGGTGCTGGCCGGCGAGGATCGTGCCGCGCATTGATCCGCTGTCATGGTCGAGTTCCATTTCGACGAACGGCGAGCGGACCCGCGATACTTGGCCGGGAGTTTTTTGCGTGCGTTGAAACCAGCCGGTCGAGGCGAACGGCCCCCAGCCGAGCATCCCGAGGCCAGTCAGTCCAAGCGGGATTGCGACCTCAGGATGCCCGCGAAAAAACAAGAATGCCGCCGCTGCTATCGCCAGAATACCGCCGGCGGGCCGCACGACCTTTGCTAGATATTTGGGATCCGCCTTGGAATAGGCATTGAGCCCCCACAGCACCAGCACCAGAACGACAATGCCAAAAAGCAACGTCGGCATGGCTATCTCAGTTGGGCCAGCAGCTTAACGGCGCCGCTGTTGTGACGTGCTTTGAGGTCGGCAAGCGCCTTCATGCCTCCGGCGGCGTAGGCAGCAACCGCCCGCAGCAATTCCGCCAGTTCATGTGCTGCGCTGATATCGAACCGGCAGTAAGCGCCGCGCGATAGCCGCGCGATTTCGCGGAAGGTCTGCTCTGCCACCGCGTCGGCACCCTCTTGGAACACGAAGGCCGGAACGCCAAGCAAGCCAAGCTGCCCGGCCGCGGCGCAGAGATCGTCGATCGGCTCCTCCATGGCGTCACCGACGAACACCAGCGCCTGGACCTTTTTTGTCTCGTTCTCGCGACGAGCGTGCGCGAGGATTTTTCCGATCTGGGTATGCCCGCCGCGGCAATCGATTTTTTCCATCAGGCCGCCAAGCTGGCGCGCATCCGAAACCCAGCGCGAGGCGCGGCATTCCCCCAAACCGCGATAATAAAGAAGCTGAACGTCCAGGCCTCCGATCGCAGAGGTCTCGTTGAACATATCGCCCTGCAGACGGCACGCGGTGTCCCACAACGGCTGACGGCTCATCGTTGCATCGAGCGCAAAGATCAATCGCCCGCGCTGACCGGACTGTGTCGCCGGACCCAGGGATCGCACCTTGTTGAGAAACGCATCGATCTCAGGCCGCGGCGACTCTGCAGCCGGCTGTTTTCGGCTTTCGGTCGACGCAGGGGTAGGGTCTTTCACCATGGGACTCCGGAAACGGTTTCGAATCCGACCCTATAAGTGCGCCTTCGTCCGGCCGGCGCAATGCCCAAGACGGCACAAAGACGGGAAGAATTATCGCGTGAGCGGCAACGCTATGACGCGATGATGTCGGGCAGTTCCAACGGCTGGGATTGGGCTGCGAACCACTCCTGCCGTGCCGCGGCGCGCCGCATGCCGCGTTCGTCGATCGGCAGCTTGAGCGATTTAAGCAGCGTCTCGACCTCTTGCCGGGCGGTCACGTGCGACATGCTCGGGCGCGTGCCGAGCGTGCTTTCATCGAGATCGTCGAGTGCAGTCAGGCCGCGCGGATAGAATTCACGGAAGATCACGCGTTCGGCAAAGCCATCCACGGCGCGGTAGCCGAGACGCAGTGAGAGCTCCTGGAGCCCCTCGCCCACCAGCCGCTTGTTGCGCGAGCCGAGCATCGAGAGCCGATTGCGCACCACGATCCAGTCGATCGTGGCATGGTCCACCACGCGTCGCTGGCGCCGCGCGTCGCTCACCATGTTCGAGAAGTGGCTCGTGCCGGTGACAGCGAAGGTCACGGGATCGACCGTGCCGAGCACGTCGAAATCGACAAAGCTGTCATTGAGCGGCGTGATCAGCGTATCCGCCATCGAATGCGCCAACCGCATCAGATAGCTGTCGTGGCCAGGCGTATCGATGACGATGAAATCATGAGTGTGTTCGATGCCATCGACGGCGGCGGCGAATTCATTGAACTCAGTCGTCTCGTTGTCCGACACCAGTGCGCCATCGGAGCGCGAAATGCAGTAGTGCGACGGCAGTTCGAGATCGAGACGAGCATGCTTTGCCCAGGCTTTGCGGTTCTCGATGTAATGGGTGAAACTTTTCTGACGCGAGTCGAGGTCGATCGTGGCGACGCGCTGCCCCGCCTTCAACAATGCGACCGCGATATGCATCGCGACCGTTGATTTGCCCGATCCACCCTTTTCGTTGCCGAGCACAACGCAAAAGGCTGAGCGTGGCCGCACGCCACCTTCAACCGACATGGCACTCCTCACGGGGCCAAGTCATGAGGTCTACCCCCGCTTGCGGTCAAGCTTAGCACGTGTTTTTCCATAGATTAAGCATTAACTTGAACCATGCCGCTAAGACCAAAATCCGCAGTGAAAAAAAGCCCTAAACCGCAGACAATCCGGATGCTCCCGGCGCTCCGCGCTTGGGTTTCGCGCGCCCGCGGCAAGGGTGAAACTGTGGCGCTGGTTCCAACCATGGGGGCGCTGCACGCGGGCCATCTGGCGCTGGTGCGCTTGGCCAAACGCCGCGCCGATCGGGTCGTGGTTTCCATCTTCGTCAATCCGGCCCAGTTCGCGCCGCACGAGGATTTCGGCAACTATCCACGAACCTGGGACGCCGATCTCATGGCGTTGGCACACCTCAAGGTCGATGCGATCTGGGCACCAAGCACCGCGACCATGTATCCGGAAGGTTTTGCGACCAAGATCGTTCCGGGCGGGCCCGCGCTTGCCGGGCTGGAGGACAAGTTCCGTCCGCATTTCTTCGGCGGGGTCTGTACTGTTGTGGCGAAGCTCCTACTGCAGGTTGCCCCTGACTTCGCGACCTTCGGCGAAAAGGACTACCAGCAGCTCAAGGTCGTCACCGCGATGGCGCGCGACCTCGACATTCCGGCGAAGATCATCGGCCTCCGGACGGTGCGCGAGAAAGATGGTCTCGCAATGTCATCGCGCAACGCCTACCTCGCGGCGGAAGAGCGCGCGACCGCGCCGACGCTCTATCGTGTGTTGATGGAGTGCGCCGCGGGGCTTAAAGCCGGAGAACCTGTCGCCGCGACGCTGGGCGAAAGCGAAGCCAAAATCGAGCGGGCAGGCTTTGCGGTCGATTATCTTGACGCCCGCCACGCAGAAACGCTCGCGCCGATCACAAGCTTGGCGGATGGCCCGGTGCGGCTCCTCGTGGCCGCGAAACTCGGCCGCACCCGGTTGATCGACAATATCAGGGTTTAGAGCAGCCCCAACTCGCGCAACTCGCGCCGCAGCGGCTCGGGCATGTTGGCCGCGCCCCGCGCGACGCGATCGAGATCGGGCGGCGCATCGTGATCCGTGAGGTAGCGCCAACCTTGAAATGCCCGATAAGGCCGCGGCCGCACCGCCACGCATTTTGGATCGAGCACCAGCCGACAGCGACCAACGCCTTCCTTGTCGACGAACGGACGAATATCGAGGATGCGCTCGCGGCAAAGGATTTCGCCGCGGATCACCCAGTAGATCGACCCTCCGCCGAGGATTTCTTCGGCGCGTTTGGGCACCATACGGGTGGTGTGAATGCGCTCTGGCTTCTTGACGCCGCGCTTCTTCTGCTCGGCAAACTTGAGCTTGATCCAGTCCTCAAGATCCTCGATCGAGTCGGTGCCGACACTGAGCTTGATCAGGTGTAGCGGCATGTCAGTTGTCCATAACCTCGATAGTCATCAGCCTGGCGCCCTCCGCCACTTGGCCGCCGGCCGCGACCGCGATGTCTGCAATGCAGCCTGAACACGGCGCGGTCAAGGCGTGCTCCATCTTCATCGCTTCGATGATAGCCAACCGCTGACCCTTCTCCACGCGATCTCCGTTGTCCACCAGCAGCGCCAGAACCTTGCCGTGCATGGGTGCCTTGATCTGGCCGTCGCCATCGGCGCGGTCGAGATCGCCGGAACCCAGATCAGCGCGGCGGACCACAGTCTGGCGGCCCCGACGCAGCACATAGATGGCATCTGCGGCCTCGATTGCGGTGGCATCAAGAGCAGCCGGTACGCCATCCACAGCAACCGTCGGACCATTCGCGCCATATTTGACTTCAGCCGCGAGCGTCTCGCCGTCGACCAGAAGCGGCAGCGTGATCGCACGGCGGCCGGAGAGTTGAAAACCATCAGTCGTATCCCAGGGCGACGCGGGCGTATCGCGCACGCGATCCAGGCTTTGGCCGATCCGCGCGATGTCACACGCCATCAGTTCCGCTGCGCCAGCCGCTGCCGCCGCAGTATCGACACCGCCGCCGCCAAGCGTTGCCAAGTGGCGGTCGATAAAGCCGGTGTCGAATTTTGCTTCCCGAAACTCTTCCGAACGGCAAAGTGCAGCGAGAAGCCCAAGATTGGTGTGCGGTCCCGCCGCGACGGTGTGCTCCAGCGCAACGGCAAGCTTGTTCAGCGCCTCGATGCGGGTCGGCGCATGCGCGATCATCTTGGCGATCATTGGATCGTAGTAAGGCGTGATCGCGCTGCCCTGTGTAACTCCGGTATCGACGCGCACGCCGTCGGGGAATTGCAGTGCCAGCAGCGTTCCGGTGGATGGCAGAAAACCGCGTGCGGGATCTTCCGCATAAATACGCGCCTCGACGGCATGACCCTGCAATGGGACGCGATCTTGCCCGAACGGCAGCTTTTCGCCGGCCGCGATCCGGAACTGCCATTCGACCAGATCGAGCCCGGTGACCGCCTCCGTAACCGGATGCTCGACTTGGAGCCGAGTGTTCATCTCCATGAACCAGTAACCGTCCGGACGCAGTCCCTTCGATCCGTCGGCGATGAATTCAACTGTGCCCGCCCCGATGTAGCCGACCGCCTGCCCAGCCTTCACCGCAGCCTCGCCCATCGCCGCGCGAAGCTCGGGGCTCATGCCAGGCGCCGGCGATTCCTCCACGACCTTTTGGTGGCGGCGTTGCAAGGAACAGTCGCGCTCGTTGAGATGGATCGTGTTTCCCTCCGCGTCCGCAAACACCTGCAACTCGATGTGGCGGGGCGTTGAGACGTATTTCTCGATCAACACTCGCGTGTCGCCAAACGAGCTCCCGGCCTCACGCTGCGCGGCCTCAAGCGCCTGATCGAATTCGGCATGCTTTTCAACACGCCGCATGCCTTTGCCGCCGCCGCCGGCCACCGCCTTGATGAGCACCGGATATCCGATCTCATAGGCTTTCTGTTTGAGAAACGCCGGCTCCTGCCGCGCGCCGTGATAGCCGGGCACGACAGGCACACCGGCTTTCTCCATGAGCGCTTTGGCGCTTCCTTTAAGCCCCATGGCGCGGATCGCAGACGGCGGTGGCCCGACGAACACTATCCCGGCCGCGGCGCAGGCTTCGGCGAACTCAGCGTTCTCGGAGAGGAAGCCGTAGCCCGGATGGATGCATTGGGCGCCCGACTTGCGCGCAACTTCGACAATGCGGTCGATGACAAGATAGCTTTCGGCGGCGGGTGCCGGCCCAATCGGGTGTGCCTCGTCGCATTGCCGCACATGCAGCGCATCCGCATCGGCCGCCGAATAGATCGCGATCGTATGCAACCCGAGCCGAGCGGCGGTGCGCGCAATCCGGCAGGCGATCTCACCGCGGTTGGCGATCAGGACTGAGGCGAACATGGGTTGACGGATTAGCACCGCCGGGGGCGGCTGTCCTTAGGAACGGTCGGCCCAGGGGTGTTCGTCAACGGGTCGAGTGAACGTCTGGTACCGACCGGACAACAGGCTCGACTGGTGCAGGCTCCGGCACGATCTGCGTCGGGGGCGGCGCGGCGGTGGTGGCGACGACGGCGCTGCTGCCTCACGTGTGGCGGGACGGCGAGACTGCGGTGCTGCTGCCGGACGCTTTGACGGCAGCGTGGCGGACCGCGGCTCGACCGCCGGGGGCGAACCGGGCTCCGCATTCATGATGCTGACCGCAGGGATAGAACTGGCTGAAGGGAAATCAAACTTGCCCGCAGCTGCTGGTCCGCCTGACGTGACTGGCCCCCCAGGCCCCGCACCGGCCAGCGCTGGTGGCGTGGTCGAAGACGAAGGCGAGGATGCGACGGTCGCGCCGTTCGGTTGCCAGGCCCCCGCATGCACGCCAAGCGAAGACTCGAAGGCACGCGCTTTGATGTTGGCGATGACACGCGAGGGATCGCGCAGGAACCGAAGTTCGGCGCACTCGGCCCCGTTGCAGCCGCGCGTCATTAAAACATGGGCCACCAATCCATAGCGGTCAGCTTCCAGCGCACGCCGCAGTCGCTCAAACGCAGGCTGGTAACGGGAGTCGCGCTCCGCCAGCGCGGCGCTCGCCACTAGCAGCGAAAACCGTGCATCGATATATCCGACAGCCGCCGCAACCGCTTCGGGACTGGCAAACAGCGGCCGTTCGCAGGCGTTCTCCACCACAACGCTTGCCACGGCGTCGAGGCAGCCGAGTGCCGAACCCGGTGCAAGCGAACGTGCTGTCAATTCCGCAGCCCGCGCTTCGATTGCGCGGCGTTCGGTCGCTTGTTCACGGAGCATGGACCGGTCGAATAGCGCGTACACGCTCAGGCCGCCCACCAGGCCCAGCCCGAAGACCACCAATGCGTTTGCCATGCCGCTTTTTCCGGCACGCCGGAGCATGATGCGGGCCATGACGGCCAGGACGACCAAGGCCGCGCACACGCTGAACACCATCAACGCGAACGTCCCGGTCGCAATGTCCAAGCCAGCGATCAAACGACTCGAACCCAACATCGTCAATTCACGCGATGACGCGCCCCTTTGTAACCATTATGCCGCAGCAAGCGGCTTGAGGCCACCCCGGCGGGGAACCGTTGTGTTCCTCGAACCCGATGACGCGCTTGCTATTTCACTGCGGACCGGCGGCATTAACCACGTTCGCGCGATCTCAACTTCCCCCTGGCGACGATAGGAAGGCGCCAGATCGCTCGCGGCGGCAAATGCGCCCTTGGCCTCAATCGAGGTCATTGCCAGCGTGGTGCGCAGATCGCTGACGCCGGCGGAGGCTACCGCCATCTGCGTCTCGCTGGGCGCCTCGACGATGGTGAGGAAGTCGTATTCGCCGAAGGTCATGTAGTAGCTCAAGACCCGCCCCCCGGTTCTGGCGACATGCCGGGACAACGCCTCGTATCGATCCTCGGGTTTCACGATCATGCCTTTGATCGCCTCGCGGGTGTAACGGCCTTGGGTGATGAAGATCGGCACGGCATTCCCCTCCTGTCACCGACTCAATGATAAATCCATACCGATGTGGCCGACTTCAGGCCACGCGGTAATCGTTGTGATTTCGATCCTAAGCTGTGCGGAACCAAATTCTTCACGGCGCGTTTTATCGCGCGGGATTGTCAAATGGGGAGACTTCCATGCGAGTTTTATTTGGGATCATTCTCGGCGTTGCGCTGACAGTCAGCGTGGCGTTCATTTCGGATACATGGACAACAGGTCCATCCGCGACCAGTGGCTCAGGCTCTGCCGTCACGGAGCATCGCGCCATGGTCAACTGGGACGTGGTCGGCGATAACATGCGCATCGCGCGCGAACGCGTGCGCGAAGCGTGGACCAAAATCGCGCACAAGGTTGCCAGCTAACTCCCGCGCCAACAGCAACGAAAAAACGGGCCCGATACGGGCCCGTTTTCACGCATTCATTCAACACGATTGGGACTAGCGCTCGCGATCGAGCTGGCTTTCTTTCGCCACACGCTCGAAGGCCTCGCCGGTGCTTTTGATCCGATATTGATGTTCATCGCCTTCCGGCGGCAAAAGTTTAACGATTTTGAATGAGCCGCTCGCACCGAAGCGGCCAAATGGGCCGGAAGTGTAGCGAACGTTCTGACCGATCGAATATTTGTGAGTTTTTAGCAACGGACTCTCCCGTCAACAGCAACAGACGCGCCCCAGAACGGCATCCAATTTCCATGAATGTCCGTTCACGAATTATAGCAGTTAAACCTGTGGCATGGTGTGAAAAATGTGCCCCTCGGCAGGTCGCCGCACCTGGCAGCCAAGACCTTACAATAATCAGTGTTTTCAAATGGTTGAGTTGATCTCTTAAATCCCGTCGGGGCGCTGAATCGCCGCGGCATCGACTTGCGAAAGCGACCGGAGCGCTTGCCACAGTCTGCCAGGAATTTAACCGCTCACCGCACTGTGAACGAGTGCGTGTGGCAAATCCGAATTTCGCCACCGAGGCGGGTTAACCTACCTGCAATGCGCTCCCATTCGATCTGTCAAACACGGGGGACCGCCATGGAACGGCTGCATTTCATATGCCCGAGGTCCGGGAAGGACATCGACGTCGGTATCGACAGCGACCTCCAAACGCTGCTTCTCATCCGGAGCAAACATGTTCTCGCACGCTGCCCGGTTTGCGGAGAGCGCCATGACTGGGAGGTGCGCGAAGCGCGGCTTCCTGAGGCGGCTTGAGTGGCCTAGAGCTTCGCCTTCGCCTTAGGTATCCGCTCGCCCTCTTCCGGATGCCGGAGCGCTGCTGAGATTTCGCGCTTGGACATCTGTGTGCCGTCATCGCCTTCGATCAGCAAGGCAACCCGCCCGCCATCGTTGACGTGGCGCGCCCAGCCGAAGGCTTCGTCGAGCAGGCCGAATTCCTTGTAAAGCCAGCGCTCCTTTTCCATCGGCGGAACGGTCTCGGTGCCCGGCGGACCGCTGTAAACCCTGTAGGTCATTTCAAAGGCTCCTATCGCAAATGTTGCAAAGACTGCAGAGCCTCCGACTTGCATCGGAGGCTACCCAGCGCTCGCTAAAATAACGTTTGGGGAAATGGTTCGTTCCTCACGCCTGGTGGCGAGAATAAAGAAGCCCACCAAAGCGGGGCCTCTTTGTTCTCGGTACTTGCAGGAACCGGCATTTAACGCCGGATTTCCTCGCAGACCGAGTTGCCCGCTGAGTCACGCGTGCAACTGCGTTCACGCACCGGCGCGCGCCGCTGCTCGATCACGACCTCGTCGCGCTCACGCGTCTGGGGTGCGCCCGCGCCAACGGTCCCGCCGACGCCCGCTCCAACAGCCGCGCCGACCGGCCCGCCAACCGCGAAGCCTACACCCGCGCCAACCGCAGCACCCGCAGCAGCATTACCGGCCGCATCGGGATCCGCACTGGCGAGAGTTGGTAGCGCTGCCAACGCAGCGACAGCAGTCATGGTCAAAAACAGTTTCTTCATGGCCGTCTCCTCTGGTTGCGTACGTACGCAACCAGGAAAACGTTCGCAGCGACCCCCGGTTCCGGAATTCTCGTCGCGGAATTTTGCATCAGAACAATTCGACCCAGGGCCGGAGTTCCACCTCGGACGACCACGCGCTGTGCGGTTGATGGATGAGGTGGAGATAAGTGGCGGCTATGGAGGTCGGGTTGAGCAGACTGGCCGTCATCCCGGCCGGCTCTGACCGCCGCTCGCTCTTGATCCCACCGTCGATCACGACGTGCGCCACGTGAATTCCTTTCGGGTGCAGTTCGCGCGACATGCTCTGCGCCAGTCCGCGCAGCGCAAACTTACCCATCGCAAAGGCCGCCGACAGAGCAAAGCCCTTCACGCTTGCCGACGCGCCGGTGAACACGATGCAGCCGTGCTTTTTCGGCAGCATACGCCTCACCGCCTGCTGGCCGACCAGAAAGCCGCCGAACGCGGAAATCATCAAAGCCTTCTCGACCTCGGCCGGATCGAGCTCGGCTATCGGCCCGCGGGTGCGATAGCTGGGATTGTAGATGACGATCTCCGGCGCGCCGAAGCCGCCATCGAGGTCGGCAAACAGTTTCTCCACGTCGGCGCGCTTGCTGGCGTCGCAGGTAAATGTCGGCGCCTTGATCTCCTTGGCAAGGCCGTCGAGATCGCCGGTCGAGCGGGCGGCCAGCGCCACCTTGATGCCTTCGGTGGCCAGCACCCGCGCCAGCGCCGCGCTGAGCCCTGCACCGGCGCCCACGATCAGCGCGGTATTGAACTTCACAATGGGCATTGCTGCCTCCCAAACGGTTGGAACGCCATTGCCGGGGCGTCGGTCCGGGGACACAATATCGCAAAGTCCGGAGATGAACGATGCGGGCGGCCTATTACGAGAAAAACGGAGCGGCCCGAGACGTTCTGGCCATCGCCGAGGTCGACACCCCCAAGCCCGGGCCGGGCGAGGTGCGCGTCAAGCTCAGGACCTCCGGCGTCAATCCGTCCGACGTCAAGGCGCGCGAGGGCCGCACCCGCAAGCTTAGCTATCCTCGCGTCATTCCGCACAGCGACGGCGCGGGCGACATCGACATGGTGGGCGACGGCGTGCCGGCCAGCCGCAAGGGTGAGCGGGTCTGGATCTGGAACGGGCAATGGAAGCGGCCGTTCGGCACCTGCGCCGAATATATCGTGCTGCCTTCGGCACTGGCTGCTCCCCTTGCCGCATCGGCGAGCTACGAAACCGGCGCCTGCCTCGGCATTCCGGCGATGACGGCCTATCACGCCGTGGCAGTGGCCGATGTGGGCAAGGGATCGAACGTGTTGATCACAGGCGGCGCCGGCGGCGTCGGCCATTACGCCATCCAGTTCGCCAAAGCGCGCGGCGCAACGGTGCTGACCACCGTAAGCTCCGAAGCCAAGGCCGCGCTTGCGCGCCAGGCCGGAGCCGACCACACCATCGACTACAAGCGCGAAAACATCGGCGAGCGGATCATGGCGGCCACCGGCAAGGCCGGCGTCGATGCGGTGGTCGAGATGGATCTCGCGGCCAACGCCAAGCTCTATCCGGGCGTATTGCGCCCGCGCGGCCATGTCGTGGTCTATGGCACCGGCAGCGCCGAAGCCACCATCCCGGCGCAGCCATCGCTGGTCAATGCCATCAAGATCGAATTCGTCTATGTCTACGAGCTGACCGCGGCGGAACGCGAAGCTGCGGTTTCCGCTATCAATCGGATGATCGAGAACAAGACACTCATCAACAACGTTGCCGTAACGCTGCCGCTCAACGATATCGTTGCCGCCCATGAGGCGGTTGAACAAGGTAAGGCGATGGGCAATGTCGTCGTGACGCTTTGAATACGAATAACCGTTCAGAAACATGCTGGGAGGAATTTCATGCTTCGTCTGGTTGCACTCGCAGGCCTCGCCATGACCACGCCCATGACCGCACTCGGCTCGTCGCCAGCGCTCGCACAGAACGCGGGGTTCTATACCGCGGCCTATATCGAGGTTGGACCGGTGCTGGCCAAGGTCGGGGCCGGCGCGCTGAGCGCCTATCGCAAGGACGCGCGCAAGGACGCGGTGAGCCTTGAAGTATTCCAGCGCATCGATCGCCCCAATCAATTCGTGGTGCTTGCGTCCTGGACCGATCAGAAGGCATTCGAGGCTCATTCGTCGGCCGAGCCCGCCAAGATGCTGAACGAAAAGCTTGCGACTATGCTCGCAGCGCCGACCGACACCCGGACACACAATGCGCTGTCGGTCGCTCCGGCCAAGACGGCCAAGGACCCGGTCGTCGCCATCACCCATGTGGACGTTCGACCGCCGGAGAAGGACAACGGCGCCAACGCACTCGAGCAACTCGCCGACGGCAGCCGCCGGCACACCGGCAATCTGCAGTTCGACGTCTGGCGGCAAGCCGACCGGCCGAACCATTTCACCGTAGTGGAGGCGTGGGCCAACCGCGGCGCCTTCGACGTCCATGAGATGCAGAAGGAGACGCGGGAATTCCGGATGAAGCTCGGTCCGATGACGGGGGCGTTGTACGACGAGCGGCTCTACAAGATGTTGCCGTAGAGCTGCCTCTGCGTTACGCGAACCGCCCCCTTCCGGGATAAGAAGGCTGCCGGCGTTGGAGTGCGTGTATAGAGGGCGCTCCCGCCCTCCCACCCACGGTTGCCGCCGTGCTGCCAGCCCTGCTGCCCTTTGTTTTCGCATTGTTGTGGGCGTCGTCCTATGTCGCCGCCAAGATCGGCCTGACCGACGCGACGCCATTCGCGCTGGTCGGCGCGAGGCTGGCGATCGCCGCGGCGGCGGCAGCGCTGCTGATCGCGATCACCGGCCGCACATGGCCCAACGCGAGATCCTGGCCGCTCCTTCTGCTCGGCGGCGCGCTGCTGCACGGCTTCGGCCTGTCGATGACGCATGCGGCTCTGGTCGCGGTCGATGCGACCCCGACCGCGCTGGTCCATGCCTTCCATCCGATCCTGACCGCCGCACTCGGCACCATGCTGCTACGTGAACGTTTCGCATCGTGGCAATGGCTCGGCGTGGCGCTCGGCTTCATCGGCGTGCTGCTGGGCGTTCCGCTGTCGCTTGGCGCCGGCAATCTCGCGCTGCTGGGGCTGAGCCTGTTCGGGCTCACCGCCGGCACACTTGTCCTCAAGCGGTTCTGCGCCGAAGTGCCGCCCTTTGAATCCACTTCCGTTCAGCTCATCGGCGGTGCGCTGTCGTCCATCCTGCTGATGGCTTTCTTCGAAACGCCGCACTGGCGCTGGACCGTGCCATTCGCCGCGGCGCTCGCCTGGAACACGCTCGCCATGTCGATCTTCGGCATGGCTATCTACAACGTGATGCTCGACCGCTACGGCGCAGGTCGCGCTTCGTCGGGGTTCTTCGTGGTGCCCGGCGCATCGGCATTGATGGCCTTCGCACTGTTGAACGAGCACCTGTCGGCGATGGCACTCGCCGGACTGGCTGCCTCCACCGTTGGAGTGATGCTGGTGTGGTGGCGGCCGGCGGCGCAGGGAACTCCTCAGCGTGCCGGGAGTTGATCCGGCAATCTTTCCTGTGAGGAGTGGAGCATGACATTCGGTAAAGGCTCGGCGATCATTTCTTCTTGCATTGCGCCGCAAGCCACTTCGTTTCGATCGTCTTGTGGGTTGTCGTGGTCTTGCCCATCACCGTCACTGCGGATTTCACCACACCGGAATAGCTGCGCGCGCTCACGAGGGTGAAGCTCGCGGTGGTGTCCACCGCGAATTACCTTGCCCTGCCCGCACTGCATGCGCATCGAGAAGCCATTACCGGATTCCTTGACGTCATAGGTCTTGCACTGACCTTTCATTTCCTTGTCGGGGGCGAGTCCCTTGGTCGGGGTTCTTCGCCTCCTCCGGCGTCATGCAGCTTGTCGAAGTCTCAGCCGGCACCGGCTTGCCGTTCTCGGTGCCGGTCTCGACCTCCTGCCACTGGCCAGGCTGAAGCTCGAGCGCGGTGGCGATCGAAGGCGAGGCCACAAAAATGGCGGCGGCGGTCGTCTTACATCCGAAACACGCCAAACTTTGTCTGCGGTATCGGCGCGTTCAGCGCCACAGAAAACGCCAGCGACAGCACACGTCTCGTTTCGCTCGGCAGAATGATGCCGTCGTCCCACAGCCGCGCGGTGGCGTAGTAGGGATTGCCCTCGTCCTCATACTGCGCGCGGATCGGCGCCTTGAAGGCGTCCTCCTCCTCGGCCGACCAGGTTTTGCCCTCGGCTTCGATGTTGTCGCGCTTGACCGTCGCGAGCACCGACGCCGCCTGCTCGCCGCCCATCACCGAGATGCGCGCGTTCGGCCAGGTGAACAGGAAGCGTGGGCCATAGGCGCGGCCGCACATGCCGTAGTTGCCGGCGCCGAAGCTGCCGCCGACGATCACCGTAATCTTCGGCACCTGCGCGCAGGCCACCGCCATCACCATCTTGGCGCCGTCCTTGGCGATGCCGCCGGCTTCGTAGTCGCGGCCGACCATGAAACCGGAGATGTTCTGCAGGAACAGCAGCGGGATGCGCCGCTGGCAGCACAGCTCGATGAAATGCGCGGCTTTGAGCGCGCTCTCCGAGAACAGGATGCCGTTGTTGGCGAGGATGCCTATCGGGATGCCCGACAGATGCGCGAAGCCGGCAACGAGGGTGGTGCCGTAGAGCGCCTTGAACTCGTTGAACTCGGAGGCGTCGACCAGGCGGGCGATGATCTCGCGGGCGTCGTATTGCTGGCGCGTATCCGCCGGCACAATGCCGTCGAGATCGCTCGCGTCATATTTGGGTTCGCGCGACGCGAGCAGCGGGATGTCGACGTTCTTTTTGGTGTTGAGGTTGGAGACGATGCGGCGGGCGAGCGAAAGCGCGTGAGCGTCATCGGCCGCCATGTGATCGGCAACGCCGGATTTCCGCGCGTGGACGTCGGCGCCGCCGAGATCCTCGACCGAGACCACCTCGCCGGTCGCGGCCTTCACCAGCGGCGGGCCGCCAAGGAAGATGGTGCCCTGCCCTTTCACAATGATGGTTTCGTCGCTCATCGCCGGCACATAGGCGCCGCCGGCGGTGCAGGAGCCCATCACCACGGCGATCTGCGCAATGCCGAGCGAGGACAAGGTCGCCTGGTTGTAGAAGATGCGGCCGAAGTGCTCGCGGTCAGGAAACACATCGGTCTGGTGCGGCAGGTTGGCGCCGCCGCTGTCGACAAGATAGATGCACGGCAGGCGATTCTCACGCGCAATCTCCTGGGCGCGCAGATGCTTTTTCACCGTCATCGGATAATAGGTGCCGCCCTTGATGGTGGAATCGTTGCACACGATCACGCATTCACGGCCCTCGACGCGGCCGATCCCGGTGATCAGACCAGCGCCGTGAATGGCGTCGTCGTACATGCCGTTCGCGGCAAGCGGTGAAAGCTCCAAAAACGGTGCGCCCGGATCGAGCAGGCGCATGACGCGATCGCGCGGCAGAAGCTTGCCGCGCGAGACGTGGCGCTCGCGAATGCGCGGCGGGCCGCCGGCTGCTGATTCGGCGCGGCGCTTTTGCAATTCGTCGGCAAGCCCGCGCATGCGTGCAGCGTTGGCGGAAAACGCCGGGGAGCCCGTGTCGATGTTGGATGCGATCGGCAATCGAATCACTCCCGCGCGCAACTATGCGCGCTGAACAAATCTAATATGAACGGCTCTTCAGAAGGGAACAAAAATGAAAGATCGGAAAGAACGGAACGGATGGCGGCACCCAACGTTTATTTTTCGAGGGGATACCCAGAGGAGACGTTGGAATGAAGAAATCGCTTCTTGCGACAGTTGCGGCCATCTCGCTGATCGCTGGTGCCGGTTTGGCATCGGCGGAAGGCGCCAAGGACCAGCCCGGCATGAAAGGCAGCGCTGAGGTCAAGGCCGAGCCTGAAATGAAGAAGGGCGCGGACATCAAGTCCGGCAACGAACTGAAGAGCAAGCCCCAGACCACCGGCTCGGGCGCAGCAGAGAGCAAGCCTGAAATGAAGTCGGACATGAAGGCCAGCGATAAGCCCAATGCCGAGCGCGACAAGGCCAATGCTGACAAGGCCAAGCCCTCGACCACCGGTCAGGCGACCGAGCAGAAGGCGGCTCCGGCTGCGAAGTCCGGCACCAGCGAGAAGGCGGCTCCGGCTGCCGGCTCGTCGGCGCAGGGCACCCAGGCTCCAGCCGCGGGCTCGTCGGCCCAAGGCCAAGCCGGTGGCTCGACCACCGCTCAAAGCAGCGGCGCGGTCAACCTGACGACCGAGCAGAAGTCCACGATCCGTACGTCGGTGCTGCAGTCGAGCAGCGCGCCGAAGGTGTCGAGGAGCCAGGTCAACTTCAACATCAGCGTCGGCACGGTGGTGCCGCGGACCGTGAAGTTCGTGACCGTGCCGGATACCATCGTCCGGATCCATCCGGCGTGGCGCGGCTACAGCTACTTCATCGTCGATGAGGAGATCATCATCGTCGAGCCGCAGTCGCTCAAGATCGTCGCCGTGTTGACGGTCTAAGCGCCCACCAAGCCAAAACATCCGAAGGGCGGCCCAGTCGGCCGCCCTTCGGCGTTACAGTGGCGGCATTATATGGGTCGCATGGCACGCCGGGCTGAAATCAGCGCAGGCCTCCTCGCCTTCCGGCGGAGGGACGGACTTGAATTCCTGCTGGCGCATCCCGGCGGGCCGTTCTGGGCGCGCAAGGACGACGGCGCCTGGACTATTCCCAAAGGACTGGTGCGGCCGGACGATCTGCTCACCGGCGCGCTTCGCGAGTTCCAGGAAGAAACCGGATTGGCCGCGCAGGGGCCGTACGTGCCGCTCAAGCTGGTCCGCCAGAGGAGCGGCAAAACCGTGCACGGCTTTGCCTTCGAGGCCGATCTCGATCTTTCGAAATTTTGCAGCAACACGTTCGAGATGGAATGGCCGCCGCGCTCCGGCAAGCGCAAGCAATTCCCGGAGATCGACCGCATCGGCTGGTTCGGCGCGAAGGCGGCGCTGCAAAAGATCATCGCCTATCAGCGGCCGTTCCTGATCGAGTTGCAGGAAAAACTCGGGACGGGTGAACCGCCTAAGCCCTGACCTCTTGCCGCTGGAACGCCACGTAGCCGATCACGTAGAGCAGGATCGTCCCGGCGATCAGGCTGACGATCTGCGGCCATGCCTGCAGCAGGCTCTGGTCGAGCGGCAGCGGCGAACCGATGCGGCCCTGGAACTGGGCGAGAAGCGTGGTCATCGACTGCGCATCGGGATTGAGCATGGCCACCACGGCCTCGCCATAAAGCGTGCCAGGCGAGAAGCGCGCCAATCCCTGCTGCCATGCCAGCGTATCGGGCGTCGGCAGGCCGAGCTGGGCAAAGCGGATATCAGAGGGCGAAATCACCTCGCCCAGCATCTGCGCCAGCGCCGGCCACAACAGCGCAAGGAACAGCCAGAGGCCGAGCGCGACCAGCGCCGCGGTCGCGGTCGAGCGGAAGAACACCGAGAAGGTGACGGCCAGCGCCAGCCAGATGCCGGCATAGGCGATCGTCACCAGCAGGAATACGAACAGCCGTCCAATCTCCTCCCCGCTCGGCGGCACGCCCAGCCGCAGCAGGCCAAAGCCGATCACCAGCAGCCACAGCGTCACCAGACTGATCGAGATCGTTGCGAGACCGGCGAGGAATTTTCCAAACAGCAGCGCGTCGCGGTAGATCGGCTGCGCCAGGATGCGTGACATGGTGCGGCGATTGTATTCGCCGTTGATCGCGTCGAAGCCGAGCCCGATCGCCAGAATCGGAACCAGGATGCTGAGCACCAGCACGAACGACAACAGCGATTGGCCGGGCGGCGCGAACAGCCGCAGAAACAGGAATGGGTCTTCGGCGGTGGTGTTGCGGATCTGCTCGGCTGCGAAATAGACCACCGCGCCGCCCAGCAGCACGACCAGGAATTGCAGGACCAGCATGCGCGCGCTGGTCAGATGATCGAACAGCTCGCGGAAGAACACCACGCTCAAGCCCCGCCAGGGCGAGCCTTCACGCTGCATGGGACGGAGCATGGGTCTCTTCCTGCATCTGCTGACTCTGGAAATAGCTCGTATAGATCGCATCGAGCGAAGGCTCCTCGACGGAGAGCCGCCGCAACTGGCCGCCGGCGTTGACGACCACAGCAGCCGCCTGCGAGCGGACGTCGCGATCGGCCAGCAGCCGGTAGCGGGTCGGCCCGGCCTGATCGACCGCCTTGACGCCTTGCAGCTCGGAGAAGCGCAGGGCGAGCCCCTCGCCGTCGGCTTCAACCTCCACGTTGTAGCCGCCGCCGAGCACTTGGCGGGCCAGTTCCGGCACCGTGCCCAAAAGCACGATGCGGCCGACGTTGAACAGCGCGACGCGGTCGCAGACGCTTTGCACGCGCTCCAAGAGATGCGAGGACAGCAGCACCGCGACGCCGTCGTGCTTGAGCGAGCGGATCGTTTCCAGCAATTCGCCGGTCGCATGCGGGTCGAGGCCCGAGGTCGGCTCGTCGAGGATGGCGATCGACACATCCTTCATCAGGATTTCGGCAAGGCCGAGCCGCTGGCGCATGCCGCGCGAGAACGCGCCGACCCGCTTGGTGCCGACATCGCCGAGGCCGACGCGATCGAGCGCGTCGCTGATACGCTTGTCGCGGACGTCCGGCTCGATGCCGATCAGCGCCGCGGTGTAACGCAGATTGTCGAGCGCCGTCATGTGGTCGTAGAAGCCGACGGTGTCGGGCAGATACCCGACCTTGCGCTTGACCTGCAGCGGCTCGCGCGCCGGATTGTGGCCGAGCACGCTGACGCTGCCGTCCGTCACATCGGTCAGGCCCAGCATCATCAGGATGGTCGTGGTCTTGCCCGCGCCGTTGGGCCCGAGCAGGCCGAAGATCTCGCCGCGCCCGACCGTGAACGAGATATTGTTCACGGCCGCGATAGTGCCATAGCGCTTGGTGAGACCCTGGGCCTCGATGACGGTATCGCTCATCGCCGGCCGAACCTCGCCACCGCTCCGACCATGATCAGCAGCGCAATCGCGATGATGGCGATACCGATGGCGCCCCAGATCGTCGAGACGCCAACTGCGACGCGGAACTGGGTCGAGGCGTTCTCGCCGCGGGCTGCGGCGTTGAAGGTCGGCGCGTAATCGCCGGCAATCGCCTTCTCCGGCGGTGTCACCAGCGCCTGCACTTCCTTGTTCGCTCCCGGCGCGATGCGGTCGATGGTCTTGGGCTCGAAGGTGACCTTCCAGCCGCTCGGCGCGCTGCTCGAAAGCTCGATCTCGTCGGCCGCAGCCGTGCCGGTGTTGGTGACGACGATCGGGATCGAGGCTTCCTTACCGGCCTCGGCGCGGGCGCTGAGCACGCCGTCGCGGCCGGCCATGGACAGCCGCGGCTGACCGGTGATCTCTAGAGCGACGCTTGGCGTCGGCCGACGCGTCTTCAGCGGAGGCCTTCACCGAAACCGGATAGCGGTTGGCGCCGATCGTGCTCGGCGGTCTGACCTTGAGCTTGACGGTCTTGGACTGACCGGCCTCGACCGGAAGCGAAGACAGCTCCTGGCTGCCATACTGTTCGGTGAAGCTCGTCTCGAAGTTCTGCGGCGCCTGCGCCGCCGAGCGCGATGACGAGATTGCGGCCGCTGTCGTTCTTGACCTTGAGCTGATACTCGAAGCTCGACTTCGAGGTGCCGCGCAGCGACGGCAGCTCGCGGCTCGATCGTGAGCTTGGCCGGCAGGTCCTTGGCGAGCGTGACGGCGATCGGCAGGCTGACCTTGGTTGCTCTGGCCCTGGGCCGGACGGTGAGGTTCTGCGTGCCCATCGCGGCGTTGGCCGGCACGTCGAGCCGCAGTTGCAGGGGTCGTCGAGTCGTTGGTCGCCACCATCGCGGCGCCGACCGGCTGGCCGCCGCCGAGCATGGTCACGGTCCAGCCCTGCGGTACGCCCTCGACCGAGAGCGCGAAGCGTTCGGGCGGCAGCGCATAGTTGCGGAGCCGCAGATTGACGGTGGTGGTGGTGCCGGGCCGCACCGTGACGGCGGGGTAGTCGGTGAGCAGGAATAGGCCCTTCACCGTCGGCGCGTCCTGCTGCGCGCTCGCCGGAACGGCGGGCGCGGCAGCCAACAACACAAGTGAAAAGAGGGCAGCGAACAGTCTCATGGCGATGTCTCCCGGCCGCAAATCAGATTGGACCGCAGGTATCGCCCCCTCCCCGAATTCGCCCGGTGACCGGAACGAGTCTGAGATGGAGGCATCAATCCCCCGATCATGACGAAATCCGGGCAAAGAGAACGGATTTTATGAAGGTTTGGCAAGCCTCTCGCGACAGAAACGAGCCCTGCCTACATTTCGAGCTTTTGGGCTTTTGCCCGTCTTGGGTACGCTGCTGCGATGAAGTGACGCGGCGGGCGGGCCGTTTCAGGGAGCGGAACGCGGGGCCGCTCACGGACGTTGATGACCTATAGGAGTCCGCCATGTGTGGGATGGACCGCGTTGCTCTCGTCGGCCTGCTTTGGTTCGCCGGTTGGATTTGCGTCGGCGATGCGGTCGGGCACGTTTTTCAAATTCCGGGCACGGGGATGGTGGTGGGGTTCATTGTTGCCGTGTGCACCGTCTTCCTGTGGCCTTGGCTGATGCCGCGCTTCGTCGACGACTGGATGAACGATCCGGGGGCATGACGGCTGCCGAAGTTCGGCGGTGGGAACGCGAGCTTCGCCTTGCGCGTTACTTCGTGCGAGGAGATTTTTCGCATGGGACGTCGTGTCGCCATCGTTGCAGCAATCTGGTTTGCGTTCTGGATGATCCTTGGAGCGGTCATCGGCGGCCTGATGGCCGGCCCAGACGGCGGCAAGGAAAACGGCATCTACTTCGGCTTCTTCAATGGCGCGTGGTGGGCGCTGCTGACGAGCTTCGCCTGGCCGTGGATCATGCCGACAGCGATCGACCGTTGGATGTATCGCTCCGAGGTCGGCTAGAGCGACGCGGCCGCGCTAGACCTTGAGGACTTGCGGCCAATCGACCTCGTCCTCGGGCAAGCACCCAAGGCTCCTTGAGCGCGGCGGCCTTCCATTCAGCCCACGCCGGCAATGCCATGACAGCGTTCATATAGGCGCGGGTCGGCGCGCCGACCTCGACATCGTAGGTGTGAAAGCGCGCGACCACCGGCGCGTACATCGCGTCAGCGGCGCAGAACGGCCCGAACAGGAACGGCCCGCCGACGCCGTAGCGGTCACGGCACTCCGCCCACATCGCCTGGATGCGCCTCACGTTGGCGAGGGCTTCGTCGTCGAGCTCGCGCTTCTTGACCGGACGCCACATGTTCATCGGGCAAGCGCGCCGCAGCGGCACGAAGCCCGCGTGCATTTCCGACGCAGATCGCCCGCGCCTGCGCCCGCGCCGCGGGACCGACCGGCCAAAGCCGGGCGGCGGGAAACCGTTCGGCGAGATATTCCAGGATCGCCAGCGACTCCCAGACGTGGATGCCATTGTCGTCTAGCGCCGGCACCTTCCCGGTGCCGGAGATTTTCGAAACGCGCGTCTTGAAGTCGGCGGCGTCGAGCGAGATCACCACCTCGTCGAAGGCGATGCCGGCGACCTTCATGGCGATCCAGGGCCGAAACGACCATGACGAATAATTCTTGTTGCCGATGATGAGTGTGAGCGCCAAGGCTGCCCTCCCCCTCTCCTGAATCCGTGTTACCGGTGCGACGCTTTCACACATGCCGCGACGACCTCGACTTTGGCCGAACGCCTTGCGTGCGGCAGAGCGCGCTCTGCTCGGTCGGATAAGCCGCCGGGGTATGGTTCGGGACTGCAATACGCGATCAATAACACCTCGTCGCCGTTGCATTCCGCGATGCAACTGCCCGCTGAGCAATCGGTACGGACAATGCGGATGCCGGAGTCACCGCGCGGGCCCGCCGCTCCGGTTGGCCCCGCCGGGCCGCGCTCGCCGGCCGGGCCACGCGGTCCGGTGAAGCCGCGCATCTCGACGTCGGTCAAGGCGCGCGGCACCTGGGCATCGGCGGGAGCGGTATACGATCAGCGCGAAGGTCGCGATGAAACCCGACCAGGCCGATGACGCTGAACAGACCGAGCATCCACACATCGGGTGTCGACCAGCGTCTGGGCTGCTCGACCGGCGGACCCGGTTGCTCGGCGCTGGTCATGCCTTCGGCTTCGGAGGCTCCGGCGCCTCGACCGGGCCGCCGGCGTTCTTCCAGGCGCCGAAGCCGCCGCGGATATGGGCCACGGGCTTGAGCCCCATGCGCTGCGCCGCCTGCGCCGCCAGCGCCGAGCGCAAGCCGCCGGCGCAGAAGAACACGAAGCGCTTGTCCTCGGCGAACTTCGGCTTGTGGTAAGGGCTCGCCGGATCGATCCAGAATTCCAGCATGCCGCGCGGGCAATGGAACGCGCCTGGCACCTTGCCGTCGCGCTGCAATTCGCGCGGGTCGCGGATATCGACCAGCACGATATCGTCGCGGCCGTGCAGCTTGATGGCGTCCTCGACCGACAGGTTCTCGATCTCGCGCTCGGCCGCATCGACCAGTGACTTGGCGCTGGTGGTGATGTTCTGGGGCATCGACCTCTCCGTTTGGACCCGATGGTGGCAGAGCCACCGGCCAAACTAAAGGCTCTTGGTGAGCGACCCTGTCCGAAACCGGTTCCCACTTTTCGGGATCATGCCCTAGAGTCGCGGAATGCCGCTGTTCTCGACCCTCGATCTCGTGGCGCTCCTCTGGTTCATCAGCGCGTGGGCAATCTATTCCATCACGCTCGCGCTCACCGAAAAGCGCAGGCAGGGTCTCAACTCCGAGATGAACCGCTATCGCGACGTCTGGATGCTCCAGATGCTGGGGCGCGAAATGCGGATGGTCGACGCCCAGATCGTGGCGGCCTTCAGAACGGCACGTTCTTCGCCTCACTCGCTGATCGCGTCGGTCGCGCTGACGCTGCGCGTCTCGGCATCCTGACGCAGACGACGGCGGTGCAATGGGAGGCCAAGACGATGGGCCTCGCCATCATCTTCGTCTATGCCTTCTTCAAGTTCGGCTGGTCCTACCGGCTCTACAACTACGTTGCGATCATGGTCGGTGCGACGCCGCCGGCCAAGGACAAGGACACGCCCGAAGCAAAGGCCCATGCCGAGCGTGTCGGGCGGCTGTGCGAGGTCGCCGGCCGGCCCTTCAACCGCGGCCAGCGCGCATTCTTCTTCGCGCTCGGCTATCTCGGCTGGTTCATCAGCCCGTGGGTATTGATGGTGACCAGTGTCGCGGTCGCGGTGGTGCTGTGGCGACGGCAGTTCGCCTCGGATTCCCGCCGCGCGCTGTTCGACGAAGATTGAAGCGTCAGCGCAGAAACAGCAGGACCGTCAGCGCCGAGCTGATTGCGACACCAAGTGCGGTGCCCGCCCCGACCATCAACTGTTGCAGCCGGAGCTGCGTCGCGAGGGCGTCTTGCGCCTCGATCTCTTCATCAATGGAATCAAGCGTAGCTTGGCGTGCAGCAACCGTCATGTCGAGCGACATGCATTCCCCTTATCCGTCCCGTACACGCGCTCGCATTCCGAATCGTTTTTTCGTTTTGTGAACTCTAGAACGGCGCGGGCACGCATCCACCAAATTTTCGTTCTTGCCGATAGCAGCGGCGAATTAAGAAACTAAGAACGCGGCTTGGGGCAGCAGTCGTTCGGTTCCTGCAGTGGACCGGGCAGCAGCTCCGAAGAATGACCCGCGAGCCAATAGGACAGCAGCCCGACCCATTCCCTGGCTGCAAAGTCGGTCGCGTTCAGGCCCTCTAAGGGCCAGTACGGCCCTCGCCACAAATCGCTCCAGCCATTGGCGCGCCAATCGACCGGATAGGCTTCGACCGGAAAGCCAGCCTTACGGAAGGCGCCAATGGCGCGCGGCATGTGAATCGCGGATGTGACCAGCAGCCAACGCTCGCCGGGTTTCGGGTCGATCAGCGTCTTGGTGAAGCGCGCATTCTCGGCGGTGTTGCGGGATCTCTCTTCGAGCTCAACGCGGGTCCGCGGAATGCCGAAGCTCTCGAACAGGTCCCGCACGAACGCCGATTCCGGCGGGCCGGCAAACACCAGGTTGGCGCTGCCACCGGTGAAGACGATCCGCGCGTTGGGGAAGCGCCGCGCCAGCATCGCAATCTCGGTGACACGCTCGGCATTGCCGTTGAGCGAAACCATGCCACGGTCAGCCGAGCGCCCCGGCTCGATGGCGCCGCCCAGGACGATGATGCCGTGCGGCGGGTTGCCGGCCACGGCCCAGGGCGGGAAGCGCTGCTCGATGGTCAGCATCAACGCCCGGCCAGCCGGCAGGAATCCAAAGAACACCACCAGAACGAGGCTGGCGAGGAGCAGCCGCCGCCCCGCACGCGAAAAGCGCGTCCAGAGCAGAGCCGCACCGCCCACGGCAAGAAGGGTGATGACATGGGATGGAACAGTCAGAATCCCAAGCGTCTTGGACTGGATGAAGAACATTCGCCCTTCTCCCGGACTGCCTCAGCGGCGCTTCTTCTTCCAATCCGCGTAGCGCGCCTTGGCCTCGTCGTTCGGCGGATAAAGGCCGGGCAGCGCACGCCGCGCTCGACCTCGCTGACCACCCAGCTCTCGTAAAGCTCATGCTCCTCGCCCTCGCTGGCGACGAAGTCGACCAGCGCCTGCGGAATCACCACCGCGCCGTCGTCATCGGCGACGATCACGTCGTCCGGAAAGATCGCGCAGCCGCCGCAGGCGATCGGCTCGTTCCAGCCGACGAAGGTGAGCCCGTTGACGGAGGCCGGCGCCGCGGTGCCCTGGCAGAAGATCGGCAGATTGGCGGTAAGACAGCCGGCTTTGTCGCGGATCACGCCATCGGTGACCAGCGCCGTGACGCCGCGGCGCGCCATCCGCATCACCAGGATGTCGCCGAAGATGCCGGCGGTGGTCACGCCCATCGCGTCGGCCACCGCGATGCAGCCTTCGGGCATCGCTTCGATCGCCGCGCGGGTCGAGATCGGCTTGCCCCAGCTTTCGGGCGTGGCGAGGTCCTCGCGCACCGGCACGAAGCGGAGCGTGAACGCCGGGCCGACCAGCCGCTGGCCGCCCGGCACAAGCGGCATTGCACCCTTCATCCAGCAATGCCGGATGCCCTTCTTCAGCAGCATCGTGGTGATGGTCGCGGTGGTGACGCGGCGGAGCACGTCATAGGTGGCGCTCATGGAATCCTCGTCAGGCCGGCGTGAGACCGAGCCGCTCGTCACGGCGGCGCAGATAATGCACCAAGGGAACCGAAAGCAGCACCATCCAGCCCTTGCCGACGACCTGGCCCAGCAGGAAATCGAGCGAGCCGAAGGCGAGCCAAAGGAAGATGATGGAATCGACCACGAGGCCGACGGCGCTCGACGCCACCACTGCGGCGACCAAGCGCCGGCGGGCGAGCGGCGTATAGACCGCGAGGTCGGCGAACTCCGAAAGCAGGAACGCCACGCCCGACGCCAGCACCAGCGACGGCGGCGCGACCAGCGCCGACAGGATGGCGCCGATGACCACGGCGCTCGCGGAATAGACGACGCCGAGGCGGCGCTGCACCAGATCGCGCAGCACCAGCGCAATGCCGATCATCAGCCACGCCGGATGGCGCCATCAGGTCCGGCGCGACCGGAATCAGGCACGGCCCGTTCGGCGCGCACACGGTGCCGACGTTGCCGATCATCCAATTGGCCGCCGGGATGGTCAGACCGAAAGCGATCAGGAACGCGATCCCTTCGATCCACCGGCGCTTGTCGTTGCTCATTCTCTCTCCTGAACGAAGTGCGCGTAGCCATCTGCCCGCAGCTTGCACGCCGGACAGGTGCCGCAGCCGTAGCCCCAATCGTGGCGATGGGTGCGGTCGCCGAGATAGCAGCTATGGGTCGCCTCGATCACCAAATCAAGCAGCGCCTGGCCGCCGATTTTCTCGGCGAGCGCAAAGGTGCCGGCCTTGTCGATCCACATCAGCGGCGTGTGCAGCACGAAGCGGCGGTCCATGCCGAGACCGAGCGCGACCTGCATGGCCTTGACGGTGTCGTCGCGGCAATCCGGATAGCCGGAATAGTCGGTCTCGCACATGCCGGCGACGAGATGTCTGGCGCCGCGGCGGTAGGCCAGCGCGCCGGCGAACGTGAAGAAGATCAGATTGCGGCCCGGCACGAAGGTGGTCGGCAGGCCGTTGGCGCCCATTTCGATCGCCATATCGCGGGTGAGCGCGGTGTCGGAAATGGCGGCGAGCGCGTCGAGTTTGACCACATGGTCGTCGCCGAGACGACTGGCCCACTCCGGCGCGAAGCTTCGCCATGCCGTCGCGGATTGGTCGCACGCACCGCCAGCTCGATCGCGTGGCGCTGGCCGTAGTCGAAGCCGATGGTCTCGACCCGGGCAAAGCGCTCCAGCGCCCAGGCCAGACAAACGGTGGAATCCTGCCCGCCGGAAAACAGGACGAGCGCGGTGTCGAGGCTGATCGTCATTGGCTTATGACTACAATATTCCAGGCGCGTTTATCACGGCAGTTGCGCTACAATTTTGGATGTTCATCGGAGGACGCACTGGACATGGCCACGGCACGCGGAATGATCGCGGTCGACAAGATGGGCACCAAGGTGCTGTTCCTCAATCCGGTCACCTACGAGACCGAGGTGGTGCTCGACGGCTTCGACAAAACCGTGCACGAGCTTCTGGTGTTGCCGGATTGCAACCGCGCCTATGTGCCGATCTTCGGCGACGGCATCCACGGCCGCAATCCCAACCCGCAGCACTGGCTTTGCGTGTTCGACCTGGAGAAGCGCGCGCTACTCACCACCATCGATCTGCGGCCCCATATCGCGCCGCACACGCTCAAGCTCGGCCCCGACGGGCTGATCTACATCACCTGCGAGAACAGCGCCAACGTCGTGGCGATCGATCCCAAGACCAACAAGGTGGTGGACGCGATCGATTCCGGCTCGACCAACGGCCATCGCCTGATCATCGCGCCGGACGGCCAGCGGCTCTACACCGAGAACGAGGAAGACGGCACCGTGTCGGTGATCGACCTGCCCAAGCGAAAGCTGCTCGGCAAGATCAAGACGCCGCGGCCGCTCGCCGGCATCGCCGATCTCGGCCGACGGCCGCACCGTCGTCGCGGTCGACGACGCCGAGCCGGTGCTGTTCCTGATCGACACCGATGCCGGCCAAGTCCGGAAAGAGGTTCGCCTCAAGGACGTGCCGAAAGCCGCGCAGATCGCCCGCTATGCGCCGGACAACAGCCTGATCGGCGTCACCAGTCTCAACAGCGACACCGTGAGCCTGATCGATCCGGCGTTCCGCGAGCAGACCGCGATCAAGGTCGGCAGCCAGCCGATGGACATGGCGTTCCACGGCGACGAATTGTTCGTGCCCTGCCAGGGCGACGGCTCGGTGCATGTGATCGACATTCCGAACAAGCGGCACAAGACGAGCTTCAAAGCCGGCAAGGGCTGCGAGTCGGTGGGGTTTTTCTAGGGAGTGAACGATGGGATTGCAGTTACGGATCGCGTTCGCGCTTTGCTTCCTTGCCGCCCTGCACGCGCCCTGCCCCAGCGCAGGATTTCCCGAACCGCCCGATCACCATCCTAGTGCCGCTCGCGCCCGGTGGCGGCGTGGATTTCGTTGCCCGCACCATCGGGCAGAAGCTCTCGGAGCGTCTCGGCAAGCCGGTCCTGATCGAGAACCGTCCGGGCGGCGGCACGATCGTCGCGGCTGTCGCCTTGGCCAAAGCGCCGCCCGACGGCTACACCCTGCTGCTGACGCCCGGCGCGACGCTCAGCTCCAACGCCACGGTCTACAAGAACCTGCCCTATAACCCGCGAACCGACTTCGTGCCGATCGCGCTGCCGTCGCAGGTGGCCTTCACACTGGTCGTCAATCCGTCGCTGCCGATCCACTCCATTCCGGAGTTGATCCAATACGCCAAGGACAAGCCGGGTGAGTTGATCGTCGGCACGGCCGGGATCGCCACCACGACCCATCTTGCCGGCGAGCTTCTGTCGCATCTGACCGGCATCAAGCTCCGCTATTCCCACTACCGCGGCAGCCCGCCGGCCATGAACGACGTCGTCGGCGGAAGCATTCAAATGATGTTCGCCGATCCGGTCACCGGCGCGGAGCTCGCCAAGGCGGGCAAGGTGCGCGCGCTCGGGGTGTCGGGCCTCAATCGCGTCAGCGTGTTTCCCGAAGTTCCGCCGATCGCCGACACTGTCCCCGGTTACGACGCAACCAACTGGCATATGATCCTGGCGCCAGCGCACACGCCGCCGGACATCGTCGAAAAACTTGCGGCCGAGATCCGGGCGATCGGTGCGATGCCGGAGATCAGGCAGCAGATCGACAAGATCGGCCTGGAGGCGCTCAACAGCCCGTCCCCGGCCGAGCTGCGGACATTCCTCGAGGCGGACATCGCCCGCTGGGGCCAACTCGTGACGCAAATCGGGCTTGCTGGATCGCTGTAGAGATCGAGCGCCGGATTTTTACAGCCAGGAGCCTTGGATGACCGATTTGAAAGCCATCGCCGACCGGCTGATCGAGGCCTACGACACGGCAACGACGTTACCGCCGATCACAACGGCCGCACCGGATTTTTCCGTGGCCGACGGCTACGCGGTGCTCGGCGACATCGAGACGCGCCGCCGCGCGCAAGGCTGGCAGGCGATCGGCCGCAAGATCGGCTTCACCAACCGTACGATCTGGCCGCGCTACGGCGTCTATCAGCCGATGTGGGCCCATGTCTGGACGCACACCGTGCATTTCGCGGCCGGCGGCCGCGTGTCGCTGCCGCTGCGGACGTTCGTGCAGCCGCGGATCGAGCCGGAGGTGGTGTTCAAGCTGAAAGCGCCGGTGCCGCTGACCGACGATCCGGCGGCGATCCTGGCGTCGGTGGAGTGGATCGCACCGGGCTTCGAAATCGTGCAGAGCCATTTCCCGGACTGGAAATTCAAGGCCGCCGACTGCACCGCGGCCTTCGGCCTGCACGGCGCGCTGGTGATCGGCGCGCCGGTCGCGGTCACCGACGCCAACCGACTGGCGCTGGCCTCTGTGTTGCCGACGTTCAAGGTGACGTTGTCGCGGGGCGACACGGTGATCGACCGGGGCGTCGGCGCGAACGTGCTGGGCAGTCCGGCGCTGGCGCTGGCTCATCTTGCCCGCCTGCTGGCCGATCAGCCGAAATCACCCAGGCTCGCCGCCGGCGAGATCGTCACCACCGGGACCCTCACCGATGCCTGGCCGGTGGCAGCCGGCGAGGTCTGGTTGTCCGACTATGGCACGCTGGGGCTGAAGGGCTTGACGCTCCGGTTCGACGACGTAAGGCGTTGAATGGTCTTTTTTTATCAGCGTTTGGGAACCACTTGATTGCGGTGCACGTTGATTTGTTTGCTGCGAAACGAGGATTTTGCCATGGCAACGATCCCCACCAACGCTCCCCACCAGACGAATGAGAGTTCGGAACGGCTTTCCCGGGCCCTAGGCGAGGCCGTCGTTCGAATTTGGAGCCTAGTTGCCGCAGGAGGTCCAGCATGACCTGTTCGAGGAGGCGTCGCCTCCAAGGAGACCGATCAGCGGAAGCAGACCCGGTCGCAGCTCGCGATGTTTCTGCATGACAAGCATCCGCGCACCTGCGCTTCGATCAAAGCCAGCGCGATGGTCGAGCCGGACAGCCTCGGCGGCTAGTCGCTGCGCAAAGATCCGTTAGCTCTCAACTGACGATGTTGCCGCGCGGGCTCGCCAGCGCGGCAATCTCCTTCATCTCGGCCGGCGTCGAGCTTGAAATCGAAAATCTCGAAATTCTCCTTCAGCCGCTCCGGCGTGGCTGGTTTTGCGGAATCACGATGATGTCCTGCTGCACCAGATAGCGCAGGCAGACCTGCGCCGCGGTCTTGCCGTGCGCCTTGCCGATCCGCGACAGCACCGCGTCGCCTGTGACGCGCCCGCGCGCGATCGGGCTATAGGCGGTGACCGCCAGTGCCGGCCTTGCGGCTCGCCGCGATGGTCTTGGACTGGTCGAGATAGGGATGGCACTCGATCTGGTTGTTGACCAGCGGCTCGGTGGAAAGCTTCACCGCCTCGCTCGATCAGCGCCGGATTGAAGTTCGACACGCCGATGTGGCGGGCGAGGCCCTCGCGCTTCATCTTGCACAGCGCGCCGATGGTTTCCTTGAGCGGCACGCTCGAGTTCGGCCAATGGATCAGCAGCAGATCGACATTCGGGAGCTTGAGCTTCTCGAGGCTGTCCTCGGTCGAGCGCTCGAAGTCGCGGGCGCGCAGATCGCTCGACCAGACCTTGGTGGTGATGAAAACCTCGTCGCGCGGCACGCCCGAGGCGCGCAGCCCCTCGCCCACCGCCTCCTCGTTGCGGTACATCGCGGCGGTGTCGATGTGGCGATAGCCGAGACCCAGCGCCTGCTCGACCATGCGCGCGCAGGTTTTGCCGCGCAGATCCCAGGTGCCGAGACCGATCAGCGGAATGCGGGCGCCGTTGGCTTCAACGACTGGGGCTTGCACGGCTGGCACGTCACGAACTCCTGCACGAGGCGCGACAATGCCGCATCGCCCGGCGATTGCCAACCGCGCAGGTGGTGGCTTGGTTGAGCCGCGTTCAGTTCGAGGCCCAGCACCGAGAACGCCACATCCGGCGCCTGGTCGAGCAGCTTGAGCAGCGCCCGCGCCGGGCCGCGCGGATGGCGCTTGCCCTGCTCCCAGTTGCGCACCGTCTCGATCGGCACGCCGATGCGCGCGGCGAACTCGGCCTGCGTGAGCCGGGTCTGCGAGCGCACCCGGCGGGCGTAGCCGGCGTCGACCTGCGGCGGCCGCTCGGGCGCAATCGATGGCGCCAGGATGCGCGCGTCGGCCTCGGCGGCACCGGCGGCATCGCCCGCTCGCTGCCGTCGGCGAGGATTTCGACCAGACGTCCGTCGGCCTTCAGTCGCACCCGCATCATCGCTGCCTCCTGTCGTTCAGGGGCCGAGGCGTGGACTGATTTGGTTAATGAAAGGTTAACGACACGGCCGCTGACGGCCGTGGTGCAATGGCCGAGTCAGTGCCGCTGGCGCTGAGTCGGCCAATGGCCGATCAGGCCAATGGCCTAGCTGGTCTTGTCGAAAATCTCGCGGCCGATCAGCATGCGGCGGATTTCGCTGGTGCCCGCCCCGATCTCGTAGAGCTTGGCGTCGCGCAGCAGCCGCCCGGTCGGGTAGTCGTTGATGTAGCCGTTGCCGCCGAGGCACTGGATGGCGTCGAGCGCGATCCTGGTGGCGTTCTCGGCGGCGTAGAGGATCGCGCCGGCGGCGTCCTCGCGGGTGGTGCGGCCGTCGTCGCAGGCGCGCGCCACCGAATAGACGTAGGCCTTGGCGGCGTTCATCGTCACGTACATGTCGGCGAGCTTGCCCTGCATGATCTGGAAGCTGCCGATCGGCTGGCCGAACTGCTTGCGCTCGTGGACATAGGGGATCACCACGTCGAGCGCCGCCTGCATGATGCCGAGCGGCCCCGCCGCCAGCACCACGCGCTCGTAGTCGAGGCCCGGACATCAGCACGTTGACGCCGCCGCCGACCGTGCCGAGCACGTTCTCGGCCGGCACCTCGCAATCCTCGAACACCAGTTCGCCGGTGTCGGAGCCGCGCATGCCGAGCTTGTCGAGCTTCTGCGCGGTCGAAAAGCCCTTCATCCCCTTCTCGATCAGGAAGGCGGTGATGCCGCGCGGCGCCGGCGTTCGGATCGGTCTTGGCGTAGACCACGAGGGTCTCGGCCACCGGGCCGTTGGTGATCCAGAATTTCGAGCCGTTGAGGATGTAGCGGTCGCCCTTCTTGTCGGCGCGGGTCCGCATCGACACCACGTCGGAGCCGGCGCCCGGCTCGGACATCGCCAGCGCGCCGACATGCTCGCCGGAAATCAGCTTCGGCAGGTATTTTCGGCGCTGGGCGTCGGTGCCGGTGCGCCGGATCTGGTTGACGCAGAGGTTGGAATGCGCGCCGTAGGACAGGCCGACCGAGGCCGAGCCGCGCGAGATTTCCTCCATCGCCACGCAATGGGCGAGATAGCCCAGGCCCGACGCCGCCGTATTCCTCCTCGACGGTGATGCCGTGCAGGCCGAGCGCGCCCATCTGCGGCCACAGATCGCGCGGGAAGGTGTTGGTCTTGTCGATCTCGTCGGCGCGCGGCGCGATCTTGTCCTGCGGAAAAGCTCGCGCGTCGTCTCGCGCAGCATGTCGATGTCGTCGCCGAGGCCGAAATCGAAGCCCTGCCAGGCATTGGGGATCATGCGCGCTCCTTGGATGCCGCGTATTGCGGCGCATTATAGAGCGCAAGCGGCGAGCGTCAGGCCACGGCGGCGCGCATCGACGGGGCGGCTATCGGCCAGCAGCCGGTCGAGCGCCTCGCGCGGAGCCGGGCGGGCGAACAGATAGCCCTGCATCTCCTCGCAGCCGGCGAGCCGCAGCAGCACGCGCTGCTCCTCGGTCTCGACGCCCTCGGCCAGCAGCGTCAGGTCGAGCGCGCGGCCGAGCGCGACGATCGCCTGCACCAGCGCGCTGGCTGCCGGCATCGCGGCCGAGCGGCGCGACGAAGCCCCGGTCGATCTTGAGCTTGTCGAAGTTGAAGCGCTGCAGATAGGTCAGGCTGGAATAGCCGGTGCCGAAATCGTCGAGCGCCAGCCGGATGCCGAGCGCCTTCAGCGCATCGAGCCGGGCCTTGGCCTCGTCCGGATTGTCGATCAGCACGCCCTCGGTGACTTCGAGCATCAGCCGCGACGGCGCGCATGTCGTTCTTGGCCAGCAGTGTCGGACACGAGCTCGACCAGCGCCGGATCGCGCACCTGCACCGGCGACAGATTGACCGCCGATGTAAAGCCCGGGCCAGCGCCTGGCATCGGACAAGCGCGCGGCGCAGCACGAATTCGCCGAGCCGGCCCATCAGCCCGGACTGCTCGGCGACCGGGACGAATTGCATGGGCGGGATCGCGCCGCGCACCGGATGGGTCCAGCGCAGCAGCGCCTCGGCGCCGACGATGCGGATGCCGTCGGCCGAGACGATCGGCTGGTAATGCACGTCGAGCGCCTTTTCGTCCGAGCGCGCGCCGCAGTTCCTTTTCGAGGAAGCGGCGGTCGTCGAACTCGACATCCATCGCCGGCTCGAAATGCGCGATGCCGCCGCGCTGCTTCTTCTTGGCGGCGCGGAGCGCGAGATCGGCCCGGCGCATCAGCTCGTCGCGGCGTCTGCGCGTCGCGCGGCGCATGCGCGAGGCCCGCCGTGACGCCGACCTGCACCGCCTGCTCGTTGATCCAGAACGGCCGGGACAGCGCGCCGTCAGCGCCGCCATCGCGGCCTCGGCGGCGTCCGCATCCGGCGCGATCATCACCACGGCGAATTCGTCGCCGTCGAAGCGGCCGCAGAACGCGCGCGGCCGGCAGCACGTCCCGCAGGCGCGCGGCGAAGCGCGATCAGGAGCTCGTCGCCGATGCGGTGGCCGAGCGCGTCGTTGACGTCCTTCAGGCCGTCGAGATCGAGGAAGGCCAGCGTCACCACCTCGTCCTGCGCGCGCGCGGCCAGCGCGCCGTCGATCAGCTCGATCATCTTGCGATGATTGGGCAGGCCGGTGAGCATGTCCTCGTGCGCGAGCGTCCAGGCGAGCTGCTCGCTCGTGCCGAGATCGCGCACCGCGCGCCGCACCTGCCAGAGCGCGATGCCGGCAAAGCCGATCAGGAACACGCCGGTCAGCGCCAGCAGCGGCCGGAGCTGGCTGAGCGCGTTGCTCATCGAGCGGTCCGGCTCCCAGGAGAACCAGCCGATGATGCGGCCGTGCCGATTGAGCACCGACTGGATTTCGCGGTCGCCGGCGACCGGCTCGGTCTCGAAGCGCAGATCCTTGAGGCCTGCGGTGCGCTCCATGCCCTTGATGTGGCGGGCGTCGAGCGTGGAGAAGTCGGCGCCGGAGCTGCGGATGTCCTCGATGGCGCCGAGCAGCGCCGCGCGCCGCTCCAGCCCCTGACGGTCGTCGGCCTGGCGCACCAGGGCGTAGCCGACGATGGCGCAGAAGAAGGTCGCGCTGAGCACGAACAGCGCGAGCGTCGCCACCAGACGAGGCGTCCACAGCCGGCGCCCGGGCGGCGGCTGATCGGTACTGCAACACTCATGACAAACGCCCGTCCGGCTGACTCAACAAGTCCCCGAATGGAACCTAGAACCGGAGCGGTTAACGAGCCGTCACGGGCAGCAATGGCTATTGCTCATGCGGCTCACGTCAACTCAGCCAAACCACAGTGTCGCGATGGCCAGGAAGGAGAAAAAGCCGACCACATCGGTCACCGTGGTGACGAACGGGCTCGACGCCACCGCCGGGTCGACCCGCAGCCGGTTCAGCCCCAGCGGAATGAGGATGCCGCCGAGCGCCGCGGCCAGCAGATTGCAGAGCATGGCGAGCCCGATGACGATGCCGAGGCCGGGGACCTTGAACCAGGCCCAGGCCGCGACGCCGGTGATGACGGCGAAGGCAAGCCCGTTGACCAGCCCGACCAGCAGTTCGCGCACGATCACCCGCCAGGCGTTGGCGTCGGTCAGGTCGCGGGTCGCGAGCGCGCGCACCGCCACCGTCATGGTCTGCGTGGTGGCGTTGCCGCCCTGGCTCGCGACGATCGGCGCCAGCACCGCGAGCGCCACCATCTTCTCGAGCGAGCCCTCGAACAGGCCGAGCACCGACGACGCCAGGAACGCGGTGGCGAGATTGACCAGCAGCCAGTTGAAGCGGCCGCGCGCGATGGTCCAGACCGAGTCCGCAAGCTCCTCGTCGCGGGTCGACGCCGCCAAGCGCGCGGATGTCCTCCTCGGCCTCCTCCTCGATGACGTCGACGATGTCGTCGAAGGTGAGCACGCCGACCAGCCGCTCGCCGTCGTCGACCACCGGCGCCGCGACCAGATTGTAGCGCTCGAACATGCGCGCCACCGCCTCCTGATCGTCGGTGGCGCGGACCCGCCGGCGGTCGGGGTCCATCAGTTCGGCGACCGGGACCGGCCGCTTGGTGCGCAGCAGCCGGTCGAGCGCCACCGCGCCGAGCAGCTTGCGCTCGTCGTCGACCACATAGAGTTCGAAGAAGCGCTCCGGCAGATCGACGGTCTCGCGCATGTGGTCGATGGCGTCGCCGACGGTCCAGGACGGCGGCACCGCGATGAACTCGGTCTGCATCCGCCGGCCGGCGGAGTCTTCCGGATAATGCAGGATGCGCTCGACCGCGCTCGCGCTCGGGCGGCGGCATCTGCTCGAGGATTTCGGCCTGCTCCTGCTCGGGCAGGTCTTCGAGGATGTGGGCGGCGTCGTCGGAATCGAGATCGCGGACGCCCTCGGCGACGGTCTTGCGGCGGCAATTCCTCGAGGATTTCCTCGCGGACCGCGTCGTCGACCTCGGTGAGCGCGGTGAAGTCGAACTCGCGGCCCAACAGCTCGACGAAACGCGGGCGCGAAGATCGGCGTCGAGCGCCTCGATCAGATCGCCAGTGTCGGCCTCATGCAGTTCGCTGACGAGAGCCTGCAAGGCTGACGCGTCGCCGCGCTCGATCGCCTCGCTCGCCCGGTCGAGAAACTCAGGCCGGATGGCGCCGTCGTCGTCGCGGAACGCCGCAATCGTCCGCGCCCCGGTCATGTCTGCCTGATCGACCATGCCGGCCTCGCCGTCGCGAGCATGTTGGATAATAGGATGGCGCGCTTGTACGCCCCGCTTGCACGGCTGGCAATCGCGCCGACCTCGGGGCCAACAACTGGAGCCCCATCGCGCCGGAGCATGGGCGCGCCCTGCCGCTGAAGCAGTTAACGGCGGCGGCCGGTGGCGTTCCGTGGTTCATGTCGTGCCGACAGACGCGCGTTACGTCCGCTATTTCAATTCCACCGTCAGTGGATTGTACGAATAGAGCCAGCGGTTGCGATCGTCGCCTTCGTCCTTTTCGGAGAAGCGCGCCCTGATCTCCGCCTGCGATGGCAGATGGAACAGCTCGCGGTTGGCGGTCGATTGCTGCACGATCTTGGCGGTGCGGTCGACACGGTTGCGCTGGTAAATCTGCAGCGCCTCAGCGATCGAATCCGTTATGCCGAGCGCCCGGGTCAGCACGGCGCCGTCCTCGATCGACATCGCCGCGCCCTGCGCCAAATACGGCAGCGTCGGATGCGCGGAGTCGCCCAAGAGCGTCACCCGCCTAATACTCCAATCGTTGATCGGCGGCCGTGCGAACAGCGACCAGCGATAGCACTGGTCCTTGTCGGCGGCGTCGATGATGGTTTGCAGGATGGGATGCCAGCCCCGGTACTGCGCCTTGAGTTCGTCCCACGGCAGCTTGACGGTCCAGGATTCCTCGGAAACCTGGTCGGTCTCGACGATGCCGACGAAATTCACCAGCGTGCCGCCGCGCAGGTAATAACAGACGACGTGGCCCTCGGGTCCGAGGAACAGCATCATGACCTGCTCGAGCAAGCCCTTCGGCAGCCGCTCGGTCGGCACCACCGCGCGCCAGGCGGCGTCGCCGGTGTAGGTCGCAGGCGCCGCGCCGAACATCTGCGCCCGCACCACCGATTTCAGCCCATCAGCGCCGATCAGCAAGTCGCCGCGCGCCGAGGTGCCGTCGGCGAAATGCAGCTCGACGCCGTCCGCGTTCTCGGTGAAGCCCGTCACCTTGTGGTTGAGCCGAACCACGTTCGGGTCGAATTGTCGGGCGCGGGCAGCGAGAAGGTCATGCAGGTCGGCGCGGTGGAGCTGGGTGTAGGGCGCGCCGTGCATCCGCAAATGCTCTTCCGAGAGCGAAAAGCGCTGGATCACTTCGCCGGTGTCATGCAGGCGAAAGACATAAGCGCCGGGGCTCACCCCGACCGCCGTGATCGCCTCCTCCAGGCCGAGGTGCCGCAGCACATGCATGGCATTGGCGCTGACCTGGATGCCGGCGCCCACTTCGGCAAGCTGCGGCGCCTGCTCGTGGATTTCGACCTGGTGGCCAGCCTTCATCAGGCACGAGGCTGCAGTCAGCCCGCCGATGCCGGCACCGGCGATGAGAATTCGGTACTGCTTCATTTGTGAGGCGCGCCCCGACCCTGCTTGCGACCGTCATATCACCGAACCGGCGCGCAGCGGCAGAGCCTAAAAAGGCTGGGCCGCCTTGCGCCGATGATCGGTGAAAAAAGGACTTTTTGGTGCGGTCGAAAGAAGTATCAACTACACATCGAAACAATCCCTTAGCACAAGGTGAGGGCGAAACGCGCCCTTTGAAGCGTAACGGCTATTTTCAACGGTTCCCTCACCGCATCAGAGGCGTCCGCGACTAACATCCGGGGGGCTTAAAAATTTTTGAGTTCAACCCCATGAACAGGATGCGGAAGGCCAAGCTGTCCCAACTGTCCCACGCACCACGATGCGGCGCGCGAACGCGATCAGGCACCCCATGCCGACGCGCAGCGATCCAGGGTCGCAATCGGTGCCGTCTTCATGGCGGCCTCAGCACCGGCGCACCAAAGGGCGAGATAAACGGCAACTACACAAATGGCGACTGGACGGCTGAGGTGCTCGAAGAAAGGAAGTGGTTGCGAAACCTGATCAAGACGTGCGCGAACCCTGGAGTCTCGAAATGACAGGTCGGGCCAAATTGCCTGCCACGGTGACCCCCGTACCGTCGGCGAGAGCGCGCGTGAAATTGCGCCGGGTGAATTGCAACCGCCACAAGCCGTATCCTCCGGCCGGACAAGAGAAGGTTTGGTGGGACCGGCTCAAAGCAGCGATGGGGACAACGTCGAGCGACTTCGTGAACGCGACGCTGGTCCAGATCCAGAATGCATCTCGGCTGCCCGGCGGCGGGATCTCGGAGACCAGCGTCAACGCTGTCCTCGCCTTCATCGAAGGGGCCGAGCCGAAGAACGAGGTCGAGGCGGCCTTGGCCATTCAGATGGCGTGCACACACGCCGTCACTATGGCGGTGCTCTCACACCTTGGAGGCGCGTTCGGGACCAGCCGGAACACAGCCATGATGGTGGCTGCCGTCGCCAAGCTGGGAAGAGCGTTCGCGGCTCAGGTGGAGGCACTACGCAGGCTGAAAAACGGTGGATCGCAGTTTGTTCGAGTTGAACACGTTCACGTCAACGACGGAGGACAAGCAATAATCGGAAATGTCACCAACAGCGGGTGAGGTCGCGGGCCATGTCCGCTTTGACCCGAAGCGGACATCGGCCAGCATCTAAGTTCGCACAGTAGCGAAGCTGGTTCCGGTATTGGAGCAAAAGCGGACCTTGCCGGGGCGCTGGAGCCGAATGGCCCCGGTCGCGAAACCTATACCAACGGCCAGTCCGGTCTTCCCAAAGGTCAATGGAAACCTGCGGGTGCAGCCGTTTTAATTGCGATGTTCCTCTGGAAAGACCGTCACGGCGCGCGCCCCCAACGCCCCCCCCACCACCAGCGCGCCGTGACGTCTTGCTTTCAAAACCTATTTTCCGCGAGCACCGCCGCTCGCACCGACGAGGTGATCGAATAGCACGGCGCGATGTCCGCTTTCGGGGGCATAGCGGACGTCGTGTGGAGGGACTTTCATGTCCGCTTCTGACCCGAAGGGGATCGGGGCGGAGGTGACAGACAGTTAAGCCATCCCGCCGACAAATCCTTCCGTCTTACCGTCGTGGATGAGACGGTTTCAGCTTGCGTCACGCTTGAGGCTCGTCGCCCGCAGGTGCGTGTGCCCGCACGCCACGCACTCCCAGAATTCGTAGCACTCATGGCGCGAGGCGACCGGCATTGTGCGCGTCAGTCGCATCGGTTGGCCACAGACCTCACACTTCACACGGCTTCGTCGGCTCACGGACGTTGTCATTGGCCTTCTCCTGGCCCTTACCCGCTCACGAGACGTTGTCTGGGGCTTTCTCCTACACCCTTACCCCGTCGTGGTGCGTAAACGGGCCCGGCTGCAGTCGAGTTCCTCGGTGGACAAGTCGGATTGACGCGACGCACGCGGAACAGAACCGGCGTGACGCGCATTGTTTTTCAGGTCTTCCTGGCGGATGGAGAACCCCCATGACCTGGAGAACGGTGCTGCTGGCAATCGCTGCGGCGGCTGTCGTCGCCGTCACGTTCGCACCCACCCACTATGGCGGCTACGGCTATTACGGTGGCTACCCCGCCTACAGCGGCTACTACGGTGGGTACCCAGCCACGGCGGCTATTATGGCGGCGATCCAGGCTACTACCCAGCCAGCGGCTACGGTGGTGGCGGCGGATGCTGGGGCCGACTGATTGTCGACACGCCGCGCGAGCCGCGCGCTCAGGTCTGCTGTGCCTGCTCTGTCGATCCACTCGGCGCCTGCCGATGCGGGCGGGCAGTGGCAGCGCATTCCTTCCTGCAAGCTCTCGCGGCTATCAAACAGCTCGGTCATCCGCTGAAGTCAGCACGGCCCGACTGATCGCTCGCGCTCGACGGATCTGGCTCGGCGGCTGACGCCGAATTGAACAACCCCGAATGGCTCCGTGCTCCTGCCGGGCCCGGCGCTGAGGAGGCCGCATTCAGAAGTCGGCCGGCAACGGACGAGGTTGATCCAAAATTCAAAGAACGGCAGCGCATTGCCGAACATCTGGCGTATTCCTGAGACCCAGCGGTACGTTTGCTCCCTCGGAGACGACAGCGTTGCGCCGAGGCCGGAGCGCGACAATTGACGCTCCCCTGAGCGCCTGATCCCCAGCGAGCAGTCGCGAGCCAACTTTTGGTGACAGTCAGCCGTCAAGCCATCTGATACATCCGAGCAAGCGGACGTCATTGCATGGCTTGCTCAGAAGCCGACCGCTCCGGCTTCATGCGCGTACCGCGCGTTTTCATCAGGATAGGCCGTGAGAAAATGATGGGGATGCGATGACCTCGGGCGATCAGCAGGTCCTGAGGTCGAGGCCGCTTAAGCCCGGCATTTGCAGATCGGTGATGAGGCACGATGTGTTGTTCCGAATTGATCCGATCAAGGTTTGCGACCGTTCTGTTCGCCTTCGACCGCGCCAACGACGCAAAAGACGCGAACGAGATGTTCGGCAATACGCGCCGCATAACCTCCTACTTCGCCCGCGAAGGAGCGCCCCCACGATGAGCGTAAGAGAAGTGGACATTGCCCCGCCGACTTGAGGACATACGCTTCCGCTTCTATCTTCAGCTATTGGGAGCGATGCCATGAAAATCCTCTTGTCTGCACTGGTCATTTGTTGCTGCGCGAACGCAGCATCGGCACAGTCGAGCGTGGCGGTCACCGTCCACAACTTCATCCGCGCCGAAACCGATATGTATTTCGGCAACATGTCGAAGCAGGGTGGCTTCGGAAAGTTCTCCCATCACCGCGAACCGGCAAACATCGACAAGCAAGACGTCATCCGCATGAACCGCGACACGCTCTATTCGTCGGCGTTGTTCGATCTCGATGCCGGGCCGGTCACCATCACGATGCCGGACGCAGGCAAGCGGTTCATGTCGATGATGATCGTCGATCAGGACCACTACGTGTCGGCGGTTTATTACGGCCCCGGTTCGCACACGCTCACAAGGGGTAAAATCGGCACGCGCTACGTCATGGCCATAGTCCGCACGCTGGTCGGTCCCCAGGACCCGAAAGACGTGCAGCAGGTCCACGCGCTTCAGGACGCACTTAAGGCCAGTCAGAAAGACATCGGAAAATTCGAAGTGCCGAGTTGGGATCAGGCCAGCCAGAAAGAAGTGCGCGATGCCCTGCTCGTACTCAGCGATACGGTCGGTGAATTCAAGAATGCGTTCGGGGCGAGAGGCAAGGTCGATCCGATCATGCATTTGATCGGGACTGCGTCGGGCTGGGGCGGCAATCCAGACAAGGATGCGGCTTATGCCAGAATCATTACGCCGAAGAACGACGGCACTACCATTTACAAGCTGAGCGTCAAGAACGTGCCCGTTGACGGCTTCTGGTCGGTCAGCGTCTACAACGCTGAAGGCTATTTCGAGAAGAACCCGTACAACGCTTATTCGCTCAACAATATCACCGCCAAAAAGGAGGCCGATGGCTCGGTCAACGTTCAGTTTGGCGGTTGCGATGGTAAAATTCCGAACTGCATCCCGATCATGAAGGGGTGGAACGCGGCCGTCCGGCTCTATCGGCCGCGCGCCGAAATTCTGAACGGCAAATGGAAGTTCCCCGAGGCGCAGCCGGTTGCTAACTAATCATGATACCGGCGGCCATGTCCGCTATTGGCATTTAGCGGACATCCGACGCACTCAGCACCATGTCCGCTATAGGTGCGGGTTTGGGTGGCAAGTGCAACATATTACGTAAGGCTCATTGACGAGATTTGCATCCAGTCGTTTTCGAGCTTTGCGCGCGCGGTCCGTTCTTGGCTCATACAATCGTGCAGCTTTGTATCCCTGCTGTCGCCCATCCTTGCCGCGGCGCGACAGCACGCCTCAACATCTTCCCCATAGTGCAGTATCGCGCGTGCGAAATTCTTGTGAGGATAGTTCGGTGGCACAAGAGGCCACTGTAACAAGCCAGAAACCCCATGAATTCCTCATGGTTGGTACAGCATGGAGGAAATGATGAAGACTTCAATCCTTGCGCTGCTGGTTGGACTTTCCGCCATTACACTTGCACAGCAGACAGCAGCCCAAGATACGGCGCAGAGAGACGCAGCGATCTCACGATGCGTCAGGGAAGCCAATACTCAGTATCCGACCGACGATGATAACGCCGGTCGGGGCCGCACTGCGGCATACAAGGCTTGTATGACCAGGGCCGGTTTTGCTCCGTAGCGTGAACGCTTTTACTTTGTCGCACCCAAAACGCCGGTGCGAAATGGAAACAAGCTTCTCTTCCGTACCGGCGTTTGGCGCGATTTGCAGTCTGGGCGGCGAGAACTGCGGAAGCCGCGCGCGGTCGGCGTAGCCGTATTGCGAAGTCCTTGCGCCGCTCAAGATCGGCATTCCACTTATCGACCGGGGCGACCGCGTCAGTGACAAGCTCGCGGCTCGTTTCATCGCGCTGGATTGACTCGATCCGCCTTGCCTTGGCACAAATTTGGCATTTTGTGTTGGGCAAAAGTTTGGCCGCGTTGCTAAGCCCCAGAACCACCGCCATGCCGATCTCATTTGCGCGAGACGCAAAAGCGGTTTTTCGATCCGCCGCAATTTCATGGTGCGAGCAAGTACGATTGAGCGAACTGCGGCAAGCCGTTGGCGTCTTCGTCGCCTACACCAGAACTTGCTCACTACAGCGGACAGCAAGCTGGGAGGCGTGGTGAAAGTCTAACGCAATGTGTTGGGTATCGGACTCAGTGCTCTCGAAAAATCGTCATGGTGCAGTGCGTTCATCATTGCAAAAAAGTTTGAGTGCGCGCGTGGTAGGAGCACACCCTTTCACGCGAGGCAATAATGCCCGCCCTGCATGTGGTTAAACCCTTCTCGAAATTTCCCAGCGTCATCTGTCCGGGATGCCAGGTCCCTATGGTGATGAAGGACATGAAGCCGATCATGTTCAGCACCGACTCGTACTCCGCGACTTATCGTTGCGTGATGTGCGAGACGGAAACGAAACGGCAGTTCAAGCGGGAAAAGGATTGAGCCCTCTACGCGCGTCTGTACGGGGCTACAGTCCCATTGATCCGGAAGGTTCGGTAGAGACCGCCTCAGTTGGCCGCCTCTTTGTCAATCAACCGTGCGTGACGATGTCCGCTACTGGCACAAAGCGGACATTCAACGCGCTCTGATCCATGTCCGCTTTTGGGGGTATCGCGGACATCGCGACTAAGGGCTGGCATGTCCGCTTATGACGCAAAGCGGACCTCGGCAGCACCTCATCGCGGTAGTGACGCCAGTTTCAGCCCCTATCAAAGCACTCGTTTGAGCCGATACGATGCGCCTTCGGACCGGGGAGAGGGGTATCCCTAAGCCGAAGCAGGAACCAAGTGCCCTGAATGTATATTCTGCGATGACTATGCCTCGGAGATAGGACCATGGGCAAAGCGGCGGATAACGAGCGCGTAAGATTGCGAGCCATGTTCTTCAACACCTTGGCAGCGGCGTGCATTATAACCGGCCTGTTCGTGCCGTATTTCGTTTTGTTGACCGCGTGGGGTCGAACGGTAGCTACGTTCGGATCTCTCGTTACCGGCGATTGGGTGCGCCTACACGGTTTAATGGTGGGCCTGTTCGCCACCGCAGTGTCTCTCCTACTTGCTTTTCTATTCCGGCGCACAGCCGACAAGATCGCGCGATCCATTCAAGACTAATGCTTAGAAGCGGACCTCCCCCCATGTCCGCTCGCATGTCCGCTTTCGGGGGTAAAGCGGACATCGCCCGGCATTGCTCCGAGCACCATAAGGCCAACGGCGCGCCGCTCAGTACGGATAGTACCCCGGGCAAACCCAGTTGCCGTAGGCGTCGTAGCCGCAGCCACCGCCGTAGTAGTAGCCACCGCCGTAGTAGCCGCCGCCGCCGTAGTAGTAGCGCCCCGCCGCAGCCGCACCGACCGCAGCAGCGCCTACCGCTGCCGCACCGACACCGTACCGGTAGCCCCCGCCGCGCACAGCGACAGCGCCGCCCCGGTATCCTCGAACTGCGACAGCGCCGCCCCGGTATCCTCGAACTGCGACAGCGCCGCCCCGGTATCCTCCTCCCGCTCGCACACCGCCGCCGCGTCGGGCGAACGCATCATCGGGAATGAAGGTAACCAGCACCATGGCTGCTGCTCCCGAAGCGATCAGAATTCGACGTAACATTAGCGTTCTCCTTCTTCGAGAGAGGAAAGCTGCGGACCACCTGGCATCGCCTCGCGCACGCCTTCATCGTCATTGACAATCGCAATCATTGGATTTGGCGCGCTTGACCCAGTAGATACGTTGCCGATTGTGCCTCGACACTTGATAGATGTTGCACTCCCCCCGTATTGATCCAGATCAAGGCTTGCGACAGTTCTGTTCTCCTTCGATCGCGCCAACGACATTAGTGTTCGGTAACCGACAGGCTTCGTCGGCGAGTTCGCAGGCATATCAGCTTCGCAACCACCAGCCCATGACGCACACGCATTCTCATGTCCATGACGAGCATCACCGGCATCAGCACAGTTCCGAAGACAGTCCCGGAGAGCCGCATACCCATTCCCATGAGCATGGTTGGCCAAAAAAACACGCATCCTCATACGCCCGACATGCACCACGAACATCGGCACTGAGTATGGTTGCTTGACCGCTATTGGCACTTAACGGACATTCGACCACTCAGCACCCTGTTGGGGGTAAAGCGGACATCGCGACTGAGGGCTGAGGCATGAAAGAAAGGATCGACCGCCACAAGGACGGGAGTATCAAAGCCAAGGGCCACATGATGGACGGTGAGCTTGAAGGATACTGGGAGTGGTTCAGACTGGATGGCAGTAAACTCCGTTCAGGCCATGTCCACGAGTTCGGCGGCGCGCAGGCCGTGACGGTAGGCCACCAGCAGCATGGTCGCATCGCGGTGGCCCCAACGATTGCCCTTGGCCGCCTCCATCAGCCGCTCGACCTCGGCCTCGGTGAGGTATTCGCGGGTCCGCAGCTTGGCGTTTGGCCGCCGCCGCGGGGTGACTGTTCGATTTACGGTGGTTGGCGTGACCAGCTTGAGGTGGCGTTTGGCCATGAATATCAACATCTCCGGCAGGACGACTGTTCCTTAAAGACACCTTTTACGAACAGTCGTTAACCTGCCTGTGGCCATCGCAAGACGTGACGCGATTGACCCGTCTCGGACACTGGCCAGCATTTTATGTGGCAGCAGCGAAGTCAGTTTCCGCCCCTATCAATGTGCTCGATTGAGCCGATACGATGCCGTCTCCTGAGACCAAGGGGCGGATATGCGGCGGCGGGATTTTCTCGGGGTTCTCGGTGGCGCAGCGGCGGCGTGGCCGGTGGTGGCGCGGGCGCAGCAGGTCGAGGGGATGCAGCGCATCGGAGTGCTCATGAATCTCAGTGCCGACGACCCAGAAGGGCCACCTCGCATCGCGGCATTTGTGCAAGCACTTCAACAACTGGGTAGGACTGTCGGCCGAAATATACAAATCGACTATCGCTGGGGCGCGGGCGACGCCGATCTCTATCGTAAATACGCGGACGAATTAGTTTCTCTAGGGCCGGACGTCACCGTAGCTTCTAACACTTCGAGCGTTCGGGCCCTACAACGGGCGACCCGCACCACGCCCATCGTGTTTGCGAGCGCCGTCGACCCTGTCGGCGGTGGATTGGTCGCAAGCCTCGCGCGCCCCGGCGGCAATGTCACTGGATTTGCTGCATTTGAATTTGGCATGAGCGGAAAATGGTTGGAGTTGCTCAAGGAGATTGCGCCCCGCGTGACGGGAGTGGCCATCCTTCGGGATTCCGCCACGACTGGGGGGACGGGCCAATTTGGCGCCATCCAGGCTGTAGCGCCAGCTTTCGGAATAGAGGTGAGCCCAGTCGACATACACGACGCTGGCGAGATTGAGCGGGTCGTCACTTCATTTGCGCGAAGGCCCGATGGCGGCATGGTTGTAACGTCGGGTGCGTTGGCAGGGGTTCATCGCGACTTGATTATCAAACTCGCAGCCCAGCATCGCCTGCCAGCGGTTTATCCCTTCCGCTTTTTTGTGGCGCGGGGCGGCCTGATCTCCTACGGACCTGCTCGGATCGACCCATGGCTGCGAGCGGCCTCTTATGTTGATCGCATCCTCAAGGGCGAGAGGCCAGCCGAATTGCCGGTGCAGAATCCGATAAAGTACGAACTTGCGATCAATCTCAAGACCGCCAAGACGCTCGGCCTGACCGTGCCTCCGACGTTGCTCGCCCGCGCCGACGAGGTGATCGAGTGAAGGTTACCGCGTCAACCCTTCTCGGGATGAGACTGACGCCTTTGATGCTTGCGACGCTGATGGAGCATGTCGATGGGCCGAGGAAAACAAGCCTCAGCGAAACGCGAACCCTTCAGGCTTTGCGGGGCCGGGGATTAATTTTCTTCAATCGGCTGACGCGGCCCACGCGCACCACTGCGACTGGGCGCGGTCGTGAAGTCATTGCGGCGATCTGCGCGATGCCCCTCTAAGCTGCTTTAAATGTCGAGCGTGGCCTGCAATACCGGAAGGACCGGCAGACTGCCGACCGCGACCGGCTCGGCCGCGAGGCCGGGCACATGCGGGAGAACACCGAGCGAACTTCTATTCCCTCACCCTCTCGTCCGGTGAGGGCGCTGGGGCGAAAACCCCAATGAAAACAAAATCGTTTTTGATTGGTGGTGCGGTCGAAAGGACTCGAACCTTCACGCCTTGCGGCGCTGCCACCTCAAGGCAGTGCGTCTACCAATTCCGCCACGACCGCATTCTGGAGTGGACGCCGGCCGAACCGTCCGGCGCCGAATTGCGCGCCATGTAACAAATCGGCCCGGGCCGTACAAGACCCAAGGATTTTAGGAGATTTTAAGCCGTCAAAAGCTGACCGGCGGCCGGATCAGCGTGCGTCCGGCGCGCGGCAGCAATTCCTTGACCTCGACCGCGTCCTCGGTGGCATCAAGCTCGATGATCGCACCGCGCCCGAGGCGAAGCACCTGATGCACGGGCATGTCGGTCGATCCAAGCACCACCTGAACATCGAGGGAAACCTGATCGATCGTGGCCATTCGAATCCTTGTTGTGGAACCGGAAGCTGATGGGCGTCAGGTCAACATGGTATGGTGAACGAGTGGTTAATACCCGTTCCAGCCTGTCTGAACTGAAACTCACGCCGGCCGAAGGCCATCCGCCGGTGCAATGGCGCATCAGTGACGCGCCGGTACCCTATGCGACGGCGCTGGCGGCGATGGACGAGCGGGTGGCCGCGATTGCGGCGGGCACCGCGCCCGAGCAGGTCTGGCTGCTGGAGCATCCGCCACTCTATACAGCCGGAACGAGCGCCAAGCCGGAGGAGCTGATCGACGCCCGTTTCCCGGTCCACCAGACCGGCCGCGGCGGGCAGTTCACCTATCACGGCCCTGGCCAGCGAGTGGCCTACGTCATGCTCGACCTCAGCCGGCGCAAGCCCGACGTGCGGGCCTTCGTCGTCACCTTGGAGGAATGGATCATCCGCACCCTCGGGGCGTTCAATGTGCGCGGCGAGCGGCGGGACGATCGCATCGGCGTATGGGTGCACCGGCCGGACAAGGGGGACGGCTACGAGGACAAGATCGCAGCCATCGGCATCCGGGTGCGGAAGTGGGTCACGCTGCACGGCATCGCGCTCAACGTCGAGCCTGACCTGTCGCACTTCTCGGGCATTGTGCCCTGCGGGGTGTCGGAGCAACGCTACGGCGTCACGAGCCTTGCCGACCTGGGCCTGCCGGTCAGCGTGGCGGAAGTCGATATGGCGATGCGGCGCGAGTTCGAGGCGCTGCTCGGGTCGACCGAAACGTTCTGAGCGTCAAACGGTCGGCAGTACCGCGAACCTGTCCCGATCGCGGCGGAGCGCCAGCTCGTCAGTACGCGCGTCGCGCATCTCGACGCCGTCAACGCGGGAGGCGTGGGAGCCCTTGCGGCAGACCGCGATCGTATCCTCCACCGCCTTGGCCTTGCCAGCAAGTACCGCCTCGACCGTGCCATCGCGGCGGTTGCGCACCCAGCCCTCGACGCCGGTCCGCGCCGCCTCGTCCTCGACGAAGGCGCGAAAGCCCACTCCCTGAACCCGCCCTCGGAACACGACGTGGCGGATCACCCTGCCCGGTTCTTGCACCGGAATTCTCCAATCTTGCGGACGTCGGTCCCAAGCGGACGGGTCGACGCGAAGCCTTGTAGAAAATCTATATAGTGTGCCGGCAGATCCCATTCCCGCGCCGCCGCAATCACAAGCTCGATGTAGCCGGGCTTCGGCCGCCCATCGCCCGCGGGCCGCGCGAAATAAACCAGCGCAGGCACGTGGCCGGAGCGGCCGCGCACGGCGAGCGTCTCGCCACGGTAGAGGCCGCCGCCGACATTCTCCCAGGCGTCGAGCATGACCCGGTCGCGCGGGGTGATCCGCCACAACACGCCATGCACCGTCTGCGCCCGCGCCGGCTCGACCGAGGCATAGCCATCGGCGGTGATAACAAAGCGATGGCCGGCGAGTTCGGCCGGCCCTAGCACGCGGGCGGCGGGTGCGTATCTGCGCATGACGGTGCGGCTCATGTTGGCGCCGTAGGCGAAGTGCAGCGTGGTCATGGTGCAGACGTTGCGTTGTTGCTTGGCCTGGTCGCCACCCAGAGCGAGAACAGGATCGCAATCACGACTGGCAGGAACATCAATACGGCGAAGCCCATCAGCCAGAGCTGCAGAGCCCCAAGATTGGGATCACCGGTGATCGCGCCAAACAGGTAGAGGATGACAAACAGGTGAAAGACGCCTGCCGTGCTGCCGGCGAAATCGCTGATCCCGGTGTTGGGATTCAGAATCCATACCAGGAGCGTCAGCAGCACGACCTCCAGCGCGTAGATCAGGGCGACGCCGATCACGAGCCCGTTCGGACGGCCGGCGTCACGCAACCGGCGCATGTGCAGCACGATCCAGACCCAGATCAGAGCAATCTGCACCAGCACGAAGGGCGCGACGCCCACCTGCGCAACCACCGGCGCGGACAACAGCGTCTGCGACGCAAGGCTCAGCACATAGACGGTGATCGCGGCGAGCACGAACGAGCCGCGCGCAAGCCGGCTCTGCTGCGCGAGCAGTGGCAAGGGGCTCATGACATCATGGTGCCATGCCGCGCCCGCTCTTGCCACGCAAAGTCAGATCTTGATGCCGGTCTTCTCGATCTCGTCGGTCAACTGCTCGAAGTCCTCAGGCCCCAAATCCTCCACGTCGGAATCGTGGACCGGATGCTGCTCAACGCCGCCGTCCTCGGGAGGCTGCGAGCCGCTCGGCTCGATGCCCTCGCCAGGATGCGGCACGGTTGCCGGCGCGTCGGGCACCGGCTGATCGCGGCGCCGTTCCTTTTCCGCTGCCTCGGGCTGGTCGGAATTGAACTTCTGTCTGGCCGAATTTTGCGGGCTCATGGGTGTCTCCATCCAGTGAACCAACACGGCGAGCGGCCCGCCGGTTCCCCGCGAGCAGCCCTAGGCAAACTCCATGATCACGGCATCGACCGCGAGGCTGTCGCCGGGCTTCACTTTGATAGCCTTCACCGTGGCGTCGCGTTCGGCGCGCAGCACGTTCTCCATCTTCATGGCTTCGACGACGGCAAGCGTCTCGCCGACTTTCACCTCCTGGCCCACCTTCACCTCGATCGACCGGACCAGGCCCGGCATCGGGCAAAGCAGCCATTTGGCAGTGTCGGGCGGCTTCTTAACCGGCATCAGACGGGCGGCGGCGGCCTCACGTTCGGTATAGACAAAGGCCCGCACCTCGACGCCGCGGTGCGCCAGCACAAAGCCGTTGGTGACCGGCCGCACCTGCACTGCAACCGATTGGCCGTCGATCAAACCGGTCCAGACCGGATCGCCCGGCTTCCAGGACGACACCAGCACACGGGCCGTGCCGACATCGCCATCGTTATCGACATGATGCACCGCGATGCCTTCGGCCTCGCGCGCCACATCGAGCGTCAGCCAGGTGTTGCCAAGACGCACGGCGCGGCGGCGTTCGCGCATCACCTCGCGGCCGGTCATCTGGCCGGAGACGCGGCGTTTCCTTTCACCCAGGACGTGATCGATCGCGGCGGCCACCGCGGCAATCGTTTCGGCCATCGTGCCGGTCGGCGCAATCGGATGGAAGCCTTCGGGAAACTCTTCGGCGATGAAGCCGGTGGAAAGCCGACCCGCCTGCCAGCGCTCGTGCTGCATCAACGCCGCAAGAAACGGAATGTTGTGGCGGATACCGTCGATTACGAAGGCGTCCAGCGCGATCGACTGGGCGGCGATGGCGACATCGCGCGACGACGCGTGGGTGACGAGCTTGGCGATCATCGGATCGTAGTGGATCGAAATCTCCCCACCTTCGGTGACGCCGGTGTCGTTACGCACCGTGATGCCGTCGAGGCTCACCTCCGCCGGCGGGCGATAGCGGGACAGCCGCCCGGTCGAGGGCAGGAAATTGCGGTACGGGTCTTCGGCATAGACGCGGCTCTCGACCGCCCAGCCGTTGAGCTTCACGTCCTTCTGCGCGAGCGCAAGTTTTTGGCCCGCGGCGACGCGGATCATCTGCTCGACCAGATCGATGCCGGTGACGAGTTCGGTCACCGGATGCTCGACCTGCAGTCGCGTGTTCATCTCAAGGAAATAGAAGCTCTTGTCCTGACCTGCGACGAACTCGACGGTGCCGGCGCTGTCGTAGCCGACGGCTTTCGCCAACGCGACGGCCTGCTCACCCATCTTTTTGCGGGTGGCCGCGTCCAGCAATGGTGATGGCGCCTCCTCGATCACCTTCTGATTGCGGCGCTGGATCGAGCACTCCCGCTCACCGAGATAGATGATGTTGCCGTGCTTGTCGCCCAGAACCTGGATCTCGATGTGGCGCGGATTGACGATGAATTTCTCGATGAACATCCGATCGTCGCCGAACGAGGATTTTGCTTCGGATTTCGAGCGCGCGTAACCCTCGGCAACCTCGCTGGCGGAATGCGCGATGCGCATGCCCTTGCCGCCACCGCCGGCGGAAGCCTTGATCATCACCGGGAAGCCGATCTGCTCGGCGATCTTGACGGCGTGCTTCTCGTCCTCGATGACGCCGAGATGGCCGGGCACGGTCGAAACCTTGGCCGCGGCCGCAGCTTTCTTCGACTCGATCTTGTCGCCCATCGCGGCGATGGCTTTGGGATTGGGCCCGATGAAGACCACGCCGGCCTTGGCCAGCGCGACCGGGAACGCCTCGCGCTCGGACAGAAAACCGTAGCCCGGATGCACCGCCTCGGCGCCGGTCTTGCGGCAGGCCTCGACGATCTTGTCGATCAGCAGATAGCTCTGCGCGGCGGCGGGCGGCCCGATCAGCACCGCCTCATCGGCCATCTCGACGTGCAACGCGTCGCGGTCCGCCTCGGAATAGACCGCGACCGTCTCGATTCCCATCCGGCGGGCAGTCTTGATGATCCGGCAGGCGATTTCGCCGCGATTGGCGATGAGGATGCGTTTGAACATGCCTGCTCTGTGCCGCGTTCGAGAGACCTTTTGTCTAGCAGCGTTGCAAGTCCCATGCTACCGGTGGCACGCCCACGGCAATGGCATTCCAGACCAAGCCATCTCTTTGGAATATCAGCGCCTTAACGTCGGCCCCGCGAGGACTTATATGTCTTGGCGTTCATTGCTCGTGCGGGGCATCGCGTGCTAGATGCGCTGCGAAATTCACCACAGCGTCATCGGCGACAGCAGTTCCGGTGAGCGTTTGTCAGGAGGTTTGCATGGCTTTGGCAATTAACGACGTCGCGCCGGATTTCGAGGCGCAGACCACCGAAGGCAAGATCAAATTCCACGACTGGATCGGCGACAAGTGGGCGGTGTTGTTCTCCCACCCAAAGGATTTCACGCCGGTCTGCACCACCGAGCTTGGCTATATGGCCAAGATCAAGCCGGAGTTCGACAAGCGCGGCGTCAAGGTCATCGGCCTGTCGGTCGATCCGGTGGAAAAGCATGCCGGTTGGGCCGCCGACATCAAGGAGACGCAAGGCTTCGCGCCGAACTATCCGATGATCGGCGATGTCGACTTCAACGTGTCCAAGCTCTACGGCATGCTGCCGGCCGCAGTGTCAGGCGATCCGGCCAAGCGTACGGCGGCCGACAACCAGACCGTCCGCAATGTTTTCATCATCGGCCCGGACAAGAAGATCAAATTGATCCTGGTCTATCCGATGACGGTCGGTCGCAACTTCGACGAGGTGTTGCGCGTCATCGACTCGCTGCAGCTCGGCGCCAAGCACAAGGTGGCGACGCCGGTTAACTGGAAGCCCGGCGAGGATGTGATCATCGCCGGCTCGGTAACCGACGACGACGCCAAGAAGCAGTTCCCGCAAGGCTGGAAGTCGCCGAAACCCTACATCCGCATCGTGCCGCAGCCGCGATAGGCCTAGCGCCCGATTAAACTCCAACATCACCCCCGGGCTTGACCCGGGGGTTTATCTTTTTGAAATGATGGATTGCCGGATCGGCGGCGAGCGATGCAACGCCGTCCTTTGACGGCTATGCCCGGCAATGACAGTCTGTGGCATGAGCGACGCCTCACCCGATCTTGGCTTCATCCATCGCTTCATTCCGGCCAAGGACTCCAGCCGGACACCGCTTCTGCTGCTGCACGGCTCCGGGGGCGATGAGCACGACCTGATCCCACTGGGGGAACGGATCGCGGCCGGCCACCCTCTCCTGTCGCCGCGCGGCAAGGTGAACGAGCAGGGCATCACGCGCTTCTTCCGCCGGGCGCCCGACGGCGCCTGGGATATCGACGATCTCATGCATCGCACCGGCGAACTCGCCGACTTTCTGCGCAGCGCACGCGGCGCCTATGGGCTGCCGAAGCCCATCGTGCTCGGCTATTCCAACGGCGCCAACATCGGCTGGTCGCTGCTGCTCAAGGAGCCCGGCGCGATCGCCGGCGCGATATTGTTGCGCGCCATGCTGCCGTTCGATCCGCGGCCGCTTCCCGACCTAAGCGGCATCGCAGTGCTGCTGATCGCCGCCCATGACGACGAGCTCATCCCGGTCGAGCGCGCTGGCCTCCTTGCAGCGCTGCTGGGCGAGGCCGGCGCCGACGTCACTTACGAGGTGCTGCGCGCCGGGCACGGCCTGACCGGCGAAGACTTCACGCTTGCCTCGGAATGGCTTGCGAGCCGGCGGTAAACTATGGCAAGCGAAACGCCATGAACGACAAAGCAACACCCCGCAATTTCATGATGAGGCCTGAAGAGCAGCCGCCGTTCGCGGGCTTTATGGGCATGAAGATTATCGAGGTTTCGCCGGAGCGCGTGACGGCGGAGCTTCTCGTCACCGAACAGCTTACCAATCGGAATGGCGTGCTGCACGGCGGTGCGCTGATGGCGTTCGCCGACAATCTCGGCGGAACTGCCGCCACCGCCAACCTCCCCGCGAGCGGCGGCTCAACCGCCACGATCGAGAGCAAGACCAATTTCTTCGCCGGCATCCCGAAGGGCGACGTAGCAAAGGCGGAGTGCACCCCGCTGCACCGCGGTCGCACTACCACGGTCTGGCAGACCCGCATCACCCGTAGCGACGGCAAGCTTGCGGCGATCGTGACGCAGACCCAATTGATGATGACGAAATCGGGGACGTGATTTATGGATGTGCGTGCGGCAGTGGCGTTTGAGGCGGGCAAGCCGCTTGCGGTGACCCACGTGCAGCTCGACGGTCCCAAAGCGGGCGAAGTGCTGGTCGAGATCAAAGCGACCGGCATCTGCCACACCGATGAGTTCACGCTATCCGGCAAGGACCCGGAAGGGCTGTTTCCGGCGATTCTCGGCCACGAGGGCGCGGGCGTCGTGGTCGACATCGGCCCGGGCGTCACCTCGGTGAAAAAAGGCGATCACGTTATCCCGCTCTACACGCCGGAATGCCGGCAGTGCCCGTCGTGCCTCTCACGCAAGACCAATCTCTGCACCGCGATCCGCGGCACGCAAGGCGCCGGCGTCATGCCGGACGGCTCGTCACGGTTCTCGCTCAAGGGTGAAAAGATCCACCACTACATGGGGTGCTCGACCTTCGCGAACTTCACCGTGCTGCCGGAGATCGCGGTCGCAAAAATTCGCGAAGACGCGCCGTTCGACAAGGTCTGCTACATCGGCTGCGGCGTCACCACCGGCATCGGTGCGGTGCTCAATACCGCCAAGGTCACGCCCGGCGCGAAATGCGCGGTGTTCGGGCTTGGCGGCATTGGGTTGAACGTGATCCAGGGCCTGCGGCTCGCCGGCGCCGACATGATCATCGGCGTCGACACCAACAACGACAAGAAGACATGGGGCGAGCGCTTCGGCATGACGCATTTCGTCAACCCGAAGGAAATTGGCGGCGACCTGGTGCCTTATCTCGTCAACCTCACCAAGACGCCGGCCGACCAGATTGGCGGCTGCGACTATACTTTCGAGTGCGTCGGCAATGTCGAGTTGATGCGCGCGGCTTTGGAAAGCTGCCACCGCGGCTGGGGCGAGAGCGTCGTCATCGGCGTGGCGCCGGCCGGCGCCGAGATCAAAACCCGGCCGTTTCAGCTCGTCACCGGGCGGGTGTGGAAGGGCACCGCCTTCGGCGGCGCGCGGGGCCGGACCGACGTGCCGAAAATCGTCGACTGGTATATGGACGGCAAGATCGAGATCGATCCGATGATCACCCATGTGATGCCGCTCAGCGACATCAACAAGGCTTTCGACCTGATGCACTCGGGCGAGAGCATCAGGAGCGTGGTGGTCTACTGACGCTCCGCGGCACGCCAGTTCACCAGCGCAACACCAACGACGCAGACCGCCATGCCGACCAGCGCCAGGGGCGAAAGCTCCTCGTTGAACATCAGCCAGGCCATCAGCGCGGTGAACGGCGGCGTCAGATAGAACAGGCTCAGCACGCGAGCAGCCGCCTGGTGCCGGATCAGGAAATACAACAGCCAGATCGCGCCAAGTGACAATCCGAACACCAGCCACGTGATCGCGACAAGAAATTCCGCGGTCCACTCTACCTTCAGCGTTTCGGTGGCGAGCGCGCTCAGCGCGAACAGTGCGGCCGCTGCGACATATTGGATCAGGAATCCGGTGCGCCATTCGATGCCGCCGCCGAAACGCTTCTGATATAGCGTGCCGATGGTCATGCCGATCAGGCCCACTGTTGCGGCGGCCCAGGCGAACGGGGACGCGCCGCCTTCGGTGGGGCCATGGACGATGAGATAAACGCCAGCAATGCCGAGCACGAGTCCGGCCCATTGCACCGGCGCAACCCGCTCGCCAAGGAGCCTATTCGCCAAGGTCGAGGTCAGGATTGGCTGCAGGCTTACGACCAGCGCGGCGAAACCGGCGGGCAGCTTGTGATCTATCGCGACGAACACGCCGCCGAGATAGCAGCCATGCACGAGGAGGCCCGTCACGGCGCTGTGCAACATGCCGGCGCGCGACGGCCAGACCGGGCGGGTCAGAAGGATGATCAGCCCCAGCACCAGCACCACCGCCGTCATGCGCACGGTGAGGAATGTCATAGGCTCGGCATAGGGCAGCCCGAGCTTGGCGCCGATGAATCCGGAGGCCCACAGCAGCACGAATACGGCCGGCGCTGCGAACACGGCGGCATCAGAAAATGAACGCGGCGTCCAAATCATGGCTGGCGTGTGTAGCGGAATTCTTTCCCGGCGTCCTTTTCCCACCATCGCGGCTTTGTGAGGAACCTTGGGCATGTCCCGGCGGTTATCTCTTTAGATAAACCAGCCCAGGGAGACCTCCCATGTCCGATCCCCGCTATCGGGACCCGCGTTTCGAACCGCCACCGCTACAGGAGGACGAGATCCGCTCGCAGCGTCTGAATGAACTGGAATCGTCCAACGCCATGTGGGGTTGGGTGGCCGGCGCCGTCGTTCTGGCGCTGGTGTTGATGTTCGTGTTTACACGCGGTCAGGTTACCAACACCACCGCGAGCAACACTGTGCCGACACCGCCTGCGGCCACCACCGGATCGGCGCCGCAGAATCCGGCCGCGCCGACCGCAGCGGCTCCGAAGCCCGCACCGTCGACGACCGGTTCAGGCAGTAACCAGTAAGCGTAGCGTTATTGATGCTCGGCACCCCGGCGAACGCGCCGGGGTGCCGCTTTGCGCCTGCGTCGATCATGCCCTAACGATCGAACGCCGGGTCGATCGGCACCCGATAGCCATTGGCAAGCCGGTTGGTTTCGTTCGCCATGCCGGTCACCGCCATGACCTCGCCGAACATAGCGTCGGTCATCCCGGCCTTGCGGGCGGCTGCGGTGTGGCTGGCGATGCAATAGCCGCAACCGTTGCTGACACTGACCGCCAGGTAGATCATCTCCTTGGTCAGCGGATCGAGCGCGCCCGGCGCCATGACCTCCTTCACGCTTTCCCAGGTGCGCCGGAGCGTCACCGGGTCGTGCGCCAGGTGTTTCCAGAAATTGTTGACGTCGTCGACCTTGCGGCTGGTCTTTATGTCGTCGAACACCGCCCGTACCTCGGCCGAGGCGTCGCGATATTCGATCGGTTTCTTGCCCATGCTGATCCCTCGCCTATTCCACTTTCGCACCGGAGGCCTTCACCACCTTCGCCCATTTCGGGATTTCCGACTTGATGTAGGCGCGCAGTTCTCCCGGCGAGCTGTTGACGATGTCGACGCCGAGATCCGTCAGCGCCTTTTTCGCGGTAGCATCGTTCAATGTTTCATGGATGGCCTTGTGCAACGTCGCCAGCACCTCCTTCGGCAAGCCGGCCGGCGCAACGATGGCGTGCCAGGTGGTGGCGTCGAAGCCCGGATAGCCGCTCTCGGCGATCGTCGGCACGTTGGGGAGCGCCGGCGTCCGCTGCAGCGTGCTGACGGCGATGGCACGGAGCGCACCGCTTTCCAGATGCTGCAACAACGGTGACGGCGGATTGAACGCGACCGGGACGTGGCCGCCGATGACGCTCTGCAACGCCTGCCCGGTGCCGCGGAATGGCGCATGCGTCATCTCGATGTTGGCCTCCATCTTCAGAAGCTCACCCGCCAGATGCGCCGGCGTGCCGATGCCGCCCGAGCCGAAGGTGAGCTTGCCCGGATTGGCCTTCACATAGGCCACGAACTCGGCGAGCGTCTTGGCCGGCACCGATCCTGGATGGATGTAGAGCAGATTGGTCTGGGTGCCGATCAAGACGATCGGCTCGAAGTCCTTTTCCGGATCGTAGCCGAGGTTCTTGTACAGACTGACGTTGATCGCCAGCGACGAGCCGGTCGCAAGCAGGATGGTGTAGCCGTCGGGCGCGGCGCGCGCGACGGCATTGGCCGCGATACCACCGCCGGCGCCGGCGCGGTTCTCGATCACCACCGGCTGTTTGAGGACCTCCTCCATCTTCTTGGTGAGGATCCGCGCCATCACGTCGCTCGGACCCCCCGGCGCAAAGCCGAGGACCAGTGTGACCGGCTTGGTTGGGAACTCGGCCGCCGTTATAGACGGCGTCGCGCTGATCAGTGCAGCGAAAGCAGCGACCCAAACGATCCATCGCTTCATTTGCATCCTCCGGGCAGACGTTTCTTGTTGCCTCAGCCTAGAGCGCTTTGCGGCCGGCCGGAACCGCTAGAAATCCAGCTTGTCGCGCACCGCCTCGATGCCGGCCTTGGCGCAGGCGTCGTCGGCATCACCGCCCGGCGCGCCCGATACGCCGACGGCGCCGACGAGCGAGCCTCCGGCCTCGATGACGAGACCACCACCGAGGATCACGGCACCCGGCAGGTTGCGCAAGCCAGCCTGCGGCATGCCGGGCTGCGTCGTTGCAACAAGTTCCGTCGTGTTGGTGCGGAAGCTCGCCGCGGTCCAGGCCTTGCCCGCCGCAGTCGCCGGCGTATGGGCACCCGCGAATTGGTCACGTAACATGACCTGCGTCACACCGAAGCGGTCCACCACCGCCACCGCCGCCTGATAGCCGCGCTTGCGGCATTCGCCGAGCGCCGCGCGGGCAAGATCAAGCGCGAGTTCTGGACTGAGCGACTTGTAGGTGACGAGAGCGTCCTGGGCATGCGACGGTGCCGTGAGAAGGAGCGCAACCGCAAGCGCTGGCACAAGTTTTCGGACGATCATGTCATCATCTCCTGCACGATGCCGCTCGCTCGCGGTGACGCCACCCACGTCATCGCTCGCATTGCAAGCGCAGTGTAGCGCAAACTGCGGTGGATAAGTTCGTGCGTAACTCAGACGCAGCGTTGCAGCGGCGCGTGAAAGGTCTAGCTCTAGTGGCCTAGCACGATCAGTCACGCCTTTCGTTGACCCGGTGTCCTCATGGCTCAATCGCTCTCCGACGAAGAAGCCGGCCGTCAGATCCTCGGCATATTCATCCGCAACAAGGTGCAGGCGAGCGGCACGCTGCGGCGCATCCATTTCTTTGACGTTCGCGACGGCGACTTCCAGCGCGGCATCAACCGCGCCGTGGCGAACCGGTGGATCACCATCCACCACCGTGACCGCTACCGCTACATCCTGACCGAAGAGGGCTACACCGCCGGCCGTCAGACCGGCGCGCCGGTTAGCGCCGCGCAGGGGTAGTTTTCTCGGTACCGCAGCCACCGTCGTCGCGCCCGGCGCAATAGCCGGCAAGCCGCGTTGCGCGGTCTGGCGTCCCCGGGCACCATGGCCCGAACCCACGAGGGACAGGCCATGCCCAAGACGCCGGATTATTTTGCGGGGAAGACCATCATCATCACCGGCGCGGGCAGCGGCATCGGCCGGGCCACCGCGAGCATCTTTGCCCGCGAGGGCGCCAACGTGGTCTGCGCCGACCTCAACGAAGCCGGCGCGAAGGAAACCGCCGCCCAGGTCAACGCCAAGGGGAGCCAGGCGCTCGCCCAGAAGGTGGACGTTACCTCGCGCGCGCAGGTCGATGACATGGTCAAACGCGCGGTCAATGCATTCGGTACCGTACAGTTCCTGTTCAATTCGGCCGGCGCCGCGATCCGCCGCGCCAAGTTCCTCGAGATCGACGACGCACTGATGGAGAAGACCTTCAACCTCAACGTCAAAGGAACGCTCTACGGCATGCAGGCGGTGCTGCCGCATATGCTGCAGAACAAGTTCGGCGTCATCGTCAACGTCGGCAGCATGGCGCATCGCCGCGGGGGACCGGGCAGCTCGATCCACTACGCGGCGTCGAAGGGAGCGGTGGTGACCATGACCATGGGCGTGGCGCGCGAATTCGCCACGCAGGGCATCCGCGCGCTGTCGATCTCGCCTGGTCCGGTGAAGACGCCATTCCAGGACGCGGCGGCGACTTCGCCCGAGCTTGCGCAGAAGTTCCTCGACGACGTGCCGATGAAGCGCTTCGGCGAGCCCGAGGAGATCGGCGAGCTCGTGCTGTTCATGTGCTCGGACGCCTGCCCGTTCATGACCGCGGACACGGTCTATGTGAACGGCGGCGGCGGCTGGCGATAAGCCTTCCCCGCACCGACGCACACAGCTTCGACAGCATTTGTGACAAATGCTGGACTGCGGCCACAATCCCGACACATGAACCTTTCGCCGGCTGATCCCGACTAACTGCAGAACGGCACCCCATCGCGGCTGGAACCGCACGTTTCTGTGAGGTCCGGAACCGCGGTTTGGCCGCCGCGTTTGTTGATCAAGTCGGGAAATGTGCCATGCCAATTTTCACCTATTTCGCTGTAGTAGGCTCCGCGCTGACGGCACTGCTGTTCGTCGCCGATCTGACACTGGAGAAAAGCGAAACTCCGGTTGTGGTCAGCAGCAGCTTCTACGGCATGCCCAAGCCCTGGAAGCCCGACCCGGAGGCGCCGGTTCTCGTCGCTACGCCAGCGCCCGAACCCGACATGAAATCCGATGCGGTGCTGGCTGCCGCGCCCAAAACGGCTGACGCGAAGACGGCTGCCGCGAACGCTGCCATGTCGGCCATGGCACATGCGCCCAAAGTCGAAGCCCCCAAGAAAAAGCGCGTCGTGCACAAGCAGCCGCATGACGGCCGGCAGAACTTCGCCTCGACGCGCAACGGCAACGACTTCTTCGGCGGCGGTTTCTTCGGCCGATTCTGACGCTGACGCGTTTGCTCCGGTCATCCGCAGCCTCCATAGAACCAACGCTCCGCCTGCCCCTCGGCAAGCCCGAGGGCAAGTTGCTCACCGAGGAGTACGCGCTGTGGGCAGGCGTCGTTGAAGGCGACCAACATCACGGTGGAATGAACCGTCAGTGCGCCATGCGCAAGGCGTCCTAGGCGTCGTCGACGGGCTCGGTGGCGCGGACCGATGCGCGGGCCGCAAACGTCGCGTGCCAGCGCGCGAGCTGCGGATGGTCCCGGCGCCACTGCCGGTCGGCAAACCGGAAGTCCAGATAACAAAGCGCGCATCCGATCGCGACATGACCGATCGAATAGGCGCTCGATTCGAGCGCCGGCGCTTCGCGCTCGAGCGCGGCCAGCGTGGCCTCGTTGCGAACGGAAAAGCTCTTGAGATAGGGCTGCGACTGCTGCTCCGCCGGCCGCGACAGCTCCCCGCGCCACAGCACCAGGGCGTCGAGCAGCCCGTCGCCCAGCGCCTGGCGGCGCAGCGCCGTCATCCGCTCGTCGAACGGCAGCGGGAAAAGCTTCGGGCCATCGTGCAGATGGTCGAGGTACTCGCAGATCACGGCGGAATCGTAGAGCACCGTGCCGTTGTCGAGCACCAGGGTCGGAATCTTCGACAGCGGATTGTCGATCATCAGATCCGGGTGCGGCTTCATCATGGCCGCGACCGTGCGGACGCATTCGATCCGGTCGGCGACGCCAATGTCGTGCGCGACGACCATGACCTTGCGCACGAACGGCGAGCGCGGCGACCAATGCAGCTTCATGGGAGCCTCCGTACTGGCTAGCCGACCTTGGCCGGCGGCGCCTCTTCCGCCGATGCTTCCGGGTCGGGCACCGCAGGCCGCTGAATGGCGAACAGTTCGTTCACCGCGCAGTAGTCCATGTAGCCCAGCCGCGCCAGCGGCTGCATGCGCGTCACGTCGATGTGGCCGTTCACGATCACCGAATCGTCGATGTGAATGCCGACCACCTCGCCGAGAATGACCGACGAGGTATTGCGCGTGCCGTCGGAGCTGACGAGTTCGACGGTCTTGAAGTATTTGCATTCCAGCGCGACCGGCGACCGCGCCCGCCCGCGGCGGCTTGACCGCGCGGCATGGCGCCATCTCAAGTCCGATGCGCTCCGGCTCGCTGATCGCCGGCCCGAACTCCGCCGACGAGGCATTCACCGCTTCGCGCAGATCGTAGGTCGCCATGTTGGAGACGAACTCGCCGGTCTCCTCGGCGTTGCGCTGGGAATCCTTGCGCGGCTTGCTCGCAAACATGATGAAGGGCGGAGCGCCGGAAACGACGTTGAAGAAGCTGTACGGCGCGAGGTTCACCACGCCCGAGCGGCTGACCGTCGAGATCCAACCGATCGGGCGCGGAACGACGAGCGCCGTCATCGGGTTGTGCGACAGACCGTGATCGTTGCGGCGGGGATCATAGTACATGGGCATTTCCCGATGGTTGGGCCGGCGCGAACGCTGCGCCATTCTAGCTCTTGAACGACGGCTTCCGCTTCTCCGCGAACGCGCGCTGCGCTTCCTTGGTCTCTTCGCTGGACGCCAGCGCCACGGTCTGTGACTGCTCGAACCGGTAGCCGTCGCGCAACGGCATGTTTTCGGTGACGTTGAACGACCGTTTCGCCGCGCGGACCGCGAGCGGGCTCTTGGCGGCAATTTCCCGCGCGATGCCGCGCGCGGTTTCCAGGAGCGCATCGGCCGGCACGCAGGCGGAGACGACGCCCATCCGGTAAAGCTCCGGACCGGTCATGCGGCGCGCGGTGTAGATCAGGAGCCTCGCATCGGACTCGCGGAAGAACCGCCGCACATGGCTCACGCCTCCGGCAAGGCCAACGTCGACCTCGGTCATCGCGAGATATGCGCCCTCGCTCGCAATCAGGATGTCGCAACAGAGCGCGAGCACGCAGCCCGCGCCGATGGCGGCGCCGTTGATGGCGGCGATGACCGGCTTCTCGCATTCCATGACCGCGTTGAAGCTTTCGCGGACGATGCGGTTGTGCCGCGGGTAGGCTCCGATCTCTTCGAGGCTGGGCCGCTCCTTCAGGTCGGCGCCGGCCGAGAAGGTCTTGCCGTCGCCGGTCAACACCACGGCGCGGACATCGGTGCGGTCGCTCAGCGTGTCGAAGATGGCGATGATCTCTTCACGAAAGCGGCGGTTCTGCGCGTTCACCGGCGGGCGGGCGAGCGTCACTGTTGCGACGTAGTCGGCAACCTCAACCTTGAAGCACTCGTAGGTCTCGGCCATGTCGGTGTCCTCGTGTCTATACCGCTAGAACTTTTGCCAGCCGGCCGGCCGGCAACGTCGTCAGCCCGCCGCCCGGCGGCAGTGCAAGCGGCGCGCTCGCGCCATCCGGCAACGGAATTTCGTGCGCGTTGAGAGTCATCGACACCATCGTGTAGTAGCCGATCACCCCGGTCAGCTCGACCACGCCGCGCTCGCCCCAGCGCGCCGTCACTGCGGCGTGCACCGGCGCGTCGACGCTGCCGGTCTGCTGCAGCATGACGGGCGAACTCGTACACCTCAACCTCGGCTTCGTCGGCAAAGACCGGCGCCTGTGCGAGCCTGATCGCTTCGATGCAGGCGGGATCGAGGCCCGCGGCCTTCGCGGCCTCGGCATGGATATGAAACTCGAGCTGGCTGTTCCAGCGCCTGCCCGTGACGATGATCGCGAGCTCGTTCAGCTTCTTCGGCAGACAGGTCGAGAACCGCAGATACTCTCCGAGCCGCGACCAGCGCCGCGCCAGGTCCGGGCTGTGAATCACGGCCCGAAGCGGACCGATCAGCTGGCCGCGCACGCCCGACACGACTTCGTCGTGAACGTCGCGCTGCTCGGGCGTCATCTCCGCGACCGAAGGAAGGTGAAGGCGGGGCATGCGGTTCTCCAGCGGCTAGGCGGTCGATGCCAAGCCGACTTCCAGGCCAAGTTCGCGAAGGATTTCGCCGGTGTGCTCGCCCAGCAGCGGCGGCGAACGGTCGAAGGCGAGCGATGCATTGGCGAAATTGAGCGGACTGACGACCTGCGGCACATGGCCCGCGGTCGGATGCGGCAGCTCGCGCAGCATCCGGCGATGCTGAACCTGCGGCTCGGCAAAGACCTCCGGCACCGTGTTGATCGGGGAGCACGGCACGCCCGCGGCGTCCAGCAAGGCGGTCAACTCGCCGCGGGTGCGCTTGGCGAACTCGGCGCGCAGCAGCGGGTCGAGCAGCGGATGATTGCGGACCCGCGACGGGTTCGTGGCGAAACGCTCGTCCTTGGCCCATTCCGCGTGGCCCAGGATTTCGGCGAGCTTGGCGAACTGGCCGTCGTTGCCGACCGCCAGCGCGACAAAGCCGTCGGCGCACGGAAAGACATCCTGCGGCTGGATATTGGGATGGCGGTTGCCGCCGCGCTTCGGGCGTGTTGCCGGACACCAGCCAGTTCATCGCCTGGTTGGCCAGAAACGCCGATTGCACGTCCAGCATGGCGAGATCGATGTAGTCGCCCTGCCCGGTCTCGTTGCGCCGGGCCAGCGCCGCCAGCACGCCGACCGCGGCGTACATTCCGGTCATCAGGTCGACGATCGGAACGCCGACCTTTTGCGGCCCGGCTCCGGGCATGCCGTCGCGCTCGCCGGTGACGCTCATCAGGCCGCCCATCGCCTGGATCATGAAATCGTAGGCGGCCGCGTCCCGCTTCGGCCCGGTCTGGCCGAAGCCCGTGATCGAGCAATAGATGATGCTTCGGATTGACCGCCTTCAGGCCTTCGTAATCGAGCCCGAAGCGCTTCAGCGTGCCGGCCTTGAAATTCTCAAGAACGATGTCGGATCGCGCGGCGATGGCGCGCACGACCTCCTGCCCTTCGGGCTTGTCGAGATCGAGCGCGATCGAGCGCTTGCCGCGGTTGACCGAAAGGTAGTAGCCGGCCTCGCCGGTCGGCTTGCCGGATTGGTCCTTGAGAAACGGCGGCCCCCACGCGCGCGTGTCGTCGCCCACGCCGGGGCGCTCGACCTTGATGACGTCGGCGCCGAGATCGGCCAGAACCTGACCGGCCCACGGCCCTGCCATGATCCGGCTCAGATCGAGCACGCGGATGTGCGACAGCGGACCGGCCATCTCAGTCCTCCTATCTCAGCTTCATGTCGATGCGGACCATGTCGCCGCGGTACAGCCCTTCGCCGACGAAGACCAGGCAACCGGAGCGGTCGACCACCGAGCGCTGCACGATGGCGACCGGCGCATTCAATGGCATGTCGAGCCGGGCCGACGTCTCGACATCGGCGGTCCCGATAATCAGCGTTTGCCGCGCATCCTTGATCTTGAGCCCGGAATATCCGCGACCAGCTTCAGCGCGGTCTTGGAATTCAGGTCGCGTTTTGAAATGCGGGCGCTCAGCCGCTCGTCGATATGCAGCCTGGCGAACAGGAAGGGCTCGCCGTGCCGCGTGTGCAACCGCGTGAGCCGGCGATAGGACGGAGCAAGCGTGCCGATCGGATGCGGAATATCCGGCGGCTGGGTGCCTCGCCGGTCGGACAGCACCTCGATCACCGCGTCGTCGCGGTTCGCCAGCAGGCCCGACCAGTCGGTCGCGACCTCGCACCAAAGCTGCTGTCGCGGACGCTGGCGGACGAACGTGCCCTTGGCGCGATAGCGATCGATCAGCCCTTCGCCTTCGAGCATGTCGAGCGCTTTGCGGATGGTGGCGCGCGCCACACCGCATTCAGCCGCCAGATCGTCCACCGTCGGCGTCTGTTCGGCGACCGGCCAGTCGCCGGCCTCGATGCGGCGGCGGAACAGGCTCGCAAGCTGGATGTAACGCGCGACGACGCTTCGATCCAGATCGACGGCAGGTCGTTTGCGCTGCTCGGCCTTCATCTCGTTTTCGACTTTGTCCTGCGCGATCCGCAGGCTATTCCATCGTATTGCGCGATATGTCATAAAGCTGACCTATAGGTCAATGCCGGCGATCGGGGAGAAGGCAGCCGTGACGATTTCCGCGATGGGGTCTTTGCTTCTGGCCGCCGGTTTCGCGCTCTGCGGCGTGGCCGTCGCTGCAGCCGCCGAGCGCCGCAGCGAACTGGTTCACTACAACGATGTTCAGATCGACGTGGTGATCGACGGCAGCGGCCCCGCGGTCGTGCTGCTTCCTTCGCTCGCGCGCGACTCCGACGATTACGACGAGGTCGCGGAAGGACTGGCGGCGGCCGGCTTCCGTGTCCTGCGGCCGAAGCCGCGCGGCATCGGCCGCAGCACCGGGCCGATGACCAAGATCACGCTGCACGACTTCGCCCGCGACATCGCCGAGGTGGTGAAGAAACTCGGCGGCGGCAAAGCCGTCGTCGTCGGTCATGCCTACGGCAACTGGGTGGCGCGGATGACCGCAGCCGACCATCCCGACCTGGTGCGGGGCGTGGTGATTGCCGCGGCCGCCGCCAAGCAATATGCGCCGGAGCTTTCGACCGCGGTGACCAAAGCCGGCAACCTTTCGCTTTCGGATGAAGAGCGCCTCGCCGCACTGCGCTTTGCATTCTTCGCGCCGGGCAACGATCCGACCGTCTGGCTGAAGGGATGGCACCCCGAAATCCGCGACAGCCAGCGTGCCGCGGTCGCGGCGGTCAAGCAGGACGAATGGTGGTCGGGCGGCACGGCGCCGCTCCTCGACCTGCAGGCCGCGAACGATCCTTTCAAGCCGGAATCCAAGCGCAACGAGATGAAGGACGAATTCGGATCGCGTGTCACCGTGATGGTCATTCCGAACGCGAGCCACGCTCTGATCCCCGAGCAGCCCAAGGCCGTCGTCGAGGCCCTCAGCCGGTGGATCAAGAGCCTGCCCTAGAAGCAGAAGGACGATCTCAAGGCGAGGCTGAATGCAGCCTGCCGGAGACGTCCGATGTCATTCGCGCCTTGTGCTTGATCGGTATCGTTGCGTGGCCCGGTGTTCTGGCCGCCCAGGAGTTTCCGAACCGCCCCATCAAATTCATCGTGCCGTTCCCGGCCGGCGGCCCAGCCGACACCATCAGCCGTATCGTGACTGAAAAGATGTCGAGCATTCTCGGCCAGCCGATCGTGATCGAAGCCCGCGCCGGTGCGGGCGGCATGATCGGGATCGCGTCGGTCGCGAAGTCCGATCCCAACGGCTACACCATCGCCATCGCGCCATCGAGCCAGCTTGCGATGAACGTCAACCTGCGCGACGACATGCCGTTCCACCCGCTCAAGGACCTGGCGCTGATCACGCAGATCGTGTCGGTGCCGGAAATCCTGGTGGTCAACGAGAAGGTGCCGGCCAAGACGCTGGCCGAGCTCGTTGCGCTGGCGAAGGCCGAGCCCGGCAAGCTGGTCTACGCGTCGACCGGCCATGGCGGCATGCCGCACATGGCGACGGAGCTTTTCAGGCTCACGGCCGGAATCCAGCTCGTCCACACGCCCTACACCGGCGCCGCACCGGCCGTGAACGACCTGCTCGGCGGCCATGTCCAGATGATGTTCGCCGACGTGCCGGTGCTGCTGGGCAACATCCAGGCGGGCAAGCTGCGGGCGCTCGCGATCGGCAGCCGCACGCGCATCGCCAATCTGCCAGATGTCGCAACGACGGCGGAACTCGGCATGCCGCAGGTCGAAGCCGACAACTGGTATGGGCTCGTCGCGCCGGCTGCCACGCCGCAGCCGGTGCTGGCGAAGCTCCAATCGGCGGCGGCCGAGGCGCTGCGTTCTGCCGAGGTGAAGGACAAGCTCGCCGCCCAGAGCGTGATCGCGGTGGGCAACTCCTCCGCGGAGTTTTCGGCCTACGTCAAAAGCGAGATCGATCGCTGGGGCAAGGTCATTGCCGCGGCGGGCATCAAGCTCAAGTGAACGGCGGACGGTTCACAGCCCGTGCTGCCACGCTTCGGGGATCAGCCGATAGCCTGAACCGTCGCGCACCAGATGGGCGAAGCCCGGGAAATGCAGGTGCATGCCGGTGACCAGCAGCCGGTCGGTCGCCACCATGTCGAACGTCTTGCGGCGCGAGTCGGCCGCAAGGTCCTTGTCGGTGTCGAAGTCCATGCAGACCTCCGGCCGCGCCGTCTGCACCTCGGGCACGTGGACGGTGTCGGCCCAGATCAGGAGCTGCTCCTTGCCGGAGCTGACCATGTAGGTGGTGTGGCCCGGCGTGTGGCCGGGGCGCGGAATGGCGGTGACGCCCGGAAACACCTCGCCGCCTTGAACAGACGCCAGCGATCCTTGTACGGCGTGACCTGCTCGCGCCCGGCCTGGAAAAAGTCCCGCTTCTCGCGATCGGTCCCTTTCGCCATGTTGGCATCGTCGAACCAATGCACGGGCTCGCGCTCGTGCATGACAAGCTCGGCATTCGGAAAGTAGCGCTGGCCCGTGGTCCGGTCGGCCAGCCCCGCCGAGTGATCCGGATGCATGTGCGTGAGGATCACCGTGTCGATGCTCGCGGGGTCGACGCCGGCGGCCCTGATGTTGGCCAGGACCTTGCCGGCCGTCGGCAACAGGTAGTTGCCCGATCCGGTGTCGACCAGCGCCAGCCGTCCCGCGGAGTGGATCAGAAATGCATTCACCGACGTCCGGCGCGCCGGGCGGAACGATGCCGCCAGGATGCTGGTGGCTTCATCCACGGTGATGTTGCGCAGAACCTGCATCGACCCATCGAGAAAGCCATCGCTGATGGCGGTGACGACGATGTCGCCGACGCGGCGGTGATAGACGCCGGGAATCTGTTGCTGCGGAATGTTGATCATGGGTCCATTCACTCGAAGTGGCCGTCGGTCCTGAAGAAGAATTGTAGCCGCAACGGCGCGGCAAGAACAAACCGCAGTTGATCGCCGCGGCACACCAGGGCTAACGTATCCAGCCGCAAATTCCGGGACGATCGACACGCATGCCCAGCAATCAGGACGCTCCGCTCAAAACATACCAGGATCATCTCGCGCGCGACGAACTGGCCTATCAGTTCAGTCGCGAAGCGGGACGCGCGGTGTTTTATCCGCGCGTGCTTTGCCCCTTCACCGGCAGCGACCAGCTGGAATGGCGCATCAGCAAAGGGCTCGGCACCGTCTATGCGACCACGGTCGTGCACCCCGCGGAGGGCAAGCCGTTCAATGTGGCTCTGATCGATTGCGACGAAGGCTTCCGCTTGATGAGCCGGGTCGAAGACATCGCGCCGGAACAGGTGCGCATCGGACAGCGCGTGCGTTTCCGCGTGCATCGGGCCGAGGGCGACGAGGACCCTTATCCCGTCTTCGCTCCGGTGGAGAGCGCATGATGGAAGGGCTCAAGCGCGGCAGCGCGGCCATCGTCGGAGTCGCGGAATCCGACCTCGGCCAGGTGGCCGACGGTCTCTCCGTCTTCGATCTGATGGCGCAAGGCGTCGGGCGCGCGCTCGACGATTGCGGCCTGAAGTTGAAGGACGTCGATGGGCTGTTCTCGGCCACCACCCAGAGCCGGTTGTCGGTCCTCGGGCTCGCCGAATACCTCGGAATCAATCCGCCGTTCCTGGGCTCGACCATCGTCGGCGGTTCGTCCTTCGAGTATCACGTGGCGCATGCGATGGGCGCGATTGCGCTCGGCCTCTGCAACGTCGCCGTGATTGCCTATGGCAGCACGCAGCGCAGCGTCGGCCGCAAGCAGGCGTCCGTGCGCGAGATCAATCCGTACGAAACGCCGTTCAAACCGTTCCTGCCGTCGAGCGCCTACGCCCTTGCGGCGTCGCGGCACATGCATCAGTTCGGCACGACGCGCGAGCAGCTGGCCGCGGTCGCGGTGGCCGCGCGCGAATGGGCGCTGCTCAACCCGGCGGCGTGGGAGAAGAAGCCGCTGACGATCGACGGCGTGCTCTCGTCCCGCATGGTGAGCTATCCCTTCACGGTGCGGGACTGCTGTCTCGTCACCGACGGCGGCGGCGCCATCGTCGTCACATCGGCCGAACGCGCCAAGTCGCTCAAGAAGCCGGCCGCCTATGTGCTCGGTTGCGGCCAGTCGACCACCCACGCCAACATTTCGAGCATGCCCGATCTGACGGTGACCGGCGCCGCTGACCTCCGGCAAGGCCGCCTACCAGATGGCCAGGCTCGGCGCTCGCGGACGTCGATGCTGTCGAGCTCTACGACGCGTTCACGATCAACACCATCCTGTTCCTGGAAGATCTCGGCTTTTGCAAAAAGGGCGAAGGCGGCGCGTTCGTCAGCGGCGGACGCATCGCGCCCAAGGGCAGCCTTGCCGTCAACACCAATGGCGGCGGACTGTCCTACTGTCATCCGGGCATGTACGGGCTGTTCCTCTTGATCGAGGCGGTGCGCCAGCTTCGCGGCGAATGCGGCCCGCGTCAGGTGAAAGACTGCGAGGTCGCGCTGGCGCACGGCAACGGCGGAGTCTTGTCGTCCCAGGCCACCGTCATTCTCGGCACGCAGGCCACCCTGTAGGAGCGCTTACGCTCCGACGGCGTCCAGGAACTCGCCGATCGTTCGGGCGTAGAGCTCGGGCGTTTGCACCGGCGCGTAGTGTCCGGTCTCGAGCACGGCGTAGCGCGCACCGGGAATCGCACGCGCGACGGGCTCGACCAGATGCGGCGGGCGCACGCGATCGAGAGCGCCGGCCGTCACCAGGACCGGACAAGCGATGCGCGGCAGCTCGGGCTGCAAGTCCGTGCCGATCAGCATCCGGTAGATGGCGCCGAAGCTCGCCGGATCGCTGCCGAGCCAGCGGGCGCGAAAGGCCGCAAAGCGCTCGGCATCGCCGCGCAGCTCCGCCGGATAGCCATTGTCGAGCGTATCGAGAACGGCGTGCAGGCCCTCTCGCTCCATCTTCTCGACCCGGGTCAACAGAGCGGGGCGGCGATCCGGCGCGATGCCGATGGCCGGACTGCTGGCGACCACCGCCGCGACGCGTTGCGGATATCGAACCGCCGTATGCAACGCAATGGCGCCGCCGACGGCAACGCCGGCGAGCGCGACCTTGCCGGCAATCCCGAGCGCGTCCATGAGCGACACGAGATCGTCCGCCATCGTGTCGATGGTCAGCGCCCCGCGGACCTTCTGCGACAATCCGGCGCCGCGCGTGTCATAGCGCAGGACGTTCCGCTTCGCGGCGAACCGGGGTATGACGAGATCCCAGCTTTCGAGTGTCCCGCCCATTTCGTGGATCAACACCAGCGTCGATGCGCCGCTGCCGGACAGCTCGTAGCGAAGCGCAGTGCCGTTGACCTCGACAAAATTCATGTGTGGCGCTCAATCCGGCAGCGCGATCGCCGGAGCCATCAGCGGCCGGCAATCCGGCGCAAAGGTCAGCGGCGCTCCCGTGCGCGCGCGCAGGTCCGCCTCGCTGAGATCGCCGAGCATCTCCCGCACCACCATGCCCGCAGGGGTGATGTCGATGACGGCGAGATCCGTATAGACGCGCTTGACGCAGCGCACGGCGGTGAGCGGCAACGTGCAGGTGTCGAGCAACCGCGGCGCGCCCTGGCGCGTCACGTGCTCCATGACGATCCAGACCGAGCGGGCACAGGCGGCAAGGTCCATGCCGCCGCCGACCAGAGGTCCTTTGTTGGGCAGCCGCATGTCCCAATTGGCCAGATCGCCATTGGCCGCAACTTCGAAGGCGCCCAGGATCGCCACGTCGATGTGGCCGCCGCGAATCATGGCGAACGACCAGGAGGAATCGACGATGGCGGCGCCGGGCCGGATCGTGATGCGCCGGCTGCCCGCATCGACCAGATCGGTATCGACGCGGTCAGGCGGCGCGAGCGCGCCAACACCGATCACGCCATTCTCCGACTGAATGAAGACATCGACCTCCGGGCGCAGATAGTCGGCCACAAACAGCGGCATACCCAGACCCAGATTGACGAGCATGCCGTCGGTGATGTCCTGGGCGGCGCGCCACGCAATCTGCAGACGGTTGAGAGGCTGCACGCTCATGGCGTCACCGTGACCACACGGTCGACATAGACGCCCGGCAATTGCACGCGCTCGTGCGGCATCGGCTCATCGAGCACCGTGCGCACCTCCGCGACGGTGAGGTTTGCAGCCGTCGCCATGACCGGGCCGAAGTTCATCTGGGCATAGCGAAACGACAGATTGCCGTAGCGGTCGGCGGTGTCCGCACGCACCAGCGCCAGATCCCCCTTCATGGCGTGCTCCAGCACGTAGTCGCGGTCCTGGAATCGGCGCACTTCCTTTCCTTCGGCCAGCTCGGTGCCGAATCCGACGGGCGTGTAGAACGCCGGAATGCCGGCGCCGCCGGCACGGATGCGCTCGGTAAAGGTGCCTTGCGGAACGCACTCGAGCTCGATCTTGCCGTCCATCCACAATCGCTCGAACGCGGACGGCTCCTTGCTGTGACCTCTGGCGGCCGTGCACACGACCTTGCGGACGAGCCCGGCCTCGATCAACTCGTGCGTATAAGAGTAACGGTGGGTGGCCGAGTTCACGACCAAGGTCAGGTCTTTCGGGCCGCGATCGCGCAGCGCGCGGATCAGGAAATTGGGAAAACCGGCGCCGCCGAAGCCCGATATGAAGACGGTGGCGCCGTCCGAGACATCGGCGAGCGCCTCGGCGGCATTCGCGGCACGCTTGTCGATGGGCATCGCGGACTTAAGCCTTCCACTTCCGATCAGTCACGCATACTCGGCCACGGTCAAGTTGAAGGTCAACCAAGCCGAGCGCGTGACTGGCGCAACACCTGATCGACTCCGGTCAGTCGACCCGGGCGCCCGAAAACTTGACGACCTTGCCCCACTTTTCGGTTTCCTCGGCAATCAGCTTTCCGAACTCGTCGGGCGAGCCGGCAATCAGCACGCAACCGAGATCGTCAAACCTCGCCTTCATCCTGGGCTCCGCCAGCACCGCATTGATCTCGCGGTTGAGCCTTTCGACGATCGGCCTGGGCGTTTCGCGCGGCGCTCCCACGCCGTACCACGCGGTGGCCTCATAGCCTTTGATGAATTCACCGATTGCCGGCAGGTTGGGAACGGCATCCAGCCGGTTCGCGGTGGTCACGGCAAGACCGCGCACGCGGCCGGCCCGGATGTGTTCGATGCAAGACGGCGTGGTCGAAAAATAGGACTGAACCTGGCCGGCGAGCAGATCGGTCATGGCAGGCGCCGCGCCGCGATAAGGCACGTGCTGGATATCCACGCCGGCCATCATCTTGAACAGCTCGCCCGCCAGATGCGGCGTCGTGCCGACGCCCGACGATGCCATGTTGACTTTCTTGGGATTGGCACGGACGTAGGCGATAAATTCGGGGATCGTCGTGGCCGGAACCGACGGGTGCACGATCAGCACCATCGGTACGCTGGCAATGGCGGCCACCGGCGCGATGTCGCGCACAAATTCGAAGTTCAATTTTGGATAGAGCGCAGCGTTGATCGCGTTCGGCGCGCCGACGAACAGCAGCGTGTATCCGTCGGGCGCGGCGCGCACGACGTATTCCGTCGCGAGGTTGGTGCCCGCTCCAGGACGAGGCTCGATGACAAAAGGCTGCCCGAGCCGCTCCGTCAGCGGCTGTGTCACGAGGCGGGATATGATGTCGGTCGTGCCCCCTGCGGTATATCCGAGCACCCAGCGCACCGGGCGCGATGGATAATCCTGCGCATAGGTCGCTTGAGGCATGGCCGCCAGAGCGGCGCCACCGGCCACCTGGCGGAAGAACTGACGTCGCGAGTGGCTCATCAGTGCTGTTCCATTCGACGCACACACTCACCGTACCTTGAACACCAGCTTGCCTCTGACGTGACGCGCCTCGCTCAGCCGCGTGGCTTCGACAGCTTCGGACAACTGATAGACCGTGACATCGGGCGGACGGATGACGCCGGCCTGGTAGAGCGCGGCAACACGATCGAGATGCGGCCGGTCGCGGCCGACGATCGGCCGCAACGCCGTGACGTCGCTCCGCTCAGGCGTCGGCGCCTTCGCGCCGGACGCAATGAAGGCGGCGCGTCCGCCCGGCTTGAGAACCGCGAAGGACCGCGCCGCCACGTCGCCGCCCACGGTGTCGAACACCGCGTCGCAGTTGCTCACGGCCTTGGTGAAGTCGGTGGTGTTGTAATCGATGACCTGGTCGGCGCCGATGCCGCGCAGATACGACAGGTTGGCGGCGCTGGCGGTGGTGATGACGCGGGCGCCGAGATGCTTGGCCAGCTGAATGGCGAAGCTCGCAACTCCGCCAGCGCCACCCTGGATCAGGATCGTTTCACCGGATTTCAGCTTCAGCGAGTCCTCGATCGAACACAGCGCAGTGAGGCCAGTCAGCGCCAGAGCCGCGGCGTCGACATGCGACAGGCCGCTTGGCTTCTTCGCGACGAGGGATGCCGCAATGAAGACTTTTTCGGCATAGGCCCCTTCTCGGCCCAGCTCGAGAACACCGAACACTTCATCGCCGATGCGCAGATCCGCGACGCCTTCGCCCACCGCACTCACCACGCCGGAGAAATCCCGGCCGAGCACCAAGGGAAACTTCTGCTGGCCGTGGTGGCCGACGCGCACCTTCCAATCGGCGCCGTTGACGCTCGCGGCGTACGCGTCGACGACAATCTGGCCTGCTGCCGCGGACGGATCGGGCAGATCGCCGTATTTCACCACCTCTGGTCCGCCGAATTGTTCGATGTAAACGGCCTTCATTGCATGTTGGCCCTTTGCAATGTGACAGAGTTGGTGAAATCCACGACGATAGCTGGATGTTACGCAACATTTGCAAGATTACCAGGGATAGCATGGTGCCCAAGCAAACTCATCGCAACGTGTCGGGAGCATTGCCGCTCAGCCCGCAATGCGGCCTCAGCAGTGATATCGAGTTGTGCAATTGCCTAAAAACATGCGATGGCGCAAAATGAGTCCCTGCACTGCAGAGCAGGTCTGAAGAATCGATAGCAGCGCCCTCGCGCTGTCCAGAAGAGGAAGGCGCGATGGGCGCGACCCTGTTCGACAAGATCTGGTCCCAGCATCGCCTTGCCGAGGATGAAGGCGGCAAGACGCTACTCTACATCGACCGTGTGGTGGTCGACGACGTGCGAGCGCCGCAGGTGCTCAAGAACTTGGAGCGGCGTGCCCTCGCGATCCGCCGGCCCGATCTGGCGGTGGTGGTGCAGGATCATTCAGTCCCATCCTTCCAGACCCATACGGGCCTTGGCGGCAGCGTCTTCGTTGATGCCACGCGCGAGGCGGCCCGCCGCCATGGTCTTCGGCTTCTCGATGTGGGCGACCCCGAACAAGGCATTTCCCATGTGGTGTTGCCGGCGCTCGGCCTTGTGCTTCCCGGCTCGACCTATCTCTGCGTTGACAGTCATTCACCCACGGTGGGCGGTGCTGGCGCGATCGGGCTCGCCTGCGGCAGCACCGAACTCGAACATGTGCTGGCAACGCAGGCCATGTGGGTGCGAAAGCCGCCCCAGATGCGCCTTACGCTTGAGGGTGACCTGGGTGAAGGCGTCTGTGCCAAGGATGTCATTCTCTATCTCATTGGTCGCCTCGGCATCGAGATGGCGCGCGGCGTCGCCTTGGAATTCGCCGGCGGACTGATCGCCTCCCTCTCAGTCGAGGCGCGGCTAACCCTGTGCAACATGGCGGTAGAGCTTGGCGCTCGCACCTGTATCGTTACGCCTGATGAGAAGACCTTCGCCTGGCTGGCGACGCTTCCGCATGCGCCGCGAGGCGACATGTGGCACAGCGCATATGCGCACTGGCGGGCGCTTCGGTCTGACTGTGACGCAAACTTCGACATCGATCTGAAAATAGACTGCACCGATCTCCTGCCGCAGATCACCTGGGGCACGAGCCCGGCGCAGGTCACCTCCATCGCCGGTCACGTTCCTGCAACGGCCGCGCAGGCCGGGCTGAATGAAGCGATCTGGCGGCGTGCACTCGACTATATGGATTTGCCCCCTGGCGCCCGTCTCGCCGGCACCAGGATCGACCGCGTCTTCATCGGGTCCTGCACCAACGCGCGGATCGAGGACATCGAGAGCGCGGCGCGGGTCGCCGTGCGACGCAAGGTCGCAGCTCATGTGAAGGCTGTCGTCGTGCCGGGCTCGCACGCAGTTTCGCGGCAAGCGCAGGAGCGGGGTCTGCGCGATATCCTCGTTGACGCCGGATTTCTTTGGGGCGAGCCGGGCTGTTCCATGTGCGCGGGCGGGGGCGGCGAGAAGGTCGTGGCCGGCGAGCGCATCGTCTCCACGACCAACCGAAATTTCGAGGGTCGGCAAGGCGCCGGCGTGCGCACGCATCTGGCGAGCCCGGCGACGGTTGCCGCCGCCGCGGTCATGGGCGAGATCTGCGATCCGCGTCCGCTGATGCGAAGCCTTGCGGGCCCGTGATGGAAAAATTCACTGTTCTTCGCGGGGCCGCCGCGCCGCTCCTTATCGACAACATCAACACCGATCAGATCGCACCGGTGCAGTTCACGCGCGCCTTGGAGCCGGACTATCAGACGGCGCTGTTTGCGCGCTGGCGCATCTGATTCTCGACAAGCCCTTTGTGCTCGACATGCCGCGCTTTCATCGCGCGCCGATCCTTGTCACCGGAGCCAATTTCGGTTGCGGCAGCGCCCGCGAGGTCGCCGTTTGGGCGCTTACCGCCCATGGCGTGCGTTGCATCGTCGCCCGCAGTTTCTCCGAGGTCTATCGCGAGAGTTCTGATTAAGAACGGCGTGTTGCCGGTCGTGCTTGCGCCCGCCGATCGCTTGGCCTTCGAACAGCAGGTTCTCGCGGTCGACGGTCAATCGCCCTTCGAGATCAACCTCACCGCCCGGACGATCGCGTGTCCGGACGGCACCGAGATCACCTTCGAGATCGACGCGGGCGAGCGCAGGGCCTTGCTCGAAGGCCTCGACGATGTCGCCATGACCCTCAAGCATCGACTGCTCATCGAGGCCTGGGAGAGCCGCGTCGCCACGCTTCAGCCGTGGCTGCAGCAGGTCACTTCCCCTGATTGATCGGGGGCGTCAGTTATCGACACCCATGATGCGGGCCACGTGCTTGATCGTCTCAGGCGCCGGCGAGCCCGACGTGGCGAACAGCTTGTCGAGCTCTTCGCCGGACTTTGGACTGATGTCGAGATTGCGCCTCTTGGCCTCGGCGATCATCTCGCCGCTGCGCATGGTCGCAGCGAAAGCCTGGCGCAAAATCCGCAGGCGCTCTTCGGGAACATCCGGAGCGGCGAGAAAGGAGGTGCCGAATTCCGAGCCCAGGGCGACGAAGTCCCACATCGCCTTCTTCTGCGGATCATCGATCATGTCGCGGACCTTCGCGACGCCGGGCACGTCGGTGAAGTCGAGCCCGGCGATGATGTTGACCTTCTTGTCGCGCAGCCAGTCCGGATGCAGGCTGACCAGGGTCGAATAGGCGATGGTGGTGACCTGAACCTCGCCCCGTTCGAGCGCCACGGCTGTGGGGCCCGAGCCCATGAATCCGGTGATGACCTTCATCCTGGTGCCAAGGATTTCGTTGAGGAGGATCGGCTGGATCGACGTGGTCGAGCGGCGCGCCGATGCCCCGGCGAACGTTTCCTTGGCTTTCAGATCGTCGATGGTTTTCACGCCGGTTGCATGCCAGCTCACCAGCACGCGTCCGAAATCGCTCATCCGGCCGAGGAAGCGAAACTGGGCCGGATTGAACTTCACGGCGCTCGGTTCGACGAAGGGGGTGACGAAGAAGTTTGGCATGGCGACGGCGATCACCGTGCCGTCTTTCGGCGCAGCATTGGCAAGATAGTCGATGGCGTTGACGCCGCCGGAACCCGGCAGATGCTGAATCGAAACGGCGGGGTTGCCGGGAATGTTCTTACCGAGATAGGCCGACAGCAACAACGAATAGGAACTGAAGCCGCCGCCCGCTTCGCTGCCGACGACGACCTTGAGCTGCTTGCCGCGATAGAAGTCGCTCTGCGCCAGCGCTGCCGTGCCGCTCGTGAAAGCCATAGAGGTGGCCAGCGCCAGAGTGCCGATCTTCATGGTCTCCTCTCCTCCCCGCATATGATTCATGGACGCAACGGCCAAAAGCCCCGCGGGTCGGAGGAGATAAATCAGCTTACGGCCTTCGCTTCAACAGTCCGCCGGCGAAACTCAGAGCGTATTGGCCAACGCAGCCTCGGCGGCGGACCGGCCGGCGATACGGCCAAACACGGCCGCAGACATCAGGCCGGAGCCGCCGGGATAGTTGAAATAGAACAGACCCCCAACCATTTCACCCGCGGCGTGAAGGCCCTTGATGCGTTGGCCGCCCTCGTCGAGTACGCAGCAGTCCGCATCGACATGCAGCCCGCCAAAAGTGAAAGTGATGCCACAGGTCACCGCGTAGGCCTCGAACGGCGGCTCGGCGATGGCAAGCGCCCAGTTCGATTTGGGGATGGCAAGAGCTTGCGTGCAGCGGCCATCCTTCTTGCCGGGATCGTAGGGAATGTCGGTGCGCACGGCTGCGTTGAAAGCGTCGATGGTCGCCAGACAGGCTTCCCGCTTCATGCCATCCAGTTGCGCGACCAGGGCCTCGATCGTGTCGGCCTTGTAGCGCGCCGACTGCTTGACGCGATATTCGCCGTGCAGCCGCGCCGCGCCGTGCTTGTCGAAAATCTGCCAGGCGACCTGTCCGGGTTGCGCCAGGATGGCCCGTCCGAGCTTGGCATAGGTCAGCGCCCGGATGTCGGCCCCCTCGTCGAAGAAACGCTCGCCATCGGCGTTGACGACGATCCCTTCAATATAATCGTCGCGCTTGAACACCGCGCCGAATTCGAGCTCGTTCACGTCGGGCGCGTTGAGATCCCAGCTTGCCGAATGGCATCCCGACCAGTTACCGAACGGCATGGCTCCTCGATCGAGCGCCATGCGAAGGCCGTCGCCGGTGTTGAAGCGCGAACCGCGCACCTTGGCGAGGTCCCACGAGGGCCCGATATAGCGCGTGCGCCATTCGACATTGGCCTCGAAACCGCCGCAGGCGAGAACCACGCGTTGCGCGCGAATGGCGAAGTCGGCCCCCTCCTTGCGCGCGATAACGCCGGTGATGCGTCCTGCCTTGTCGATCAGCGAAAGCGCCTTGGTTTGATAGAACACGCGTGCGCCGATGCGCTCGGCGGACCGGAACAGAGCTTCCGATGCGCCTTCGCCGGCGCCATGGACTTCCAGCGCCGAACCGCCCGAGAAACGGATGCGGCCATCGGGAAGCTTGAACTGCCATTCGTAGAGCGGCAGAAAGCGCAGACCCTGCTGCTGCAGCCAGAACAATGTCTCGCGGCTGTTCTCGACCAGCATGTCGGCCATGTCGGGATGGCTTCGATACTGGGTCACTCTGGCAAGATCGTCGTAATATTGCTCGCGTGAATAGGAGCCGAATTCCGAGCGTTCCCGTTCCGATGCGCTCAATCCGCCGACCAGCGCATCGATATCCTCAACGCCATGATAGACGGCGCGGATGGCGCCATTGGAGAACCGCGTATTGCCGCCGCGCTCGGCTTCCGGCGCCTTCTCCAGAACGATGACTGACGCACCAGCATGGCGGGCCGCGATGGCGGCACACAGCCCCGCCATGCCGGCACCGATGACGAGCACGTCAGTCTGTTCGACGTTGCCCTGATCAGATGCGGCGGTTGTGGAAGCGGTCGTCATTTCTAGCCTTCGCGTGCGGGAGCCAAGCGACGTTAAGCCAAGTAAGAAGAAATTGGGCGTAACGTCAGTACGTCATTTGGTACTGCATGCGGAAAATGATGCCACGTAAGCTATTGATGGATTCGGCGGACCCTTCGCCAGTTCGTCCCGTCCCCATGACGCGGACCGGCACGCCTCTCGGCGCTTCATCGCAGCGATTTCGCACCGGGGCTGTGCTTTCGGGGACGGACAGCGGGGCATTCGCCCTACCTGATCCCGCAGGCTTTCGCCCGCTTCATCCGCCCCGGGTCCAGCCATTTAAAGAAGTTTTTCAGGAGACTATCTTCCTAGTTAAAATCAGGCCACTTTGTGAAAGAGCCTCGCTCGCAGCCCATCCTTCGAGACGCGCCTTTCAGGCGCTCCTCAGGATGAGGCCGTGATTTTCTGGACCTAGCGCAGCCACCCACTCCCGCCTCATCCTGAGGAGCGCAGCGAAGCTGCGCGTCTCGAAGGATGGGCCGCATCGGCGGCATCATCGCGAACTGCGCCGGAAAATCAGCCCCAAGCTTGAACCGGACCGCAACCATCCGCGACCAACTCCCAAGCGGCGGGCCGAGGACGCCCGAAACATTCAACAGGGGAGCATCAATTCATGATCGCCAATTTCGCCCGCGCGGCCATTCTTGCATTCGCCATCACCGCAGCCACGACCGGCGTCGCGGCTGCCGGCACGTCCTACGATGGCGCCTGGAGCCTTTCCATCGTCACCACCCGTGGCGCCTGCGAGACCTACAATTTCCCGGTCCGGATCGACAACGGCCACGTCACCGTTCCCGGCCTGGTCAAAGCCTCGGGCCTTGTCTCACCAAACGGCGGCGTTCGCGTCTACGTCGCGGCGATGGGCAAGTCCGCATCGGGCTCGGGCCGGCTGAATGGCGGATCGGGCAACGGGCGCTGGTCCGGCCGCTCCGGCAAGTCGCGCTGCTCGGGAAGCTGGACCGCGCAGCGGGCGTGAGCCGCGCTCAGCCCTTCAAGCCGAGCAACTCGACATCGAAGATCAGCGTGGCGTTTGGCGGGATCGCGCCGCCAGCGCCGCGCGCGCCATAGCCGAGACTGGCCGGGATGATGAGCGTGCGCTTGCCACCAATCTTCATGCTCGCCACGCCCTCGTCCCAACCCTTGATGACCCGGCCCTGGCCGATCGGAAACTCGAACGGCTCGTTGCGATCGACCGAGGAGTCGAATTTCTTGCCCTTGGCGCCGTTCTCGTAGAGCCAGCCGGTGTAATGCACGACCACGGTCTGGCCCGCGCGAGGCGACGCGCCGGTGCCGGGCTTGGTGTCGATGATTTGGAGGCCGGACGATGTGGTGACGGGTTTTGCGGCAGGCTGTGACATGACATCCTTTGGAATTGCTGTTGAACCGATGATGGCGATTGCGACGGCAGCGCACGCGCCCCATAACCGCATCGAGAATATCCGCATCGATCAATCTCCTGTGGCAAGGCCCAGCCAGTATCACGTTTACGCGGAGCCGTCCCGCTCATCAACCAACGTAAAAATCTCGCGCGTGCGCGGAATGCCAGGCCAGACGCGTTCGATCTCCGCGATCATCGCCTTCAGGCCGGCGGAGTCGAGGACCGCTTCCGCGGCGGCCTGATCGGAAAACTGATAGGTCGCCTGATGCGCGGAAGGATCGGTGACGCTCCAGAACCGCCAGCCCTTCTCGGCGCCGAAGGCCTTCATGGCATCAGGCAGATGCTCCCGGCGGTACCAGTCATCGAACGCGGTGCGCTTGGTGGGGTCGGAGACGATGGCGCGCACAACGAGGAAGGATTTGGGCATGGGCCGCTCTGCGCTGTCCTGTCACACCGACAAATTATCGTGCTTATGCTTCGGCATTTCCACCTGCTTGGCCCCTCAGCATCGCCAGCCCCCGCGCGATCGTTCGCCGCGTCGAATGCGCATGATCACGTCGTCGATGTAGCCACGCTCGGCGATTGGCGTCGCAAACTAGTTCCTCGCCCTCGGGCACGCCCGATCCGCCCGCCGCGAGTTCGCACACCTTCACGGTGCCGAGATAGGCGAGCGCCTCGGTCATCTGCTCCTGCGCCGGCATGAAGCGGAACGCCTTCTGCACGACGTAGAAACTGTCGTTGCCCTGCACCGCCTTGAACCAGGTGATCTCGGGCTTGCCGGTCTTCGGGTTGCGCTCACAGGACTGGACCCAGATCAGTGCCGGATAGCCGTTCACGGCATCATCCGAAACCGGATGCGCCAGGCCGCCAGGACAAGCCGATGTCCACCCCTTTGCGATCCTATCCTTGAACTGCGCCGGTGTAGTCTTGTGGCCAAAGAAAATCTGCACCGTCACCATCTCGGTCCAGTCGCTGACGGTCTCGCTCGACGGGACCATCTCGCTGATCTGCACGTTGCCCTTCTTGTCCTGGAAGCCGATCTTGAAGCCTTGCGGCATCGTGACCAGGAGATTTTCGTTCTGCAGTTGCGCCAGCGTCGCGCCAGTCAACGCGACCACGAACAGCGCGATGAGCACCCACATCATTTTCATCACGGCGCAGCTCCCGGCCCCGACGATCCCGCTACACCGGCAGATTATCGTGCTTGCGCTTCGGCATCTCGACCTGCTTGCCCCTGCAGCATCGCCAACCCCCGCGCGATCCTCCGCCGCGTCGAGTGCGGCATGATCACGTCGTCGATGTAGCCGCGCTCGGCGGCGATGAACGGCGACAGGAAGCGCTCCTCGTATTCCTTCGTGCGCGCCGCGATCTTGTCGGCGTCGCCGATGTCGGCGCGGAAGATGATCTCGACCGCGCCCTTGGCCCCCATCACCGCGATCTGCGCCGTCGGCCAGGCGTAATTGAGATCGCCACCGACGTGCTTTGACGCCATCACGTCATAGGCGCCGCCGAACGCCTTCCGCGTGATGATGGTGACCAGCGGCACGGTCGCCTGCGAATAGGCGAACAGGAGCTTGGCGCCGTGCTTGATCAGACCGCCCTGCTCCTGCGCGGTACCGGGCAGAAATCCCGGCACGTCGACGAAGGTAACGATCGGAATGTTGAAGGCGTCGCAGAAGCGCACGAACCGCGCGGCCTTGCGGCTCGCGTCGCTGTCGAGCACGCCCGCGAGCACCATCGGCTGGTTGGCGACGAAGCCCACGGTGCGGCCGGCGATGCGGCCGAAGCCGATCACGATGTTCTTGGCGAAGGCCTCGGACAGTTCGAAGAAATCGCCCTCGTCGGCCACCTTGGCGATCAGCTCGCGGATGTCATAGGGCTTGTTCGGGTTGTCGGGCACGAGTGTGTCGAGCGACAAGTCCTCGCGCTCGATGTCGTCATGCGATGGCCACTCGGGCACGCCGCTGTCGTTGTTGGCGGGCAGGAAGTCGATCAGCCGCCGCATCTGCAAAAGGCACTGCACGTCGTTGTCGTAGGCGCCGTCGGAGATCGACGATTTCGTGGTGTGGATTGACGCGCCGCCGAGCTCCTCCGCCGTGACCACCTCGTTGGTCACGGTCTTCACCACGTCGGGGCCGGTGACGAACATGTAGCTCGTGTCGCGCACCATGAAGATGAAGTCGGTCATCGCCGGCGAATAGACGTCGCCGCCGGCGCAGGGCCCCATGATGACGCTGATCTGCGGGATCACGCCCGAGGCGATGACGTTGCGCTTGAACACCTCGCCGTAGCCGCCGAGCGAGGCGACGCCCTCCTGGATGCGCGCGCCGCCCGCGTCGAACAGGCCGATGATCGGCGCGCGCGCCTTCATCGCGGCGTCCTGCACCTTGATGATCTTCTGTGCGTGCGTCTCAGAGAGCGAACCGCCGAACACGGTAAAATCCTTGGCGAACAGGAACACCGTGCGGCCGTTGACGGTGCCCCAGCCGGTGACCACGCCGTCGCCGGGGATTTTCGTCTTCTCCATGCCGAAGTCGCTGGAGCGGTGCTCGACGAACATGTCGAACTCCTCGAACGAGCCCTTGTCGAGCAGCAGCTCGACGCGCTCGCGCGCGGTGAGCTTGCCGCGCTTGTGCTGCGCCTCGATCCGCGCCGCCCCGCCGCCCAGGCGGGCCTGCTCGCGGCGCTGTTCCAGCCTGTCGAGGATGTCCTTCATGCCGGGCCCTCAGAATCCCCTCTTGGATAAGGCAAAAGCCATACCACGGCGGCGGACAAGGCGCTCGCGGATTGCCCAAACCGGGTGACTGGGGCATGAAGCGCCCATGAATTCGCCCCCTGCATCGGAAGGAAAGCCAACGCCGCTCCAGGAGGCGCTCGCGCTGCACCGGGAGGGCAAGCACGAGCTCGCCATGAAGGGCTATGTGGCGATCCTGCAGCAGAACCCGGGCAACGTCGACGCGCTCTACTACATCGCCGTGCTGGCGATCCAGCAGGGCCAGGTCGCCGAGGGCCTCAAGGTGATCGCAGCGCGCGATCGACTTGGGTCCGCAGGCGCGGCTGCACAATCTCAAGGGCCAGGCGCATCTGCGGCAGAACCAGGACGACGACGCGCTGGCAAGCTTCGGCCGCGCGATCGAGATCGATCCGGCGTTTCCCGATGCCTACGGCAACCGCGCGACGCTGCTGTCCGAAATGGGCCGCTCGGCGGAGGCGCTCGCCGACTTCGACCACGCGCTCGAGCTGCGGCCGAACAACGCCGAAGACCATTGCAACCGCGCGAGCGCGCTGACCGATCTCGGACGGTTGGACGAGGCGCTGGCGGGCTTCAGCCGCGCGATCGCGCTTGATGCCCGGCATGGCGCCGGCCTACTTCAACCGCGCCGAGGTGCTGGTGCGGCTCGGCCGGCCGGCCGAGGCGCTGCGCGACTGCGATCAGGCGATCACGCTTTATCCGGAACTAGCCGGAGCGCACTGCCACCGCGGGCTCGCGTTGAAGGCGCTGGGCCGGCTCGACGAGGCGCTCGAAAGCCTCGATCAGGCGCTGACGCTGGATCCGGGCATGACCGACGCCTTCGTCAACCGCGCCAACATCGCCTTGCAGTTGGGCCGCTTTGCCGAGGCGCGCGCAGACTATCAGCGCGCGCTGGACGCGCGGCCGGAGCTCGCCGAAGCGAGCCACGGCCAGGCGCTTGCCTGCCTGGCGGAAGGGCGACTGGAAGACCGGCTTCGCGCTTTACGAGGCGCGCGACAAGATGAAGGAGCCGGCGTTCAAACCGCTGGCCTATCCGCGCTGGACCGCGAACGCCGGGGCAAATGAGCCACTGGTGCTGCTCTGCGAGCAGGGTCTCGGCGACATGATCCAGTTCGCGCGGTTTGCGCCGCTGTTTGCGGAGCGCGGCCATGACGTCACGCTGCTGGCTCCGGATTCGATGCGCGCACTGCTGTCGACGCTCGAGGGCGTCACCGTCGCCGGCATCGCGCGCGACGCGCCCGCGGTCAACGGCAAGTCGATGCGCTGGCTGCCGCTGATGAGCGCGCCGGGCGCGCTCGACGTGCGGCCGGACCGCGTGCCGGGCCGCGTGCCCTATCTCGCGGCGGAGCCACAGCGGATCGAGCGCTGGGGCGCATGGCTCGGCCGCGACGGCTTCAAGATCGGCATTAACTGGAGCGCCGGCGCCGCGCGCGACTGGTTTGCGCATCAGCGCGACATCCCGCTTGCGGCCTTCGCGCCGCTCGCGCAGCTTCCAGGCGTTCGGCTGATCTCGCTGCAGAAGGGTCCGGCCACCGCCGCCGATCGCCGGGGCTGCGTTCCGGGGCAAGATCGAAGTACCGGACACCGATCCGAATCCGAACGCCGATTTCTTCCTCGACACCGCGGCGCTGACGATGAACCTCGATCTCATTGTCACCTGCGACACCTCGGTGCCGCATCTGGCCGGCGCGTTGGCCCGGCCGGTGTTCACCGCGCTGCCCCATCTGGCGGACTGGCGCTGGCTGCGCGACCGCGACGACTCGCCGTGGTATCCGACCATGCGGCTGTTTCGCCAGACCACGCCGCGGACCTGGGACGACGTGTTCGCGCGCATCGCTGCGGCCGTCGGCGAGATGGCGAAGCATTAGAGCATTCACGGTTCGATTTGAATCAAGATGCACGGCAAACTCTCTTCCCCTCTCCTTTTGAGGGAGAGGGGAAGTGCGCCCGATTCAAGCGCTTCAATCAGCCACGAACATTCTCTAGCGCAGCAGCGCGAGCACGTTCGCCGCCGCCTGCATCTCGGCGAAGCGATAGGCGCGGCGTTGCAGCGCCAGCTCGTCGCGTCCCCAGAACTGCATGTTCCAGTCCTCGTCGACATGCGCCGCGGTCCAGGCCTCGTCGGTCGTGAGTCGGCCGGCCGCCAGCGCCAGCGCCAGCAGCGCCGAGCCGGTCAGCGTGGTGACGACATTGAGCGCGCCGAGCCGCCAGGCTTCTTTCACATCGGCGCCGCCCGGGATTGCCGCCACGGCCGCCGCGATCGCCGCATCGGGCTGCGGCCGCGTGCATCACGCCCTCGACCAGGACAAAGCGCGCGCCGAGCGCCTCGCGCGCCCAGTCGACGATCGGGTCCCAATGCGCTCGCTGGCTGGCAACCAGGCCCGCCGGATCGGCGGCGCGATAGAACAGCAGGTCGGTGCCGAGATAATTTTCGATCTCGGCCGCGACCGGCTTGGGCGCGGGCGCCACGCCGTCGATGATCGAGTTGGCGAGCCGGGTGAGCGGCATGCAGCGCGGGATCGACCTTGTCCTGCTGCGCGTTCCATTCCGCGGCCAGCGCCTGCGCCAGTCCATGTGCCGGCGCGGCCAAGAGCCGCCGCGCGGGCGTGCGCACCGGGCGGCCGTCGAGCAGCACCGGAAAGCTCTCGGGGTCTTCCGCAGACGGCTCCCCGGCCGGGGCCGCCTGGTAGAACCGCGCCCTCAGATTGCGGCCGCATATTGCGCCGGGCGGACTCCGTCGGATCGAGCGGCTGGTTCTCGAAAATCTCCTCGAAAATGTCGCGCATGGTTCCAATTTGTGCAGCGCAACAAACGTGCGGAAGGGTTAAGGCTGGCGCGGTCGCGAAAATATCGGAATTCAAGGACTTATGACACCGAGTATGATGCCCCGCAGCAACGCTCACGTGGCTTTGAGAGCAAATATTCCGCGATGAGCGACACCACGGATGGACGTCTGCTATGTACGCCTGACAGGTGGTGTTTGTCGGGCCGCTAAACTAAAATCCAGGTGCGGATTCGGTGCCAAGACATTGGCAAGAACGACCGCGGGGGATGGACCTGACCGACGCTGCGTCACGCTCCTTCGAGCTGTTTCGGGGGGCGCGTAGACGAGGAGTAAATGAAACCAACAAACATTGCGGCGCCGGACTACTTCCATAAAGTGGTCGACTGCCAATGGGCCTGCCCGGCCCACACGCCCGTTCCGGAATACATCCGATTGATCGCCGAGGGTCGCTACAGCGACGCCTACATGATCAATTGGCGGTCGAACGTGTTTCCGGGAATTCTCGGACGCACCTGCGACCGCCCGTGCGAGCCGGCCTGCCGGCGCGGCCGCGTCGAGAAGGACCCGGTGGCGATCTGCCGCTTGAAGCGCGTCGCCGCCGACTTCAAGGACGACATTCGCGGACGACTGCCGAAGCCCGTGGCGAAGAACGGCAAGCGCATCGCGCTGGTGGGCGGCGGCCCCGCCTCGCTCGCGGTCGCGCGCGATCTCGCTCCGCTCGGCTACCACTGCACCGTGTTCGATCAGGACCCCAAGGCCGGCGGCATGATGCGGACGCAGATTCCGAAATTCCGCCTGCCCGACGTCGTGGTCGACGAGGAAACCGACTACATCCTCAACCTCGGCATCGAGTGCAAGGGCGGCACGCGCATCGACAGCATGAAGAAGCTGCTGTCGGAGAACTTCGACGCGATCTTCGTCGGCTCCGGCGCGCCGCGCGGCCGCGAGCTCGACATTCCGGGCCGCAAGGAAGCCGGCAAGAACATCCACATCGGCATCGACTGGCTGTCCAACGTCTCGTTCGGCCACATCACCTCGATCAACAAGCGCGTCATCGTGCTCGGCGGCGGCAACACCGCGATGGACTGCTGCCGCACCGCGCGCCGCCTCGGCGGCGAGGACGTCAAGGTGATCGTGCGTTCCGGCTTCGAGGAGATGAAGGCGTCGCCTTGGGAAAAGGAAGACGCCATCCACGAGGACATCCCGATCCTCAATTTCATGGTGCCGAAGGAATTCACCCACGACAACGGCAAGCTGACCGGCGTGCTGTTCGAGAAGGTGAAGGCCGTCCGCGACGACAAGGGCCGGCGCAATCTCGTGCCGACCGGCGAGCCCGATCAGACACGTGCCCTGCGACGACGTGCTGGTGGCGGTCGGCCAGGAGAACGCCTTCCCCTGGATCGAGCGCGACGCCGGCATCGAGTTCGACAAGTGGGACATGCCCAAGGTCGACACGATGACCATGGCCTCGACCAACCCGAAGGTGTTCTTCGGCGGCGACGCGGCCTTCGGGCCCGAAGAACATCATCTGGGCGGTGGCGCACGGCCACGACGCCGCGCTGTCGATCCACAAGTTCCTGCTCGGGCGAGGACATCAACGAGCGCCCGCTCCCCGACGTGCAGATCTCGTCGCAGAAGATGGGCATCCACGAGTGGAGCTACGACAACGACATCTCCAACGACAAGCGCTTCCGGGTGCCGCATCGCGACAAGGTGATCGCGCTGAAGGACATCCGCGCCGAGGTCGAGCTTGGCTACGACCTCAAGCTCGCGCTCGGCGAGGCGCAACGCTGCCTGAACTGCGACGTGCAGACCGTGTTCGCCTCGCAGCTCTGCATCGAATGCGACGCCTGCGTCGACATCTGCCCGATGGACTGCATCACCTTCACCGCGAACGGCGAAGAGGCCGATCTGCGGACGCGGCTGCAAGCGCCGTCCAAGAATCCTGACCCAGGACCTTTACGTCGCCGACGGCCTGAAGACCGGCCGGGTGATGGTGAAGGACGAGGACGTCTGCCTGCACTGCGGGCTTTGCGCCGAACGCTGCCCCACCGGAGCGTGGGACATGCAGAAGTATCTCATCGACATGACCCACGCCGGAACACCATGCCAGTCACCAGCCCGATCAGCAGCGTAAACGACTTCGTCGTCCGGTTCGCCAACGTCAACGGCTCCGGCTCCGCCAGCGCCAACGAATTGTTCGCCCGCTCCGTCCTGCGGATGGGCGTGCCGGTCAGCCCGCGCAACATCTTCCCCTCCAACATCCAGGGCCTGCCGACCTGGTACGAGGTGCGCGTCACCGAGGACGGCCATCTCGGCGCCCGCGGCGGCGTCGACATGATGGTCGCGATGAACCCGCAGACCTGGGACAAGGACGTCGCCTCGATCGAGCCCGGCGGCTACCTGTTCTACGATTCGACGAAGCCGATGCCGTCCTCGAAGTTCCGCGAGGACATCACGGTGCTCGGCGTGCCGCTCACCGCCATCACCAACTCGACCTACACCGATCCGCGCCAGCGCCAGCTGTTCAAGAACATCATCTATCTCGGCGCGCTGTCGGCGATGCTCGACATGGACCCGAAGGTGATCGAGGCGCTGATCGGCGAGCAGTACAAGGGCAAGGAAAAGCTCCTGTCCTCGAACGTCCACGCGCTGCATCTCGGCCGCGACTGGGCGCTGACCAACCTGAAATGCCCGATCGGGCTCCGCGTGCAGAAGGCCGACAAGGTCGGCGACCGCATCTTCATCGAAGGCAACAGCGCCGCGGCGCTGGGAGCGGTGTACGGCGGCGCCACCGTCTGCGCCTGGTATCCGATCACGCCGTCGTCATCGCTCGCCGACGCCTTCACCAGCCACTGCAAGCGGCTGCGCCACGATCCCGAGACCAAGAAGGCCAAATACGCCATCGTCCAGGGCGAGGACGAGCTCGCCTCGATCGGCATCGTCATCGGCGCCTCCTGGAACGGCGCGCGCGCCTTCACCGCGACCTCCGGCCCCGGCATCTCGCTGATGACAGGAGTTCATCGGCCTGTCCTACTTCGCCGAAATCCCGGCCGTGATCATGAACGTGCAGCGCGCCGGCCCCTCGACCGGCATGCCGACCCGCACCCAGCAGTGCGACCTGATCTCCTGCGCCTATGCCTCGCACGGCGACACCAAGCATGTCCTGCTGTTCCCGGAGGACCCGGCCGAAGGCTTCGAGATGGCGGCGCAGTGCTTCGATCTCGCCGAGCGGCTGCAGACCACGATCTTCCTGATGCTCGACCTCGACATCGGCATGAACCACCGGCTCTGCCGCCCGCTGAAGTGGGACGACAGCAAGCAATACGACCGCGGCAAGGTGATGACCGCCGAGATGCTCGACGACGGCCGCGACTTCGGCCGCTATCTCGACGTCGACGGCGACGGCATCCCGTTCCGCACCTATCCGGGCACGCATCCGACCAAGGGCTCGTTCTTCACCCGCGGCACCTCGCGCGACCGCTACGCGCGCTACACCGAGGAAGGCTCGCGCCTATGCCGACAACATGCAGCGGCTGCTGCGCAAGTTCGAGACCGCCAAGGACCTGGTGCCGCGGCCGCTGCAGGCCAACGCGCAGAAGCCCACCAAATACGGCGTGATCTACTTCGGCTCGACCTCGCCGGCGATGGACGAGGCGATCGGCATGCTGGAGGCGCGCGGCCATCAGCTCGACCGGCTGCGCATCCGCGCCTTCCCGTTCCACTCCAGCGTGGCGAGCTTCATCGCCGATCACGACTTCGTCTACGTGGTCGAGCAGAACCGCGACGCGCAGCTTCGCACCATGATCGTCAACGAGAACGGCATCGACCCGGTGCGGCTCGTGCCGATCCTGCACTACGACGGCACGCCGATCACCGCGCGCTTCATCGCCAAGGCGATCGGCGACCATCAGGATCAGCTCAAAGTCACTCCGCTGCGGAAAGTCGTGTCATGACCTACATCGCCAAGCCGAAATTCCAGCATCCCGGCCTGCCGAAGAACGACCTCGGCTACACCCACCGCGACTACGAGGGCAAGGTCTCGACCTTGTGCGCCGGCTGCGGCCATGACTTGATCACCGCCTCGATCATCGAGGCCTGCTTCCAGCTCTCGATCGAGCCGCACCGCGTGGCCAAGATTTCCGGCATCGGCTGCTCGTCGAAGACGCCGGACTATTTCCTCGGCAATTCGCACGGCTTCAACTCGGTGCACGGCCGCATGCCGTCGGTGCTGACGGGCGCCAACCTCGCCAACCGCGACCTGATCTATCTCGGCGTGTCCGGCGACGGCGACTAGCGCCTCGATCGGCTTCGGCCAGTTCGCCCATTCGATCCGGCGCGGCGTCAACATGACCTATATCGTCGAGAACAACGGCGTCTACGGCCTGACCAAGGGCCAGTTCTCGGCCACCGCCGACCGCGGCTCGAAATCAAAGCGCGGCGTGACCAACACCGACAACGCCATCGATCTGGTCGCGATCGCGCTGCAGCTCGGCGCGAGCTTCGTGGCGCGAAGCTTCTCCGGCGACAAGACCCAGCTCGTTCCGCTGATCGAGGCCGCGATCCGGCATCAGGGCGCGGCGTTCATCGACGTGATCAGCCCCTGCGTCGCCTTCAACAACCACGCCGGCTCGACCAAGAGCTTCGACTACGTGCGCGAGCACAACGAAGCGGTGAACCGGCTCGACGTCATCACCGGCCGCGAGCCGATCACGGTCGACTACGCGCCGGGCTCGGTGCAGGTGGTCGAGCAGCACGACGGCACGCGGCTGGCGCTCCGCAAGCTCGACGCCGACTACGACGTGCACGATCGCCTCGCGGCGATGGCGTTCCTGCAGAAGCACGCCGCCAAGGGCCAGGTGGTCACCGGCCTGCTCTACGTCGATCCGGACGTCGGAAGACCTGCACGCCCACCTCAACACGGTGGACGCGCCGCTCAACGGGCTCGAGGCGAAGGACCTCTGCCCCGGCACCGCGGCGCTGGAAAAGATCAACGCCAGCTTGCGGTAGCGCTTCAGCCAGGCTTGTCGGCCACCGCCTGCTTGACCGCCGCAATGAATTCCGGCGGCGGGCCTTCGTTCCCAGTGACGAGGGGCTTGCCGGTCTCGAGAAGGCTCTTGAGGCCGGAGAGGATCTTCGGCCAGCCCATCTCGCCGCCCTTGAGAATGTCGCGCGGCACATCCCATGAATGGGATTCTGTCATCGTCAGGCGAACGGTGTCGCCGGACGGCGCGATATCGTAGCTGACCAGGCACTGCGGCAACTCGCCGAAATCCTTCATGCCTTCGACCAGCCAGGTCACCGACAGCCTGCGCGGCGGCAACCATTCCACCACCTCGCCGCTGACGTGCAGGCGGCCATCGGGCCAGAGCAGGCGAAAGCGCCCGCCCGCCCTCGGCTCGATGTCGACCGCAAAGCCAAAGAAATATTGTTTGGAGAATTCAGGCTTCGTCAGCGCCTGCCACACTTTCCCGGGCGCGGCGGCGATGTAGGTGACGTAGACGGTCCTGGGCTTGAACGCGGCAATATCGATCATGGATGCGCGGCCTTTTTTTCTTCGAAGGCCACCGCGCCGGTCTCCAGCAGCGATTTGAGGTTCGACAGTATCTTCGGCCAGCCGCCCGACACCGCGTCGATGAACTTGCCGCTGCCGTCGCTGTTCGAGCTCGTGTGGATGACGCATGAGCTTGACCGCCTTCCGCCGTAGTCGGTTCGATCGTCATCGTGCAGCGCGTGAAGCCTTCCGCCTTCAGCTCGGGCTTGAACTCGTTGCGCCAGCGGATGACCAGCCGCTCTCGGCGGCTCGCCTCGATGAATCTCGCCGGTGTCGGCCGACCCGGCCGTCCGCGAACTTCGAGGCGCCACGACGAGCCCGGCCTTCCAGTCCGATTTCGCCATGCACGCCGAACCAGTATTGCCTCATCACTCGCGGGATCGGTCAGCGCGTCCAGAGCCTTTCCGGCGTGGTGCGGATGTAGGTGACATAGACGAACTTCGGCTTGTTGCTTCCCGTCACTCATCACGCGCCTCCAATGCTTTTTTCAGGTCGCCCAGCGCTTGCAGGCGTGAGCGTTCGAACTTTCCGATCCAGCGATCCGCGATGTCGTGGATCGGCACCGGATTGAGGTAGTGCAGCTTCTCGCGGCCCCGCCACACCGACGGCGACGAGGTTCGCCTCCTCCAGAATGGCGAGGTGCTTGCTGACCGCCTGCCGCGTCATGTCGAGACGCGCGCAGAGATCGCCCAGCGTCTGGCCGTTGTCGGCGCGGAGCCTATCGAGCAGCTCGCGGCGGCTTGCGTCGGCCAGCGCCTTGAACACCTCATCCATGAACACAATATGCAACCAATTGGTTGCATGTCAAGCGTCACAAAAATCCGCCTCGAAAATCAATCCGAGACGGTCGGCGCTGTCGCTCGGGCCCTATTTATTGGTTGGCGCGCTGGCGAATGAACTGCTGCTGGTCGATCGGATTGTTGCCGATGCCCTTCTCCAGCGGATAGGCGTGGATGGCGTTGTTCACCCGATCGCTGAAGGTGGTGATCGGCGGCGGCTTGTAGGGCTGCGGGCGCGGGCTGGGTCAGCGCCGCGGCCGGCGGGCTGTTGCGGGAATAGGGCGACGGATTGGGCGGCGGAATGTAGGTGCTGCTGCCGCGCGGGATTTTCACCGGGCGGTCGGCGCGCTGCTGCCGGCTGCGCCGTGCCGTCCCGCATCATGCGCGGCGAGCTGTAGCCCTGCATGATGATCGGCGTGCCGTCCACGTCCAGCGGGACGAGGGTTCCGGGAACACGATCGACCTTGGAAACCGCGGGTTTGGCGGCGCGGTACTTCTTCTTTTGCCGCGCCGAGGCCGCGTCGAGCGTGCCCAGTACCATGATCGCGGCGAGTGCGACGGTCAGGCATTTGGTCTTCGGGGACTGCATGACTGCGAGTTAAGCACCCTGGAATGGCGGCGCCAGCCCGAATCCTCTGCGATCACGACAGCGTGTTGGCAGGCGCGTCCAGGATGCGGACCGCCACCTGGCCGCCGGTGCGGTTGTAGGCGACATATTCGAAAGCGAGCTTGCCGGCGGCGGTGAATTCCATCAACGCCTTGAACTCGCCCTCCTCCCAGCCGTGATAGTTGATCAGCTCGTCGAAGATGATGATCGTGCCGGGCGCCAGCATGATCCGCGACGTTTTTGAGAATGGTCACGGTCGAGCTGTAAAGATCGCAGTCGATGTGCAGGAGCGCGATCTTGTCGCCGGAATGCCGCGTGACGAAGTCCGGCAGCGTGTTCTCGAAGAATCCCTTGGTCAGGCGCACGTTGCCACGCACCGGCGGCAGATTCCCGCCGATGCTGAACGCGCCGGCCTTGGCGCCGAGCGTCCAGGCCTCCGGCAAGGCCCTCGAAGGAATCGAAGCCGTACCAGGTCACGTTCGGCACGAGCCCGGCGAAATGGTTGATCGAGTTGCCCTTGTAGACGCCGAATTCGAGGTGCAGGCCGTCCTTGTGCCGGATCTCGCGCAGCATGGCGCGATGCAGCGCGAGGCGGGTCTTGTAGCCCGCGGCGTCGCGCAGGTGCCGCTCCTCGAACTCCGCCGTCGTCGAGGCGTCGCGCAGCCGCGCCATCAGGTCGACGTCGGTGAGGACGAGCTCGACGATCTTTCGCGACCTGGCGGCGAAACAGCTCGCGGACGCGGTCGTTGATGTCCGCCAGACGCTGCCGCAGCCAGATCGTCAAGCCGTCGATCATTCTTCCGGCGCCTCGACGATCGGATCGTAGCGCTTGGCGTCGAGGCCGAGCAGATTCCAGGTCTGCTGCATGTGCGGCGGCAGCGGCGCGGTGACGTCGATCACGCCGCCGCGCGGATGCGGCACCGCGATCCGCCGCGCCAGGAGATGCAGCTTGTTCTGCATGCCGCCGGGAAACTCATAGTTCTCGATGCGGAAGTATTTCTCGTCGCCGATGATCGGATGGCCGATGTGCTCCATGTGGGCGCGCAAGCTGATGGGTGCGGCCGGTCACCGGCTTGAGCGACAGCCAGGCGAGCTTCTGCGCCGCGGTATCCACCACGGCGTAATAGGTCACCGCGTGGCTCGCGCCGTCGTCGCCGTGCTTGGCGATCCGCATCATGCTCTCGTCCTCGCGGTCTTCCTTGGCGAGGAAGGTCGAGACCCGGCCCTGCTTCGGCCGCGGCACGCCCGCGACCATCGCCCAGTAGATCTTGCGCGCCGAGCGGGTGCGGAAGGTCTTGGCGAGCGCAGTCGCGGCAAAGCGGGTCTTGGCGACCAGCAGGCAGCCGGAGGTGTCCTTGTCGAGCCGGTGCACGAGGCGCGGCCGCTGGCCGTCCTTGCCGGTCATCGAGCCCAGCATGCCGTCGAGATGCCGGTAGGTGCCGGAGCCGCCCTGCACCGCGAGCCCCATCGGCTTGTTGAGCACCAGCACGTCGTCGTCTTCGTAGAGCGTGATCGACTTGATGAAGGCGCGGTCCTTCTGGCCGCCGGGCGCGTCGTCGCGCGGCTTCGGCGGCTCGATCTTCAGCGGCGGGATGCGGATCGCCTGGCCCTTCTGCAGGCGGTCCTTGGGCTGCGCGCGCTTGCCGTTCACCCGCACCTCGCCTTTGCGGATGATGCGCTGGATGTGGCTGAACGACAGGCCCGGGTAGCGCGCCTCGAAGAAGCGGTCGAGCCGCATGCCGTCCTCGTCGGGGCCGACGGTGACGGTCTGCACGCCCTTGCCGGGCTTCGGCTGGGGCTTGAACTGGCGCTTCGGCTTCGGTCATGGCGTCTCGGTTCCGGCGACGCGGGCAGCTTTCGCCTCGGTCGCCTCGTCCAGCGAACGGATACGCCGCAACTGGGGAAAAAGGAACAACCAAAGCGCCACCACCAGGAACACGCCGGCACCGCCGAACGCCACCGCCAGCGGCGCGCCGACCAGCGCCGCGACCACGCCGGCCCGGAAATCGCCGAGATAGTTGGACGTGCCGGTGAACATGCCGTTCACCGCGCTGACCCGGCCGCGCATCTCGGCCGGGGTCCGCAGCTGCACCAGCGAAAAGCGGATCACCACGCTGACCACGTCCGCCGCGCCCAGCACGGCCAGCGCCGCCAGCGAAAGCGAGCAGATGGGTCGACAGCGCGAACACGATAGTGGCCAGCCCGAACACCGAGATCACGCGAGAACAGCACCGGCCCGATCGGCAGGGTCAGCGGCCGGCGCGCCAGCAGGAGCGACATCGCCAGCGCGCCCGACCGCCGGCGCGGCGCGCAGCAGGCCCAAGCCCCCACGGTCCGGTCTTGAGAATATCGCGGGCGAAGATCGGGAACAGCGCGCCAGCCCCGGCGAGGAACACCGCGCACATGTCCAGCGCGATGGTGCCGAGAATGACGGGATCGTTCCGCACGTGCTGGAAGCCGCCCATCAGCGAGCGCAGACTCATCGGCTCGGCCGAGCGCGGCGCGCGCTCCATCCGCATCATGGCGAGGAACGCCGCGCCGATGCACCACAGGGCGATGGCGGCGCCGTAAACGACCGCGGGGCCAAGGCCGTAGAGCCCGTAGAGCAAGCCGCCCGAGCACCGGGCCGACGATCTGTCCCGGCCTGGTTGGCGGTGGCGAACCAGGCCGTCGCCGCCGGCACCAGCGGGACGCGGCACCAGCGCCGGAATGATCGCGACCATGGTCGGAATTTCGAAGGCGCGCGCGGCGCCGACCAGCGCGGTGACCACATAGATCGCGATCGGATCGAGCCAGCCGCCTCAGCGGTGCCGAGCACCAGAACCGCGGCGGCAACCGCCTCCCCCGCCTGGCACACCATGAGAATGAGGCGGTGGTCGTAACGGTCGGCGACATGGCCGACCAGCAAGGTCAGCACCAGCATCGGCACGAACTGCGCGAGGCCGACGAGGCCTAGATCGAGCGCGCTGCCGGTCAGCGAATAAAGCTGCCAGCCGATCGCCACCATCAGCATCTGGAACGACAGGATCGAGACGATGCGGCCGCCCCAGAACAGGGCGAAGGCGCGGTGGCCCATGACGGACGTCGATGGAACTGCGGCAGGCTCGACGGCGCTCCCAGCGTTCACGGGCACCGCTTCAATTCCTCAGGCTTGGCTTTGCCCCAGGTCACGCGCATCCGGTTGCCCTGCGCATCGAGCGTGACCGCGACGTCGTCCTTGGCGCCGCAATGGGCCTGCACGTAGACCGCCTTGGCCTTGTACATCTTGCCGATGCGGCAATAGCCGTCGAACCACGACAGCGAGGTGTCGGTGGCGACCAGCGCCGACGGTCGCGGCGCTGCTGCCGCCGCCTGCGCCGCGCAGACCTCGGGCGTTGACCGCCCAGCGGCCGACGAATGGCTCCGCAGCGTGCGCAGACGACACCATCGCGGCGCTGATCGCGCAGGCCGCCAACGCCAGACGTCCGATCATCAGTTGCCCGCCCTGTCCTTGCGAAGCTTTGCCCAGTAATCCAGGCGCTTCCTGATTTCGCGCTCGAAGCCGCGCTCGGGCGGATCGTAGAAGGTCTGGCGGCCGAGCTCCTCCGGGAAATAGTCCTGGCCGGAGAATGCCTCCTCGGCGTCGTGGTCATAGGCATAGCCGCGGCCGTAGCCCTCGGACTTCATCAGATTGGTCGGCGCGTTGAGGATGTGCTTGGGCGGCAGCAGCGAGCCGCCTTCCTTCGCCGCCTGCTTGGCCGCGCCATAGGCGACATAGGCGGCGTTCGATTTGGGCGCGGTCGCGACATAGATCACGGCTTCGGCGATGGCGAGCTCGCCCTCGGGCGAGCCCAGGAAATCGTAGGCGTCCTTGGCGGCGTTGCAGATCACCAGCGCCTGCGGATCGGCAAGCCCGATGTCCTCGATCGCCATCCGCACCACCCGGCGCGCGAGATAGAGCGGGTCCTCGCCGGCGTCGAGCATGCGCGCCAGATAATAGAGCGCGGCGTCGGGATCGGAGCCGCGCACCGACTTGTGCAGCGCCGAGATCAGGTTGTAGTGGCCGTCCTGCTTCTTGTCGTAGATCGGCGCGCGCCGCTGCACCACCTTCTGCAGGGCCGCGGCATCGAAGATCTCGCCGGGCCGCGCGGCGCGCCAGATTTCCTCGGCGAGCGTCAGCGACGCGCGGCCGTCGCCGTCGGCCATGCGAGCGAGCGACAGGCGCGCGTCGGCGATCGAGCGGCAGCTTCTTGCCTTCGAGGTCCTCGGCGCGGGCGAGCAGCTTCTCGACCGCATCGGCATCGAGCGACTTGAAAACCAGCACGCGCGCCCGCGACAGCATCGGCGCGATCAGCTCGAACGACGGGTTCTCGGTGGTGGCGCCGACCAGCACGATGGTGCCGTCCTCCATCACCGGCAGGAAGCTGTCCTGCTGGGCGCGGTTGAAGCGATGGATTTCGTCGACGAACAGCAGCGTGCCCTGCCCGGTCTCGCGCCGCGCGCGGGCCTCGTCGAACACTTTCTTCAGGTCGGCAACGCCGGAGAAGATCGCGCTGATCTGCACGAACTCGAGGCTCGTTTCGTGGGCGAGCAGCCGCGCCACCGTGGTCTTGCCGGTGCCGGGCGGCCCCCAGAAGATCAGCGAGCCGAGCGACTGGCTGTCGAGCATGCGGGTCAGCGCGCCGTCCGGGCCGAGCAGGTGGTCCTGGCCGACCACGTCGGCAAGCTTCTGCGGGCGGAGCTTGTCGGCGAGCGGCCGCGGCGCGTCGTCGTCGAGCCCCGCCGCCGCGAACAGGCTCGGTCCAGCGCCGCGTTTGGGGCGGGAGGTCATCCGCCGAACACGGCTGAAATCTGCTGGCCGCCGCGCTGGATGGTGATGCGCCAGACGCGGCGCGCCGGCCTTGGCGGCCTTTTCGCAGATCGCCGGTCTTGGCGATCTTGTCGCCGTTGACCGCGAGCAGGACATCGCCGCGCTGGAAGCCGAACTGCTGGGCCAGCGTGCCGTCGGCGATGTCGACCACGACCACGCCCTCGGTCGAGGAATCGAGCCGCAACTCGTCGGCCAGCGCCGGCGAAAGGTTGGCGACCTTGGCGCCGAGGAACGGCGAGCGCGCCTCGATCAGGATCTCGTCGCGCGGCGATTCCGGCGCGGTCTCGAGCGCAACCGCGACCTTGCTCTCCTTGCCGCCGCGCACCACGCCGAGATCGACCTTGCCGCCGAGCGGATGCGTCATGAAGCGGTAGTCGAAGGCGTTGGGATCGTCGACCGTCTGGCCGCCGACCGCGACGATGACGTCGCCGGCCTTGAGCCCGGCCCGCGCCGCCGGGCTCTTGTCGGTCACGCTGGTGATGACCACGCCCGACGGCCGCTGCAGATTGAACGCCTGCGACAGTTCCGGCGTCAGCGCCTGCAGCTTGGCGCCGAGCCAGGGCCGCTTGACCGCGCTGCCGCCGGCCCGCGCCGAGGCCACCACCACCCGCACCATGGTGGCGGGAATGGCGAAGCCCACGCCCTGCGAGCCGCCGGAGCGCGAGAAGATCGCGGTGTTGATGCCGACCAGGCGCCCGGCCATGTCGACCAGCGCGCCGCCGGAATTGCCGGGATTGATCGCCGCGTCGGTCTGGATGAAGAACTGATAATCCGAGATGCCGACCTGCGTGCGCGCCACCGCCGAGACGATGCCGTGGGTCACGGTCTGGCCGACGCCGAACGGATTGCCGACCGCCAGCACCACGTCGCCGACCTGCAGCTCGTCGGAGTTGCCGAAGTCGATCACCGGGAAGCGCTCTTTGTTGCCGTCCTTGACGCGCAGCACCGCGAGGTCGGCGCGCGGGTCCTTGAGCACGACATCGACGGCGAACTCGCGCTTGTCGGCGAGCGAGATCTTCACCTGGTCGGCGCCGTCGATGACGTGGTTGTTGGTCACGATCAGCCCGGACGGATCGACGATGACGCCGGAGCCGAGCGACTGCGCGGTCTGCTCGCGCGGGCCGCCGAACTGCGGGCCGAAGAAGCGCCGGAAGAACGGGTCTTCCATCAGCGGATTGCGGTTCGCCACGGTCTTGGCGGCGGACACGGTGACCACCGCCGGCACCACACGCTTGACGATCGGCGCATACGACATGCGCAGCGCCTCGGCCGATGGCGGCACCGCGCGATCCTGCGCGTCCGCGATCTGCGGCCAAAGCGCGAAAGCGAGCACCGCTGCGGCGGCGGAAAGCAGGTTCGAGCGTTCGGGCATGGCGATTTCTCGGCGCGATTCAGTGGTCGGCGGACCAGAGATATAGGCCGCGAGCCATGGCAAGAGAAGGGCGCAGAATCCGCGATTCGCCGCCCTCGATCGGCGCCCGGCCGAGGGCGAGGCGCGCTTATTCCTTCGGCGGCACCGTCCGCAGATAGGCGACGACGGCGTCGAGGTCGGCGTCGGTCATCTTGGCGTAGAGCCCGTAGCCCATCGGCGGCTTGAGCGGCGTGCCGTCCTTCCGCTTGCCCTGGGTGATCGCGGTCTTGATCTCGGCGTCGGTCCAGTCGCCGATGCCCTTCTCGCGGTGCGACGTGATGTTGCGCGACATCGACACGCCCCAGGGACCGTTGAACTCCTGGCCACCCTTGCCGAGGTTTCCGCTGAAGTCGGGCCTATCGTTCGTCCATCGGCGTATGACACTCCATGCAGTGGCCGATGGTGACGAGATAGAAGCCGCGTTTGACCGGATCGTTCAGGTCGGCGGGGCTGGCCGGGTTGTCGGTGCCGGGCGGGCCTTCGCCGTGCATCGCGGCCTTGTAGACCGGGGCCGTCACTTCGTTGCGCACGGCTGGGATCGACTTCAGGTAGGCGACCACCGCGTCGAGGTCGGCGGGCGTGAAGATCTTGTAGAAACTGTACGGCATGATCGGTGCGATCGGCGTGCCGTTGGGCCGCACGCCGTGCTGGAGGGCCTTCTTGATCTCGGCGTCGCTCCAGTTGCCGATGCCGGTGTCCTTGTCGGGCGTGATGTTGGCGCCCTTGACCTTGAACGGTCGGCTCATCCCAGGTCTGCGGCCCGCCGGAGTGTTGCTTGCTCATGTCGAACACCGCCGCCAGGTCCGCGCGGGGTGTGGCAATTGCCGCAGGTCATGATGGTGTTGACCAGATAGTCGCCGCGCTCGATCGGCGGACTGCGCGGCCGCGCCGCCCGTCACGGCCACCGCCACGCACAAATCCCAGCATCAAACGGATCATGCAAATGCTCCTCAGCTTTGGAAATTGAATCGTTCCAATCTTATCGCGGCTCCGTGACAGCGCAATCGGCGGCGGAGGGAACTTGGCGCATTGCCCACCGCGACGTGGCTAGCAATCAGCGCGCGCCGGCGGCGGACAGAATGCGGACCATTTCGGAATAGCGCGAACGCTTGGCGTGCGCGAGCGGCGTCACGCCGTCGCGGTCGGCGATGTTGACGTTGGCGCCGGCTTCGACCAGGAGCCGGACGATCTCGGTGTGCGCCGTGCCGCCGTCGCCGAGGATCACGGCCTCGAGCAGCGCGGTCCAGCCGAGGTTGTTGACGTGATCCTTGTCGATTGCGGTGGCGAGCAGGAGCTTCACCGCCTCGACGTGGCCGTGATGCGCGGCCGGGATGAGCGCCGGTGCCGCGATAGCGGTTGGTGTCCTTGAGATCGGCGCCGGCGGCCAGCGTCATCTTGAGGATTTCGATGCGGCCCTCAGCGGCGGCGTAGAGATACGGCGTGTCCTGGATGAAATCCTTGGCGTTGACGTCGGCGCCCTCCTGGATCAGGAAGCGCGCGACCTCGACGCGATTGCGATGGGTGGCGGCCAGCAGCGCGGAGCGGCCGCGCTGATCGCGCGCATCGATGCGGACGCGGCCGGCGAGAAGCCTCTTCACCACCACCAGCTCGCCGCGCTCGGCCGGAGGCGATCATTTCGCGCTCGGATTCGTTGGCCTGCTGCGCCAATGCAACTGCTGTCGTGACGCAAACAGCAAAAAGGCGGCCGAAGCCGCCTTTGCCATTCGCGAAAACGACATGACGGGTTACGCCGCCGCGGTGGCGTCTTCGTCGACCTTGCGCTCCTGCACCGGGCCGGAATCGAGACCCTTGGCAGCTTCGTCGCGATCGACGAACTCGATCACGCCGACGGCGGCGTTGTCGCCGTGGCGGAAGCCGGCCTTGAGGATGCGGGTGTAGCCGCCCTTGCGGTCCTTGTAGCGGGGGCCCAGCACGTCGAACAGCTTCTTGACCATGGCGACGTCGCGGATCTGCGCGATCGCCTGGCGGCGCGCGTGCAGGTCGCCGCGCTTGCCGAGCGTGACGAGCTTCTCCACCACCGGGCGCAGTTCCTTGGCCTTCGGCAGCGTCGTGGTGATCTGCTCGTGCTTGATCAGCGCCGCGCACATGTTGCCGAACATGGCCTTGCGATGCTCCGCCGTGCGGTTGAGCTTGCGATGAACCTTGCCGTGACGCATTGAATTAGTCCCTTCTCTTCCCTTCTCTGTGTCGCGACGGTTCGTCGGACGCTGCTCAGGTGGGCTTCCTGCGTTCGCCCAAAAAATCATGCCCGGCAGCCTGCCGGGCATGACGAACGGTTGGCTAGTAGTGGTCCTCGAAGCGCTTAGCCAGCTCCTCGATGTTCTCGGGCGGCCAGCCGGGCACTTCCATGCCGAGGTGCAGGCCCATCTGCGCCAGCACTTCCTTGATCTCGTTGAGCGACTTGCGGCCGAAGTTCGGCGTGCGCAGCATCTCGGCTTCGGTCTTCTGAACCAGATCGCCGATGTAGACGATGTTGTCGTTCTTGAGACAGTTGGCCGAACGCACGCTGAGCTCGAGCTCGTCGACCTTCTTGAGGAACGCCGGGTTGAAGGCGAGGTCCGGGATCGCTTCCGCGGCCTGCTCCTTGCGGGGCTCCTCGAAGTTGACGAACACGTTGAGCTGGTCCTGCAGGATGCGCGCGGCATAGGCCAGCGCGTCCTCGGGGCCGACGGCGCCGTTGGTCTCGATCGTCAGGGTCAGCTTGTCGTAGTCGAGGATCTGGCCCTCGCGGGTGTTCTCGACCTTGTAGGAGACCTTGCGGCACGGCGAGTACAGGCTGTCGACCGGGATGAGCCCGATCGGCGCGTCCTCGGGGCGGTTGCGCTCGGCCGGGACGTAGCCCTTGCCGGTCGCGACCGTGAACTCCATGCGGATCTCGGCGCCCTCGTCCAGCGTGCACAGCACGAGGTCGGGGTTGAGCACGACGATGTCGCCGACGGTCTGAATGTCGCCCGCGACGACGGTGCCGGGACCGGACTTCTTCACCACCATGCGCTTGGGGCCTTCGCCCTGCATCTTGATGGCGATGTCCTTGATGTTGAGCACGATGTCGGTCACGTCCTCGCGGACGCCGGCGATCGAGGAGAACTCATGCAGCACGCCGTCGATGTGCACCGACTGCACCGCCGCGCCCTGCAGCGACGACAGCAGAATGCGCCGCAGCGCATTGCCGAGCGTCACGCCGAAGCCGCGCTCGAGCGGCTCGGCGATCAGCGTCGCCTGCCGCTTCGGATCGGAGCCGAGCGACACCTGCAGCTTGTTCGGCCTGATCAGTTCCTGCCAATTCTTCTGGATCACGTTTGCACCCATCGCATTGAGTGGCGCGGCTTTCGGCGCGCCCCACTCCGCCCCGTGGGAATTCTCGGCGGCAGCCGGCTTGTCGTCCGGCCGGATATAAGAGTCGCTCATACGCGTCGGCGCTTTCTCGGCCTGCAGCCGTTATGAGGAATGGGCGTCACGTCGCGGATCGAAGTGATGGTGAAACCGGCGGCCTGCAACGCGCGCAGCGCCGACTCGCGGCCCGAGCCCGGACCCGCGACCTCGACCTCGAGCGTGCGCATGCCGTGCTCGGAGGCCTTCTTCGCGGCATCCTCGGCGGCCATCTGGGCGGCATAGGGCGTCGACTTGCGCGAGCCCTTGAAGCCCATGGTGCCGGACGAAGACCAGGCGATAGCGTTGCCCTGGGCGTCGGTGATGGTGATCATGGTGTTGTTGAACGAGGCGTTCACATGCGCGACGCCCGAAGCGATATTCTTGCGTTCGCGTCGACGGACGCGCCCGCCGGTGGCGGTGGCTTCCTTACCCATTCACAGTCCTTTCGAGGCCCGCTGTGCGAAGCGGACCGATCCAATTCGGCTTGGCTCTAGGCCGTCGCCTTCTTCTTGCCGGCGATGGCCTTGGCCGGACCCTTGCGGGTGCGGGCATTGGTGTGGGTGCGCTGGCCGCGGACCGGCAGGCCCTTGCGGTGACGCAGACCCCGATAGCAGCCGAGATCCATCAGCCGCTTGATGTTCATCGCGACCTCGCGCCGCAGATCGCCCTCGACCATGTAGTCGCGGTCGATCATTTCGCGGATCTGCAGCACCTCCTGGTCGGTCAACTGCGACACCCGACGCTCCATCGGGATGTTGACCTTGTCCATGATGTCCTTGGCATTCTTCTGGCCGATGCCATGGATGTACTGGAGCGCGATGACGACGCGCTTGTTGGTCGGAATGTTCACGCCTGCAATTCGGGCCACGACTTCACTCCTGTTCCGGCCGGCGCTGGGCGCCCGACCGTTTCTGCCTGTTCCGAGTTCCCGGAAGGGCCTTCCAAGCGATAACGCGACGCCCACCCCGCCACTTCGGGGTCGGCATCGTTCGTACTGTGTCCGCCTGAATACCCCGGTTATTAAGGGATTCTTCCTCACTTCGTCAACCTCCGCGCGCGCGCGGCTTTTCGGCTTTTTTGCGGCGTCCGGCGCTACGAGCTTTTTGCGGGCCGGCGTGCGGGCGCCTTAGCGGCGGGCTTGCGGCGCGGCGAACGCCGCCTTGGTCTTGACCTTGCCGGGCCGTTTCTTGGCCCGGCGGCCTTGCCGGGCGCGGATTTGCGGCCTGGAGCAGCCTTGCCGGGCCACGCCGGAGTGCGTTTTACGGCGCCGGAACCGGCCGGAACGCCGCGTCGGCCAGCGCCCGGCCAATCGCCGCCGCCACGTCGGAGATCGAGGCCATGCCGTCGACCGTGCGCAGCGCGCCCTTGCCCCGGTAGTAATCCACCAGCGGCGCGGTCTGGGCCTGGTAGGCCGTGCAGCCGCTGCTTGAGCACCTCCGGATTGTCGTCGGGGCGCAGCGGCTCGCCGCGCGCCTTCATCTCGCTCGACCCGGGTGGCGATCCGGCGGACCAGGATGTCCGGGTCGACCTCGAGCGCCACCACGCCGTCGAGCCGTAGGCCCTTGCTCGTCGAGCATCCGGTCGAGCGCCTCGGCCTGCGGCACGGTGCGCGGAAAGCCGTCGAGGATGAAGCCGCGCTTGGCGTCCGGCTGGTCGATCCGGTCGGACACGATCGCCACCACGACCTCGTCCGGCACCAGGGCGCCGCGCGCCATGATGTCCTTGGCCTTGAGGCCGATCGGCGTGCCGGCCGCGACGGCCGCACGCAGCATGTCGCCGGTGGAGAGTTGCACGATGCCGTACTTCGAAACGAGTTCCTTGGCCTGCGTCCCCTTGCCGGCCCCCGGCGGGCCGAGCAACACAATCCTCATCTCCTGCGCCCCCGCAGCTTCGACCGCTTGATCAAACCTTCATATTGATGCGCCAGCAGATAGCCCTGGACCTGCGCCACCGTGTCCATCGTCACGCTGACGACGATCAGCAGCGACGTGCCGCCGAAGTAGAACGGCACCGCGGCGTAGGAGATCAGAATCTCCGGAATGAGGCAGACGATCGACAGATAGGCGGCGCCGACGCACGGTGATGCGGGTCAGCACATAGTCGATGTACTCGGCGGTGCGCTCGCCCGGCCGGATGCCGGGAATGAAGCCGCCGTGCTTCTTGAGGTTGTCCGCGGTCTCGGTCGGATTGAACACGATCGCCGTGTAGAAGAACGCGAAGAACACGATCATCGCGATGTAGAGAAAGAGAAACAGCGGCCGGCCGTGGCCGAGCTGCGTGACGATGGTTTGCCACCACTCCGGTCCCTGCCCGGCGTTGAAGTTGGCGACCGTGGTCGGCAGCAGCAGCAGCGACGAGGCGAAGATCGGCGGGATGACGCCCGAGGTGTTGAGCTTGAGCGGCAGATGCGAGGACTGGCCCTCGAACATGCGGTTGCCGACCTGGCGCTTGGGATACTGGATCAGCAGCCGGCGCTGCGCGCGCTCCATGAACACGATGAAGGCGATCACCACGACCGCCATGACGATGACGACCAGGATCAGGCCGGTCGACAGCGCGCCCTGGCGGCCGAGTTCCAGCATGCCGGCGATCGCCGAGGGCAATTCGGCGACGATGCCCGCCATGATGATCAGCGAGATGCCGTTGCCGATGCCGCGCGCGGTGATCTGCTCGCCGAGCCACATCAGGAACATGGTGCCGCCGGTGAGCGTGATCGCGGTCGAGATGCGGAAGAAATAGCCGGGGTCGGCGACCGCGCCGCCGGCGCCTTCGAGCCCGATCGAGATGCCGTAAGCCTGGAACGCCGCCAGCACCACGGTGAGATAGCGGGTGTACTGGTTGATGACCTTGCGGCCCTGCTCACCCTCTTTCTTAAGTTGCTCAAGCGTCGGCGACACCGTCGTCATCAACTGGATGATGATCGAGGCCGAAATGTACGGCATGATGTTCAACGCAAAGATCGCCATGCGGTGGATGCCACCGCCGGAGAACATGTTGAACATGCCGAGGATGCCGCCGGCCTGGGATTTGAAAATCTGCTCCCAGGCGGCGGGATCGATACCGGGCAGCGGGATATAGGTGCCGAAGCGATAGACCAGCAGCGCGCCGAGCGTGAACCAGATGCGCTTCTTGAGCTCCTCGGCCTTGGCAAGCGCCGAGAAATTGAGATTGGCCGCCAGTTGTTCCGCTGCAGAGACCATCGAGAGCTCCCTTACCGCGCCCCTAACCTGTCAATTCCGAGCCCGTCAGATATAGGGATCAGGCGGCCTTTTCGCCCTCTTCACGCTTCGGTGCCAGGATTTTGACCGAGCCGCCGGCCTTCTCCACCGCGGCCACGGCCGACTTGGAGGCACCGAACACCTCGAAATTCACCTTGGCCTTGAGCTCGCCGTTGCCGAGCAGCCGCACGCCGTCCTTGGCCCGCCGCATCAGCCCGGCCTTGACCAGCGCCGCGGAGTCCACCGTGGCCGACGCGTCGATGCAGCTTGGCGTCGATCGCCGCCTGCACCTTGCCGAGGTTCACCTCGTTCAGCTTCGAACTGGAACTTGGTGTTGCGAAAGCCGCGCTTGGGCAGCCGCCGATGCAACGGCATCTGGCCGCCTTCGAAGCCCTTGATGCGCACGCCGGAGCGCGCGGTCTGGCCCTTGCCGCCGCGCCCGCCGGTCTTGCCCGCGCCCGAGCCGATGCCGCGGCCGATGCGGAAGCGCTTCTTCCGCGAGCCGTGCTTCGGGGCGATTTCGTTCAGCTTCATCGCCTCTTCTCCTTAGTTCCCGTCCACGACGCGGACGAGATGCTTCACTTTTTCGATCATGCCGCGCGTCATCGGCGTGTCCGGCAGCTCGCGCGAGCGGCCGATCTTGTTCAGCCCGAGCCCGATCAGGGTCTCGCGCTGGGTGTGCTGCCGCCGCATGCGCGCTGCCGATCTGCTCGACCTTGATGGTTTTGGCTTTGCTGTTGTGGCCATGACGGATTTCCCGCTTACTCGGTCGCCGCTTCGCTGTCGGCGCCCTGGCGGCGCCCTTGCAGCGTCGAGACCTTGATGCTGCGCCGGCGCCGCGACCGAACGTGGCGAGTCCTGGTGCTTGAGCGCGTCGAAGGTGGCGCGCACCATGTTGTAGGGGTTGGACGAGCCGAGCGACTTCGCCACCACGTCCTGCATGCCGAGGGTCTCGAACACCGCGCGCATCGGACCGCCGGCGATGACGCCGGTTCCGGGAGGCGCTGCCCGCAGATGCACACGGCCGGCGCCGTGCCGACCGTTCACATCATGGTGCAGCGTGCGGCCCTCGCGCAGCGGCACGCGGATCACGTTGCGCTTGGCGGCCTCGGTCGCCTTGCGGATCGCCTCCGGCACCTCGCGCGCCTTGCCGTGGCCGAAACCGACCCGGCCCTTCTGGTCGCCGACGATCACCAGCGCGGCAAAGCCGAACCGGCGGCCGCCCTTCACCACCTTGGCGACGCGGTTGATGTGCACGAGCTTGTCGACGAACTCGCTCGGTTCGCGGTCGCGATCTCGCCCGCCCTCTCGTCTCGGTTCACGTGCCATAGCGATCTTCTTTCCCTATCGGGCTGACGCCCGTCGTCATCCTTCAGAACTTCAAGCCGCCCTCGCGCGCGGCGTCGGCGAGCGCCTTGATGCGCCCGTGGTAGAGATAGCCGCCGCGATCGAACACGACGCTGTCGACGCCCTTCTCGATCGCGCGCTGGGCGACAAGCTTGCCGACCGCCTTCGCGGCATCGACGTTGGCGCCGGTCTTGCTGCGCATGTCCTTCTCGAGCGAAGAGGCGGCGGCAACCGTCGAGCCCTTCAGGTCGTCGATCACCTGCGCATAGATGTGCTTGGACGAGCGGAACACGGTAAGCCGCGCGCGTCCGGTCGCCGCCTCCTTGATGGCGCGCCGCACGGTCGCCTTGCGCCGCTCGGTCCTTGCTTTGACTGTGGCCATCGTTGCGCTCCGTTACTTCTTCTTGCCTTCCTTGCGGAAGATGTATTCGCCGACGTACTTGACGCCCTTGCCCTTGTAGGGCTCCGGCGGGCGGAAATCGCGGATCTCGGCGGCCACCTGGCCGACCTTCTGCTTGTCCGACCCGGTGATCGTGATCTCGGTCGGCTTCGGCGCCGCGATCGTGATGCCTTCGGGGATCGGATAGACCACGTCGTGGCTGTAGCCGAGCTGGAGCTGCAGGTTCTTGCCCTGCACCGCGGCGCGGTAGCCGACGCCGGTGATCTCAAGCTTCTGCTCGAAGCCCTTGGTGACGCCGGTCATCAGATTGGCGACCAGGGTGCGGTAGGTGCCCCATTGCGAACGGGCGCGCTTGGTCTCCGAGCGCGGATCGATCTGGATCGCGCCCTTGTCCATCTTCGCGGTGACGTCGTCGTGCAGCACCACTTGCAGCGCGCCCTTGGGGCCCTTGACCTTGACGGTCTGACCTTCGACGTTCGCCGTGACGCCGGAGGGGACGGGAACCGCCTTTTTGCCGATACGAGACATGGCTGTTTTCCTCGATGCTCCGCTCAGAACACCGTGCAGAGCACTTCGCCGCCAACATTGGCGTCGCGTGCTTCGTGATCGGCCATGACGCCCTTGGGGGTCGAAAGGATCGCGACACCCAGGCCGTTGTTGATGCGCGGCAGGTTGCGGACCGCGACATAGACGCGGCGGCCCGGCTTGGAAACCCGCGACATCTCGCGGATCACCGGTTGGCCGTCGAAATATTTGAGCTCGATCTCCAGCTCGTTGCGGCCGTCGGAATGGTCAACGGCGGCATAGCCGCGGATGAAGCCTTCGTTCTTGAGCACGTCGAGCACGCTGACGCGAAGCCGCGAGCCCGGCGTCGAGACCTTAGGCTTCTTGCGCATCTGGGCGTTGTTGATGCGCGCGATCAGATCGCCGATTGGATCGTTCACTGGCATGAGATGCTCCTCACCAGCTCGACTTCAGCAGGCCGGGAATGAGGCCCTTGGAGCCGAGCTCGCGCAGCGCGATGCGCGACAGCTTGTGCTTGCGATAGACCGCGCGCGGCCGGCCGGTGATCTCGCAGCGGTTGCGGTAGCGGATCGCCGCCGAGTTGCGCGGCAGTTCGGCAAGCTTCAAGGTCGCCGCAAATCGCTCTTCCACGGCTTGGTCTTGTCCATAACGATCGCTTTCAGCCGCGACCGCCGGCCGGCATATTTCTTCGCCAGCTTCTTGCGCCGGTTGTTCTTCTCGATCGAACTCTTCTTCGCCATCTAAGTCTCCTGGCTATCCGCGTTTGAGGGTCTTGTCCCTTGAAGGACCAGCCCTCACTGCCGGAACGGGAAGTTGAAAGCAGTCAGCAGCGCTCGCGCTTCGTCGTCGTTCTTCGCGGTCGTGCAAACGGTAATGTCCATGCCCCACATGTCCTGGGCCTTGTCGTAGTCGATCTCCGGGAAAATCGTGTGCTCCTTGATGCCGAGCGAATAGTTGCCGCGGCCATCGAAGCTCTTCGGATTGAGACCGCGGAAGTCGCGCACGCGGGGCAGCGCGATGTTCACCAGGCGGTCGAGGAATTCGTACATCCGCGCCTTGCGCAGCGTCACCTTGCAGCCGATCGCCTGACCGTCGCGCAGCTTGTAGGTCGCAATGGACTTGCGCGACTTGGTGATGACCGGCTTTTGGCCAGCGATCGCTGCCATCGCCTCGGCGGCCTGCTCAACCTTCTTGCGGTCGGCCACGGCCTCGCCGATGCCCATGTTGAGGACGATCTTTTCGACCCGAGGCACCTGCATCGGATTCTTGTAGCCGAACTGCTCGGTCATGGCCTTGCGGATGACCTGATCGAACTGGGTGCGCAGCCGCGGCGTCACCTTTTCCTCAGGCTCACGCGGCTTCTTTTCGGCGGTCTCGGCTGCCTTCTTCGCAGCAGCCTTTTCCTTCGCGGCCTGAGCCTTCTCGGCGCGGGCTGCCGCCTCCGGCGACTTGTCGACCTTTGCGGCGCGCTCGGCCTTGTCGGCCTTGCCGCCATCCTTCTCTTTGTCAGCCATCGATCTCGACTCCCGAACGCTTGGCCACCCGCACGAGCTTGCGATCGTCACCCTTGCCGATCGTCTTGAAGCTGACGCGCGTCGGCTTGCCGTCCTTCGGATCGGCCAGCGCAATGTTGGACAGATGGATCGTCATCTCCTTGGAGATGATGCCGCCCTCCTGCTGCGCGGTCTGCTTCTGGTGGCGCTTGACCATGTTGACGCCGCGAACGAGCGCCCGCTCGGCGCGCGGCTGCACCTCGATCACCTCTCCGCTGCGGCCCTTATCACGGCCCGACAGCACGACGACCTTGTCGCCCTTCCTGATTCTTGCCGCCATCACAGCACCTCCGGCGCAAGCGAAATGATTTTCATGTGGTTCTTGGCGCGCAGCTCGCGCGGCACCGGTCCGAAGATGCGGGTGCCGACCGGCTCCATCTGCGGATTGATCAGCACCGCCGCGTTGCGGTCGAAGCGGATCACCGAGCCGTCGGGGCGCTTGATGTCCTTGCGGATGCGCACCACCACGGCCTTCATGACCTCGCCCTTCTTGACGCGGCCGCGCGGGATCGCCTCCTTGACCGAGACGACGATCACGTCGCCGATCGTGGCGTATTTGCGCTTGGAGCCACCGAGCACCTTGATGCACATGACGCGGCGCGCGCCGGAATTGTCCGCCACGTCGAGGTTGGTTTGCATCTGGATCATAAGGTGCCTCGCACTTCTTTCTTGCGCGTCTGGTTCTTCAAGTATCCGCGCGCTTAATTCGGTTTGGCCGCTGCCTGATCGGACTTCTCGGACTTCGAGCCGCCCTTTTTCTTCGCCGAACGCTTCTCGGATTCCGACTCGATCGGCGCTTCCGTCTTGGCGCGCTTTTCACCCCGGATCACAGCCCAGCGCTTGAGCTTGGAAATCGGCTTGTGCTCCTCGATCCACACCAGGTCGCCGATCGAGAATTCGTTCTTCTCGTCGTGAGCGTGGAACTTGTTGGACCGGCGCACGGTCTTCTTCATGACCGGATGCGTGAAGCGCCGCTCGACGCGGACAATCACGGTCTTGTCCTGCTTGTCGCTGACAACCACGCCCTGGAGCGTTCGCTTCGGCATACGATCCTCTTACTTCTTCGACTTTTTCGACTTGGCCCGGGACTTCGGATTGGGCTTCGATCTGGATTTCACGGGAGCGCGGCGCTTGGCCGTCGCCTTCGGCTTGGCACGTCCTCGGTCTTGGCGCGCTCGGGCTTGGCTTTCGCCTCGGCCGGCTTGAGCGTCGGCTCGTCGCCGAGCCGCTTCTGCCGCGCGATGGTCTTCATGCGAGCGATGTCGCGGCGAACCACCCGCACGCGCGAGGTGTTCTCGAGCTGGCCGGTTGCCCGCTGGAAGCGCAGATTGAACTGCTCCTTCTTGAGCTTGAGCACCTCGTCGTCGAGCTGGTCGACGGTCATGGCGCGGGCATCTGAAGCTTTCATGGCCTGATCCTCGAACTTAAGCGGCGATGCGCGCGACGAAACGGGTTTTGATCGGCAGCTTGGCGGCAGCGAGCGTCAGCGCCTCCTTGGCGAGCTCGCTCGAAATACCGTCGACTTCGAACAGAATGCGGCCGGGCTTGACGCGGCAGACCCAGAGCTCGACCGAGCCTTTGCCCGAGCCCATGCGGACTTCGAGCGGCTTCTTGGACACCGGCACATCCGGATAGACGCGGATCCAGACCTGGCCGGCGCGCTTCATGTGGCGGGTCAGCGCACGGCGTGCGGCCTCGATCTGGCGCGCGGTGACGCGGTCCGGCTCCATCGCCTTGAGCCCGTACTGACCGAAGGCCAGGTCCTTGGCGCTGGTCGCGAGGCCGTGGATGCGGCCCTTGTGCGCCTTGCGGAACTTGGTTTTCGACGGCTGCAACATGACGAATGACCCTTGCTTTCCTTGCTCTTACGCCGTCTCGCGCCGCGGCCGTCCGGCCTCGGCTTCGGCGAGGCGCTTATCCTGCGCCATGGAATCGTGCTCCATGATCTCGCCCTTGAAGATCCAGACCTTGACGCCGCAGGTGCCGTAGGTGGTGAACGCGGTGGCGACGCCGTAGTCCACGTCGGCGCGCAACGTGTGCAGCGGCACGCGGCCTTCGCGGTACCACTCCATGCGCGCGATTTCGGCGCCGCCGAGACGGCCCGAGCAGTTGATGCGGATGCCCTGGGCGCCAAGCCGCACGGCCGACTGCACGGCGCGCTTCATGGCGCGGCGGAACGCCACGCGGCGCTCGAGCTGCTGCGCAATCGATTCCGCTACCAATGTTGCATCTAGCTCGGGCTTCCTAATCTCGATGATGTTGATGACGACGTCGCTGTCGGTCAGCTTAGCGACGGACTTGCGAAGCTTCTCTATATCGGCGCCCTTCTTGCCGATCACCACGCCCGGACGCGCCGAATGGACCGTCACCCGGCACTTCTTGTGCGGGCGCTCGATCACGATCTTCGACACCGCGGCCTGCTTGAGCGCGGTCATGAGCTCCTTGCGGATCTTCATGTCCTCGTGCAGCAACGTGCCGTACTCGTTCTTGCCGGCGTACCAGCGCGAGTCCCAGGTCCGGTTGATGCCCAGCCGCAGTCCGATCGGATTGACCTTCTGACCCATGACTTCTCCTTAAGCCGCTTCGCTCTGAACCTGACGCACGACGATGGTCAGGTTCGAAAACGGCTTCAAAATCTTGCCCATGCGACCACGGCCGCGCGGATGGAAACGCTTGAGCACAAGCGCCTTGCCGACATAGGCCTCGGCGACGACCAGCTCGTCGACATCGAGGTCGTGATTGTTCTCGGCGTTGGCGATCGCCGATTCCAGGCACTTCTTGACCTCTGTGGCGATCCGCTTCTGCGAGAACTGCAGATCAGCGAGCGCCATCGCGACCTTCTTGCCGCGGATGAGCTGCGCCAGAAGATTGAGCTTCTGCGGCGACACTCGCAGCATGCGGGCGACCGCTTTGGCGTCGGTGTCCGGAAGATCTCTTTCGCGTGCGCGCTTGCCCATGATCGGTATCCCTTAGCTCGCGGCCGCTGGCGCAGCTGGGGCGGCAGGCGCGCCCGGCGCACGCTTGGCCTTGCGGTCGGAGGTGTGGCCGTAGAACGTCCGCGTCGGTGAGAACTCGCCGAACTTGTGGCCGACCATCTCTTCGGTAACGTTCACCGGGATGTGCTTCTGGCCGTTGTAGACGCCGAACGTCAGGCCGACGAACTGCGGCAGGATCGTCGAGCGGCGGCTCCAGATCTTGATCATCTCGTGCCGGCCCGACGAACGCGAGGCATCTGCCTTCTTCAGCAGATAGCCGTCGACAAACGGGCCTTTCCAAACCGAACGTGACATGTGGCGTCCCTTAAGATGTCTTCTTGCGCGCGTGGCGGCTGATCATGACGAATTTGTTGGTGGACTTGTTCTTGCGGGTCTTCTTGCCCTTGGTCGGGAAGCCCCATGGCGTGACCGGATGGCCGCCGCCTTTGGTGCGGCCGCCGTGCGGGTGATCGACCGGATTCATCGTGATGCCGCGGTTGTGCGGCATGCGGCCCTTCCAGCGCTGGCGGCCGGCCTTGCCGATCGTGGTGTTCATGTTGTCGGGGTTCGACACTGCACCGACCGTGCCGAGACAGCGGCCGTGCACCAGGCGCTGCTCGGCCGAGTTAAGCCGCAGGATGACGTACTCGCCGTCGCGGCCGACGATCTGCGCGTAAGTACCCGCTGAGCGCGCGATCTGTCCGCCCTTGCCGACCTTGAGCTCGACATTGTGCACGATCGTGCCGACCGGCATGTTGGCGAGCGGCATGGCGTTGCCGGGCTTAATGTCGACGCTCTCGCCGGCGATGATGCTGTCGCCCGCCGATAGCCGCTGCGGCGCCAGGATGTAGGTCAGCTCGCCGTCCTTGTATTTCACCAGCGCAATGAAGGCGGTGCGGTTCGGATCGTATTCGATGCGCTCGACGGTCGCGGCCTCGTCACGGCGGGCGCGCTTGAAGTCGATGGTGCGATAGGCCTGCTTGTGACCACCGCCGCGGAAGCGGCTGGTGATGCGGCCGAGATTGTTGCGGCCGCCGGTCGAGTTCTGACCCTCGACCAGGGACTTCACCGGCTTACCTCGGTAGAGGCCCGTGCGGTCGACGATGACCAGATTGCGCTGGCTCGGCGTCGTGGGCTTATAGCTTTTGAGTGCCATGTTTGCCTCTTACAAGCCCGTGGTCACGTCGATGCGATGACCTTCTTCGAGGGTCACCACGGCACGCTTGGTGTTCTGCAGCTCGCCGGGCCGGCCCTTGAAGATGCGGACCTTGCCCTTGCGGATCAGCGTGTTGACGCTCTTGACCTTGACATCGAACAGCTTCTCGACCGCGTCTTTGATCTGCGGCTTGGTGGCGGTGCGCGCGACCTTGAACACGACCTTGTTGTGCTCCGACGCGGTGGTCGCCTTTTCGGTGACCACTGGCGCGATCAGAATGTCGTAATGGCGCGGATCGTTGGTGCTCATTTGAAGCGCGCCTCCAGCGCATCGAGGGCGGCCTTGGTCAGAACGAGCTTACGGCGGCGCATGATGTCGTAGACGTTGATGCCCTGGATCGGCAGCACGTCGACGTTGGGAATATTGCGCGCAGCATGACTGAAGCCGACATCGAGCTCGGCCCCGTCGATGATCAGCGCGTTGGCCCAGCCGAGCTTCTCGAAGTGCGACGCGAGCTGCTTGGTCTTGCCGTCCTTCATGCTCGCCTTGTCGATCACAATGATGCCGCCGTCCTTGGCCTTGGCGGACAGCGCATGCCGCAATGCAAGCGCGCGAACTTTCTTCGGCAAGCCGATCTCATGGCTACGGACGACCGGACCGAAGGCGCGGCCACCGCCACGGAACTGCGGGACGCGGGCCGAGCCGTGGCGGGCGCCACCGGTGCCTTTTTGCGCGTACATCTTCTTGCCGGTGCGCCAGATGTCGGCGCGGTTCTTCACCGCATGCGTGCCGGCACGGCGCTTGGCGAGCTGCCAGATGACGCAGCGTTGGATTAGGTCGGGACGCGGCGCGAGACCGAAAATCTCGTCCGACAGATTGACCGAACCCGCTTCCTTGCCCTCAAGGGTGGTGACTTTCAATTCCATGTCACGCGCCCTCCTTCGGAGCAGCAGCCTCGGCCGCAGGAGCCGCTTCAGCCTTGGCTGGCGTCTCGACCGCAGCGGGCGCCTTGAACTTGCCGGGCTTCGGCAAATCCTTCGGCGGCACCTTCTTCACCGCGTCGCGCACGGTGATCCAGCCGCCCTTGGAGCCGGGGACCGCGCCTTCGATCATGATGAGGCCGCGCTCGACGTCGGTCTGCACGACGCGAAGATTGAGCGTGGTGACGCGGTCGCTGCCCATGTGGCCCGGCATCTTCTTGTTCTTGAAGGTCTTGCCGGGGTCCTGGCGGCCGCCGGTCGAACCGATCGAGCGGTGCGAAACCGACACGCCGTGCGAGGCGCGAAGCCCATGGAAATTCCAGCGCTTCATACCGCCGGCGAAGCCCTTGCCGATCGAAGTGCCGGTGACGTCGACAAACTGGCCGACCAGGAAATGGTCAGCCGTGATCTCGGCGCCGACCGGAATCACCGCGTCATCGCTGACACGGAATTCCGCGATCGTTCGCTTGGGCTCGACCTTGGCGACGGCGAAGCGGCCGCGCTCGGCCTTGCTCACGTTCTTCACCTTGCGGGTGCCGGAACCGAGCTGGAGCGCGACGTAGCCGTCCTTCTCCTTGCTGCGATGCGCGACGACCTGGCATTGAGCAAGACGCAGCACGGTGACGGGCACATGCTCACCGGCCTCGGTAAAGAGGCGGGTCATTCCCATCTTCTGTGCGATCACACCGGAGCGCATTTTCTTAACCCTCGTTGTCCCGTGCGGCTCAGAGCTTGATCTCGACGTCGACGCCAGCGGCGAGGTCGAGCTTCATCAGCGCGTCCACGGTCTGCGGCGTCGGATCGACGATGTCCAAGAGGCGCTTATGGGTGCGCATCTCGAACTGCTCGCGGCTCTTCTTGTCGACGTGCGGCGAGCGGTTCACCGTGAACTTCTCGATCCTGGTCGGCAGCGGAATCGGACCCCGCACCTGCGCACCCGTGCGCTTGGCGGTGTTGACGATCTCGCGCGTCGACGCATCGAGGATGCGGTGATCAAACGCCTTGAGCCGGATCCGGATATTCTGGCCGTTCATGTTTGCTCCCAAAGGCATGGGGCGCGGATAAGCCGCGCCCCAAAACCTCGATCCCCTACTCGATGATGCTTGCGACGACGCCGGCGCCGACGGTGCGGCCGCCCTCGCGGATGGCAAAGCGCAGCTTCTCCTCCATCGCGATCGGAACGATCAACGTGACCTCCATCGCGATGTTGTCGCCCGGCATCACCATCTCGGTGCCGGCCGGTAACGTCACCACTCCCGTCACGTCCGTGGTGCGGAAGTAGAACTGCGGCCGGTAGTTGGTGAAGAACGGCGTGTGACGGCCACCCTCCTCCTTGGTCAGGATATAGGCCTCGGCCTTGAACTTGGTGTGCGGCTTCACCGAGCCCGGCTTGCACAGAACCTGCCCGCGCTCGACGTCGTCCTTGTCGATGCCGCGCAGCAGGCAGCCGACGTTGTCGCCAGCCTCGCCCGCGTCCAGAAGCTTGCGGAACATCTCAACGCCCGTCACCACCGACTTGGTGGTCGGCTTGATGCCGACGATCTCGACCTCCTCGCCGACCTTGATCACGCCGCGCTCGATGCGCCCCGTCACCACCGTGCCGCGGCCCGAGATCGAGAACACGTCCTCGACCGGCATCAGGAACGGCAGGTCCTTCGGACGCTCCGGCTGCGGGATGCTCTCATCCACAGCCTTCATCAGCTTGAGGATCGCGTCGTGGCCAAGCTCGGGGGTCTTGCCCTCGAGCGCCGCCAGCGCCGAACCGCGGATGATCGGGATCTTGTCGCCCGGGAACTGGTACTTCGACAACAGCTCGCGCACCTCGAGCTCGACCAGGTCGAGCAGCTCGGCGTCATCGACCATGTCGACCTTGTTCATGAACACAACCAGCGCCGGAACGCCGACCTGGCGCGCCAGCAGGATGTGCTCGCGAGTCTGCGGCATCGGCCCGTCGGCCGCCGACACAACCAGGATCGCGCCGTCCATCTGCGCCGCGCCCGTGATCATGTTCTTGACGTAGTCGGCATGCCCCGGGCAGTCGACGTGCGCGTAGTGGCGCTTCTCGGTCTGATACTCGACATGCGCGGTCGCAATCGTGATGCCGCGCGCCTTCTCCTCCGGCGCCTTGTCGATCTGGTCGTAGGCCGTGTAGGTCGCCCCACCCGTCTCCGCCAAAACCTTGGTGATCGCCGCCGTCAGCGACGTCTTGCCGTGATCGACGTGCCCGATCGTCCCGACATTGCAATGCGGCTTGTTGCGGTTGAATTTCTCTTTGGCCATTGAAGTCTCCCGGCGCTCCGGCTTGGTGATTGGGATTTACGAGAATTAAGCGTACTTGGCCTGAACTTCGTCAGCGATCGCTTTCGGAACTTCAGAGTAGTGGTCGAACTGCATCGTGAACGTGGCGCGGCCCTGGCTCATCGAGCGCAGGTTGTTCACGTAGGAGAACATGTTGGCGAGCGGCACCATCGCAGTGATGACGTTGGCGTTGCCGCGCACGTCCTGTCCCTGGATCTGGCCGCGACGCGAATTGAGGTCGCCGATGACGGAGCCGGTATAGTCCTCCGGCGTCACCGCCTCGACCTTCATGATCGGCTCGAGCAGTACGGAGCCGCCCTTCTGCAGCGCCTCGCGCAGCGCCATGCGCGCGGCGATTTCGAAGGCCAGCGCCGACGAATTCGACCTCGTGGTACTTGCCGTCGATCAAGGTCACCTTGAGGTCCACCACTGGGAAGCCCGCAAGGATGCCGGCGCCCAATACCGACTCCAGGCCCTTCTCGACGCCCGGGATGTATTCCTTCGGCACCGCGCCGCCGACCACGTCGTTCTCGAAGACGAAGCCAGTGCCGATCACGGTCGGCTCGGCCACGATCTTGACCTGCGCGAACTGACCGGTGCCGCCGGTCTGCTTCTTGTGCTGGTAGTCGACCGTGACCTTCTTGGTGATCCGCTCGCGATAGGCCACCTGCGGTGCGCCGATGTTGGCGTCGACCTTGTAGGTGCGCCGGAGAATGTCGACCTTGATGTCGAGATGCAGTTCGCCCATCCCCTTGATGATGGTCTGACCGCTTTCCTGATCGGTGTGGACGCGGAACGACGGATCCTCGGCCACGAGCTTGGCCAGCGCCACGCCGAGCTTTTCCTGGTCGGCCTTGGATTTCGGCTCGATCGCGATCTCGATGACCGGCTCGGGGAATTCCATCTTCTCCAGAATCACTTCGTGCTGCGGATCGCACAGCGTGTCGCCGGTGCGGGTGTCCTTCAGCCCCGCCAGTGCGACGATGTCGCCGGCGTAGGCTTCCTTGATGTCTTCGCGGTTGTTGGCATGCATCAGCAACATGCGGCCGATGCGCTCTTTGCGCTCTTTGGTCGAATTGATGACGCCGGTGCCGCTCGACAGCGTGCCCGAATAGATGCGGCAGAACGTGATGGTGCCGACGAACGGGTCGTCCATGATCTTAAAGGCGAGCAGCGACATCGGCGACTTGTCGTCCGGGAGACGCTCGACCTCGTTGCCCTTGTGGTCGATACCCTTGATCGCGGGCACGTCGAGCGGCGACGGCAGATAATCGACAACGGCGTCAAGCAGCGGCTGCACGCCTTTGTTCTTGAACGCAGAGCCGCACAGCACCGGATAGAACGCGCCGGTGAGGACGGCCTTGCGGATCAGCTTTTTGAGTGTCGCCTCGTCGGGCAGCTTGCCCTCGAGATAAGCGGTGGCGGCATCGTCATCGAGTTCGCAGGCGGCTTCGACCAGCTTGTCGTGATACTCCTGCGCCTGATCCAGCATGTCGGCCGGAATATCGATGTCCTTGTAATTCGCGCCGAGCGCCTCGTCTTCCCAGACAACGCCCTTCATACGCACGAGATCGATCAGGCCCTTGTACTGTTGCTCAGAACCGATCGGCAGTTGGATCGGGACGGGCTTGGCGCCGAGGCGATCGACGATGTCCTTGAGGCATTGGAAGAAGTCAGCGCCGATCTTGTCCATCTTGTTGGCGAAGACGATGCGCGGGACCTTGTATTTGTCACCCTGACGCCAGACCGTCTCGGTCTGCGGCTCGACGCCCTGGTTGGAATCGAGAACGACAACCGCGCCGTCCAGCACACGCAGACTGCGCTCCACCTCGATGGTGAAGTCAACGTGGCCGGGCGTGTCGATGATGTTCAGCCGCTTGCCGTTCCAGAACGCAGTGGTGGCAGCGGACGTGATCGTGATGCCGCGCTCCTGCTCCTGCTCCATCCAGTCCATCGTCGCGGCGCCTTCATGCACCTCGCCGATCTTGTGGTTCTTGCCGGTGTAATAGAGAATCCGCTCGGTCGTCGTGGTCTTGCCAGCATCGATGTGCGCCATGATGCCGAAGTTGCGGTAGTTCTCGATGGGATGGGCGCGGGGCATAGGGTCTCGTTTCCTTCAGATCTTGTTCGTACGCTGTGCCGTTACCAGCGATAGTGCGAGAACGCCCGATTGGCTTCCGCCATGCGGTGCGTGTCTTCTCGTTTCTTGACGGCGTTCCCCCGGTTATTGGATGCATCGAGCAGCTCGGCCGAGAGCCGGTCGGTCATCGTCTTTTCGCTGCGCTCGCGCGCGGCCGTGATGATCCAGCGAATGCCGAGCGCCTGACGACGCACGGTGCGAACCTCGACCGGCACTTGATAGGTGGCTCCACCGACGCGACGCGAACGCACCTCGATGGAGGGCATCACATTGTCGAGCGCCTGCTCGAAAACCTTGATCGGATCCGACTTGGTCTTACCCTCGATGGTCTCAAGCGCGCCGTACACGATGGCCTCGGCCACGGACTTCTTGCCCTGGATCATGATGGTGTTCATGAACTTGGAAATGACCAGGTTCCCGAATTTCGCATCGGGATTGATCTCGCGCTTTTCTGCGGAATGTCTGCGGGACATGACGATCGATCCTTATTTCGGGCGCTTCGCGCCGTACTTCGAACGGCGCTGCTTGCGGTTCTTGACGCCTTGGGTGTCGAGCACGCCACGCAGGATGTGGTAGCGCACGCCCGGCAGATCCTTCACGCGGCCGCCGCGGATCATCACCACCGAGTGCTCCTGGAGATTATGGCCCTCGCCCGGGATGTAGCCGATCACCTCGAAGCCGTTGGTGAGACGGACCTTGGCGACCTTACGCAGCGCCGAGTTCGGCTTCTTCGGCGTCGTCGTGTAGACGCGCGTGCAGACGCCGCGCTTCTGCGGACTCTGCTGCAGCGCCGGCACCTTCTTCTTCGCCTTCTGCACCACCCGCGGCTTGCGGATCAGTTGATTGATCGTCGGCATGCTTAGCCTTTGCCTTCGTAAAACGGCTGCGACGCGCCTCGGCGTCACCGATGCGGCCCGGACCCGCGCGCAAAACGAAATCGCGCCATCCGCCCCGGTGGCGGAAGACGCTTGAAGGTCCAGAGGACCACGGCAGAATCGAGCCGCGGTCGTGCACCAAGAATTTGACAATCGTTCGACGTCAGCGGCAGCGTTTGAGCTTCATTCGTCGAGGCTGGAGCGACCCATCCGCAGCCGAAAAGATCAATGATCTTCAGGGTTTAGCGGGCTTCGGGGCAAAACCGTTCCGACTGGCGAAGCTCACCGCCTGCCGTAAGTGTCGCGTATTTATCGGCGTCGTCCCGGAGTGTCAAGGCGGAAAGGGCCGAAAAGACTGAGGTTTTCGAGCTTTGGACGCTCTCGTTAACGAAAGGGCCGCCTCGCGGCGGCCCTTTCTCATCGGGTTGAACCTGGGGCTACTCGGCAGCCGGCAATGCGGCCGGTTCCGCAGCCTTGGCAGCTTCGGCCGCCGCTTCGGCTGCCTCGGCGGCCTTCGCCGCTTCCTTCTCGCGTTCGTCGAGGATGAGCTGGTCGCGTTTGACCGCAACCTCGCGTAGCCGGTTCATCATGGCACCGGTGCCCGCCGGGATCAGGCGGCCGACGATGACGTTCTCCTTGAGACCTTCGAGCGTGTCCGCCTTGCCGTTGACCGCGGCCTCGGTGAGCACACGCGTGGTCTCCTGGAACGACGCCGCCGAGATGAACGAGCGGGTCTGCAGGCTCGCCTTGGTGATGCCGAGCAGGATCGGGTGCGCGGTCGCGGGCTTCTTGCCCTCGGCCACGAACTTGGCGTTGATCTCATCGAACTCGAGCTTGTCCATCTGCTCGGCGTGGATCATGTCGGTCTCGCCAACGTCGTCGAGCTCGACCTTCTGCAGCATCTGGCGAACGATCACCTCGATGTGCTTGTCGTTGATCTGCACGCCCTGGAGCCGGTAGACCTCCTGGATCTCGTTGACGAGGTAGTTCGCGAGCTCCTCGACGCCCTTGATCGCCAGGATGTCGTGCGGCGCCGGATTGCCTTCGACGATGTAGTCGCCCTTTTCGATGGCGTCGCCGTCCTGCAGATGGATGTGCTTGCCCTTCGGGATGAGATACTCCGCGGGCTCCACGTCCTTCTCGGTCGGCACGATGCTGAGCCGGCGCTTGTTCTTGTAGTCCTTGCCGAACTGCACGGTGCCGGACATCTCGGCGATAACCGCCGCGTCCTTAGGCTTGCGCGCTTCGAACAACTCCGCCACCCGCGGCAGACCGCCGGTGATGTCGCGGGTCTTGGCGCTTTCGGTCGGGATACGCGCGATCACATCGCCGGGCTTCACTTTGCCGCCGAGGTCGACCGAGAGGATGGCGTCCACCGCCAGCAGGTAGCGGGCATCGCCGCCACGCGCGAGCTTCTGGACCTTGCCGTCCTTGCCCTTGATGACCATCGCAGGCTTGAGGTCAGCCGCGCGGCTCGAGGTCCGCCAGTCGGTGACCACGCGCTTGGCGATGCCGGTCGAACTCGTCGACCGATTCCGACATCGACTGACCCTCGACCAGGTCCTCGAAGGCGACGGTGCCTTCGGCTTCCGTGAGGATCGGCCGCGTGTAGGGATCCCACTCGGCGATGCGCTCGCCGCGCTTGATGTCCTGCCCGTCCTCGACGCGCAACCGCGCGCCGTTCTGGATGCGATGGACAGCCCGCTCGGTGCCGTCGGGATCGGCGACCGCGATCACGATGCTGCGACCCATGGCAATCCAGTCGCCGTCGGTATTCTTGACGACCGCGTTCTTGCCCTTGGTCTTGATCTTAATCTTGCCGTCGAAGTTCGAACTCGATGAACGACTGCTCGGAGATCTGAGCAGCGCCGCCGATGTGGAACGTGCGCATGGTGAGCTGGGTGCCCGGCTCGCCGATCGATTGCGCGGCGATCACGCCGACCGCCTCGCCCATGTTCACCGGCGTGCCGCGGGCAAGATCGCGCCCGTAGCAAGCGCCGCACACGCCGTTGGTCAACTCGCAGGTGAGCACCGAACGGATCTTCAGCTCCTGCACGTTGGCCGCGACGATCGCCTCGACTTCGGGCTCGCCCAGCAGCGTGTTGCGCTTCATGACGACCTTGCCGGTGGTCGGATCCTTGACGTCCTCGGCGGTGGTTCGGCCGAGAATCCGGATCGCCAGCGAGGCGACAACGGTGCCGGCATCGATGATGGCGCGCACCGCGATGCCATCCTTGGTGCCGCAATCCTCGGCCGTGATGATGCAATCCTGTGCGACGTCGACGAGACGCCGGGTCAGGTAGCCCGAGTTGGCGGTCTTCAGCGCGGTGTCGGCCAGACCCTTGCGGGCGCCGTGCGTCGAGTTGAAGTACTCGAGCACCGAGAGGCCTTCCTTGAAGTTCGAGATAATCGGAGTCTCGATGATCTCGCCCGAAGGCTTGGCCATCAGGCCGCGCATGCCGGCGAGCTGGCGCATCTGCGCGGGTGAGCCGCGCGCGCCGGAGTGCGCCATCATGTAGATCGAGTTGACCTGCGCATCGCGCCCGTCCTTATCCTTCTTGACGGACGAGATCTCCTTCATCATCGCATCCGCGATCTCGTCGGTGGACTTCGACCAGGCATCGACGACCTTGTTGTACTTCTCGCCCTGCGTGATGAGGCCGTCGTTGTACTGCTGCTCGAACTCCTTTGCGAGTTCGCGGGTCCGATCGACGATCGGCCACTTCTTCTGCGGCACCACCATGTCGTCCTTGCCGAACGAGATGCCGGCCTTGAACGCGTGATGGAAGCCCAGCGCCATGATGCGGTCGCAGAAGATCACCGTCTCCTTCTGACCGCAGTGACGATAGACGGCGTCGATCATTCCCGAGATTTCCCGCTTGGTCATGAGCTTGTTCACGACGTCGAAGGAAACCTTGGCGGAACGCGGCAGCACCTGACCGAGCATCGCGCGGCCGGGCGTGGTCTCGTACCACTTGTTGAACTCTTCGCCCTTCTCGTCCACGCCGGTCCAGCGGAACTTGATCTTGCTGTGCAGGCCGACGGCCTTGGCGTTCAAGGCATGCTCGATCTCGGAGATGTCCTTGTAGTAGCCACGAACGGTGTTCACCTTCTTCGGATCTTTCTTCAGATCCGCTTCCTTGTGCATCTCGAGCTTCCACTCGCCCGGGCCGCCATCGGACATGATCGTGAGGTAATAGAGTCCGAGCACGATGTCCTGCGACGGCACGATGATCGGCGAGCCGTTGGCAGGGTGCAGGATATTGTTCGTGCTCATCATCAGCACGCGCGCCTCGAGCTGGGCCTCCAGCGAAAGCGGGATGTGCACCGCCATCTGGTCGCCGTCGAAGTCAGCGTTGAACGCCGCGCAAACCAGCGGATGAAGCTGGATCGCCTTGCCCTCGATCAGCACCGGCTCGAACGCCTGGATGCCGAGCCGATGCAGCGTCGGCGCGCGGTTGAGCAGCACCGGATGCTCGCGGATCACCTCGTCGAGGATGTCCCAGACCTCCGGCTTTTCCTTCTCAACGAGCTTCTTGGCTTGTTTCACCGTGGTGGACAGCCCCTTGGCATCAAGCCGCGAGTAGATGAACGGCTTGAACAGCTCGAGCGCCATCTTCTTCGGCAACCCGCACTGGTGCAGCTTGAGCTCGGGACCGACCACGATCACCGAACGGCCGGAATAGTCGACGCGCTTGCCGAGCAGGTTCTGACGGAACCGGCCCTGCTTGCCCTTGAGCATGTCGGCGAGCGACTTCAGCGGGCGCTTGTTGGCGCCGGTGATGACGCGGCCGCGGCGACCGTTGTCGAACAGCGCATCCACCGCTTCCTGAAGCATGCGCTTCTCGTTGCGGATGATGATGTCCGGCGCGCGCAGCTCGATCAGCCGCTTCAAACGGTTGTTGCGGTTGATAACGCGGCGATAGAGGTCGTTGAGGTCCGATGTGGCGAAGCGGCCGCCATCGAGCGGAACGAGCGGACGCAGGTCCGGCGGGATCACCGGCACCTGGGTCAGGATCATCCACTCCGGCTTGTTGCCGGATTGCAGGAAAGCCTCGATCAGCTTGACGCGCTTGGCGAGCTTCTTCGGCTTGAGCTCGGTGGTGGCCTCCTGGATCTCGACGCGCAGATCCGCCGCCATCTTCTCAAGGTCGAGGCCTTTGAGCATTTCGCGGATCGCTTCGGCGCCGATCAGCGCGGTGAAGCTGTCCGGGCCGTACTCGTCCTGCGCCTTGAGGTACTCGTCCTCGGACAGCAGCTGACGGTCCTGCAGCGGGGTGAGGCCCGGCTCCAGCACGACGTAGTATTCAAAGTACAGAATGCGCTCGAGGTCCTTCAGCGTCATGTCGAGCAGAAGCCCGATGCGCGATGGCAGCGACTTCAAGAACCAGATATGCGCGACCGGCGCCGCGAGCTCGATGTGGCCCATGCGCTCGCGCCGCACACGGCTGAGCGTCACCTCAACCGAGCACTTTTCGCAGATGATGCCCTTGTACTTCATGCGCTTGTACTTGCCGCACAAGCACTCGTAGTCCTTGATCGGCCCGAAGATGCGCGCGCAGAACAGGCCGTCTCGCTCGGGCTTGAAGGTGCGGTAGTTGATGGTTTCCGGCTTTTTGATTTCGCCGTACGACCAGGACAAAATCTTCTCCGGGCTCGCGATCGAAATCCGGATCTGGTCGAAGACCTGCGCCGGGGCCTGCGGGCTGAAGAAATTCATGATTTCTTGGTTCATCGTCTTCTCCTCGATCTCAGGCGGGGCATTCCCCGCGGATCGTCAAATGGTCCACGGGACGGCGCCCTCGCCGTCCCGCAACTCTTGAATTACTCGGCCGCTTCTGCGCCCGGCGCCTGCTTGGAATTGTGCAGGTCGACGTTGAGGCCGAGCGAGCGCATTTCCTTGACCAGCACGTTGAAGCTTTCGGGGATGCCGGCTTCGAACGTGTCGTCGCCTCGCACAATCGCCTCATACACCTTGGTACGGCCGGCGACGTCGTCCGACTTCACGGTCAGCATCTCCTGCAGCGTGTAGGCGGCGCCGTAGGCTTCCAACGCCCAGACTTCCATCTCGCCGAAGCGCTGGCCGCCGAACTGCGCCTTGCCGCCCAGCGGTTGCTGGGTGACGAGCGAGTACGGACCGATTGAGCGCGCGTGGATCTTGTCGTCCACGAGATGGTGCAGCTTGAGCATATAGATGTAGCCCACCGTCACCTGACGATCGAACTTCTCGCCGGTGCGCCCGTCATAGACGGTCGACTGGCCGGAACGATCGAGGCCGGCGAGATCGAGCATGTGCTCGATATCGGCCTCCTTGGCGCCGTCGAACACCGGAGTGGCGATCGGCACGCCGTGCTGGAGGTTGTGGCCAAGCTCCATCAGGCCGTCTTCGCCCAACGACTTGATCGTTTCGTCGTCGCCGTAGACCTTCTTGAGCATCTCCCGCAGCGGCTTGGTGTCGCCCTTGGCGTTGTAGAGTTCGACCGCCTTGCCGATCTTGAGGCCGAGGCCCGCGCAGGCCCAGCCCAGATGCGTCTCCAGGATTTGCCCGACGTTCATGCGGCTCGGCACGCCGAGCGGATTGAGCACGATGTCGGCATGCGTGCCGTCCTCGAGGAACGGCATGTCCTCGATCGGCACGATCCGCGACACCACGCCTTTGTTGCCGTGGCGGCCGGCCATCTTGTCGCCGGGCTGGATCTTGCGCTTCACCGCGACGAAGACCTTGACCATCTTCATCACGCCGGGCGGCAACTCGTCGCCGCGTTGCAGCTTCTCGACCTTGTCGAGGAAGCGTTGCTCCAGACCCTTCTTGCTCTCGTCGTATTGCTTGCGGATAGCTTCAATCTCCGCCATCAGCTTGTCGTTCGGCGAGGCGAACTGCCACCATTGCGCGCGCGGATACTCTTCCAGCACCGCCTTGGTGATCTTGGAGTCCTTCTTGAAACCCTTCGGGCCCGCGATGCCTTGCCGGCCTTCCAGCATCTCCGAGAGGCGGCCGTAGACGTTGCGATCGAGGATTGCCTGCTCGTCGTCGCGGTCCTTAGCGAGACGTTCGATCTCCTCGCGCTCGATCGCGAGCGCGCGCTCGTCCTTATCGACGCCGTGGCGGTTGAACACGCGCACCTCGACGACCGTGCCCTGAACGCCCGGCGGCACGCGCAGTGAGGTGTCGCGGACGTCGGAGGCCTTCTCGCCGAAGATGGCGCGCAGAAGCTTTTCTTCCGGCGTCATCGGGCTTTCGCCCTTCGGCGTGATCTTGCCGCACAGGATGTCGCCGGCGCGTACTTCCGCGCCGATGTAGACGATGCCAGCTTCGTCGAGATTCTTGAGCGCTTCTTCCGAGACGTTCGGAATGTCACGGGTGATTTCTTCCGGGCCCAGCTTGGTGTCGCGGGCCATCACCTCGAACTCCTCGATGTGGATCGAGGTGAAGACGTCGTCCTTCACGATCCGCTCGGAGAGCAGGATCGAAATCTTCGAAGTTGTACCCGTTCCACGGCATGAACGCGACCAGCACGTTCCGCCCGAGGGCGAGCTCACCGAGCTCGGTCGAGGGGCCGTCGGCGATGATGTCGCCCTTCTTGACGTGGTCGCCCACCTTCACCAGCGGACGCTGGTTGATGCAGGTGTTCTGGTTGGAGCGCTGGAACTTCATCAGTCGGTAGATGTCGACGCCGGGCTTGGTCGGGTCGGTCTCGCCGGTGGCGCGGATGACAATACGGGTGGCGTCCACCTGATCGATCACGCCGGTGCGGCGCGCAGCGATTGCTGCGCCCGAGTCACGCGCCACAACGCCTTCCATTCCAGTGCCGACGAACGGCGCCTCGGCGCGAACCAGCGGCACCGCCTGGCGCTGCATGTTCGAGCCCATCAAGGCGCGGTTGGCGTCGTCGTTCTCAAGGAACGGGATCAGCGCCGCAGCGACCGAAACGAGTTGCTTCGGCGACACGTCCATGTAGTCGACCTTCTCGCGCTGAACCATCAGCACGTCGCCGGCATGACGGCAGACGATCAGGTCTTCGGTGAACTTGCCGCGAGCATCGATCGTCGCATTCGCCTGCGCGACCGTGTAGCGGCTCTCTTCCATCGCCGAGAGATAATTCACCTCGTCGGTGACGCGGCCGTCCTTGACCTTGCGGTACGGCGTCTCGACGAAGCCATATTTGTTCACCCGCGCGTAGGTGGCGAGCGAGTTGATCAGGCCGATGTTCGGGCCTTCCGGCGTCTCGATCGGGCAGATGCGGCCGTAGTGCGTCGGATGCACGTCGCGCACCTCGAAGCCGGCGCGCTCGCGCGTCAAGCCGCCTGGGCCGAGTGCTGACAGGCGCCGCTTGTGGGTAATCTCCGACAGCGGGTTGGTCTGGTCCATGAACTGCGAGAGCTGCGAGGAGCCGAAGAACTCACGCACCGCGGCGGCCGCGGGTTTGGCGTTGATCAGGTCCTGCGGCATGACGGTGTCGATATCGACCGACGACATGCGCTCCTTGATGGCGCGTTCCATGCGCAGCAAGCCGATGCGGTACTGGTTCTCCATCAACTCGCCGACCGAGCGCACCCGGCGATTGCCGAGATTGTCGATGTCGTCGATCTCGCCCTTGCCGTCGCGGAGATCGACCAGGGTTCGCACGACCGAGAGGATGTCCTCCTTGCGCAGCACGCGCACGGTGTCTGCTGCGTCGAGATCGAGCCGCATGTTCATCTTGACGCGGCCGACCGCGGAAAGGTCGTAGCGCTCGGTGTCGAAGAACAGCGAATTGAACATCGACTGCGCGGTGTCGAGCGTCGGCGGCTCGCCGGGACGCATGACGCGATAAATGTCGAACAGCGCATCCTCGCGGGTCATGTTCTTGTCGACCGCGAGCGTATTGCGGATGTAGGCGCCGACATTGACGTGATCGACGTCGAGGATCGGGATTTCCTTGTAGCCCGCCTCGTTGATCAACTTCAGCGACTTCTCGGTGATCTCGTCGCCGGCCTCGGCGTAGATCTCGCCGGTCTTGGCGTTGACGAGGTCCTCGGCAATGTAATGACCGATCAACTCCTCATCGGACATGCGCAACGCCTTCAGCCCCTTGTCGGTGAGCTGACGGGCCTGACGCACGGTGATCTTCTGGCCGGCATCGACCACGACGCGGCCGGTGTCGGCATCCACGAGATCGTTGATCGCCTTGTAGCCCTTCAGCCGATTGCCATCGAACGGCACGCGCCAGCCGTCCTTCTGCCGCTTGTAGGGAATCTGCTTGTAGAACGTGTTGAGGATGGTCTCGCCGTCGAGGCCCAGCGCGAACAGCAGCGACGTCACCGGAATCTTTCGGCGCCGGTCGATGCGGGCGTGGACGATGTCCTTGGCGTCGAACTCAATGTCGAGCCAGGAGCCGCGATACGGAATGATACGGGCGGCGAACAAGAGCTTGCCCGAGGAGTGCGTCTTGCCCTTGTCGTGGTCGAAGAACACACCGGGCGAGCGGTGCATCTGCGAAACGATCACACGCTCGGTGCCGTTGACGATGAACGTGCCGTTGTTGGTCATGAGCGGGATATCGCCCATGTAGACATCCTGCTCCTTGATGTCCTTCACGGAGCGGGCGCCGGTTTCCTCGTCGACATCGAACACGATCAGCCGCAGCTTCACCTTGAGCGGCGCGGCATAGGTCATTCCCCGCTGGCGGCACTCGTCGACGTCATACTTCGGAGGATCGAATTCGTAGGCGACGAAATCGAGCTGCGAGGTGTTGGAAAAATCCCGGATCGGGAACACCGATTTGAAAACGGCCTGAAGCCCCTCGTCGGAGCGGCCGCCGGGAGGATCCTTCACCATCAAAAACTGGTCATAGGATGCCTTTTGAACCTCGATGAGGTTCGGCATCTCTGCGACTTCCTGAATTTTTCCGAAAAATTTCCGTACGCGCTTGCGACCTGTAAACGTCTGCGCCATGTGCTCTCTCTGTGTTCGTCCGGCAGTCACTTATTCAACTGGCCACCGGGACAACTCTCCGGAAAGCCGCCATCATCGCGACTATCTGGACAACCGTGCCAACGCCTTGACTTCTAGGCAATTCGGCCGCGCCGAACCGCCTCACCCCTTGCCGCTGAACGGCAAAGACGGTAATTCCGGGACTTACGTCCCGAAATCACCGATTTGTGTTTGCAATCCCCGGGCCATCACCGAGGAATGCCCATTAAGTAGGTATTCGCCTACTTAAGCTCAACCTTCGCACCCACCTTTTCGAGGGTGGTCTTGATCTTGTCGGCCTCTTCCTTGTTCACGCCTTCCTTGACCGCCTTGGGCGCGGCTTCGACCAGGTCCTTGGCTTCCTTCAGCCCGAGGCCCGTGAGCGCACGAACCTCCTTGATGACCTCGATCTTCTTGTCGCCGATCGCCGCCAACATGACGGTGAACTCGGTCTTCTCTTCGGCCGCCGCGGCACCCGCGCCGGCAGGGCCTGCCGCCACCGCCACCGCGGCAGCCGCCGTCACGCCCCACTTCTCTTCGAGCAACTTGGCGAGATCAGCCGCCTCGAGGACGGTGAGCTTCGACAGCTCGTCAACAATCTTGGACAAATCAGTCATTGATAGGGTTCCTTATTCGGTTCGAACCAGTCGAGTTTGGAGCCTCGCTTAAGCTTGGCCCTTGTTGGCATAGGCCTGGACCACACGAGCCACCTTCGCCGCCGGGGCGTTGATGACCTGCGCGATCTTGGTCGCCGGACCCTGAATGAGGCCGACGATCTTGGCCCGGAGCTCGTCGAGCGACGGAAGCGCAGCGAGCGCCTTGACGCCGTTCGGGTCGAGCACGGTCTTGCCCATCGCGCCGCCCAGGATCACGAACTTCTCGTGGCCCTTAGCGAAATCGACGGCGACCTTGGACGCGCCAACTGGATCGTTCGAATAGGCGATCACGGTCGGCCCCTTCAGCAGGGAACCGATGCTGGCAACGTCCGTGCCTTCAAGAGCAATCTTGGCGAGGCGGTTCTTGGCGACCTTCACCGTTGTGCCAGCCTGTCGGGCCTGCTTACGCAGGATCTGCATCTGGGCAACCGTGAGGCCGGCATAGTGAGCGACGACGACGGTGTTGGCGGTCTTGAAGACCCCCTTCAGCTCCGTCACCTGCTCCGCTTTTGCCGCGCGTTCCACAAGCTCTCTCCGGTTGGCGGCGAAGACATGACCCTCGGTCATCTGCGCCGCCGGTTGCACGTGCCGCCCCTATCGACGCCACGTGCGGCGGCAGGGACAGCGATTGGTGCCCTGCCTCTGGCGCGGATACCCGCTCCAGGTCCAACGGTTCGAACCGATCAAACCAATCGGCCTCACCCGTCTGTGCAGGCTGTCAATTAAGCCGGATGCCCGGCGCCTGCAGTCTTGGACAGGACGCGGCTTGCCCGAAAATACTGCGATCTTTTCCCCTTCCTTCAGATGTCCCGCGGGATGTCCAAAAGGAATGAGTTCCTGATTGCTGGTGTTTCCGAGAAGCGCGCAAAGGCGCGCCGACAAAGCAAGGCCGGCACGCCCGTGGGCATGTATCTAGTGCTTCTGCGCTGACTTGCCAAGAGGATTCTGCAGGGAAAACCCCTGCAAACTGCAGGTGTTGAGCTAAGATTGGGGCAACCGCGCCGCAAGTGGCGGAAGAGTGCGAGGAGACCACGAATGGCCGCAAATCCTGACCGAATCCTCGCCACCCACGTCGGCAGCCTCGTCCGCCCGCCCAAGCTCGTCGAGTTCCTCAAGCTGATCGAGGCCGGCCAGCCCTACGACAAGGCGTCCTATGAAGCCTGCCTGAAGACCTCGATCGAGGAGGTCGCGCGCCAGCAGGTCGAGGCCGGCATCGACATCGTCAGCGACGGCGAATTCAGCAAAGGCCGCAACTGGGCCTTCTACGTACACGACCGGCTGAGCGGCATCAGCACCCGGCCGGCGACGCCGGAGGAGATGAAGGACCCGATGTCATCGGCCGGCGGCGGCCAGGACCACGTGGCATTTCCCGAATTCTATGCCGAATACGACCGCGCTTCGGGCCTGGGCGCCCGCCTCGGCCGAGCGCTTCATCGTCAACGGCGCCCTCACCTACGACGACGCCACCGTGAAGCGCGACATCGCCACGCTCAAGGCCGCCGCCGCCAAGGCCAACGCGACGGCTGCGTTCCTGCCGGTGGTGGCGCCGGCCAGCGCCCTGCCCGGCGCCAAGAACGAGTACTACGCCGACGAGCAGGCGTTGCTCTTCGCCTTAGCCGATTGCTTGCACCAGGAATACCAGGCGATCGTCGACGCTGGCCACTATGTGCAGATCGACGACGCCTTCCTGCCCTACATGCACGAGAAAATGGTTCCACCGATGAGCGAGGCGCAATACCGCGCCTGGGCGCAGCTTCGCATCGACGCGCTCAACCACGCCTTGCGCGGAATCCCGGCAGACCGCTCGCGCTATCACATCTGCTGGGGAAGCTGGAACGGCCCGCACGCCTTCGACGTGCCGCTGCAGGACATCGTCGACCTGCTGCTGCAGGTCAACGTCGGCCATTACAGCGTCGAGCAGGCCAATCCGCGCCACGAGCACGAATGGACGGTGTGGCAAAAGGTCAAGCTGCCACCGGGCAAGAAGCTCATTCCCGGCGTCATCAGCCACGCCACCAACATCGTCGAGCATCCCGAACTGGTGGCGCAGCGCCTGGTGCGGCTCGCTAAGATCGTCGGCCGCGAGAACGTCATCGGCGGCACCGATTGCGGCTTCGCGCAGAGCCCGTTCGCGCAGCGGGTCCACCCTTCGATCATGTGGGCGAAGCTGCGCTCGCTGTCGGAGGGCGCGCGGCTGGCCAGCGCCGAATTGTGGGGCAAGCGGAGCGCGGCCTAGACTGCGCTTCATAATAAATCGAACGGGAGGGCGTAATGAGGACGTCGATTGCATTGGCATTAGGCTGTGTGCTGCTCGCTATCGGCGCCGCTGCGCCCGCGCTCGCCCAGTCCGACAGCTTCCCCTCGCGGCCGATCACCATCGTCGTCCCCTTCCCGCCGGGCGGCAGCTCCGACGTGATAACGCGCCTGGTGGCGCAGAAGCTCGGCGAGAACCTGAAGACCAGCATCGTGATCGACAACCGCGGCGGCGGCGGCGGAGTGCCCGCGGCGCTGGCGATGAAGCAGACCGCGCCCGACGGCTATACGCTGTTTCTTTCCAACAACGGGCTGTTCGCCATCATGCCGGCGCTGACCGCGACATCCGCTTCGACCCGGTCAAGGATTTCCAGCCGATCACTCCGCTGTGCGCATTCCCGAGCGTGCTGGTGGTGCCGTCCGGATCGCCCGTGCGCAACGTCAAGGATTTGGTGGAACTCGCCCGGTCCAAGCCGGGTGGGCTGACCTTCGGATCGCAGGGCGTGGGCTCGGGCGGCCACGTCCTCGGCGAGATGCTGCGAATGCAAACCGGCGCGCCGTTCGTGCACGTGCCCTATCGCGGCGCCGGACCGGCGGTCACCGACCTCTCCGCCGGCAACATCGATCTGTTGTTCAGCTCCTATGCGTCGGCGATCGGCCAGGTGCAGGGTGGTAAGCTCCGCGTGATCGGCTGGACCGCGCCCAAGCGCTCGCCGACGCTGCCGGACGTGCCGACCATGACCGACGCGGGCTATCCCGGAGTCGAGCTTGTGGTTTGGCATGGCATCATGGCGCCGCTCGGCACGCCTCCCGAGATCGTGAAGAAGCTGAACGAGGAATTCACCAAGGCAGCTCTGTCGCCGGACGTGGTGCAGAAGGCCGCCGCGCAGGGTGTGGAGATGAGCACGACGAGTCCGGAGGAATTCGCAAAGCTGATCGCCGCCGACTTCGGCAATCTCGGCAAGGTCATTCGCGACGCCGGTATCAAGATGCAATAGAGGCGAATGCTGCCGGGAATACTGGACGGTCCTGGCTGTCCGCTTGGGTCAAAAACAGACGTGACGCCTCCATATTGGGATGTCCGCTCCCCAAAAAGCGATATGGGTATGTCCTCCATGTACCAATAGCCGACATCCCCTCGGTCACCTACACTTGATCGACGCAACCGCTGACAGGCAGCTCAATCGAGAATGACATGGTAAATCGACCTGCGATGGCGCAATCCGCCGAGGCGACGGGGCGCTGGAAATCTCCCGCCATTGTGACGCTTGCGGCGGTGGCCGCACTGACGGCGCTGTCCGCCGACGCTACAGCGCAACGAGCGCGCCCCGCGCCACAACCCAAAGAGACGGTGGCGCCGCGCGATGCCGGCGAGCCGATCATGGCGATCGTGTCGATCAAGTCCCAGCAGGTCACTTTCTACGACGCAGACGGCTGGATTCTGCGCGCGCCGGTGTCGACCGGCACCAAGGAGCGCGAGACGCCGGCCGGCGTCTTCACTGTAGTTGATAAGGAGGTGGACCACCGCTCCAACATGTATGACGACGCCTGGATGCCGCACATGCAGCGCATTACTTGGAACGGCATCGCGCTGCACGGTGGGCCGCTGCCCGGATATGCGGCCTCGCACGGCTGCGTGCGGATGCCCTTCGGCTTTGCTGAGAAGCTCTACGGCAAGACGCGGATCGGCATGCGGGTGATCATCTCGCCGAACGACGCAGAACCAGTTGAGTTTTCCCACCCAGCGCTATTCATGCCGCGCGCGGATGCCGTAGCGGCTGCCCCGGCGCGAGCCGAGACGCTTGCCCGCGAGGCGGCGGAGGCCGCCAAAGCCGATGACGCGGCAAAGAAAGCTGCCGTGGTGGCAGCGCGCGAGACAGCGTCGCTTACGGCGTCGCTGAGCAAGCTGAAATCGCTCAAGGCCCGCGCCGACGCCGAACTCGCGTCCGCCGACAAGATGCTCGCCGCCGCAAAATCGGACCAGGCGAAGACGCGGGCCGAGGAACAGAAGCAGAAGGCCGCTTCCAGAGCCCAGGAAACAGGGAAGCAGCTCGACATCGCAACGACCAACGCGAAGTCGAAGCCCGATGCCGCCGCCGCAAAGGAAGCCGTCAGGGCGGCCGAGGCCAAAAAGGCCGCCACTGCAAAGGCTGCGCTCGATGCGAAACTCGCGGTCGTACCGGTCTCGATCTACATCAGCCGCGCGACGCAGAAGCTTTACGTGCGGCGCAACACGCACAAACCGTGGCCGGACGGGGGCGAAGTGTTTGATTCGAGCATTGAGGTTCCGGTCACGATCCGCTATCCCGAGAAGCAGATCGGCACGCATGTGTTCACCGCGATGGCGCGCAGTGACGCCGGTCTTCGCTGGAGCGCGGTGACGATCGACGGGGACGACGCCAAGGGCGCGCTCGACCGCATCACCATCCCGCAAGACGTGCTCGATCGCATCGCGCCGACCGCATTGCCGCGATCCTCGATCATCATCTCAGACGAGCCGCTCAGTAAAGAGACCAACTATCGCACCGAGTTTGTCGCAGTGCTAAGTAATCAGCCCCAGGGCGGCTTTATAACGCGCAAGCCCACCGAAGTCAGCGTTGCCGTCGACAACGGTTTCTCTTTTTTCCGTAGTTGGGACTCTCAAATGCGTCAACGCGGCAGCAATCCTCGGGTGCAACCGGGCTGGCGGTGGTAGGACGCGGGATCTCCGCTTCAAGCGGAAAGCCGACGCTGCAACAAACAGACGTAATGCCGCTGGCGGACGTCAGGCCTCAAATCCGCCATGTCCGCTTTGCTTCCGGAAGCAGACATAGACGGGCTTCACGCTCGATGTCCGCCACGCGTCAATACTCTGATAGAGTGGTGGCTGCGCTGATCCCAGTCATCTGTCGGTATCAGCCAAAAGCGCTCGCGGGGGCCATTTTGCTTTTTCCGACGGACCTCACCTCATTCCTCGACCTCATACGCCAGCACGGCGATGCGGCCTACAGCTTCATGTTTGCCTATGCGGCCTCGCACAGCTTGCTGCTTGCGCTGTTCGCGGGCTACGCCGCGCATTCGGGCGCGCTGGGTTTGGGCACTCTCATTGTGGTCTGTTGGTTCGGCAGCTTCACCGGCGATGTGATCCGCTTCTGGATCGGGCGACGGTTTGGCACGCGCTGGCTCGGACCGTTTCCACGCCTTGAGCGCGCCGTCCAGACGGCAGCCCAACTGGCAAACCGACACTATCTCTGGATGATCCTGTTCCATCGCTACCCGCACGGCATTCGCGGTATCGCGGGTTTTGCCTACGGCATGTCGCGGCTGCCCTGGTCCACTTTCCTAGCGCTGAATTTCGTTGCCGCTGGCCTGTGGTCCTGCGCCATCGTTTCGGCCGGCTATGCCTTCGGTCAGCTGTCGGAGAAGGTCATGAGCGATGCTTCTTCGGGCCTGGGCCTGGTGATGCTGGTCGCGTTCCTCGGCCTCTCCTGGATTCTCAGCAAAAAACTTGATCGTATGGTCGAGCGAAGCTGACGCGCTTAGGGCACCCCAAAGGCAACATCGCGTCGGGTTACTCGATCACCTCATCAGCGAGCGCGAGCACCTTCGCCAGCAGCTCGATGCCGAGATCCTTGGCGGTTTTGAGATTGAGGACCAGTTCAAACTTGGTGGGCTGCACAACCGGCAAGTCCGCCGCCTTCTCGCCCTTGGGAATTCGCGCGGCGTAGATGCCGATCTGGCGATACGCGCCGGCCAGGTCGCTGATAGAGATGTCGGATTCATGAGATAGAACAGCGGCGCGCCGGGGGTCAGCAGCCGCGACAAACTGTCGACGTGTCCCGCGCCCGACCGGGTCGGCACGAGTGCTTTGATAGGAGCTGAACCCGATCTTATGAAGCCAGGCTTTCGTTGCAGTTCTCGGCGCGAAGATGGTTTAATCTCAATGAACCTAAACTTGAGTGACACCGTCTAAGAAGAACACCCCCGGCTGTGGGAGGTGCAAGGAGAGGTCCCATGCGCATTGCAATCGCCGCGTTGTTCACGATCATCGTCGCGTCGGCGGTCGAGCCAGCGCATGCCGATCCTTATCGCTGGTGCGCCCAATACGGCGGCCGCGGCGCCACCAACTGCTATTTCGTGACGTTGGATCAATGTCGCGCGGCAATTTCAGGCAACGGTGGCTTTTGCGCTCCCAACAATTTCTATGACGGCCGCCCGGTCACAACGCCGGAGGACGGCTACTCTCGCCGGCGCCGTTCGTAAGCGACGACAGCGGACGTGACGCCGCGATCTTCGCGCCAGCCGGCACGCCGAAGCCGATCGTCGAACGGATCGCCGCCGAGACCAACAAGGCCATGCACAATGCCGAAGTGGTGCGCCGCCTGAGTGAGATCGGCGAAGGGAGTCGGATCGAGCCCGCAGGAGCTCGACCGGTTCTGGCGCCAGCAGCTCGAATATCTCGGCGCGGTGGTGAAGGCCGCCAAGGTCACGGTGACGGACTAGCGGCGAGTAAAATTGGCCAGATGGCCGCTGATCGCCGCGGAGGCGACGGCACCCTGGAGCGCCTATTGAGGGGGAATGCCGTGCGAACAACGATCACATTAACCTGCACGCTTGCGACCTGGCTCGCGGCGTGGCTCACCACCGGGCCGATCGCATCGGCGCAGAGCGATCATTATCCCGCGCGGCCGATCACGTTGCTGGTTCCGTTCCCGCCCGGCGGCAGCGCCGACGTGGTGATCCGGCCGGTGGCGGCGAAGGTCGCCGATGCTCTGAAACAGCCGATCGTCATCGACAACCGCAGCGGCGGCGGCGGCAACATCGCGGCACAGGCCACCAAGCAGGCCGCGCCCGACGGCTACACGCTGTTCCTCACCAACATGGGCGTGATGTCGATCAACCCGATCCTGTCGCCGGAGTTGAACCTCGACCCGGTCAAGGATTTCCAGCCGATCACGCCGATCATCTCGTTTCCGCACATCCTTGTCGTGCCCGCCGACAGCCCGGCCAAGACCGTCGCCGATCTCGCCGCGCTGGCCAAGAGCAAGGCCGGCGGATTGAGCTTCGGATCGCAGGGCGTCGGCTCGGGCGGGCAGATTCTGGGCGAGATGTTCAAGGCGAGGATGAGCGTGCCGATGGTTCACGTGCCGTACCGGGGCGCGGCTCCCGCCGCGACCGACATCATGGCGGGGCGAACTCGATTTCTTGTTCACGTCCTACATCTCGATCGGCGAACAGGCCAAGGCGGGCAAGCTACGCATCATCGCGATCGGCGGCCCGAAGCGGATCGACGCTGTGCCCGATGTGCCGACCATGGCAGAGGCTGGCTTCCCCGGCCTCGACCTCGAGATGTGGCACGGCATGGTGGCGCCGGCGGGCACACCCGCCCCGATCGTGACGCGGCTCAACGCCGAGTTCATCAAAGCGACGCGCGACCCCGAGATCCTGCGCATCGTCGTGCCGCAAGCGACCGACGTATTCGTGGGCTCGCCCGACGAATTCGGTAAACGGATCGCGTCCGACACCCAGCGGCTCGGGCAGATCATCCGCGACGCCGGGATCAAGATGCAGCAATAGCGGCAACGCCGAGGGGTAGCTTTGGGGGTGTGACTTTTCTCACTTCACAGAACGGCGGCCTGTGGCAATCTGTTCGCACGCTTCTTCCTCCGTTCCCACCTTCACCGCCGCCCGCCAACCCCGGGTGGCGGTTTTTTCTGCGCGTGTTGGTCTGTGACTTTTCGCACTTCAAACTTGCCTCCACCGGCGCAATATCGCAGGCAAGGGACTAGGAGATTCCAATGCGACAGGCCACGACCCACAGCACCCAAGTTCTCACGCCATTCGGCAGCGGTTACATCCCCGAGCAACGGGCCGATGAAACTCTGTGGAATCTTGGGCATGGCGATGCCGACAACAATGTCGACGAGGTGGTCGCATCCCTAAGAGTTTCGATGTTCAGCGAGTTGATGAAATCGCTCCGGTCCTCGCTGTTTCTGGGATAGATCTAGCGGCCATTGCGGCCGACGACGCGATCAAACAAAAAGGCCGGGCAATTCGCCCGGCCTTTGACGTTCCTAGACCCGATCGCAAATCAGCGCTGCGAACCGCCGCTGCTGACACCGAGCGTCGCCATGTCCACCTTCACGCCCGGTCCCATCGTCGAGGAGATCGAGACGCGGTTGATGTAGTGGCCCTTGGCGCCTGCGGGCTTGGCTTTGTTCACCGCGTCCGCGAAGGCCTTGATGTTCTCCACGAGCTTGTCCTCGGAGAACGAAGCCTTGCCGACGCCGGCCTGCAGGATGCCGGCGGATTCGACGCGGAATTCAACCGAACCGCCCTTGGCACCCTTCACAGCGGTGGCGACGTCCATGGTGACGGTGCCGACGCGCGGATTGGGCATCAGGCCGCGGGGGCCGAGCACTTTGCCGAGGCGTCCCACCAAGCCCATCATGTCGGGCGTGGCGATGCAGCGGTCGAAGTCGATCTGGCCGCCGTTAACCTTCTCGACCAGGTCCTCCGCGCCGACCACGTCGGCACCGGCGGCCCTGGCCTCGTCGGCCTTGGGTCCGCGGGCGAACACGCCGACGCGCACCGAGCGTCCGGTGCCGTTCGGCAAGGTGACCACGCCGCGCACCATCTGGTCGGCATGCTTGGGATCGACGCCGAGATTCATCGCGATCTCGATCGTCTCGTCGAACTTCGCCTTGGCGCGCTCCTTGACCATCTTCACCGCTTCAGGAAGCGGATAGGCCTTGGCGGGGTCGACGCCTTCGCGGATCTTCTTTGTGCGTTTGCCGGTTGCCATTGCCCTTACCCCTTCACTTCCAGGCCCATCGAGCGGGCGGAACCCTCGACCATTTTCATGGCCGCTTCGACGGAGCTGCAGTTCAAATCCTTCATCTTGGCCTCAGCGATTTCCTTGACCTGAGCCTTGGTCACGGAGCCGGCGACGTCGCGGCCGGGGGTCTTGGAGCCGCTCTCGAGCTTGGCCGCCTTCTTGAGGAAGTGCGACATCGGCGGCGTCTTCATCTCGAAGGTGAAGGAACGGTCGCCGTAGATGGTGATGACGACCGGGATCGGCGCGCCCTTCTCCATCTTCTGGGTCTGGGCGTTGAACGCCTTGCAGAACTCCATGATGTTGAGGCCGCGCTGACCGAGCGCCGGACCGATCGGCGGCGCGGGATTCGCGGCGCCGGCCGGAACCTGCAATTTGAGGAATCCGGTGACTTTCTTTGCCATTCAGCTCTCCTAACAGTTGGCCACGCGTGGCCGGTTAGAATCCGTGGTGCAGATATTGGCGGTTGGCAGCCGCCGCACCTCCCACGATTTCACATGCAAAAGCAGCAGCCGGCTTTGGGCCGATCACTGCCGCTCGCGGGGGAGATGTAGTTTGTCCTGCCGATCCTGTCCAGCACCCGCCCCCGGGGCCCGCCACAACACGAGGCTCGTGCCCTGGATATGCCGCAGGCCGAGCGCTTTGGCGGCTTCGAGCTCTTCGAGCGCGCGGGTCACCCCCCGGCCAGACCCCGTAATCGTGCCAGATCACCAGGCCGCCGGATTTCACCAGCCGAAACGCCGTCTCGGAGTCCTTGCAGGCGTAGTCGTAGGCATGCGAGCCGTCGACGAACACGAGCCCGGCCAGGCCGTGGTGCGGCGTCCAGTCAAAGCGCGCGGAATCTCCGAACACCTGGGCGATGCGGCTGGCGTAGCCGCGCCACGCCTGCCGGCAGGAGCGGATGCGCTCCCCCCGATGCAGGCTTCTCGACCAGCGCGCCGCTCGGACGCTTCAAGCTCGTAGCGTGTCGGATGGTTGTCGGGCAGGTCCAGAGTCACGACCGGCGTGTGTTCCGGCGCGTTCACCGCGATGTTCAGCGTGGTGCGGCCATCGAAGGTGCCGATCTCGATGATTTCGCTGCCCGGCTCGGTCTGCGCCGAGGCCTGAGCCAAGATCGCCAGTTCGGACAGGCTGACGTTGCCGAAGCGCTTTTCGGTTTCCACCAGGCGGATCGGAGAATTCGGCAGCGCGTCCGACCATGCGGTCCGCGGCAGCCTGGTCACGACATTGGCTGCCGATTTGCCGCGCAGCGTACGGCTCAACCGGCGCTGCACGGCGGCCGCACGCGAAACCGGAAGATAAAACGAAAGCGCGTAAACCGCGGTCAGGCGTGCGCGGACGGAATCGACAGCACCCATGCGCCGCCCTCACCCGAACAATATGAAACCAGCTAGACCTTCTCGACCTGGCCGAACTCCAGTTCGACCGGCGTGGCGCGGCCGAAGATCGACACCGCGACCTTGACGCGCGAGCGGCCCTCGTCGACCTCCTCGACGGTGCCGTTGAACGACGCGAACGGTCCGTCCGAGACGCGCACCTGCTCGCCCACTTCGAACGACACCGACGGCTTCGGCCGGTCGATGCCCTCCTGGACCTGATGCAGGATGCGCTCAGCTTCGGCATCCGAAATCGGCATCGGCTTCTTGTCGGTGCCGAGGAAGCCCGTCACCTTCGGGGTGTTCTTGATGAGGTGGTAGGCCTCGTCGGTGAGCTCCATCTTCGCCAGCACGTAGCCGGGGAAAAACTTGCGCTCGGTGTCGACCTTGCGGCCGCGGCGCACCTCGGTGACCTTTTCCTTCGGCACCAGGACCTCTTCGAACAGGTCGGCAAGCCCGCGCTGCTTGGCCTGTTCGCGAATGGATTCCGCGACCTTGTTCTCGAAGTTCGAGTAGGCGTGAACGATGTACCAGCGTTTTGTCATGTGCGTGATCGCCTAGTGCCTCGATCGCCTAGGTGGCGACCCCAAGAATGAAGGTGATGACGATGCGAATGATCTGATCCGCGACCAGGAACAGCACCGAGGCGACCGCAACCATCACGAACACCATGATGGTGGTGATCAGAAGTCTCGCGGCGCGTCGGCCAGGTGACCTTGTCACCCTCGGCGCGCACCTCTTGCAGGAATTTGAACGGGCTCTTGGCCATGTGCTGTCTGGATTACGGCGCTTGGAATTTGCAGTTTCACATAGGTGTTCGCGACCCAACCTTTAAGGATGGGACCGGAGAACGATCCTTTTTTGGGAGCAGGTTCGCCGCGGAAGTCCGTTACCGGGCCGCAGGCGATGCGGGTTCCTATATCGGGCCGGACGCGCCGTCAAGGCGACGGCGGGTTTGCCAGAATTCTCAAACGCTTGCGGCTAACCTTGTGGGCCGCTTCAGAGGCCCTTCACCCACCGTATCGACAGCAAAAGGCCGCCCCAAGGCGCCACATCGCCGCGTCGGACCTATTCGCGGTTTCCGATGATGCGGTTGTGATAGGGGGCGGCGAGCCACAAGAGAGCGACAACCCCAGCCAGGATGGCCAGCCAAACGATTGACTCCATCGGTCTCACGCCGTTCAGGGCTGTCGGCTACGGGATGTCGTCGACGATGTCCCCCTCGTAGATGGTCCATCCGGCCCAAGAGCCTGTCGGATTGGCTGGATCGATCTCGCGCCGGACGCATACGATGCTGCCTTGCAGAGTGATCGAGCGCCCAAAGCCAATATTTTGCGAAGGCCGAGCATTATTTTGCTGGCAGTTCTGCGACGAGCCGACGCGAATTTCGATCGTCACATGGGGGCGCCATGTCGCGTTCCGCAAAGTGACCTGCGCTGCATGCGCGGGCACGGCCGCAACGATCAAGCACGCAGCGGCCAGTAACGTAAGATACGTCCTGTCATGTGCCGCCGGACGTTGGCGGATCGAACGAATGGCTGTGTGTTCCATAGAGCCATGGCGTATTTGATCGCAGCACGTTGACGCGCCTGCGCTCCGTCCACGTGGCGCGTGAATGCGCTTGGTGTCGTCCCCCGGCAGTGCCGCAAATTTCAGCCGGAAGTTGCCGGGCCGTCAAGCCGCCTTTAGACCCGCGATTTAGACCCGCGCTTTGGCAGGTGCCACGTCGCGTCGCGCGCCGCCGCCACTTTGTTCCGTTTCGACCACGTAGCCGCCGCGGCGGATGAGGAATTCCGCGATCCGCACGGCAATCGGCCAAGCAATCCCGAAGGCTCCAAGGAACAAGATCAAGAATGTCATCAGGCCGAGTGTCGGCCATTCGTAATCGACGATCCGGCTGATCAGAAACCCGATGAACTGCACCATCGCGGTGGTCAGCACGTAAACGATCATAAGCGTAAGCGCTTGCATGGCCTCTACTCCCCAAAGTAGCGGCCGCCCCTGAAATGACCTTAGACCTGATCTCCGGTGAATGACATGGCTTGGGGCACGAGACCCCAGTGAACCTGGACGGGGTCCAGAAGCCGCTTGGGTTCAGCTTGCTGTTGATGAGCCGTCGCCGCTAAGTGCTTGGCAACGCTGGCAGGAGTGGCAGGGCTCGAACCTGCAACCCCCGGTTTTGGAATTCGCGTCCGGTCGTAACGGCGTGTGTCGCTCAATTTCGTTGAGTGCTTCACAGTCCGCGATTTTTCTGAACTTTCGCGGCGGTCTGATGCAGACGACACAAAAATCGCCCGGAAATTGAACGCCAGTTTTTTCGATGTTGGGTCCAAACTTGGGTCCATGCCTTCTCGGGACGAACTAACGCCCACCCGGCCGTCCTGAAATTCTTAACCGGCTGCTGGCAGGATGGGGGGATGAAGAAAGTCCCTCACTTTGCCGGAACGCTCTTGGCGATCGGTACGGTCGTGGTGGCGCTAAACTACGGCCCCACCGTGCCGGTCGGGATCGAATCCGCGCCCATCAAAGCCTCCGTCACAGCACCCCTCGTCGCGGTCGAGACCAGCCGACTATTTTCGGCAGTCAAGATGGATGATTATCCAGCGATCACGGCGCCCGCCGTTCCCGCGCAGCCACGCGGTTCTGCCCCCGAAATCAAGGTTCCTGCGAAGAAACCGACGGCGACACAACAGCCCTTGCAGAAGGGGCCGCCTAAATCGAAATTCGCCAAGACCCCGAACAAGCAGCCGGCGCTATTGAGCAGGACGGGGCACATCCTGTAGCCCGGACGACACGTTCCAAGCGCCTTCAACTGCTGGATCCACTTCGGCAGTTCGTCGAACTTTATCCGCAAATTCTCCCAGATGACCTGACGCTCCCGTTCTCGCAGCGTCAGGTGTTGCCGGTAATGACGAAGTCCTTCGGTGGCTCCGTCAGGATAACCGGCTCAATCTTCGTTGACGGCCTGCGCGCACCAAGAAGCCGCGTCCGCGTGGCGATCCAAAAGCATTACCATTTCAAGATTTCTTCATCTGATCCCGCCATCATCAAGCAGGTCGCCTGGGATGTCCGTTAAGTGCCAATAGCCGACATCGCACTCGATCATTTTGAACACAGGACAGAGAAGTCGGGACGCGGCCAGCCACGCAATAGGTCGGTATTGCTGCCCTAATGTTTTTGATTTCGCATCCGTACAATCAAACGGCCTTCCGAGCATCGAGTCGCTCAAGAGAATTTCGCAAAACGATCCCATCACGTTTTGTGTCTGGCAGCGAATGTAGGTTGCACTGTGCAACGCGCAGCCTAAGTCACTTGCAATGGCCATCACGGAGTGCGGGCGCAGATATCGAAAACGCGCCAAGGTTGTCGAGCCTAGAAAATCCCACCAATATCCTCAGGGAGAAAAGGTCTATGGAAACGAACATCAAGCCAAAATCCGCAAGCACAAACGCGACGCAACAAGTCCGCGGCATGACGGAAAAAGGCGCTGAACAAGCCAGGGAAGTGTTCGAAACAATCGGCGCTGCCACGAATGAAGCGGCGGAGGTAATGAAAAACTCCTGTTCGACGGCGCTTAAAGGACTGCAGGACTACAACAGCAAGGTTATCGAGTTCACCCAGGCCAACACCAAGTCCTACGTCGAATTTGTCCAAAAGCTAGCTGAGGTGAAGTCGCCTTCGGAATTCTTTGAAGTTTCAACTGAGCATGGACGCTATCAGCTTGAGACGGTGGCCGAGCAGGCCAAGCAACTCGCGGAACTCGCCCAGAAAGCGACGCTTGCAACCGCCGAGCCACTCAAAACCGGCTTTGCAAAGGCTCATAATCGCGCCGCCTGAGCGCGGCGGAAAGCCACCAGGACTGTTGGGCTGGGATGTCCGCTAAGTGCCATTAGCGGTCATCTGCCAATACCACTTGGAGCAAGACAAGGGTCATATACCTCCACCAAGTGCAAAGCAGAACACGGTGTCGGGCGCGTGCGATGCGGCAGGCGGCGGTGCACATAGATGGTTGCGGCCGTCAGGATTATCTCGATGGCGCTCCACCTTGTGTGAGGGGATGCGAAGCCATTTTCCATCCTCCCTGCGGCGGGCGTAGATCAGGTCTTCCTGCATCCGAACTTCCGTTGGATAACAGTCGGCCATGTTGCAGCACGACTTGGTAGGCTGATCGGGCATCCGCCACGACGAATAAAATTTCTGGTGCAGGGGGAGATCAGCGACGGGATGGCCACGATGTTCCTGCGCTTGCGTCGGAACGACAAATGCGACGAGGACAAAGAAAATGAACCGGTAGTCCATGCGAGCCCTCCAATTATGGAGCCGCACCTCATACCGCGGGCCAAAAAAGAAACTCGAAGGCCGTGAACAGCGCGGTACTCAAAAACTCCAGGTGGTGGAGTTGTCTGAGGTGGGCACTGATGCGAGCTAACGAGTCACATTTACAAATACATAATTGCAGAATCGGCCTGATTCGAACAGGTCAATTGAGAGCTAGGCGGCAACCCAGGTCCGAAAGGGGCCAATAGTGGCTTAAGCGCCACGTCTGGCTTGAGCTTGAATAACCCGAAAGCGGACATGCGGCTTATGGCTGCCATGTCCGCTAAGTGCCACAAGCGTACTTCGCGGGTTATTCGATCACCTCGTCGGCGCGGGCGAGCAAACTCGCAGGAACCACTAGGCCAAGGGTCCTGGCAGACGGTGATTGATGCCCAATTCAAATTTGCTAGCTATCATGACCGGCAAGTCAGCAGGTTTCTCGCCGCGGAGGACGCGCGCAACAATAAATGCCGACTTGGCGAAATCCGTCGGAAAAACTTGGTCATAGCTCATCAGTCCGCCGATCTCGACTGCCTCGCGCCACGGATAGATTGCGGGAACGCCATGCCGCAATGTTAACGCGACGAGTTGCACACGACGATTGTTGAACAGTTGATCGGGACTGACATGGCATCCCTGGACTTGGATGTCCGCTTACCCCCAATAGCGGACATCAAACGGTTAGGCCGTGATGTCCGCTTTGTGCCAGAAGCTGACATGCGAACGTTTACTCGATCACCTGATCACGTCGGCTACTTCGCTGAGGCCGCCTTCAGGATCGGCGTCAGCCGCGCCACCTCGCTCTTCACCAGCTCCGTCAGCGCCTTCGGCCCACGCCGGGCCGGTTCGGCGATGTCGGCGCCGAGATCGGCGAAGCGCTTTTGCACCGCGGGTTCGTCGAGGCCCTTATTGAGAGCTGCGGCGAGCTTGTCGACAATCTCCTTCGGCGTGCCCTTCGGCGCGAACACCGCATAGAACGGCGCGCAGTCGAATTCCGGCATGCCCTGTTCGAACGAGGTCGGCACTTTCGGGCAGCAAGGGGCTGCGCTTGTGGGTGGCGATAGCCAGCGCCTTGGCGGTGCCGGCCTTCACGTGCGGCAGCGGGTTGAGCACTGGATCACATCCGTAGTCGAGAGTGCCCGCGACGATTGCTTTCATCACCGGCACGGTGCTGTTGAACGGCAGCATGATCGGGCGGATGCCGATCGCAGAGTTGAGCAAAACGCAACCGATATAGGATACCGAGCCGACTCCGGCGTGGCCCGCATTGATCTTGCTTTCGTTTGCCTTGGCGTAGGCAGCAAACTCCTTAAGACTGTTGGCCGGGAAGTCCCTGCGGACGGTGAGCAGCTGTGGTTGCTCCACGATCAGCCCGATCGGCTCGAAGTCCTTCTCCGGGTCGTAGCCCAGGCTGTGATAGAGCGCGGGCGCGGCGGCATGCGTGCCCATGTGTCCAATGACGAGGGTGTAGCCGTCGGCGCGAGCGCGCGCGACGCGCGTCGCGCCAGTGGTGCCGCCGGCACCGCCGATGTTCTCGACGATGAATTTCTCGCCGAGGTGGCGGGTGAAGATGTCGGCAACGATGCGACCGACAACGTCGGTAGGGCCCCCCGTCGCGAATGGTACGATCAACCAAGCCGTATGGAATGGATAGGTCTGTGCCTGCGCGCCGATACTGGTTAGCACTGTGAGCGCGAGCAACGCCAACAGACGGATCATTGCTTTCCTCCCAGAAATGGTGGCCAGCAGCTCAGCGCGGCAACATCGAGGTGGTCTGTTGCAACGTGATGGACATGCCGGAGAGGCCGAGAGATGCGTGCAAGCCGCTCTTAACTCCGCGAAGCTTGAGCACCACACCCTTTTCGTTCCTTACCGTAGCCTCCCTGGTTCCGCCGCCGATGGTCGCTCCCGACCCGGCTGCGTTGTATTCGCCTGCGATGTCCGCGACGCTGCGCAGGTTGGTCGCGGTGCCTTCCAGTTGCACGCTGGTGATGCCAACACTGCCAAAGTCGACACCACTGATACTCAATTGATATGTCTTGTCGCGGTAGACGAGCGTGCCGCTACCGCTTCCGATGCCGACAACCAATCCCGCCCTGACAAATTTGATGCGTACAGTGCCGGTTTGTGATTGTGGTTTTGATTGTGATTGTGCTTTGGACGGCCTTGTCAGCGATGCCCATGATGTCTCTGCGGGCAAAGTGACGCCAGATATACCAATCGCAGCACACGCGATCATTCGAATGAAATTTCGCACCGGCCGCTCCCTAGTTTCGCGATCGCCACGCGAGCACCTGAGCGGCTTGGAGCCTCGCCGCCGCCGCCCGGCTGATGTCCGCTGCGTGCGTATCTGCCACGAGTGGACATCATTGGGAGGCTGCCAATTTGATCAAAATCAATAGTTCTTCGTTTGGAGTGTGCCACCCGCAAAATGTCGCAAATGGGTCAAAAGCGAACATTGTGCCCTGTCCGCTGGATGTCCGCTTTACCCCCAATAGATGGGGTAATCGGCCGGCGGCTTTGTGGATAGCTGAATATTTGGGTGCTGCGCTTCAGGCTGATGGTGAAACGCAGGTCCGCCGGTGAGCGGCCTCAAGCATCAGAAGGAGAAGCGCAGCATGGACTATTTTGCTGGACTGGACGTTTCGGTCAAGGACACGAGCGTCTGCATTGTGGATGACACGGGCAAGATCGTTCGTGAAGTGAAAGTGGCGAGCGAGCCCGAAGCGTTACTGGCGGTGCTGGAGAACCCCGCCTACCACTTTAAGCGAATTGGGTTGGAAGCTGGCACCGCTATCGCAATGGCTGTTCAATGCGCTCGTCGAAGCAGGCTTGCCGGTGATTTGTGTCGAGACGCGGCATATGCGGGCGGTGTTGAAGGCGCAGATCAACAAGACCGACCGCAACGATGCGCGTGGTATGGCACAGATGATGCGGGTTGGTCTGTACCGTCCGGTGCATGTGAAGACGCTGCGCAGTCAGAAACTGCGGATGCTACTGACCCATCGCAAGCTGCTGCAGTCGAAGGCGATCGCCATTGATAACGACTTGCGCGGCACTTTGCGTAACTTCGGCCTCAAAGTTGGCATGGCTGGAAAAGCGAGGTTTGAGGCCCGCATTAGGGAACTGGTCGAAAGCCTGCCCGACTTGGCTGCGCTGGTCGAACCGCTGCTCATTGTCCGACCGGACGCTTCGCGAACAGTTCTGCATCCTGCATCGCCGCCTGCTGGCCATCGTCCGGGATGACGAGGTGTGCCAGCGCTTGATGACGACCCCCGGCGTTGGCCCCGTGGTGTCGCTGACCTATCGCGCCACCGTCGACGTTCCGGCTCGCTTCCGCAAATCCAAGTCGGTCGGGGCGGTGTTTGGGCTGACGTGCGCCAAGTATCAATCGGGCGAGGTGGATTGGGACGGCAGAATATCGCGCTGTGGAGACGAAGATGATGCGGACAATGCTCTACGAAGCAGCTCAGGCCATGATGCGTTCGAAAAAATGGTCACTGGCTTAAGGCTTGGGCGATGCAGCATCCGCCAGGCGCCGCGGAATGAAAAAGGCAATCGTGGCACTGGCACGCCGGCTGGCGGTGATCATGCACCGTATGCTGGGTTGATGGCACCGAGTTCCGCTGGACCAGGGGACTAGCCGCGGCAGCGGTATGACAACCGTGCAAGATCACGCATTCGATAGGAGGAAACTCGAGCTCCACCAAGCGGTGGAATGGTGTCCCTCGCGGGACGATGGATGAGGTGAGTTCGTTTGTCCGCTTGGACCTGCCGCTTCGTCAGACGGCAAGGCCGCCCAATAGATTGTTCCGCCTCGTCCTCGGATCCCACTGATGGAAGGGCCTTGGTGCCGATTCCGAAGAGAAGCGCGAGCCCGTGAGTGACATCGACATTGCAGCGGTGGATAGCCTGAAAGTGCTTGACCTAAACCGGCCGATTAGAGAAGCGGACAAACTCAGAGTTAGTCGGCTTGTCCGTTAAGTGCTCAATCGCGGACATAGCCCCGCTGCTCATTCGATCACCTCGTCGGCGCGGGAGAGCCGTGAGGGTGGGATGCCGATGGCCAGGCCACGCTGGCCCAACCTCCAGCGCTGAACTAACATTCAACCCGGACCACTCAATGAAGGCTGGTCGCGTCACACCGCGTGCGTTTGTCTGCCGCCGTTCGCTCCCGCTCATGAATGAGCGGCAATTTTGGGAAGACCGATGGGTTGCTGCACGGCGCGTCCGCTGCTCGTGCTGGTGGTCGGCCTGGCCGCGCTTTCCGCGTCTCCAGCTACCGCGGACGACGGCGCGGATTGTAGCCAACGTTACGACGAGGAAAAGTTCGACGCCGCGATTGCCGCCTGCACGCGCGCCATCGCTTCCGGGCGATACCGCGGCCGCGCTCTCGTCAATGCCCACCTTACGCGGGCGCTGAGCCACACGGCAAAGAACGAGCATGATCGTGCCATTGCCGATTTCACCGCGGCGATCCGGCTCGACCCGACGAGGGCGGCCGCCTACCAGGCTCGCGGCGAGAGCCACCTGGCACAAGGCAATCAGGAGCGCGCATTGCTGGATTTGAACGAAGCAATCCGGCTCGATCCGAAAAGCGTGACAGCCTTCGCGTATCGAGGAATGATCCTCGGCACGAGGGGCGAGCACGATCGCGCGATTATCGATTTTACTGCCGCGATCCAACTTGAACCGTTCAGCGCCGAGTTTCGCGCGCGTCGCGCCGATGCCTACCGCAGCAAGAAAGACTACGAACGTGCGCTGGCAGACGCGGACTTCGCCCTTCAACTCGACCCCAACTCCACCGCCGCCCGCAAGGCGCGCGGCCATATCTTTCACAGCATGGCTCAATACGATCGAGCCATTGAAGATCTGACCGCTGCGATCCGCCTCGAGCCGGACAACTACTCGGCCTATCTCGTGCGAGGCGGCGCCTACCGGCACAAGCGCGATTACGACCGCGCCCTAGAGGACGCATCGGCGATGATCCGCCTCGATCCGAACAACTGGGCGGGGTACTACGCCCGCGGCATGAGCTACATCGATACCGGAAAATTTGACCTGGCTGTCGCCGACTTCGAGACGGCGATGCGACTCGCCCCAAAGCGGAAGGAACCCTACTACGGACGCGGCCGCGCTTATCTTGGCAAGGGCGATCACCAACGGGCGATGCCCGACTTCAACGAGGCGATCCGGCTAAGCCCGACCGAGCCAAGTGCCTTCTACGGCCGGGCCGGCGTCCATCACGGCGTGGGCGACCATGACGCAGCGCTGGCCGACCTAAACGAAGCAATCCGGCTCGACCCTACCGATGGAAGCTTCTTTTTCAGCCGCGGCATCATCTTTGAGAAAAAGGGCGATCTCACCGGCGCGCTCGCTGATTTCCGCCAGGCCCTCAAGCTTGATCCGAAGAACGATGATGCGGCGCAAGGTGTCCGGCGGATCGAACGGCGCGACCGATGAATGCGGACGTGGATGAGCACCATGGGCGCGCCGTCGGCGGACAGCACGCCCGCCTGATCAGTCATTCACGCCGACTTCTGTAAAAATGAACCCCGCAGGCGTCTTGGTGAAGACGAAGATGTCCTCGCCGCAGAAGATGAAGTAATTGTCGTTGTTCTCCTGGTCGCGATCGTAGACGGCTTTGCCGCGCTGGATGCACGCGCGGTTCTTGGCCGTGAAGTCGGGCTTATAAACCTTTTCGCGGAATTGGGCGGCGTCGCGAATAGAGGCGTTGTTCATGAACGGCAGCCGGGTCATACCGGCGACGGCGGCGGAATCGTTGGCCTTCAGCGCCGCACGAAATTTCTCGATGAAGCCAGCGAATTCCTTCTGCAAGGCAGGGGAGGCAACGGCTTTCTTCGGTGCCTGGGCGAAGGCGGGAGCAAGGTGCACGAGAGCGGCTGTGAGCACAATTCTCAACAAAAGTTTCATGGTTCAGCTCCGTCCATCCGACCAATCCAAATATATGGTGTTCTGCGAGGCGTGCCGCCAAGCGCGGTCGCTCTGAGCGAAGAGGAGCTTAAATGGCGCGACCTAGTGGCGTCGTCCATTTTTGTGCCAGCGTAATCCACGCGCACCCGGCAGCTCCGTCTGAACAGGCGATACTCCAGCGCATGTGCGTGATCGCTGCGAATGAACTCGCGTCGCTTCATGTCGTCCCCAAAGGCTCAGGACAGGCATGGTAACGGCTAAGCAGAGCACTCCAGAAGAAACCTAAGATCAGTTCGGTATGTCCGCTTTGGGTTCAAAAGCCGCGACATTCCCAGGACCTGGCGCGATGTCCGCTAAGTGCCATAAGCCGACACATGCACCCAGCAATTCGCTTGGCACTGACGAACCGCTACACCGCTGATGCAATCGAGACCGCAAGCTAAAACGTTATTGTGTTGTTACTGCTGCAGGCGGTCGAGGGCAGCAATCGCATCCTCATTGGCCGGATCGAGCAGCAACGCCTCCTTATAGTACGTAGTTGCAGCTGTCTTTAAGCCCTTCTGCTCCAAAACTAATGCGCGGTTGCACAACGTGGCTGCGTCCAAGGAGATTCTTTCGCCTTGGACACTGTTGTGTTGACTTCCCTTCTGCTGAAATTTCAATTCAATAACATTGAGCCTGTGGGAAAGTTCTTTGAGCGCGGTTGTTAGTTCTCCATAAGCAGCCATCGCGTCGTGCGTTATGTCGCCTGATGCAACATGTTCATCACTCGGCTCGCTCGCTGCATCGTGGCTCAAGATGTAGCAAAGCGCACCGCTGACAAGCAGCATTATACCCCCAAGGATGCCGTAGGTAATTACGTCATCCTTATGCTGCACTGCCATAGCAACCCAGAATGCTGCAAGAAGAATGCATATCCAGGACAAAGCATTTCCTAGCCGCGCCATCATTCGCCTCTCACGCGCTCGCAAATGGAGAATGCTTGATCCCTGTCACTCATTGCGCCCGGTGCCTGTCATCCGATGACTCCGCTGGAGCTTGCGGACACTTTACCATCGTGCAACGCGCTCCTTCTCCCCTTCTTTCGTATCGGCTCAAGTGAGTATTTTGATAGGGCTGAAACCCGGATCAGTCGGACGTGGCCTATGTCCGAGTTGGGTCAAAAGCGGACATGACAGCCTTAGTCGCGATGTCCGCTATGTCCCCAGGAGCGGACATCCGTCGGCAGTCGATCAATGTCGGCTAAGTGCCATAAGGCGACATCGCGCCCTATTCGATCACCTCGTCAGCGCGCGAGCACGGAAGGCGGCACGGTGAGCCCCGAGCTGCTTTCCTCTCAGTGCCGATGTTCGTGGTGCATGTCGGGCGTATGAGGATGCGTGTGTTTGAGCCAGCCATGCTCATGGGAATGGGTATGCGGCTCGCCGGGACTGTCTTCGGAACTGTGTTGATGCTGGTGATGCTCGTCATGCACATGAGAATGCGTGTGCGTCATGGGTTGGTGGGTATGGGTATGTTCGTGGCGCTCCGTTAGATGAAGCCAAACACCCAACCCCATGAAACCCCCGGCCACGATTAGTTGAACGGTGATTGGGTCGCCAAGAGCAACGGCAACCGCCGCGCCCACAAACGGAGCGGTCGAGAAATAAGCCCCGGTACGCGCCGCGCCAAGATGCCGTAGCGCGACGACGAACAACGCTAGGCTTACGCCGTAGCCAATAAAACCGACAACACCAGCAAGCAGTGCATCAAGCGCGCCGGGCAAAGAAGCTCCGGCCCAAAGCCCAAGAGCGACATTGATCGGCCCAGCAATCAGTCCCTTGAATTGAACAATCTGCAACGGATCGGCCAGCGATACCTTTCGTGTCAAATTGTTATCAAGGCCCCACATGATGCAAGCGCCGACTATGGCAATGGGGCCGATAACACTTGCCAATGTCGGGATGCCAGACCACGCGAGCGCGACAGCGCCGGTAACGAGGCACACCATCCCAAGTGCGATCCGGCGATCAAAGTTTTCGTGAAAAATGAACCATGCCATCAACGCTGTTGCAGCCCCTTCCAGAGTTAATAGTAGCGAGGCCGCAGCAGCGTCAGTTCTGGCCAGTCCCATCATCAACAAACCAGGACCAGCGATGCCCCCGGCAACCATTGCGCCCGCCAGCCACGGAATATCTTGTCGTCGCAAAGATTGCTCAATGGCCGCTGGAGCCGCGACCGCATGGGCAAGGCGACGTAAGATCGTCACGCCAATGCCCGCTCCGCAGTAAAGCAACCCGGCCAGCAGGACGGGATCGACTGTCCCAACAAGACCCTTGGCGGCGGGCGTCGATATGCCGAACAACACGGCAGACAAAAGCGCGTAGAGGACAGCGGTACGGTTCATGCCGCAATACTAAACGCAGTGAGGTCAATCTGCGACATGGCGGCCCTACTCGGCCTTCATGATACCTCTCGTCGTCAACTCTTGGCGGATGCGGTCTTGTCAAGCGCAGCGCGCAGACCGTGGGCGAGCTTAAGCGCGTCGTCGTTCGCCCAGAAGTGCATGAAAATCAGTCGCGGCTGCTCGGTTAGCATATGACTATGGATGGCGGTAACTTCGATGCCATTGGCCTTCAACACCTGGGCGACAGGGTTCACTTCATTTCCGGTCAGCACGAAATCGCCGGTGATTGCCGCTTTACCGCCGCCCGTTGGCTGGAAACCAATCGCGGTATTGACACCCAACGGTCCGGAAGGCGTCAGGTGTATTCCGTTTTCGACAATGGGATCTCGGCGCGGCACAGCTAGTTGATAAACGCCGCCGTTGACCTGTCCCTTAACGCCGATGATCTGGTCGATCTGCGTGGTGTCAAGATCGATCGCCGGGGCGGGCGAGGCAGGAGCCGGCGTGCTCAAAGGTGTCTTGCTTTCAGCCAAAGCATCCCGGATCGCGGCGGCGAGCTTTTCGGCATCACCGTGTCCGCCGACGTGCATGTAGAAGGTCGCAGGACTGCCGCGAAGCACGTGATTGTGGATAGCCGTGATCTCCAGGCCGTTGGCGATGACCTTACTCATGACCGGATTGATCTCGGTTTCAAGCAGCACGAGGTCGCCCATGATCATTGCGCTCCCGTGCATCGGTTTGAATGCAACCCACCCGCCGAGAGCCAAGGCCGGTTTGATCGTAACCCCGTCTAGGGTGACGGTCAGATCGGTTCTGGGAAAGCTGTAGCGATGGACGTCACCTGTCACCACAGCCTTGCGACCAAGCGCGGCATCGACCTTCGCCCAGTCGGTATTTTGCGCGCGGGCGACAGTCGCAAACCCCAGCATGGCACCGGCTATTGCTAGGGATTTCAATACACAAATCATGGCTTCCTCCATTTCGGGCTAACCGCCCTTTGGATTGCCCCCAAGTGCGATCGATATCTGAATAGCCCGATCGGCATTGCCCTAACGCACGACGGCCGTGAAAGTGTCGCTGCAGCCAGCGTCTTTTTAGGATCAGGATGAACCGCGCGGATCATCCGTACCGGCTTAATCGAGCACTCTGATAGGGCTGAAACCGGCATCGCTACTGCAACATGAGATGCTGCCTGATGTCTGCTTTGAGTCATTAGCTGACATAACGGCCCCAAATAGCGACCACTAGCTGCCATAAAGTCCGACTGAGCCGTTATGAGCCGTCAGGCCGCCCCGAAATTCAACGCGCTTCCCGGATGGGCCGTCGGATTTGGCAAATGCGATTCACCTCTTGGAGCCATTTGCCGACTTCTCCAGCGAGGCTGGTGAAGGCGTCAGCATTTTCGTCGCTTTGTAGATCCTGCAGGCGTTCGCAAACCTGGGTAAGCGCCACAGCACGACTAAAATAAACCCGATAGACCGTAGCGAAGGCAGCGACAACGACAAGCAATACCAGCAACTCCCAGACCTTGGCGAACAGCACCTTGTTCAAGAACTTTGTCAAATTGCCCTCCTTCGTACCGTACCGCCAGTGCTAGATTCGTCCGCTCGACGCCTATACCTGCAAAAACGGACATGGATCAGAGCGCGTTGAATGTCCGCTTTGTGCCCATAGCAGACATGGTCCGTTTACTCGATCACTTTGTCGACTCGAAATAGTAGGAAAGGTTCGGGTACATTGATTCCAAGCGCCTTCGCGGTTTTAAATGCTAGCTAAGCGTGTGTGAGACACATGGACACAAACGCGTGAGAAGCCGCGCAAACCAGGCCAAACATAAATTCATATCGCTGGGTGTCCGCTTTGGGTCAAAAGCGGACATGACGGCCCTGAATAGCGATGTCCGCTATACCCCCAAAAGCGGACGTACGGCGGACGGGCTGGGATGTCCGCTAAGTGCCAGAAGCAGACATGGATGGTCAGTTCGATGACTTTGCCTGCTCCGCCACCTGAACCGGAAGTGTGACAAAAAACGTCGAGCCCTGTCCCAACTGTGACTCCATCCAAATTCGTCCGCCGTGCATCTCAACGATGCGTTTCGATATGGCGAGCCCCAGTCCGGTGCCCTCTTTCTTGCGGGTCTCCGGATTATCGGCCTGCTGAAACTGCTGGAACAGCTTGGCCTGGTCGGCAGCAGAAATACCGGGGCCAGTGTCGCGCACCGACAAGTGGAAGTCGCCGTTGCTCGCGCCGGCCCTGATGACCACTTCGCCGGTGTCGGTGAACTTGATGGCGTTGCCGACCAGGTTGAGCAGCACCTGCGTCAGTCGACGCTCGTCGCCACGGCCCGGCGGCAGATCGGGTTGCATGTCGGCCTTAAAGGCAAGCCTCTTGTCTGCCGCCAATGGCTCGACCGCGTTGTAGACCGTCTGCGCCACGTTCTGCAGCGAATAGTCGGCGAGGTCGAGGGTGAGCTGGCCGGCCTCGATCTTGGAGAGGTCGAGCACGGCGTTAATCAGCCCGAGCAGATGCCTACCGTTGCTCTCGACCCGCTTGAGCACGGTCTGCATTTTCTCGGGAGGAGTGCCATAGATGCCGTCCGCGATCAGCTCGGTGTAGCCCAGGATGGCGTTGAGAGGTGTGCGCAGCTCGTGGCTCATGCTCGCGAGGAAATGGGACTTGTGCTGGCTCGCCTCGGCAAGTTGACGGCCCTTCTCCGCGATTTCGCTGAATAGCCATGCGTTTTGGATGGCCAAGACCGATTGGGCGGCAAAAGTCTGCAGAAGCTCGATCGAACTCTTGGAGAATTCGCCTGGCTGCTTACGCCGCACCACCAATGCGCCGACAATTTTCTCGGCGCCGAGCATCGGCACGTAGAGTATCGCACGGAAGCCAGCACGGATGATGACGTCAAGGGTAATTGTTGGATCGCTCTGGATATCGGGAACTTGAATGGGGGCACGCCGTTCGACTGCCTCGCTGACGCCGGTCTGGCCGAGACGAATGCGGCTACGTCTCAGTTCGGCGACAATCGACTTGCTGAGGCCGTAGGTCGCACGCAATTGAAATTCATCGTTGGTATCATCAAAGACATAGATTGCACCCGCCTCGGTACCAGAAAGCTGGGTTGCCTTGGTGACAATGGTGGTAAGCACGGTTTCGAGATCGACGCTTGAATTCACGGCCTGAGTCACTTCGCCGAGTGCTCGTAGTTCGGCAACCGATTCCCGCAATCCCTGCTCACGCTGGACGAGCGAGGTGGCGAAAAAATCTGCGGCTCTAGCCATATCAGCAATTTCGTCATTACCGGAGATCAGAATTGGCGCAGCCGCACCATCCGCGGAGCGACGCATGTTCTCGCTGAGCTTCTGCAAGCGAGAAATGACGGAACGATTGAGGTAAAGAAAGACGGCCCCCGCGCTGACCAGGCACAGTAGCGAGAGTATGGTGAAGACCCGAGAATAGTTTACGATCATGCCGCTGAAATAGTCGCTTTGTGCGCGCGCGTCTTTTTGCACATCGGCGAAGACGCGATCAGCCGACTCGACAAATCGGCTCGACGCTTCCTTGGTGTCCAGAAGAGCACCGCGTACTGCGGAGGTCGAAGCAAGTTGTGCCGCCCGAACGTCAAAGATATTCGGAGAGCCGCGGCCAAATTGAGCGAGCGTTCGCTCGAGTGGATCGATCGCTTGGATGAGTGCGGGTGACAAATATTCACGTGCTGCGCGCTGCCGATTTCCCGCCTCGGCGAAATCAGATCGCAGCCGACTGAGTTCTTACTACGGTGTCTGCATTCGACGTAGACAACATGATGATGATGGCTTGATCGGCGGCAGCGGTCCAAGTCGCAAGCGCATCGATTTGCACGCGCGAGGAAGGCTCATCGGAAGTCCTTGGCAAGGCGTCGTTGCCAGCCGCGCGGACTCGGTTCGAAAGCATTCCGAGCCGCAGCATGAAGTTTGCTGCCACCCGATCAGATTCCAGCTTGTCAGGAACTAGCCTATCGAGTTTTTCTAAGCTTTCCTTGAGTGAAGCTTCATTGCGGTCAAGATTGTCAAGACCTTCGGTTGTCGGTGCCAGCTTTGTAATATGTTGGCTGATCTTGGTTATCGCCTGGAGTTGATCACGCAGCGCTTCGCTAACGGCACGGCGAGCGAAATGGCCGTCAACGACCGCCAAATTCGGTGCGTTTGCAGACAAAGCTTGGCTTCGCTGAGCAAGATCGCTTGCCGCAACCAGAGCCGGGAGATTGGTCGAGGCAATTCGGTTAAAGCCACTTTCGTATTTGCCGAAGGTGAATAGCGCGACCGTCCCCAAAAGGATGGCAAAAGCTGTAACCACAGCGAACGCAATCAGCAGCCGAAATGTAACACCGAAGCGAAATTTCGCTCGAGATTGATTTGGATTCTGACTGGCCGGGAAGGGGCTCGCGGGGGTAGCAGTCATAGTCAACCCGGTCGCGAAAGTGCAGGAACAAATGGACATTTGCCATCCACCAGCGGCCGGAAAGCTTGGTTGCCAGGGATAACCGAGAGAATCTTGTAATAGTCCCAAGGCTGACGCGATTCCTCGGGCGCTTTTACCTCCACGAGGTACATGGCGTGGACAAGCCGCCCATCTGCGCGGATTTCTCCGCCTTTGGCGAAGAAATCGTCGACCCGGAGCTCGCGCATTTTAGTAGCGACGGCCTTCCCTTCTTCCGTGCCAGCCATACGAATGGCGCGCAAATAGTGTAGTACGGCGGAGTAAACGCCAGCATGCGCCATCGTTGGCATGACCTTGTGCCGGTCAAAAAACCGTTTTGACCACGCACGCGACTGATCGTCTGCGTTCCAGTAGAAGCCGTCGATGAAAGTCATGCCCTTCGCAACATCAAGGCCAAGCGTGTGAACATCGGAGATAAACACTAGCAGTGGCACCAAGGTCTGCGAGCGAGGAGAAATTCCGATTTCAGCTGCCTGTCTTACAGCATTGATGGTGTCGCCCCCGGCATTGGCCAGCGCAATTACCTTCGCACCCGAATCCTGTGCCGCGTCCAAATGTTCGAGAAAGCTCTCCGCGTTTAACGGATGCCGAGAATGGCCGATCACCCGACCGCCTGCTCTTTCGACAGCCGTGCTTGCGTCCTGTTCAAGCTGCCAACCGAACGCGTAGTCAGCGGTGATGAAGAACCACGTGTCCAATCCAAACCTGACCATCGCGGAGGCGATGCCGGCACTATTGGAATACGTATCATAGGCCCAATGAAAGCCCGTGCTGGTGCAGTCCTTGCCCGTCAGATCGCTGCTTCCCCCGGAAACGGTGACGGCAACGCGATTGTGCTCGGCTGCCAGCTTATGGCTGGCCAGCGCAACACTCGAGTTCGGCATGTCGAAAATGGCCCCGACACGGTCTTCGCTGAACCATTGCGTCAGCAGCGCCGAAGCGACATCGACACTATGTTTGTGATCGCCGTACAGGACTCGGATTTTCTTTCCAAGCACTTCACCACCGAAGTCTTGCACCGCCATTTCGGCGGACGCTACCGAGCCCGCCCCCGCGAGGGTGGCGAACAGACCGCTCATATCGGTTAGCACGCCAATATTAATGTTGGGATCGCGTAGCTGCTGGGCTCCTACAACTTGCGGCCAAGCAGCAGCTACACCTGCAATTCCACTTATGAATTCCCGCCGCCTCATGTCCGCCCCTGCTCAGGAGTTGGCATCGTGCGCCTCAAACGAGTGCTTTGATAGGGGCTGAGAGCGGCTTCGCGATTGCACATTACCGTGCTGACCAACGTCCGCTTCGGGTTCAAAAGCGGACATCCCGCGGTGTCCAGGCCATGTCCGCTATTACCCCGAAAGCGGACATTCGGCGGACGGCTGGAATGTCCGCTAACTGCCAGTAGGCGACATCGGGCCACTCGCTATTCGATCACCTCATCCGCGCGGGCGAGCAGCGTGGGCGGCACGGCAAGGCCAAGTGCCTTCGCGGTCCTGTGGTTGATCGCTAGCTCGTACTTCGTCGGTGCCTGCACCGGCAAGTTGGCGGGCTTCTCGCCCTTAAGGATGCGATCGACGTAATCCGCCGCGCGCTGGAATTGATCGATCCGGTTAGGACCGTAAGAGAGTAATCCGCCGCGAGCGACGAATTCGCGACTATAGTAAATCGCGTATAGTTTATGGCGGGCTGCCAGCATGATGATGAGATCGCGGTGACGCACTGGCGATGCCCCTGATGTCACGATCAGACCGCCATTGCTGGAGCGCGCAAATGCCGTGATGGCTCGCTCGATCTCGCTGGCATCGTGCGCGTTGATTGGACTGACCTCCATCCCGACTGACGGTGAGACGGATTGGATTGCCCCGAACTGGCCGATGCCGGCGGTGTTGACAGTATCCCGAATGACCGCCACTCGCGTCACACTCGGCGCCAGCTCCTTGAGCAGCTCCAGCCACTTCCCGCCTATGCCGTATTCGAAACTCGTGAACCCGGTGGCGTTGCCGCCCGGTCTCGCCAGGCTATCGACGAAGCCGGCGCCGACCGGATCGGGGACGATCGTGAACACGATCGGTATAGTGCGGGTCGCCTGAAGCAACGGCCCCAAGACTGCGCCGCCGGGGGCCAGGATAACCTCGGGCGCGAGCGCAACCAATTCCGCCGCGTGTTTGCGAATGTTGTCGGTATTGCCCGCGCCCCAGCGGGTGTCGATCCGCAGATTGCGGCCGTCGGTCCAACCCAATTCTCGCAGCCTCTGCAGGAATGCGCCGACGAGGGTGGGATATTCCGAATTGTCCGCGGCGGCGGACAGCAGCACGCCGATGCGCCGCATTTGGTCAGGCTGCTGCGCGCGCGCGGCAAACGGCAGCGCCGCTGCGCCGCCGAGTGCCGCGATGAAGTCGCGCCGTCTCATGCTTGTTCCAATAGTTTAGGAGCGCATCGTATCGGCTCAGACGGGGATGCGGGAAGACCCCGCCAATGTCCGCTTTGGGTCAAAAGCGGACATGCCGCCTTCAATCCGAGATGTCCGCTATGCCCCCGAAAGCAGACATCGGGAGGATGGGATGGAATGTCCGCTAAGTGCCAATAACGGATAAAAGCCTAGCTATTCGATCACCTCGTCCGCGCGCGCGAGGAGCGATTGCGGCACGGTGAGGCCGAGCGCCTTGGCGGTCTTGAGGTTGATGACCAGATTGTACTTGGTCGGCGCCTGCACCGGAAGGTCGCAGGTTTCTCCCCCTTGAGTATGCGATCAACGTAACCCGCCGCGCGCCGGTACTGATCGACCAGATCAGTACCGTAGGAGATCAGCCCGCCCTCGGTGACGAAGAAGCGGTTGATGTAGACCGCGGGCAGACGATGCCGGGCTGCGAACCCGAGGATCAACCCGCGATGAAATGTCGCCAACGGGGATGCCGTCACGATCAGGCCGCCATTGGGCTCCGCCGCGAAATTCGTCAGCGCACGCTCGATCTCACCGGAGTCCCGCACGCTAACCGGATTCAACTCCACCCCGAAAGACGGCGCCACCGATTGGATGGCACCGAATTGGCCCATCCCAGCGGCTGTAGCCGGATCCCGAAGGACAGCCACCCGCGTCACGCGCGGCGCGAATTCCTTTAGCAACTCTAGCCATTTTGCGCTGATACCGTATTCGAACAAGATGAACCCGGTGGCATTGCCGCCTGGCCGCGCCAGGCTATCGATGAAGCCGGCGCCGACCGGGTCGGCAGCGTGGGCGAACACGATTGGCACGGTGCGAGTTGCCGCTAGCAATGCCGCCAGGGTCGGGCTCGCCGTGGCCAGGATCACGTCCGGCGCCATTGCGACCAATTCCGCTGCGTATCTGCGATGGAGCTCGGCATTGCCTGCGGCCCAGCGCGTATCGATGCGCACGTTGCGGCCGTCGGTCCAGCCCAATTGCTGTAAGCCTCGCAGGAACGCTGCAATGCGAGGTGCCGAGTCTGCATCGTCTTGCGTCATGTCCATCAGCACGCCGATGCGCCGCATCCGTTCGGGCTGCTGCGCGCGAGCCACTAACGGCCACGCAGCTACCGCACCACCCAGAACACCGAGAAATTGCCGCCGCCGCATGTTTGCCCCTCGCTCGGCAAGCAGGATCGTGCGCCTCCAACGAGTGCTTTGATAGGGCTGAAACCGGCTTCGCTACTGCAATATGAGACGCTGGCCGATGTTCGCTTTGGGTCATTAGCGAACATGGCGGCCAATTCCGCGATGTCCGCTATACCCCCGAAAGCGGACATCCGCCGACGGCCTTCCGATGTCCGCATACAGAACACTATTCGATCACCTCGCCGGCGCGCGGCGCTTTTGGGCTCAGCGCAACGTGTTCGCGAAGGCGAGCCAAGCGGACGTACCCGAGGCCGCGAACAGCAGCGGCTTCAAGACGACAATCAGCAACCCGCCCCACACAGAGGCGGTGTGAACTTGGCCGCGCGACGCGTAATCATAGAGAATAAGTGCCAGGACGAAGATATCGGTGCCCAGAAACAGGCCCATCGGTCCTCCCGCGTTGACCTGGGCAAGCCCACGCGCGACCGCCGCGGTCAGCACCGAAATCGTTGCCAACAGCATGAGCCGCTTATGGGCATCGGTCTGCCGCCTGAGTACCACGGCGGCCGCCACCAGGACGGCAAACGTGATCATGTCGCCAAGCGGGATGGCCAGGAACGCGTGCGGCTCGGCGATGTGAGTGCCGCCGCCACGTCTCAGCGTTTCGACAGACACCGTCACGCCCGTAATGAACACGACGAAAGCCAGGACGGCTCCCGCAACTCCCAAGCGGCGATGGATGTCGGTGCGGCGTCGGGCCACCAGAACGGTCTGCACGAAGAACAGGACAATCCACGATGTGAACACCGCCCCGTGCAGGTGATAAAGAGGCGATAGCGGCGGCAAAGTGGAACTGCGAACAAAATAGGTCGGCGCAAAACCCACCACTAAGGTCAGCACGCTTGCCAACGCCATTCCGGTGAAAAAGAGGCGGTCGGTTTGCCAGAGAACTCGTCTACCGGCCGTCGTCTCCATGAGATGCCTCCGTAGCTCCTACGATGCCAAAACGACCCAGAAGGCAGCATCGTATCGAGTAGAACCGGCGCTCAGGAAGGGGCCTGGGTAGGTTGGATTGGATTGTGCACTGCGGCTTCGATCATCGTCTAAGCGGCGACGATGGGTCATTAGCGGACACGGCGATCCTGATTGGCAATGTCCGCTTTACCCCCAAAAGCGGCCATGGATCAGGGCGCGTTGCGCGCGGACGCCGCTCGAAAGCACCGAGGCGGAATAGCGAAGCGGCGAAGCGCCAGCGTGATCATGATACGGTCGGCACCTCAGCCGCCTTCCCACTCATATACGAACGTCTAGGCTCGCCATCCTTTGGCTCAATATAGCAGTCGAGCGGGCCGTATCATGCTTGCAGACCTTAGCGTTCTGCTCTGGGTCTTCCCCGAATAAGAGGAATTCAAATGCTGAAAATCTTGTCGATCTTCGCTGCTTTATCATTCGTGTTCACGTCGGGCGCGATGGCGCAATCGGGTGGCGGTGGGAAATCGGGTATCGGTGCCTGCAGGGCGGATATCAAAAAAGTCTGCGGCGACACCAAACCTGGGGGCAACCGCATTGCCACTTGCCTCAAGGAGCATGTCGCAGACCTTTCCGACGCGTGCAAGGCAAGGTTGGCCGATATCGCCGCAGCTAGAAAAACATGCGGCGCGGACATCGAGAAGCAACAATGCGGTACCAAAAGTGGCATCCAGAAAGTGACTTGCATCAAGGATGCCATCGCCAATCTCGGAGATGAATGCAAGGCCGCAATAACGGCCGTTGTTACTAGTAAGAAGTAAAATGCCGAGATTTGCCTCTCCCTAGTTAGGGAGAGGCACGTGATGCGAGGCTACCCTGCGATCATGTTAAACTGGACAGGCGTCTTTTTGTTCAATCGGGAGGGATCGCCGTGCCTTCAGAGCTGACGCCTGTGCTTCGAAAGGTTCACGATGCATGGGCAAAATTGAAGGCCGCTTGGAGAGCTAAGGTGAGAGCGGACGGCGCTAAGTCAGGCGCTGACGGCAAGTATGTGCAGAAAGTTAAAGAGATGGCTGAGGCCGCTGTTAGCGGGCTCACTCAAGCCCAGAAGGCGAGATTCGATGACCAGATCAACGCTCTGTTGGCCAAGAAGGTCAAGGCCGACAATGACGCCATTGATGCCGCGGAGGTAGTGAAAAAAGCTGAGCAGTCCCTAGCTCAAGCTAACTTGGAATACCACCAAAAGCTCTTGGAACTGGTGTTCGAAAAATAACTGTTAGCGCGCCAGTCGCCGGACGTTCGCACCGGACGCGCGGCCGAGCGCGCGACGTCGGCATCATGAAAAACCGTGGTCAATACCACCGAACGTCAATTGTCGCGCCTCACCGTCGGTGCAAGGCTGTTATCTCCGAGGGAGCAATCGTAGCCCGCATCTCGCAACATGCGAACAAGATGTTCGGCAATGCGCTGCCGTTCCTCTTGAATTTTTGGATCAACCTCACGCCGCGCAGCTTTGCGCGCCGCGTCCTTCCGAATACCCCCCATCACAACTCCCCAACGCCCCCCGCAGGAGCAGCCTCGTCGCAAATGGTCGGAGGCTGGGAGGCGGAATACAAATCACGAAACCGTATTGAATCGCGTGCATGCAAATAAGGAGGTGCGCTGGTTCATATTGCTGCAGTCTTGGCGCAGTCATAATTCGTTTTTGTTGGATGCAAGCCCACATTTCCATCAGGCTCAGTCCGCCTATATTTTAGGCAAGAGACGACGAACTCGATGTGATCGTGTCTCTCGCAGAACCACTATGCGCCCGGATCGTTCGCATTCGGAATAAATAGTTGCTCGCCATTAATCTTGTAGTCGGTGATAGCCTTCTGGCCATCAGGCGACACCAGCCAGTCGATGAACGCCTGTCCGAGTTCTTTCTTCACATTGGGGTGCTTGTCCGGATTCACCAGGATGACGCTGTACTGGTTAAACAGGCGCTTGTCGCCCGCCACCAGAATTTCCAGGCCTTCCTTGTGCTTGAAGTGAATCCAGGTGCCACGATCGGACAGTATATAACCACCGCGAGCAGCGGCCATATGGAGCGTTGCGCCCATTCCCCGGTGGACCGATTCGTACCAAGCACCATTGTCCTTCTCGATGTCGATGCCCACGTCCTTGTTCCAGAGCGCAAGCTCGGCCCGATGCGTGCCCGAGTTGTCGCCGCGCGATATGAAGCTCGCCTGTTTGTCTCTGATCGTCTTAAGCGCTTCCGCAACGTCGTTCATGCCCTTGATGCCAGCCGGATCATTCTTTGGCCCCACCAGCACAAAGTCGTTGTACATCACCGGAAATCGTTTCACGCCGTGTCCTTCGGCGAGGAACCTCACACCTGCAAATGTGGGATGCACGAACACCACATCGGCGTCGCCGCGCCTGCCAATGTCGAGCACTTGACCGGTGCCCAGCGCGATGACCTTCACTGCAATGCCGGTTTTCGTCTGAAAGATCGGAAGTAGATATTTGAAAAGTCCGCTGTCCTGCGTCGACGTGGTCGAAGCAACGACAATTGATTTTTCCTGCGCGACCGGCTGCGCCACCGAGAAAAACGTAGCGCCAACGAGCGCGATTAAAGCGAATGTCGTTTTCCATCGTGGATGCATGTGCGGGCGTCCCAAAAACAGCGCGTGGCGATAGTCCGATGCGGCACGGTCGCAAACCAGGATGGTCGCTGCAACTCCTGAATTCAGGAGTTAAAAGACTGCGCTCCGGTGTAGGCCGTTACGGCAACGTTAGCACGGCGCAGGTGCCGCTAGTTCACATCATCCGCAGCCCGCGCCCAGCTTCGATCTCGATGCGCGCCGATGCACCGGCTAAGACGGACATCAATCAGCGAATCCGCTCGCCGCGCGCTATCTGCCACCACCGACGCGCCGTGGCGGTCTTTCTCTTTCAGTCCGCGTCCAATCAGGTGGCTGGCGTGCGGAGCCCGCCGAAGGGCTATCAGAAAAACTATGCCAGCGACGACCAATATTCCCCCCACTATCGCATATTCTAGCATGGGCAGGGACACGCCGATGGCCACGGAGGCAGCACCGAGAATGATCATAGAGATCGCGCCGACACTCCACACCATTGGTCGCCTCCTGTGATCAGCAATTCCCAAGTACGCACGGAAGCTAGATCGGCCTGCACCACTGTCCTATTGCACTTTGGGAAGATCGGGCTGGATGTTGGTATAGGCCCATTGCCGCTGAGACGGGCGCGGTGATCACGATGTTGCAGGATGGTCGGACGACCTGAAGGCGGCGAAGGCCTAACGCTAGCGGGTCGTCGTCTCGCGACCGATCACCCGGCCAACGGCATCGTAGATCGTGGTGGTGTTGCCGCTCCGCGTCTCGCGGCTGATGACCTTGCCTCTCGCATCGTAGTTGGTGACCGTGCCTTGGCTGTCGGTCGACGAGCGGCCTACAACGCGCCCGGCGCTGTCGTAGAACGTGCGCGACTGCGCCGATTCTGTGCCTATCAAAGCGGCGAGCGCCAGCGCGACAATGATGGTTTGGGTCCAACTCATGCGATCTCACTCGACCGTTTCGCCAGTGCCCCAGCGAGACAGATCGCGAGGCCAACTTTTGGTCTCAGGCAGCCTTTAAAGCCTGTCGAGATAGCCGAGCAAGTGGTCGATCCAAGTAAACCAGCGCTGGAAGATGCGTCAGGCCAAGCTTCCGGTGCGCCCCGGTGCGCCCCAATCCAATCCCAGATCGCGCAAGTGACGCTTTAAGTCTTGGAGCGGGCGAAGGGATTCGAACCCTCGACCCCGACCTTGGCAAGCTCGAAGTGGTGTAGGCGAATTACGGGCGGGTGGCGTTTTCTGTTACCCCCATTGTTACCCCAACGCTTCTGTCCCGTCGGGTAAGCTCCCTAAGTTATTGACATATTGGCAGGAGTGGCAGGGCTCGAACCTGCAACCCCCGGTTTTGGAGTTCGCGTCCGGTCGTTGTGCCCGGTATCGCGCAATTTCTTTCAGTGTTGCGCAGTCCGCAATTTTATTGGGTTTTGGGCGTTTTCAAAACTGGCCGCGAAATTTTGCCGGTTTTGTTGCCTCCAAAATTCCCGATGTTGGGTCCAAACTTGGGTCCAAACGGTCCAAACTTGGGTCCCGCCTTCTCGGGACGAACTAACGCCCACCCGGCGTCCTGAAATTCTTAACCGGCTGCTGGCAGGATCGGGGGGTACGGCCCCACCGTGCCGGTCGGGATCGAATCCGCGCCCATCAAAGCCTCCGTCACAGCACCCCTCGTCGCGGTCGAGACCAGCCGACTATTTTCGGCAGTCAAATTGGAACGGTGACGAGGGAGCAGTTTCAATATCGGGAATATATTGAGCGCGAGATGGAAAGGCGGTGGCTGGCTGCCTGCCACGCGACCCCAGGTACCAACATGCGGAATTTCACGGGGCTGGGAAACTGTTTCAGGAATGCAGGATATAACATCGCGAGCTGTCAGCCCGCCCTGCCCCAAACTTCCTTACCCGATATATCTCGAGTGAACCCATCCGGTCGCAGTTGGCTCACTATTTTCCGCAATGACCGATACGCAAACCCATAGCCCGTCTTCTGAGATCGGCTCGACCACTGTGTCGACCGGCAGCATTTGCTTTGCTTCGAACTGTATGCCCGGTCCGGTCCTCAAATTCAGGCCTTCGGCCACAAGGACTTTCAAGCGGATATCGCCCATGTCCTTCCGGTCGCCAAACACCTGGTTTCGAAACCGCGCCATGTCGAAAGCCGGACCCGGATCCCACTTGCGCCCAGGCGATATGTCGTCGTGTCCCACGACCTCCTCGACCCCGTAAGCGGCGGCGAGCGCGCGCACGAGTTCGACGGTGCTTTGAAACTGCGCGGCAGGATAAGTCTCCCACCCGATCGGCAAATGCCCCTTGTCAGGATTGCCATTCTTGTGTGCCCCAATGAACGGCTTGGCAATTTTCGCGCCGCTGTAGCTCGCCCAGCCTTCGCCGGACCGCGCCAGATAGCCCCAGTTCGCCAGCTCAATGCCTATGGAGTATTGATTGAGCCCCACGAGATCGCGCAGCCGCGACTTGCCGGCGTGCCACGCAATCGTACTGAACGGCACGCACTGAATGACCGTGCCGTCGCGGTCGATGACCACGTGCGCCGAAGAACCTGGATTTTTCGGATCCTTGAACCAGTTCGCGCTGGACTTCGCACCCGCCCCGTAAGTGAAATGCACCACGGCGATCTTAACCGATTGCGGCAAGGCGCCGCCGACATACGGCGACGGAATGTATTCGACAGCCTTGCCGCTCTCAGAAAGTCGATGCTCTTTGATCGCAAATGCCAAGTCCGCCTCACATCCTAGACTGGATGTCGGAAGCTTGGCATGATGCACGCTTTAGTTGCAATACGAATTTGGTGCACGACTGATCGTAGAAAGGCCGACGTAGCACAAGCGTCACGGAGTTCGTGCAGCGTGGTTGGTGCGTAAGGGGCGTAAGGGGGACGGAACATGCTTCTTGTCGAAGTGCGTGGCGAGAAAGAGCAGTTATTGCCAGCCTGCGATGGTCGGAAGTCGATACCAATTCCGGCCTGATTACCTTGCCGGCAGCCCGCACCAAGAACCGGCTGGAGCATGACGTGCCATTGTCACCCGCTGCGACGGTGATCCTGACTGGAACACCCCGCCGGGCCGGGCGCGATCTTGTGTTCGGGGAAGGTGTGGGCGGATTCTCTGGATGGTCGCTGGCGAAGGCTGCGCTCGACAAGCGGCTGCCGATCAAGCCCTGGCGGTTGCACGACCTACGCCGCACGGCTGCCACCCGCATGGGCGATCTAGGCGTGCTGCCCCACGTTATCGAGGCGGTGCTAAACCACATCAGCGGCCACAAGGCGGGCGTGGCGGGCATCTATAACCGGGCGACCTACGCCGCAGAGAAGCGCGCCTAATGGAGGTCAACATGACTGACTTCAACTTGGATGAGTTTTTCGATCAGGCGGAGGCTTGGCGGGACGGCGACACCAGGCAAATTCCCGGTTATCTGGCCGAGCGGCTGTTCATCGATAAGGCGCGAATGCCGCCACTGCCCGGATCGGGTCAAACGGTGACGAGGGAGCAGTTTCAATATCGGGAATATATTGAGCGCGAGATGGAAAGGCGGTGGCTGGCTGCCTGTTTTCTTTTCAAGATCAACCCGGACGAACCGTCAAGTTCGGAAATGCTTCTCAACCGCATTAGGCAAACCCCGTTACCGGGGCTTGAAACGACGGACATCCCGCCGAAGCCAAAGAAGAAGTCCGGGCGTAAACCTGCGCGCGATCATAAAACTGTAACCGCCTTTTTAGCCTCGGTAGAGCAAGCCAGAGTTCGCCTCATCGAGGATGAAGAGAAGCTCGCCAAGGAGCAGAACAGACCAGCCAAGAAGATACAGGACACAACCGCAATTTTGTCTGTCGATACAAACCTTCGGCCTATCAAGGCAAATGGCAATCACTTGGCTGACAGCACACTGATTGCGCGCTACAGCGAGTGGAAGACGTTGAAGGAACGGGTGGATAAAAATTGGGAGAAGTTGAAGAAGCTGGAAGGGAAGCGCCATCCGCTGTTGGAGGGCCTCGCCCGCTACTTCAGGTGATGACAAATTCACATCCAGAATTACAGTAATTGATTTTGAATTGCTGTAATCGATTTCCTTTTTTTCGAAAAAAATGGGTGTTTATGCAGTGTCATGTTCAATCAGGAACATGACAAGCCTTCCTCGAAGGAAAACTGGTGGTCTAAATTCCGACCGGCCTTCGCCAACCAACGCCGCCGGTTCGGCTACCGCCGTGTGATGGTCAGCCGTAGTTGTGCACCTGCAAGTCATTATCGCCCGAAAAGCCCGACATTGCCGGCTATACTCGGCCGGGCCGCAGGGTTTAAACTACAGCAAGGAATATCGCACCCAACCTCTTATTGTGTTCCTCAGGACGGTCTATAAATTTTATGCGCTCAGTGAGTTCAGGGGAGGCATCAAATGGTCCCGCATCCACAAACTCCAACTTATGTTCCGCTCATCAGCCGCAGACTAGCCGTCGGGTTCACTCTCGCATTGGCCACCGCGCTTGGAGCGAGCACGGCTGACGCTACCGTAGCCTTTCAAAGGGATACGGGCCGGCCATGTTCGAGTTGCCACGCGACCCCAGGTACCAACATGCGGAATTTCACGGGGCTGGGAAACTGTTTCAGGAATGCAGGATATAACATCGCGAGGTGTGAAAGGGTGAGGCGGCCTCCATTTCCCGGTCCCTCTTCCGGCACGGGGCAAAACTGCCGCACGAGGACAATAACGATTGAGGAAGATGGCCGGACAACCACGCGCAGGGAGACCCGCTGCGACTAAGCGGCGCGCGCGTCTCCAGCGCGAGGAAGGTCGGCTGCACTCGCGGCGCTCAACGCAGGCCGGGTGCCCTCGATGTCCGCTTTGTGCCAAAAGGCGAAATTGCAAGCTTTACTCATCTCGATGATGCGCTTCGAGATCGCAAGTCCCAGTCCGGTGCCGTCCTTTTTGCGGGTGATTGAATTGTCCGCCTGCTGAAACTCCTGGAACAGCTTGGCTTGGTCGGTAGCAGAAATACCTGGGCCGGTATCGCGCACCGACAGATGGAAGTCGCCGTTGCTCGCGCCGGCCTTGATGACCACTTCGCCAGCGTCGGTGAACTTGATCGCGTTGCCGACCAGGTTGAGCAGCACCTGCGTCAGCCGGCGCTCGTCGCCGCGGCCCGAGGGCAGGTCGGGCTGCACCTCGGCCTTGAACGCGAGCTTCTTGTCGACCGCCAGCGGCTCGACCGCGCTGTAGACGGTCTGGGCAACGTTCTGCAGCGAATAATCGGCGAGATCGAGGGTGAGCTGGCCGGCCTCGATCTTGGACAGGTCAAGCACGGCGTTGATCAGCCCAAGCAGATGCTTGCCGTTGCTCTCGACCCGCTTGAGCACGCCTGCATCTTCTCGGTGGCGCGCCGTAGATGCCGTCTGCGATCAGCTCGGTGTAGCCGAGGATGGCGTTGAGCGGCGTGCGCAGCTCGTGGCTCATGTTGGCGAGGAACTGCGACTTGTGCTGGCTCGCCTCGGCGAGCTGCCGGCTCTTGTCCTGGATTTCGTCGAACAGCCGGACGTTCTCGATCGCGATCACCGCTTGGTCGGCGAACGTCGTTATCAATTCGATCTGCTGGTCCGTAAAAGGTTCGACGCGCCTTCGACGCTAGCACGAGAACGCCGATCGGCATCTCCCTCGCGCATGCAGCGGTACGCCGAGCATGGTACGGTAGCCGCCTATCTTTGCGGCTTCGATAACGTGTATTCGGGATCGGCCAGCACGTCCGGCGATTTGCACTGAGCTTGCATTCCAGCAGGGACGCGACCGACGACGACTGCCGCGCCCGGCACGCATTGGCATGTGTCTCGATGAACTCCTGTCCATCCGGCGAGAAGCCGTAGTTCGCGACTGCTGATAGAAGTTTCCGTCCGCTGCTGACGTGTGATGGCCGCCATGTCCGCTTCGCATAGCCGCGCAGCCGATTCGACCAGCGCGTCGAGCACCGTCTGCAGATTGAACGTCGAGCGGCTGATCACCTTCAGCACGTCGGCGGTGGCAGTCTGCTGCTGCAAGCAGATTCGTGCGCGCAGCTCGTTGAGCAGCCGCGTGTTCTCGATGGCGATGACCGCCTGCGCGGCGAAGTTCTGCACCAGCTCGATCTGCTTGTCGGTAAACGGACGGACCTCCTGGCGATAGATGGCAATAGCGCCAATCAGTTCATCCTCCTTGAGCATCGGCACGTTGAGAATGCGTGCGGGCGCCACCGAGGTCGCGCTGCGACGACCAGCTGGATCGCCGTTCGGCAAGTCGTCCGCCGGAGATCGGCGATGTGGACGCACCTGCTTTGTGCGGCGACATGCGCCGAGCGGCGTGCCTGGGCCGTGGACGAATCGGCGCTCGCGCAGCGATCGTCGTCATACGCAGGCGGCACGTTGTGCAGCGCGACCGCTGCGAAACGTATCGCCATCGTACAGGCATCAGAGCACCGAACTTGCGCTTCGCAGATGCGCAGTCGCGTTCGCGAGCATGGCCTGGAACACCGGCTGCAACTCGCCCGACGAGCTGGAGATGACCTTCAGCACCTCGGCGGTCGCGGTCTGCTGCTGCAAGCAGATCTCGCGCAGCTCGTTCAGCAGCCGCGTGTTCTCGATGGCGATGACGGCCTGCGCGGCGAAGTTCTGCACCAGCTCGATCTGCTTGTCCGTGAACGGACGGATCTCCTGGCGGTAGATGACGATCGCGCCGATCAGGTCGTTGTCCTTGAGCATCGGGACTGCGACTGCTGATCGCGCGCCGCCAAGCGTGGCGGTGGGCCCTGGCGACGGAGCGGCCCGCATCGTCGGCCGTGCTCGCGACCGTTTGTCATCTGAAACACTGTGGCGGCAGCGATGACTGCCTTCCGGCGTTGAACGGGCCGCGGCGCTTCTGAAATTCGACAAGCTCAGGCGGGCGTGCCGGTGCCTGCGGCGCGATGGAAAGCCTCGCCGTCGTAGCGAGACAACAGTCGCCGAATTTGGCGTCGCAGATCCGCGTGGCGTTCTCAAGCATAGCCTGAAATACCGGCTCCAGTTCGCCCGGCGAGCTGGAGATGACCTTCAGCACCTCCGAGGTCGCGGTCTGCTGCTCCAGACGACTCGGTCGAGATCGTCGGTGCGCTGGCGCAGCTCGTTGAGCAGCCGCGCGTTCTCGATCGCGATGACGGCTTGGGCGGCGAAGTTCTGCACCAGCTCGATCTGCTTGTCGGTGAACGGGCCCGCGTCCTGGCGGTCAATCGAAGCGCACCGATCGCTTGTCGTCCTTCAACAGCGGAACGTTTACGTGCTGCTCGGCACCGGCGAGCGTAGAGGCACCGGGGCGCGCCTCTTTGGATCAGTTGAAGATCCGGAATGTGAACGACATCCTTCGTGCGAACCAGGCGCTCCAGGCTGTGCGCCAGGTGTCGGCCGAATCGATGGGATCGCGCGCTCGCGCTTCGGCGAATGCAGCGGGCGCTCCGAGCATGGCAATGCTGCGGAACACATCTCCATCGCGCAGCGACAGATGCTCAAATTTCGCCCCGCACATGCGAGTCGCGTTTGCCAGCAAGCGTCGAACACCGGCGTCCTAGATCGCCCGGCGAGCCGGAGATGACCTTAAGCACCTCGGTGTCGCGGTCTGCTGCTCCAGCGATTAGCAGCTCACGGTTCGCTGTTGCTCGCTCGAACAGTCGCGCATTCTCGATCGCGATCACCGCCTGATCGGCGAATGTCTCGACCAGTTCGATCTGCTTGTCGGTAAACGGTTGCACGCTTCGCCGCTGCAGGAGCAGAATGCCGATGGCGCTTGCCTTCGCGCAGCAGTGGCACGCCCGAGCACGGTTCGCACGTTTCCGCGCGTCGCAAATGCCGCCAAGCTCGCGGTTCGAGTCGGCCTGCGCGTCGGCAATATGCGCGCGACTTTCCTGCGGGCAGGATGTAGCGGATCGAATTCCTTGATCGGCCCGGAGCGGCTGACTTTGCATACGCTCCTTGTGCTCGGCGGAAGTCCGAAGCTTGCCAGGTGGTGATAGTGGTCGTCCTTTCGCAATTCTTAGCGCCACGCTATCCGCCTGACAGGCGCGCCGCAGGCTCGACTGAGCGTGCAACACAGGCTGAGATCGACGGCTGAACGGCTGATGACTTTCAGCACGTCAGCAGTGGCGGTCGTTGTTGCAGCGATTCGCGCAGTTCGTTGAGCAGCCGCGTGTTCTCGATCGCGATGACGGCCTGGGCGGCGAAGTTCTTGACCAGTTCGATCTGCTTGTCGGTGAAGGGTCGAACCTCCCGGCGATAGATGCTGATGGCGCCAACCAGGACATCGTCCTTGCGCATCGGCACGCCGACGAACGATCGTTCCCGGCCGAACTCGTCACAACGGCCGCGGATCACCGTGCTCGGCGGTCCTGCATCTGCGTGTGCCATTGCTCGTCTGCACCGCCCTGTCAATGTGATCGCAACGGCGAAAGAGAGCAGCGTCGCTTGGAATGCTCGTCGCATCATGCTGTTTCCCTCCGCTAAGCCCAAGAGAGAAAGAGAGCGTAGCGGCTCAAACCACCACTATGAAGAGGGTCAGTAGGGTCACGGGGAGGTGGAATTGGTTCAACTTAGGCTTGGCGGGATCTCCGCTTTGGGTCATTAGCCGACATGACGGCCCCCATTAGTTATGTCCGCTTTACCCCCAATAGCGGACATCAGTCAGTCAGGCCTCGATGTCCGCTAAGTGCCACTAGCGACCATTTGCACCGCAGCAAAACAGCTCTTTATTCGATCACCTCGTCGGCGCGGGCGAGCAGCGTGACACGCCGCATCGGCTTTCTCACCGCCTCGGTCCTTGGCATCCACGCTTCCAGCGCCCTCGCGACCAAGTAAGCCGTGTCCGGCTTGAGGTGTGTCGGCTTGTGATACAGTCGGGAGGGACAAGGAAATCCGGCTCCGCGCAACCACGTTTGGCCTCGATGACGACATTGCCGTTCGAGCGCGATCTGGGGCCGCCGCTGCGGCGCCGGCCGCTATGCCGTGTGCTCGGCGCGATGCTGATCGGCTTTTCGGCCGTCGCCGTGGTGGTGCAGCTCGGCCTGTTCTTCACCGCGCCCGGCGACACGGCGCTGGTGTTCATGTCCGCGCTTGCGATGTCGAGCGTGCTGACCGCGCTGCCGGTGTGGCTGCTTTGGAACCTGGAGCGCCGCGAGCGCGTCAGCGCCTCGTTCTTCGCCGCAGCGCTGTTGTGGGGCGGGTTCATCGCTACCGCGCTCGCCATTCCGGTCAATTCGTTCTTCTTCCAGGCGATCGACACCTGGGTGGCGGGGCACCCGGTGGTCGAGAGCGTACTCGGGCCTGAAGCGGCGGTGATGCTGTCGGCGCCGATCTCGGCGCCGATCTCCGAGGAACTCGCCAAGGCGCTCGGCGTCGCTGTGATCTTCGCGATGCTGCGCGGCCAGTTCAACAGCGTGCGCGACGGCATCGTGTATGGCGCGTTGGTCGGCATCGGCTTCAACTGGTACGAGACCGCGCTCTATGTGGCGCAGGAATACGCCAAGACCGGCGTCGCACCCTATGGGCTCCAACTCGGCGGACGCTTTGCGCTGTTGGGATTCGGCGGCCATGCGCTGTTCTCTGGGATTTTCGGCGGCTTTCTCGGCTATGCCCTGGTCGAACCGCGCTGGCTACTGAAGATCAGCGCGCCGATCGTCGGGCTGCTGCTCGCGATCGGCGCCCACATGCTCAACAACGCGCTGCCGCTGATCGTGACGCTCGCCGGCGCGGCCGCCGGCGTCGATCGCCACGAGCCCGAGCCGATGCCGGATATCGGTTTCTTCGAGGCGATGATCGGCTCGAGCATCCGCGAGGCGATCATCTTCCTGCCGTTCGTCATGGTCGCGGCGCTGGTGCTGTGGCGCAGCGACGTTTGGGAGCGCCGCGTGATCCGCGAGGAATTGTCGGACGAGGTAGGTGGCGCGGTAAGTTCAGGCGAGTACCGGGACATCACGACCGATCGCGCGATGCGGACAACCCGGCTGGATCACTTGCCGAAGCGGATCGCGCCGGAACTAGTGAACCTTCAGAACGAGCTCGCGTTTCGGAAGCAATGGCTGAAGGACCAGGCGCTCGATCCCGTATACGATCCGGTCGCCGCCCGCCTGCGCGAACAGATCAGCCGCCTGCGGGCGGCGGGCTAGAAATTCTGCCCCATGTGAGCGCGGAAGGACTTCGGCAGCCGATGTCGGCCCTAGCGCCCCAGCCATGAGCCACCGCGACGAAGAACGCGGCGGGCATCCCTGAGGAAAGCGGCATGCCGGTGCTCTCGCGATCTCCAGCGCGCTTGCGGGATTGCCCGCGTTCCCCATGATCGCCAATCGGCGCAGGCCGGTTAATGCCTCGCGCAAAAGTTCGAGTTTTTTACCAACGATATCGCTTTGCTGGAGCGATAGGCCGGTGATGTTACCGCCTGGCCGTGCCAAGCTCGCGACAGGCCACTGCCGACCGGGTCGGCGGCCGCCGCAAAGACAATGGGGATGACTGCGGTCGCTTGCTTCGTCGCCTCGCTAGGTGGGGTTCCATAACTGACAATCACATCGACCTTCAGTCGGACGAACTCTGCTACGATTTCCTCGTTGCCTCGCTACGGCCCTCTGCCCATCGATACTCGATTGCGATGGTTCGCCCCTCAATCCAGCCCAGTTCACGTAGCCGCCCGACGAATGCCGCGGTCCATGGGTCATGGCTGAAGGCGTACTCGAACCAAAAAACCCGATGGTCGGTAACCTCGCTGGTTGCTGCGCGCGTGCGGAGAGCGGCCCCGCGTCACCGCGGGCAAAATCACACAGCTAAAGCCTGAGACCGCCTATCTTGTCGTGCAAGCCTTGCGAGGCTGGAATGCAAAGCCCAGTCGAGACTCAATCGTCCGGGAGATCTGCGGTGTCCCGCGTGGTTGCGCAGAGAGATGCATCAATTGCATCGGCAAGGCCAACGCCGTCATGCAGCTCTATGAAGGGAAAGCGGTACGACCTAGTGAGGACCGCAGCGAGCTCAATATTTCGTTGAATAACGAGACACGGAGCCCAACCACTACTGCATCCAAATCGGATGGCAGCATTCGAGTGGTCGGGATGTGCGCGGCCGGGACATATCCGCTACCAAACGGCGTGATGACCTGCGTGGTGCTTGTGGTTGGGAACATCGGAAGCTCCCGTCAAAAAGGATAGATTTCGCACTTGGCATTGCTATTGGCATAGCGTGGCACCCGTGATTGAGCCTCTACCGCCGCGTTGCAATAGGTGCACGTCCATAACTTAATATCATGCTCGCCAGCCCGCCGCTGAATTGTTCGGTGAAGGATCATCGTACTGTTGCAGGTGCAGCAAGCGTAGTGCTGGGGCTGGTTTGGCTGGATCATGGCATCTCCTATTCTGGTTGAAAGGCTTGGTCGGTCGCCATCCGCCAATCTGCCTGACCTTTTTGCCAGGCCATGTGAACTAGTTCACACGGCGGCAATGATCTTCGAAAGAGACGGAGCGTTCAGGCTGGCTGGGGACCTTGCTTGAGCGGGCTTACTCTAGTTCCTGACCTTCGGGCTTTCTTTAGCCTGCGGCTGTTGCTGCTGCTGGACTTGCGGCTGGTCGGGCAGGCGGTTACGTGCTGGCGGGGCGTCCGCCATCCATGTGTCATGGCCGCAATGCTTGCAACGATGGATCATCGTGGCAGGCAAGCTGATGCGACCGAAATACTCTGTCGGGCCGGCGCACCGTTCGCATTGGGCAGAACCTGGCATGAACCGGACCATTACTTGCCCCCTCACAATGAGTGGTTGGGGAAGACGTTCCAGTTCAAATCAAACCCTACTATTTAATAAACCGGCCGCCCGGGGGGTCGGAACCAGCCCATCACCTCCCCAAAACCTTAGGCCCCACCTATTATTCCCGCCGTGAGGTGGAACAATCAGTCTCGCGTGGTTCCGGCGCCCGGTTTTATCGAGCCCTGC
>CAWJGY010000009.1:0-101017 GCA_963842645.1 uncultured Alphaproteobacteria bacterium | reverse complement strand
GTTCCCGATCCGCGTGGTCGATCACCGGTCCAGGCTGCCGAACCGACACGATCCCTCGCATGGTCGATAATCCGGTAATGCCCCGCTACTCCTTCACCCTTGAAAACGGTGCCTGCGTTGCTGATGCCGAGGCCACGGAAGACCTCGCTGACGATCACGCCGCGTTGGAGAGCGCAAAGCTGGTTGCAAAAGATTTGGCACGAAGCACAGCCGCCCGGAACCATTACCGCGTCGTGGTCAGGAACGAAGCCGGTAATGAAATCGGCAACGTTCACCTAGTGGCCGACCTCAGGTAGGTCCGCAAGCTGGCCATGTCTGCTTCTGGCACAAAGCGGACATTCAACACGCTCTGATCCATGTTCGCTTTTGGGGGTAAAGCAGACATCGCAAGTTGAGCCCCGATGTCACTTTTGACCCAAAGCGGACATCGGCCACATCTCTGATCGTCGCTGCAAATCCGGCTTTAACCCCTACCAAAGTGCTCATCCGAACCGTTACGATTTGAACTCCTGGGCCCAGGGGTGGAGTATGAGGCGACGGGAATTCATCTCCGGTTTTGGCAGCGCGGCCCTGGTCTGTCCTTTCGCAGCGCGCGCACAGCAGACCATGCCGGTCATTGGATATCTCAGCGGCCGCTCGTTCGCGGTGGAGGCCCCGCTGCGCGAGCCGTTTCTCAAGTCGCTGGAAGAGGCGGGCTTCGAGGTGGGCCGAAACATCGCCATCGAATACCGCCATTCACAAGGCCACGAAGATCAACTCCCCGGCCTGGCATCTGAACTGGTGCGGCGGCGGGTGGCTGTGCTCGTGGCGACCGACCGGGCTTCGGCCGTCGCCGCCAAGGCCGCCACCTCGACCATTCCCATCCTGTTCGCCGTCGGCGACGATCCCGTCAAACTTGGCCTCGTGGCGAGCCTCAACCGGCCGGGCGGCAATGCCACCGGCATCTATCTGTTTACCACCCGATTGGGAGCCAAGCGCTTGGGGCTTGTCCGCGCGCTCCTGCCCACGCCCGGCTTGATCGCATTCGTCGTCAATCCGAACAACACAGCCACGCCGCTGCAGGTCGAGGAGATGCAGCAGGCGGCGCGCACAATCGGCCAGCCACTGCTCGTGTTGCGCGCGGGGAACGAAGCCGAGGTCGAGGCGGCGTTTTCTGCCATGGTGCAGCAAAAAGTCAGCGCGGTGCAATTCGGTACCGGTACATTGTATCAGGTCATCAATGACCGGTTAGTCGAATTGGCGGCGCGGCATCGAATCCCGGCTTCCTACGAATGGCGCGAGGCGGTCGTGGCTGGCGGCCTGATGAGCTACAACACGAACCGGACCGAATTTTCGCGCCAGGTCGGCCGCTACGTCGCGCAGATCCTCAACGGGGCGAAGCCTGCCGATCTGCCGGCTGCTCAATCGTCAAGCTTCCACTTTGTCCTCAACCTCAAGACCGCCAAAGCGCTTGGCCTCGAAATTCCGGCGACGCTGCTCGCGCAAGCCGACGAGGTGATTGAGTGATGTCGCCTTTTGGTCGCTAATGGCACAATGCGGACATTTAACGTGGTCCGATCCATGTCCGCTTTCGGGGGTATAGCGGACATCGCACTCCAGGGATGCCATGTCCGCTTTTGACCCAAAGCGGACATTGGTTCGCATCTCATGCTGCAGTAGCGAAGCCGGGTTTCATCCCTATCAAAGCGCTCGTTTGAGGCGCACGATGCGATCTCCTGAGGGGGCGGACGTGCGGCGACGGGAATTTCTTGGTGTTGTCGGTAGCGCGGCAGCATGGCCGGTCGCTGCGCGGGCGCAGCAGCACCGTCGTTAGTCCGCCGATCTCTAAAGCAGGTCTTCGTACGCTAGTGAGCCTCAGCGGATCGGAAAGAATCGGACGGCCATGACTAAGCGGCAAGGGCGGAAGGCACGACGGACGCAGCTTCAACGCCGTAACGAAACACAAGCGGCAATCCTAGAGGCGTCGATAAATCTTTTAGCGGAGAAAGGCTACGCACGGTTCAGTGCCAGCCGTGTTGCAGCGGAGGCAGGCGTATCGCGTGGCGCGCAGGAGCATTATTTTCCAAAAAAAATTGATCTTATTGCAGCCGCTACACGTCATGCCATGAGAGAAGCGATTGAACATGCACAATCGTTAGCGCTTACTGCCGCGCGATCCACTGATCCGATCGCCAAGTTTCTTGCCGACTCCGAGCACTTCTTCTTTCGCCCCGTATTTCGAGCTATGATCGAGGTGATGGTAGCCAGCCGCTCGGAACCGGAGTTGTCCCGGATCGTCCATCCAATCGTGCTGGACGCCCGCCATACACTCAATGGCATCTGGATCGAAACGCTCGGCGTTGCCGGCTACCCACGCGAGCGCGCACAACAGTTCATCGAACTGACCCACTATCTTCTGCGGGGCGTGTTCCTGGTCAGCACATGGCTGCCCTACGAGATTGATCGTTCTGAAATTATCGAGGCGTGGCGGCGCGTTGCCCCAACCATCCTGGAACGCCGCGGCAATCCCCGCCATCCAAGCAGGCGCCGCAAGAAATCGCGCTGAAAAGGCCTTTCCAATACCAGCGTACCTGCCGACAAATACATGGAGCGCTCCTTGTAAGTGTGGGCGCCCCCGGCTACCGTTGTGCCAATAGAATAACGGCCGCCGAACAACGGCGCTCAATATCGGGAGAAAACGATGTCCGGGCAGCAGAATACTGACCGCATCCAGACGACGCACATCGGCAGCCTACCGAGGCCGCATGATCTCCTCGACATCATGAAGGCCAAGCTTAACAAGCAGCCTTACGACGAAAGCAAGTTTCAGACGACGTTGTCGAAGGCCGTCGCCGACACGGTGAAGCGGCAGGTCGAGTGCGGCATCGACATCGTCACCGATGGGGAGTTCTCCAAGCCCGGCTTCTTCACCTACATCCAGCAGCGGCTGGAGGGCTACGAAACGCGCCCAAACCAGAAGCTGATTTTGTTCCAACAGGAGGTCGAGGCATTCCCGGAATATTACGCGGAGTACTTCAAAACAGCGATGTCCGGCGGCGCCCTCATTCCAATCACGCCGGTGGTTTGCGTGGGCCCCGTAAAGTATCGCGGCGAGAAGCTTCTACAGATCGATATCGACAATGTGAAAGCCGCCGCGAAAGCCGCGGGGATCCCCGCAAATCACGTCTTCCTGCCTGCGACTGCGCCGTCAGGCGTCGGCATCAACGAGTATTACAAGTCGAACGAAGAATACTTTCAGGCGTTGGCCGGCGAGCTGAACAAGGAGTATCGCGCGATTGTCGCGGCGGGCCTCCTCGTGCAGGTGGACGATCCATTCCTCCCCGACATCTTCTTCGAGCCCGGCCTGGACGACGCGCAGAAGAAAAGGCGCGCGCAAATCTACGTCGACGCGACCAACCGTGCGCTCGAAGGCATCTCGCCCGACATGGTGCGTTTCCACACCTGCTACGGCATCAACGAAGGCCCGCGTCTTTACGAAGCCGCGTTGTCCGACATCATCGAATATGTGCTGAAGATCAAGGCAGGAAGCTACAGCTTCGAAGGCGCGAACCCGCGTCATGAGCACGAATATCACCTGTTTGAGAAGGTGAAGGTACCCGAAGGCAAAGTTCTCTGCCCTGGCGTCATTACCCACGCCAGCAACATCGTCGAGCATCCGGAACTGATTGCAGAACGCATCGTGCGGTTTGCCAAGCTTGTCGGGCGTGAAAACGTCATGGCCGGGGCGGATTGCGGATTTTCCTCGCAGGCGCTTTACCGCACCGAGGTTCACAACACGGTCGTTTGGGAGAAGTTCAAGGCGCTGCGGCAAGGCGCAGACTTGGCGACAAAGCTGCTTTGGAAGTGATCGTCATTGCGCGACGGCGAGCAAGACCGGAGCGCAGTACTGTTCAGGAGGACAGACATGCGACGTACACTGGCAAGTGCTGCCGCGTTGTGGCTTGGCGCGATGTTTCCCGCTCACGCGCAGAGCGACGTCAAAATCGGCTTCGTGACAACGTTCAGCGGCCCGGCAGCGGCCGTTGGCAACGATCTCCGCGACGGATTCGAACTTGCGCTGGATCATCTCGGCCGAAAGATGGGAGGCCAAAGCGTCACGGTGATCTATGAAGATGATGGCCTGAAGCCGGAACAAGGATTGCAGAAGACGGAGAAGTTGATTCAATCCGATCGCGTCAATTTTCTGACCGGCTACATGATGTCTCATATCCTGCTGGCATCAATGAAACCCGCCTTCGACTCGCAGACCTTCCTCATCAGCGCCAATGCCGGGCCGTCACAGATCGCCGGCGAGCAGTGCTCGCCTTGGTTCTTCAGCTCTTCGTGGCAAGGCGATCAAGTTCCACAAGCCGTTGGCGAATACATGAACCAAAAGGGCGTGAAGTCGGCTTTTTTGATCGCGCCGAATTATGCCGCCGGCAAGGACGTGATCGCAGGCGTGAAAGCGAATTACAAGGGCACCATCGTTGGCGAGGAATATACCCGCTGGCCCGACCAACTCGACTTTTCCGCAGAGCTTTCCAAAGCCCGGACTGCCAAGCCCGAGGCGATCTTCGCGTTCTATCCCGGCGGAGCCGGCATTCAGTTTATGACGCAATACATGCAAGCCGGACTGAAGCAGCAGATTCCGCTGTACACCGCGTTCATCGTCGACGCGCTGTCGTTGCCCCGGCTTAAAGAGTTCGCTTTGGGTATTCCCGGCGCGCAGCATTGGGTCGCCGACCTGCCGAACGAAGCGAACAAAAAATTCGTCGCAGGCTTTCAGGAAAAGTACAAGCGTATGCCGTCGTTCTACGCGGCGCAGGCTTATGACGCTGCCGGTCTGATCGGCAGTGCCGTTACAGCCGTCAAAGGCGATCTGAGCAAAAAGGACGAAATGCGTGCCGAAATGCGAAAGGCAAACTATGCATCGGTCCGCGGACCATACAAATACGGCAACAATCACTTCCCAATCCAAAATTTCTACCTTCAGGAAGCAGTTAGCGACGCCAGCGGCGGCTACACACTCCGGACAACAGCGGTCGCGTTGAAGGAACATCAGGACCGCTATCACCAACTCTGCCCAATGAAATAAGTGACGCGAGACGAAAATAAATCCAGGGAGGGCCAGATGCGTATGTTGAAGATTCTGTTCGCCGCAGCTGCTGCGGCGGCATTTTTCACGACAAGCGGCGCAACCGAACCCGTAAAGATTCGCCTGAGTTGGGTGGCTCCGTTGAGCACTGTCGGGTCTATCTGGCTCGAAAAGAAGGACCTGGCCAGACATTTCGGCAAGTCCTACGTCGTTGAGACGGTTCGTTACACCGGCACGCCTACCATGATCACGGCGCTTGCAAATAATGAGCTTGAGGTCTCCGACCTCGCCTATTCAACGCTGCCCATCGCGATCCTGAATGCGGGCATCGACGACCTCGTCGTCATCTCCGACGAATTCCAGGATGGCGTGTCCGGATATTACAGCAACGAATTTCTTGTGCTGGCTGATGGCCCGATCAAATCGGTGGCCGATCTCAAAAGCAAAGTGGTGGCGACCAATGCCGCGGGCAGCGCCGTCGACATCGCCTCGCGCTACATGCTCAAGAAAGCAGGCCTTGAAGACAAACGAGACTACACCACCGTCGAAGCACCTCTGGCAACGATGAAGGCCATGCTGATGGAGAAGAAGGCCGATCTCATTCCGGCCGTGCTTCCCTTCGCGCTGGATCCCGAGCTTCGCAAGGTCTCCCGCATATTGTTCACGGGCCGGGACGCCGTGGGAATTACGCAATTTTCGACCCTGAACGCCCGGCGATCGTTCATCAGCAAGAACCGCGCGGCCATGGTGGATTTCATGGAGGATACGTTGCGGATCATGCAATGGTACCTGGACCCGGCGAACAAGAAGGAGATGGCCGAGATCGCCGCCCGCATCACCAAGCAGCCCGCGGAGCGCTTCTCCTGGGCTTTTACGACCCAGGATTACCATCGCGATCCAGGCCTGCGGCCGAACCTCGAAGCGTTACAAAATAACGTGAAGGTGACGAAGGAACTTGGTTTCGTCAAAACCGAGCTGGATGTGAAGAAACACGTCGACCTTACTCTCCTCGAGGAGGCGGCAAAGCGCCTGAAGTAATCAGTGCTCGCCCTGCCGCGAATACAGCGGCTGCCGGAGTCAACAGAGCATATGAACACACCTCAGAAGTCACCTACGGTCGCTGTCGCAATCGCAGAGCTGCTGGCGAAGATGGGAGCGCGACGCTGCTTTGGAGTTCTGGGCACGGCCAATTTCAAGATAACGCATGCTCTCAGCGAACGTGATGTGCAATACGCGGCAGCAAGACATGAAGCTGGCGCCGTCAGCATGGCTGACGCCTATGTCAGGCTCTCTGACGAGTTTGCAGTTGTAAGTGTGCATTCCGGACCGGGGCTGACGAATGCCATCACGGCTATCGCAGAGGCCGCAAAGGCCAAGACTCCTTTGCTCGTCCTCGCTGGTGACGTGGCGCGCGGTGATTTTCGATCCAATTTTCATATACGCCAGGCCGATCTCGTTCGATCCATTGGTGCGCGCTTTGAACAGATTGAATCGCCTGGCACGGCGCTCCAGGTTGCAGCCCGAGCGGCCTTGGCTGTGACAAGTGAGCGCGCCACCGTGGTCTTAAGCTTGCCCGTAGATGTTCAAGATTCGCATTTGCCGGAAAGTGCCGCTGTCGAGGCGGGCGCAAGCGTAGCGCTGCCAGGCCCGCCACCGGAAGCTGTCGTCGCGATTGCTGAGGAATTGGTGCGCGCTAAACGTCCGCTGATCATTGCTGGACGCGGTGCAGTTGTTTCTGGTGCGAAGAACGTATTGATTGAGCTTGGCGACGAACTGGGTGCCTTATTGGCTACGTCGGCCTTCGCCAACGGACTGTTTGCAGACGAGCCTTGGAACACCGGCATCTCGGGGGGATTCTCGTCTCCGGCAGCGCTGAATTTGATCCCTCAAAGCGATTTCGTCCTAGGCTTCGGCGTAAGTTTTACGCATTGGACGACGCGAAGCGGACAGCTCATCGGCAAAAACGCGAAAGTCTTGCAGGTCGATATCGATCGATCGCGGCTGGGCGTCAACTGCAGGATTGATTACGGAATCACCGGCGACGTCAGTTCCACCGCGGCAGCATTGCTCGCTGCGTTACGCACGAGCCGGGGGAATGGACAGAAAAGCGCACGATGGCGGCAGCCTCAAGTGCTGGACCAGATCACGGCAGGCAGCATCCATAAAGCACCTTACACAGACACATCCACAAAGGAACATATTGACCCTAGGACGCTGACAAAAGAGCTCGACAAGATACTACCCCTCGAACGGGTGGTCGTCACAAACTCCGGGCATTTTATGGGATGGCCTCCACTCTATTTCCGCGTGCCAGATGAGCGGGGCTGGTGTCAACCTACGTCATTCCAATCCGTTGGTTTGGGTATGGCGAGCGCCATTGGTGCCGCTCTCGCCCAGCCCCACCGACTTGTCACGCTGGCGATCGGCGACGGCGGACTTCTGATGTCTCTTGGCGAATTGGAAACGGCCGTAAGGCTCGGAGTGCGAATGTGCGTCGTGGTTTACAACGATCTCGCATACGGCGCGGAAGTTCACTATTTCGGCAGACGTCAATACTCCGTTGATATTGTCCGATTTGCGAATGTAGACTTCTCTGCAATTGCACGCGGCGTCGGCGCATCCTCGGTTGAAGTCCGGACCGTGGCCGACCTTGCTGCCGTTCAGAAATGGGTTGCAGAGAAAACTCCGGGAATTTTTCTGATCGATGCGCGAATTACACCACATCTCGAAGCGGAATGGCACCAGGACGCATTCAAAATATCTGCATGAATTAAGAAGGTTCGATTGTGGCTATCATGGCGCGCATGTTCGATTATTTTTCAGCGCACCAGCAAAAGAGCGTCCGGTCGGAGGTTCACAAACTTTCGTTCATCGCCAGCGATGGCGCAGCGGAAAATCCCTGATCGTACCGCCATGCTCACTACCCAACCGCATTTTTTCGATCACCTCGGGTGGTCGTTGCGATGGCCGCTTCTTATTGGCACGAAACGGACCCAATCGATGTCCGCTTTTTTGCCGCTGCTGGTGGAATGGCGGACATGCGCCGTTTGGATCGATCCAGGCTGATGGGTACGCGACTTGGTGTTATGCGAATGAAGGAGACGAGTCATGAGTATTGCGACCGCTTCGGGTCATGTCGTCGAAACCCCAGCTTACGAAAGTCTGATCGCGCGCGGACATGCTCTGGTTTCCGATTTTGCCGACAGGGCGTCGAAATGTGAATCTGACTGCCGTGTGTCCGACGAAGCTGTTGCGCTGTTTCGTGAAACGGGCCTGCACAAGACTCTGCTGCCGGCGGCCTACGGCGGATACGAAATGGGTTTCTCGGCTGTGCTCGAAACCAGCTTTGCGATCGGAAAGGTCTGCGCGTCGTCAGCCTGGGTGTGCGGGCTCTACATGGTGCATAGCTGGCTCGGCGGATTGTTTCCGAAGCAGGCACAGGACGAGATGTGGGGCGAAGATCCAGGTGCCTTCATCTCAGGCTCTTACGCACCAATCGGCAAGGCAACCTTGGTGAAGGGCGGTTATCGGCTGTCGGGGCGATTTCCGTTTTCCAGCGGCTCGCCGGGCGCCGCATGGAATCTCTGCGGCGCGATGTTACCGATAGGGCCCGAGGGCAAGCCGGTGCCAGCCTTCACCCTGGTACCAAAGGCTGACTACAAGATCGACTGGGAAAGCTGGCGCCCGGTGGGCCTTGCCGGAACCGGCAGCTTTGATGTGATCGTGGAAAATGCGTTTGTCCCGGACCACAGGATTCTGCGTTTTTCAGATGCGGTCGGCAGCACCGCACCGGGCTCGGAATCGAACACAAACCCGCTCTATCGCATATCATTGTTGACCGGGGTGCCTTTTGCGCTGGCGATGCCCTCGGTCGGGGCCGCTGCTGGTTCATTCGAGCGGTTCATCGACGAGAACAAAGTGCGCCACACACACGGAGCTGTTGTGCTCGGCGGCAAAAAGATCGCCGACTTTCAGACGATCCAGAAGCGCGTCGGCGAGGCGGCGGCGCGCATCGACGCCTGCCGGCTGGTGGCGCAGCATGCGATCGACGCCGCAGAGCTCCAGGTTCGGCACGATGGCAAATCATCGATGGCAATCCGGCTGCTGGGCAGGCGCAGCCAATCGTACATCGCGAATGAGGCCAAGACGGCGATAGACCTGATTTTCGACGCTGCGGGCGGCCGGTGCCTGCAACATGGCCATCCACTGCAGCGCGCCTGGCGCGACGTGGCCGCGATCAACCACCATATCAGCCTCAACTTCGACGCTGTCATGTCGATGTACGGTCAGTTCGCCTTCGGCCTGCCGCTGGAAGGGCAATACTGAATTGCTCAGTAGCGGGATGATGTCTGCCTGTGGCACTTAGCGGATATGCCAGCTCGCGCGACAAGTGGCCACGAGACCGCCGCGCCGCCAACGAAACTGATGAAATCGCGCCGCCTCATGTCCGCCCCCAGGCTCAGGAGCAAGCATCGTAATGGCTCAATTGAGCATATTGGAAGACACTGGTTGTTGTCCGCTTTGGGTCCAGAGATACACCAAGGCCGCCGATCAGACCCGGCTTGCGGTCGCGGCGATGAACAAGATGCGAACACCAAGTGTCTACCCGGCTCCGAAGGTAGACAGAAAGCGTAAATAATGACGCGCGATCAACGGCCCGATATAGAGGTTGGTCCTCAGGATGAGGGCGGGGTCCGGCCCACGCTCGCACGTCACAACCCCAGATAAAACTTCCGGATCAGATCGTTGTTATTGAGCTCATCGGCGGACGCGCCGTGGAACGCGATCTTGCCGTGCACGATGACATAGCCGCGGTCGGCGATGCGCAGCGCCTGGGTGAAGTTCTGCTCGGCCATGAGCACGGTGAGGTTCAGCCGCTCCTTGAGCTCCTTGATCTTGTCGATGGTCCGGCTCACCAGGATCGGAGCGAGGCCCACCGATGGTTCGTCCACCAGCAGGATCTTTGGCGCCAGCATCAGCGCGCGGCCGAGCGCCAGCATCTGCTGCTCGCCGCCTGACATCGAGCCCGCAAGCTGGCTCTTGCGCTCGGCAAGCCTTGGGAACGTCTCGAAGCAGGCTTCGAGGTTCTGTTTGATCTGCGCGCGAGCGGTCGGCCGGAACGCGCCGAGCGACAGGTTTTCCTCGACCGTCAGCTTCGGAAACAGCCGCCGTCCCTCCGGCACGAGCGCGATGCCGAGATCGACGATCTGCTCGGTGGTTAGGCTCGTGAGATCGTGTCGCACGCCATCGATCGCCGCCATGATCCGTCCGGCGCGCGGCCGCACGATACCCATGATGCATTTCATGAGCGTGCTCTTGCCGTTGCCGTTGGTACCCAGCAGCACCACCGTCTCACCGGCCTTCACCTCGAGCGTGACCTCCTCAAGGACGCGCACCCCGCCGTAGGCGGCATCGACGTTCTCGATGGTGATGCTACTGGCCAAGGTAGGCTCCAATCACCTCGGGGTGACCGACCACTTCCTGCGGCGGCCCGTCGGCGATCATCTTGCCGGACACCAGCACCACCAGCCGCTGCGAGAAGGCCATCACCGCCTTCATGATGTGCTCGATCATGATGATGGTGACGCCGCGCTCGTTGAGCTTGATCAGAAGAGCGACGATATCGTCCACCTCGGTTTGCGATAACCCGGCCATGGCTTCGTCGGCAATCAGCAGTTTTGGATCGGCCGCCATGGCGCGGGCGAGCTCCAGCTTGCGCATCTCGACCTGGGTCAGGTCGCGCGGCAGCTTGTTGGCCTTGGCGGCGAGACCAACCAGCCCGGCGAGTTCATGACATCGTGCCGCGCTCTCTTCCTGGGTGAGGTGGCGGCCGCTCCGCGTATGTGCGGTGTATAGCAGCGGAATACGCAAGTTCTCCGCAACCGACAGCGTCACGAACGGCCGCGGCAACTGGAAGCTGCGTGCCATGCCGCGATGGGTGCGCTGGTGGGCGGCCAATCCATCGACCGGGTGGCCGTTGAACCGCACCGTGCCAGTCTCGTTCTGCAAAGTCCCGCACATGCAATTGACCAGGGTGGATTTGCCCGAGCCGTTCGGGCCGATCAGGCCGACGCGCTCGCCCGGCTGGACCGACAGGTTGATGCCTTCCAGCGCAACAAAGCCGCCGAAGCGCTTGCCGAGATTTTCGACGTGGAGCAGCGGCTCGGCCATCAGCGCGCTCCCGGCCGCATGTTGGCGAAGATGGCGAACCGCGAGCGCCACGTCGGCTGCCCGCCGTCAGAGGCCCGCTCGCGCATGAAATCCTGCACCAAGCCGACGATGCCCTTGGGGGCGATGATGACGAAGCCGACCAGGAGAAGACCGACTATCAGGAGGTTGACCGCGGACGAAATGGTAACGGTCGCGACCTGTTGCAGCGTGCCGAGCAGCAGCGCGCCGACCAGCGGGCCGACCCAGCTCGTCGTGCCGCCGATCATCGGCATGGCGATGGAATTGACGGCATAGGCCAGACCGAAGGCCGAGCTCGGTTCGAGATAGCCGATGTAATAGGGAAACGGCGCTCCGGCCATGCCCATCAGCGCGCCGGAAATGGTGGTCGCGATCAGCTTCAGGCGCAGCGTCGGCACGCCGCAGGCCTCCGCCGCGAGCTCGTCGTCGCGGATGGTGGCGAAGCCGTAGCCGAGCCGCGATTGCTCGATGATTCGTGCGGTCGCCAATGCAACCACCGACAGCACAAGCATGACCAGGAACAGATACTGGATATAGCTGCCGAGGATCGGCACTTCGCCCGGACGGATGATATAGGCGCCGCGCGACCCGCCGACGAAGTCCCAGTTGACGATCAGCGTCTGCAGCACGACCGCAAGCGCAAGCGTGGCGATAGCGAAGAACGCACCGCGCAGCCGCAGTGTCAGATAGCCGGTGCCGAGGCCGATCAGGCCGGACATGATGCCGCCGATGATGATGAGCGTCGGGATGTTCAGCGGCAGAATGAGCTTCATGACGCCGGCAAGCGATTCCGGAAAATAGCGATCGACGCCGGCTGCGAGCTTGTGCAGCGCCACCGACGAATAGGCGCCGACGGCAAAGAACGCGGCGGATCCAAAGTTCACATAGCCGCAATAGCCGCCAAGGATGTTCCACGCGGTCGCCAGCACGATGAATTGCAGAACGGTGTAGCCGGCAAAGAACAGATAGTCGTTGCCGAGCCAGCGCGCGAAGGCGAAGAACAGCCCGCCGACCAGGATGCTGCCGAGATAGAAGAGAAATGCGCGCATTGCGATCCCTTCCTATCGTCCCAAGAGACCGGCCGGCCGGAACGCCAGCGTCAGCAGCAGGAATCCAAACGATACCGCGGGCGCCCATGACGGGCCGGAGAATGTAGCGGTGAGGCTTTCGACCACGCCGAGCAGCATCGCCGCGATCACCGTGCCCGGGCAGGCTTTGCAACCCGCCGAGCACGCAGATGGCGAACACGCGGCCGATGTATTCGCGCCCGACGGAAGGCTCGACCGGCTGGATCACGATCAGCAACGCGCCGGCGATCGAGGCCGTGGCAATCGAGATGGCGAAGGCGGTGCGCTTGATTTTGATCGGGTCGGCGGCCATGAGCTGCAGCGCGAGTTGGTCCTGCGATACCGCCATGATCGCGCGCCCGGTGAAGGTGCGCGACAGATAGAACTGCAGCAGGCCGACCATCAACAACGACACGACGCAGGGCACCACCATGCGGAACGGCAGATCCATGAAACCGAAGTGCCACGTGTATTCGATGTAGGCGGCCTGCACGTAACGATAGTCGACGCCGAACACCAGGATCAGCATCACTTCCGTAACGAACAGTAGGCCGAAGAAGAACGCGAGCCCGCGCAGCGCGTCCTGGCCACGTTTTTCGAACGAGGCGTAATAGACCTGATAAACGGCCGCGCCGAGCGCGTAGAACGCCGGTAGCACCATGATGGCGGTGAGGATCGGATCGACCCCGAACGTCTGATTGACGATGTAGGCGATGTAGGAGCCGAGGATGATGAACGCCGGGTGCGCGATATTGACGATGTCGAGGATGCCGAACGAAATCGATATGCCGACCGTCACTGCGGCGTAGAAACCGCCGAGCAGGAGGCCGGCGATGATCGCATTGATGAGCAGTTCGCCCGACAAGTGCCCGCTCCCCGACGCCGCAGTCCGCGGCTTATTGTGGCGTTTCCCCAAAGACTTGTTGGCGGCAGTGTGCAGGATGGATGGCGGCTTGGCTAGTGCGTCCTGGGACGGCGAAAGGCCGCGTTGGCGAACGCCAACAGCGGCTCAACCGGGGTGAGAACGGATCGTGTCAGGGCGCCAGCGGTCAGGGACGTGTCAGGCGGACGCGGTCTGGCACCGGCAGCGGCTTGTTGGCGCTGTCGAGGAATTCGATCGTGTTGAAGATCATCTCCTCGTCGCCGAGGTTCTCGAGATCGTGGACCTTGAATTCGCCGGGCCCATAGGTCTCGTGCCGCGTCTCGCCGGGAAAGTAGCTGTGCTCGACGGTAGAGCCGTCCATCAGGTGCTGGCGGCCGCGGCCACCGTTCACCGAGGTCCAGAAATAGTTCAGCACATGGCGATGGAAGCCGATCCGCTCGCCCGGCTGCAGCCGGATGATCCAGACACGAAGCTTGTCGGTTTCGGACAATAGTTGACTGCCGACGCAGCCATTGTTCTGGCGGCTTTCGCGCTCGAACTCGGCCTTGAGCTCGGCCGGCCATTCGCTGCGGTCCTCGCTGACGGCCTTCTTGTCCAGCATGGTCAGAGCCATGGCATTCCTCCGATATTTGTTGGCACAATATAGAGCATGCCGGGTGCATCGCCAACGGATCGGGGAAGACGAGGCGGTCGTGATCGGCGGCTCGATGAGCGGCCTGTTCGCGGGCCTGCAATTGCGCGCGCGCGGCTTTGCGGTCGATATCTACGAGCGGGTCGACAGCGAATTGTCGGGCCGCGGCGCCGGCATCGTTGCGCAGCCGGGCGTGCCGCGGGCCATGCGCGCGCTCGGCATCGACACCGCCGATCTCGGCGTCGAGATGACCACCCGCAAGATCCTCGATGCCGAGGGCCGCACTGTCTGCGAGGCCGAATGCCCGCAGACGCTGACGGCCTGGGAGCGGCTCTATCGCATCCTGCGCGACGCATTTCCGGCTGAGCATTATCATCGCGGCGTGGGGCTCAAGGGCTTCGAGCAGAACGGCGGCTCGGTCCTGGCGCATTTGAGCGATGGCCGCAGCGTGCAAGCCGATCTGCTGATCGGCGCCGACGGCATCCGCTCAAGCGTGCGCCAGCAGCTTCTGCCCGATCTCAATCCGCTCTACGCCGGCTACGTCGCCTGGCGTGCTCTTATTGCCGGAACAGGCCATCCCGCCGGCGATCCATCGCCAGATATTCGAGTTCATGACCTTCTGCCTGCCGCCCGGCGAGCAGTTTCTGAGCTATCCGGTCGCCGGCCCGGACAACGACCTGCGCCAAGGCCACCGCCGTCTCAACGTGATCTGGTATCGGCCGGCCGGGGAGAAGACCGAACTGCAGCGCCTGCTGACCGACGAAAGCGGCGACGACGCATTCGATGTCGATCCCGCCGCCGCTTATTCGCCAGGAGCACATCGCCGCGATGCGCGCCGCCGCCGAGCGGCTCGTGGCGCCGCAGTTCCGCGCCATCGCGCGCCTGATGGACGAGCCGGTGCTGCAGCCGATCTACGACCTGGAAACCCCGCGCATGGCGTTCGGCCGTGTCGCCATCATCGGCGATGCGGCGTTCGTGGCGCGGCCGCATGTCGGCGCCGGCGTATCGAAGGCCTGCGACGATGCGCTTGTTTTGGCGGACGCGCTCGCCGCCGACGACGTCGAGCCGGCGCTACGGCGCTTCGAGGCGCAGCGGCTTGCCGTCGGCCGCCGCATCATCGAGCGCGCGCGCCATCTCGGCGCCTACCTGCAGGCGACGCAGACCGCGGAGGAGCGTGCCCACGCCGGCCGCTACAGCACCGCCCAGGCGGTGATCGCCGAGACGGCGCTGGTGGATTTCCTCGACGCCTAGAGCAAAAGCTAAAGCCCCAGTATCCGCTTGGCGTTGCCGCCGGCGATCGCGGCGGTGGTGGCGGCGTCGAAGCCTGTCGAGACCACGTGCTCGATCGGATCGAAATCGGCCATGTCGAACGGGTAGTCCGTGCCCAGCACCACGTGGTCGGCGCCAAACGTTTTCACCAGCGCTTCGAGCTGGATCGGGCTGAACACCACCGTGTCGAAATAGATCTTCTTCAAGTACTCGGTCGGCGGCTTCGGCAGGCTGGCGTGCGCATCCGAGCGCGCGCCCCAGGCGTGATCGATACGGCCGGAATAGCCGCCGAGATAGCCGCCGCCATGCACGGCGAAGATCTTCAGGTTCGGATGGCGCTCTAGCACGCCGTCGAAGATCAGGTAGTGCAGCGCGACGGTGGTATCGAGCGGATTGCCGATGACGTTGTTGAAATAGAATCGCGTCAAGCGGTCGGCCTGGGTGAAGCCATTGGGATGGATCATCACCAGCGCACCGAGCTCCTCGGCCTTCTTCCAGAACGGCGCGAAGGCGGGATCGGACAATTCCTTGCCGGCCACGTTGGTGAGAATTTCGACTCCCTTGAACTTGAGCTGTTTCATGCAGCGCTCAAGCTCCTTGGCCGCCTCGTTGCCGTCGATCATCGGCACGCCGCCGAGCGCCACCAGCCGGTCGGTATGCTTGCCGACATATTCAGCGATGCCGTCATTGAGGGCCTGCGTGGCCTTGACCGCGATATCGAGCGGCACGGTGTAATAGAGCTGCGGCGGCCCGGGCGAAATGAGCTGCATATCCACGCCCATGTCGTCCATGACGCGAAACCGCGCGTCGGTGTTGCGGATGCGCTCGCCGATATCGCTGGCCTGCTTGGCCATGATGGCCCTGGTTTCGGCGTTCGAGAAATGATCGAGCGGGACCTTGGACGGGTCGAGATGAGGGCCTGCGATCTCGCCAGCGCGCGCAATCGCGACATGGGCGTGCATGTCGATGGTGGTGCTCTTCGGCCGCGTCTCGCGCCCCGGCTTGCCGCGCTTGCGCGCCGCGGTCGGCTCGTACTTGTTCCACATGTCCGCCATTGCCGATGTCCTTGCGTCGTGCGGTTTCAGAAACGCCGAGTGCTGGGAAACGATCGGATCGTCAAGCTTGATCGAGCGCGGCCTCGCCCTTGAATACCACGGTCCCGGTGTTGATGATCACGACCTCGTCGGCAAGCTCGAGCGCGAGCTTGATGTTCTGCTCCACCAGCACGATCGACTGCCCCTCGGCCTTGAGCTGCGCGATGATGCGGCCGACCTCGGCCACGATCTGCGGCGCGAGCCCTTCGGACGGCTCGTCCATCAGCAGGACGCGCGGATTGCCCATCAGGGCGCGGCCGATCGCCAGCATCTGCTGCTCGCCGCCGGAAAGTGAGCCCGCGACCTGGGCGTGGCGCTCCTTCAGTCGCGGAAACAACTGCATCACGCGATCCATGGTCCAGCCCGGGCCGCCGCCCGAGCTGCGTGTCCGTTGCGCCGCGACCATCAGATTTTCCGCCACGGTCAGTGAGCGGAACATGCGGCGGCCCTGCGGCACGAGGCAGATGCCCTTGCGCGCGATCGTGTCCGGCGCAAGCCCGCTGACCTGTTCGCCATAGAGGCTGATCGAGCCGCGCCGCGGCTTGATGAAACCCATGATCGTGCTCATGCAGGTCGTCTTGCCGGCGCCGTTGCGGCCCAGCAGCCCGAGCAGCCGGCCGGGCTTCAGCGTGAAGGAGACGCCGTGCAGCACATGGCTGTCGCCGTAGAAGGCGTCGATGCCGTCGATATGCGAGGGCGTCAGTTGCCAAGATAGACCTCCCGCGTGCGCGGGTCCGCGACGACTTCGGCGCGGGTGCCTTCGACGATCACCTCGCCGTAATGCAGGAGCGTGATCCGCTCGGCGAATCCCAGCGCCGTGTCCATGTCGTGCTCGATCATCACGATCGTCACGTCGCGGGGAATCTTGCCGAGCAGATCGCGGACGGTCTGGCGCTCGCCCTGCGAGAGGCCGGCCAGCGGCTCGTCGAGCAGCAGCACCTTGGGTTTCTGCGCCAGCGCCATGGCGAGCTCGAGCCGCCGGCGCTCGCCGTAGGACGTTTCGGCGACGACGCGTTCGGCGCTGTCGGCCAGGCCAACCTGCGCCAGCGCCTCGCGCGCCTGCTCATAGAGGTGGCGATGGCCGGTCAGCACGGCCCAGGGATTCCAGCGCAGCCTGTCGAGTCCGAGCAGGGCCAGCACCACGTTGTGCACCAGCTGTCTCGCGCGGAAACAGCGTCAGGATCTGGTAGGTGCGCGCGAGGCCGCGATGCACGCGGTCCGGCGTGCCGCATGCCCATCAGTTCCTGGCCGAACAGCTTGACCGAGCCGCTGTCGGCGGTGAGGTCGCCGGTGACGAGGTTGAACAGCGTGGTCTTGCCGGCGCCGTTCGGGCCGATGATCAGCCGGCGCTCGCCGGGCATGACCGTGAGCGAGACGTCCTTGGTGGCCGGCAGGCCGCCGAACCGCCTGCTGAGACCTGTGATTTCAAGCGCCGGCGCGGTCATGCGGCCGGCTCCGCGAGTAGGCTTGCTGGTCGCCGGTTTGCGGCGCCTCGACGATGCGTCGCCAGAGCTGCCGGCAGCCCGGCACCAGCCCATAGGGCATGAAGATGATGACGATCACGAAGATCGCGCCGAGCAGCGTGTTCCAGCGCTCGACGTAGGTCGAGACCACGTTCTTGACCAGCGTGATGATGGCCGCGCCGACGATCGGGCCGGCGAGCGTGCTGGCGCCGCCCAGGATCGCCATCAGCAGGATTTCGGCGGACTGCTGCAGCGCCGAGCGCGTGCGGGCTGAGGAACAGGTTGTAATAGACGAACAGCAGGCTCGCGACCGAGCCCCAGAACCCGGCCATCACGAAGGTGAGCCAGCGGATCAGCCAGACGTTGTGGCCGAGCATCGACATGCGGCGCGGCTGGTCGCGCGCGCCCTTCAGGCTCGCTCCGAACGGCGAGCGCGAGAAGCGCCAGATGAAGAACAGCGCGACCAGCGAACACGACCAGCGCGAAGTAATAAAAGCGCGGCGCGCTGTTGATGTCGATGCCGAACGGCATCGGCCGCGCCGGAAGGCGCAGGCCGTTGTCGCCGCCGGTCAGCGTGTTGGCGCGATAGGCAATGCCCCAGACGATCTGCCCAAGCGCCAGCGTGATCATGATGAAGCCCAGGCCCGGCGCGCGCAGCGACAGCATCGCCGAACAGGCCGGCCATCGCGGTCGAGAACGCGAGCGCCAGAATCGCCGCGCTGAGCTGATCGAAGCCGTTGATGGTCAGCAGGATGCAGGCGTAGCCGCAAAGGCCGAGATAGCCGGCGTGGCCGAGCGAGACCATGCCGCCGTAGCCGAGCATCATGTTGATGCTGAGCGCGAACAGCGCGTAGATCAGCACCTGGCTCGCCATGTTGACGTAGAACTCGTTGCCGATGATCGCGCGGCACGGCGATCAGGCAGCGCGGCCGCGATGGCGAGCCAGATCGCGTTCCAGCGCGTCACAGCTGCACCCGCCCGAACAGGCCCTGCGGCAGGAACACCAGCACCAGCACCATCGGCAGGAACAGCACGAAGTAGGCGAGGTCGGGCGCCAGCGCGATGCCGAAATTGTAGAGAAAGCCGACCGCGAAGCTGCCGACGAAAGCGCCGAGCAACGAGCCCGCGCCGCCGAGGATCACGACGATCAGGGCGAGCGGCAGCATGTCGGCGTCGAGCCCCGGATAGGCGTTGAGGATCGGCCCGCCGAGCACGCCGCCGATGCCGGCGAGCGACGAGCCGAGCAGGAACACGAGGGTGAACAGCCGCGACACCGGAATGCCGACGCCGCGCGCCATCTCCATGTCGTCGACGCCGGCGCGGATCATGGCGCCGATCCGGGTGCGCTCCATCAGGAAATAGAGCCCGACCGCGGCGACCAGCGCGATGCACGAGCACCGACGAGGCGATAGGTCGGAAACGCGTAGCCGGCGAACAGCAGCGGCCGGCGCAGTTCCTGCGGCGCCGGCAGCGGCATCGGGTCGCCGGTCCAGGCCAGCAGGCAGATGTCGGCGATGATGAAGGAGACGCCGAGCGTGACCAGCACCTGGCCCTGCTCGTTGCCGGTGATCTGGCGCAGCACCAGCCGCTCGAGCGCGATGCCGATCACGCCGACGCCGAGACCCGCCACCAGCGCGACCAGCCAGAAGTTGCCGCCGCGGGCCAGCAGGCTGTAGCCGAAATAGGCGCCGAGCATGAAGAACGCGCCGTGCGCCAGATTCGGAATGCGCATCAGCCCGAAGATCAGCGAGAAGCCTGACGACAACAGGAACAGCAGGCCGCCGAAGGCCACGCTGTTCAGGGTCTGGATGATCCAGAACTGCCACTGCATGAGGTGATGAACTTACTCGACTCGTGTCCCGGATCAGCGGTGCACCGCTTCGGAGCGCTGCAGCCGCGTCCGGGACAGCTGCCGATCAGCTCGCTGCGCTCTCAGTTCTCCAAATTCTTCGACGGCGGAAAGTCGCGCGAGTAGACCGGGTTCTTCAGGAACTCGTCCTGCTTGTAGGTCCAGAACTGGCCGACGTTCGGATAGGTCTTGATCGACCGTGTTGACGTAGCTTGCCGCCCTTCTTCTCGACCTTGCGGATGTAGGAGTTGCCGACCACATTGCCGAACTCGTCGAAGCTGCACCGGGCCGCGGATGCGTGTTCGGCACCTTCGCTTCCTTGCAGCGCCTTCATGAACACCGGCTTGTCCTCGACCTTGCCGCCGATCGTCCTTCACCGCGTGCTCGAGCACCTCGCCGCAGAGATAGGTTTCCGCGGCATAGACGCCCGGATCGACCTTGTAGTCGCGCTGGATCCCCGCGACGAACTTCTTGTTGCTGGCGAATGTCGAGCTGCGGCCGAATACCAGTTGCCGCGTGATCGCGCCGAGTGCGTCGTCGCCCATCTGCTGCAGCAGCGACTCGTCGACCGGCGTGAAGCCGCCGAGGATCTGCATCTTGTTGCCGTATTCGCGAAGCTGCTTGATGAACTTGAAACCATTCGAGCCGGCATGTGCCGGTGAACACGGCGTCGAGGTTCGGCTTGAGCTGCGAGATGTAGGTGCCGTAGTCCGGCGCATTCAGCGGCGTGAACAGCTTCTGCACCACCTTGCCGCCGTTGTCCTCGAAGACGCGCTGGAAGCCGGCGACGCATTCGTGGCCGAAGGCGAAGTCGTCGCCGATCACCGCCACGCGCTTGAACTTGAGGTCCTTGGCGGCGTAGTCGCCGAGCGGATGGCTCGGTCTGCGCCGAGGTGCTGCTCGGCCGCACCAGCCAGGGGTTGGCCTTGCGCTGCGTCATGTCCTCGGCGCCGGCCACCGTCAGGATCGGCGTCTGCGACGAGCGGATGTAGTCGTCGATCGCCAGCGCCTCGAAGGCGGCAAGCGGGCCGATGATGCAATGAACGTTGAGGCGCTCGACCAGTTCCTGGGTCTTGGTGCGCGCCTGCGCCGGATTGCCGGCGGTGTCGGCGGTGTGCAGTTCGATCGGCGCGGTCCGGCCGAGCTTGTTGCCGCGCTCCTTGAAGAAGCAGCGTGACGCCCTGCTCCATCTGCAGGCCGCCGGAGGCGAGCGGGCCGGTCTTGACGCGTCAGAAAGCCGACCGGATGGGTCCGGCTTGGGCGACCGCGGCCGGGATCTTGATGCGCCTGCGCGGCTACGCCCGTGGCGAGCGCGCCTTTGATGACGGTACGGCGATTGATCGGCATTGGTGTTTCCTCCCTGATGGTGATCGATGTTTTGCGAACCCCTCGTTTGCCGGGGATCTTGTTGGCGTCGTATCAAACCCATCGCGCTATGCATCCCCGCGCGGGTTCGCCCTTGCCGGAAATGATAGGCAAGAGTCGACGCAAGAGCGTCAGATGCCGAGATAGCTGTGCTTGATCGCGTCGTTGGCCCACAGCTCCTCCGGGCGGGCGGAATAGACCACCTGACCCTTGCTCATGACGTGGACGTAATCGACGAGCTTGAGCGCCAGCGACGCATTCTGCTCGACCAGCAGGATGGAGAGGCCTTCCTTCTTCAGCTGGCCGATCGCCTCCCACACCCCCTGGATGATGATGGGCGCCAGCCCCTCGGACGGCTCGTCCATGATCAGGCAGTCCGGATTGGTCATCAGCCCGCGGCCGATGGCGAGCATCTGCTGCTCGCCGCCCGACAGCGTCCTGGCGCGTTGAGTGCGGCGCTCGCGCAGCCGCGGAAACATCGTATAGACGCGCTCCAGGTTCCAGCCGTGACGCTCGGTGCTGCGCTCGGCGACCAGCAGGTTTTCCTCGACGCTCGAGCGTCGGAAACACCCGGCGTCCCTGCGGCACCAGACCCATGCCGCTGCGCACGGTGTCGAATGACGAGTTGTGGGTGATGTCTGAGCCCTTGAACACGATCTTGCCGCGGCGGGGCGGGGTGAAGCCGACGATGGAATTGACGAGCGTGGTCTTTCCAACGCCGTTGCGGCCCAAAAGACCCAGAATCTGGCCCTGCTCGAGGCGGAGCGACAGTCCTTGCAGGACATAGGCGTCGCCGTAGTAGGTATGGATGTCCTGGACTTCGAGGATGTTCGACATTTGCTCAGCCCGTTCCCAGGTAGATTTCCTGGACCTTCTGGCTGTTCTTGATCTGCTCCGGTGCTCCCGTCTCAAGCACTTCGCCGAAGTGCAGAACGGAAATGGTGTGAGCAACGTCAAACACCACGTCCATGTCGTGCTCGATCAGGAGGATCGCGAGCTTGGGGTCGAGCTTCATCAGGAACTTCGTCATCTCGACCGACTCGCCGGAGGACAATCCCGCCGCCGGCTCATCGAGAAGTAGTATCTTCGGGTCGCTCGCAAGCCCAAGAACGATCTCAAGCTGGCGTTGTTCGCCGTGCGAGAGATAGCGAACCTCGGTATTCGCGCGGTCCATGAATGCCGCTTGTTCGAGCAGTCGATGCGCCTTTTCGTAGACCTCGCGGTACGACGACATGAACCGCCACATCACGAATTTCGACCGCCGCAACCCCTTGATCGCCAGCAGCACGTTGTCGAGCACGGTCAGGCGTCGGGAACAGACTGGTGATTTGAAAGGTGCGCGCCATGCCCATCGCCGTACGCTGGTGGCTCTGCCAGCCGGTGACGTCACTGGCCGAACAGCAACACTTGTCCCGAGCTTGCCGGAAAAATCCCGGTGATCAGATTGAACAGCGTGGTCTTGCCGGCGCCGTTCGGACCGATGATCGCCTTGCGATCGCCGGGCATGATCGTGAACGTGACGCCACGCACGGCCTGAAGGCCGCCAAAGCTCTTCGACAGCCCTTTCAACTCAAGGACCGGCGTCGGGCCGTTGGTGGTCGTGTCGGCGCTCACGTTTTACTTCTCTGCGATGGAGGCGAAAGGACCGGGGCTTCGAGTGAAGCCCCGGTCCAGTGATGCTAGTTGCAGAACTTGCAGGGCGGATAATCGCGGCTGTAAACCGGCGTCGCCAGGAACTCGTCCTTCTTGAACTGCCCGAACTGGTTGACGTTCGGATAGGTCTTGATGACGGTGTTCCAGAGCTCCTCGTTGGGGTAGCCGAACATCTTCACCTTCGCGACTTTCTTGATGTAGATGTTCTGCACCGGGCTTCGCATCTCGTCATAGCTTACGGGTCCGCGCGATCGCGTCTACCTTGGCCTCGCCGAGCATTCTTGAGGAATTGCTCGGCGCCCGGATACTTGCCGCCGGCTTTGCCGATCACGTCGTCGATGATCTGCGCCGTCGTGTAGTTGGTCTCGGAATAGTAGCCCGGCATCTTGCCGAACTTGGTGCGATAGGCCTTCACAAAGGCTGCGTTCTTCGGTGTGTCGATCCCGGCGCTGTATTGCAGAACCGATACGTGCCCGATCACCTCGTCGCCCATCGAAGGCAGCACGAACTCGTCATAGCTTGGACCGCCGCCGATCACCGGCTTCTTGTTGCCGGCCGCTGCCAATTGCTTGGGGAACTGCAGCGACATCGGCCCGACCATGACGGTGAAGATCGCATCCGCATCGGCCTTCAAGGTCGGGATGTAAGGCCCGAAGTCCTTGGTGGTGAGTGGAGGCCAGATTTTCTGGACGATCTGCCCGCCGCAAGCCTCGAACGCGCGCTGGAAGCCGCCCGCAACCTCGTAGCCGAACGCGTAGTCGGCGGCGATGACGGCGATCTTCTTGTAGCCCTGCTCGCAGGCCCATTGTCCAAACGGATGGCTTGGCTGGGAGCTATTCCAGCCGGTGCGGAAGAAATACGGGTACTTCGGCAGATCGCGCTGGGTGAGATCATCCGCCGAAGACACCGGCGAAATGTAAACGACCTTCTCAGCGGTGCTCACCGGCGCCAGCGCATAACCCGTCGACGCCAGCAGGCCGCCGACGAAGAAATGCACCTTGTCCTGCAGGATGAGCTTCTTTGCCTTGGTGACCGCGGTTTGCGGGTTGCCCTGCTCGTCCTCGACGATGAATTTCACATCGGCGCCGCCGAGCTTGTTGTTTTTTTCATCGAGATACATCTTGAAGCCGTCGATCATGTCTTTGCCGACCTGGGCGAAGACACCGGTGGTCGGCGCCAGAAAGCCGATACGGAGCTCTTCGGACTTCGCGGTCGCAGTCAGGCCGAGTGCAATACCGCCGCTCAACAGCAGCGGGCCGAGCCGCCGTAGTAAGGTGCTTGTCATTGTCCTACTTCCATGTTGTCGCGGCCTCTCGATCGTTAGGAGGTCGCGGATGCCAATTTCTTCGCCGCCTCTCGATTGCCGGATTTCGCCTGTCTCTGACGCAGGCGTTCCGGTATTCCCATCAGCCCAGTCGGCAGATAGAGGATCGTCGCCACGTACACGATGCCCAGTACGTACTGCCACCATGGTACCAGGGTGCTGAGAAATTCGCGCAGCCCGAATACGATAAAGGTGCCGATGACACCGCCGACCAGCGTGCCCGAGCCGCCGAGCACCGCCATCAGCAATGCGTCGACCGAAGTGGGGAGCTCGACGTTCACCGGGCTGACGATGCCCGCGGTATGCGCCCACAGTACGCCGGACAGCCCGCCGAATGCTCCGGCGATGATGAAGGCGATGTATTTGTGCAGCCAGGTATTGTAGCCGAGGATCTTCATTCGCAACTCGCGCTCGCGTATTCCCGCGAGGCTGCGTCCGAACGGCGAACGGACAAGCGTATACATCAACAGCAACGAGACGCAGAAAACCGCGAACACCAGAAAGAAAAATGTCATCTCGTTAGCGAGATCGATGCCGCCGAATTTGGGCCGCTCCCGTATGTTGATGCCATTGTCGCCGCCGGTCAGCGAATTCCAGCGATAGGCCAGGCCCCATACGCATTGTCCGAGCGCAAGCGTAATCATCAAGAAATAGACGCCGCTGGCGCGGATGGCGAGCAGGCCAAACACCGCTGCCAGCGCCGCCGCACTGGCAATTCCGATCAGCAGCACCAGCCAGAAATCCCAGCCCAGTCCGAACTGATACTTGGTCGCGAGGATCGCTGTCGCATAAGAGCCGACGCCAAGGTAGGCCGCCTGACCGAGCGAGGCGAGGCCCGTGTAACCAAGCAGGATGTCGAGACTCATCACCAGGATGGAAAATGCCAAGGCTCGTGTGACAAGCAGGACGATGAAAGAATTGGTATTCGGCACGACGATCGCAACCGCAGCCAGCGCCACCAGCACCATCAGAATTTTCAGGGTGTGACTTCGCATCGGCTGCCGCTCACTCTCGTCCGAACAATCCGGTCGGTTTGACCGCGAGGATCAGCGCCATCGGCGCGTATAGCGTGAAGTAGGAGATTTCGGGGAACAGCGCCTTGCCGAAGTTGTCAGCCAATCCCACGATCAGTGCGCCGACTGCTGCGCCGCCGAGGCTCCCCATGCCGCCGATAATAACCACCGCGAACGCAATCGGCAGCATCTCGAAATCCAGCCCTGGATAAATACCGAGGAAGGCGCCGCCGATGACGCCGCCGAGCGCCGCAAGGAACGCACCGAGCGCAAAAATCATCATGGAAATGCGCGAGGTGTCGATGCCGACACCGCGCGCCATCTGCGCGTCGTCAACGGTGGCGCGTACCTGCGCCCCGATCCGGGTCTTTTCCATCACCAGCCAGAGCACGAGCCCGATGGCCGCGGCGGTCGCGATCATGAAGATGCGATAGAGCGGAAAATAGATTCCGCCGACCGGGATGCTTTTCGAAAGCACCGGGGGCGGATTGATGTCGAAGTTGTTGCCGGTCCAAAGATCGATGGCGGCCTGCTGGAACAAAAAGGCAAACCCGACCGTGAGCAGGACTTGGCGCAGCGGGTCGAAACCGAGCTGCCGCAGGAAGATTCGCTCCATTGCGAGGCCGAGCAGCGCGATAGTTAGAGCCGCGACCGGAATCGCGAGGAGCCACGAGCCCGTGGTCCAGATGACCGTGAGCGCAACATAGCCGCCCAGCATGAAGTAGGAGCCGTGCGACAGATTGACGATCCGCATCACGCCGAAGATGAGCGAAAGGCCGCTGCCCACCAGGAACAGCAATGCGCCATAGGAAATGCCGTTGAAAGCCTGGATGATCCAGAAATTCAGGTTCATTCCGCCCCCAACTCCCACATCGAACCCGTTAGATCGGGCAGGAGCTTACATGAGGTTGGGCACGCTGCCAGCCCGTTCTATCGCCGCAGAAAGCACGGTGGAATAGAGCGGTGAAACATTGGGCAGCCGTTCGCGGCGCTCGCCCCGGCCGTCACCGCGCCTTGCGGCGCTTGACGTTCGCCTTGGCCTCCAGCACGGCGCAGACCGCGGCGGTGTCGTCGTTGGCGTGGCCACTTTTGAGCGCCGCGGCATAGACCGGCAGCGTCGCGGAAAACAGCGGCGTCGGAACGCGGATCTTCTTGGCGAAGGCGCCGATCACGTCCATGTCCTTCTGCCAGACGGAGCATTTCATGGTGGCTTCGCGGTAGTCGTTCTTTACCATCATCGGCGCACGGAGTTCGAACACCCTTGAGTTGCCCGCGCCGTTGGAGATCATCTCGAAGATCGTGCGCGGATCGAGGCCAGCCTTCATGCCGAGCACCATGGCCTCGGCCGAAGCCACGTTGTTGATCGCGACCAAAAGGTTGGCGACGTATTTCATCCGACTGCCGTTGCCGAATACGCCGACGTCATAAAGCTTGCGCGAGAAGCCTGCGAACACCGGCTTAACCTTGGCAACGGACTTTGGATCGCCGCTGGCGTAGATCACTAGGTCGCCTGTCCGGGCCTGCGAGCCTGTCCCGCTCACTGGACAGTCGAGCATGATGTGACCGGCGGCGCGCAAGATCTTCTCGGACTTCTCTTTGTCCTCGATCGTGAAGGTCGAGCACTCAGCGATGATGCGCGGTGAGAGCTTTGCCTTGGCGATTTCCTTTGCGGTGGCGATCAGCGCCTCGGGCTTCGGCAGGCTCGTGATGATAATGGGCGCGGACGCTGCAACCGCCTTGGCGTCGCGTACCATTTCGGCGCCGGCCTTGGCCAACTCCTTGCGTTTGCCCGCGTCGACATCGAAACCGACCACCCGCCATCCGGCCGCGAGCAGATTGCGGGAGAACGACCCGCCCATGATGCCGAGCCCGATCACGCCCACCGTCTTTTTGGTTTTTGCCGGACTCATCTTTCAACCCCCATCGATTTCGCGCGTGCTTACACTATCCATGCCGTCGGCCCACGCCAAGCGGCGGGTCGCGCGTTGCAGTGACGCCGGTGGATCGCTTATCGTCCACGGCAACGATGTGATTTAGGGAGGACAACATGCATGCCGGATATGCAACGCTTGGCCGTGTCACGATTGTGACGACTCTGATGGTGCTCGCTGCATCGGCGGCGCTTGCACAAGGCCTGATCACCAAGAAGCGCTTGTCGGCAGCGCTGGCGATGGAGGCGGTGACGGAGGCGGTCGATGCCTGCAAGAAGGCGGGATACGCGGTGACCGCCATCATCGTCGACAACGAAGGCGTACGGCAGGCGGTGCTGCGCGGTGACGGAGCGGTCGTGCACACACTCGATAGCGCCTACGTCAAGGCGTACACCGCGGCGTCGCTTGCGCCGGTGCGCAAGGACGGCTCGACCAAAGGGCTTTCGGAGCGGATCGCCAAGACACCGGGCGTCTCCACTGCCGGTCTTGCAAGCCTGCCCAACGTCAACTTCACCCCCGGCGGGGTCACTATCATGGCGGGCGACGAGGCGATCGGCGGCATCGGCGTAGGCGGTGCGCCGGGCGGCAACTTTGACCACGATTGCGCGGTCGCGGCCTTGGACAAGATCAAGGACCGGATGAAGTAGTCGGCTGGAAGGAGCGCTCAATGCACATCGGCATCGCCGGGATCGGCAACATGGGTTCGAGCATCGGTGCTCGGCTGATGGAGGTCGGCCATGAGCTGACCGTATGGAATCGAACTGCCGAAAAGACCAAGCCGCTTGCCGAAGCCGGGGCCGCCGTCGCGAAAACGCCGGCGGATCTGACGGGTTCGGTCGAGGTGATCATCAGCCTGTTGATCGATACCGCCGCGATCGATGCCGTCTATAACGGGCCACAGGGCCTGCTCGCCGGCGATGCCGAGGGCAAGCTGTTCATCGAGATGAGTACGCTGACGCCGGAGGCGCAAGCCGCACTGGCCGAAAAGGTTCGAGCTAAAGGTGCCGCTTTCATCGAATGCCCGGTGAGCGGGTCGTTGATCCCGGCACGCGCGGGCAAGCTTCTGGGGCTGATGGGCGCGGAGCCCGCCGACGCCGCGCGGGCGCGGCCGTTGTTAGAACAGATGTGCCGGCGCGTGATGCACGCCGGGCCGGTCGGCTCCGGTGCGCTGCTCAAGCTCGCGGTCAACCTGCCGCTGATGGTCTACTGGCAGGCGCTCGGCGAACAGCTTTCGATGTGCAAGACACTGACGATCGATCCGGCCGAGCTTCTGGATTTCCTGGCTGAAACCTCGGGCGCAGCCACCGTGCTCAAGCAGCGGATGCCGGGCATTGTTGCCAAGCTCAAGAAAGTGCCGTCGAGCCAACGGACCTTCACCCTTGAAGGCGGCATCAAGGACGTCAAACAGATGCTGGCGGAAGGCGAGAAGCGGGGTCTTGAGCTGCCGCTGTTGAAACAGACGCTCGCCTGCTACGAGGAGGCCAAACGCACCGTCGGCGGCAGCGAGGAGGTTTCTAATGTTTCGGTCTATTGGGCCGGCCGCGCAAAGCCATAGATTTCAGGGGAGGGTGTGACATGAAGCTATATTCGTTCTGGCGGTCGCTGGCGACCTATCGCGTGCGCATCGCGATGAATCTGAAGGGCCTCAAGCCCGATGAAGTCATCGACATCAATCTGATGAAGGGCCAGCAGCGCGAGGACGCCTTTCGAAAGGTCAACCCGATGATGGCGATTCCGGCGCTGGTCGATGGCGACGGGCCGGCGCTGTTCGAATCGCTCGCGATTATCGAATATCTCGACGAGACCCACCCCAATCCACCCTTGCTGCCGAAGGATCCGAAGGGCCGTGCACGGGTGCGGGGGTTGGCCCAGCTCGTCGCCGCCGATTCACATCCGCTGATCGTGCCGCGGGTGCGTGAATATCTCGCCCATGAATACAAGCTCGACGAAGCCACCGTTACGAAATGGGCGCAGCACTGGCACCGAGCCGCGCTCACCGCGCTCGAGACGCATCTAACGGACAAGGCGACGGGAAAGTACGCTCACGGTGACAGCATTACGGTGGCCGACATCTGTCTGGCAAGCCAGGGCGCCGGCGCGGGCTTCTTCAAGGTCGATCTCGCGCCGTTCCCAAACTTCAAGCGCGTCCTCGACGCCTGCATGCAGAACGACGCGTTCGCGCGAGCGCATCCGCTCAAGCAGCCCGGCGCACCGGCGTCGGTATGAATTAGTTTCGTGCGGCCGCCCGCCGCGGCCGCACTGGATAGACGGCTGGCGGGATCGTCTGCGCCCAGACGCCCTGGATGCGCGCGACCTCGGTCTCAAAGGATTCCAGGAACAATTGGGCCTGGGTCGAGAGCGTGCGTCGCGCCGGCGAGATCACCACGAAATCAGCAATCATCGGCGGGTCGTAGATCGGGTTGATCACCCGTTCCGGCCGCCCGATGTCGTTGAAGCAAATCAGCCCGGACAGGATCGCCACCCAGTCCGTGCGCGCGACGAATTGCAGCGTGCCGATCATCGCGTCCATCTCGATCATGTCGGTGATCTCGACGCCGTGGGTCTCGAAATAGATTTCGATGTTGCGGCGCCGGACGTTGGCGCGGCCGGGAAGCACGATTTTTAACGGGCCGCAATCCTTGAGCCGCACCGGCTCGAGCGGAGTGAATCCGTGGCGCGGGCTCGACAGCAGCATCTCGCGGTCGCGCACGATCAGACGCGATTTCAACCCGACGCGGCCCTCGAATGTCGGCACCACCGCAAAGTCGAGCTCGTCGTTGAGCACCATCTCGGTCAGGCTGCCGCTGTAGCCCTCGACAATGTGCAGCCGCACGTCCGGATGGCGTGGCACGAACTGCTCCAGCGTCGGCGCCAGCGCCGCGCGCGTCAGAGTCGGAATAAGACCGATGCGCAGGTCCCCGGTGACGCGTGAGGCAAATCCGCGCACCTCCTCGTTGGCACTGTCGAGCTGACCGACCGCTTCGATGCAGCGCTTGTAATAGCGCTGCCCAGCTGGCGTAGGTTTCACGCCGGCGGCGGAGCGCTCAAACAGCTTCACCCCGAGCGCGTGTTCTGCTGCCGCCACATGCTGGGATATGCCGGATTGCGTGGCGTTCTCCCGCGTGGCGGCGCGCGTGAAGGAGCCTTCCTCGCATACCGCGATGATGGCCCTGATCTGTCGGAGCGCGATTTCAGTCATTAGAAATCCTGATGCCTAATGGCAGATTATATTAATTCGTTTGGGGCGGCCAGCGCCGCTAGGATTCGCGTCCAGAGCGCGCACCAGGGCGCTGACCCGCGAGGCAGCATGAAGCTCGGCTTCTTCACCATGCCGATCCACCCGATCAACAAGGATTGGCGGAAATCTTTGCGTGAGGACCGCGAGGCGTTCATCCTCGCCGACAAGCTCGGCTTCATCGAGGGCTATGTCGGCGAGCACGTGACCGACAGGGCGGAGAACATCACGTCCTGTGCGGTATTCATCGCGAGCCTGATCGACGCCACCAAGAAAATCAAACTCGGCACGGGCACCATCAACATGCCCAACGGTCATCCTGCTGCCACCGCGGCCAACATCGCCATGCTCGATCACATGCTCAACGGCCGCTTCATCTTCGGCATCAGCCCTGGGGGCCTGCTCTCCGACGCCGAGGCGTTCGGCAATCTCGACGCCGACCGCAACGCGATGTTCCTCGAAGCCATCAACCAGGTGCTGGCAATCTGGGCCGGCGAGCCGCCATACAATCTTCAAGGCAAATACTGGTCGATCAAGATCGAGCGGCAGGCGATGCTCGAGATCGGCCAGGGCTATCTGCCCAAGCCGCTGCAGAAGCCGCATCCGCCGATCGTGGTGACAGCGGTCGCGCCGTTCTCCAAGGGCGTGACCGAGGCCGCGGCGCGCGGCTGGGATCCGATCTCGGCGAACTTCCTGATGCCGGAGTGGGTGAAGAGCCACTGGCCAAAATACGTCGAAGGCTGCGAGCGCGCCGGCCGGAAGGCCGATCCGGCGAACTGGCGCGTCGCCAAGAGCATTTTCGTGGCCGACAGCGACAAGACCGCGAAGGCCTACGCGACCGGTCCGAACAGCCCGTATCGCTTTTATTACAGCCAGCTCTACACCAAGCTGAAGCGCGGGCGGCTCGACCTGTTCAAGACACGGCGCGACCAGCCCGACAGCGAGGTGACGCTCGACGGCATCTGCGACGAGCTGATCATCTACGGGTCGCCCGACAAGGTCGCCGATGAGATTTTGAAGTTCCGCGAGCGGGTCGGCGACTTCGGCACGCTGCTTTACGCCGGCAAGGACTGGCGCGATCCCAAGCTCGCCAAGCGTTCGATGACCTTGCTGGCGGAGAAGGTGCTGCCCAAGGTCAATGCCGCGATCAAGAAGGCGGCGAAAAAGTCGTGAGCAGGCCGCGCGTTTTCGTCACCCAGCCGATCGCCGAAAGTGCCTTGGCGCGTCTGCGCGAGGTCGCCGACGTCGAAGTCAACCCCGATTCCAGCCGTGTGCTGCCGAAAGACAAGCTGATCGAGGCAGTGAAGCGTTGCGATATCCTGCTGTCGCTTCTTCACGACACCGTGGACCGCGACGTGTTGGCCGCCAATCCCAATCTCAAGGCGGTGTCGTCGATGAACATCACGCAGGATCGCATCGATCTTGCGGAGGCGACGGCACGCGGCATTCCGGTCACCAACATTCCGGCGATCGTTACCGATGCTACGGCCGACATCGGCTTTGGCCTGCTGCTCGCAGTGGCGCGCAACATCGCCTTGGGCGACAAGCTATTCCGCTCCGGCGTCTATCCGGGGTCGCAATCCAATCACCTTGCCGGCGCCGCCGTCTCCGGCCAGACGCTCGGCCTCGTCGGCTTCGGCCGCATCGGACAGGCGATGGCGCGGCGCGGGCGCGGCTTCGACATGACGATCATCTACACCGACCCGCGCAGGCTGCCGCCCGCCGAGGAAGAAAAATTCGCCGTGGGTTATCGCAGCTTCGACGATCTGCTGTGCGAGGCCGATTTCGTCTCGCTGCATCCGCAGCTCTCGCCCGAAACCCGCCACCTGATGAGCGATCGGCAGTTTTCGCTGATGAAGCCCACGGCGTTCGTCATCAACACCTCGCGCGGGCCGGTGATCGACGAGGCGGCGCTCGTTCGCGCGCTGAAGGAGAAGAAGATCGCAGGCGCGGGCCTCGACGTCTACGAGCACGAGCCGCAGGTCTCGCCGGAACTCGTTGCGATGCCCAATGCGGTGCTGACCCCACACCTCGGCAGCGCCGTACTATCGCTCCGCGAAGGCATGGCGCATGTGGTGGTGGACAACACCATCGCGCTGATCGAGGGCCGTCCGCCGGTGAGCAGCCTCAATCCGCAGGTGTTGAAAAAGCTTTTTTAGTCGGCTGCGGCAAAAGGAGGTCCTTCGGATCGCTCCTCAGGATGAGGGCGGAGATAGCTAATTCCCTAGCCACTTTGCCTTGACCTTCGCCAGCGTGCCGTCCATCTCGATCTGGTCGATCCAGATATTGACGTAGTTCTGCAACGTCTGGTCCTCCCGCCGCATCAGGATCGCGACATAGACCGGGTGAAAAATGCTTTCCGGTGACATCGCGGCAAGCTGCGGGTTTTGCCGCGACATGTAGATCGCTGCGGTCGAATCCTGCACCTGGGCGTCGACTTTGCCGGCGAGCAGGTCGGCGGTGGCGAGTTCGTTGCTCGGATAGCCTGCGGGCGTTGCCTGCTTAAACTCGGTGTTGGCGAAGCGGTCGTTCAATCCGCCTCTGTTGTAGGCAATCTTCAGCCCCGGCTTGTCGAGGTCGGCGAGCGATTTGTATTTTTCCCTGTCGGCCGCGCGGATCATCAGCAGTTTGCCGTAGCGCATGTACGGTTTGGAGAAGGTGGCGACGCGCGCACGATCCATCGTGCGTCCCATGCCCGACATCGCCATGTCGAACTTGTCGGCGGCGAGATCGGGCAACATCGTGCCGAACGTCATCTTGACGTATTCGATCTGGACGCCGAGCGCGTTGCCCAGCGTAGCAAGTGCGTCCATATCGAAGCCCTCGAGCTGGCCCGACGCATTTTTCATGCTGAACACTGGCGTGTCCATCGTGGTGCCGACGCGCAGCACCTTGTTGGAAAGCACGCGCTCCAATCGATCAGGCGGTGCGGTCTGCGCCGCAGCGGGCAGGGCAAGGAGCACAAGCGACAGCGCGGCGACGATTGTCTTCATGCCAATTTCTCCTTGCATCACTCCGCCGTCCAGCCGCCGTCGAGCACGAGCGCCGAACCGGTCATCAATGACGACGCATCGGAAGCCAGGAACACGATCGCGCCGGTCAATTCGTCGAGTTGCCCGAGCCGGCCGAGCTTGATCTTTGACAGCACCTCGTCGCGAAATGCCTTGTTTTCGAAAAAGGGTTTCGTCATCGGCGTCTCCAGGAACGTCGGACCAAGGCTGTTGACGCGAATGTTGTGCGGGGCGAGCTCAATCGCCATCGCCTTGGTGAAGCCTTCCATCGCGTGCTTGCTGGCGCAATAGACCGTGCGCCGCGCCGCGCCGACGTGGCCCATCTGCGAGGAGATGTTGATGATCGAGCCTGGCAGCTTTGCCTCCATCAGCCGCAGCGCCACGGTTTGCGCCATGAAAAACGCCGCGCGCACGTTGAGCGCGAAGATGAAGTCGAAATCCTCGACCTTGACGTCGGGCAGATAGGCTGGGCGGTTGCCGCCGGCGTTGTTGATCAGGATTTGATAGGGCGGGGCGGCTGCCAGCGCCTTCTTTGCGGCGCTGATGTCGGTCACGTCGAGCGTGAGCGCATCGGCCTGCTCGCCGCGCGTGCGGATCGCTGCGGCTGCCTCTTCGATCTCGTTCTTGGTCCGCGCTGCCAGCGTTACATGGGCGCCGGCTGCGGCGAGTGCCGAGGCCGCAGCGAGGCCGATGCCGCGCCCGCCGCCGGTTATGAGCGCGCGCTTGCCGTCCAGGCGGAACGAAGGCGTCTTGGCGAGGTCGATGGATGCCTTGCCGATCATGCTTGTTATGCACCGGGGTTCTGATGAACTCTTGTAAGCTTGTCTCGCATTCTAGAACGGTCTTTCAACCGTGAGCTACGATCATGCCATTGGGAACCATCATTGTCTTTCGCGACGATGGCGACCGGCCGTATTCCGAGTTGCTGCTTCGCAATGGTGACCGCGTCCAGCTTACGCTCGACGGGGAGGGCTTGATGGTGACGCTGATGGACGGGCCGGACAACGGGCGGACCTTATTTCAAGCAAATTCGGAAGTTGTGGCTCAGATTTGTGCCGGATTGGTGAGCCCGTCAAATACTCTAAAGGCCACGCCGCTTCGGATCTTGGTGTCAGCGGTTGTCCAACTCGAGTCAGCGAACGAGGTTCGAGCCGCCTTTGAACACGCCGCGGCGCAGGTACTCTAGTCGGAGCTTGCAGGTCACTCCGCCGCCTGCGCGTAGGCGACGTTTCGCCCCCCATAGCGGCGCACGCGCACGTTGGCCTGCTCGGCGTGCGCCGAAAAGCCTTCGAGGATGCACAGCCGCGAGCAGTATTCGCCGATCATGGAACTGGCCTGGTCGGTGAGCACCTTCTGGTAGGTGCAGGTCTTGAGGAATTTTCCAACCCACAGGCCCCCGGTGTAGCGCGCCGCCTTCTTGGTCGGCAGCGTGTGGTTCGTTCCAATCACCTTGTCGCCGTAAGCGACGTTGGTGCGCGCGCCCAGAAACAGTGAGCCGTAGTTTTTCATGTTGTTGAGGAAATAATCCGGGTCGCGCGTCATCACCTGGACGTGCTCGGAGGCGATGCGGTCGGCCTCGCGCACCATCTCATCGGGGCTGTCGCAGACGATCACCTCGCCGAAATCGGCCCAAGCCTTGCCTGCGGCGTCCGCGGTGGGCAGGATTTTCAGGAGCCGCTCGATCTCTTCCATCGTGTTGCGTGCGAGCTTCTCGGAATTGGTCAGGAGAATGGCCGGCGAGGTCGGGCCGTGTTCGGCCTGGCCCAGCAGATCGGTGGCACAAATCTCCCCATCGACGCTGTCGTCGGCGATCACCAGCGTCTCGGTCGGGCCGGCCAGCAGGTCGATACCGACACGGCCGAATAACTGCCGCTTCGCCTCCGCCACATATGCGTTTCCCGGGCCGACGATCATGTCCACCGGCGCGATCGTCTCGGTGCCGAGCGCCATCGCCGCCACCGCCTGCACGCCGCCAAGCACATAGATTTCGTCGGCGCCGCCGAAATGCATCGCCGCGACGATCGCCGGATGCGGTCCACCCTTGAACGGCGGCGCGCAGGCGATGATCCGCTTCACGCCCGCGACGCGCGCGGTGACGATCGACATATGCGCGGAGGCGACCATCGGATAGCGTCCGCCCGGCACGTAGCAGCCGATGGCATTCACCGGGATGTGTCGGTGGCCGAGGATAACGCCGGGAAGCGTTTCCACCTCCAGATCCTTCATCGTCTCGCGCTGCTTCTGCGCGAAGTTGCGCACCTGCGCTTGGGCGAACTTGATGTCGTCGAGATCACGCTTGGAAACCTGCGAGATGGCTTTCTCGATTTCCGCGGGCGTCAGGCGAAAATCCTTCGGCTCCCAATTGTCGAATTTCTTCGACAGATCGCGGATCGCGGCGTCCTTGTGATCCTCGACCTGTGCCAGGATGGCTTCGACCGTCTCGCGCACCTTGGCGTCGGCTGCCTTGATCGCGCTCGCGTCCATTCCGCGTTTGAGGAAGCGGGGCATGAGAAATCTCCTCAAGTTCTGTATATAGACTTACTTGCTCAATCCCGCGGCCTTGGCAACCTTGCCCCATTTGTCGACTTCATCGTCGATCAGCCGGGCAAAGTCCTCCGGCGTGCCGCCGAGCGGATCGATGCCGGCGTTGCGCCACACCGAAATCACTTCGGGAGTTTTGAGTGCATCGTTGGCTGCGCGCGCGATCCGGTCGATCACAGGACGTGGCGTGCCGGCCGGCGCCATTAGCCCGCCCCAGATGCCAGAGTCGAAACCGGGCAGGCCGGCTTCCGCGATCGTCGGCAGGTCGGGAAACAGGCCGGCGCGCTTTGCGGTCGCGGCGGCCAGCGCCTTGACGGTGCCGGCAGCGATGTGCGGCGCGATCGTCGACTGCGGCGAGAAGATCATCGAGATGCGCCCGGCGATAAGGTCGGTCGCGGCCTGTCCGCTGCCGCCAGCATAGGGCACATGCGTGAGCCTGACGCCGGCGAGTTCTTTGAACAGTTCGCCGGCGAGGTGCGGCGGGCTGCCGACGCCGACCGAGCCGAAGAACAGCTGGTCGGGCTTGGCCTTCGCCAGCGCGATCAGCTCCTGAACATTGGCGACGCCGAGCGACGGATGGACCACGAGGATGCTCGGCACATTTGCCACCAGCGCGATCGGCGTCAGCTCCTTGGCGAGATCGGTGGCGGAGCTAGGCGTGATCGCCACGTTGGTGGCGTTGGAGACGGAAGCGAGGAACAGCGTGTAGCCGTCATTCGGCGCACGGGCGACCTGCGCCGCGCCAAGCTGCCCGTTGGCGCCCGGCTTGCCCTCGACGACGAACGGCTGGCCGAGGTCCTGGCTCATGCGCTGCGCCAGCACACGAGTCATGATGTCACCGGAGCTACCGGGTCCGAATCCGAACAGGATGCGGACCGGACGCGAGGGATAATCCTGGGAATGCGAAGGGGCAGCGACGACGCATGCCGTCAGGGCAATTGCGACGACGGCCGTGCGCCGCGCGATCACGGATCGACCTCTGTCCGAGATGACCGCTTCGCGGTCATTTGATCGCCTGCGGGTTGATCGGCGAACCGGTGGCGCCGGTGATGATCAGCGGCGGACCGCTGAAGAAGAATTCGTAGACGCCGTCGGCCTCGCAGTCCGCTGCCAACTCCTTGAGGTAGAAGATCTCGCCCATGCAAAGCCCCATGGCCGGGATCACAACCCAGTGCCAGGGCTGGTTCGCTTCGGTGGTCTCGTTCGGCCGCACCTCGACGCCCCAGGTGTCGGTGCAGATCGCGGCGACCTCCTTCTCCTGGCACCAGTAGCAGTTCTCGAACTTGACGCCCGGCGCGTCGCCGCCGGCATAGCCGCCCCACTGCTTCTCCGAAAGGCAGCGCTCCATCTGGCCAGTGCGAACGATGACGAAATCGCCCTTGCGGATTTCGACGTTCTGGGCGCGCGCGCACTTGTTCAACTCGTCGTTAGAGATGCTTTCGCCGTCCTTCATCCACGGCACATTGCGGAATCGGGCGATGTCGAGCAGCACGCCCCGGCCGATCATCTTGTTCTTGGAGTGCTCGATGCCGAGCACCGAAAGGCCGCGCGAGTCGATCAGCTTGGCGTCGTGGCCGTTATAGGCCTTGTCCTCATGGAATATGTGGCCGAGCGCGTCCCAATGGGTTGCGCCCTGCACGCACAGCATGAGCGTGTCGTCGGCGTAGCGGATCTTGTTCCAGTCCTGCTGGCCGGCGATGGCGTCGGTGCCGGTCGCCAGCATCTGGTGGATCGGGTTGAAACGTCCGCCGAACAATCCGGTCTGCGGGCCGTCGCGGTCGAGCGGGATGCCGAGCGCGAAAACCTTGCCGGTGCGGATGAGGCTCGCGGCCTTGACGATGTCTTCCGGCGTGACGTGGTTGAGCGTTCCGATCTGGTCTTCCTTGCCCCAGCGGCCCCAGTTCGAAAGTTTCTTCGATGCCTCCTCGATCGCCTTCTTGCCGACCTTGATGTCCATCGCTCACTCCCTTGCGCCGGCGGTTGCGCTCCGCCTGATCGATACGGCGGATTGTGACGCCCTGCACAGCGTTCGTCTATCGACAGAAAGGCTAAAGCCGCGCTGCTGCACGTGAAATGAGCAGAGGTCACACTTTGCCGAGCGCGCGGAGAATTTTGTCCGGCGTGAACGGCATGTCCGTCAGTGGGGCGGCGCCCAACGGACGCAGCGCGTCGTTGATGGCGTTCATGACGCATCCCGGCGCGCCGGCGGTGCCGGCCTCGCCGGCGCCTTTGGCGCCGAGCTCGGAGTCGGCGGTGGGGGTGACAACATGACCCACGGTCATGTCCGGCATCTCCGCCGCCATCGGCACGAGGTAGTCGGCCATGTTTCCATTGAGCAATTGGCCGCGCTCGTCATAGAGGCACTGTTCGAACAGCGCCGCGCCGATGCCCTGAACAATGCCACCTCGCACCTGCTCGTCGACGAGCTGCGGGTTAATCACGGTGCCACAGTCCTCTACACACCAGTGCTTGAGCAGTTTCACGAAGCCAGAGTCGGTGTCGACCTCGAGATAGCTCGCCTGGATGCCGTTGGTGAAGGCGAAGGCCCAGGCCCGCGGCACGTAATGGCGCGTCGCCACCAACTCGGCCTGAATGCCCGCCGGCAGCGTATCGGGACGGAAGTAGCAGATGCGGGCGAGCTCATGGAGCGGCAGCCGTTCGGTGCCGGTCGCCGCATCGACGACCACGCTATTGCGGATGTCGAGCGTCTCCGGCTTCGCCTGCAGTATTGAGCCTGCGACCGCCAGCACGTTGCCGCGCAGCGCCTTGCCCGCCTGCCACGCGGCTTCGCCGCCGATGCCGGCGGCGCGCGAGGCCCAGGTGCCGCCGCCGTAGGGCGTATTATCGGTGTCGCCCATGACGACACGCACGCGATCCATCGAAACGCCGAAGCTTGTCGCCACGCATTGTGCGATCACGGCTTCCGCGCCCTGGCCCTGCTCGGACACGCCGGTGTGGCAGAAGATCGCGCCGGTGGCATCAAGCCGCACGGTCGCGCCGTCCTGCGCCGAGATGCGCGCGCCGCCGACGCCGTAGAACGCCGCCGACGGATTGGTCACCTCGACGAAGCTCGCAAAGCCGATGCCGCGATAGATGCTCTGCTTGCGAAGCTTCTCCTGCTCGGCGCGCAGCCCCGCGTAGTTCATCATCGTGTCGAGGTGGGCCATCGCCTCGTGGTTCGACAGCGCTTCGAACTTGATGCCGGAGGGGCCCTGCGACGGGTGCGCGTCGTCGGCGATCAGATTTCGCCTGCGAATTTCTAGCGGATCCATGCCGATCTTGGCGGCGGCGAGCTCGACAAGCCCTTCCGTGACTGCGGTCGCGATCGGGTGGCCGACCGCGCGGTACTGGCACATCACATTTTTGTTTTGGAACACCACGCGGGCGCGGGCGCGATAGTTAGAGCAGGTGTACGGACCGCCGGTGAGGTTGACCACCTGATTTGCTTCGATGCCGGACGTGCGCGGATAGACCGAGTAGGGGCCGATGCCGGTGAGGTCGTCGATCTCCCAGGCGGTGATGGTGCCGTCGTTCTTCACGCCGATCTTGGCCTTCACCCGGTGGTCGCGGGCGTGGATGTCGGTGACGAAGCTCTCGATCCGGTCGGCGACGAATTTGATGGGCCGCTTGAGCAGCTTCGACAGCGCCACTGTCGCCATCTCGTCGGCGTAGGTGTGCACCTTGATACCGAACGAGCCGCCGACGTCCTTGGTAACGACGCGGATCTGATGCTCTTCCAATCCCAGATGCTTGGCGAACAGGTTCTGCATCATGTGCGGCGCCTGCGTGCCCTGATAGACGGTCAGGCGTGCTTCCCCTGGATTCCAGTCGGCGACGATGGCGCGCGGCTCATTGGTGACGCCGGTATGGCGACCGAACACGAAGGTGGTCTCGACCACGGCATCGGCCTCGGCGAAACCCTTGTCAGGATCGCCCGCCGTATGCACGCGCTCGAAGCAGAGATTGTCGGTGATCGACGGATGGATCACCGGTGTCGCCGGATCGAGCGCGGTTTCCGGATCGGTGACCGGCGGCAATTCCTCATAATCGACCGCGACCAGCTCGCAACCGTCCTCAGCCTCGGCGCGCGTTCGAGCGACCACGGCGCAGACCGCTTCGCCGGCCCAGCAGGCGCGATCGATCGCGATGGCGTTCTGCGGCGCTGACTTCAACCCCTTGAGATGAGTTAGCACGCCGATCCAGGGCGAGATGACCTTCGACAGCTCCGCGCCGGTGACCACTGCGATGACGCCGGGGGCCTTTTTGGCCGCGAGGACATCGATCCGCTTGATTCGCGCATGCGCGTGCGGCGAGCGCACGAAGGCGACATGTGCCATTCGCGGCAGCACGACGTCGCTGACATATTGCGCGTGGCCCTGCATCAGGCGCGCGAGGTTGGGCCGCGGCACCGAGCGGCCGATGTATGAGTTCGGCCGGTCGAGCGCCGTGAGGATCGGCGGGGAGTCGTCGACGATTTTCATCGCTTGCCTCCCGCGCGCGTTTCGGCGACCGACTCGATCGCGTCGACGATGGCCTGGTAGCCGGTGCAGCGGCAGTAATTGCCGGAAATCTGCTCGCGGATTTTCTCGCGGCTCGGCACCTTGCCGTTCGCCAGCAACTCTTGCGCGGTGAGCAGCATGCCGGGCGTACAGAAGCCGCATTGCAGCGCGTTGCGCTGCTCGAACGCCTTCTGCAGGTCGGCGATCTCGCCCAAATCCGACACGCCTTCGATGGTCTCGATCTTGGCCCCGTCGCATTGCACCGCCAGCATCAGGCAGCCGCGCACGGCCACGCCGTCGACGCGCACCGTGCAGGCGCCGCAGACGCCATGCTCGCATCCGACATGACTGCCGGTCAGGACCAGATCATCGCGCAGGAAATCGACCAGGGTCTTCCGTGCGTCGACCGTTTCGACGACAGTCTCGCCATTCACCGTGAGCGTGATGTCGCAGCGTTGTTCGCTCATGACCGCGCCTCCATGAGCTGTCGGGCCACGCGCCGCAGCAGCACCCCGGCGAGATGTCGTTTGGCAGCACCGGTTGCCTGCACGTCGTCCAAGGGGGCAAGATCGGCGGCAAGCACCTTCACGGCGTCGTCGATGCTCCCCTCGGCGAGTTTCGTCTCGGCCTTTTTCGCGCGCAGCGGCACAGCGCCCACGCCAAAATAGGCAAGCCGTACATCACGCAGTCCTTTGCCGTCGGCCTGTGCGCAAGCGGCGAGTCCGACCATCGCGTAATCGCCGTGGCGGCGGGTGAACTCGGCGAAACCGACGCGTGTCTCTTTCGTCGCCACGGGAACGCGGATCGCGGTCAGGACGTCCTGCGCGCCCAGTGCGGTCTCGAACAGGCCCTTGAAGAAATCGTCGGCCTGCACTGTGCGCTTGCCCTTCGGCCCGGCGATGTCGACTTCGCCGCCGAGCGCGACCAGGCATGCCGGCAGTTCGGCGGCCGGGTCGGCGAAGGCGATCGAGCCACCGAGCGTGCCGCGGTTTCGGATCGCCGGGTGGCCGATGTGCGGCACGGCGAGCGCGATCAGCGGCGCGTGCCTGGCAATGTCGGCGGACCGCTCGGCTTCGGCGTGGCGCGTCAGTGCGCCGATCTCAACCGCACCATTCTTGATAGCGATGCCGGCCAAGTCGCGCAGGCCATTCAAGTCGATCAAAAGCTTTGGCGCCGACAGCCGCATGTTCAGCGTGGCGATCAGGCTCTGTCCACCCGCGAGCAGCCGCGCTTCGGGGCGAGCCATCAACTCGATGGCATGATCGAGCGATTTCGCCTTGGCATAAGAAAATGGCGCCGGCTTCACGCGTCTCCCCTGGTTTTTCTTGTCGGGGATTGTGTGGCCGGGGGAGGGGCAGGTCAATGCGGCAAGTCGGTGCCGAGTGCGCTACTCATCCTTGCGGTTGGTGAACCGCGCGTTGCCGAGGCCGGTGCCGATGGTCAGCACGCCCCAGCGTTTCACGTCCTGCATGAACGGCGCCTCGCTCAGGCCCTGAACCACAGCGTCGTTGTGCATCAGGATCGCAGTCTCGTCGTCGCCGATCTTGGGGAGGGCCTTGTGGATGGCGCTGGGCAGATGAAATTTGCTGGATTCCCAGTTGCCGGGCAGGTTCTGCGCGCCGCGGTCGATCGCACCATCCTTGTTGATGATGCCTGGGCAGCCAATGCCGATGAATGGTGCGAGCTTGAGGCCTCCCTTCTTGGCCTTGTCGACCAAAGTATCCAGCATATCGACCAGCTTTTTGATGGCGTCTTCGCGATCGATCTTTTTCTCGTCAGCGTGACGCCAAAGCTCGAATTTCCAGACCTCGGCCTTGGACAGGTCGGCGGCCTTCTTCAGGTTGAGCTGGACCACGCCGGCGCGGATGTTGGTGCCGCCGATATCTACCGCGAGGATGGCGTCGTGGGCCTTGAACAGCCATTTCGGGGCGAGATGAGCCGCGCCGATCAGCCCCGCCTCGTCCGGATTGTTGCGGACCGGGGTCAACTCGATATCCACTTTGTCCGCCTTGAGGATTACCGAGGTGCGGCCGATCACCAACTCGCCAACGCGGCTGTCGCGGAAGCCGCCACCGACCACGATCCGCTCGGTGTCTTTCCATCCCTTGGTCTTGAGATAGCGCCGGACCACCAGGGCGAGCTCCTGCGAGAAATCCTCGATCGCGCCTTGGACGATGCCGGCGGCCTCGGGATCGCCCTTGGTCAGCAGCGCATCAAACGTCTTCTTGGAAATCTCATCGCTAGGCTCCTCGCCAAACGGGTCATCGCCCGCCTTGCGCATCGACTTCCGCCAGTTCTCGATGATCTCCCGGAAGGCCCTCTTGCTGGCGCGATCGCCGATGAAGCCCTCGTCGTCCTTGAGTTCGATGTTGTAGGAATCGACCTCGACCGAAGGCAGCCGGGATGCGCCGTGCTCGGCGATTGACGGAAGTGTGGCGGTATCGGCCATCGGATTTCCCTTTCGAACCAACCCAAACAACGGCGGTCGAAGGGGAAAGTTTCATGGGCGCTGGAATGCCTAGGTTTGTATGCGCTTAACGATGTCGATGGCCCGCCGCAGCAGCGTCATCGAGGCCTCCAGCGTGCGAAAGGCGGCGTGGGCCGACAGGGTCACGTTGTCCAGCTTTGCCAGGGGATGGTCGGCTTTCAGCGGCTCGTTATGGAAAACGTCGAGTCCGGCGTGCCGAATGTGCCCGCTTCTCAGCGCCTCGATCAGTGCCGTCTCGTCGACCAACGCGCCGCGCGCGGTGTTGACCAGGATGGTGCCGGGCTTCATGCGCTCGATCCGCTGCTTGTCGAGGAAGCCGCGGGTCTCATCGCCGAGCGTGAGATTGAGCGAGACGATATCGGACTTTTGCAGCAGCGCGTCGAGCTCGACCAGCGGCACGGCGGCGTCCGGCCGCTTGGTGCGATTCCAGGCGATCACGTCCATTCCCATGCCCTTGGCAATGCGCGCGACCTCCGCGCCGATGCCGCCGAGCCCGATGATGCCGAGCGTCTTGCCGAACACCTGCACGCCTTCGAGCGGCCCCCAGGTGCCGGCGCGGATATTGCGGTCCATCCGCGCAAGATCGCGGCAGGCGGCCATCATCAGCGCGATGGTTTGCTCGGCCACCGCGGTATCGCCGTAACCCTTGATGGTGTGGACTTTGACGTCGGCTGCTTCTAGCTCGGCGACGTTCATGTAGCTTGCGGCGCCGGTGCCGAGGAACACGATGTGTTTAAGGCGCTCGCACCGCGCAACCAAGTCGGTCGGCATGTAGCTGTGATCGTCGATGACTACCTCATAGCCGCCGACGACGCGCGGCAGCTCGCTCTTCTCGAACGGCGTTTCGTTGATCATCACCGGCGGATCGTCGGGGCGATAGACGCGCTTCCACACCGCGCCGAGTTGCGGATTGCAGTCGATGAAGATGGTTTTCATGCCTGGGCGCTATTCCAAAAACACAATCCAGCTGTTGCGGGAGATGGACCCCCGGGTCAAGCCCTAGGGTGAGGGTGGAGTGCGACGCGCGTTTCGCGGGCACCGCCACAACTATGGCGGTTTGCGGCCGCCTATTGTACCACGGGCGCGCCGCGCCGCGGCGCGGACCTTCGCTTGGGAGTCTTCATGCATCTTGCCAGCTACAACATTCGCGGTCGTTCCAGTTTTGGCATTGTATCCGGCGATGGCGTCGTCGACCTGCGCCCGCGGCTCGCGCCGCGCCTGACCTCGGTACTCGATGTGCTGCGCGCCGGTGCGCTCGATGAGGTCAAAACCATCGCGGCCGGCGTGCGGGCGGACTTTGCGCTGACCGAGGTGGAACTGCTGCCGCCGGTTGTGGGCGGTGAAAAAATTCTCTGTATCGGGGTGAATTACGCCAATCGGGACGCCGAATTGACCGCAGCCGGCGGCAACCAGGAGGCCAAATATCCCAGCATGTTCTTTAAGCCGCCGAACACCATGGTTGCGCACAATCAGCCGATCTTAAGGCCAGCGGAATCCGAACAGCTCGAGTACGAAGGCGAGATTGCGCTGGTTATCGGCAAAACCGGCCGGCGCATCGCGAAGGATCGCGCACTGGATCACGTCGCCGGTATCACCATGTGCAACGAGGGCACCATTCGCGACTGGATTCGGCACGGCCGTTTCAACGTCACCCAAGGCAAGTCCTGGGACTCGACCGGCAGCATCGGGCCGTGGATGACGACCGACGTCGATCTGACAAAGCCGCTGCACATCACCTGCAGGATCAACGGCGAGGTGACGCAGGACGACACCTCCGATCACATGATCTTCGGATTTGTCGATATCCTGTCCTACGTATCGACCTTCATGACGCTCAAGCCCGGCGACATCATTGCCACCGGCACGCCGACCAAGCTCAACCAGAAGCCGGACGAGCGCAAATGGCTCAAAGCTGGCGATGTGTTCGAAATGCATGTGCCTGAGGTCGGCACGCTGAAGAATGTGGTAAAGGACGAGAAATAAACAGCAATCGCGAGGGAGGGATCGGCAATGCCAGGCGAGTTTCAAGGAAAAGTGGCGGTCATCACCGGCGGCAGCCGCGGTATCGGCCGCGAGATCGCGGCCGATTTCGCCAAAGCGGGCGCGCAGACGGTGATCGTGTCTTCGTCGGAAGCCAATCTCGCCGCTGCGTCCAAGACGGTTGCCGCCGCCGGCGGACCCGCGCCGGTCGCTATCGTCGTCGATTTGAAGAAGCTCGATGGCTGCCAGCAGGTGCTCAAGCAGGTGCAGGACAAGTTCAAGCGTTGCGACATCCTGGTGAACTCGGCGGGCGCCACGCGCGCCGGTAACTTCGTCGATTTGCCCGATGAAGCCTGGATGGACGGCTATGCGCTGAAATTCTTCGGCTGCGTGCGGATGTGTCGGCTGTTCTGGCCGATGCTCAAGACCGCGCAGGGCCACGTGGTCAATATCATCGGCGGCGCCGCGCGCACGCCGGGCGCCGACTTCACCATTGGCGGCTCGGTCAACGCGGCGATGGGGAATTTTTCGAAAAGCCTGTCGCAGCTCGGCAAGCGCGACGGCGTCAATGTCAACGCCATCCATCCCGGCGCGACCGACACCGAGCGGTTCGGCGAATTGCTCGACCAGCGGTCCAGGGCGTCCGGCAAGTCGATCGATGACTTGCGCAAAGAGGCCACCGCCAAGGATGGCATCCGCAGGATCGGCAAGCCCGAAGACATCGCCGCGCTGACGCTGTTCCTGTGCTCGGAGAAGGCCCGCCACATCCAGGGCACGGCGATTGCCGTCGATGGCGGCGCGACTGCCGGCTACTACTGACCCATGAGCGAAGGCGTGCGAGCCGCATGCGTGGTCGGTTGGCCGATCAAGCATTCGCGTTCGCCGCTGATCCACGGCCATTGGATCAAGCAATATCGGCTTGACGCGGCCTACCGGCGCGAGGAGATCGCGCCGGAGGCGTTCGGCGATTTCATTTCGTCGCTCGCCGAGCGCGGCTATGTTGGCGCCAACATCACGCTGCCGCACAAGGAGGCGGCGCTGGCGATGTCGGATCCGGATGACCGGGCCCGCGCGGTCGGCGCTGCCAACACGCTCTGGTATGACAGCGGGCGTTTGCTCTCGACTAACACCGACGTCGAAGGCTTCACATCCAATCTCGATGCGGCGGTGCCGGGCTGGGAAAAGCGTGCCGGCGAGGCGGTCGTGCTCGGCGCCGGCGGCTCAGCACGCGCTGTCATCTATGGATTGATCGAGCGCGGCGTCGGCAAGATTCATGTGGTCAACAGGACGCCCGATCGCGCCGAGGCCCTCCAGGCGCGTTTTGGTTCAGCTGTCCACCCCGCGCGGGGGTCGGCGCTGCCGCATCTCCTCACCCGGGCTGGGCTACTCGTCAACACGACCTCGCTGGGCATGACCGGCCAGCCGCCGCTCGCCATCGATCTTGATCCACTGCCGCGCCATGCCGTGGTCGCCGACCTGGTCTATGCGCCCCTGGAAACACCGCTGCTGGCCGCCGCGCGCACGCGTGGGCTGGCCAGTGCCGACGGACTTGGCATGCTGCTGTATCAGGCCATCCAGGGCTTCCAGATGTGGTTTGGGGTACGCCCGCAGGTGACGCCGCAATTGCGCGCCTTGATCGAGACAGACCTCGCGAAATAAGGGAATAATGCCCTCTGGCGCGGGGTTGTTGAGGCCAGGTGCAATCCTTTTCACAACACGCCGGCACAAGCCGTGCGCGATTTTCCAGGGAGGACGGAATATGCAGATGACGACACGGCGCGCGTTAAGCTTGGCGGGCATTTCACTGATCGTGGCGACGTCGGCGGTTTGGGCGCAGCAGGCCCCGCCGGTGCGCGTCCGCGGCGAAATCACCAAGGTCGAAGGCAATACGCTCTCAGTGAAATCGCGCGGCGGCGAGAACTTGACCGTGAAGCTCGCCGAGCCTCTCCGGGTCTCTGCCATGGTCAAATCATCTCTGGCAGACATCAAGGAGGGTACGTTCATCGGTGTGTCGGCCATGCCGCTGCCGGACGGCACGCAAAAGGCGTACGCCGTTCACATCTTCATGGACTCGCAGAAAGGCGTCGTGGCCGACCGGTTTTCGGAGTGGGACAGTCGACCTGGCAGCACTATGACTAACGCCAATGTTGCGACGACTGTTTCCGGCAAGGACGGACAGGATCTGCTGGTCAAGTACAAGGACGGCGAGAAGAAAGTGAACATCCCGCCGGGCATTCCGATCGCGAAATATGTGCCGGGCAGCGCCGAAGATCTCAAGGTCGGCGCCAAGATTTTCATCGGCGGCGCGCAGAAGCAGGCCGACGGGTCGTTGACCGCACCCAACGTCGCGGTCGGCCGTGATATCGATCCGCCGCAATGAGCGGTGACTCAAGCCGCTAAGGGTTTCATTTGGCGCGCCGCCAGGTTCTGACGGCGCGCCTATTTTTAGGGAGGATATCGTGACAGCACTGAAAATCGTTCTTGCCGGCGCGTTGCTCACAGTATCGTGCGCGATCGCTTCGGCGCAGCAGGCGCCCACCGTGCGCGTGAAAGGGACGATCGAAAAGGTCGACGGCAGCGTGCTCACGCTGAAGACCGCCGACGGCGAAACCAAGCTGACGCTGACTGGCAACGCCCAGATCGTTGGCGTGGTGAAGGCTTCGATGGCCGACATCAAGGAGAACACTTTCCTGGGCAGCGCGGCGATGCCGCAACCGGACGGCACGCAGAAGGCGCTGGAGGTGCACATCTTCCCCGAAGCGATGCGTGGCACCGGCGAGGGGCATCGGCCGTTCAACATCCCCGGCAGCACCATGACCAACGGCACGGCCGCGGGCGCCACGGTAACCGGCGTCGACGGGGCGGCCGTCAAGCTGAAATACAAGGACGGCGAGAAGCTGATCATCGTCCCGCCGAACGTGCCGATCGTTCGCTACGAGATCGGTAGTGCCGCCGATCTCAAGCCCGGCGCGGCTTTCACCGTTACGGCCGCGACCAAGAAGCCGGACGGCACGCTGGAGGCGGCCCGCATCAACGTCGGCCGCGACGGCACGGTGCCGCAGTAGTCCGCAACGGCTTCGGTGGGATGAGTTTAGCGGCGGCGCTGGTAGCGCCGCCGCCCGCTTTTTCGGCAGACCGATGCAACTTTCGGCATATGCTTAGGAAGCGAGCGAAATACCCCCCTATTGCATACATATTCGCAGGGAATCCCGCAGCGGGTTGCCCCTGGGGATTGGCACGGCCATTGCAAAATCATTGATGTCCCGCCGCGCCTTTGACGCGGCGACAACGATGGGGGCGTGGCGATGTCGACGTTCGACAATCCTTTCGATCCAAAGCGCGGGCTCAACCGCTCCGGCTGTTCGTGCGGCCGCCACATCAGCCAGATCGAGCACGAACGGGACGCCGCGCCGGCGCTGCAATGCACGCCCGTCGAAAGCCGGAGCACGAGCGAAGACAAGCGCTACCAGGGCGTTGTCGCCTCCGCCGTGATGCGGGCGGTGTTCCCGCAGGATGCCGCGCGCCGCGCCTTCCTCAAATCGGTCGGCGCTTCGACCGCGCTCGCGGCGATTTCGCAATTCTTCCCGCTCGGCGCTGCCACCGAGGTGTTCGCGCAAGGCGGTGCCATTGAGAAGAAGGACCTCAAGGTCGGCTTCATCCCGATCACCTGCGCCACGCCGATCATCATGGCGAAGCCGATGGGCTTCTACGAAAAGCATGGCCTCAACGTCGAGGTGATCAAGACTGCCGGCTGGGCGGTAATCCGCGACAAGACGCTCAACAAGGAATACGACGCTGCGCACATGCTTTCGCCGATGCCGATCGCGATTTCGCTTGGCGTCGGCTCGCAACCGATCCCCTATACGGCGCCGGCGATCGAGAACATCAATGGCCAAGCCATCACGCTGGCGATCAAACACAAGGATAAGCGCGACCCGAAGTCGTGGAAGGGCATGAAGTTCGCGGTGCCATTCGATTTTTCGATGCACAACTATCTGCTGCGGTACTATCTCGCCGAGCACGGAATCGATCCAGACCAGGACGTCCAAATCCGCGCCGTGCCGCCGCCGGAGATGGTGGCCAACCTGCGCGCCGACAACATCGACGGCTTCCTCGGCCCCGATCCGATGAATCAGCGTGCCGTGTTCGACGGCGTTGGCTTCATCCACATCCTGTCGAAGGAAATCTGGGAGGGGCACCCGTGCTGCGCCTTCGCAGCGTCGAAGGAATTCGTCACACAGACGCCGAACACCTACGCGGCGCTGCTGAAGGCGATCATCGATGCTACCGCCTTCGCGACCAAGGCGGAGAATCGCAAGGCGATCGCCGAAGCCATCGCGCCGGCGAACTACATCAACCAGCCCGTCACAGTGCTTGAGCAGATCCTGACCGGTACCTACGCGGACGGTCTCGGCGGCATCCAGAAGGTGCCAAACCGCGTCGATTTTGACCCTTTCCCGTGGGAATCGTTCGCGGTCTGGATCATGACCCAGATGAAGCGTTGGGGTCAGATCAAGGGCGACGTCGATTATGCCGGCGTGGCCAAGCAGGTATTCCTCGCCACCGACACCACCAAGCTGATGAAGGAGGTCGGGCTGACGCCGCCGGCCGCCACGACGAAGAGCTTCTCGGTGATGGGCAAGACCTTCGATCCGGCCAAGCCCGAAGACTACGTCAAGAGCTTTGCCATCAAGCGGGCGTAACGATGCTGCCGGGAGCAATCGCGCCATGAACCGCTCGCTGAACTTACGCGCCGCGCTTGTCTCCATCCTGATCTTCGCCGCGTTCATCGTGGCGTGGCATCTCGCCACGCGCGGCATCGGCGCCGTTCAGCAGATGGATCCGGAATACGCCAAGCTGATGGGTGCGACCGCGACACAGGGCAAGTCGGCGATGCCCGGTCCGCTCGATGTCGGCGGAAAGCTCTGGGAGCATCTCAAGCGGCCATTCTATGACAATGGGCCGAACGACAAGGGCCTCGGCATCCAGCTCGCGTTTTCGATCGCCCGCGTCACCGCCGGCTATCTGCTCGCGGTCTTGTTTGCGATCCCGATCGGCTTCCTGATCGGCATGTCGCCGTTGATGAGCAAGGCGCTCGATCCGTTCATTCAGGTGCTCAAGCCGATCTCGCCGCTCGCCTGGATGCCGCTGGCGCTCTACACCATCAAGGATTCCGGCCTGTCGTCGATCTTCGTGATCTTCATCTGCTCGCTGTGGCCGATGATGATCAACACCGCATTCGGCGTCGCTTCGGTGCGGCGCGAGTGGCTCAACGTCGCCAAGACGCTCGAGGTGGGCACTTTCCGCCGCGCCTTCACCATTATCCTGCCAGCGGCCGCGCCAACCATCCTCACCGGGATGCGCATCTCCATCGGCATCGCCTGGCTGGTGATCGTCGCGGCCGAAATGCTCGTCGGCGGCACCGGCATCGGTTACTTCGTCTGGAATGAATGGAACAATCTTTCAATTACAAATGTGATCAACGCGATTTTGATGATTGGAATCGTGGGGATGCTGTTGGATTTGGTGCTGGCGAGGCTGACCCGGCTTGTGACGTTCCCGGAATAGCAACATGCCGCACAAATTCATTTCCATAGAGGGTATTGCCAAGCGCTTCCCCGCGGCGGGCGGCGGCACCACCACGGTGTTCGAGGACCTGTGGCTGCCGATGCAGCGCGGCGACTTCACCTGCATCATTGGCCATTCCGGCTGCGGCAAGACCACCGTGCTCAACATCCTGGCCGGCCTCGACACCCCCTCTGCCGGCACCGTGATCGTCGACAACCAGGCGATTGAGGGGCCAAGCCTCGACCGCGCGGTGATCTTCCAGACCCACGCGCTGCTACCGTGGCGCTCGGTGATGGGCAACGTCGCCTACGCGGTGTCGTCGAAATGGCGCAAGTGGAGGGCGCCGCGCGTGCGCGAGCGCGCGCAGAAGTTCATCGACCTCGTCGGCCTCACCGGCGCCGAGGGCAAGCGCCCGGCCGAGCTCTCCGGCGGCATGAAGCAGCGCGTCGGCATCGCCCGCGCGCTCTCGATCGAGCCGAAGATCATGCTGATGGACGAGCCGTTCTCCGCGCTCGACGCGCTCACCCGCGGCACCCTGCAGGACGAGGTGCGCCGCATCTGCCAGGAGACCGGGCAGACCGTGTTCATGATCACCCACGACGTCGACGAGGCGATCTATCTCGCCGACCGCATCGTGCTGATGACCAACGGCCCGGGCGCGGTGCTGGCCGAGGTGGTGGAAAACCCGCTGCCGAAGGAGCGCGTGCGCACCGAGGTGCACAAGCACCCACTGTATTATCCCGTCCGCAACCACATCATCGACTTCCTCGTCAGCCGCTCGAAGACCTTCGTTCACGAGTTGCGCGGCCAATACGATCCGCGCAACATCGCGGTGGTGCGGCCGGGCGCTGTGCCCACCGTTGCGGCCGCGACGAACGTGCTGCGGCTCGGCGCCGCCGCGGGACACTAAAATTCCAACATCGCTCAACGCTGGGAGGATCAAATGAAGCGTGCGGACCTGACCGAAAAGCTTCTCGACATCAAGCGCGAGAAGGGCTGGACCTGGAAGCACATCTGCGAACAGATCGGCGGCATGTCGCCGGTGATGATCACGGGCGCGCTGCTCGGCAACCACAAGCTGACCAAGCCGCAGGCGCAGGCCGCGGCCAAGCTGTTCGGGCTCTCGAAGACCGAGCAGACGATGCTCAACGAGGTGCCGAACCGCGCCGAGGGCGTCACCATGCCGCCGACCGATCCGCTGATCTACCGCTTCTACGAGCTCGTGCTGGTCAACGGCCCGGCGTGGAAGGAGCTGATCCAGGAGGAGTTCGGCGACGGCATCATGTCGGCGATCGACTTCGACATGACGATGGAGCGGCTGCCCGACCCGAAGGGCGACCGCGTCAAGATCGGCATGTCGGGAAAATTCCTGCCGTTCAAGTACTACGGCGCGACCGGCAACGCCCAGGCGTATGGGTATAAGGAGGAGTAGGGCCTTATCTGTAGGCGCGCCGTCCTCTCCACGTCATGCCCGGGCTTGTCCCGGGCATCCTCGTCTTGGCTGCGAAGGAAGTCTGGTGCGGCGGGTACGCGCGTCGCGCGCAACCCACCTGCGCGTTCTGCGGGCGTGCGGGTGATTGCCAGTCCCTGAATGCTGTGTGACAACAAAAAACAGACACAGGACCGATCGATGCAATTCTCCGCAATGACGATGAATATGTGGTTCCCCAACGCCGACGATCGGGACGACGACAACCGCATCATCGACATGGCGGCCGAGCAAGCGATCTGGTTCGCCGAGCAGGGCTACCACGTGTGGTTCACCGATCACCACTTCAGGGGGCCGTGGCACTCAAATCCGATGCAGTTCGCGTCCTACATCGCGCCGCTGATTCCGCGCGACCGCTATATCGGCTTCGGCGTGCTCTCCATCCCGTTCTATCATCCGGTGCGGCTGGTCGAGAGCATGAACCTGCTCGATCATCTGACCAAAGGCAGAGTGCTGTTCGGCGTAGGCTCCGGCTGGCAGGGCACCGAGCCGAACGGGCTCGGCATCGACGCCGAGGCCCACGCCTCGGGCCGCCTCGCCGAGGAGACGCTCGACGTGATGGAGCGGCTGTGGAGCTTCAAGTACGGCGATCCCGAGTTCAGCTTTTCTGTCGGCAACTTCAGCGGCCGCCTCAAGCGCCGCGTCGCGCCGGGGCCGTACTCCAGGCCGCATCCCACGCTCATTCGCGTCGCGACCCGCGAGGCGGGCATCGTCCGCGCGGCGCAGAAGGGCTGGCCGGTCTTCGTCGGCGTGCTCGGCGCCGATCTGCACGAGCAGATGCAGATCTACCGGCGCGCGCTCGATGCGGCCAATCATCCGCAGGAGGTGAAGGACAACTGCCTGCGCTGGTGCTCGTACGACTGGGTCGGCGTGACGGTGGCGGAGACGGAGGAGAAGGCGCTGGAGCGCGAGAAGCTCGCGCGCGCCGAGACGATGGCGATCCGCACCAGCTACGTGAAGCGGCACGGCCCGACGGATGGGCCGGCGATGAAATCGGTGTCGGCGCAATCGCGGCCGGATGAATACGCCAAGGGCGGCGATATGAAGATGACCATCGCCGGCACGCCCGACACGATCGCCGCCAAGGTGAAACAACTGGCGGACATGGGTATCAACCACCTGCACTTGCGCTTTCTCGGCGAGATCGACGGCGAGACCGCTCACATCAGCAAGACCTCGGCCGAGCTGTTTGCGAAGGAGGTGATGCCGCGCTTTGCGGAAAAGCAGGCCTCGCCGCGGCCTGCTTTAGCGGCAAGCCTCGCCTAATTGGTCTGGCCCGCGATCCGCTCCATCGCCGGCTTCCACAACTGCTGCTGCTCGCGGACGAAGGCCTCGGTCTCGGCCGCCGTCATCACCCGGGGATAAGAGCCGCGCAGCGAGAGACGGCTGACCATGTCGGGCTTGGTGAGCACCTGGCGAAGATCCGCGCTCACCTTCCGCACGACCGCCTCCGGCGTGCCGTTCGGCGCGACCACCACCTGCCATCCCGCGGCGACAAAGCCCGGCAGCGTCTCCGCCACCGTCGGGATCTGCGGGGCTTCCTCCAAGCGTTGCGCCGAGCCGACCGCGAGCGGCTTGAGCGTGCCCGCCTGATAGATGCCGGCCATGCCGGCGTAGCCTTCGACGATCATCGAAATGCGGCCGGCGACGATATCGCTGAGCGCCTGCGCCGCGCCGCCGGTGTAGGGGATCACCTGCAGCTTGATGTCGCCGCGGATTTGCAGCAACTCGCCAGTCAGATGCGTCATGCGTCCGACACCGGCCACCGAATAGGTGATCTCGCCCGGCTTAGTTTTTGCGAGCGCAATCAGCTCTGGCAGCGTGTTGACGCCCAGCGTGGGCGAGGCGCCGATCGACATCGGCTGATCGAATGTGAATCCGATCGGAATGAAATCGCGCGGCAGCATGAGCGGCAGATTGGGGGCGCGGCCGGGCAGGGCGAGAAACGTGGACAGCGCCGGGGCATACAGGGTGTAGCCGTCCGGCGTGGCTTCGGCGGCAGCCCGCGCCGAAATCGCGCCGCTGGCGCCGGGCCGGTTCTCGACCACGACCTGCTGCCCCCACAGCTGGGCCAGACCTTCGGCGACGATGCGCAGCCCCACGTCCGGCGAGCTCCCCGCGGCGGAGTCGGAGATGAACCGGACCGGCTTGTTGGGATAGCCGTCGGATTGCGCTGCAGCGTCGGTCGGCGCTGCGGCAACAAGAATCAGGGCCGCGATCAAGGACCAGTGCCAGGCTCTCGTCATATCGGGCTCCCGTCGAGGGTCGTCGATCGCAGCAAAGCAAAGCCTGGTTCGAGCGGCAAGTTCCTGCAGTTGCCCCGCGCGAGGACGAACGGATGTGAGCCCGATCTCCGCTTTCGCGCGAGCGGCGACTTGGCCATCTTCAGAAGATCCAGCGCCTCGCCGAGCTTGTCGGGATCGACGCAGGCGCTGTCCTCCAGCTCGCGGATGTGGTGCTCGGCGAGCGCGGCGAGGCGCGCGGCCAAGGTGCGCAGCCTCAGGCGGGCGCCGGCGCGGGCGGTCGGCACCGTGTTGGTCGCGCGCGGCGCGAAGGCCGGCCGCTGCCAGCCGCCTTCGCGGGTCCAGCGGCAGATGCTGGCGCGGCCGACGCCGGTGCGCTGCGCGATCTCGCCATAGGTCAGCGTGGTCTGCTCGACCAGGCGGCGGACGCCTGCGACCTTCGCGTCGGTGTGCAGGCGGCGCGATCCGCGCGGCCGCGGGCCGACCACGGCGTCCGGCTCGTCGCGGTCCTGCCGCACGCCGATCCGGGCGATGGGGGATTGGAGGGGTGGGCGCATGTCTGGAATATAATCCTAAGTCCGCACCGGAACAAGACGCGGCAAGGCGGCATGGAAGGAAGGCGTAGATGGCCGGGACAAGCCCGGCCATGACAGCTAAACAACGGCTCCGAACGCGCCACATACATCCCAAATACATCCCATGAAAAAAATCGGCTTCCTCTCCTTCGGCCATTGGACTCCCTCGCCACAATCGCAGACGCGGTCGGGGGCCGACGCGCTGCTGCAATCGATCGAGCTTGCCGTCGCGGCCGAAGCGCTCGGCGCGGACGGCGCCTACTTCCGGGTGCATCACTTCGCCCGCCAGCTCGGCTCGCCGTTCCCGCTGCTGGCGGCGTGCGGCGCGAAGACCAAAAAGATCGAGCTCGGCACAGCGGTCATCGACATGCGCTACGAGAACCCGCTGTACATGGCGGAGGATGCTGGCGCGGCCGACCTCATCGCCGGCGGACGTTTGCAACTCGGCATCAGCCGGGGATCACCGGAACAAGTGGTCGACGGATTTCGCCACTTCGGCTACGCGCCGGCCAAGGACATGACCGATGCCGACATGGCGCGGCGGCACACGGAGGTCTTTCTCGAAGTGCTGAAGGGCGAGGGCTTTGCGCGGCCGAGCCCGAACCCGATGTTCCCGAACCCGCCGGGCCTGCTGCGGGTCGAGCCCTATTCGGCGGGCCTGCGCGAGCGCATCTGGTGGGGCGCGGGTTCCAACGCCACCGCGGTGTGGGGGGCGAAGCTCGGCATGAACCTGCAGAGCTCGACGCTCAAGATGGTCGAGAGCGACAAGCCGTTCCACGTTCAGCAGGCCGAGCAGATCCGGGCGTTCCGCGCGGCGTGGAAGGAGGCCGGCCACACGCGCGCGCCGCGCGTCTCGGTCAGCCGCAGCATCTTCGCGCTGGTGGACGACCGCGACCGCGCCTACTTCGGGCGGGACGACGAGAGCGACGACCAGATCGGCATGCTCGGCGACAACACGCGGGCGATTTTTGGGCGGAGTTATGCCGCGGAACCGGACGTTCTGGTCGAGCAGCTCAAGGGAGACGAGGCCATCGCCGAGGCCGACACGCTCTTGCTCACCGTGCCGAACCAGCTCGGCGTCGACTACAACGCGCACGTCATCGAGGCGATCCTGAAACACGTCGCGCCGGGGCTTGGGTGGCGGTGACGCGTACTGCCTTCATCTCACGCGATCACGCGCTCCTCACGGCGTTTTGCGAACGGCGCGATCGACTTGTGCTGGCGGCGTGGTGAAATCGGCTTAAGTTGCGGCCCCATGAACGACACGCAGACCTTGTTCGGCGCGCTTCGCAATTCGGCCGATCCGGATGTTTTCACCGCGATCGAGACGCTGGTCCGCGACGGCGAGGACCGGCATCTGTGCCGCATCAACGTGCTGGCATTTGCCGCCAAGCGCGGTTTCAACGAAGAAAAAGTCATCAGCGCCTTCCTGCACGCCTCGCGGCTCGGCCTGTTCGAGCTGAACTGGAACGTGCTGTGCCCCGGCTGCGGCGGCGTGCTCGACTCCAGCCTGCAGCTCAAGTCGGTGCACAAGGAGGCCTACGACTGCGCGCTGTGTTCGAAGGCCTACGAGCCGACGCTCGACGAGATGGTCGAGGTCGCCTTCACCGTCAGCCCGCGCGTGCGCAGGATTGCGGCGCACGATCCGCACACGCTGCCGGTGTGGGAATACTTCCGCCAGACGTTCTGGGGCACCGGGATCGACCTGCCGGAAACCGGCCTCGAACAGATCCTGGAGGAGATCACCATCGACTCGATCGAACTTGGCCCCGGCGAGAAGGGACAGATCTCGGTGCAACTGCCGGCCGAGTTCGTCATCGTGTTCGAGCCGGTGACGCATGCCGCGCATTTCATCGACGTCAAGGGCGAGCCGACCAAGGAGCGCCAGACCTTGTCGCTGATCTACGACAAGATGCAGGCGCCAACCATCACCACCGAGATGCGGCCCGGACCGCTGCGGCTTGCGGTCGACAACCGCAGCGACGTGCGCGCGCTGCCGTCGCTGTGGATCGCCGGCCACACGCTGCACGATCTGCTCGGCAAGCGCCGGCCGTTCCTGACCGCGAAGCTGCTTGCTCACCAATCAGACATTCCGCGACATCTATCGCACCGACACGCTCGACGTCGACCAGGGGCTGAAGATCACGAGCCTGACCTTCCTGTTCACCGACCTCAAGGGCTCGACCGAGCTCTACGAGCGGGTCGGCGACATCGTCGCCTACGATCTGGTGCGCGAGCATTTCCGCGTGCTCAACGAGATCGTCGCGTCCGAGGCGGGCGCCGTGGTCAAGACCATCGGCGACGCGGTGATGGCGACGTTTCCGTCGCCCGACCGGGCGCTTGCCGCGGCGCTGCGCATGCGCGACTCGGTGCGCGCGCTGAAGAAGGATCTGCTGATCAAGATCGGCATCCACGAAGGCCCGTGCCTCGCGGTGACGCTCAACGACCGGCTCGATTACTTCGGCCAGACCGTCAACATCGCCGCCCGCGTGCAGGGCCTGGCCAACGAGCGCGCGATCTTCGCCACCAAGCCGGTGGTCGAGCATCCGCAGGTCGTCCAAGATGATCGCGGCGAACAAGCTGATGCCGACCGAGCAGCTCGCCGCGCTCCGCGGCGTCTCCGACAAGATGGCGGTGTTTCAGATTCCGTAGTTCACCGCCGTCATCACCGGGTCAAGCCCGGCAATGACGCTGAGTTGGTGGCACCGTCGCGCTAGAACTTCATCCAATCGCCGGATTTCTCGAACGCCTCGCTCGCGCGATAGATCGTGCGTTCGTCCCAGTGCTTGCCGACCAGCATCAGCCCGATCGGCCGGCCGTCCTCCATGCCGCAGGGAATGCTGATCGCCGGATGGCCGGTGACGTTGAACGGGCAGGTGTTGCGCGTGCCCTCCCAGCTTCGCCGCGTGATCTCCTGCGGGCTCGCGCCGGGCCCGGGGATCGGCGTCGCCTTGATCACCGTGGTCGGCAACAGCAGCAGGTCGTGCGATCTGAGCGCAGCGTCATAGGCCGCGCGCAGCCGCCGCCGCAGGTTCTGCGCCTTGCCGTAGTAATGCGCCGCCGTAGCGGTCGAGCGTGTATTTCGAGAAGATCGTGGCGATCTTCAGCGTGTCGGCGAATTCGTCGGCGTGGTCGCGCCATTTCATCGCCGCCTCGATCGCGCTCAGCGGATAGAAGCCCCTCGTAGCCGAGGCCGAAGCCGTTCATCTCCAGCAGCGTGACGCAGGCGGCGTCGCCGCGGATCGCCGCCCACACCGGAAATCCGAGCGTCAGATGCTCGGGCACCGACACCTCCTCGACGCTGGCGCCGAGCGATTTGAAGCGCTCGGCCGCGGCGCGCACCTTGGCGTCGACGTCCGGCTCCGAATTGCGATGGCCGAAGCCCTCCTTCAGCACGCCGATGCGCAGGCCCTTGACGCCCTGGCGCAGCGCCTCGGTGTATTTGTCGACGCGCGGGACCTGGTGCTGGCGCGAGTCGAGTCCGTCGGGGCCGGCGAGCACCTCGAGCAGCAGCGCGTTGTCGGCGACATTCGCCGTCATCGGGCCCGGCGGTGTCGATGGTGATCTCCAGCGGTCCGATGCCGGTGTAGGGCACGAGGCCGAAGGTCGGCTTCATGCCGACGATGCCGCAATAGCTCGCCGGGAATGCGGATCGAGCCGGCCTGGTCGCCGCCGATCGCCATCGGCACCTCGCCGGCCGCGACCAGCGCGGCGCTGCCCGACGACGAGCCGCCGGTGGTGAAGCCGTGCTTTCGCGGATTCTGCACCGGGCCGGTCGAGCTCGTGTGGCTGCCGCCGGACACGCAGTAATATTCGCACACCGCCTTGCCCGCGATCTCGCCGCCTTCGTCGAGGATGCGGGTGACGATGGTGGCGTCGATGTCGGGCACCGAGCCGTCGAGGAACGCCGGCGCCGACCATCATCGGCACGCCGGCGAGGCAGACGTTGTCCTTCAGCGCCACGCGGCGGCCGGCGAGCTTGCCGGAGGCTTTGCCCTTGATCGAGGTCTTCACGTACCAGGCGCCGAGCTTGTTCTCCTCGGGCATTGGCCGCCGGCCGCCGTCGCGCGGATATTTCACCGCGGGCTTCTCGTCGGGCACCGCGTCGAGCGCGGCATAGGCCGCGCACCAGCGGCGCGACGATGTCCTGCACGGTGTTGAGGTACATCATGCTCGGGTTCATGCCGAGCTGCTCGGCGGCGTGGCGCAGATCGGCGACGCTGGGCTTTTCGAATGTGGGCATCCTGCTCTCCGCGATTTCGGCTGGCGCGATTAAACCCCACTGTCATGCCGCGCAAAAGCAGGGCATCCAGGCCAAAGCGGGCATGGTGCCGTGTGCAAGTGTAACAAAGCTATGAACGTCGCAGTTCAATTCGCCTTGATGCCCGCAGCCTGGATAACGCCGGCCCACTTCGGGATCTCCGCCTTCAGGAAGGCTGCAAGCTCGTCCGGAGTAGCGGTCGCGGTCTCGAAGCCCAACGTCGTCAGGCGCTCCTGCACGTCGGGCGGCGTGACGGCCGCGGCGATTTCGCGATTGAGCAGCGCGATGATGTCTTTCGGAGTGTTGGCCGGCGCGAGAACTCCAACGACGGCGTTACAGTCCACCGGATAGCCCACCTCGGTGAAGGTCGGAATCGACGGCAGCCCCTTCAATCGCTTGTTGCCGCCGACCGCGAGCGCGCGCAGTTTGCCTTCTTGGTGCTGCGGAATTGTCGCCGCGGCCGAGCCGAAGGAAAGCGGCGTGTGGCCGGCAACCGCCGCCGCAATCGCTGGGCCGCCGCCGCCATAGGGCACATGCACCAGATCGAGCTTGAGCGAGGTGCGGAATAGTTCGCCGGTGAGATGCGCGCCGGTGCCGACACCCGCCGAGCCATAGCTGTATTTGCCCGGACTGGCTTTGATCAGAGCCACCAGCTCCTGCACGGTCTGCGCGGGAACCGACGGATGGACCGCGAGCACCTGCATGGTGATCGCGCCAATCCCGACCGCATCGAAGTCCTTCACCGGGTCATAGGAGCATCGTGCTGTAGAGATTAGGGTTTGCGGTGAAGCCGATCGCATCGATGAACAGGATCGTATAGCCGTCCGGCGCCGCCTGGGCGGCCCGGGCCGCGCCGATGTTGCCGCCGGCGCCTGCGGCATTCTCGATGTAGAACTGCTTGCCCAGCCGATCGGACAGTTTTTGCGCGATCAGGCGGGCGACCACGTCGGTCTGGCCGCCGGGCGCGAACGGCACGATCGCGCGCACCGGCCGCGATGGATAGGCTTGCGCCCGTGCGATCCGCGTGACGGCTGGCAGCGCGACAGCGCCCGCTGCCAGATGCAAGAAGGTGCGGCGTCCAAGTTTCATTGCGTTGCCCCGATTGCAAAAATGCAGGCCGTCAGCGTGCCTGCTGGCTTTCGAACAAAGCTAGCCGCTTGGCGATGGGCGCGGAAGGGGCTGCGATGTCTCATGGCATTCAGCGGCCATGCAATTCGCCTGCCATGTCCGCTTTCGGGGGGAAGAGCGGACATGCCGACCTCTCGGCTATGCTGGTGTCACCTCGATCGTGTCGACGCGGTTGGGATAGAACGCCAGGTGCCCGTCGATCTCCTTCATCGCCGGGAACGGCGTCTCGTAGCTCCAGATCGCATTCTCCGCCGCGTGGTCGCCGACCTTGATCGTGTAATAGGAGGCGTCGCCCTTGTAAGGGCAATGCGTCGAGTTCGTGGTGCGCGCGAACAGCGCCATCTGCGCGTCCTCGCGCGGAATGTAGAACACCGGCTTGTAGGCGGCCTCCTGCAGCACCAGCGCGCGCCTGGTGTCGGCGACGACCTTGCCGTTGAAGGTCACGCGCACGCGCTCGGTCGCCGGCTTGATGGTGATCGGATGATCGGGTCCGGGAATCTTCATGGCGGCCTCATCTTCATGGCGCCTATCTCGCGTTGGTCGGCGAAGCACGTCGCGGTTGATGTCGGCGACGCTTTTGACGCCGCACAGCGCCATGGTGACGTCGAGCTCCTTGCTGCAGGATCTCGATGGCGCGCGCGACGCCGGCCTGTCCGCCGGCGCCCAATCCATAAATGTACGAACGGCCGACAATGCAAGAGCGCGCGCCGAGCGCCAGCGCCCGCATCATGTCGGCGCCGGTGCGCACGCCGGAATCGAACATCACCTCGATCTCGGAGCCGACCGCGTCGACCACGCGCGGCAGCGCCGAGATCGCCGACGGCGCGCCGTCGAGCTGGCGGCCGCCGTGGTTGGACACGCTGATGGCGTCGGCGCCGGTCGTCACCGCGATCTTGGCGTCGTCGACGTCGAGGATGCCCTTGAGGATGAGCTTGCCCGGCCACAGGCTCTTGACCCACTCGACGTCCTTCCAGGTCAGCGTCGGGTCGAACTGGCTCGCGGTCCAGGCGGCCAGCGAGTTGATGTTCTCCATGCCCTTCACGTGGCCGGCGAGGTTGCCGAAGGTCTTGCGCTTGCCCTTGAGGATCGAGAACGCCCAGGCCGGCTTGGTGGCGATGTCGATGACGTTCTTGAGCTTGATCTCCGGCGGCACGGTCAGGCCGTTGCGCACGTCGTTGTGCCGCTGGCCGAGCACCTGAAGATCGACCGTGAGCATCAGCGCGCTGCATTTCGCCGCCGCCGCGCGCTGGATCAGTTCGCGGATGAAGCCGCGGTCGCGCATGACGTAGAGCTGGAACCAGAACGGCTTGTCGACCGCGCCGGCCACGTCCTCGATCGAATTGATCGACATGGTGGACAGCGTGTACGGGATGCCGGCCGCCTGCGCCGCGCGGCAGGCCATGATCTCGCCGTCGCCGTGCATCATGCCGCCGAGCCCGATCGGGCCGAGCGCCAGCGGCACCGGCACCGGCTCGCCGAGGATGGTCGTCGCGGTGCTGCGCTGATCGACGTCGACCAGGACGCGCTGGCGCAGCTTGATGCGTTCCATGTCGGAGCGGTTGGCGCGCAGCGTCTCCTCGCTGTAGGAGCCGGCGTCGGCGTAATCGAAGAACATCTTCGGCACGTTGCGCCGCGCGCGTTGCCGCAGGTCCTCGATGCAGGGAAATGACTTCATGCCGGACACCCGTCATGGAACCCGGCCCTATCGATAGCATGAAACCGGCTCTGGACGTCTGCCGCGCAGGGGAACGCAACAGCCCTATCGGGCGTTGTTATGGGACTGATTTCTGGATCGAATTTTACCGAGAAGGAGAGTTCCATGGAGCATCCCGCGACCAAGAAGCGTGGCGGCGATCCGGACGTGAAGCACAAGCCGCCGCACGAGAAGCCGGACGACACGATGGAGCGGAAGCTGGAGGAAGGCCTGGAAGAGTTGATGGCCGGCTCTGATCCGGTCAGCATCACCCAGCCGTCAAAACAAGGTCGACAAGCAGCATGCGGAAAGAAGAACGTTCCCATTAGGCGATATGAACAGAGTTCCTGCAAAAGCCGGCCGTTTGGCCGGCTTTTGCGCGGTTGCCCGGCGGCCGTAACGATCTAATAAGGTTACGACCCCTGCGTCCGGGCGGCGCAACGATCGCACATATTTCTTGAAGCAGTTGGGGGTAAACTCGCTCTATAATACGTGTCCGGTGCGGGGAGCGCCGGTTCGGTGCATAGATTTCGGGTTCGGGGAACGCAGCGTGGTTCGCAAGTATTTCGGCACTGACGGCATTCGTGGCCGCGCCAACGGCACGATCACGCCGGAGCTTGCCCTCAAGGTCGGGCAGGCCGCGGGCGTGATGTTTCAGAACGGCGAGCACCGTCATCGCGTGCTGATCGGCAAGGACACGCGGCTGTCCGGATACATGATCGAGACCGCGCTGGTGGCGGGCTTCACCTCGGTCGGCATGGACGTGCTGCTCACCGGTCCGATGCCGACGCCGGCGGTTGCCATGCTGACGCGCTCGATGCGCGCCGATCTCGGCGTGATGATCTCGGCCTCGCACAATCCTTACGACGACAACGGCATCAAGCTGTTCGGGCCGGACGGCTACAAGCTGTCCGACGAGATCGAGCTCAAGATCGAAAAGCTGATGGACGGCGATCTTGCCAAGCGGCTCGCGAAGTCGGCCGATCTCGGACGCGCCAAGCGCATCGACGGCGTGCAGGACCGCTACATCGAATTCGCCAAGCGCACGCTGCCGCGCAATCTGTCGCTCGATGGCCTGCGCGTCGTGATCGACTGCGCCAACGGCGCCGCCTATCAGGTGGCGCCCGACGCGCTGTGGGAGCTGGGCGCCGAGGTCATCAAGTTCGGCGTCGAGCCGGATGGCTTCAACATCAACAAGGATTGCGGCTCGACCGAGCCGGCGGCGCTCGCGGCAAAGGTGCGCGAGGTGCGCGCCGACATCGGTATCGCGCTCGACGGCGACGCCGACCGGCTGCTGATCGTCGATGAACGCGGCCACGTCGTCGATGGCGATCAGCTCATGGCGGTGATCGCCGAAAGCTGGCAGGCCGACGGCCGTCTCGCCAAGCCCGGCGTGGTCGCGACCGTGATGTCGAACCTCGGCCTGGAGCGCTATCTCGGCACGCTCGGGCTTGTCGCTCGCCCGCACCGCGGTCGGCGACCGCTATGTGCTCGAGCATATGCGCGAGCACGGCTACAACGTCGGCGGCGAAGCCTCCGGCCATATCATCCTGTCGGATTATGCCACCACCGGCGACGGCCTCGTGGCCGCGCTGCAGGTGCTGGCGGTGGTCAAGAAGCAGGACAAGCCGGTGTCCCAGGTCTGCCACCGCTTCGAGCCGCTGCCGCAGATCCTGCGCAACGTGCGCTACAAGACGGGCAAGCCGCTGGAGGACGCCAAGGTCCGGCTCGCCATCAAGAGCGCCGAGCAGAAGCTCAACGGCCAGGGCCGGCTGGTGATCCGCCCCTCCGGCACCGAGCCGGTGATCCGGGTGATGGGCGAGGGCGACAACAAGTCCCTGGTCGAGGACGTGGTCGACGGCATCGTCGAGGCGCTGACCGACGCTGCCGCGTAGAAGCGTTGCCGGCGCCTGTGGAAAATCGCAAAAGCCCCTGAGAATCCTGGAGTTTCACAGTTTAGACAACCTGTAAAAACGGTCGATTTCTTTTGCCTGGAGACGGGCACGTGCACGGTATCGAAATGTCCGCTCCGGGACCATCCCATGATCGTCTGCTCCTGCAACGTTTTGAGCGACCACGATGTCCGCACCGCCGTCACGGCGGAGGCGCGGCCGCGCTCGACCGGGCAGGTCTATGGCTGCCTCGGCTGCAGCGCCCAATGCGGCCGCTGCGCCCGCACCATCCGCAAGATCATGGACGAAGCGCTCGACGCCGCGGCCACCGCCTGCGGCGGCTGCGCCCGTCAATCGACCTGAAATCGCTGATTTTGCCGCTCGCAATCGGACGGTGGATGGCCGTCCATTGGTGCTGGCTGAAACCAAATTCGCTATTCTAGAATTGTTCTAACCAGCCGATGGTGCAGGCCCCCATCGGTCGCAGTGCCATGGAGTGCAGGATGAAGGGCGAACCCAAGGTCATCGAATATCTCAACAAGGCGCTGCGGCACGAACTCACCGCCATCAACCAGTACTGGCTGCACTACCGCCTGCTGGACAATTGGGGCCTGGAATCGCTCGCCAAGCAGTGGCGCAAGGAATCGATCGAGGAGATGGAGCACGCCGACAAGCTGGTCGACCGCATCATCTTCCTCGACGGCTTTCCCAACATGCAGGTGCTCGATCCGCTGCACATCGGTCAGAACGTCAAGGAGATCCTCGATTGCGATCTCAAGGCCGAGATTTCGGCGCGCGCGCTCTACGAGGAGGCGGCGACCCACTGCCACGGCGTGCGCGACTACGTCACTCGCGATCTGTTCGAGAAGCTGATGAAGGACGAGGAGCACCACATCGACTTCCTCGAAAAGCAGCTTGACCTCGTCGCCAAGCTCGGCGTCGAGCTCTACTCGCAGCACCACATCGGCGAGATCAAAGAAGCCGAGTGATCGCCGCGCGCCACAGCGGTGAACAAGAATTTAACGGCCCGCGATGTCCATTGAATTCGCGGGCCGTTGTTCGTTGTGCGCGGATGCCGGTCCTTAACAATCACGGTTAAAAAGTAAGGTTAATCTCCGCTTAAACATTCGCTGCCATCCTCGCCCCGTTCGTGATTCTCCGCGGAGTCGTCACGCGTCACTCTGCGCGACGAGAGGGTGATGTCATGGTGAGTGTGAAAGTTGCGTCAGTTGCCGGAGCCGTCGCGCTCTTTGCGCGAGCTGGCAAATGCGGCCGACATGCCGGGACTGCCGCCGGTCTACATGCCGCCGGTCGAAGAATTTGCCTCCGCCTCGGGCTGGTATCTCCGCGGCGACATCGGCATGACCAACCAGCAATTCAAGGGCCTGCATCAACGCCTGTACGACGTTCCAGGCACGACCGTCGAAGCGGTCGGCATGGGCTGGGACAGCTCGATGTTTTTCGGCATCGGCGTCGGCTACAAATTCAACGACTGGTTCCGCGCCGACCTCACCGGCGAATATCGCGGCAAGGCCAACTTCCACGGCTCCGACAACGTCACGCTTCAACCGGCGGCGGCGCAGGGCGTCGGCGTCGACAACTACTCGGGCAGCAAGTCGGAGTGGGTGTTCCTGGCCAACGCCTATGTCGATCTCGGCACCTGGTGGTGCGTGACGCCTTATGTCGGCGCCGGCGTCGGCAGCGCCAACGTCAAGATCAGCGGCTTCCGCGACGACGGCTTCACCTATGTCCGCTGACCTCGCCGCTTCCACCGTCTACGCCGCGGATGCCACCAAATGGAATTTCGCCTGGGCCGTGCACGCCGGCATCACCTACAAGGTGACGCAGTCGATGAGCATCGATCTCGGCTACCGCTATATCGATATGGGCAGCGGCACGACCGGTGCGACACGGGCCTTCGACAACAGCTTCACGCAACGGCGGGCCGTTCACCTTCAAGAACATCACGTCGCACGACCTCAAGCTCGGCGTCCGCTGGATGCTCGAGCCGCCGGCGCAGACGCAGCCGGCATGCTGCCGCCGCTGATGCGGCGCGGCTGAGACGGACCGCCGCATGACCGGGGTCAGGGCCATCGTCATCGGCTGCATGGGAGCGTTCGCGTTCGTCGCGAGCGCCCACGCCGCCGATCCGCCCGGATCCTGGCGGCGTCCAGCCGCCGGAGCCCGAATACGAGAGGCCCGATCCGCGCTATCGGGAATTGATGTCCGGCTGGTACCTGCGCGGTGACATCGGCTATCGCTGGACGGTGGCGGCCCGTCAGCGGCCACCGATCACCGATGCAAAAATTCGCCGGCGCGGTCGCGGGCACCCTCGGCTTCGGCTTGCAAGTACCAATGGTTCCGCGCCGACACTGACGTCGATGACCGCGCGCCGGCGACGAACGCGAGCGCCACCACCAGCGTGGCGGCGACACCAGCCGCAATACACCGCCAAGATCTCGTCGCAGTCGGTGCTGGCGAACGCCATACATCGACTTCGGCACTTGGGCTGGCTTTACGCCGTATGTCGGCGCCGGCGTCGGCGTGTCGCTAGCTGCAAGAGCGTGCACTACGTCGATACCTCGACACCATGGCATCGCGACGCCGCCGGTCAGCGCTGAATTATTCCGGGCCGCGATGGCCGGCGTAGCCGGCAGGTGCAACGCGAATTGGATGTTCGCTGCGGCTACGCCGACTCGGCCTGGGCGATCGCCTGCTACCAAGGTCGCGGCAGTGGGAACACGTCGCTGTTCAGTGGACGTCAAGAAGTCCGTGTCAGCGTCCGGTCCGTCGACTGACGTCTCAGCGCCGCTTCTGCCGCACTGCTTGTCGTGCCCGCTTGACGCGGGCGCGACCCTTCCTTATCTCGGTCGGCGGGCCACCCCTCCCCACCGAGGGGCTTCTATCTGGAAGGATAGAGCCATGAGCAATCCGCCCGGCGTGCGGCCGGTCATCCCGCACTTCTCGTCCGGCCCCTGCGCCAAGCGCCCCGGCTGGAGCCTCCAAGCCCTCACCGACGCGGTTCTGGGACGTTCGCACCGATCCAAGATCGGCAAGGCGAAGCTCAAGCGCGCCATCGATCTGACCCGCGAGGTGCTGGAAGCGCCCGCGGATTATCGCATCGGCATCGTGCCGGCCTCCGACACCGGCGCCGTCGAAATGGCGCTGTGGTCGCTGCTCGGCCCGCGGCCCGTCACCATGCTGGCCTGGGAATCGTTCGGCGAAGGCTGGGTCAGCGACGTCCAGAAGGAGCTCAAGCTCAAGGACGTCACGGTGCTCAAGGCGCCCTACGGCGCAGCTGCCCGATCTGTCCAAGGTCGATTCGAATTCCGACGTGGTGTTCACCTGGAACGGCACGACCTCCGGCGCGCGCGTTCCCAACGCCGACTGGATCAAGGCCGATCGCGCAGGGCCTCACGATCTGCGATGCGACCTCGGCGGCTTTCGCGCAGAAGCTCGACTGGAAGAAGCTCGATGTGGTGACCTTCTCCTGGCAGAAGGCGCTCGGCGGCGAAGCCGCGCACGGCATGATCGTGCTGTCGCCGCGCGCGGTGGAGCGGCTCGAAAGCTCATACGCCGCCTGGCCGTTGCCGAAGATTTTCCGCATGACCAAGGGCGGCAAGCTCAACGAGGAAATCTTCGAGGGCGCGACCATCAACACGCCGTCGATGCTCTGCGTCGAGGACTATCTCGACACGCTGAGCTGGGGCAAATCGATCGGCGGGCTCAACGCGCTGATGGCGCGCGCCGATGCCAATGCCGGCGCCATCGCCGAATGGGTGGCGCGCACGCCGTGGATCGAATTTCTGGCGAGCGATCCGGCGATCCGCTCCAACACCTCGGTCTGCCTCAAGGTGGTCGATCCGGCGGTGCTGAAGCTTGCTCGCCGACGCGCAGGCGAAGTTCGTCAAGGGCATCGCCGCGGCGCTCGAGAAGGAAGGCATCGCCTACGACATCGACGCCTACCGCGACGCGCCGTCGGGACTTGCGCATCTGGTGCGGCGCGACCGTCGAGCGCGCCGATGTCGAGGCGCTGACGCTTTGGCTCGACTGGGCCTACGCCGAGGCCAAGGCCGCGCTGCCGAAGGCGGCGTAGGGGATCTGCACTCTGTCGGATGGCCGGGCTGACCGGCAATCCAGCGAAGAAGATGGGCCCGCGGGTAAACCTGCGGGTGACATTCCGGAAAAACCGAAACAGATTATTTATTGGATCAGGCCATGCCCAACGTTCTCATCTCCGATGCGCTGTCGTCCGCCGCCGTGCAGATTTTCAAGGACCGCGGCATCGAGGTCGATTTCCAGCCCAACCTCGGCAAGGACAAGGACAAGCTCGCCGAAATCATCGGCGGCTACGACGGCCTGGCGATCCGCTCCGCCACCAAGGTATCGCCGAAAATCCTCGAGACGAGCGAAGAGGCTGAAGGTGATCGGCCGCGCCGGCATCGGCGTCGACAACGTCGACATCCCGGCCGCGACCGCCCGGGGCGTGATCGTGATGAACACGCCGTTCGGCAATTCGATCACCACCGCCGAGCACGCCATTTCGCTGATGCTGGCGCTGGCGCGGCAGATCCCGGAGGCCGACACGTCGACGCGCGCCGGAAAATGGGAAAAGAACAAGTTCATGGGCGTCGAGATTTTCAGCAAGACGCTCGGCGTCATCGGTTGCGGCAACATCGGCTCGATCGTCGCCGACCGCGCCGTCGGGCTTCGAAGATGAAGGTGATCGCCTACGATCCGTTCCTGTCGCCGGAGCGCGCGTTGGACCTTGGCGTCGAGAAGGTCGAGCTCGAAGAGCTGTTCAGGCGCGCCGATTTCGTCACGCTGCACACCCCGCTCACCGAGAAGACCAAGAACATCGTCGACGCCGCGGCGCTGCAAGAAGATGAAAAAGGGCGTGCGCATCATCAACTGCGCGCGCGGCGGCCTGGTGGACGAGGCGGCGCTGTACGATGCGCTGAAAAGCGGCCACGTCGCCGGCGCGGCCTTCGACGTGTTCGTCGAGGAGCCGGCGACCAGCAATCCGCTGTTCAGCCTGCCCAACGTGGTGTGCACGCCGCATCTCGGCGCCGCCACCAGCGAGGCGCAGGAAAACGTCGCGCTGCAGGTCGCCGAACAGATGTCGGACTACCTGCTGCGCGGCGCGATCTCGAATGCGGTGAATTTTCCTTCGATCACCGCGGAAGAAGCGCCCCGTTTGAAGCCGTTCATCGCGCTCGCGGAAAAGCTCGGCTCGTTCGCCGGCCAGCTCACCGAAACCGGCATCGGCAAGGTGCAACTCTCCTACGAGGGCACGGTGGCGCAGATGAACACCAAGGCGCTGACCTCGGCCGCGATCGCCGGATTGCTGCGGCCGATGCTGCAGGACGTCAACGTCGTCTCCGCGCCGATCGTCGCCAAGGAGCGCGGCATCGTGGTCGAGGAGATGACGCGGGAGGCCGAGGGCGATTACGAAAGCCTGATCACCGTGACGGTGACGACCCAGGGCCAGACGCGCGCGGTGTCCGGCACGGTGTTCGCCGACGGCCGGCCGCGCATCGTCAACATCAAGGGCATCCGCATGGACGCCGAGTTCGGGCCTTCGATGATCTACATCACCAATCTCGACAAGCCGGGCTTTATCGGCCGTTTCTCGTCGACGCTCGGCGAGGCGGGCATCAACATCGCCACCTTCCACGTCGGCCGCGAGGCGCCGGGCGGCAGCGCCATCGCGCTGATCGAGATCGACGGCGAATTGCCGGCGCGATGTGCTGGCCAAGGTGCGCGCGCTGCCGCAGGTGCAGCAGGCCAAGCCGCTGAAGTTCTGAGAGCGATCCATTAACGCATCTTGTCGCGGCCGCGATGCCGCCGTGGCGGTGCCTCACGGAAACCTGAATTGGGCTCGTTCCTTGCGCGGTCATTGACCGTCGGAGGAAATGCCCATGCGCCATTGTCTACTTTCATTCGTTGCGACCATCGCTCTCGTCGCGGCCATGCCGACCATGGCCGCCGAAATAACGGCGAGTTCGCAGATCGATTCCGTCACCGTCTATCCGGACGGCGCAACGGTGACCCGCCTGATTCGCCTCGATCTTCCCGCAGGCGACTCGACGCTGCTTGCGCACGACTTTCCACTCACGCTCGATCCGTCGTCGCTGCGCGTCGAAGGCGAGGGCGGTGCCCGGCTCGTGATCGGTTCCGTCGATGCGCGCCCGCCGGGGCCCGCCCCCACGCCAAATCTGCCGCAGATCGATCGGCGCATCGAGGCGCTGCGCGACGCCAAGACGGCGCTCGATGGCGAGATCGCTTCCGCTGCTGCGCGCCGCAAGTTCGTCGAGCGGTTCGCTGAAACGTCGCCCACGGGCCTCGGCGAGAAGGGCGAGGCGCGGCCGCTCGGTGAATGGCGCGCGGCATTCACGGCCGTCGCCGAGGAGATCGCCGCCGCCGACAACGCGATCCGAAGCGCCAAGATCAAGCAGCGCGACATCGACCGCGACATCGCTCGGCTTGAAGCCGAGCGGAATACCACGCCTCCCAAGAAGCTTGAAGTCCGCATCGATCTGAACGCCGACGCTGCTGCGCCGACGCTGCTGCGCGTCACTTATGCGGTGCGTGGCGCGCGCTGGACACCCGTCTATGACGCGCGGCTCGACACCGGCGGCAAGAACGGCAAGCCGTCGCTCGAGCTCATTCGCCGCGCAGAGATCACGCAGTCCACAGGTGAGGATTGGGCCGACGTTGCGCTCGCAGTGTCCACCGTGCGCACCGCCCATGGCGGGGGCGCCCCCGATCTGCGGCCGATGATCGTGCGTTTTCCGGTCACGGGGCCGCGCCCGATGGCCAACATGCGGATCGAACAGTCATACGCGCCGGCGGCGCCCAGCCCGCTGCAAGAAGGGCTGGCTCGTGGCGTCGACCAACCGCGGTTGAAGAAGGCCGAGGAACAACAGGCGGTTCTCGAGGATGCTGGTTTCCAGGTGATGTTCCGGGTTCCGGCGCGGATCGCGGTGCCCGCGGGCCAGGGCTCCAAGAGCTTCCGGATCGCATCCGCGACCATCGCGCCTGAACTGATGGTGCACGCGGTGCCGGCGCTCGCTGAGACCGCCTTCCTGCAGGCAAGTTTCAAACATGCCGAGGACGCCCCGCTGCTGCCTGGCCGGGTGTCGATCTACCGTGACGGAGTGTTCGTCGGGCGGAGTCCGATGGCGCTCGCCGCCAAAGACGAGGTGGTGCGGCTCGGCTTCGGCATCGATGAGAAGGTCAAGGTCGCCCGAACTGTCGTGCGTCGCAATGAAGGCACTGCCGGCTTGATCAGTTCCTCCAGGACCGATGAGCGCGAATTCAAGACAATCATCGGCAACGCCCACGAGTTCGCGATCCGCGTTGCGATCGAGGATCTGCTTCCGGTGAGCGAGACCGAGGACATCCAGGTCGAGATGCTGCCCGTGACCACGCCGCCGACCGCGCGCGATCTGCGCGACCGACGTGGCGTGATGGAATGGGCGTTCGAAGCCAAGCCCGGCGAGACCCGCGAGATCAAGCTCGGCTGGCGCGTGCGCTGGCCCAAGGACAAGGTAGTCCAGTACACACCCCAGGGCTCCTGACAGGACCCTAGGATTGTGCGGCGGGATCGAGGGTGAACAGTTCCTGCGCGGTGGAGACGCCGCGCAGGGCGTAGCGGCCGACCGAAACCAGGCGGCTTCTGATGTTTCCGACATTGGCAAACGCCGCCGACATTAGAATGGGCTGATCGACTGAACGACACATCGCGGCGATCCGGCTCGCTTCGTTGACCGCCGGGCCGATCACCGTGAAATCCAGCCGTTCGCGGCTGCCGACATTGCCGTAGAACACCTCGCCGACATGCAGTCCAAGATACATGTCGGTGACAGGCTGGATTTTTTCCGCACGACGCCGGTTCAGACCGGCTATACCGGTGCGCGCGTCGATCGCAGCGGACAGCGCGGCGCCACAAGCGCGCGTCCTGTCTTCGGCGGTGAAGATCGCAAGCGTGCCGTCGCCTATCAGTTTAAGAACGCTACCACCATGTTCGCGAATGGCTGAGAAAACGACATCGGCGTAATCGTTCAACAGTGGGATGGCCTGCTCGGGCGCCGTGTCGGTGATCCGGGTAAACCCTCGCAGGTCGCTGAACCATATGACCGCATCGATCCGGTCGGCGACTCCGCGCAAGATCCGTCCGCTGAGGACGCGTTGGCCGGCATGCCACCCCAGATAAGTTTGCATCAGCGTGCCGGTCATGTGAGCGAGCGACACCGATTTGATGGCCAGCGCGAGGAACGGCAAGGTCTGCTGCAACGCCGTGACCTGACCGTCCGTGAAGCCGCCAGGCTCTGACGTTGCCCATGACGAATACACACAGTCCATTTCGCCGATCACGCCTTCGGCCGCAAAGCGGTTGATGACCGCGACGTAGTCGGTCATCCCCGCGGCATGCATCTCCGGCAGGACTGTGAATTCCTCCAGTGCTTCTGGCACCAGCCGGCGCCGCAGCAGCGAATCGCCGGTCTGCAGCATTCGGTAGAATGGACTTTGCTGCCAACGTTGGGCGGCCGCGATATGCCCCGGATCGGAGCCCGACGCCGAAAGCCCTTCCGCGCTGGTTCGTCCGTATTCGATCTGCGCCGATTCGCTGGCGGTGATTCCCCACCGGAACAGGCGCCCCTCGTGCACCGGATGCAGTGTGTCGATGAACACATGGGCGCGGGCGATCGGCAGGCCGGCCGCGACGCAGCGGTCGCAGAATCCATTGACGATGTCGGTCTCGGCCGCGCCGGCGAGGCCGGCCTGGGTCAGCCAGGCCGACAGTTCGGCGAAAAATCTCTCGTTCATGGCGCGATCATACAGCCTTGCGCGTCACCGCGCGTGTCGTGCCGTTCACGCTCGTATCACTTCTTGATGCACACCGCGTAAAGCTTGACCGTCGCGTCGCCGGCTTTCTTGTCGCCGCGATTGGTCACGCCCACCGTCCAGCTTCCCGGCGTGTCGGGGAAGCTTTCCTGCAGCTCGATGTTGGCGCTGCGTCCTTTGGTCGTGCGCGCGCCGCCCGCGAGCGCGTAGGCGCCTGGGACCGCCGCAGGCCACCGATTGGCGTGCGGTGCCGTTGTCGGCTTGCACCGTCACCTCTTTGTCGACGAAATATACGCTCTGGAAGCCGCGGATGTCGGCGCCTTCCTTAGTGCCGAGGCAGACCGCATAGCCGCGCACGTCCGCTGCCGGCCCCGATCCGGCCGTGCCGTTGACCGCCTTGACGTTCCAGCCGTTCGGATCGGGATAGCTCAGCTCCAGCCGCGGCGACGCCGCTCCCCGGAATTCCGGGTCGAGCCCGAATCCGCCCGAGATCACGCGCGAGCCTTGCGGGCAGGCTTGGCGGCCGGCCGTGCTGATAAAGCCCGCGGGCAAACTGAACTTGGTCGACACATGCAGCAGCTTGGTTTGCTGCGCCATCAAGACCGATGCCTTGCGGGCCGCCGGCAGCAGGCACAGCGCGAAGCCGCGCACCTGCAAGGAATGTACACTTTCCGGCTTTTGCCGGTTGACGACGCGCACCACCCAGGATTCGCCATCCGGATAGCTCTCCAGAATCCGCAGCGACGCCTTGCCCTGCTGGATGCTCAAGCCGCCGGTGATCGCGCGGCCCTCTGGGGCAGGTCGTCGAGCCGGTGCGAACGAAGTCGGCCTCGTCGTTCCAGAAGAACGTCGGGCTGAAAATTTCGATGTAGGGCAGGGCGGCCACTTCAAAGGGGGCGGTCGATTGGGCGGGTTGCGCGCATAGCGAACCGGTGGCGCCGGTGAGCGCAAGCGCTGCCATCAGCAGCGTGCTGGTCGATTTCATCCCGCCCCCTTTAGGCTGCAGGGCCTAACCCTGTCCCGCGTGGCAGCCTGTCGTGTCGGCGCGCCGTTCGCAAGAGCGAGATTGATTTCGCCAACACCCCGGCTGCGCTATCCTGTCGCTCGGAAAGCTCTCGCTGCAATCCTCACAAAGCTGACGTAATACCTTGAAATATCATCCGAAATCGGCCGGTGGAGACCGGGGGCACGGAGCTGGGCCGCCTTGTCTGGGGCGGCATCATCCTTTATCCGAGATTGAGCCCCATGCGCTCGCAGGGATTGGGCTCGGAAGCGGTTGCGGGGATGCCGCCGGCATCGCTGGCTACCGCCGGGCTTGGCTGCACTTGGGGGAAGGGTTCTGAATGGCGAACGTGGTGGTGGTCGGCTCGCAGTGGGGCGACGAAGGCAAGGGCAAGATCGTCGACTGGCTGTCGGAACAGGCCGACATCGTCGTTCGCTTCCAGGGCGGCCATAACGCCGGCCATACGCTTGTCATCGATGGCGTCACCTACAAGCTGTCGCTCCTGCCTTCCGGTGTGGTTCAGGCCGAACAAGCTTTCGGTGATTGGCAACGGTGTGGTGCTCGACCCGCACGCGCTGATCGACGAGATCGCGCGGCTGAAGGCCCAGGGCGTTGTCGTGACGCACGACAATCTTCGCATCGCCGAGAATGCCACGCTGATCCTGCCGCTGCACCAAGAGCTCGACGTCGCGCGCGAGAAGGCCTCCGGCAAGGGTGCCATCGGCACCACCGGCCGCGGCATCGGCCCGGCCTATGAGGACAAGGTCGGCCGGCGCGCCATCCGTCTAATGGACCTGGCCGACCTGCAGATGCTGAATGGCAAGATCGAGCGGCTGCTGGCGCATCACAATGCGCTTCGCCGCGGCCTCGGCATGACCGAGATCGCGCCGAAGCACCGTGTACGACGAGCTCGCGGCGGTGGCGCCCAAGGTTCTGCCGTTCATGGATTCGGTGTGGCTTTTGCTCGACAACAAGCGCCGCGAGGGCCGCCGTATTCTGTTCGAGGGAGCGCAGGGCGCGCTGCTCGATATCGACCACGGCACCTATCCCTATGTCACCTCTTCAAACACCGTCGCCTCACAGGCGGCCACCGGCTCGGGTCTCGGGCCCGGCGCGATGGGCTATGTGCTCGGCATTACTAAGGCCTACACCACTCGGGTCGGGGCCGGCCCGTTCCCGACCGAGCTGCCCGAGGGCGATCCGGTGGGCGACGGCATTGGCCAACGCGGCCGCGAGTTCGGCACTGTCACGGGCCGCCGGCGGCGTTGCGGCTGGTTCGACGCCGTCCTGGTGCGTCAGACGGTCCGGACCAGCGGCATCCACGGCATCGCGCTCACCAAGCTCGATATTCTCGACGCGCTGAAAGAGATCAAGATTTGCGTTGGCTATCGCCTGGACGGCCGGGAAATCGACTATCTTCCAGCCAGTGAGCACGCCCAGGCCCGAGTCGAACCGATCTACGAGACGGCGGAGGGCTGGCACGAGGTGACGGCGCGGGCCCGTTCATGGGCGCAGTTGCCCGCGGAAGCGATCAAATACGTGCGCCGGATCGAGGAATTGATAGGCTGCCCGGTCGCTTTGCTGTCGACGAGCCCCGAGCGGGAGGACACTATTCTGATGCGCAACCCATTCGAGACCTGACATAAAGTTCGATGGCCGACTACCACCCGCTCATTGCCCGCGCCGTCGCCGGTCTCGAAAAGAATACCGGCGAGAACAGGCGCGCGCTTTATGAGCGGGCGCGCGTGGCGCTGGTCGCGCAGCTTCGTGGCGTGGTTCCAGCCCTCGACGAATCCGAGATCACCCGCGAGCGACTGTCACTCGAAGAAGCGATCCGCAAGGTCGAGGCGGAGTCGGCGCGTAACGCGCGCGAGACCGCGCGGCCGAATCTGATCAAGCGCGCAGATATTCCGCGGCCCACCCCGCGCACGCCGATCACGCCGAGCATGCTGAGCTCGCCCCGGCCGATCAGTTCGCCGGAGGTGCCTCCCTCCGAAGAGGCGCTACCGCTAGCGCCTCCTCCGCAACCACGCCAGCCGATCAGCAGCCGGCGGAGCTTGCAGGACGAGGCACTGAAAGGATTCCGCGACGTCTCGACAAATCCGAACGCCACTTCGGAGGCGCGCCACCCGCAGCCCGACGAGCCCAGCGAGCGGGCCGACCCCCGTGTGCGGCCGGCGCCGATGCCGCCGTCGACACCGCGGGAGCGCAATCCGCTCGAGGAATACGACCAGCTCGAGCCGCAAATGCAGCCGGACAACCTGTGGGCGCTGCCGCTCGACGGCACGCAGCCGGAAGCGCCGGTCGATTTCGATGCGCACCAGCCAGCGCCGCCGCAGCACGCGCCTCGCGAAGACCGGGAAGAACAATTCACGCCGCGGCGGCCGCCGCCGTCCTACGGCAAGATGATCCGGATGGGCGTCGTGCTGCTGCTCGTCATTGGGCTCGGCTCCCTGGTGTACTGGCAGCGGGCGACCATTGCAGGCATCGCCAGCGGCGTCGCGTCGCTGTTCCAATCCTCCAGCACACCGCCCGCGCGCGAGGCGGCGACGCCGGCGCGCCCCAAGATCACCGATCGCCTGGGTCAGCCGTCACCGCAGCCGTCGACTGGAGCGCCGGTGGCGCAGCGCGTCGTGCTGTATGAGGAGGAGCCGGACGATCCTCAAGGCAAGCGCTTCGTCGGTACTGTGCTGTGGCGCACGGAAATGCGGCCGGCGACGACGGGACGTGCGCAGGAGCTCGCGGTGCGCGCCGACATCGATGTGCCGGAGCGCAAGATGAGCGTGACATTGTCATTCCGCCGCAACACTGACGCGTCGCTGCCGGCGAGCCATACCGTCGAGATCGTGTTCAACATGCCGGCCGATTCGCCGTCCGGCGGCGTGCAGAAAGTGCCTGGTGTGCTGATGAAGCAGGCCGAGCAGACCCGTGGCGTGCCGCTAGCGGGCCTCGCGGTGCCGGTGACGCCGGGATATTTCCTGATCGGATTGTCCTCGCTCGAGACCGACATGCAGCGCAACGTTCAGCTGCTCAAGGAACGCTCCTGGTTCGACATCCCGATCATCTACAACAACAACCGCCGCGCCATCCTCGCCATGGAGAAGGGCACGCCGGGAGAGCAGGCTTTCAATCAGGCGTTCGCGACCTGGCGGCAATGAAATGCGCTGCGGCGGGCGCCTCACCCTGAGGCCGCGCGCTATTCTACTTCGGAGGGCGACCCCGCCTTTTGCCGCGGGGGCGAAGCCTCAAGCGGATTCCGGCGGCACGGATTCCGACGGCGCCGGCTCGGGTGGCTCGGAGTCGGGCGCATCGTCCGGCTCGACCTCTTCGTCGATCGGTAGGCTCTTGCGCAACGAGCCGCTGGCAAGCGTGATCTTCTGCCGCGCCACGTATTGCGACGCGACCGGCGTCACCGGTGCGGCCTCGCGAGACCGGGCGAACAGTGCCGCACCGGCCGTCCCGCCCGACGTCTCAAGGTCATATATGTTGCAGGTCGATGCGATGGCGAGCCCAATCCCCTTAAGGTGGCCGCGGCGGTAGCAGTACAACGCCAGCGCCGCCCTGACATCGGGGCTCACGGTGGCAATCAGCTCTGGGAGGCCGCCCCTGCTGGCCCGATAAAGCTCGCCCAGCATGTCGTCGGTGACCGGACAGGGGTCGCTATCCGAATCGCGGCTGATTCGCATCTCCCACCATTCGACATAAATCGCAACAATTGCAAATGCGAGTTGTGGAACGAATTAATTATGCGCGCGGGTGTTGTCAGGCTGCACCACGAGCGTGAAGCGCGGGACGCGGGAACTGTCCCAGCTGTACATCGCTTTCCAGCACACCTGGCAGTTGGCGTAGCTGCGCTGCCGGAACGAGATGTGAGTCATGATGAACTCATATTCGGCCGAGCAGTGCGGGCATTTGAAGATGGTCATGCCACCCCTATGCGCCTTTGCGGGGGCGACCTCAAGGCGCGATGCAGCCGAAATTGAGCCTGATCTCGCTGACCCGTGAGGGTTGGCCCGCACCGTTAGGGACATCGGCGCCCAGGTAGGATACCAATAGCCCGGTCCCGGGGAGAGCTATGAGCGTCGGAATCCTGGATCCAGCGGCGATGGTTCAGCGCGCGCTCGAATACGCGAGCACGCAGCTTACGATCGGGCGGATTCTGATCCAGCTCGGTCTCGACCCCGACAACATCACCTATGAGGCGATATTCAACCGCCTGCTGGATCTCGCGCTTGCCGGGGTCACGTTCACGAACGTGCTGGCTCTGGCCGGTGGGATATTTCTGATCTCCTCGTTCGTGGTTCGCACCATCGTGCCGATGCGCGTCCTTTGCATCGTCAGCATCGTATTCTTTCTTACGGCTGCCTTGCTGGCCGGCTCCGTGCAGCATTTCCTGATGTACTTCCTGGCTCTGCCGGTCAACGTCGTGCGCCTCGTTCAGATCAAGAGCCTAATCAAGAAGGCACGAAGCTCGGCGCAAGGCACCTTGTCGTTGGAATGGCTTCGGCCATTCATGACGTCGCGAGAGTACAAAAAAGGCGACGTGCTGTTTCACAAGGGCGATCCCGCCACGGAAATGTTTCTGACGGTGACCGGAAAATTCCTGGTGACCGAAATCAATATCGAAATTCCGGCCGAGCGTGTGTTGGGCGAACTTGGATTTCTTTCGCCGAATAACCACCGCACGCAATCGGTCGAATGTATCGAGGACGGTCAGGTTCTGACGATTGGGTACGACAGGCTGCACGAGATTTATCTGCAAAATTCGGAATTCGGATACTACTTCCTTCGTCTGACCAGCGATCGCCTTCTGCAGAATCATGCACGTCTTGAAGGCCTGGTCGAAGAGACCAGGGCCGCGTTGGAGGCTGCGGCAAATGTGCCTGACGGAAGTCAAGCAGGCGACGCGGGCACGAACGAAAGGAGCGCCGTCCCGCTGGCGATCAAGACAATGCGGGCGACCGGGATCGGCGCCAATCGGCGGCTGAAAACAAGCGCCGCAGCGCGCTTTACCGCCGCAACGAACAATGTCATCGGCAGGATGCCGAAAAACGGAGCGGACTTGGCTGCGGCCACGGCCGAGGCGACGAAGTCAGAGCTGGCCGAGATCGAGGCGGCTGAGCGGCGCATCCGGGCGATTGCCATCGTGGAACGCCACGCCAATTACTCCGGCGCCAGCGGATTTATCCCGCTGCCGATTGCAAACGCTGTAGCAGTCTCGATCGTGATTGTGCGCATGGTGAAGGCGCTGAACGAGGTCTATGGCGTGCCGATTGAGGATAACAGCGCCTATGCCATCGCGATCGGATTGATGGGAGGCATGCTGCCCACACGACTCGGAACTCTTGCTGCCTCGACCATCGTCCACTTCGTGCCTGGCCCGAATTTGGTTGGGCTTGCGGTTTCCTCAGTGACCGCGTCGGCCTATGCCCGCAAGGTGGGCCGGATGCTGATCGACGACTTCGAACGTCAGGCGGCGCTGGAACGCGAGCATGGCGCTATGCAGCGCACGCGGCGCTGGTCGAATATTTGGCCGATGCGCTGGGCGACAAGCGATCGGGGATGGAGCCGGTCGGCTTTGCAGCGCGGCATTCGGCGCGGTTGGTCGAGGCGTTGAGCTGTTCACGCAAAATAAAACGCCGCCTAGCGGCGGCGTTTCGCATTCATCGGGCAGCGCCTTAATGGGCGGTGAGGGCCTCGGCTTGCGCTGGCGGTGTTTCCATCGCCGACACCTTGTTCTTCACTGCCTTCTGCACCTTCTCGAAGGCGCGCACCTCGATCTGGCGCACGCGCTCGCGTGACACGCCGAACTCCTCGGCCAGTTCCTCGAGCGTGACCGGATCGTCGACAAGCCGCCGCGCCTCGAAGATGCGCCGTTCCCGGTCGTTGAGCACGCCGAGCGCCGATGACAGCGCCTTGCGGCGGTTGTCGAGCTCCTCGTGCGCCGCCATCACCGTCTCCTGGCTTTCGCTGTCGTCAGCGAGCCAGTCCTGCCACTCGCCCGAGTCGCCGTCCTCGCGGATCGGCGCGTTGAGCGAGGCATCGCCGCCGAGCCGGCGGTTCATGTCGACCACGTCCTGCTCGGTGACGCCGAGGCGCTTGGCAATGACCTGCACCTGATCGGGGCGAAGGTCGCCCTCCTGTAGCGCGGAGATCTTGCTCTTGGCCTTGCGCAGGTTGAAGAAAAGCTTCTTCTGGTTCGCGGTGGTGCCCATCTTCACGAGCGACCACGAGCGCAGGATGTATTCCTGGATCGAGGCCTTGATCCACCACATCGCGTAGGTGGCGAGGCGGAAGCCCTTGTCCGGCTCGAACCGCTTCACCGCCTGCATCAGGCCGACGTTACCCTCCGAGATCACCTCGGAGATCGGCAGGCCGTAGCCGCGGTAGCCCATGGCGATCTTGGCCACCAGCCGCAAATGGCTGGTGACGAGCCGGTGCGCCGCGTCGCGGTCACCGTGCTCGCGCCAGCGCTTGGCCAGCATGAATTCTTCCTGCGGTTCCAGCATCGGGAACCGGCGGATTTCTTCCAGGTATCGGGTAAGACCGCCTTCGGCGGTCATGATCGGCAAAGCCGCAGTACGGGCCATTTTAGCGCCCTCCATTCGTTTGCCCCCGGATTCCCCGGCGGGCGATACGCACCGTCGCTCCCCGAGCCGACGGCACTTCCTGCAGTGCAGCATACCGGAGCAAATGAGGCGAAAGGAAGAGAACCCCCCTTCACACCACCGTGACCCCCGGTGACTTTCGTCGCACCCCCTCAAGCCCCTGTAAAATTAGGGATTTTACGGCGTGTGGCGGTATCAGCCCGCGGATAAGCTGTGGTGTAAACGGACGAGATCGACCGGCAGTTCCGATCGGAACTCCAGCCTTTGCCCTGACTTCGGATGCTCAATTGCAAGTAGATAAGCATGCAGGGCCTGCCTTCCAAGACCCCCCAAGGCCTCCTGGGACGCCGGCGGCAGCCTGGCCGCCTTGGTCTTGAAGCCGGGTCCATAGACAGCGTCGCCCAGGAGGGGATGGCCGGCGTGGGCGAGATGGACGCGGATCTGGTGCGTGCGGCCGGTTTCCAGCCGGCATTCGATCAGGCTCGCCGCCGGTTTGCGGTCCTTGCCGGTAAATCGCTCCAGCACGTGCCAGTGGGTGATGGCCGCGCGTCCGCCGGCACGCACTGACATCCGGTCGCGGCTCTTGGGATGGCGGTCGATCGGCTCGTTGATGGTGCCTTTGGAGCGGATTGGCGCGCCCCAGGCGAACGCCAGATAGCCGCGCCGTAGCGGCCCGGTGCGGCCGTGATCGGCGAACTGGGCCGCCAGTGCTTGATGGGCGCGGTCGGTTTTGGCCACCACCATGAGCCCGGTGGTGTCCTTGTCCAGCCGGTGCACGATACCCGGCCGCCTGACCCCGCCGATGCCGGAAAGGCTGTCGCCGCAATGGGCGATCAACGCGTTCACCAGCGTTCCGGTGGCGTGGCCCGCGGCCGGATGCACCACCAGTCCGGCCGGCTTGTCGATGACGATGATCTCGTCGTCCTCGAACACGATGTTGAGCGGGATGTGCTCGCCCTCGGGCTCGGCCGGTTCGGGCGCCGGTACCGCCACCGCGACGGTTTCGCCGGCGTTGACGCGATAGCCCGGATCGCGGATCGTGCGGGCGCCGATCGTGACCGCGCCGGCGAGAATCAGCGCCTTGAGCCGCGTACGCGACAGTGCGGAATTGCCGGCGAGAACGCGGTCGAGCCGCTGGCCGGCCTGTTCGCCGGAGATAGTGACCGTTTCCCTGCCTGCCTGCGGCATTTTCTGGGAGCCCAAGAGCTTCAAATACAATAGCTTTGGTGAATATGAGCACTTCCGCACCGGACGACGAGCAGCCGCTTCCGCCCGAGCAGCAGAGGATCGTCGCCCGGGTGCGATGGCTGATGCTGATCTCGGGCTTCGCCACCTTGCTCGGCATCGCCGTCGTCGTTGGCGTCATCGGCTATCGCTTTTTCCGCGCCAATGGAAGCGTCGCGCCGGCGGAGGTCACTGCGCTGCTGCCCAAGGGCGCCAAGGTGATCGCGACTGCCGTCGCCGACGACCGCATCGCGGTGACGATCGAGCAGGGCGGTATGGTCGAGGTGCGGACCTTCGATCTCAAGACGCTGAAACCCACCGGGCGGCTGCGCTTTGCCACCGAGCCGTGAGGCTTGCGGAAGCTGGGTGATGGCTTGCCTGTCCGCGGGATCAAGGCTATTTCAAACCCTTGCCGGAGGCTCCCTTCGTCTAGCGGTTAGGACGCGGCCCTCTCAAGGCTGAAACGGGGGTTCGATTCCCCCAGGGAGCGCCAGCGTTTTCAATAGTTTAATCGAAAGCAGCCAACCCACACCTCGCGTCTTATGGTGATCCCATCTGATGCCGAGATGCCCCTAGCCAAGCTCTCTTTATTTCTCGGAAAAATGCCAGATCCCGTTCCAGTCCGCTGGTGGAGCCTCATTTCGAAAGGTGAAGATGCGCTCCAGGAAGAGATGTGAGGGTCGATCCTCCGGAGCGTGACGGAGGCAGTTCTCGAAACGGCTCTGCGCGTCGTCCCAGTTCCCCAGGCGATAGGCTGCTAGGCCCTCTGCGAACAGGTCGCGCAACGCAATCTGGTCGGGCTGAAGCTTGCCTGCGCGACCCATCGCTTCATAGATGCGGATCGGCTCCGTCTTGCCCACGACGGTGATGATGTCGAGTTCGCGCGCTTCGATGAAATCCTGCGCCAACTTGAAGGTTTCCTCACTCAAGATGATCGAGCAACGATAGACCTTGCTGATGCTTTCGATTCGCGAGGCGAGGTTCACGGTATCACCCACGACTGTATACGACCGTGAGGACGATGAGCCGACTGTGCCTACCACTGCTTCGCCGGTTGCAATGCCCATGCGAATCTCAAGCTTCGGTGGATTGCGCCGCATCCCAGTGATCTCCGGCAGCTTGGCGCGAAGCGCGACCATAGCCTCTTGCTGAGCCAGCGCCGCGAGGCAGGCATCGCTGGCGTGCGCGTCTCCCGCAGAGAACGGCGAAATCCAGAAAGCCATAACGGCATCACCGATATATTTGTCGATGAAGCCACGATGCTCGTGGATGACAGTGGCAACTTCGCTAAAATAGCTATTCAGTAGGTTGACGAGGGCGCTTGCGGTGAGCTGCTCGCTGATGCTGCTGAAGTCAGCGATGTCGGAAAAAAATATGGTGAGCGTACGGCGCTCAGCGTGGTTCGCTCCGTTTCCGACAAGCTGGTTGATGAGGCGAGGATCAACAAATTTGCCGAAGGTGTCCTTGATATGCTCGCGTGAGCGCAGCTCCTCGACCATGCTGTTAAACGACCGTGCCAGTTCCCCGACCTCGTCGCGCGTGAGAATGACAACCGGTTCCGAGTTCGCACCGGACGCGATGGCGCGGGCACTGGCCACGAGTTGGCGCAGACCGCTCACTGCTTGGGCCGATCCCACGGCGCTGATGCCGAGACCGATGCCACAGGCAGCGATGAACAGGGCAAAGCTCAGATAGGTGTTGACCTGCTGCCGTGTCAGCACGGAGCGGGTGGCTCGCTCGGTCATGCTGGCAAGGCCGTGTCGGATTTCCGTCAGATCTGGGCCGAAGGCCTGCGCGTACTTCTCGAAACCGAGCGAGGCATTTTTCGCTTCGTCGCGGTTGCCGTCGACAAGCCTGCCCATCGTTTGTTCCCCGACAGCCAGAAATCCGTCGAGGTTACGAACAATGTACTTGAACGATCCTTCGACGCGCGCCAGGTCGACGCGGTCTTCGGCGCGGTAGCGAGAATCGCCAAACGCCCGCTGCACTAGCAATTTGATTGCGTCGACGTCCTTTTGCAGCCCATCGGTCAATATGCGTTGAGTAGAGACCGCCGCGCGCAACTCATCCGGGCTGATGGTATTCAGCCGCAACACGCGCATGATGTTTAGTTCGTAGCGGTCTGTGCCGACGTCGAATTCAGAGATCAACCGCGACAACGGCAGCTCATAGCTGACAATATTGTTGATCTGTTCGCCGTCCAACTTCTGCATCGCGGCAAGCACGCCGACCACCACGCCGAAAAGCGCCAGAAGAATGCCGGCAAGCAGAAATATTTTCTTGCGGATGCTCATCTAGAATTCCGGAGCGCGGTAGTTCCCAAGCAGTAGGCTGCAATGCAGCAGCCGTCCATTGCGCGACGGGGTTGTCCACCACGCTCAATCGGGGCCGAATTCTGCTTGTTTCACACGATTACTAAAGTTGTCCTTCAGCAGGGGTATAGGTTTCTCGGCCGCCGGTGCCGCCGAAGCGATATAGTAACGGTACTAGTTGCGGCGGTGCAAAGTGACTCAATTGGCCCTAGGCGGACATCCCGGCCCGATCCCCAGATGTCCGCTTTCGGGGGTAGAGCGACATCGCAATTCGAGGCTCTGAAGTCGGCTTTTGACCCAAAGCGGACATCGGTAGCGCGCCGGATCTCACAGACCAACTCCTCCGGGGCTGCTACAGTCAGCGCTCGGACACGGCGTGATCTGTAGGAGCACATGCGACGGCGCGATTTTATGACGCTGCTTAGTGGAGCGACGGCCGCGTGGCCGCTCGCCACTCATGCGCAACAGTCAGGGCGTGTCCCGCGTGTCGTGTTTTGGATGGGCGGAGCCGGGCCGAGCGATCCTGAAGAACAGCGCTACAGTGCTGCTTTCCATGAGTCTTTACGGAGGCTCGGCTGGGTCGATGGCCGTAATATACGGGTCGAACAGCGCTGGATTGGTGATCGGGCCGAAGCGGCGGCCATACAAGCGTTCGCCGCCGAGCTCGACACCCTTGGCGCAGACGTGATTGTGACGACCGGTGCCCCTATCCTGGCGGCGCTGCATCGCCGGACCAAGATCACACCGATTGTGTTCACGATGGTCACCGATCCGGTCAGCGATGGGTTTGTCACAAGCCTCGCGCGGCCGGGCGGCAACATCACCGGCTTCACCATCTTCGAGCACTCCTTCGCCGGAAAATGGCTGGAGATGCTCAAGGAGGTGGCCCCCGGTGTTACGCGCGTCGCCGTGTTGCAGAATCCGGACCATCCGGCCTGGAATGCCTATCAGCGTGCCATTGGTGCGATTGCGCAGCCCATGGGCGTCGAAGTGGTTCCTGCGCCGGCGAGCAATACCGCCGAGATTACGTCGGCGCTCGATGCGTTCGCCCGCACCCCGAACGGCGGCCTGATTGTGCTGCCCAGCGGGATCGGCTCGCGGCATCGTCAGATCATCGCCGACGCCGCGCGGCGGCACCGCCTGCCCTCGATCTATCATGTACGCATGTATCCCGCGAGCGGCGGCTTGATGTCCTATGGAGTATCGCAGCCGGACATCTATGCTCAGGCCGCGACTTACGTCGATCGCATCCTGAAGGGCGCGAAGCCCGGCGATCTGCCGGTGCAGGCGGCGAGCAAGTTCGAGATGGTGATCAACCTCAAGACCGCGAAGGCGTTGGGCATCACCGTGCCCGCGACCATGCTCGGCCGCGCCGACGAGGTGATCGAATAGGCAAAATCGATGTCCGCTTCTGGCACTTAGCGGACATTCAATTCCGTCCGCCGGATGTCCGCTATTGGGGGTATAGCGGACGTCGCAATTTGAGCCCCGGATGTCGGCTAATGACCCAAAGCGGACATTGTTCAGCATCTAAGGTCGCAGTAGCGAAGCCGGTTCCGCTATTGGAGGGCGCTAGAGCCGGATGGCTCCGGTCGCGAAACCTATACCAACGGCCAGTCCGGTCTTCCCAAAGGTCAATGGAAACTGCGGGTGCAGCCGCTTTAATTACGACGTTCCTCTGGAAGACCGTCACGGCGCGCGCCCCCAACGCCCCCCCACACCAGCGCGCCGTGACGTCTTGCTTTCAAAACCTGTTTTCCGCCAGCACCGCTGCTCGCACCGACGAGGTGATCGAATAGCGCGGCGCGATGTTTGCTAGTGGGGTATAGCGGACATCGCAATTTGAGCCGCCGATGTCCGCTAATGACCCAAAGCGGACATCGGCCACTGAATGTCTACTTCTGGGGTTTACCCGGATATCCGCCGAAAAGTACGGATACGCAGCTTTTGGCCCACATCGGTCTTGGCGCTGAATCGGCGGTCGTTAATGCTTGATCGAGAGCGTGGCGAAGCGGCGCTGCGATGGACCGACCAAGACTCTGGATGGATACACGACGCTCACGCGGTCTTGGAAGGCTATTGCGCGGGTACGCTACCGACCACGGGGCCCTTCCGAGCCTTGCGCCATTCTTCCAAGCGCTGCACTACGACGAAGAACGACGGCACGAACAGCACGGCGAGCAGCGTTGATGCCAGCATGCCGGTGAAGACTGTGATCCCGATCGACTTGCGCGCACTCGCGCCAGCGCCTGTGGCGAGCACCAGCGGCAGAACGCCGAGAATGAAGGCGAACGAGGTCATGATAATCGGCCGGAACCGCGAACGTGCTGCCTCGACCGCGGATTCCACGATGGTCTTTCCCTCATGCCGCAGCTCGCGCGCGACCTCGACGATAAGAATGGCGTTCTTGGCCGATAGCGCAATCAGCAGCACGAGGCCGATCTGGACGTAGAGGTTGTTATCGATCTTAAGCGCAGTGAGCACCGACACCGGCCCGATTAGCGACAGCGGCACGGCAAGAATAACCGATACCGGCGCGTACCAGCTTTCGTACTGACCGGCGAGCACGAGATAGACAAGCAGCAGTGCAAGAGCGAAAACGACGAGCATCTGTCCGCCAACGATCTTCTCCTGATACGACATCGCGGTCCATTCGTAGCTCGACCCGGGCGGTAGCGTCTTCTCGGCGAGTTGCTCGAGCAACGCTATGGTCTGGCCGGTCGAAACCCCGCGCTGCGGAATCGCAACCAGCGTTCCCGACGGATAGAGGTTGTAGAGGCTGATCAAGGACGCTCCGGTCACCGGCCTGATGTCGATGAGGGTGCCAAGCGGGATCATGTTGCCGCTCTTGTTGCGGACGGTGAGGTTCTGGACGTCCTCCAGCCGCAGCCGGAATTGCGAATCGGCCTGGATATAGATCTGAAAGGTGCGGCCGAATTTCGTGAACTGGTCCACATAGGCCGAGCCGAGATAGCCGCTGAGCGCAGAAAAGACCTGGTCGACCGTGATTCCTAACGATTCGGTCTTCACCCGATCGACTTCGACCGTGAACTGCGGGACGCTTGAGCGGAACGGCGCCATCACCCGCTGGATGCTCGATTGGGTCTCGGCATTGCTCTCGACCGAGCTGATGACAGTCTGAAGCTTGTTCAGGTCGAAGCTGTTGTCGCGCAGCTCGAGCTGCATGGTGACGCCGGCGGCGTTGCCGATGCCCTGGATCGGCGGCGGCGGCAGGACCAGAATCCGTGCCTCCTCGATTTCTTCCATCGCCTTGTTGAGCCCGGTGAAGAGCGGGAGCAAGCCCTCGCTTGGCCCTCGCTCGCTCCATTCCTTGAGAATGATGTAGGCGACGCCGGCGTTGGCGAGCGGCGCGCTGTTGTCCAAGGCGGAGAGGCCGGCGATGCTGATGACGTGGCGCACGCCCGGTGTCTTCAACGCAATTTCGGTGACCTTTTCGAGCGTCTTCTGTGTCCGTGCCAGCGACGCGCCGTCCGGAAGCTGCACGCTGGCCAGCAGGTAGCCCTGGTCCTCGACCGGCAGAAAGCCGGTGGCGATGCGCGAGAATCCGTAGAATGAGGCACTGACAATCACAAGCGCAATGACGACCATCGCAGCGCTGAGCCGGGCCATGCGGCCGACCAAGCGGGCGTAGGCGTTCTCGATCCGGGCATAGACCGCATTAAAACCACGATAGAAGAAATTGCGCTGTTCGGGCGGCTTCGGGCGGCGTAGCCACATGGCGCTCTGCGTCGGTTTCAACGTTGCGGCGTTGATAGCGCTGAGGATCGCTGTGGCCGCGATGACCAGTGCGAACTGGGCGTACATGCGGCCGGTCAGTCCGGGCAGGAATGCGGCCGGCAGAAACACCGACATCAGCACCAGCGTGATGCCGATGATCGGGCCGAACAACTGGTCCATCGCGCGGACGGCGGCGTCGTGATTGCTCATCCCCTTTTCGATGTTGTGCGCCGCGCCCTCGACCACGATGATGGCGTCGTCAACCACGATGCCGATGGAGAGGACGATAGCGAACAAAGTCGAGAGGTTGACAGTGAACCCCATGGCGGCCATCGCGGCGAACGCCCCAATGATCGTCACTGGCACCGTGGTTGCCGGGATCAACATGGCACGCCAGTCCTGGAGGAAGACAAGGATGACGATGAGGACCAGGATCGCGGCTTCGAACAGAGTCTTGTAGACCTCGTTGATCGATTCGGTGACGAACAGAGTGGTGTCGAACGGCACTTCGTAGGTCACACCGGGCGGAAATTCTGCCGCCAGCGCCTTCATCCTGGTTTGTACCTCCTTGGCGACGGTCAGCGCGTTGGCACCCGGCGTCAGGTAGAGACCCATTCCAGCGGCAGGCTTGCTGTCTTGTCGGAATACCTGGCTGTACGTTTGTGCGCCAAGTTCGACCCGGGCAATGTCACGCACTCGGACAATCTCGCCGGCCTTGCCTGCCTTCACGATGACGTTGGCGAACTGCTCCGGGTCGTCAAGCCTGCCCAGCACGTTCAGCGTGTATTGGAATGTTTGAGTATCGGGGGAAGGTGGTGTGCCGATCTGTCCCGCGGTCACTTGCGCACTTTGCTGCTGCAACGCCTGGATCACATCCTGGGTGGTCAGCCCGCGAGTCTGCATCTTGCTCGGATCGAGCCAGACTCGCATGGAATATTGTCCGGCTCCGAACACGCTGACACTGCCGACGCCGGGCAGCCGCGCGATCTCGTCCTTCAGCCGGATGGTGGCGAAGTTGCTGAGATAGAGACTGTCCCGGCTATTGTCCGGCGAGGTTAGTGTGACGATCTGGAGGATCGCCGTCGATTTCTTGGCCACTGTGACGCCCTGCACCTGCACGGCCTGTGGCAGGGATGCCAACGCGCTCGACACCCGGTTCTGCACCAGGATCTGCGCGAAGTTGAGATCGACGCCGATGTTGAATGTCACCGTCAGCGAGTAGCTACCATCGGCCGCGGCGTATGACTGCATGTAGATCATGCCTTCGACCCCGTTGACCTGCTGCTCAATCGGCAGCGCCACCGTGTCGACTACGGTTCGCGCGCTGGCGCCGGGATATCGCGTCGTAACCTGGACGGTCGGCGGCACCACGTCGGGGTACTGCGCCACCGGCAGGCGGTAGAGCGCGACCAAGCCGATGACGACCATCAGGATGGCGAGCACGTTCGCCAAGACCGGACGCTCGATGAAAAATTTCGAGATCATCGCCGAGCCTCAGCGCGCGTTGCTGGCGGATTGCGTCTGCGGATCGACTTTCTGACCGGGGATGGCGCGCAGCAGCCCACTCACGATAATACGGTCGTCGGCGTTGATGCCCTTTTCAATCACGCGCATCGTGGTGTCGACGAGTTGGCCGATCACGACCTTGCGCTGCTGCACCACATTGTCCTTGTCAACGGTCAGCACGTAGATCCCGCCCTGATCGCTGCCCAGCGCCACGTCCGGAATTAGCAGCGACGTGGTCGGCTGCCCGCGCGGAATTCGCACCCGCACGAAATAGCCCGGTAGCAGCAATCCATCGGCGTTCCGGATGACAGCGCGTGCCGACAGCGTGCCGGTCGATTGATCGACGGTCGGCGCCACATAGTCGAGCGTGCCCTTGTGCTGATAATCCGTGTCCGTTTGCAGGGCGACCTCGACCGGAACGTCCCGCAAATCCTCCACCCGCAGCCCGCGGCTGGCCAGTGTCGCCCGGACATCTAGAACGTCGCGCTCGCTAACGTTGAAATTCAGGTAGATCGGGTCGTGTTGCACGATCGACGCTAGCACCGTTGGCGTCGCGGTGCCCCCGACGTACTGGCCGACCGAAACCAGCCGTGCTGTGACGATGCCGTCGAACGGCGCCGAAACTTGCGTATAGTCGTAGTTGATCTTAGCAAGCTGCGAGTTGTTGCCCGCCTGGTCGAAGGTCGACTGTGCGGAATCGCGCGCCGCCAGGGCCTGATCGTAGTTCGCTTGGGTGGTAGTCTGGTTGCGCAGCAGCTCGGTCTGGCGCCGGAGCGTCGCCTGCGTCTGCTTTAAGTTTGCCTCGGCGCCTACCTCCGCAGCTTTGGCCTGCTCAAGCTTAACCCGATAGGACTCGGGCTCGACGGTGAACAGCAGCGTGCCCTTGGTCACCCGCGCGCCGTCTCGGTAGTTGATCTGGTCGACGAAGCCTGGGACGCGGGCGACCAGATCGGCGCTGTTCACCGCGGCGAGATTTCCGGTCGCCTCGAGATAGCGGGTCACCGGCTGCTGCGCCGGCACGGCGACGGTGACCTTCGGGGGCGGCGGCGGGACATATTGGTTGCCCTGGCCGCACGCCGACAACATCAGCGCGGCGAAGGCCACGCCAGCAATCGACGCACTGACTTGCACACTACGCGTGTGGCCCTGGCTCATCCGTTTAGAATATTACGCAGCTTCCTTTTGGTACAGCAAGCGGCGGTTCTGGATTGATCCTTTCTCGGTTGGGCAGCATCAGACCTCGTCCAAAGTAGACTCCGCGGACTTCTCGCCCGCTCCGACGATGATCGAAATAACGATGCAATTTTGAATAGTTGGATGAGTCTGAAAATGGCAAAGGCGTTGCGAATGCGATCAAGATTGCTGCGGCGCCCGATGTCGCCTAATGGCACTTAGCGGACAAACCGACTGCCTCTGCGTTTGTCCGCTTTCGGGGGTATAGCGGACATGGCTCGAACAGTGCGGAATGTCCGCTAATGACCCAAAGCGGACATGGGAGTGCCGCATCGTGTACCGTCTATCCGTGACAGACGTAACAACGAGGAGATTTCCATGCCAAGTGTCCTTCAGGCCTTACGGCTTCTCGCCGTTATTCTGACGTTTGGTATTCTTGCTCCCGCAGACGTGCTCGCCCAAGCGACCACCCTGCCAACGGCTCGTCCATCGAGCGTGCTGCCGACGGGCGGCGGACAAGCTCTTCTCGACGCATCTGACGTTGCGATCCTCTTGCTGGATCACCAGGCGGGTCTGTTTCAGACCGTCAAGGACATCGGTGTAGCCGAGTTGCGGTCGAACACCGTGATGCTTGCGAAGCTGGCCACGCTGATGAAAATTCCCGTCATTACGACGGCCTCCGAACCCAACGGTACGAACGGACCACTCATGCCGGAAATCCATCAATTTGCGCCGCATGCCATCTACGTGCCACGCAAGGGTGAGGTAAACGCTTGGGACAATGAACTGTTCGTCAAAACGGTGCGCGACACCGGCAAGAAGACCCTCATCATGGCGGGCGTCTGGACCAGCGTTTGTGTGATGTTCCCTGCGCTGGATGCCAAGGCAGCCGGGTTCAAAGTGTACGCGGTCATAGATGCTTCCGGCGACCCAAGCGAGATGGCTTCGCGAACGTCACTTGCGCGCTTTGTCCAGGGCGGGGTCATTCCCACGACAACCAACGCGGTGTTATCCGAAGTTCACCGCACGTGGAATCGCCCCGAAGCAGCCGAGATCGGCGGGCTCTATGCTCACGTGTCGCCAAACTACGCCGCAGTCGTAGAGAGCTACATGAAGGCCCAGGAGGTCGCCAAGCAGGCCAAATAAAGCCACCGGTTCTTGCATGACGTTGTTGATCGAATTTTAGCGGGCGATGTCTGCTTCTGGCGCTAAGCGGACGCTATTGGCACTTAGCGTCGATTTCGTGCGCCGCGGCGTCCCGATTGCACCGCATGACGTCCGCTGTGCTTTTATCGACACACACTGCTGTGCCTTTATCGCCACACGCTAAAGGAACAAGTCAGATATGACGTTTGTTCTGGGACAATCGGTTGCTGTGCGGGAGATGTGCAGGCTATAACTTGGCTAACAGGGAACCATTCCCGTGGGAGGCGTTGATGCGCATTGTTTCATTGGCAAGTTTAGCTATGGCTCCAATCGTTGCGGCGTCGCTGTCGGCCGTCGCTGCAGATCTGCCGCCAAGGCCCGTATACCAAGCTCCGGCGATGGTCGCTCCTGTGCAGACTTGGACCGGGTGCTATGTCGGCGGCAACGTCGGCGCTCTCTGGGGCAAGGCCGAAATCCAGAACATTACAGGCGCTGGTAGTGTAAGTCCGAGCAACAGTGGCTTCGTTATCGGGGGACAGATCGGTTGCGATTATCAATCCGGCGCCTGGGTGTTTGGAATTCGCAATCTCGGTGACTGGTCGAACCTGGACAAGAGGGGCACCATTGTCGGCGGGACGTTCAATGGCTATTCCGTAGGCACCAAGAGCAACTGGGTGGATCTTTTCACCGCCCGCGCCGGCTATGCGGTGCAGCCGGCATGGTTGCTCTACTTCCAAGGTGGCGGCGCCGCACGCAATGCAGATGTGCAGCTCTTTAATCCTGTCGGCGTTCAAGTCGGTGAAGCCAGCAAGACCCGTACCGGCTGGACGGTCGGCGCCGGTTCTGAATACAAGCTCGCCCCGAATTGGTCCGTATTCCTTGAATACAACTATGCGGATTTCGGCACCCACGGCGTCACCATCATTGTCCCTGCTACAGCAAGCGGCGGATTTTCGGGTAACGTCAAAACCAACGCAAATATGGTTCTGACGGGCATGAACTGGCGATTCTAACTTTTGAAGGCGGGAACGCCCGCTTGAGCTTGAATTAGCCTGCCGTGTATGGCTAGGGCGATAAGGGTGCCGAGACACCAAGTTCGGCACCTTTTTTGCGTCTACGCTTTGCCACGGTGCCGGGCGCGTTGCTCGCGCGTGCAGACCAGGTGATCGAGTAGTTGGTGGCGTCTGCTTTTGGCACTTAACGGACATTCAAACGCTCTCTGATCCATGTCCGCTTTTGGGGGGTATAGCGGACATAGCTAATCGGGGCCGTCATGTCGGCTAATGACCCAAAGCGGACATCAACGTCGTCTTCCAGACAGCGCGCCATCAACCCAAAAGCGGACCTTTGCGCAAAGTGTCTACGTGCGAATTTCCTTAAGTGGCATCGCTGCCGTACTTAGGGAAACGGGATTCGGACGGCATTTCAGCAGCTTTAAAGACAAGCTAAACTAAACTTACATTTATTCGATTGCAGAAATTCTTTGAATGAACGAAGCGATTTCAAGGCCCGTTGAATGGTTGTTCAGTCGAGGCTGGTTCAACGAGATCGACATCCGGCTGCGCCGAGATTGAAACAGCCGGGTGGCTTCCTTCGTGCGTCCTGGCTTCGTTTTGCGCTCACGTTGCTATTATCCGTCGGATCAATCGTTTTAGGTGAAAGAAAGCCCGCCGACGCGCAGGAACGAAAACAGCGCGTCCTCATGCTGTATCCCTACAATAACTTGTTTCTCGCCAGCGTTGTTGCGGGTGAGGCAGCCAGAAAACGGTTCACCGAACGCGCCGGTAACAGTCTGGAGCTGTACACCGACTTTCTCGATCTGAGCCGCTTCGCCGAGCAACCGCATGAGGTTCGCACGGTTCGCTATCTTGCGGACAAATACCGCGACCGGAAGCCAGACCTTGTGCTGGCCTTGGGTGCGCAAGCACTAGAGTTCGTTTTAAAAGGCCGGCAGGAATTAGGCTTTACCGCGCCGGTGGTTTTTTGCTGTACATCGCGCGCCAGACTCGCCGGTTTCAATCCACCGAGCGATGTCACCGGTATTGTTCTTGAGTTCGACATTACCAAGACATTGGAACTGGCCCAGCGGCTGCAACCCACAGCCAACCGTGTGGTGATCGTCGCCGGAGCGTCCGATTTTGACCGCCAGTCCGCTCAAATCGCGCGCCGTCAGCTTGCGCCGTACGAGCAAAGACTCAATGTCACTTATCTCGTCGGCCTCCCGCACGAAGACCTGCTTAACAACCTCAAAGGGCTGCCACGTGACACGGTCGTCATACTGTTGACGGTGGGCGCCGACGGGACAGGGCGCTTGTTCGTTGCACCCGATGTTGCTGCCGAGATTGCCGGCGCTGCTTCGGCTCCCGTTTATTCTCCAGTACAGACACTGCATCAGCGGGGCGTTCTGGGCGGCCATGTGGAACTGTTTGACGTCATGGGCGTCGAGGTCGCAGATCTCGCGCTCGAAATTCTCGCTGGCGGCGATCCGTCAAAGTTGACGCCGCGACCGACCAACGGCCGTGCGGACAGGGTCGATTGGCGTGAGCTCAAACGCTGGAACATCAGCGAAACTAGGTTACCACCTGGCAGCCAAGTCAGCTTTCGTGAGGCTAGTACGTGGGAGCTATACCGTTGGCATATCACCGCTATCTTTGTTGTGCTGCTGCTCCAAGCGGCGGTCATAGCTTGGCTATATCTCGAACGCCGTCGTCGCCGTGGGGCAGAAGCGGATTTGCGGCAGCGACTATTGGAGGTCATGCATCTGAACCGCATCGCGATGGCTGGTGCACTTTCAGCGTCTGTCGCCCACGAGCTGAATCAGCCATTGGGCGCGATCCGGAGTTATGCCGAAGCGGCCTCCCTTTACCTGAAGGCCAACCCGCCCAACATCGACCGGGTCGAGCAGATTCTCGTCAATATCCTTAAGGATGACCAACGGGCTGCGGACATTATTGCTCACCTGCGCGGATTGCTGAAACGAGGCGAGAGCGAGTTCTTGGAATTCGATCTCAATGAGGTGGTTCGCGAAACACTCAACATCGTTCGCTCGGAAGCCTTGAAAAGAGAGATTGAGGTCGATGCGCATCAGTTCGATGGCTCCCTGCTGGTGCGTGGCGACAAGATTCACTTGCAGCAGGTCATTTTGAATCTTGCGATGAACGGCCTGGACGCCATGCAGCACTGCGAGCCAGGCAGCGGCAGGATGAAGATCCATACCACGATGGCCACGGACTCGATTGCCGAAGTGTCGATCGCCGATTCCGGCACTGGAATCCAGAATGACCGATTGCCGATGATTTTTGACGCGTTCTATACGACCAAGCAACAGGGGACCGGTCTCGGCCTGTCGATTGCCCGTACCATCGTCGAGACGTACGGCGGGAAGATCTGGGCTGAGAATCTCGCGGCGGGAGGCGCGGCGTTTCGCTTTACATTGCCGCTGTCCAGGATGGCATGACAAAGGCCCGCCAATCATCCTTCACGATCAATCTCAAGAACGCCAAGGCGATGACTCGTGCCGTTACCAGTCACGGCTGACCGCGCTGACGACGTGATTGAATAGGTAGTCAGGCGCTCGCTCAATAAGCACGCGTGTGTAAGCTAATCGAATAACCAGTTGGATGTCCGGTACTGGCACTTAGCTGACATCCCAGCACGTCCGCCGGATGTCTGCTTTTGGGGCTAAGGCAGACATGGCAAAATACTGCCTCTATAAGACCCGGCCTTTTTTCTTTACCGGTATGTTTGCGGCCGACGCCTCGACACTGCCAACTCTGGTCCATTCGACTCGTCTGTATTATCGATATCATCTCGGTTTATGAATCTGAAGTACAACGCCAGTATCAAGATCGAGCCGCTGATCACCGAAACGAAAGTTCCGGCAATGAAGATGAGCCATTGGGTTGAATCGAAATCTGCCATCATGTCTCCCCGTTTGCCTGATTTTTTCCGCGTAGCGTCCTGGTGTGGTTTTTTTGCGAACTGCCGGTAGTATTCCGGTATGATCGCCACCGGGACGGTGCGCCGGTCCAGCTTTGAACCCCTGCGACGCAGTGTCTTGAGCCTTGGAGGCCGACATGAAGCGGCGGGAATTTTTCGGTCTTGTCGGTGGAGCGGCGGCGTGGCCCTTAGTGGCGGTCGCGCAGGGGCGCGCCCAAGTGGCGCGGATCGGTATTCTTCATCCAGGCTCACCGCCCGACCCATGGCTCGACGGATTGCGTGAAGGACTGCGCGAGCTCGGCTACGTCGAGGGCAAGGATCTCATTTACGAGTACCGCTGGGCCGAGGGACGTAGCGAGCGGCTTCCAGATCTCGCGGACGTTTTGATCGCGAGTAAAGTCGACGTCATTGTCATCATGACCGGGCCGGCTGTGCTTGCCGCCAAAAAGAGGACCGCGACTGTGCCGATCGTCATGGCAGTGAGCGGCGATCCGGTCGGGACCGGGGCAGTCGCCAGTCTCGCAAGGCCTGGCGGCAACGTGACTGGTCTATCGCTTATGTCTGATGAACTCGCCGGACTGCGTATCGGTGTGCTCAAGGAAGCGGTGCCGTCAGCGAAGCGAATTGGCGTTCTATACAATCCATCCGAGCCGCCAACCAAGGTTGAGTTGCGCGAAACGGAGGCCGCGGTGACAAGGTTGGGAATGACGTTACAACCGTTGGCAGCCACAAGCGCGGATGACCTGGCCCAGCGGTTTGTGGATGCTTCTGCGGGCGGATGCGACGCGATCATCACCTTCGCCCATGGCTTTGCATTCTTTCATCGGCGACGGATCGCCGATCTGGCGGCGCAGCATCGATTGCCCGCGATGTATGGCTGGCGCGAGCACGCCGATGTTGGCGGTCTGATGACGTACGGTCCGAACGTGAAAACGACGCTGCGGCGCGCTGCAAGTTATGTCGATCGCATCCTCAAGGGCGCCAAGCCCTCAGATCTGCCGGTCGAGCAGCCGACCAAGTTCGAATTGGTCGTCAACCTCAAGACTGCGAAGGCGCTCGGTATTGAGATCCCGCAGACCGTCATGACCCGCGCCGACGAAGTCATCGAATAGCGGCTATATTGCTGCGGTGCTGATGAGGTGATCGAATAACTCGCGCTGTCATGTCGCTAATGACCCAAAGCGGACATCGGACGGCATCTCATGTTGCAGTGGCGAAGCTAGTCTCAGCCCCTATCAAAGTCCTCATTTGAGCCGGTACGATGCCCGCTCCTGAGCCAAGGGGCGGACATGAGGCGCCGTGTCACGACAAGCCAAAAGGCGAGCAAAAAAGGGCGAGGCAAGACTCCGAATCCAGAGCGCCCTACCGCGGCTGCGATCGCCCGCAATAGCCGTTCGTCGGATACTGATCTGCGATGGCAGCTCGACCAATCCAGACGCGAGCGCGACGAGGCGTTGGCGCGCGAAACCGCGACTTCGGAGGTGCTGAAGATCATCAGTTCCTCACCGGGCGATCTAGAGCCTGTGTTCCAGGTCATCCTGGAGAATGCGGTCCGTATCTGCGAGGCCAAGTTCGGGGTCATGTTCCGTTTCGACGGTGAACTGTCCTATGCGGTTGCGACGCTGAACTTGCCCTCCACCCTCCAGGACTATTTCCGGCAGCGAGGCGGCCTCAAGCCAAGCCCCGGCTCGGATCTCGACAAGGTGTCGAAGTCGAACCAAGTCATTCACACCATTGACATGGCTGCCTCGCCCAATCCCACCCGGATCGCCAAAGCGGCCGGTGTGCGCACGCAAATCGCCGTTCCCATGCTGAAGGATGGTGAATTCATCGGCGTCATCACCGTCTACCGGCAGGAGGTACGCCCCTTCAGCGACAAGCAGATCGAGTTGTTGCAGAACTTTGCGGCTCAGGCCGTCATCGCCATTGAGAACACCCGCCTGCTCAATGAGCTGCGCGAATTCGCTGCAGCAGCAAACTGCAACATCCGAGGTGCTTCAAGTCATCAGCAGTTCGCCGGGCGACCTGATGCCGATCTTCCAGTCGCTGCTGGAGAACGCCACCCGCATCTGCGGCGCCAAGTTCGGCGTCTTGTGGCTTCGCGAAGGCGACCTTTTCCGCGCTGTCGCGGCCCACGGTGGACCAACTGCTTATCGAGAAATGCTGTTCCGTGCGGCCATCCGTCCTGGCCCGGACACCGGCCTCGGAATGTTGCTGAAGACGAAACGGTTCGTTCAGATCGACGATATCACCAAGGGCAAGGCCTACCTCGATCGCGATCCGCTGCGTGTGGCTACCGTGGAGCTTGCCGGCGGACGGACTTTGGCAGAGGTGCCGCTGTTGAAGGACGGCGAATTGATCGGGTCGATCAACATCTATCACCAGGAGGTGAAGCCCTTCACCGAAAAGCAGATCGAGCTGCTGACCAGCTTCGCCACGCAGGCGGTGATAGCCATCGAGAATACACGGCTGCTGAACGAGTTGCGTCAGCGCACTGACGATCTGACCGAGTCGCTAGAGCAGCAGACCGCGACGAGCGAGGTGCTTGAGGTTATTTCGCGCTCGCCCGGCGAGCTCAACGCCGTTTTCGAAAGGCTGATCGACAACGCGATCCGCATCTGCGGCGCGCGATTCGGCAACCTGTTTCTTTACCGTGACGGCGCATTCACCGCCGTAGCGATGCGCAACGCTCCGGCAGAATTCGTGCGGGCGCGGACCGAGGGACCGAGCCGGCCGGGGCCGGACACAGCGCTGGGCCGCGTCGAGCGAACTAAACAGATTGTGCAGCTTGCGGACCTGAAGGAGGAGCCGCAATACAAGGCCGGTGATCCGTTTGCCGTCAGCGGCGTCGAGCTCGGTGGAATCCGGACGCTGATGTCAGTGCCAATGCTCAAGAATGCCGAGTTGATCGGCGCGATCAACATCTACCGCCAGGAGGTGCGCCCCTTCACTGAAAAACAGGTTGAGCTGTTGCAGAACTTCGCCGCGCAGGCAGTGATCGCCATCGAGAACACGCGGCTGCTCAACGAGCTACGCCAACGCACCGACGATCTCGCGGAGTCGCTGGAGCAGCAGACCGCGACCACTGACGTGCTGCAAGTCATCTCCGCGTCGCCGGGCGAGCTAGGGCCGGTGTTTGAGACCATGCTGGCCAAGGCGACCGAGCTGTGTGACGCACACTTTGGCACGCTGTGGCTGCGCGAGGGCAATGCTTTTCGCACTGCGGCTCTGCATGGCGATCTGCCGGATACGTGGTTTAAGCTATGGCGAACGGGCACACTGTATCGGCCTGGTCCCGATGTCACGATATCCCGAGCGGTCGCAAGCCGTCAGCCGGTGCAGACGCCCGATCTGCGCGAAAACCCTGCCTACCTCCAGAACGAGGCCTTGCCGGTGAGCGCCGTCGAGGTCGCCGGCATCAGGACGCTGGTGGTCGTACCGATGCTCAAGGAAAACGAGGTCATTGGCGCCTTTGCCATCTACCGGAAGGAAGTGCGACCGTTCACCGACAAGCAGATCGAACTGGTACAGAACTTCGCCGCACAAGCCGTCATCGCGATCGAGAACGCGCGACTGCTTAATGAGTTGCGACAGCGCACCGACGATCTGGCGAATCCCTGCAACAGCAGACCGCGACCGCCGACGTGCTCAAGGTGATCAGCCGCTCGACGTTTGATCTGCAGGCGGTGCTGAACACGCTGGTCGAATTCGGCAGCACGACTGTGCGAGGCCGATACTGGCATTATCCGACGACGAGAAGGCGACAGCTATCCCCTCGCAGCGACGCTACGGCCTCACCGCAGAGCAGCGCGGCCATTTCGCGCAATACTCATGCGCAACCGGATCGCGGATCAGTCTTCGGCCGTACCATTCTTGACCGCCGCATCGATCCACGTTCCAGACGTCGTCGACCGATCCCGAATACAACCGCCCTCGGCTGCAAGAGTTCGTCAGCATCCGAACTGGTGCTTGGTGTGCCACTGATGCGCGAGGGGACTGCCGATCGGAGTTTTCACCTTGCAAAGCAAGGAGCGTCCGGCCCTTCACCGCCAAAGCAAATTGAGCTGGTGACCACCTTCGCCGACCAAGCAGTGATTGCGATCGAGAACGTACGGCTGTTCGACGAAATCCAGGACAAGAGCCGCCAACTTGCCGAGGCGAGCCAGCACAAGTCGCAGTTCCTCGCCAGCATGAGCCACGAGCTGCGCACCCCGCTCAACGCCATCCTCGGCTACACCGAGCTGATCGCCGACGGCATCTATGGCGCGCCGCCCGAGAAGATGCAGGCGGTGCTCAAACGGGTCGAGAGCAACGGCAGGCATCTGCTCGGACTGATCAACGCCGTGCTTGATCTCTCCAAGATCGAGGCCGGCCAGTTCACGCTCGACCTCGCCGATTATTCGCTGCAGAACGTGGCGCAGACGGTCTACAACGCCGTCGAGCCGCTGGCGCTCGATAAGAAGCTCGTATTCAAGGCCGAGGTGCAGCCCGACCTGCCGCCCGGCCGTGGGGACGAGCGCCGACTGACGCAGGTCCTGCTCAATCTGGTCGGCAACGCCATCAAGTTCACGGACGCCGGCGAGGTGGTGATCAAGGCCGGCGCCGGCAACGGTTCGTTCGAGCTGTCGGTGCGCGACACCGGCCCCGGCATCTCGGCTGCCGACCAGGCCAAGCTGTTCCAAGAATTTCAGCAAGCCGAGAATCCAAAGACCCGTAAGAAGGAAGGCACAGGACTGGGGCTCGCCATATCAAAGCGCATCATTGAGATGCACGGCGGGCAGATTTGGATTGAGTCACAGGTAGGACAAGGATCGACCTTCTTCGTCACGCTGCCCGTGCAGGTGCAAGAGCAAGCCCAGGTGTCATCAAACTAGATTCCAGCCCGATGTCGCCTATTGGTACAAAGCGGACACTCAACGCGCTCTGATCCACGTCCGCTATTGGGGGTAACCGCTCTTGCCGCAAACGCTTTAGCTATTTCTCTTAGGGCGATTGCGATTTGACGACGATGTTGCTTTCCGAAGGTTTGCCCATCTCGTGTCAGACGGCTTACCGTTGAGATAGCTGATTTCGGAGTTCGGCCACTTGCCGGTCATATAGAGCCAAGCAAGACGACTTGCTGAATAAGGCCGACCATCAAAGCGAATTTGACGGTAACCCCTCCCATTTTTCGCCCCAGCGATAGTGCCAACAGGAGCGCGAGTGCTAGCGCTTACCTTCCACCGAAATATCCCGGTTGTAGGGGCGTAACTAAGGACTTTGCGCAGTCGGTTAGCAGTCAGCATGGGCCAAAATATCTTTCCAGACGTGCATCGGCAAACCAACCAAAGAGCTAAAGGCATGAGCTTAACAGATGCTTGGAATGCGACATAGTTCCTGTCGAAGACTAAAACGTTCCGTCAACGGACCGCGAAGCCCATCAATGTCGGCCTTTGGCACTTAGCGGACATCGCTCCTGCATCGCAAAATGTCCGCTAATTACCCAAAGCGGACATCGGCCCGCATTTCATGTTGCAAAACCGAAGTGCCGGGCACATGGCGTCGACAAACAAATCTTTGGCCGAAACGATCAAATAGTTCGGGTTGTTGCCGGGTATTCCGAACAGGCCAAGTTGACTAAATACTGCAACGCGGGCGAGCCACGGCAGACATTTTGTGCTTGGTGTTGCCAGCCCCTGGCGCAACACATGACGGTGTGGGGGATCAAACAAACGATGGAATATTTGACTGCATGGTCGACCAAGCGTCGCCGGAACGAATTTCGCCGCCGATCTCATATGCTCGCAAGGGCGCTGATGGCTTTTGGTATGTGGCCGTGACATGGGGCAACGGGCGGCAAGAGCGCCTAGGTCCCTATAAAACTGAAGCCGCCGCTCAAGAACAAATCAAAATGCAGTTGGACGCTTGGCATGAGGGCCAAAATTTATTTCGGAATAGATAGCCACAGTCGAATGATCATTGTTGGCACTTAGCGGACACCGGCAGGACGCTGCTTTGTGTCCGCTCTCAGGGGTAAAGCGGTCATCGCAATCCAAAGGCGAATGAGGTGGCGTATGTCTGCTTCTGGCACTTAGCGGACATCCGACGCACTCCGCTCCATGTCCGCTATC
>CAWJGY010000008.1:0-295821 GCA_963842645.1 uncultured Alphaproteobacteria bacterium | reverse complement strand
TACGCATCGACCAACGCGCACGCGTGAAGACCGCCGCGAGCGAGCATTCGCTCACCGACGATGCGATTGCGTGCGTCGAGCAGCAGCGCCCATAGCTCCTCGTGGGGCAGCGACGACAAGCGCTTTCGTGCCCAGCGCTCCACGTCGTTCGCCGAGGTCGCCGGCGAGCGCTCGACATCGAACGCAAGCCGCGCCGCGCGCACCCCGAGCTCGATGGCGGCCGCGACCCGCGCTCCCGTGGCGAGGCCGAGAACGGAGCTCGCTCGAGAGCGCGCCGACGCCGCGGCACATCAACCCCGCGAGCCCCCCGCTCTCCTCCAGCAAGCGCGCGACGCGACGCTCGAGCGGCTCGTGCTCGTTGCCCTTGCCGACGAGGATCGCGATCAGCTCCTCGTCGCTCAGAGACTCGACACCGCGTTCGAGAGCGCGTTCGCGGAGCCGTGGTTTCACTCTCTCATTCGACTCGACGTGCATGGTGAGGCGCCGAGTGAGCACGCAGCATGCCGCAGCGATCTCACGCACTTGATGGCGGATCCCGGCGTTTTCTCGAACGCGACGAGCGGCGGATCCGGCGGATCGGCGGGCGGCCGCCGGCGGGAAACGAGCTCGTGCGTAGTTGAGTTTTTCTTGTCCGTTCGCAAACGCCTGCACTAGGGGTCGCCGCAGCTCGCACGGACTGTCGTCCGCATGACGAGCGTTGATCACTTCGAGGAGGATCGGTCCCCATGACCACTCACGCGAGTAGCAAGCAGAAGCGTCGCATCGGCGTGTTGATGGGTGGTTGGTCGTCGGAGCGAGAGATCTCGCTTCGCTCCGGGAACGCGGTCGCCGACGCGCTCGAGAGCAAGGGCCACGACGTCGTCCGCGTCGACGTCACCGAGGACGCGGATCGCACGCTGCGCATGGCGAAGACGAGCTTCGGGATGGACATCGCGTTCATCGCGCTGCACGGCACCTTCGGCGAGGACGGCTGCATCCAGGGCCTGCTCGAGTGATGGGCATCCCGTACACCGGCTCGAGCGTGCTCGCGTCCGCGCTCGCGATGGACAAGCTCAAGGCGAAGGAGATGTTCCGCCTCCACAACGTGCCGACGCCGCCGTACTACGTGGCGCGCGAGACACGATCTCGGCGACCTCGAGGAGCTCCACGGCTCGTTCGGCTTCCCGGTGATCGTCAAGCCGCGGCGGGAGGGCTCGAGCATCGGCGTCGCCAAGGCCGCGAACATCGAACGAGCTCGCGAGCGGCGTGCGCCGCGCCCTCGAGTTCGCCCTTCACGAGAGCGCGGCGCTCGTCGAGCGCTTCGTCAAGGGCGCCGAGGTCCAGGTCGGCATCCTCGACGGCCGCGTGCTCGGCGCGATCGAGATCGTGCCGAAGAGCGGGTTCTACGACTACAAGGCGAAGTACACGCCGGGCATGACCGAGTACCTCATGCCCGCGCGCCTCGCGCCGACGCGCACCCGCGGCGTGCTGAACCTCGCCGAGCGCGCCGCCAGTCGCTCGGCTGCAACGGCGCGTGCCGCGTCGACCTGCTCGTGACCGAGGGCGAGAACGAGTACGTGCTCGAGGTGAACACGCTGCCGGGCATGACCGAGGCCTCGCTGCTCCCGAAGATCGCGGCCGCCGCCGGCTACGACTTCGCGTCGCTCTGCGAGGCGATCCTCGACAGCGCGACGCTCCACATCGCGCGACCGAAGCAGCACCATCACGCGCGAGCGCGGCCGACGATCGCCGCGAGCAACGACGTGAGCAGCGACGCGCCCCCTGCCCGCCGCCGCATCGTCCCGCGACCGCACCGCGAAGACCGCACGCGCACGCTGATCCGAGCTAGATCCCGACGCCCAGAGCGCCGAACGTCCAGCGATTGAGCGTCTCGCCGCCCGGCGCCGAGGAAGTCCCACGCCGGCGCGATGTCGGCCGTGAAGTAGGACGCTTCCAGCTCTTCGCCCGCGGCAGCATGGGCATGTTCCACCCGGCCGCGAACCCGACCGAGGTCCCGGTAGGTATCGTCCTTCGAAGCGTGACGTCGCGCAGCCGCCACCGACCCGAACGTGGGCGAACTCGCCGATCACGAATGCGTACGCCATGTAGCGAGGCGCGACGCGACGCGTGCCGCCGGTCGTCCGCCCGTGTCGAAGTTGCCGTCGAACGCGAACTCGACGCCGAGGCTCTGGTTCGACTTCACCGTCCACGCCCAGCCGGCGGCGAAGTGCATGGCCGGACCGTGCGCCACCTTCGGGTCGTGGTCCTTGATGGCCGTGAACGACCGACGCTGTAGCCGAATGCGGCCTCGAGGACGAGGTCCTGGCCGGACCGCGCGGCTTCTCGGGGTTCGGTCGGCTTGGCCTGCCGCCGGCTTCGCCTCCCCGCTTGGCCTCGGGCTCGGGCTGCTTCTCGTCCTTCTCGGCGAGCGCCGACCCCGAACGGCTAGAACTCCCGCGACCGCACCGCCCATCGCGCGAACTCGACCATGGATCAGGTCTACACGAACGGGGTCCGCCGCCAGGTCTTCGAGGCTTCGACACCCCGCCGGATGTGCTAGAAAGCGCGCCCCCGGTACTCCCGTGGGCCGGTGAGCACTCGCTCCCCGGAAATTCGGGCTCCCCGACCCAAGCTTTCTTACCGCGCATCCCGGTGCCTTCTCGAAAGAAGGGTCGACGCGTGGAGGGGAATCAGCCCTCAACCAAAGGACACGAAAATGAGCGACATGTCGACCTCCGAGGCGATGCCCCGGCTGCCCGGTGATTTCCCCCTCCCGCCTCCGCTCGCTCCTCGACGCGGGCGTCCACTTCGGCCACCAGACCAAGCGCTGGAACCCGAAGATGCGCCCGTTCATCTACGGCGCGCGCAACGGCATCCACATCATCGACCTCGACCAGACGGCGCGCCTCTTCAAGCGCGCGTTCGACTTCGTCGTCGAGACCGTCGGCCGCGGCGGCCACGTCCTGTTCGTCGGCACCAAGCGCCAGGCGCAGGACATCGTCCAGGAAGAGGCGCGCGCGCTCGGGCATGTACTTCGTCACGAACCGCTGGCTCGGCGGCACGCTCACGAACTTCCGCACCATCAAGCAGGGCCTCGACCGCCTGCGCACGCTCGAGCGCATGAAGGAAGACGGCACGTACGAGCAGCTCCCGAAGAAGGAAGTCTCGCGCCTCGAGAAGGAGCGCGAGCGCCTCGAGAAGTACCTCGGCGGCCTCAAGAGCATGGGCGCGCTGCCCGCACGCGGTCTTCATCATCGACCCGCACCAGGAGACGATCGCGGTCAGCGAGGCGCGCAAGCTCGGCATCCCGATCGTCGCCATCACCGACACCAACTGCGATCCGGACCTCGATCGACTTCGTCATCCCCGGCAACGACGACGCGATCCGCTCGATCAAGCTCATCACCGGCCGCGTCGCCGACGCGTGCGTCGAGGGCGCGCAGCGCCGCAAGGACAGCGGTGGTCGCGACGCGGGCCGCGGTGGCGACGGCGGCGATCGAGCAGGGCGAGGCGCGCGAGCCGCGCGGCGGCGGCCCCGAGGTCGTCATGGGCGGCCGCGGTCGTCCGGGCCAGGGCAACGTCACGCGCGGTCGAACTGATCGCTTTCGCCCGCGTCCCGCCGAGTGCCGCGGTCCGCGAAGGACGCGCAACTCCGGTCGCTATTACCGCAGCAGACACGGAGAATGAACATGGCCGAGATCTCCTCCGGGATGGTCAAGGAAGTCCGCGAGCGTTCGGGCGCCGGGATGATGGATTGCAAGAACGCGCTCGTCGAAGCCGCTGGCGACGTCGAGAAGGCGCTCGAGATCATTCAGAAGAAGGGCCTCGCGAAGGCCGTCAAGAAGGCTGGTCGCGTCGCCTCCGAGGGCGCTCCGGCGAGCGCGGTCCGTGCTGCAGGAAGCGCTCGCCGGTCTGGTAGTAATGCGCCGCGCGCATCAGGCAGGCCCCGGCGGTAAGCGTGTGGCCCTTGCGCTCGGCGTTCGCGGCCGCGCGCCTCGACAATGTCGCCCATGCGCGCCCATTCCTCGAGCCACGCGTTGTCGTCGCCGATCTTGTCCTTCAGCGTGCGGCCGACGCGGTTGACCTCGTCGATCTCGGCGCCGCCCCACGGCGCGGCAGAAAGGCACAGCAGCAGGCCCATCGACCAGCGATAGTTGCTCGGAAAATAGATGAAAGCCGGATCGTCTTTTTGGTCGCTCACGTTTCCCTGGCCCTTTCGTTTGCGGGTTCAGCGCCGCCGCATTTTCAGCCCAGCTTGGAAGCGCGCCGTGCTACCGTCAACATGGTCCTTCGTGAGGGCATTCGCAGCCATGCTCGACAAACCGGCGTCCAACACCGAAGGCGCATCGAAAGCGTCCGGGCCGCGCCTCGATCTGCAACAGCATCTGCTCGACCTGGAAGCGGCGGGTCTGCTCATCCGCATCGAACGCCCGATCAACAAGGACACCGAGCTTATTCCGCTGGTGCGCTGGCAATTCATCGGCGGCATGCCGGAGGATCAGCGCCGCGCATTCCTCTTTACCAACGTCACCGATTCCAAGGGCCGCAAATACGACATGCCGGTGGTGGTCGGCGCGCTCGCCTCGTCGCCGGCGATCTACGCGCTCGGTATGGGCCGGCCGGTCGAGGAGATCGGCGATGCCTGGATGGCTGCGATCGCGCATCCGATCCCGCCGGTCGCGACCAACGATGCGCCCTGCCAGGAGGTCGTCATCACCGGCGATGAGCTGCGCAAGGAAGGACTGAAAGCCCTGCCGGTGCCGGTGTCGACACCGGGCTTCGATGCCGCGCCCTACCTGACGGCGACGCTTTGCGTCACCAAGGATCCCGAAACCGGCGTTCGCAACATGGGCACCTACCGCGTCGCACTGAAAGCCGCCGATCGCGCGGTGTGCCGCATGGTCGCGCGTGAAGCCACGGGCGCCGGCGGATTTCTGCATTGGCTGAAATACCGCGAGCGCAAGGAGAAGATGCCGATCGCGATCGTGGTGGGCGCCGCACCCATCGTGATGTTTACAGGGCCGCAGAAGCTCGCGGTCGATATGGACGAGATGGCGGTGGCAGGCGGAGCGGCCGGCGAGGCGATCCGCATGACGCGCTGCCGCACCATCGACCTCGACGTGCCGGCCGATTCCGAGATCGTCGTCGAGGGCCTGATCGACTGCGATGTGCTCGAGCCCGAGGCGCCGTTTGGAGAGAGCAACGGCTACGTCGCACTCGAAGCCTACAACATGCCGATCGAGGTCACCGCCATCACCCACAAGAAAAAGCCGGTTTTCGCCCAGATCATCAGCCAGGTGACGCCGAGCGAATCGAGCGTCATCAAGAAGGTCGCCTACGAGCCGCTGTTCCTGGCGCATCTCAAGACCCAGCTCGGCGTCAAGGGCATCCGCCGCGTGTTCATGCACGAACGGCTGACGAACCTGCGGCCGGTGATTTTCTTGCAGTTCGCGGCTGGCACGCCGCGCACCGAGGTGTGGCGTGGCTTGAACGGCGCTTCGACCCTGCAGTCGAACTGCGGCAAGATCGTCATCGCGGTAAGCGAGGACATCGATCCATCGAGCATGGACGCGGTGCTTTGGTCACTCGCCTACCGCACCAATCCAGTCGACGACATGCACATCGTGCCCAACCGCGGCGGCGTGCAGGGTGCGCAATACGCCGGCAACAAGACCGACTCCGGGCTCTTGGTCGATGCCGACTCGCAAGCGCGCGATGCCGCCGCTTGCCTTGCCGACCCGCGAATACATGGAGCATGCGCGCGGTCTGTGGGAGGAACTCGGCCTGCCGGCGCTCAACGTGCAGGCGCCGTGGCACGGCTACACGCTGGACGACTGGACCGACACCTGGGAAACCTTCGCGCGCCGCACCGCCGCGGGCGACTGGGAGGAAACCGGCAAGGAGACGCTCAAGCGCCAGCGCCGCGGACTTTTGCCCGAGACCCCGGTACGGCCAGGCGAAGAGCCGAGCGAAGATTAGGAAGAAGACTGACAACGAGGAAAGCAAATGGCGCGCGTTCCCTACCTGGAAAAATCCGACCTGCCGCCCGAGCACCAGGACATCCTGGCGCGGCCGATCGCGCTCAACCGCGCGATGGCCAACAGCCCGAATGCCGCCAAGGCGATGACCGGTGCTTGCCATGTATATCCGTCACCACAGCAAGCTCGATCCTCGGCTGCGCGAGCTGGCAATCCTCCAGGTCGGCTATCTCGCCAGGTCCGCCTACGAATACTCCCACCACGTCAAGCTCGGCCGCGAGGCAGGCGTCACCGACGACGACATCCGCGCCATCAACGACGAAACCGCCGGCCAGCCGACCAAGCTCGATGCGCTGTCGAAGAACGTGCTCGCGCGCCGCGCGCGAAATGACCACCGATCTCGCCATGTCGGACGAGACCTTCGCCGCGCTGGAGAAGGCGCTCGGCCGCGAGCAGGTCATCGACCTCACCATGGCGATTGCGTTCTACAACGCCGTGGTACGGCTGCTCGGCACGCTGCAGATCGACGTCGAGCCGGAGTACCAGCGCTATCTGGAAGAGCATCCGCTGCCGCGCTAACGTCACGTGAAGAGACCGGGATAGGGAGGCCGGATGTTCCTGCGCAACGGCTGGTACACCGCGCTGTGGTCCCACGAACTGGCCGACAAGCCGGTCGGCAAGACCTTTCTCAACGAGAAGGTCGTGCTGTTCCGCAACGCGAGCGGGCAGGTCGGCGCCCTCGAAGACTGCTGCTGCCATCGCGCCGCTCCGCTGTCGATGGGCGAGCTGCCGGCGAATATCTCGTCTGCGGCTATCACGGGCTGAAGTTCGACGACGAACGGGCGCTGCGTCGAGGTGCCGGGCCAGCCCGAGGTGCCGGCCGGCGCCAAGGTGCGCAGCTATCCGACCCATGAAAAGAACAATATCGTCTGGATCTGGATGGGCGATGCAGACAAGGCAGACGTCGACAAAATTCCCGACCTGCCGTGGCTGTCCGATCCGAAATGGGCAGCGACGCCCGGCCGGCTCTACGTCAAGACGAACTACCAGTTCATCATCGACAACCTGCTCGATCTGACCCATGTCGCGCACGTCCATAAGAAGACGATCGCCGGCGATCCCCGCGAGGCGACGACTCCGACCAAGACCGAACGCCTTCCTGACGGTGTGCGCGTCGGCCGCTGGATGATCGATTTCGTGCCGCCGCCGCTGTTCGCCAAGGCCGGCAACTTCAACGAGAATGTCGACCGCTGGCAATTTGTGACATGGCACCCACCCGGCGTCGTCTATCTCGACGTCGGATGCGCCAAGGCCGGCACCGGCGCGCCGCAGGGCGACCGCAGCCAGGGCATCTCGATCTGGTCGAGCCACCTGATAACGCCAGAGACCGAACACTCGAGCCACTACATGTTCGGTTTCTCTCGCGATTTCAAAACCGACGACAAGGATATGTCGAAGCTCCTGTTCGAAGGCTCGCGAGCGACGTTCCTGGAGGACGTGGAATTTCTCGAAGCGGTGCAAAACAACCGGTTCCGAAGGCTCACTCGACGGCCTGATCCATATCACTGCCGACGCCGCGCAGCTTCAGGCGCGGCGGATGCTGAGCACGATGATCGGCGCGGAGCAGGGACGATGAGTTCGAGGATGCGCATTGCGACGCTGGCGTTCGCGACTCTCGCGATGGCGGCGCCCGGCGCAGGCCGAGACCTATCCGTCGCGGCCGGTGACGATCGTGGTGCCGTTTGCCGCCGGCGGCGGCTCGGACCTGCTGGCGCGGCTGGTGGCGCAGAAGCTCGAGGAGAAGCTCGGCAAGCCGTTCATCATCGAGAACCGGCCGGGCGCGGCGACGACGCTAGCCGCCATGCAGGTGGTGCGCGCGACGCCCGACGGCACACGTTGATGCAAGCCACCAGTTCGACGATGGCCATCAACGTGTCGATGAGCAAGAAGATGCCCTACGAGCCGCTCAAGGACCTGGTGCCGGTGGCGCTCTTGTCCTCGTCGCCGTTCTTCCTCGTGGTCAACAACGATTCGCCGGTGAAGACCGGTCGCCGACCTGATCGCGACTCGCCAAGGCCAAGCCGAATGGGCTGAACTACGGCTCCGGCGGGCCGGGCTCGATGCATCATCTAAGCACCGAGCTTTTGCAGAACCTGGCCGGGATCCAGATGACGCACGTGCCCTACAAGGCGACCCCGCCGGCGATGAACGATCTGATCGCCGGGCACATCCAGGTGCTGTTCGGCGACACCACCTCGACCTTGCCGTTCATCAAGCAAGGCACCGTGCGCGGCGCTCGCGGTCACCACCGCCAAGCGCAGCCCGGCGGCGCCGGACGTTCCGACCGTCGCCGAGACGGTTCCGGGGTTCGAATCGGCGTCCTGGCAGATGCTGGTCGCGCCCGGCGCCACGCCGCCGGAGGTGATCGCGCTGCTCAATCGCAGGTGCACGCGATCTTCAGCGACCCGGCCGTGATCGACGAGCTCGAGCGGCGCGGCATCGGTCCGGCGCTCACCGGCACGCCCGACGAGGTGCGGGAATTCGTCAAGCAGGAAATCGTGCGCTGGAGCGACGTGGTGCGTCGTGCCGGCCTGGAAGGCAGCCAGTAGTGCCGGGGAAACGCCGATGATGGAGGGCTTCAAACGCACCGAGATCAAGACCAGCGGCGCCCGCATCGTCACGGTGCACGGCGGCCACGGTCCGCCGCTGCTGCTGATGCACGGCAACCCGTTCACGCATCTGTCCTGGCACAAGTTCGCACCGCGGCTGGCGGAGGAGTTCACCGTGGTCGCGACCGACCTGCGCGGCTACGGCGACAGCTCGAAGCCCGCCGGCGGCGACGAACCATCGAGAACTATTCGTTCCGCAACATGGCGCTCGACAACGTCGAGGTGATGGCAGCAGCTCGGCTTCAAGAAATTCATGGCGGCCGGCCACGACCGCGGCGCGCGCGTGCTGCATCGCATGTGCCTCGATCATCCCGACAAGGTCGAGCGCGCGGCGATCCTCGACATCATCCCGCAGCACCACCTGCTCAACAACGTGACGCGCCAATGGGCGCACGTTCTCCTGGCACTGGTTCTTCAACATCCAGCCCGCGCCGCTGCCCGAGAAGATGATGGGCGCCGATCCCGACTGGTTCATCCAGAAGAAGCTCGCCAAGACTCCGCAGGGGCTGGCAGTTCTTCGGCAAGGAGGCGCTCGCCGAATACATGCGCTGCTTCCGCAATCCGGAAACCATCCACGCCATCTGCGAGGACTATCGCGCAACCTTCGGCGTCGATCTGGAGATGGACACCAAGGACTTCGCCGCCGGCCGCAAGATCGCCTGCCCGTCGCTGCTGCTGTGGGGGGCACCGGCGGCGTTGGCCGCAACCACAGGCCGGCCGCGGGAGTCTGGCGAAGTACGCCAGCGACATCCGCGGCGCCAAGGCGCTGCCATGCGGACATTACCTGTCCGAGGAGGCGCCGGAGGAAACCTACAAACGGAGCTGTGCGGACGTTCTTTCAAGGCGAGCAGTCGACAACCTGCTATGGCCACCGATCGCGGTGGCGGCGTCTAGCGTTACGACGCCGCGATCGGCGCCGGCGCGGCCAGGAAATTCTTGATCGCGTACCACAACAGGTGCCGGTTCTTGCCGTAGCCCGGGCTGTGCGCGGTCTCCGGCAGGATGACGAACTGGCGGTCGCCGTTCGGCAGTTGCGTGTAGAACTCCAGCAGGTCCGCGTCGGTCGAATTGCCGTCCCAGATGCCGCGCAGCATCAGCACCGGCGAAAGCACCTTCTTCGGATCGACGATCGGCAGGTTCGCCGCCATGTCCAGGTAGGTGCCGGTCGGGATAGTGTCGCCGAACTTCATCTCCACCGCGATGATCGCCTCCGGCACCGCCGGATCGACCGCGCCCGGATGGCCGTCGCGGGTGAAGATCGAGCGGATCATCGCCGCATCGCGCTTTCTGCGCGGGTTGGCGCGCAATTCGTCGATGCGCGCCCGCCGCCGCGCGATTTCGGCCGCGCCGTCGCCCTTGTAGGTGAAGGCCGACAGGATAAGTCGGTCGACGTCTCGAAGGCTGCGCTTGCGCGAAGGCTGCTGCACGGATGCCGCCCGACGACGTGCCGTACATGTGCATCTTCTGTCAGGCCCGTTTCCTTCGTGATCACCGGCATCGCGGCCTTCAGGTCCTCGACGCCGCTGGCGATGTCGGAGTTGTTGCCGGACGAGCCGGAGTGGCCATAGCCGTCGTGGTCCATGGTCCAGACGTCGATAGCCCTCGCGCGCCATCACGTTCATCAGCGAATATTCGCCTTTGCCCGGCACGCTGAGGTCGTAGGACGAGCGCGTCGAGTTCGACGAGCCGTGCACCAGGAACAGGATCGGCAGCGGCTTCTCGCCGGGTTTCGGGGCGCCCACGCGCTTGCGCCAGAGGTTGAGCTTTACGCCGCCCTTGTTGGCCCAGTAATCCGAGCTCCAGATTTCCGCCTCGCCCGCGGCTGCGCCTTCCGCCTGAGCAGGAGCGAGGCCGGACACCAGACCCGCGCCAATTCCGATCGCCTGCGCTCATGAGAACCGTCCGCCGTGCAATGTCATGTTCGCCTTCCATCTCGCTTCTCCCCATTGGCCGGGCCTGCCGTTGCGCTGCAGGCTCTTTGCCGGAATGATAGCAGACTGCGGCGGATGGCGGCAGGTGGGAGGCAGGGAATGAGGGCGTTCAAGGCCATCGGCCTGATGGCGATGATTGTTGCGGCCTATGTGCTGGCCATTGCCGCCTCGCACGCGCAGGACTGGCCAAACCGGCCGGTGAGGGTGGTGGTGCCGTTCGGCGCCGGAGGGGCGGCCGATCGGCTCGGCCGCCTTGCCGCCGATCACCTGTCGAAGTCTTTCAAGCAGCAGTTCTACATCGAGAATCGGGTCGGCGCCGGCGGCGCGGTGGCGTCCAAGGACATCGTACGCACCGATGCCGACGGCTATACGCTGTTGATTGGCGGTTCGGGTCCCGCACATCATGGGCCCGGCCGAGAACGCCAACATCGGCTACGACCCGGTCGGCGACTTCACCCACATCGCCATGATCGGCGGCGAGAGCTATGCGCTTTCGGCGCAGGCGAGCCTCGGCGTGAAGACATTCAAGGAGCTGATTGCGCTGTCCAACAGCAAGACGGATCCAATCAACGTTGGTTCGCCCGGCGCGGGCTCGCTCGGTCAGCTCAATGTCGAGCAGATGCAGCTTCGCAAGATCGCCAACGTCAATCACGTGCCTTATCGCGGAGGCGCGCCGCTGCTCACCGACTTCTTTGGCAATCACATCCCGGTCGCGTCAACGCCGATCCTGCCGATTTTGCAGTACGCGCAAGCCGGAACGATCATGCCGCTCGCCGTCACCTCGACCGAGCGCATTCCGGTGATGAAGGATGTCCCGACCTTCGCGGAGATCGGCTATCCGGAAATGAACGGTGCGATCTGGTTCTGGCTGGCGGGGCCGAAGGGATTGCCCGGTCCTATCGTCGCGAAGCTCAACGAGGAGATCCGCCGTTTCATCGCATCGCCCGAGACGAAGCAGATGTTCGAAAAGAGCGCGCTGCTGTCGATGGACGCAGACTCGGCGCTGCTTACGCAATACATCGCCGGCGAAGTGAAGCGCTGGACGGCGTTCGTGGAAGAAAAAGGTTTGAAAAAATAGGTGCCTGTGATGAGTCTGCAAGATACCGGAATGCTTTACGACTACGTGCCGATGCCGGAGCGAAAGCCGTTGAAATGGCCGAACGGCAAGCGGCTGGCGCTCATGGTCACGCTCAATCTGGAATACTGGGAGCTGACGCAGGATCACGACGGCACTTACTTCGGCGGCGGGCCGTCGATCAACGAGCGGCTGCTGCCGGCGCGCATCCCCGACTTCAACAATCACTCCTGGCGCGAGTACGGCCACCGCGTCGGCATCTGGAGGCTGTACGACATCTTCGATGAGGCCAAGGTGCCGGCGAGCTGCACCGTCAACGGCATCCTGTGCGAGCGGCACCCGCAAATCGTCATGGCCGCTGCAAAGCGCGGCTTCGAGTTGATCGCGCACAACTACATCCAGACCGAATTCATGATCAATTACCGCGACGACCGCGCCAAGGAGCGCGAGGTTATCAAGCGCGTGCTCGACCTGATCGAGAAGACCACGGGCAAGCGGCCCAAAGGCTGGCTGTCGTCGTCGCTCCGCTGCACGGTGAACACCTCCGACATTTGCAAGGAGCTGGGGCTCACCTATCACTGCGACTACATGAACGATGAGCAGCCCTATCTCATCAACACCGCTCACGGGCCGCTCGTCTCGACTCCCTACACGCAGGAGGCCAACGACATCGGCATGTTCCTGCGCCGCAACCTCACCGCGGACGAGGCGTTCGGATTATGGAAGGACGAGTTCGACGAACTCTACCGGGCCGGCGAAAAAAGCGGCCGCATGATGAGCATCGGTCTGCATCCGCACATCATCGGCCGCGCGTTTCGCGCCCGCGCGATCCGCGAGTTTCTCGACTACGCGAAAAAATTCGACGGCGTGTGGTGGGCCACCCGCGAGGAGATCGCGGACTGGTATCTCAAGAACCACAAGCAACACATAGGGTGAGGCGGAAAATGCAAACGGCGCCGACCTGTCGGGCCGGCGCCGTTGCGATCAACAAATGCGCTTACTGCCAGGCGCGGTTATCCACGGTGTTTTCGTAGGTCGCGCCGGGCGGCACCAGGCCCCAGCCGAGCGTCCAGTTGTAGTTATCGTCGAAACGCTCGCGCGTGTAGGGCGTCGGCGGCGCGTTGAGGATGCGCGCCAGCTTGAGGTCCTTCAGCCCGATCATGCCGCCGGCTTCCTCCACGATGTAGTGCGCGAATTTCTCCGGGTTCTTCTGGATCGCGTCGGCGGCGCGCGCCTCGGCGCGGAACATCTTGGCAAGCGTCGGGCCGTCCATCTCGTCGCCGGCGGCTTCGCTGCGCGTCGAGTGCGACTCGATGATGACGCGACCGCCTTTGGCCTCGGCGACGCTGATCCACGGCTCCTGCAGGCTCGCGGCCTTGACCTTGCCCGACATCACCGCCTCCATCCGCTGGCGGTGCGTGCCGTGGTTGGCGATCTTGATCTCGTCGCGCTTAATGAAGCCTTCCATCATCTTCAGCATGGTGAAGTGCGAGCCGTTGTACTGGCTCACCGCGATCGGCACGTTCTTGAGCTGCTCCGGCTCGTAGATGCCGGAGCGTGGATCGACCACAATGGCGAAGCTCGACATCGCCGAGCCGAGCGCCACGATCTTGGCGGGACGCAGGTTCTTCTCCTGGATCGTCTCCACCGCGCGCTTCATAATCCCCCATTCGCACATGCGGAACTGATCGCACTGGCCCTGGTCGTACGTTGCCTCCAGGCCGCGCTTGAAGATGTCGTCCTTCAGCGCCCGGTCGTCGGAATTGTGCTGGCCGCTGCCCGGCGTGGTGAGGACTTCAACGTCGAGGCCCTCGTCGCGGAAGAAGCCCTCGTCGCGCGCGACCAGGAGCGGCAGGTCATGCACCGCATTCATCATCGAGGATTTTACTTTTTTCAGCTCGGCCATTGGCGTTCTCCGTCCCTGCAAATTTGATTTTGTTGCCCGCGATGACGTCTGCCACTTGCGGTTGCCGGCATCCTTCCAGGCCGCCAAACGTCTGTCAATTTCGCCGCCGCTGGCGACGGCCTCGTCAATTGACCGGCGCGAACAGTTCCTCGACCGAGTACTTCCGCGGAATCATCTTCTGGTCGAACGCGAACTGCGTGATCGCTTCCAGCGCCTTGCGGTTCTTCTCGATGCCGAACGGGAACGGATCGCCGACCACCGTGGCGTTGACGGTGGCAGCTCTGTCCCACGACGTCATCTCGTTGCCTTTCAAATTCTTGACGTATTCCGCCTTGGCAATCTCGAACGCGCGGGTCAATTCGTCGGCGATCCCGGGATTGTCCTTGAGTACCGAGTTCTTGACGACTACCCCATGATTGATCGGATAGATGCCGGTCTTGCGGAAATAGCCGAACGCGGCGTTTTGCGCGTCGGGAATGAGCGGCTTGATCTCCGGCGCCTCGACGCCGACCTCGCCCAACGCCGCGTCGACCACGCCGGACAGCAGAAGCTCCTTCATCGGCTTACCGCGATAGCTGGTGTCCACATTGGCGGGGTAGGTAAATCCCAGCACGTGCTCGTCGTCGGTCGGGACCCAGGTGACCTTATCCAGGTCGACGCCGTATTCGCTTTGCAGGATGCCGCGGGCCCACAGTCCGGTGGTGACGGTGTAGCCACGGTTGACGCCGACCTTGCGACCCTCCAGGTCCTTCGGGGTCCGGATGCCAGATTTCTCGTTGTAGAAAATCGCCCAGTGGTGAAAGTTTCGCGTCACGAACAGCGGGATCGCGGTAAACGGCAGGCCGGCGGCTCGGGCGCAGACGTAGGTCGTGAACGCCATCTCGCAGATGTCGAATTCGAGCCCCCGGCACATCCGGCGCATCATCGGGACGATCTGCTCGACCTCGACAAACTTCAGATTGAGCGGCCCAAAATCAACGCCTGCCCGTTTGATAGGCTTGGTGAGGCCGTAATTCCCCAGCGCAATGGTCAGCGGCTGCATCCGGATACCCCGTTATTACAGGGGACAATAGCGGTTCTGGCAGCGTCCGTAACGTGTGTGGCCAGGCTGCCCCGGAACGCTCGCCTAGGCAGGCAAGTTCTGGTACTAGCCAGCAAACATCGGTTTGCGAACCGATCTGGGGCAAAAAATGACTTGGCTGCGGGCTTTTGGGAGGTTCTTCGAGCAAAAGATCGGCCTGCACCGCCTCGGCATCGTTCTCAGCATCATCATCATCACCATTGCGGCCGTGGTGCTTTATCGCAAGCTGCACAACATCAACGTCGGCAAGGTGCTCACGGCGATGGCGACCGTCGAATACCGCGATGTCGCGATCTCCGCACTATTCGTCGCCGCCGGCTATTTCACGTTGACGTTCTACGACCTGTTTGCGCTGCGCACGATCGGCCGCAAGGATGTGCCCTACCGGGTAGCGGCGCTCGCCGGCTTCACGTCTTATTCCGTCGGCCACAATGTCGGCGCCAGCGTCTTCACCGGCGGCGCGGTGCGCTATCGCATCTATTCGGCCTGGGGGCTCGACGCGATCGAGGTCGCCAAGATCTGCTTCATAGCCGGTCTCACCTTCTGGCTCGGCAACGTCGCCGTGCTGGGTTTCGGCTTTGCCTACCATCCGCAGGCCGCCGCCCACATCGATCAGCTTCCGTTGTGGCTGAATCGAGCCCTGGGCATCACGGCCCTCGTTATCCTGACCGGCTACATCGCCTGGGTGTGGCGGACGCCGCGCATCATCGGGAGGCAAAACTGGCAGGTCCAATTGCCGAACGGTCCGTTGACGATGCTGCAGATCGTTATCGGCATCGTCGATCTGACCTGCTGCGCGGCGGCGATGTACGTGCTGGTGCCGAACGAACCGCACATGCAGTTCATCGACATAGCGGTGATCTTCATCACCGCGACCTTGCTCGGCTTCGCCAGCCATTCGCCGGGCGGGCTCGGCGTGTTCGACGCCGCCATGCTGATCGCGCTCTGGGAGTATGACGCCGAGGAATTGCTCGCGGGCCTGCTGATCTTCCGGCTGCTCTATTACATCCTGCCATTCACGCTGGCGCTTGCGGTCCTGGGAATACGCGAATTCAGGCTGCACTTTTCAGAGCGGCGCGATGTCGGCGAGCGATGACGGCGCGGACCAAGGTTGGGTCGGCCGGCTGAGCCGTCTGCTGGGCTCGCGCGAAGAGGAAGAGCATGCCGCGCTTGCGGCCCGCGCCGCCAACGAACTGGTCCGCAGCCCAACAGACATCGCCCTCCTCGATGCGGTGATTTCCGGAATGCCCGATCCGGTCGTCGTGCTGGATCAGGACGGCCGCGTTATCGCCTTCAATGCGAAGGCCGCCGTGATTGCACCGGCGTTGCGCCGGGGCGAGCCGGCCTCGATTGCGCTTCGCATGCCCGAGCTGGTCGAGGCGATCCGGGAGGCGGGCCTGACCGGCAAGTCGCAGCGTATCGAGTTCTCAGCGCGGCTGCCGTCGCCGCAGTGGTCGGAGGCGTTCGTCGCGCGGGTGGGGCTTGCAGGCGGCGAAGCCAGCCGCGCCGGCATCGTGGTCATCACCGTTCACGATCTCACGCCGATCCGCCGGGTCGAGGAGATGCGCGCCGACTTCGTCGCCAACGTCAGCCACGAATTGCGCACGCCGCTCGCGGCGCTGACAGGCTTCATCGAAACCCTGCAAGGCCCGGCGCGCGACGATCCGGCTGCGCGCGAGCGCTTCCTCGATATCATGCAGGCCCAGGCATGGCGCATGGCGCGGCTGATCGACGACCTCTTGTCGCTATCGCGCATCGAGCTGCGCGCACATCAGCGGCCCGACACGCCGGTCGATCTCATCCCGATCGTGCGACAGGTGGTTGACGGGTTGCAGACCTTGGCGCGCGACCGCGATGTCGCGATCGAGGTTACCGCTCCGGTGGGGCCGCTGATGGTGCCGGGCGACCGCGATGAGCTGACGCGGCTGTTCGAGAACCTGATCGAGAACGGACTGAAATACGGCGCCAGCGGCAAGCGCGTCGATATCGTGCTGGCGGCCGCCGCCGCGGCCGACGGCACCGGCGAGGCGCGCGTTTCCGTCCGCGACTACGGGCCTGGCATTGCCGCCGAGCATCTGCCGCGCCTGACCGAACGCTTCTACCGCGTCGATGTCGGTGAAAGCCGGACCCAGGGGGGTACTGGCCTCGGCTTGGCGCTGGTCAAACACATCCTCAACCGCCACCACGGCCGGCTCACCATCGATAGCAAAGCAGGCGCGGGCGCGACCTTCACGGCGCGCCTGCCGATGACCGAAAAAATGTCTCGCTGATGGACGTTTATAATTAAAAATCAATGGCTTAGGCATGTCATGCCGTTGTCACTGAACCATCATACAACGATGACATGGGACGTTTAGACATCGCCTTGGCTTCGGTACAGCTCACTCACAAAACACGCGCTGGCCAGGTCTCAGTAGCGGCGTCACGACCACCTCAATCGAACAAAAAAGCCAAAGGCGCCTGTCTCGGGTCCTGCACCCGCGAAGGACGAGCCTTTGGCCACCACATGACAGGAGAGAACGGATGAGACACATCAAGAAGACAATTCTTGCGGCCGGCGTCATCGCCGCCGCCTCCGCATATTCCGCCCTCGCCATCGACATCTCCGGCGCCGGCGCGACGTTCCCTTATCCGGTCTATGCCAAGTGGGCGGACACCTACAAGAAAGAAACCGGCAACGGGCTGAACTACCAGTCGATCGGCTCCGGCGGCGGCATCAAGCAGATCACCGCTAAGACCGTGACGTTCGGCGCCTCCGACATGCCGCTCAAGGCCGAGCAGCTCGAGAAGGACGGACTGGTCCAATTCCCGACCGTGCTGGGCGGCGTCGTTCCGGTCATCAACGTCGAGGGCGTCAAGCCGGGTGACGTCGTTCTGGATGGCGCGGTCCTCGGCGATATCTTCCTCGGCAAGATCAAGACCTGGGACGATCCGGCGATCAAGAAGCTCAACGCCAGCGTCAAGCTGCCGGCTCAGCCGATCGTTGTCGTGCATCGTTCGGACGGCTCGGGCACCACCTTCCTGTTCACCGACTACCTGTCGAAGGTGAACACCGAATGGAAATCCAAGGTCGGCGCCAACACCGCCGTCGAATGGCCGGTCGGCATCGGCGCCAAGGGCAACGAAGGCGTGGCCAACAACGTCGGCCAGACCAAGGGCTCGATCGGCTACGTCGAGTACGCCTATGCCAAGCAGAACAAGCTGACCAACACCAAGCTGGTCAACAAGGACGGCAAGTCGGTTGCACCGACCGCCGAAATCGTTCATGGCCGCTGCCGCGAACGCCAATTGGGAAGGTACGCCGGGCTTCGGCGTCGTTCTGACCAACGAACCTGGCGCGGAATCCTGGCCGCTCGCCGGCGCGACCTTCATCCTGATGCACAAGCAGGCGCAGGATGCGGCCGCCTCCCGCGAGGCCCTGAAGTTCTTCGAGTGGGCCTACGGCAAAGGCGGCAAGATGGCCCAAGATCTTGATTACGTTCCGATGCCCGACAAGGTCGTCGGCGCGATCAAGAGGTCCTGGGCGTCCCAGATCAAGGACAAGGATGGCAAGCCGCTGCTTGCACTGTCGAATTGAGAACGTGCGACGGAAAAGGCGCCTCACGGCGCCTTTTCCTCCTTATCCACCGAAGCAAAAGACGTCTTGCGACACTGCAAGGACACGGCTTGAGTGGGCTTCCGAAACGTGCGTCACGGAGAGTCCGCCATGCAGTCCCCCGGGAGGCGAAGTGTGGCTGATCTAGCGTTACAGAGCGGAAGCCTCGGGGCGAGCGAAGCCGCGTCGCGTTCCAAGGCGTTGGGGCGCCTGAAGCTTGGCGATATCGCGTTCCGCCATCTCACCCGCACCGCGGCCTACTTTGTCCTCATCCTTCTTGGCGGCATCATCATTTCACTGATCGCCGGCTCGTGGCTGGCGCTGAGCAATTTCGGATTTGGGTTTCTGGTCAGCGAGCGCTGGAATCCGGTCACCGAGAATTTCGGTGCGATGGCGCCGATCTACGGCACGATTGTCACATCGCTCATCGCCATGGTGATTGCCGTTCCGATCGGGCTCATGATCGCGATGTTCCTGACCGAGCTGTGCCCGCAATGGCTGCGGCGCCCGATCGGTATCGCCATCGAGCTGCTCGCCGGCATTCCGAGCATCATCTACGGCATTTGGGGCTTATTCATCTTTGCGCCGTTCCTGCAGGACACGTTGCAGCCCTTCCTGATCGCCCTGTTCGGAAACGTCCCCGTCCTGTCGGCGCTGTTTGCCGGTCCGCCCTATGGGATCGGCGTGCTCACGGCAGGACTGATCCTCGCCATCATGGTGCTGCCGTTCGTTACCTCGATTTCGCGCGACGTGTTCGACGCGGTGCCGCCGGTGCTCAAGGAGGCGGCCTATGGTCTCGGCTGCACCACCTGGGAGGTCGTTCGCTACGTCGTCCTGCCTTATACGCGGGTCGGCGTCATCGGTGGCGTGATGCTGGGGCTCGGCCGCGCGCTCGGCGAGACCATGGCGGTGACCTTCGTCATCGGCAATGCGCACAAGATTTCGGCTTCGCTCATCGCGCCCGGCACCACCATCTCCGCCACCATCGCCAACGAATTCACCGAGGCTGTGGGCGACATGTACACCTCGTCGCTGATCGCGCTCGGCCTGATCCTGTTCGTCATCACCTTCATCGTGCTGGCCATGGCTCGCTACTTGCTGCTGCGCATCGAGCGGCGGATCGGGTGACGCCATGAACCAGAGCCCCAGCCCGCGCTACGCCGCCCGCCGCCGAAAAAACGTCATCACCATGGTGCTGTCGCTGGCCGCCACCGTGTTCGGCCTCGGCTGGCTGGTGCTGATCCTGGGCACGCTGCTGTGGGAGGGCTTCAGCGGCCTCTCGCTGGCGGTATTCACCGAGATGACGCCGCCGCCTGGTTCGTCCGGCGGACTGCTCAATCCGATCATGGGCAGTCTGGTGCTGACGGCGCTTGCGGTCGCTGATCGGAACGCCGATCGGCATCCTCGCCGGAACCTACATGGCGGAATATGGCCGCCACGAACGCCTGACCTCGGTGGTGCGGTTCATCAACGACATTCTCCTGAGCGCACCGTCGATCGTCATTGGCCTCTTCATCTACGAGGTCATGGTCTACCCGATGGGGCATTTCTCCGGCTGGGCCGGAGCGGTGGCGTTGGCGGTGATCGTCATCCCGGTGGTGGTGCGTACGACCGAGGACATGCTGACCTTGGTGCCCGATACGCTTCGCGAGGCTGCGGCCTCGATCGGATTGCCGCGCTCGTTGATGATCATGCGGATCGCCTACCGCGCGGCCAAGGCCGGCATGATCACCGGCATTCTGCTGGCCGTCGCGCGCATCAGTGGTGAGACCGCGCCACTTCTGTTCACCGCGCTCAACAACCAGTTCTGGAGCAGCAATCTCAACGCGCCGGTGGCGAGCCTACCGGTCGTCATCTTCCAGTTCGCACTCAGCCCCTACAAGGATTGGCAGGCGCTGGCCTGGACCGGAGCCTTGATCATCACCATGACCGTGCTCGTGCTCAGCATTACGGCGCGCGCGTTGTCCGGACCGAGAAAACAGTCATGAATGTAGCAACGAGCCCGACCGTCTCGACTCCAACCGTCCGGCACGCTCCGGTCGATACCGCCGATCTGGAGGAGCGGATTACGATCCAAGGCCTCAACTTCTACTACGGCGACCACAAGGCGCTGAAGGACATCAGCCTGCCGCTCTATGCCAGCAAGGTGACCGCTTTCATCGGTCCATCCGGTTGCGGCAAGTCGACTCTGCTGCGCGTCCTGAACAGGATGTACGATCTTTATCCGAACCAGCGCGCCGAGGGCGACGTGACCCTGGACGGCGAGGATATCCTGTCGCCCAAGCAGGATCTCAACATGCTGCGCGCGCGCATCGGCATGGTGTTCCAGAAGCCGACGCCGTTTCCGATGTCGATCTATGAGAACATCGCTTTCGGCATCCGGCTGTACGAAAAGCTGTCCAAGAGCGAGCTCGACGACCGGGTCGAAATTGCGCTCAAGCGCGCGGCGCTCTGGGGCGAGGTCAAGGACAAGCTCGGCACCAACGGCCTCTCGCTCTCCGGCGGCCAGCAGCAACGCCTGTGCATCGCGCGCACCGTCGCGGTGCGGCCCGAGGTGATCCTGTTCGACGAGCCCTGCTCGGCGCTCGATCCGATCTCGACCGCCAAGATCGAGGAACTGATCGACGAGTTGAAGTCCGAGTACACCCTCGTGATCGTCACGCATAACATGCAGCAGGCGGCGCGCGTGTCGGATTTCACCGCCTTCATGTATCTCGGCGAGCTGATCGAGTTCGACACCACCAGCAAGATGTTCACCGCGCCGCAGGACCGGCGCACGCAGGACTACATCACCGGCCGCTTCGGCTGACGGCGGAGGTTGAAACCCACCCATGATGAACGAACACACTGCCAAGGCGTTCGACGGTGACCTCCAGGAGCTCACCCGCAAAGTGGCGGAGATGGGCGGGCTGGCGGAGCGTGAGATCGCCGACGCGATCCAGGCGCTGACGCGGCGCGACGTCGCCCTCGCGAAGCGCGTCGTGGCGACCGACCCGACCATCGACGCGCTGCAACAGGAGATCGAGGAAAAGGCCATCCTCACCATCGCCCGCCGCCAGCCGATGGCGGTGGACTTGCGGGAGATCGTCGCAGCGCTTGCGGGTGTCGAACGATCTGGAGCGGATCGGCGACCTCGCCAAGAACATCGGCAAGCGGGTCGGTGCGCTGGAAGGCGATTTCTATCCGAACAAGCTGTTACGCGGCGTCGAGCACATGGCTTCGCTCGTGCTCGGCCAGCTCAAGCAGGTGCTCGATGCCTATGCCAGCCGCGACCTGCCAAGCGCGCTCGCGGTCTGGAAGGGCGACGAGGAAATCGATGCCATGTGCACCTCGCTGTTCCGCGAGCTGCTCACCTACATGATGGAAGACCCGCGCAACATCACGTTCTGCATCCATCTGATGTTCTGCGCGAAGAACATCGAGCGCATGGGCGACCATGCCACCAATATCGCCGAAACCGTGCATTACATGGTCGAGGGCCGCCCGATCGCCGATCAGCGGCCGAAGGGCGACACCACGGCCTTCGCCAAGGCGGCGGTGCCGTAGGGCGCGATACCATGGGCGCACGCATCCTGATCGTCGAGGACGAAGAGCCGCTGGCGCTCCTGCTTCGCTACAACCTCGAGTCCGAAGGCTACGAGGTCGAGACCATCGCCCGCGGCGACGACGCCGACACGCGCTTGCGCGAAGCGGCACCCGACCTCGTTGTGCTCGACTGGATGCTGCCGGGCCTCTCCGGCATCGAATTGTGCCGCCGGTTGCGATCCAGGCCGGAGAGCAAGGCGCTGCCGATCATCATGCTCACCGCGCGCGGCGAGGAGAGCGAGCGCGTCCGGGGACTGGCGACCGGCGCCGACGACTACATCGTCAAGCCGTTCTCGGTGCCCGAGCTGATTGCCCGCGTGCGCGCGCTGCTGCGCCGGGCAAGCCCCGAACGCGTCGCCGACGTGCTCGCGCATGGCGACATCGAGCTCGACCGCGAAAAGAAGCGGGTGTCGCGGGCCGGCCGCGAGATCGATCTCGGCCCGACCGAATACCGGCTGCTGGAATTCCTCATGGAGCGGCCGGGCCGGGTGTTCTCGCGCGAGCAATTGCTCGACGGCGTCTGGGGCTCCGAGGTCTACATCGACGAGCGCACCGTCGACGTTCACGTCGGCCGGCTGCGCAAGGCGCTGAACCGCGGCCGCGAAGCCGACCCGATCCGCACCGTCCGCGGCGCGGGCTATGCGCTGGACGATCGTTTCGGCCGCTCGGCGGCGTAAAGCGCTTACGTCAGCATCGCGAGCACGGTCTGAATTTGGTCGAACGCCGCTGCATACAGCGCGTCGTAACTGGTCTGCCCTTCCTGGGCTTTCTTCAAAATAAACTCGGCCAACCTGACCTTGATACCCGAAGTGGCCTGCTCGACAGGAACATCGACTCATTACGTCGTCGAGGACCACGCGCATCGTGGCTATGACTTCTGGGCTGAAATGCTGCATGACAAATGCTCCGTTGCGGCGCGCCTGTAGATGACCTGAGCTTTGTCCTGTGAGCCACTCACAAAAACGCGACCTCACATTGAAGTGAGCTCGTCATATTTTTCGCAAATGGGATTTTCCCAGAATGCTTTTTCTTGCTCAATCTTGCTGCGATCGCTGTGTGAAAATGAAGTCACGCATGAAAAGCCCGCCTCGGGTGACCCGAGGCGGGCTTTCTTGTGTGTGATGCGGCGCTAACCCTGGCGAAACGGCGGCGGCTTGCGGTCGCGGCGGCGCTCGTTGGCCGGCTGATAGGCGACGCGCGAGTGATAGTTGCAATAGGGCAGGCCATTCAGCGGCTTGCCGCCGCAGAAGAAGAATTCAGTGGTTGCCGGATCGCCGATCGGCCAGCGGCAGGTGTCCTCGTTGAGTTCCAGCAGCGTGCGGCGCTGCCCGATCGGGATGATGTTCTCGATCATCTCCGGCTCGGTCTCCTGCTCCATCTCGTAGGCCAGCGCGAGCGCGGTATTGCCGCGTGACATGGTGCGCTGCACCCGCATCATGTGCGAGCGTGGCTTGCGCGCCCGCGGCGCCGAGGACGACGGCGACTTGGCGCGGCCGGACAGTCCCAGCCGGTGCACCTTGCCGATCACCGCGTTGCGGGTGATGCCGCCCAGTTCGCCGGCGATCTGGCTCGCGGAAAGCCCGTCCGCCCAGAGCTTCTTGAGCAGCTCGACCCGTTCGTCGGTCCAGGACATGAGTCGTTTCCCCTTCGGAAGTGCCAGTGCCGCTGGCAGAATCCGCCCTCGCAGTCCGGCGACAGGCCGGACTGGGATTACTCACGCTCTCGAAAACACAGGGAACTGTTCGCTACGACATGTCGTATTGAACGGCGATGAAGCTACAATATGGCGAGACTCGGGCGCAAGAGTTGGCGCGACTCACGTCCACATTTTCCTGTTGCTTAATCCTGTCAATCCTCAGAAAGCGCACCGCCGTTCTTTCGCGTCACAGCGGACGATGCACCTGCACCGGAATACCGGCATGTTGACACCCGGCGGCCCGGAAATAAGATAGTCTCAGCGTGCCGCCCGGTGAGGCGGCACGATTCATTTCGGCTATTTTCGCTATCGGAGTGAGCGGTCGTGTCCTCGCAATCGCATATGTTGCCAGCCTACGCGCGGGTCGACCTCGCTTTTGAGCGGGGCGAAGGCGTCTGGCTGACCGCGACCAACGGCGACCGCTATCTCGATTTTGCCTCGGGCGTTGCGGTCAACGCGCTCGGCCATTCACATCCGCATGTGGTCGAGGCGATCACGCGAACAGGCCAAAAGGTCATCCACGTCTCCAACCTCTATCGCATCCCCGAAGGCGAGCGGCTGGCCGATCGGCTGTGCGCTATGACCTTCGCCGACAAGGTGTTTTTCGCCAATTCAGGCGCCGAGGCGATGGAAGGCGTCATCAAGATGGTGCGGAAGTACCAGTCCGCCAACGGCCATCCCGAGCGCTACCGCATCATCAGCTTCGAGGGATCGTTCCACGGCCGCACGCTCGCCACGCTGGCGGCTGCCAAGAACAAGAAGCATCTCGACGGCTTCGGCCCGGCCGATGGACGGCTTCGACCAGGTTCCGCTCGGCGACCTCGAGGCGCTCAAGCGCGCCATCACGCCTGAAACCGCCGGCATCATCATCGAGCCGGTGCAAGGCGAGGGCGGCGTGCGCTCGGCGCCGCCGCAGTTCTTCCGCGAGCTGCGCCAGCTCTGCGACGACAGCGGCCTGCTGCTCGCGTTCGACGAGGTGCAGACCGGCATCGGCCGGCTCGGCGAAATGTTCGGCTACCAGAAGATCGGCGTGACGCCCGACGTCATGGCGCTGGCCAAGGGCCTCGGCGCCGGATTCCCGATCGGCGCGGTGCTGGCCACCGAGGAAGCGGCGAAGGGCATGACGCCCGGCACGCACGGCTCGACCTTCGGCGGCAATCCGCTGGCGCTGGCGGTCGGCAACGCCGTGCTCGACGTGGTGGAGAAGCCGGGCTTCCTCGATCACGTCCGCAACATCGCGCTCCTGTTCAAGCAGCGCCTGGCCGAAATCAAGGACCAGCATCCATCGGTGATCGCCGAGGTGCGCGGCGAAGGGCTCCTGATCGGGCTGAAGAGCCAGTCCCGAGCGGCGAGCTGATCGACGCGTTCCGCGCCGAGAAGCTCCTGTCCGTCGGCGCCGGCGACAATGTCGCGCGCCTGGTGCCGCCGCTGATCGTCAGCGAGGCCGAAGTCGCCGAGGCCATCGCGCGGGTCGACCGCGCCTGTGCCGCCATCGAACGCGCCCAGGAGGGGGCGCGCAAGCAGGGAGCCGCCGGGTGAGCACGAACGGCATCCGCCATTTCCTCGATCTGATCGACATTCCGCGCAAGCAACTGCGCGAGATGATCGACGTCAGCCGCGACCATGAAAAAGAAACGGGCGCGGCGCGGCCGGAAAGGGTCCGCTCGCCGGCAAGACCATTGCCATGATCTTCGACAAGCCCTCGACGCGGACGCGGGTGTCGTTCGACGTCGGCATCCGGCAGCTCGGCGGCGAGTCGATCACGCTGACCGGCCAGGAGATGCAGCTCGGCCGCGGCGAAACCATCGCCGACACCGCGCGCGTGCTGTCGCGCTACGTCGACGCCATCATGATCCGCACGCTCGATCACGAGCAGCTTCTGGAACTGGCTGAATTTGCCACCGTGCCAGTCATCAACGGCCTGACCAAGCGGTCGCATCCCTGCCAGGTGATGGCCGACGTCATGACCTTCGAGGAGCACCGCGGCTCGATCAGCGGCCGCACCGTGGCCTGGACCGGCGACGCCAACAATGTGCTGGCGTCCTGGATGCATGCCGCCGAGCGGTTCGAGTTTGATCTCCGGGTGGCGACGCCGCCGGAGCTCAAGCCGGAGAAGTGGCTGCTCGACTGGGTGAAGAAGTCCGGCGCCTCGATCAGCGTCGGCACCGACCCCGAGGAAGCGGTGGAGGGCGCCGACTGCGTCGTCACCGACACCTGGGTCTCGATGGGCGACAAGGACGGCAAGCTTCGCCACAACCTGCTCAAGCGTTATCAGGTCAACACCCGGCTGATGACGAAGGCCAAGCCCGACGCGCTGTTCATGCACTGCCTGCCGGCGCACCGCGGCGAAGAGGTCACCGACGAGGTGATGGACGGGCCGCAGTCGGTGGTGTTCGACGAGGCGGAAAACCGTCTGCATGCCCAGAAGGGCATCCTGACCTGGTGCCTGCACGCCAGCGCGCGCTGAGGGTTGCTCGAAGGGTCGGGGCGCATTACATATCGCGAAATGGGACAGCCTCAGACCGACATTCCGGTGCGCGCACCGGCGAAAACATCCGCCGACGATACCGTCCAGCCGTTCGAGGTCGCAGCCCTCGACCTGCGCGGCCGCGTGGTGCGGCTCGGGCCGGCGGTGGACGAGATCCTCGCGCCCCACAATTATCCCCCGCCGGTGGCCAAGCTGCTCGGCGAAGCCGTCGCGCTGACGGTGCTGCTCGGCTCCGCGCTGAAGATCGAGGGCCGCTTCATCCTGCAGACCCAGACCGACGGACCGGTCCGCATGCTGGTGGTGGATTTCCGCAACCCCGGCCTGGTGCGCGCCTGCGCGCGCTTCGACGCCGCGCGGGTGGCCGGCGCCATCGAGGCCGGCAAGGCCTCCGCCGGCGCGCTGCTGGGCGAGGGTCACCTCGCCATGACCATCGACCAGGGCACCGACAGGAGCCGCTACCAGGGCCTGGTCGCGCTCGACGGCGGCAGTCTGGAGGACGCCGCGCACGAATACTTCAAGAGCTCGGAGCAGATCCCGACGCGGGTACGGCTCGCGGTCGGCGAGGAGATGTCGCCTGGCTCAGGCCACCGCTGGCGCGCCGGCGGCATGCTGCTGCAGTTCCTGCCCAAGGCGCCCGAGCGGGCGCGGGTGCCCGATCTGCCTCCGGGCGACGCACCGGAGGGCACGCCCACGCATGTCGTTGCCGAGGACGATGCCTGGGTCGAGGGCCGCTCGATGATCGAAACTGTCGAGGATCTCGAACTGCTCGATCCCGTCGTTGTCGAGCGAGCGGCTGGTCTATCGGCTGTTTCACGAGCGCGGCGTTCGCGTGTTCAAAAGCGTGCCGATCGTTGCGCAGTGCTCGTGCTCGCGCGATGGCGTGGAAGCCATGCTGCGCAGCTTCTCGCAGGACGACCGCGATCACATGGTCGAGAACGGCGTGATCTCGGTGACCTGCGAATTCTGCAGCGCGAACTATCAGTTTGCCCCGAATGCGGTCCGGCCCGATGTGGATGAGCCCGGCGAAGCCAAGCCCAGTCCAAGTCCAGAAGTCCAAGCCAAGTCCAAGTCCAAGTCCAAGTCCAAGTCGAATCCAAGCCGAACTCATGAGCGGGATCGCGCGCGCGACGGCCGCGGTGACCGCTATGGTGGCCGCGGCGCTCGCGTATTCCGTTGCCGGTGTGTATGCACAAAGCTGTCCCGCGCCGCTGGCCGAGGCCAAGCGCCTGGTGCTGGTCACTGCGCCGACCATGAACGACGTAGCCGCGACCATGCGGCTCTACGAGCGCGCCTCGGCCAAAGATGCGTGGCAGGTCCGAGGCGAGCCGGAGCCGGTGACGATCGGCAGGGGTGGAATGGCTTGGTCGCAGTTTTTCCTACGGTTTGCTCGGCGCGGCGAGCCGGTCAAGGTCGAGGGTGAGAAGCGGACGCCGGCCGGCATCTTTTCGATCGGCCGCAGCTTCGGCACACTAGCGTCGTCGCGGCCGAACTATCTGCACGTCACGCCGGATACGATCTGCGTCGATGACCCGACGCACCCGGCCTACAACACCATCGCCTCGCGCGCCCGCCTCGGTCCTGAGGTTCACGCGGAGAACATGAGCCGCATCCTGCCGATGTACCGACGCGGCCTCGTGGTGAACTATCCGACCGACGGCCGAAGAAAAGCCGGTTCGTGCATCTTCATCCATGTCTGGCGCTCGCCCACCGCCGGTACCGCCGGCTGTGTCGCGATGCCCGAGCCGCGGGTAGAGGCATTGCAGGATTTTGCCGCCGACGGCGCCGTGCTCGCGGTCCTGCCGCAGGGCGCGTTGGATCGGCTGCCGGGCTGCATTCCCGCAAATTAGATTCAGTTCAGCGTCGGCTTGCTCTGCGCGCTGTCCAGCGAAAACGCCGGAATGGCGATGTCGAAGCCCTCGCCGTTTGCGGTCACCATTCCGTAGCTTCCGGTCATGAAGCCGGACGGCGTCGGCAACGGTACGCCGCTGGTATATTCAAACGACTCGCCGGGCTCGAGTGTCGGCGTCTCGCCGACCACGCCTGCGCCGCGCACCTCTTGCAGCTTGCCGTGCGCGTCGGTGATCTTCCAATGACGGGTTTTGAGCTGCACCGTGGCCGCGCCGCGGTTGGTGATCTCGATCGTGTAGGCCCAGAAATAATAGCCGTTTTCCGGCGACGAGCGCTCGGACATGAAGCGCGGGGTCACCTGGACCTCTATGCCGCGGGTGGTGGCGCGGTACATCGCTTAGGAACCTCTGTTCACCGGCAATCGGGCCGACTTAATAACCCGCGCAGTGCCGGTAATTCAATCTTGGAAAACCCCGCGTGATGGTCACAATTCCGGTACGGTGGCGGGACAGGATGCCCTACATACAGGCAGTCACGGGCGCGCTATCAAAGGCCGTTTGGGACTTCATCAGGTAACGCCGCTCCATGGCTTCGATCGTCCAATCTCCGATGATCCAAGCTCCAGCGATCCAGGCTCTCCCAGCCGTCACCGCCGGACGCGACCTGCGGCTCGACCTGTTTCGCGGGCTGGCGCTCTGGCTGATCTTCCTGGATCACGTGCCGAATAACATCGTCGCCTGGTTCACCATCCGCAATTACGGCTTCAGCGACGCGACCGAAATCTTCATCTTCATTTCCGGCTATACGGCGGCCTTCGTCTATGGCCGCGCGATGATGGAGCGCGGCTTTGTCATCGCCGGCGCGCGCATTCTGAAACGGACGTGGCAGATCTACGTGGCCCACGTCTTCCTGTTTGCGATCTACATCGCCGAGATCGCCTATGTCGCGTCGAGCTTCGACAATCCGCTCTATGCGGAGGAAATGAACGCGCTCGACTTCCTCAAGAATCCGGACGTCACGATCATCCAGGCGCTGCTGCTGAAGTTCAAGCCGGCCAACATGGACGTGCTGCCGCTTTACATCGTGCTGTTGATGATGTTCCCGGCGGTGCTCTGGCTGCTGATCCGCAACCCTTCGATCGCGCTGGCGGCTTCGGTCGCGCTCTACGTCGCAGCCTGGGAATTCGGCTGGAACATCGAGTCCTATCCGAGCGGCCATTGGTTCTTCAATCCGTTCGCCTGGCAGCTTCTGTTCGTATTCGGCGCCTGGTGCGCTCTGGGCGGTGCGGTGCGGCTCGCGCCCGCATTGCGTTCGCCCATCACGACATGGCTCGCGATCGCCTATCTTGTGTTGTCATTTGCCGTCACGCTGACCTGGTATTTCCCGCGTCTTGCCTTTCTCATTCCGCACTGGCTCGGCGAGTGGATGTACCCGATCGACAAGACCAATCTCGATGTGCTGCGCTTTGCGCACTTCCTCGCGCTGGCCGCGCTGACGGTGCGCTTCATTCCGCGCGACTGGCCGCTGCTGCGGTCGCGCTGGTTGCAGCCGGCGATCCTGTGCGGGCAGCACTCGCTGGAAATCTTTTGCCTGGGCGTCTTTCTGGCGTTCGCCGCGCATTTCGTGATGGTCGAGTTCTACGGTGGAACCGCCATGCAGGTGTTGATGAGCATAGCCGGCATCGTAATTATGACTGGCACGGCCTGGCTGATCTCGTGGTACAAACGCGTCGAAGGCCGCGGGTCGGGGACCCCGAAGCGGCCGCCGGATGCCGACCTTGCCGGAGGCGAGGCATGAAGAAGTGGACCGCCCTGGGGCGCGCGGTCGTGGTGGGCGCGATCGTTTTGTGCACTGCGGCCGCGCGCGGCGAACCCGCCGATCCATGCGCGGTACCGAGCTATTTGCTGTTCGGCGACAGCCGGTTGGAGCGCGTCCACGCCTCGGTCAAAAGGGAACAGACCCTTCGAATCGTGGCCCTCGGCGGGGCTTCTTCGACGCTTCCGGGGCCGGACGGCGCTAATTTTGCCTATCCTGCGCGCTTGGAAGCTGCCCTCTCGCGCCGTTTGCCCGGGGTCAAGGTGACCGTTACGGCACTGACCAAGCCGCGCCAAACTGCCGCGGAAATGGCTGAAAGCATCGATAAACTACTGCTCGACCACAAGCCGAGTTTGGTGGTATGGCAAACGGGAACATATGACGCGGTACGCGGGACCGATCCAGAAGAGTTCCGCGCTTCGGTTTCTGACGGCGTCGAGAAGTTGCACGAAGGTGGCGCGGACGTCGTCCTAGTGAACATGCAGTACAGCCCGCGTACGGAATCAATCGTGGCGATCGGCGCTTATGCCGACGCCATGCGCTGGGTTTCGCGTGAGCGCGAGGTGCCGGTATTCGATCGCCTCGCCATCATGCGCCATTGGTATGACGCCGGGCAGTTCGATCTCTACAAGGCGACCAAGGATATGAAGACCGCCAAGAGCGTGCATGATTGTCTCGGCCGGGCGCTCGGCTCCACCATCATTGACGCTGCGCATCTGGAAGGGCGGCAAGAGGCGGCGCCGCAATGAGGGCCTTCGCGTATTTTTTTCGTTGGGCGACAACGCTGAGCTTCGCCGCAACGGCGGCAACGCTGGCGCTTGTGCCTGCGCGTGGGGACAATCCGGCGGCACCCGCTATCGCTTGCCATGCGCCCGCTGATCTGATTCGTCTCGTCAATCCTCTCAAGCGGGTGGCGCACCGGATCGCCGGCGGCCAGCCCCTGACGATCGTCGCTATCGGTTCATCGTCAACTGCGGGAGCCGGCGCAAGCTCGCCCGCGTTGAGCTATCCGAGCCGGCTAGAGGTCGAGCTCAAGGCTCTGTTCCCCCGCGCGGACATCACGGTCGTCAATCGCGGCGTCAACGGAGAAGAGTCTCGCGACATGCTGGCGCGTTTCGAGCGCGACGTCATTTCGCAGAATCCGGATCTGGTGCTGTGGCAGGTCGGCAGCAATTCCGTGCTGCGCGATCGGCCGCTGGATGAGGCCAACGCCTCGCTGCGCCAGGGCCTCAAGCGTCTGCACGACGCCAAGGCCGACGTGGTCCTGATCAATCCGCAGTACGCGCCCAAGGTGATCACCAAGCACGACGTCGACGGAATGGTCGACTTGATTCACCTCACGGCCAAGGAAGCCAACGTCGATTTGTTCGAGCGATTTGCCGTGATGCGCTACTGGCGGCTGACCGAGGACATTCCGTTCAGCACGTTCATCTCCTCAGACGAGCTGCACATGAACGACTGGAGCTACGGCTGCATCGCCAAGCTTCTCGCCGGCGCGATCCAGGAAGCCGCGACGCGCTCGACTGTGACCGCCACCGCGCGCGCGCGGCAATAGTCCTCACACCGCTTTCAGCGCCGTCACCACATCGTCGATCAGGTCGTCGGGATGCTCGAGCCCGCATGACAGCCGCACCATGCCGTCGCTGATGCCGAGCTCGGCGCGCTGCTCGGGCTTCAACCGCTGGTGCGTCGTCGTTGCCGGATGGGTGATCAGGCTCTTGGCGTCGCCGAGATTGTTGGAGATGCGCACGATCTTGAGCGCGTCCTGGAACGCGAAGGCGCCCTTCTTGCCGCCGGCCACCTCGAACGCCACCAGCGTCGATCCGCCGCGCATTTGCTTTGCCACGACCGCGGCCTGCGGATGGTCCGGCCGGCCGGGATAAATCAGCCGCGACACTTTGGGATGCTTGGCGAGTGCCTCCGCCACCTTGCCGGCGGTGTCGGTCTGCGCGCGCACCCGCACCGCAAGTGTCTCCAGTCCCTTGAGCATGACCCAGGCGTTGAACGGCGACATCGAAGGGCCGGTCTGGCGGATGTAGGTGTGGATGTTGTCGGTGATGAACTTTTGCGAGCCGAGGATGACGCCGCCGAGACAGCGGCCCTGGCCGTCGATGTGCTTGGTGGTGGAATAGACCACGCAGTCAGCGCCAAGCTCGAGCGGGCTCTGCCACAGCGGCGTCGAGAACACGTTGTCGACGACCAACGTCGCACCGGCGGCATGCGCGATCTTGGCGATCTCGGCGATGTCGAGCACTTCGAGATTGGGATTGGTCGGCGTCTCCAGGAAGCAGGTCTTCGTGTTGGGCCGCATCGCCGCGCGCCAGGCGTCGAGATCGAAGCCGTCGACGATCGTCGAGGTGACGCCGTAGCGCGGCAGGTAGTCCTCCATCACGTAGAGACAGGAACCGAATATCGCCTTCGAGGCCACGATATGATCGCCGGCCTTGACCTGGCCCATCATCGCGAGCGTGACCGCGGCCATTCCGGTAGCTGTGGCGCGCGCGGCTTCGGCGCCCTCGAATGCCGCGATGCGCTGCTCGAACATCGTCACCGTCGGATTGGCGAAGCGCGAATACTGGTAGCCTTGATCCTCGCCCTTGAAGCGAGCCTCGGCTTGCGCGGAATTGTCGTAGACGTAGCCCTGGGTGAGGAACAAAGCCTCGGAGGTCTCGCCGAACTGCGAGCGCAGGATGCCGGATTGCACGAGGCGGGTTTCGGGGCGGTACTTCGTCGTGACGGACGCTGACATGTGTGTAGCCTCCCTGTTGGCTTCCTTGGGCCAACAAAAAACCGGCCGAGGAAAAAATCCTGGCCGGGCACACATGTCCCCGGCCTTTTAGCTACTTATTTTACGTGGCTAGCAAGCCGGCCGGCTCAAATGACCACGAGATAGATGTGGTCATACGATCGGATTGCCTTCCCGTCAAGGCACCCGTCGGGTTAGATCGAAGGTTTCCCGACCACGAGTTCATCGTGACAACTGTCGCAAACCCGAATGCAAAGGGCATCCTGCCCGACCACATGATCGCCGAGCTTGCGGCGAGCGGCGGGATTCGTCCCGTGCGCGAGTTTGCGCTCGATCAGATTCAGCCGGCGAGCCTCGATCTACGATTGGGCAAGGTCGCCTATCGAGTGCGCGCGAGCTTTCTGCCCGGACCGCAGACCACCGTTGCCGAGCGCATCGCGGAGCTGCGGCTGCACGAGATACCGCTGACCGGCGGCGCGGTGCTGGAGAACAACTGCGTTTACATCGTGCCGCTGCTCGAAAGTCTGGCGCTGCCGGACGACGTTGCCGCCGCCGCCAATCCGAAAAGCTCGACCGGGCGCATTGATGTGTTCACCCGCGTCATCGCCGACAAGACCCGCGGCTTCGATCGCATCACGTCCGGATACCACGGTCCGCTCTACGCCGAGATCAGCCCGAAGACATTTCCCGTTCTGGTGCGCGAGGGCTCACGGCTGTCGCAAATCCGTTTTCGCCGCGGCCACGCGATCCTCGACGGCGCCGCGCTTCGTGCCTTGCACGACAAGGAGCGGCTCACCGACGATGCCAAGGCCGATCTTGCCGACGGCATCGCCGTCGGTGTCGATCTCGCCGGGCTTGGTCCGAACAATTTCGTCGGCTATCGCGCCAAGCGCCACACCGGCCTGATCGACGTCGAGAAACGCGACGGTCACATCGTCGCGGATTTCTGGGAGCCGATCGCGGCGCGCGCCGACAAGAGCCTGATCCTCGATCCCGACGAGTTCTACATCCTTGCCTCCAAGGAAGCGGTGCAGGTGCCGCCGGACTACGCCGCCGAGATGGTGCCGTTCGATCCGCTGGTCGGCGAATTCCGCGTGCACTACGCCGGCTTCTTCGATCCGGGCTTCGGCTACGAAGGCGCCGGCGGCCGCGGCGCCCGCGCGGTGCTGGAGGTGCGCTCGCGCGAAGTGCCGTTCATCCTGGAGCACGGCCAGATCGTCGGCCGGCTGGTCTTCGAGAAGATGATTGCGCGACCGACCAGGCTCTACGGGATGGGCATCGGCTCGAACTACCAGGCGCAGGGGCTGAAGCTGTCGAAGCACTTCCGGGTGTAGGTGCGCTACTCAGCGAGGTTCTCGCGCAGCGTCTTGCCCTCATACGCGTTGCGGAAACGGCCGCGCCGCTGCAACTCCGGCACCAGCAGATCCACCACGTTGAGCAGATCACGCGGCACCGCCTGCGGATGCACGATCATGAAGCCGCCGCGGCTGCCGGCAGCTTCGAACTCCTCTTCCAGCATGTCGGCAAGCTTTGGCGCGGTGTCGGCGAAGGTGCGGTCGTAGTTGGTCGCGGTACGCAGGCCGTATTCGAAGAACTCCTCGCGCGAGACCTCCGGATCGCCGCCGAGCGCGTTGGCGAGCTTGTAGACGAAGCCGACCGGCGAGGCGTTGGCTGCCGCGATCTCCTTGTTGAGATCGGACAGCTTGAAGCGCGCCGGCAGCTTGGAGAAATCGTAGCCGGAATTGTGCGCGAGGTAGGGGCCGACCGCCTCCTTCGGGATCATCTTGAGAAGCTGCTCGCGGCGAGTTTCCGCCTCCTGCTTGGTCTCGGCCACGATCAGGCCGCAGCCCCAGAGCACGCCGACCTTTGATGGATCGCGGCCGATCGCCTCGAGCTCCTTGTCGAGCAGGGCGCGGTGCTTCGCTTTTTCCGCCTTCGGCGGCCATCGTGCGAAAATATGGTCGGAGATGTAAGCCGACGCCTTGATGCCGCGCGGCGAGCTGCCGGCCTGGATCAGCACCGGATGACGTTGCGGCGACGGCATGCAATTGAGCGGGCCGCGCACCTTGAAGAATTTACCGGCGTGATCGATGGCGTGCACCTTCTTCGGATCGCCGACCACGAGCCCGCTTTCGCGATCCCAGACGAATGCATCGGGCTCGACGCTGTCCCATAGCGCGCGGCACACGTCGATGAACTCATGCATCCGGTCGTAGCGCAGGCCGTGCTCCATCAATTCATCGAAGCCGTAGTTCGCGGCGTCTGAGCCACGGCTCGAAGCAATGACGTTGAAGGCGATGCGGCCGTTGGTGACGTGGTCGAGCGAGTTGAACAGCCGCGCGACGTAGAACGGATGCATGAAGGTCGATGCATAGGTCAGGCCGAAACCGATATGCTTGGTCACCCGCGACATCGCGGTGATGACCGGGCTCATGTCGTGCCGCGGCCAGCCGATGCCCCAGCGCACCGCCTCGTCACGGGAGTTTTCCCAGGTATGCGGAATGCCGGTGCCGTCGCCAAAGAACAGCATGTCGATGCAGCCGCGCTCGGAGATGCGGGCGATCTCTTCGTAGACGTCGAGGTCCGGATAGGTCCGTCCGGTCCACGACCCGGGCATTCGCCAGCGGCCGTCGAGATGGGTGTAGGAGATGTCGAACGCGAGATGGATTTTCTTGGCCACGTGCTTTCAGTCCTCAAACGGGGTCGTGCGGTGACTGTAACCTGGGACCCCAGCAAAACACATGGACGCCGTGGCGTCATTCAATTCGAATGCCAGCCTCCTTCACGACCGCACCCCACTTGACCCGTTCGGATTGCGCGAAGCGGGCGAATTCGTCCGGCGACATCGGCAACGGTTCGCCGCCGACATTCTGCAGGGCCGTTACGAGCTCCGGCTGCAGGAAGATCCGCTTCACCTCCGCTGCAAGCTGTTCGACGATCGGACGGGGAGTCTTGGCGGGTGCGAACAAGCCCTGCCATCCGATTGCTGCAAAGCCCGGGATCGTTTCGCCGATGGTCGGCAGGTCGGGCGCCGTCGCCACGCGCTGCGGCGTCGTTACCGCCAGCGGCCGCACTTCGCCGGCCTTCGCGATCGGCCAGATCGTCGTCATGCTGTCGATCGCAAGATCGATATGACCGCCGACCAGCGCCGCCATTTCGTCGGAGGTGCCGCGATAGGGAATGTGCGTCATGGTGACGCCGATCGCCTTCATGAACATGACCGTCGAAAGATGCCCTGATGTGCCGTTGCCGGCCGAGCCGTAGTTCACCTTGCCGTCATTGGCCTTCAGATATGTGACAAGCTCGGCGACGTTCTTGACCGGCAACTTGTTGTTGACGACCAGGAGATTGGGCAGCCGCACGATCGGCGAGATCGGCTCGAAATCGGTTTCGACATTGAACGGTAGCTTCGCATAGAGCGCCGGGTTGATCGCGTGCGTGCTGACGGTGCCGAGGACGAGCGTATAGCCGTCCGGCGGAGCCTTCGCGACGAACGCCGAGCCGATGCTGCCGCCCGCACCGCCCTTGTTCTCGATGGTGACCGTGATGTTGTACTTTGCCTGGAAGTGCTGCGCGAACATGCGCGCCACCAGATCGGCCGAGCCGCCCGCTCCGAACGGCACGACCAGCGAAATGGGTTTCTGCGGCCAAGTCTCTTGCGCCAATGCTTCGTGTGTACCGGTCAGCGCCGGAGCCAGACTTGCGGCGGTGGTGCTGATGAGAAAATCACGTCGTCGCATCATGACTGCTCTCCATCTCTGAGGTTGGCTTGGCCACGCGGGAACACGCGTCGGGATGGAAGTATCAAGATTTGTGCCAAGAAGCGCCCGAAGCCGACCCGCCCCCGCGGCTGCAAATGACGTTTTCTTCGCCATCATTGTGACCGGGTGACCGCCTGGGTGGCAAGGCCAGGGATCGGAGGAGGGAGCGCGACCTCTCTATCCAGGCAGTCGAGAGCCTCGGCGTCAGGCACCCGGAAGCGGACGTTCAGGAGCTGCTCTGAGTTATTGGCTGCGCGCTAATGAGTTCCTAATGACCGCATAGGCAGCGGCTGGGGGCTGCGCTAAGCTTTCGTTCAACAGCAACAAAACGCTGTGACGCGGGCCGTAAGCCCGCCTTGAATAGGCGACGGCCGTAAGCCGTCAGGGAGGCGACACATGGCGAAGCTGAACATCAACGGCAAAGTGCGTGACGTGCAAGTCGAGCCCGACACGCCGCTGCTCTGGGTCATCCGCGAACACGTCGGTCTGACAGGCACCAAATACGGCTGCGGCGTCGCCCAATGCGGCGCCTGCTCGGTGCACGTCAACGGCGAGGTGCAGCGCTCCTGCTCCATCACGGTCGGCAGCGTGAAAGCCTCCGACAAGATCGTCACCATCGAGGGCCTCTCCGCCAACTCTTCGCATCCGGTGCAGAAGGCATGGGCCACGGTCGACGTGCCGCAGTGTGGCTACTGCCAGTCCGGCCAGATCATGGCGGCGGTGGCGCTCCTGAAGAAGAAGCCGCGTCCAACCGACAAGGACATCGACGAAGCGATGACCAACATCTGCCGGTGCGGCACCTATCAGCGCATCCGGGAAGCCGTCCACATGGCAGCCGGTGGTGCGACCACTGGCAGCAGGTCGTGAGGAGGGCGCCATGAGAAAAATGACATTCGGAAAAGGCAAGAACCTCTCGCGCCGCAAGTTCATCGTCGGAGCCGCAGCGGTCGCCGGTGGCGGCCTGGCGCTCGGCCTGAACGTGCCGTTCGCGCATGCGCAGAACGGCGCGGCGAACGAGGTCAATGTCTGGGTTGCGATCAAGCCGGACGACACCTGCGTCATCCGAATTGCCCGCTCGGAGATGGGGCAGGGCACGCTCACGGGTCTCGCTCAGCTCGTCGCCGAGGAACTGGAATGCGACTGGAGCAAGGTCACGACTGAAGGCATCTCGCCGGGACGCAACCTTGCGAGCAAGCGCGCCTGGGGCGAAATGGGCACCGGCGGTAGCCGCGGCATCCGCACGTCACAGGATTATGTGCGTCGCGGTGGCGCCGTTGCGCGCATCATGCTGCTGCAGGCGGCGGCCGACCAATGGAAGGTGCCGGTCTCGGAGCTTACCGTGTCGAAGGGCGTCATCAGCCACGCCGCGAGCAAGCGCAAGACCAGCTACGGCAAGGTTGCCGCGGCGGCAGCCAAGGTCACTCCGCCCGATCCGAAGGCCATCAAGCTCAAGGACCCGAAGGACTGGAGCATCGCCGGCAAGCCGCTCAAGCGGCTCGACACCGCGGATAAGCTCAATGGCAGCAAGATCTACGCGATCGATATCAAGCTGGCGGGGATGCTGTGCGCCGCGATCAAGGACTGCCCGGTGTTCGGCGGCAAGCTCAAGAGCTACGACGAAGCAAAGATCGCCGGTATGCCCGGCGTGAAGAAGGTGGTGAAGGTCAAGGACACCGGCGTTGCGGTGGTGGCCGACACCTGGTGGCGCGCCCAGAAGGCGCTGAACGCGCTGCCGATCGTCTGGGATGAAGCCGGCAACGGCGATGTTTCAAGCGCGAGCATCGCCAAGCAGCTCGAAGATGGCCTGTCCTCGGCCACGACCAACGGCGATCGCAGGCATGGCGATGCGCTGAAGGCCATCGGCGAGGCGGCAAAGAAGGTCGAAGCGGTCTATTCGACGCCGTTCCTCGCGCATGCCTGTATGGAGATGATGAACGCGACGGTAAAGCTCTCGGCCGATAAGGCCGAGTGTTGGGTGCCCTCGCAGAACCTCGAGGCGTCGCTCGCGGCGCTCTCGGAGGCCTCCGGCGTTCCTCTGGCGAACTGCGAAATCCACCGCCACGACCTCGGTGGCGGCTTTGGCCGGCGCGGCGGCACGCAGGACTACGTGCATCAAGCGGTGGCGATCGCCAAGGAATTCCCCGGCGTCCCGGTCAAGATGATCTGGAGCCGCGAGGAGGACCAGGCGCACGACTTCTACCGGCCGATCTCGCAATGCAAGCTTTCCGCCGGTCTCGACGCCGAGGGTAAGCTCACCGCATTGCATGTGCGTGTATCGGGGCAGTCGATCAACGCCACGCTCAACCCGCGCGGCATCGTCGGCGGCAAGGACATGCGCCAGCTCCAAGGCTACTACGAAGAGCCCGGCGACGCGCAGCTCGGCTATACCGTGCCGAACCTGCTGGTCGAATATGTGATGCGCAACACCCACGTGCCGGTGGGCCCGTGGCGCGGCGTCAACACCAACCAGAACGCCGTCTACCTGGAATGCTTCATGGACGAGGTGGCGAAGGCGGCGGGCAAGGACCCGCTCGAATTCCGCCGCGGCCTGATGAAGGACTATCCCAAGCATCTCGGCGTGCTCAATGCCACAGCCGAGAAGGCCGACTGGGGTAAGCCGCTGCCTGCCGGTGTCCACCGCGGCATCGCGCAGTTCATGGGCTACGGCAGCTACTCAGCCGCCGTCGCTGAAGTCTCGGTCAGCGACAAGGGCGTGCTCAAGGTCCACCGTCTGGTGCTGGGATCGAACTGCGGCCACGCGGTCAATCCGAGCCAGATCGAGGCGCAGGTCCAGGGCTCGGTCGCCTACGGACTCTCTGCCGCGCTCTACGGCGAAATGCTTGTCGAGAAGGGCCGCATGACCAATCTGAACTTCGACAGCTACGAGATCATGCGGCTGGCGGAATTCCCCAAGGTCGAGACGGTGGTCGTGACGACCAACGACTTCTGGGGCGGCGTCGGCGAGCCGACGATCTGTGTCGCCGCGCCTGCCGTGCTCAACGCGATTCATGCGGCCACCGGTAAGCCGGTGCGCAGCCTGCCGCTGAAGAACGTCAAGCTGGTCTGACACGCAGTTGAGAAATTCCGGCCGCTCCAAGACATGTCTTGGAGCGGCCGTATTCATTCCTCGTGGACGATGACGATCCGGTGCGGCGAGACGTGCAGGCCCAACGTCTTCAGCGGCCGTTCTCCCAACGCCCAGAACCGGTGCCGGACGTTTGTAGGAAACACCAGCGTCATCCCCGGCGCGAGCGCGATCCGCTTGTCGCTGCCTTCGATCCACGCCTCGCCGACGCCTTCCAGGATCATCAGCGTTTCCATATAGGGATGCGAGTGCAGCGGCGTCCGGTAGCCCGGCGGCGAGGTCTGGATGCCAAGCCGCACCGGCGTCGAGCCCTGCTGGTCGCCAACGACCGTCTGGTAGGTGGCGCCGCCCGGGAACGGTTCGATTGGGACGTTGTCATGATAGATGACCGGCATGTTCAATTCTCCCGTGCGATGTGCGATTGAGGATACCAAGCCGCTTCCACTTGGCGAATGAGCGCGCTATTTTGCGAACGGCAAATCGGTGCGAAAGTTCCGGGACTTTGCGATTTGCGGGCGTAGTTCAATGGTAGAACGGAAGCTTCCCAAGCTTCATACGAGGGTTCGATTCCCTTCGCCCGCTCCAATTTCCGCGAATGCTTGAATCCCACGTTGCCGTGATCGGCGCTGGCCCCGCCGGCTTGATGGCTGCGGAGATTCTTGCGCAGCGCGCGGGCGTCACCGTCTATGAGCGCATGCCTTCCGTCGGCCGAAAATTTCTTCTCGCCGGCCGCGGCGGCCTCAACCTCACTCACAGCGAGGAACTGCCGCGCTTCCTCGCGCGCTATGGTGCGGCGACGCCGCATCTGCGCGCCGCCATTGAGGCCTTTCCGCCGCAGGACGTGCGCGCATGGTGCGAGGGTCTCGGCCAGGACACGTTCGTCGGATCGAGCGGCCGCGTCTTTCCCAAGGCGTTCAAGACCTCGCCGCTGTTGCGCGCGTGGCTGCGCCGGCTCGACGACGCCGGCGTCACCTTCAAGCTGCGCCACCATTGGGTCGGCTGGGACGCGCCGGGCAATGCACTGTTCGATGCCGCTGAGGGGCGCGTGACAATCCACGCCGATGCCGTGGTGTTGGCGCTTGGCGGTGCGACCTGGCCCCGGCTGGGCTCCGATGGCGGCTGGGCAGATGTTCTCGGTGCGGAACGGATCGCGGTCGCGCCGCTGCGGCCGGCCAACTGCGGGTTCATCGTCAACTGGTCCGATGTGTTTCGCGGCCGCTTCGAGGGGCAGCCGTTGAAGCGGATCGAACTGTCGTTCGGCGAACAATCGGTGCGCGGTGAAGCGATCGTCACGCGGCAGGGGCTGGAGGGCGGCGGTATCTACGCGCTCTCGGCGCCGTTGCGCGAAGCAATCGCAGCATCGGGCGAAGCGGTGCTGCACATCGCGCTGCGCCCGGACTTGTCGAACAATGAGCTGCAGAAGCGTTTGGAAAAGCCGCGCAACAAGCAATCGCTGTCCACCTTCCTGCGCAAGACCGTCAACCTGTCGCCGCCCGCGATCGGGCTGCTGCACGAAGCGATCGCCACCACACCCGAGCGCTTTTCCGAGATGGATGCGCCTGATCTCGCGCAGCTCATCAACGCTGTGCCTGTGCGCCTCGTCGCCACGGCGCCGCTCGATCGTGCGATCTCTACCGCCGGGGGCATTTCGTTCGACGAGATCGACCAAGCCTTCATGTTACGCCGCCGGCCTGGCGTGTTCACCGCAGGCGAGATGCTGGACTGGGAAGCACCGACCGGCGGCTATCTGTTGCAGGCGTCGTTTGCCACAGGCGCGGCTGCCGCGCGCGGCGCGCTGGCGTGGCTCGCCCGCGACGTAAAAGGCAGTTAGGATCGAACCATGCGCCTCAAGGGAAAAATCGCCATTGTCGTCGGCGCTGGACAATCGCCCGGCGACGGGATGGGCAACGGCCGCGCCACGGTGCTGCGGTTCGTGCAGGAAGGCGCTACCGTGATGGCGGCTGACCGAGATCTGGCTTCCGCGGAAGAAACCGTCGCGATGGCGACGCAGCACGGCGGCACATGCGTGGCGTTCGAGGCCGACGTCACCAAGGAAAAGACCCTTGCCGCCATGGTCGGCTCGGCGCGCAGCCAGTTCGGCCGCATCGACGTGCTGCATTACAACGTCGGCTTGAGCATCGCCGGCGGCGATGCGTCGCCGACCGAGATCACCGAGGAGGCGTTCGATCGCGTCACCGCGATCAACCTGCGCGGCTGCGTCATGGCGGTGAAGCACGTGCTGCCGGTGATGCGCGCGCAGCGATCGGGCGTCATTCTGACGATCTCGTCGCTCGCCGCCTACGAGATCTACCCTTACGTCACCTACAAAGCGACTAAGGCGGCGATGATCGCCTTCACCCAGCAGGTCGCGATCCAGAACGCGGAATTCGGCGTCCGTGCCAACTGCATCCTGCCGGGATTGATGGACACCCCGATGGCGGTGGACACCCGCGCCCGCGCAACTGGCAAGCCGCGCGCGGAAGTGGCCGCCGCGCGCGACGCCAAAGTGCCGCTGCGCGGCAAGATGGGCACCGCCTGGGACGTCGCCAATGCGGCGCTGTTCCTCGCCTCCGACGAGGCCAATTTCATCACCGGCGTGGCGCTGCCGGTCGATGGCGGCGCGCTGGTCAAGATCGGTTAAGGCGGTTGCCGTTGAGCCGGATCGGTCCTATGTGAAGGACACCCGTTCGAGGGATAGCCCTGATGGCCGAAGACACTTCAATCTCTGCCGTTGCGCCGGGCCGCGCGGCGATCCTGCTGACCGCGGGAACCGTGGGCGCTTTGATTGCCGGTACTGTCGCGCTGTGGACGCACTATGGCACCGCTGTGTTTCTCGAGATGATCCGCGCCGGTCTCGTCGCTTGTTTCGGTTGAAATACCAATGACACCACGAACTGCACGTTTGCTGCTTGCGCTTGGCGCCTTCGTCGCCGGGCTGATGCTATTCTCGACGGTTATCTTTATCGTCACTGGCCGCAGCCCTGCGCCGATCGCGATGCCTTCGGCGGTCGGCGGGCCGTTCATGCTCGTCGATCAGAACTCCAAGCCGATCACCGACCAGGACTTGAAGGGTCAGCCGTTCCTGGTTTTCTTCGGCTTCACCCATTGCCCTGACGTGTGTCCGACCACGCTATTCGAGGTCTCAGAGATTTTCCGCGCGCTCGGCCCCGACGCCAAAAACGTCCGCGCGCTGTTTGTCACCGTCGACCCCGAGCGCGACACGCCCGCGTTACTCAAGGATTATCTATCGAGCTTCGACCCGCGCATCATCGGCGTCACCGGTGATGAGGCCGCCATCGCCGCGGTGGAGAAGGCCTATCGGGTCTATGCCAAGAAGGTGCCGATCGACGGCGGCGGCTACACCATGGACCACACGGCGATCGTCTATTTGATGAACAAGGATGGCCGCTTTGTCGCGCCGTTCAATATGAAGCGGCGCCCGGACGAGGCGGCGGCGGATTTGAAGCGTTATCTCTGAACCGCGGTGGCGAGTGGCGGAGCATCAATCGCAAATCTTTCGATTCTGGCGCTAAATTTTTCGCTTTCAACGTCAAGTCTTTCGCTTCCGTCGCCAAGCTTTAACTGGGCCGTTATGTCCGCTAATGACCCAAAGCGGACATCTGCTACACTTCCATAACCGCCGTTGTGACCGTTAAAATGCGCCGGAGACGGGGGCATCATGAGACGACGAGAGTTTATTGCGGCTGTCGCCGCATCGGCGTTGCCGCATGGTGCATGGGCACAGCAGTCCAGTCCGATACGCCGGATGGGCGTGCTTATGGGGTTTCCCGAGGGAGATACACTGGCCCAATCCTATGTCGCAGCGATGCGGCAGAAGCTAGCAGGGCTGGGCTGGGTGGAGCATCGAAACATTCAGATTGTCCATCGCTGGGGCGGAGGCGATCCGGAGAAGACGCGGGCCTTCGCAAAAGAACTTGTCGGTATGTCGCCAAGCGTCATCGTGACCAGCACGAACCAAGCCACAGAGACAATGCGGCAGGAAACCCAGACGATTCCAATCGTGTTTGCATCGCTTGGCGACCCGGTTGGTAGCGGATTGGTCGCGAGCATGAATCGTCCTGGCGGAAACGTCACGGGGTTTCCGGCATTCGTGGAGACGATGGGCGGAAAATGGCTGGAGCTAATGAAAGAAGTCGCGCCGGGCGCGACGCGCATTGGCTTTATACACCACCCCGGCGTAGCACCGCATCGTGGATTGGTGCGCGCGGCCCAAGCCGCTGCGGCACCGCTGAAAATCAATCTCGTTCCGCTTCCCGTGCACAATGCCGAAGAGATCACGGCCGCGATCACGACCTTTGCATCGGGCGGATATGGCGGCCTGGTCACTGGCAGTCACGCGGTGACGTATTCAAATCGCGAATTGCTGATACGCCTAGCGGCACAGCATCGCCTACCGTCCCTGTTTGGCGACCCTCTGTTTGCGGAGAGCGGCGCCCTGCTGTCGTATGGCAGCGACCAAACTGAGATGTTTGTGGGCGCAGCGTCGTACGTCGACCAAATCTTGAAGGGATCAAAGCCAGCGGAGATGCCCGTTCAAATGCCTACCAAGTTCAATTTCATCATCAATCTCAAGACCGCAGAGGCCATCGGTCTAACCATCCCGCCTGCAATGCTCGCCCGGGCGGACAGGGTTATCGAATAGGCGATGGACGTCGGCTAATGGCACTTAGCGGACATTCAACGCGCTCTGATCCATGTCCGCTTGGGGTCAAAAGCGGACATGAGACCCAAATAGCGATGTCCGCTTTACCTCCGAAAGCGGCATGGAGCGGTGCTTCCGCCGCAACAAAATAACACCGTCAATCGACCGCGTCATGGACGAGGCTGATACTTGCCGAGCGCGACGCCGCTCTTAGCGCTACTTGGAAGTGACGCTTTTCTTTATAAAGCTCTTAAGTTCTGGCAATGATTTTGTTTCGCGCGCGATTTCCAAGCAGGTCTGCAATTCTACGTAGCTGGGCATCTGGCCCAAGGCGGCTTCCCGCTCGCAATGAACCCGATCGCTGGACGAAAACTGTGTCCATTGCTGGGTGAGCTTATCGCGAGCGCCCTTTTCCTCGGCCATGCAAGCGTTGACGCTCTGATCGTCTATGACGACACCAAGGCTGGCGTTCGCGGCTGCCGAGGCACGGCAACCTTTTTCGTAGTCGATGTTGGGCACGCCATCCGCTACGGCGACAACAAGCTGCGCAACAGCAGTGATAGCGATGAAGGGAAATGCCATGACGGACTCCTTAACTTTACAAAGTCGACGATAGATAGATTCCGCTTCCGGGAGATAGTGTCCCTAAGTGCAATTCTTTGAAGGTTCGCTATGGGTCAATTGTCGATTTTGGCATATTCGCGCCACGTCCGCTCTTCTATCGTCCCGCTGCTATAGCGCGAAACGCGGTTGATAACGCGGATGTGAAGGGGGCTTCAAACAAGCCTACGATGTCCGGTTTGGGTCAAAAGCGGACACGGCGGTCTCAATCCGCGAAGTCTGCTTTACCCCTCAAAGCGGACATGGACCTGAGCGCGGCGGATGTCCGCTCAGTGCCAATAGCTGCCATTCGCACCGCAGCAAAAAAGCAATCCTTATTCGATCACTTGGTCTGTGCGGCCGAGTAGCGGCCGAGGTACGCTGAGGCCAAGCGTCTTGGCGGTCTTGAGGTTGATGGTTGATGTTGCCTACCGCTGTGGCCCCGAAAGACGCAGCTCACGCTCGGCACGAAATACGTTGCTGTGGAGGCCTGCAATCCATTGACGCCCGCTCGAGGTCACATTGAGGTAACGGATCGCGGTCTGAATGTGTGGAGAGATTTCGTTCCAGTAAAATTGGGGATATTTGTCGACGAGGTCCGCCGGTGATTTATAGCCGAGCTGCTTGTTCAAACCGATCTCTTCAAATTCGAAGTAAAGCGCATTGGTCTTTCTCAAATAGTGAGGATCGCCAAGCTGACCGATCAGATCCGCGGCCCGCAGAAGCGATCCTTCTTCGTCAATGTTCTCCTCGTCGGCGGGCGATGAGTATGGGAATCGGGTGAATCCGATCGCACGTGCTATCCGTTCGCCATCGAGTTCCTCGATTGCCGCAACACGGTCCAGTACGAACAGCTGAGACCGCTCGACGTGATATGGCGCAAGCGCAGCATCGGAAGATCCGCGCGGTAGTGAAACCTTCCGGCCGGTCCTATCGACGACGTAGCCATCGTCCCCATCCCCTTCGAAGATGCCACGGACGTATCCGATATCGTGCGTCAGGCAGGCGACGATGAAGTGCGAATAGTCGGCCGGTGTCGAAGGCATCAACAGTGCACGACCCTTGAAGATGTCGTGCCCGGCCAGAGTGACGAGCATCGTATGCTCGACGTTATGATAGAGGGCATCGCTGCTTCCGATGCATTCGAGCGCCAACCGGGCGGCAAACGGGATAAGTTCCGCCAGGCGCGCATGCGAAGACCCGAATCGATCCTTCATGTCGGAGGCGAGGAACGAACCCAGGGCGTCTGCCGCCAGTTCCGGTAGCGTCATCATATGCCGAGGCCTCAATACCTGAACTTGGCTCGAACCGCGCTCCCTTTATTTGATGTAAATCAATGGCGCGTGGTTCGTCGGGGCCTAGTTTCACTCGATTGGTGATCAAATGAAGACCGTTGAGTTCGATGTTTGACTACTATCCGTTTCTGTTGCGTTCTGTGCAGTTGGCCGGTTCAGACGACCAGCAGGCGCGTCGTGCCGTTTACGTCCGAGCCTGGCAGATCGTTACAGATCAATTGCGCGCGCGGCGTCCGCCCGTCTCAGCTGACGAGGTCCGCGCTCATCGTTCCGCGATGCAAGCCGCTATCGGGCGAATTGAACGCGAGTATTCGCAAGCTGTCCGCGCTGTCGCTTCGGGGCGCACAACCCAAGCGCAGGGGCCAACCGTTGAAATTCCGAATGACCGGCCGATCGAGGCGGAAGTACATCCGCCCCTGTCGCCATCCCGATCCGGGCGAGGGCTCTGGGCGGTTGCGATTGCTGCCGTTGTCGTGATGGCGATCGGAGTTGGCTCTTATTTCGCTTGGACGGCTACGCCCCACAAGCCCGCTTTGATCGCGAGCACGGTCGGCGCGGCCACCCATGAGCCGTCTTTGCGCCACAGGTCCGCTGTCACGACATCGACTGCTGATCTCGCCCCCGGCATCGATGGCGGCTCAACCGATGCCGATATTTCTTACATCCTCCGGCGTCAGCGTGTGTTTTATCGGACGACGTTTCCGTCCGGGACAATCGTCGTCGATAAGCCCCAGCATTTCATGTATCTCGTGATGCCCAACTCGGCGGCGCTGCGATACCCCATCGGGGTTGGTACAGCGTGCGCGGAGCTCACCGGCCCGCGGCTGATTTCACGCAAGGTGGAATGGCCAGAATGGATTCCGCCGCCTGGGTCAAGGCAAATCAAGGCCGACCCCGTGCCTGGCGGTGTGGGCAATCCGCTCGGCTCACGCTTACTCGACCTCGACGACAATGTCTCGCGCATTCATGGAACTAATGCACCAAAAACCGTTGGTGAAGACGTCACGCTCGGCTGCGTGCGCCTCGTCAACGATGACGTCACCGATTTGTACAATCGCGTGACACTTGGCACACGCGTGGTCATGCGCTGAAATTTATAACTTTCAGATCAGACGTAATCTCAACTCCAAACGAGATGTCCACATGATGCTCTTTCGTATCCTCACCATCGCAATCCTGTTGACGTGGCTAGCTGCGCCGGACGCGTTCGCGCAGGCCAACCGCAACGGCGACGACCAGCCGGGCCTGATCGCCGCTCCGGGCGACGAGCAACTCGATCCGAAGTGGCAGAAGACGGTGGTGTTCTTCCGCAGCAGCGAGCTGCCGGGCACGATCGTCGTCCACACCAACGAGCGCTATCTCTACGTGGTCCAGCCGGGCGGTCGGGCGATACGCTACGGCATCGGCGTCGGCCGCGACGGCTTCACCTGGCAGGGTCTGGTCAAGATCACCCAGAAGAAGGAATGGCCGGACTGGACGCCGCCCGAGGAAATGATCCAGCGCCAGCCGTATCTGCCGCGCTGGATGGCGGGCGGACCGGGCAATCCGCTTGGCGCGCGCGCGATGTATCTCGGCGCCACGGTCTATCGCATCCACGGCACCAACCAGCCGACGACCATCGGCACGGCGGTTTCGTCCGGCTGCTTCCGCTTGACCAATCCGGACGTGGCCGATCTCTACGACAGAGTTCCGGTCGGTACAAAAGTCATTATCCGGCAACGGCCTGAAGTCTGACGGTCCGCGGGGGGAGATGGATAATGGCTAAGTTGCTGGCGTGGAATTTTCGCACCGGTCTCTTGATCGGATGCCTGATCGCGGTCGCTGTCGCTGCCGCCGCGGTCACCTACGAACGCTACGACACCAAGACGCTAAAGCGCACGGTACGGCGCGACGCCGTGCAGTGCGGCGTCAACACCGGGCTGCCGGGCTTCTCGGTCGCCGACGACAAGGGCAACTGGTCGGGCTTCGACGTCGATTTCTGCCGTGCCATTGCGGCTGCAATCTTCGACGATCCGAAGAAGGTCAGGTTCATTCCGCTTGAGTTCGAAGGAGCGGTTCGAGGAACTCGGCAACCGCAAGGTCGACGTGCTGGCGCGCAATTCGACGTGGACGATGGCGCGCGAGACCGAATACTACCTGCATTTCGCGGGCGTGTCGTTTTACGACGGCCAGGGCTTCATGGTGCCGCGCAGCCGCAATGTGGAATCCGCGCTGGCGCTCGACGGCAGCAAGGTCTGCGTCCAGTCGGACACGACCACCGAGCTCAATCTCGCCGACTATTTCGGCGCCAACAACATGAAGTTCGAGGCGAAGAAATTCGGCAGCGTGGACGATGTATTCAAGGCTTACGAGTCCGGACAATGCGACACGCTGACATCCGACGTCGCGCAGCTTTATGCGCTGCGGCTCAGGCTCGGCAAGCCCGCCGACCATGTCATCCTGGCGGACGTTGTCTCCAAGGAGCCACTTTCGCCGGTCGTACGGCAGAAGGACGACGACTGGCTGCTGCTGGTGAAGTGGACGCTGTTTGCCATGATCAACGCCGAGGAGCTCGGCATCGACTCCAAGAACATCGGCGACGCGTTGAAATCCAAGAAGCCGGACGTCATGCGCTTCGTCGGCACCGAGGGCGAATACGGCGAGAACCTCGGCCTGACCAAGGACTGGGCGGTGCGCATCATCCGCCACGTCGGAAATTACGGCGAGGTTTATGAACGCAACGTCGGCACCGGCTCCAAGCTCGGCATCCCGCGCGGCCTGAACCAGTTGTGGAATGCCGGCGGCATCCTCTACGCGCCGCCGATCCGCTGATCTTCATCGGTTGGACGAAGCCATCGCAACGGCTTAAACGACTACTTTGATAAGGGCTGAAAGCGGCTTTGCTACCGCAACATGCGAAGACTTCTACTCCCAATATGCTCCGGCCAGCCTCGCAGCTATCGCGAGTTTATTCGGCCGCACGAAGTCGTAGCAGCGCTCGTGAGCCTACGCCGCGGCGGCGGGCTTGAAACCTCCTCAATTATCTCGCTTCCACGGGCGACGAACGTTGGACCGGTCGCGCGAGCGGTTCTCAGCGCGCCGCGCTGAGCTGCTTGGCGGCCGTCTGAATAATACTGATGTTGCTTCGCACGTGGCGCTGTAGGTTCGGCACGTTGAATTTGGCAGTCATTTTATACCGGTTGCCGCGGTGCTCGACGTAGCCGCGTTTGATCAACTCATCCAACCGTTGCGTGACAACGTCGCGCGGGCGGCCGATCACACGGCTGATCTCGGATGCCGTTGCCGGCTGGCTCCCCAATTGAGCGATCAGAACATGGGCCCCCGTGAGCAGCAACTCGTGGGCGTCTGCGGGTTCGAGGTCGGGAAGGTAAGTCAGTCGGACGTTGGTCAGCAGGTTAATCAACATATCGGCGATAATCGCACGCTCGTTTGCTAGTGCTATTTCTGTATCCATCGCGACATGCCTCTCCGATTCCGTCCTGCCGTGGGACACCGGAGTCCCTTCATGAGGTACGGCCTTATTCAGGACCGTATTTTAACAACAGCGCAGGAGGTGTGCAGCAACAAGTCCGCCATACCTCCAAGAGCGACCATTTGGGGCATTGATACCCCCAAAAGCGGACATCCGGCGGGCCGGCTGAGATGTCCGCTAAGTGCCAACACCGGACATCATCACTCGATCACCTCGTCGGCGCGGCCTAGTAGCGGTAGCGGGATAGTCAAGTTCAGAACTTTGGCGGTCTTCAGGTTGATGAAAAACTCGACTTTGGTGGATTTGCTGTACGGGCAGGTCGGCCGGTTTGTCCCCGTTGAGAACACGCCCAGTGTAGGCCCCTGCCTAGCGATAAGCATCAATGATGCTGCCGCCATAGCTCATGAGACCGCTCGCGGCCGCAAATTCGCCTTTTGCATCGGGGGCACGGAACCGTCCCGCACGGGCAAAACACCAGCAGTCGCCCAGCTGGGCATGAGCGAACAAGTTTTTGGCAGAGGATAACAAGGCGTTATCGAAAGTCGCACGTATATCAGCGTCAACCGACGCGGCTCATTAAGGCCGTCGGGCGTGTGGGCGAACTCTTCAGCCTACATCCTTCGCACCGGGGAGAGGCCAACCGCATCCCTCCGGTGCCCCTTTTCGTGGGTATGGATGCCAAGTAGCGCGCCGGTCGCGGAGTGGACTGTTTAATGCAAGTTCCGACATGGCGCGATATCCAGGGGGCTTATGGGCGTTTCCTATTTCTGCTTTGCTCACAACTCAAATTGAGGACGAACTTCTAGCATTTTGAGAATGGTGCGACTTTGTTTGAACGGATCGCCAAACGATCGGCAACAATGACCGTAGATGATGTAAACTGCATCCGCTCACGCGGGTTCAAGTCAATCATCGCCGCCATCATGCTGGTGATGAGCTGGTTCGCACCAATCGCCGCAGAGCCATACTCGGACGTGTGGCAAGCTGCAGCCGAGGCGATGAAGAGGGATGAATACGCTACTGCATACGAGCTTTTTCACTCGTTGGCCGAGCAGGGCTACCCCGAGGCGCAGTTTCAACTAGGCTTTCTTTACCGCACCGGCTGGGGAGGGCATCGGGACGACGAGGAGGCATACAAATGGTTCCACCGCGCCGCCGACCAGGGTCATACATATGCCCAAGCCAACCTCGGTTTTTTGTACCGCGACGGTGAAGGCGTGCAGCAGGACTATGTGCGAGCCTATATGTGGTTCAGCCTTGCCTTGTCATCTTCGGAGAAGCCGCTTAGCTATCTCGCCGAACACCGTGACAACGTCGTGAAGAAAATCACTGCCGCGAAGTTTGCCGAGGCCCAAAAGCTCGCGCGTGAGTGGAAGCCGAGGCAATAAGGCGATGAACGACGACCCATTCCGGCCGCGTTCAGCCGCTCAGCAATGTCTACTATTGGCACTGTTCGGTCTGTTGCTACTACCTGGGATAGCGCTTGCGCAGTTGCGAGGGCATGGCGGACCGGTGCGGGCGCTCGCGATTTCGGCCGACGGCAACGCAGCGATCTCTGGCAGTTTCGATACTTCCGCGATTCGCTGGTCGCTCACCCGGAATGCGGCGGAGCAAGTACTGCGCTTCCATGAAAGTGCGGTCAACGCAGTGGCCATTGCTCCTGATGGCCGCGTGATCACAAGCGGGGAGGACGGCAAGATCGCCGTGTGGCAATCGGGCTCCCCCGCGCCTGCGATCGTGTTCGAGGGCCACACCGCGCCAGTTGTATCGCTGGCGGTTTCACCCGACGGCGAGACACTAGCGTCCGCTTCGTGGGATCACACCGTTCGGCTATGGCCGCTGTTCGGCGGCGAGCGGCGTGTGCTCGAAGGCCATTCGCAAAACGTCAACGGCGCGGCCTTTACTCCCGATGGCAAGTCGCTGGTGAGCGTCGGCTATGACCTGACAGTGCGCATCTGGCCGCACGACGGCGGGCCGCCAACAATCGTAACGCTCCCGACGCCGCTCAATGCGGTTGCGGTTGCCCGGGACGGCGAGATCGTCGCGGGCGCCGCCGATGGACGTCTGTTCTTTATCTCGTCCTCCGGCGAGCAGCGCGCCGAGCTTGAAAGTGGGCAGACGCCGATCATCGGCGTCGCATTGTCACCCGACGGTACATTGATTGCCGCGGCCGGCATCCGCGGCTCGGTCGCGATCATCGACCGCCGAGCGCGCGCACTGGCGCGCACGCTGGTCGGCCCGGGGCTGCCGGTGTGGTCGGCGGCATTCCTGCCGGACAACCGCACGCTCATGACGGGCGGCACCGATCGCATGATTCGCCGCTGGGACGCGGTGACCGGCGATCACATCGGCTCGGTGCCGATGAACAACGCCGACGATCCACTTGCGGCCTATGGCGACGACCGCGGCGCCCAGATTTTTCGCGCCTGTGTCGCCTGCCACACGCTGACACCCGACGAAGGCAACCGCGCCGGCCCGACATTGTACGGCATTTTCGGCCGGAAGATCGCGACCCTTTCCGGCTACAATTTTTCGCCGGCGCTGAAGCAGCTCGACATCGTCTGGACGCCCCAGACGGTGGCCAAGCTGTTTGAAATAGGTCCGATGGCCTATACGCCCGGCACCAAGATGCCGGAGCAGATAATAGGCTCGACCGAGGATCGCGAGGCGCTGGTGAAGTTTTTGGAGAAGGCCACGAAGTAAGCGGCGGCGGCGCGATGCCGAATTAAGACTTGGGCTTGGAATCCCGCTGCGCCTCGCGTTCGCGCAAATAGTCGTCGGTGGTGCGTACCGGCGGCCGCGGCTTGCCGTAGGGGTCGAAGTCCTCCCCGGCCATCACGGCGACGCGGCAGTCTTCGCACATCTTGATCACGTCGAGGCGGCGGGCGGAGCCCTTGAACATCCAATGCTTGCTTTCGAGCTTGGCGGAAACGCGCTCGATCGTGCTCTTCACGCCAAACGGCTTGCTGCAGCGGACACACTCGAACGGCGCCTCCTCTTTCAGCACGCGCGCCAGGGCGGTGGCAGCGCGGAAGTCGAGTTGCGGCTTGAGCGTGATGACCTTCTCCGGGCAGGTCGCCTTGCACAGCCCGCATTGCACGCAGGCATCTTCGGCGAAGCGCAGCATCGGCCGTTCGGCGTCGGCCAGGAGCGCGCCGGTCGGGCAGGCCGACACGCAGGCGAGACAAAGCGTGCAGCCCTCGACATTGATCTCGACCGCACCAAATGGCGCGTCCGCCGGCAGCGATATGACGTCGACAGGCTGCGGCGCCGCGCGCTGCAACTCGCGGAGCGCGAGCCGCATCACGTCGCGCTTGCCGCCGACCGGGGTAAAGCTCGCCGGCCGTGGCGACGGTGCAAGCACTGCGATGGCGCGAAGCTCCTCGCCGAGCGCATCCGGATCATCGGTCTCGATGGCGGCGACACGGCTGCCGCCGAAACCCAGGCCCGCAAGGATCGGCTGCGACAGCGCAATGGTTTTCCGCAATCCCGTCACGTCGTGGCGCGGCTTCGCGCGCAGCAGGAACCGCACCGCACTCGCGCCGTAGGCAAAGGCTGCGGCGACCGTTTCAAGACCCACCTGCGTCGCCTCGTTGACCGCAAGTGGAAGCATATGCGCCGGCAATCCGTCACCGTATCGCCCCAGCGCGTCGATCAGGTCGGCGCCGTGAGTGTCGTCATGCAGCAGCACGATCGGGCTGTCGCCGCCCGCCTCGCGATAGGATGTGAGCAGCGTACGCAACTTCCGCATCAGCGCGTCGGCCGGCGGCAGCGCGTAGCCGGCGGCGCCGGTCGGACAGGCCGCGGCGCACTGTCCGCAGCCGGCGCATATCTTTGCGTCGATGGCGACGTGGTCGCCGTTTGGCGTGATCGCGCCGGCCGGGCACAGATCGAGACAGCGGTGGCAGCCGACGATCCTGGAGCGTGAATGTGCGCACAGATCCTCGGTGAAGGTGATGTAGCGCGGCTTGTCGAAGGTGCCGGTGAGATCGCGCGCCTTGAGCACGGCGCGCATGACGGCAGCCGGATCGCTCGGATCGGCGCGCAGATAGCCGTCGCGAAGATCGGGCGCGGAAAACAGCGGCGCGCCACCGGAGAGATCAAGAATGAGATCGCAGCGCGACATCGCGCCGTCTCGGGTCGGCCCGAACGTGAGCGCGCCCCGCGGCGACGGCAGCGGCTGCGCGTAATCGTCCACCACGATCTCGAAGGCACCGAGATGGCCCTTTGCCGATTTGACGACGCCCTGCACCACCGGAAAATCGGTGACGCGCGGCGGCCGCAGATTCCTGGGGCGCGCGATCAGCACGGTGACGTCGAGATGATCGGCGAGCAGCGTTCCCGCCTCGATGGCGGCTTCGTCGCGACCGTAGATGAGAATGACGCCGTCGCTGTCGAGGCTGACGAAGGCAATGTCGGGCATTGGCTCGGCAGCGCCAGCGCGCAACGCCGTCGCCATCGGCCCCGTATCGACCGACCAGATCGCAGTTTCCCCCAGGACAGTGGGCTTTTCGGCCATTCCAGTTCCGGCTTTTAAGATCGCGGCAACCACCCCCGCTGGCTGCAGCACGCGCCAGGTTATAATGATCCCAATCTGAAAGTGCCATCCGGAACCGCATGCCTTCCGAAACACGCCTGAACACGCCATTTGCGACCGCGCTCGATCTGCCTCCGGCGTTCCGGCTGGTGACGCTGCGCGAGGTCGGCGACGCCTTCGCCCATGCCAAGGCAAACGCCGCCGCGCTCGGCGCGGGCACGCTGGTGTTCGTCGGCCGGTTCGACCTTGCCGAGTTCGCGGTGGTGCTGGAGCCGGACGAGCCGCTGCGCACCGCGCGGCGCGCGTTCTACGCCGGCATAGCGGCGCTGACCGACGCGCTGATCGCGCACGCGCCGCCCGAGAAGCCGATCACGTGCGTCTGGCCGGGCTCGATCTATATCGATCAGGGTCTGGTCGGCGGCGCGCAGTTCGCCTGGTCCGAAGGACCGGAAGACGAGCCGCCGGGCTGGCTCGTGTTCGGCGGCATGATTCGCACCGTCTCGATGGCCGAGGGCGAGCCCGGGCTGCGTCCGCTGTCGACGGCGATCGAGGAGGAAGGCTTCGACGAGGCCAGTGCCGCCGAACTCGTCGGCAGCTTCGCACGCCATCTCATGGTGCAGATCGACGTCTGGCAGGAGTTCGGCTTCAAGGAGATCGCCAAGACTTATCTCACGCGGCTCGCGCCGGAAAAATCCACGCGCCGCGACATCGACGACAACGGCGATCTGCTGGTGCGTCGCGTCGACAAGCCCGACGTCGAGCGGAGGTCGCTCATTGCGGCGCTGGCCCAACCAAGCTGGCTCGATCCCAAGATGAGGGGGCCAAAGTAAGCGTGATGAAGCTCATCCGCACCATCCGGCTCGATCCGTCCGATACGTTCGTGTTCGAGCAGGCGGCAGAGCCCGGCGAATGGGCGGTGACCGGCACCTTCATCTTCGCCGATGGCGATCCGGGCAATCTCGAGGGCAAGATGCGGGCGGCGTTCCGCTCGGGCTTTCTCGGCGTCGCTACGCTCGGCTGGTCGACGTTGGTGCAGATCGTCGAAGCGAGCGACGACGACCGCCTGGCCGCGGTCGACACGCTGGCCAAGAAACTGGTGGCGCATTTCGGAGCTCCCAGCATTGATGATGCGGTCGCGGCCGCGGAAGAAGAGTTCGAGTTCGCTGCCTCGCTGTGCAATCATCCGCTCGACACGCTGGTTGCCATGCACCGCTCGCACGACGGTGGCGAAATCCGCGAGGCGTTCCGCACCTTGCGGCCCAAGGACGGGCCGAAGCCGCTGCGCGCGTTCGCCTTCCTCGACGTGGTGGGCGAGGAGGAACCGGCGGAACAGGTCGATCTGGCCGCGCTGGCGAAGCGCGACAAGGGCGACAAGTGATATGATCTGCAGATCATGACTTCATCGGCGAACAAGGACTTCTGGCTCTCCAGCGGCCACCACCTGCTCGATCGTGACGCAGGAGGCGGCCTCATTGCGACCGATGAATTCCTGAAGGTCTATCTGGCCCGGCCGGAGCTGATACCGCCGCCTGAAGCCTGCGCCGCTGAGCGCGCGCTGCATGCAAGCGTGCTCACGGAGCCGCGCCGCGTGGTGTCGGCGCAGGAGATCGCCGCGATCGCCGACGCCGATGCGCGCGAGAACTGGCAGGTCATGCTGGCGTTCCGCGACTGCCTTGCCGGCCATCGCACCATCGAGGCGGCCTATCTCGACATCATCCGCCGCGGCATCAAGGTGCCTCACCTGTTTCTCAATCAACTAGTGCACGTGATCCTGCGCAACGCGCTCGACGATTGCGACGATCCTTACGTGCTGCGCGCGGGCGAGCTGTTCTTCCGGCCGCAGCGCATGACGCTGCACGAAGGCTCGCTGATCGCCGCGGATGAGGAAACCATCGCCGGCAAGAGCGACACACCGGTGTCGCCGCTGGTCTCGATGCTCGGCATCCCCGCCGCGGCCGAAATTGACGTGATGAACGACGACAATGCCGAGCACTATTTCGAGCACAGTGACCAGTTCCACGTCGCGCTCGATCTTACGGGCGGCCGGCGCGGCTTGCAGGCGCTTGCAACGGCGATCTCGTGGTGGGTAGGGCATCTGCTCGCGGTCGCGGTCGAGGTCGAGCCGCTCACCGAGATGCGTGAAGCGAAATTGAGCTGGTACGTCGGCCTCGACGCCGACGGCACGCGGATCGGCGACGCGCTGTGGAACGGCGAAGAGCTCGACGAGCAGACGCAGGCGCGCGTGGTCGGGCTGTTCCGGCTGACGTTCCGCGACCCGGATGTGGTGATGGACAAAATGAAGGGCGAGCCGGTCTATCTGATCCTGGCGATGGACAAGGACAAGGTCCTGCGACTGAAGCCACAAAACCTCGTGACCGGCCTGCCGATCAAGCATCTCGAGGCTGTCATATGAGCGGCGCGCCGGTGGCCACTCTCCCGGTCAGTGTGATCGTCGAACGGGTGAAGGCCATCAGCCAGTGGATCGACCATATCTGGCGCCCCACCACAGTGCTCGCCGGCCAACCGGACACCCAGCCGTGGACTATCCTCGCCGACGATGGCGAGCGCGCGACGTTCTATGCCGGGCCCGCGACGGTCGAGCTGCATCGCGCCGAAACCGCGAACTATCGCAACAATCTCGCATCCGGTTCGCCGGCCTTGTGGGTGGTGTTGCGCGAAACCGGCGCCGAGCCGCCCTACGCGCTTTACCTCGTCACCGCCGACCCCTCCCAAGGCGAAGCCATGACGGAGGCCGGCGGCAACATAGTCGAGCCGGTGCCGATGCCGGAGGCGGTGCGGGACGCGGTTGCGGTTTTTATTGCCGAACACCATGTCGAAGAGGTGTTCGTGAAGCGCAAGCGGGACCAGGCCGATCCGGATTCGCTCGGACGCCGTCCGCCCGCGCTGCGAAAGGACAGGTGATGACGGAATCGGAACGTACGGCCGGCAGCTTCCTGGAGCGCTGGTCGCGCAAGAAGATCGACGCGGAGCGCGAAACGCCTGAAGCGCCGGCCGCGACCGCCACGAAGAATTTGGCGCAGCCGCAAGTGGACGGCTCGCCCGAGCGGCACGCCAAGGCGGACGCAACCGGCCCGGCCAAGGCAGCGCCGAAACCCGAATTCGATCTTACCAGTCTGCCGTCGCTCGATTCGATTACGGCGGTGACCGACATCCGCGCCTTCCTCGCGCCGGGCGTTCCGAAGGAGCTCGCGCGTGCGGCCCTTCGACGCGCGTGGTCGACCGATCCCGCGATCCGCGACTTCAAGGGGCTCGCAGAGAACGACTGGGACTTCACCGATCCCGCCGCGATGCCGGGGTTTGGCGCGCTGCCGCCGGGCTACGACGTCAAGAAACTGGTGGCGCAGATTTTCGGTGACGGCGACAAGCCGACCGAGCCTGAAGCGGTTTCCAGTCAGCCGCCTGCCCCGCCAGCGCCCATTGGCGAGCAAATTGCGCCACTCGGGTCCGCCACAGAGGTGACGCTCCCGGCCGAACGCGAGGCGGAAGGCAGCCCGCCGAAGATTCCGGAGGGCGGCCAGCAAGTCGTGCACAGTGATTTTGTGCAGCGCGATAATATTATTGCAACGCACCATAGTAGTCCCGATGACGACTCAGAAGAACCCAAGAACCGCCGTCAGCATGGCGGTGCATTGCCTCAATAGAAAGTCGTAGCCATAGCCTTCGGCTATTGACCCGCTGTTTGGCAACGCTACCTTTACATTGAAATCATTTGAATCAAGGCGATTTGGATGCGGGATCAAGGCCTCGAAGAAGCCGTCCGCGCCGTTGGTGGCGTCAGCGAACTGGCGCGCCAGATCGGTATCTCCCAACCGTCAGTATCCAATTGGAATCGTGTTCCGGCGGAGCGCGTGCTCATTGTTGAGGCAGCGACCGGAATCAACCGCAAGGTGCTGCGGCCCGACCTTTACGGAGCGCCCGAGCAAGAACAATCGGCACCCGACGATGTCGCCGTGGCGCGTGCGCAGGAATACGCGCTGCTCGCCACGCTGCTCGGCCGCGCACCGGACGCGAAACTGCTGGAAAGTCTCGCGGGCTTACGCGGCGACCCGACGCCGCTCGGCGTGGTCCGTGCCGCACTCGCACAGGCTGCCAGCGAAACCAGCGTCGAGCGCGTCGAGCGCGAGTATTTCGATCTCTTCATCGGGCTCGGCCGCGGCGAGCTGCTGCCCTACGCCTCGTACTATCTCACCGGTTTCCTGCACGAGCGCCCACTGGCGCGGCTGCGTTCCGATCTCGCGCCACTCGGCATCGAGCGCGCCGAAGGCAACAACGAACCCGAAGATCACGCCGCGACCTTGTGCGAGATCATGTCGGGCCTGGTGAGCGGCCGCCTGCCGGCACCGCAAGGCACCGACCAGAAGATTTTCGAGAAGCATCTGTCGCCATGGATCGGGCGTTTCTTCGCCGATCTGGAGCGGGCCGAAACAGCCAGCCTCTATCGTCGAATAGGGACGCTAGGCCGCGTGTTCATGGAAGTGGAAGCGGAAGCATTTTCGCTGCCGTCATGAGACGGCAAACAGAATTCAAGGAGGCAATGCGATGAACGATCAGGACAAAAAGAAAGTCGCCCGTCGTGACTTCCTTCGCGCGCTTGGCGCGGGCGCAGGCATCGCGGCAACCACCGCGGCTCCGCTCGCCAATGAGGCCAAGGCCGACAGCGAGAACAACGATGAAAAACGCAAGGCTCGCTATAAGGAAACCGATCACGTGAAGACGTTCTATCGCGTGAACCGGTATCCGGGCTGAGGGGAGGCACGCACATGCTGATCAAAAGAACCGAACGCCAGGCACGCCGCGGCTCGCTCGCCGGAGCTTTGGCCAGCCAAACGCAGGGCCACCTCGACCGCCGCAGCTTCTTGCGCCGCTCGGGCCTCACCGTCGGCGGGCTCGCCGCGGTTGGTGCGCTGCCGCTCGCCTCCGTCCGCAAGGCGGACGCCGCAGGATCGATGGTGACCTCCGGCGCCACCATCCGCAAGAACATCTGCACGCACTGCTCGGTCGGCTGCACCGTGATCGCCGAGGTCGTCAACGGCGTGTGGGTCGGCCAGGAGCCGGGCTGGGATTCGCCGATCACCCGCGGCTCGCACTGCGCAAAGGGCGCCTCGACCCGCGAACTCGTGCACGGCGACCGCCGCCTGCGCTATCCGATGAAGCTCGTGAACGGACAGTGGACCCGGATTTCCTGGGATGTCGCGATCAATGAGATCGGCGACAAGCTCATGGAGATCCGCGGCAAGTCCGGCGCCGACTCGGTGTACTGGCTCGGCTCGGCCAAATTCACCAACGAAGGCTCCTATCTCAATCGCAAGTTCGCCGCGTTCTGGGGCACCAACAACTCCGACCACCAGGCGCGCATCTGCCATTCCACGACAGTTGCCGGCGTAGCCAACACCTGGGGCTACGGCGCAATGACCAACAGCTACACCGACATCCGCAACGCCAAGACCATGATCATCATGGGCGGCAATCCCGCGGAAGCACATCCGGTGTCGCTCCAGCACGTGCTGGAGGGCAAGGAGATGCAGCGGGCGAACATGATCGTCATCGACCCGCGTATGACCCGTACTGCCGCGCATGCGACGGAATATGTCCGCATCCGTCCCGGCACAGACATCCCGGTGATCTACGGGATGTTGTGGCATATCTTCAAGAACGGCTGGGAAGACAAGCAGTTCATCGAGCAGCGCGTCTACGGCATGGACGACATCCGCAAGGAGGTCGAGAAATACACGCCTGAAGAGGTCGAGCGCATCGCCGGCGTTCCCGGTGCGCAGCTCGAACGCGTCGCCAAGATGTTCGCGACGGAGAAGCCTGCAACGCTGATCTGGTGCATGGGCGCGACTCAGCACACCGTCGGCACCGCCAACGTGCGGGCGTTCTGCATCGCGCTGCTCGCGACCGGTAACGTCGGCGCGCCGGGCACCGGCGCCAACATCTTCCGCGGCCACACCAACGTGCAGGGTGCGACCGACCTCGGCCTCGATATCGTAACGCTGCCGCTCTACTACGGCCTGGTTGAAGGCGCGTGGCGGCATTGGTCGCGCGTCTGGGAGGTTCCGTACGACTGGTTTGTGGCCCGATTCGACAAGGTCACTGGGCCCGACGGCAAAGAAACCAACACGATGAACACGCCAGGCATCCCGTCGACCCGCTGGTTCGACGCGACGCTCTACGAAAAGAAGGACGTCAGGCAGAAGGACAACATCAAGGCGATGATGGTGTTCGGTCACGGCGGCAACACCGTGGCGCGCATGCCGCAGGCGCAGAAGGGCATCGAGGCGCTCGATCTGCTTGTGGTCGCCGATCCGCATCCTACGACCTGGGCGGCGCTGGCACCTGCGCGCAAAAACAACACGTATCTCTTGCCGATCGCCACCAGCTACGAGACCGCAGGCTCACGTACCTCGTCCAACCGCGCGATCCAGTGGGGCGAGCAGATCGTCAAGCCGATCTTCGAGTCCAAGGACGACAACGAGGTGATGTATCTCCTCGCCAAGAAGCTCGGCTTCGCCGACACGATGTTCAAGAACATCAAGGTTGAGAACAACGTGCCTTCGCCTGAGGACATCCTCCGCGAGATCAATCGTGGCGGCTGGTCCACCGGCTACTGTGGCCAGTCACCCGAGCGGCTGAAGTCGCACATGGCGAATCAAAAAGACTTCGACATGTTGACGCAGAAGGCCACGACCGGCCCGAACAAGGGCGACTACTACGGATTGCCCTGGCCGTGCTGGGGTACACCGGAGTTCAAGCATCCGGGCACGCCGCTGCTCTACAATACCAACCTCTCGATTAAGGAGGGTGGCGGCACCTTCCGTCCCCGCTTCGGAGTGGAACGCGAAGAAACACTGCCTGACGGCACCAAGCGCAAGGTCAGCCTGCTCGGCAACGGCTACTACTCGAAGGACTCCGAGATCAAGGACGGCTATCCCGAGTTCACGCTGGGCGTGCTCAAGAAGCTCGGCTGGGACAAGGACCTGACCGAAGCGGAACTGGCGGTGATCAACAAGATCAATCCGACCACGCCGGACTCCGTGTCGTGGGCGATCGACCTGTCGGGCGGCATCCAGCGCGTCGCCATCGAACACGGCTGCACGCCTTACGGCAACGGCAAGGCGCGCGCCAATGCGTTCGGCCTGCCCGACGCCATCCCGACGCATCGCGAGCCCATCTACACGCCTAAGCCTGAGCTTGTCGCCAAGTATCCGACGCTGCCGAATGCCGTGCAGTTCCGGATGCCGAACGTCGGCTTCGACGTGCAGAAGGCGGCGGTGGACAAGGGCGTCGCTAAGAACTTCCCGCTCATCCTCACCTCCGGCCGTCTCGTGGAATACGAGGGCGGCGGCGAGGAGACGCGATCGAACAAGTGGCTCGCCGAGTTGCAGCAGGACATGTTCATCGAGATCAATCCTGCGGACGCGAACGAGCGCGGCATCAAGGATGGGTCCTGGGTCTGGGTCACAGGCGCCGAGCTCGATTCTAAAGCGCGCATGAAGGCGCTCGTCACCGAGCGTGTCGGCAAGGGCGTCACATGGTGCCCGTTCCACTTCGCCGGCTGGTTCCAGGGCGTCGATCAGCGTGGCAACTACCCGAAGGGTACCGATCCGATCGTGCTGGGCGAAAGCGTCAACGTTTTGACGACCTATGGCTTCGATCCGGTGACCGGAATGCAAGAACCCAAAGCCACCCTCTGTCAGGTCAGAGCGGCATAAGGAGCAACGAACATGGCACGTATGAAATTCCTCTGCGACGCCGATCGTTGCATCGAATGCAACGCCTGCGTCACCGCCTGCAAGAATGAGAACGATGTGCCCTGGGGCATCAACCGCCGGCGCGTCGTCACCATCAACGACGGCAAGCCCGGCGAGCGCTCGGTCTCGATGGCTTGCATGCACTGTACCGACGCGCCTTGCGCGGCGGTCTGCCCGGTGAACTGCTTCTACACCACTGCCGACGCGGTGGTGCTCCACTCCAAAGACCTCTGCATCGGCTGCGGCTATTGCTTCTACGCCTGCCCGTTCGGCGCGCCGCAGTATCCCAAGGTCGGCAACTTCGGCTCGCGCGGCAAGATGGACAAGTGCACCTTCTGCGCCGGTGGCCCGGAGGCTGACGGCTCGCAGGCCGAATACGAGAAGTACGGCGCCAACCGACTGGCCGAAGGCAAGCTGCCGCTCTGCGCGGAGATGTGCTCGACCAAGTCGCTCCTTGCGGGCGACGGTGAGATCATCGCGCAGATCTACAAGGAGCGTGTGGTCAAGCGTGGCTACGGCTCAGGCGCCTGGGGCTGGAAGACGGCCTACAAGGAAGCCATCGCGACTTGATGGTTACGTAGCGGGCGGTGCCGCGGCAGAGAGGCTGCTGCACCGTCTGGGTTACCGGGTTAGGGCATAAGAAGGAGGCCATGGCATGACAAAATGGCTTGCACAGGCTCGTTTCATCATCGGCGCGCTGGCGCTCCTGCTCGTGGTCGCGCTGGCCACGCCGGCCGGAGCCCAACAGGTCCAGCGCAATCCGGACAATTCGGTCAATCCGACCGCGAGTTCGGTGAAGGAAGACCAGCTTTTCAAGGAGATGAACCGGATTTCCGGCCGCTGCAGCATTCCCGATCAAAAAGCCTGCACGATTGAGCAACCCGCCGGCCGCGACTGGCGCGAGTTCCACCAGAAGACTCTGCCCTGGATTGGCGCCATCGCCATCCTCGCCATGTTCGTGCTGTTGGTGGTGTTCTACCTGATGCGGGGCATGGTGAAGATCGAGAACGGACGCTCGGGGCGCCTGATCGTACGCTTCAATGCATTCGAGCGGGCGGTCCACTGGATGACCGCGACCTGCTTCATCGTTCTTGCGATCACCGGCCTCAACCTCACCTTCGGTAAGCAAACGCTGCTGCCGCTGCTCGGCCCGGAGGCCTTCACGACCTGGTCGCAGTGGGGCAAGTACGCGCACAACTATTTGAGCTTCCCGTTCGCCCTTGGCGTCATCGTGATGCTGCTGATGTGGATCGCCAACAACATTCCCAACCGCGTCGACATGGAATGGGTCAAGCGGGGCGGTGGCATTGTCGGCAATGACCATCCGCCGGCTTACAAATTCAACGCTGGCCAGAAGGGAATTTATTGGATCGTCGTCATTGGCGGCGCCGCGGTCGCGACATCCGGCTATTTCCTGATGTTCCCATTCTACGCGACCGACATCGCCGGAATGCAATTGGCCCAGATAGTCCACGGGATCGTAGCCGTTCTGTTCGTCGCCGCCATGTTGGCCCACATCTACATCGGCACCATCGGCATGGAAGGCGCCTTCGAAAGCATGGCCGAAGGCACTGTCGACGAGAACTGGGCAAAGCAGCACCATAGCCTCTGGCTTGCGGAAGAAAAGAACAAGGCGCCAACGGGCGCGACGCCGCGCGCCACACCAGCTGAATAGGGTGAGCTAAGAACCACGGAGCGAATGCAATGAAGGCATTTCTTGCAGCTTGTGTGGCGATCGTCGTGATCGCCATTGGTGCTTCATTGGTCCTTGACTACTATCAGAAATCCGCCGAAGCAGCCTTCGCCACGACAGGCGCGCGAATCTAAAGTCGCGCCGACAGGGATATCTGCTGCCGAACACAGCGGCTGTCTCGAAACGCTGCACACGCCGCAATTCCAATTTCCATACCCCGAGCGGCGGCGAAGCTATCCGGCCCGCGCTCAGGCTCGTTGAACGGCGACCCAAAGTGCGCGCCACTCTTCCCGATAAAGCGGCAGAGGTTTTCGCGCCCGTTGATGAGCGCGCCGATTAAACGGAGCCTCAGACTTGGCCGAAGCCTGTGAGGTCATAGCCGCTTGCTTCGGCCGTTGGATTCCAGTTCCTTTCCTCCGCCATTCACCATTTGAATACGCGAGCGCGGATAAGTCGCGCGCGTTGTCCGCGGCGCGAGCTTTTCCAGGGCTTTGACGACGGCCGGCCGCTTAACTCCCGCACTTTTTACTTCTGCTTAACCATAGTCCGCCATTGTCGGTTGGGTCATTCCCTGTCGAGTAGCGCGTTCTATGCCGTATGCGACGAAATCCTCGCTTCCCGTTCGTATACCGAAACCGCGCAACTCCTTAGCCAGCCGCCGGCGGATTGCCCTCAAGGTCTTGACGGGCGGACTTGCAGCCGTGGCCGCCGTGGTCATGGCGGTTGCGACAGCCATGACGGGAGCAGGCTGGCTGCTGGCTGTCTCGCTCGAAGCTCGATCGAACCTTCGGTCTGTCGGCGGGCTTGCTCCCCCACCGAGCCGGTTGGCGCGGACCGGTCCACCTGCCGCACGCACGTTTGCGTACCCTGTGCTTAATCCGATCGGCGCGCTCGCCCTCGTCATCCCGGATTCGCCCGACACGTTGGATGAGCACTTCACAGGTTCCATAGGCTCACCTGCAACCAAGCTCGCTTCACTTGATGTTGCTTCGGCCGGCCGTTCCGGAACTCCCTCAATCCCTCCTGACGAAAATCCACTGCCGCTGCCCCGAGTAAGACCGCGGCTGGCTGCGCTAGCGCCTGTTGAGGACCTGAAGCTCCAGTTGGAGGAGGACGCTCGTTCTGTCCGAACGGCGATCTATGACATCACTGCAAAGGTTGTGTACTTGCCGGGCGGTGAGCGGCTCGAAGCCCATTCCGGTTTGGGCGATTTCATGGACGATCCGCGTTATGTGCATCGGAAAATGCGCGGCGCGACGCCGCCAAACACTTACAAACTGACGCTCAGGGAATCGCTCTTCCATGGCGTGCGGGCCATTCGCCTCACTCCCGTGGGTGACGGGAACATGTTCAATCGCGATGGCATCCTTGCGCATTCCTACATGCTCGGCCCGAACGGCCAGTCGAATGGATGCGTGTCCTTCAAGGACTATCCGAAATTCTTGCGGGCTTATCTGCGAGGTGAGATAGATCGCATCGTCGTGGTCTCCCGGCTCGACAGGCCGCCAACATTCGCCACGCGGCCGAACGTTCGAAGTGCGGCCAAGGCGCTCTAGACGTTCGCTCGGGCCCGCCTAAGTTCCTCATCGGGCGAAGGCGACATTGCGCAGAATGTCTGCGAAAAATGGGTTGGGGCCAAGGCCGCGGGGCCGCTGCCTACGAGCAGCAACGGCAACGCATCGCGAACGCCACACGCTCTTCTTCGGTCAGCTTCTCGTGCTCGGGCTCGCGGACCTGCGGTTGCGTGGCCGTGGGGAAGGGGATGATGACCTCGGTGATCGGCTCGTCATGCGGCAGGCCTTGCTGCATCATGCTGGCGCGGCGAGCCGCCGTCGCGGTGGCGTCGATTGCAGCGCCGTCCGACGCAAACACCGCGCCATAGTATTTCTCCGCGGCATCTCTGGTGACGTAGCCGCAGCGCACGTCGTGCTCGAGCGTCTCCAGGTCGCGTTCCATCGGCGAGCCGAAGCCGCCACCGCCACCGGATCGGATGATGTAGGCGTCGCCCGGCTGAAGCACTTGGTTCAGCGCCTTGGCGCTGGGGAAATGCGTCTCGTCGGTCTGGTTGAAGCGATGCACCGCGACCGCATTGCCCATGCCCGACATGCCGCCGAACAGGCCCCACGGCTTGCAGCGCGCGCGCTCCATCAGCGAGCTGAAGCGGATCGGGTGGCGCGCCTGGACCACCTGCTCGGCGCCGAGGCCGCCCCGGAATTTTCCGGCGCCGCCGGAATCCGGCCGCAGGCAATAGCGTTCGACCAGCAGCGGATACTTGGCCTCGACCTGCTCGGAGGGGCCGTTGTGGGTGTCGCCGTCGTTCATGGCGATCACGGTGTTGCGGCCGTCGCTGTTGTGCTTGGCGCCCCAGCCGCCGCCGATCAGCCCGCCGAGATAGATGTAGAAGCTGTCGTCCTTTGGTCGCCGGCCGTTGATGCGTCCGACGCAGAGGTCAGCATGATGGCCGGCGATCACCTGGTTTGGCATGGCGGGGGCCAGCGCCTTGAAGATCGTATCGACGATGGTCATCGGATAGGTCATCCACATCCGCATCGCCGCGGGCTTTACCGCGCTGACGACGCGGCCCGGCGGCAGCACGATGTCGAGCGCGCGAAACTGCCCCTCGTTGATCGGCAGGTCGAGCGCCGAGGTCAGGCACTTGAACGCCACCTGCGCGCAAGAATAGCCCGCGGTGATGCCGGAGTTGTAGAAGCCCTGCACCTGCTTGGACACTTCGGAGAGGTCGACCGTCATGCGGTCGCCGGCTACGGTGACCCGCACGTTGATCGGCACGCGCTGGCCGACGTTGATGCCATCGTCGTCCATGAACGACTCGGCTTCGTAGACGCCATCGGGCATGGCGCGCACCCGCTCGCGCGCGACCGCCTCGCTCTGGTCCATGATCGCCTCGATGCCGCCGAGGACTTCGTCGCGGCCGTATTTGCGCATCATGTCCATGAAGCGCTTTTCGCCGGTCTTCACGGCGGCGAGCTGGGCGCGGAAATCGCCCATCGCACGCTCGGGTAAACGAACGTTCATCTTGATCAGTTCGATCAGTTCCTCGTTCGGCACGCCCTTGCGATGGATCTTCACGATCGGCATCTGCAGGCCTTCCGAGAAGATATCGGTCGTGCCCTCCATCAGGGTGCCGCCGACGTCCGGCCAGTGCGCCATGCAGCACGAGAAGGCGACCAGCTCGCCCTCATGGAAGATCGGCACCGAGAACGTCATGTGATTGAGATGCGAGCCGGTGATGTAGGCGTCGTTGGTGAGCAGGATGTCGCCTGGATCGATGTTCTCTGCGCCGAAATGCTTGAGCTTGGCCCTCACGGTCTCGCTCATGCCGCGGATGAACATCGGCAGGCCGAGGCCGATCGACACGATGTTGCCGCGCGCGTCGAACAGGCCGACGGTGAAGTCGAGCGCCTCGTAGATGATCATGTTGTAGGCCGTGCGCATGAGGTTGATCTTCATCTCCTCGGTCACGGCGACCAGGCCGTTGCGCACGATTTCGGTGACGACCGGATTGGCGTTGGCGGCGGTCTTGCTTTTCGTTTTCACGACGTCGTCCATCGTCAGCCTCTCCGAACGGTGATGACGAGATCGCCGAACGCATCGACCTCCACAAGGTCGCCGGGATGCGCGACCGTCGTCGAGGCGTGCTCCTCGATCAGCGCCGGGCCAGTAATCTTGTTGCCGGCCTTGAGCGCGGGCCGGTCATAGGTCGGCGTTTCGACGAAGCCGGTGCTGGCGAAATACACCGGCCGTTTGCCGCGAAATGCCGCGGCGTCCGGCTCTGCACTCGCCCTTGGCGATGTGCTCGAACGGCGGCTTTCGCATCTCACCGATCACTGGCGCCGCGCAGGCTGACGATCTCGGCCTTTTCGGCCGGCCACCGAGAAGCCGTAGCGGGTCTGGTGCACGGCGTCGAACCGCGCCTTGATGCCGTCGCGATCCTGCGTCGCGAACAGCTCGACCGGCAGGTCGACGGTGACGGCGTGCTCCTGGCCGACGTAGCGCATGTCGGCGGAGCGCCGCACCTCGACGCCGGCAAGGGTCTGGCCGCGGCCGACGGTTTCGCGGCCCTGCCGCTCCATCTCGGCGAAGATTTTTTCCATTTCGGAGAAACGACGCGTCCGCGAGCGGCGTGAACCAGGTGTTGACGAAATCGCGGCGAAGGTCGGCGACGAGCATGCCGCAAGCCGAGAAATGTCCCGGTGCTCGCGGAATAATGACGGTGCCGATCGAGAGCTCGCGCGCGACGGCGGAGGCGTGCAGCGGCCCGGCGCCGCCATAGGCGACGAGCGCGAAGTCGGCGGCATCGAGCCCGCGCTCGGTGGTCACCCAGCGCACCACATGGGCCATCTTCGTCGTGGCGATGCGGAGGATGCCTTCGGCCGCCTCGATCGGGTCGAGGCCGAGCGGCACCGCGATCTTTTCGGTCAGCGCTTTTTTCGCAGCGGCCAGATCGAGCTGCATCTCGCCGCCGAGGAAGCGGTCGGCGCCGAGACGGCCCAGCATCAGGTTGGCGTCGGTGATGGTCGGCTCGGTGCCGCCGAGGCCGTAGCAGACCGGTCCCGGCGACGCGCCGGCCGATTCCGGGCCTACTCTCAAGGCGTTGCCGACCTCGACGCGGGCGATGCTGCCGCCGCCGGTGCCGACCTCCTGGATGTCGATCATCGGCATCTGCACCGGCAGTCCGGTGGCATAGCCGCCGATCAGGGCGGACGCCGGTCATCAGCACGTTGCCCTCGTAGATCACGCCGGCCTTGGCGGTGGTGCCGCCCATGTCGAAGGCGATCGCATTGGAAATGTTGATGGAATCGCACAGCGCCTTGGTGCCGACGACGCCGGCGGCGGGGCCGGACTCCAGCATGCGGATGCAGGATTGCCGGGCGTCGCCGACGTCGAACAACCCGCCGGTCGATTGCACGATCAGGAAATTGCCGGCGAACCCGGCGTCTTCGAGATGCGCCTCCATCTCGGTGAGATAGCGCTGCACGCGCGGGCCGACGTAGGCGTTGGCCGCGGCGGTCGAGGTCCGCTCGTACTCGCGGTACTCCTGGCTCAGCTCGTGCGAACTCGTGACGAAGAGCTGCGGATATTCGCGCTCAATCGACGGCCTTCGCGCGTTGTTCGTGCGCTGGATTGCGATACGAGTGCAGGAACAGGATGGCGATCGCCTGCACGCCCTGGCTCACCGCGTTTTGCGCCACGGTCAGCACCTGTCCCTCGTCGAGCGGGATCAGCACCGTGCCCTGCGAGTCCATCCGCTCCATGATCTCGAAGCGCAGGTCGCGGTCGATCAGCGGCACGTGCTTCTCGAAGAACAGGTTGTAGGACTCCGGCCGGTTGACGCGGCCGATCTCGTAGATGTCGCGGAAGCCCTGCGTGGTCAGCAGCGCGCATTTCGCGCCGCTGCGCTCCAGGATGGTGTTGATCGCGACCGTGGTGCCGTGCAGGAACAGCCGCGCCGCGGAAAATTGCGAGCCCGCCTTGCCGACGCCGATCTCGATGCCGGTGACGAGCCGCTGCGGCGTGGTCAGCGTCTTGCCGAGCCGGAGCGCGCCGGTCGCCTCGTCGAACGCCGCGACGTCGGTGAAGGTGCCGCCGACGTCGGCGGACAGGCGGATCGCGGAAGCACGCAACGGGGCATTCACGGAAGGAAGCTCCTGTGGCCTTTTGTCAGCTTGGTATCACGCATTCATCAGAGCTTGCGCCGGCAGATCGGTAATGAAGCTATGCGCGGCGCGTGCGCGATGAAAAACGGCAGTCTGGCGTTCTCCGCCGCGCTTTGCGGCGTGACGCCGCAGGCCCAGAACACCGGCACGATGCCCTCCGGCACAGGCGGCACCGGCCCGCCGAACAACGGTTGTTTCAGATCGGCGCCGATCGCGGCGGGATCGCCGAGATGAATCGGCGCGCCGTGGTTGAACGGAAACCGCGATGTCACCTGCGTGGCGGTCATCGCCTGCTGCGCGGTGAGCCAGCGCATAGTGACGATCATATCGCCGCGGAACGGCCCCGCTGGCTCGGTCGGCAGGGCGGTGCGCAGCACCCAGCGGTCCTTGTGGGTCGGCACGCCGGCATTCTCCAACGCGCCGTCGATGCTGATGCCCGAGCCGATCAGGAAGGTGACGAGATCGTCGCGCCAGATATCGGTGATGTCAGTGCGGTCCTCGGTGCGTTGGCCGTCGCGGTAGATCGCATAGCGCGCGCAATCGGTGCGCAGGTCCCCTGACGGCGCGAGCTTCTTCGGCACCGGGCTGCCGGGATCGGTAACCTCCAGCACCGGGCAGGCGCGCTGGTTGCGCTGGCAGTAGAGCAGGAAGTCGAACGCATGTTCTTTCGGCAGGATGGCGAGATTGGTTTGCACGAAGCCGTGGGCGAGGCCGCGGCTCGTGCCGGTGATACGGCCTGAGCGGATTTCCTGGCGCACGCGCTGGCTTTCCAGCATGGCGGGGCCGGTCATAGCATCACCTCGTAGATCTGAGCGTGGCCGGTCTTGTCGGAGGTGAACACCACGCGCGAACCGTCCGGCGAGAAACGCGGATGCGGATGCGTGTGCTGGGCGGCCTCGACCGCGACTGGCCCGTCGTTGTAGGGAAACGGCCCGCCCCAGTGCTTGCCCTCGGACGACGCTTCGCTGGCGCAGAGAAATTCCGCATCGTCGGCTGGATCGCCGTCGACGTCGAAGGTGTGCAGGCCGCGATCGGGAAAATTGGTGTCGCAGACAAACCGTTCGCCGGCGTCGTCCGGCGCCGCGTGCCATGCCGGAGAATACGTGAGCTGGCGCACGACGCCGCGATCGACGTCGATCATCTTCATGCCGCGCGGCCAGTCGACGAAGGCGACGGTGCGGCGGCCGGGCACCCAGACCTCGTGCGTCACCCACTGCATCTTGTCTTCGCGCTGGTAGAGCCGGCGGTTCTTTTCGCCGCTGCGATCGGTGAGCCAGACCCGGTCGGTCAGCGGTCCGGCGTAGAGAATGAGATCGTCGTCGTCCGGGCAGAACTGCGGATGGCCGATGGTGTCGCGCTCGAGAAACACACGTGATGTCTTCTGCTCGGTGTCGATCAGCATGAAGCGCGTCACCGGGCCGGCCTTGACCGGCACCGCCCACCAGCGCCCGTTCGCCGACAGCGCGGTGGTGCCCATCGCGGCGCCGACCATGCCCTTCTCGCGCATCTCGACCGCGCCGAAATCGGCAAGCTGCTCCTCCTCGAAGGTGTCGAGGTTGACGCGCCAGCCAGCCGTGCCGGCGGTGAAATAGACGTAGCGGCCATCGGCCGACGGGATGATCGACCAGTCGGCGAGATCGGGCCGGTCGGTCGCCTGCACCAGTTCGCCGCTGCTGCGATCCTCGAAGAAGATCTGCGGCTTGCCGGTGCGGTACGACACGAAGATCAGCTTCTTCATCGCCGCGTCGTAAGCCGGCACGAAGAAGAACGGATGATGATGGATCGACGGATGACTGGTGATCTGGCGAATGCGCCGGCCGGAGGCGGCGTCGGTCAGTTCGCGGCTTTCCGCCGGATAACGCTGACCTTTGCTCATTGCACATCACTAAAGCATCGTTCATTCGGATTAAAGCGCCGTGGCATGCAAGCGCCGCATCATTCCTCCCGTCGGCGAGGGTGCCTCGCGTGGAGGCGAAGCCGAGCGCGAGTCGGGTGAGGACTCTGCGTTTCGGTGAAAGATTATCCCCACCCAGCCGCTCGCTTCGCTCGCTCCACCCTCCCCGAGAAGGGAGGGATGGCGCCTGCGTGCGGTATGCTCAGAAAAAAGAATGACACTCAGATCTTATACGCCTTCGCCTGGGCGATGATCTTCTCGCGATCGTAGTTGTTGATCTCGTCGATCATGTCGTTGGTGAACATCGGTTTGATGTCCTTGATGTCGAGGCCGAGGAACTTGGCATCGAGCATCAGCTCGGCTTCCCGGATGAAGCCCATCTTGGTGTTCGGATAGGGCGGCTTGTACAGCGGGATACGGCGATTCGCGGCGAACAGGATAGACTTCACCGCATCGGCGTCGCTGGCGCCGCGCGGCGCGGTCTCGGGATAGAGCTTGAGGAAGGCGCGGGCGCCGGCCTCGGGATTGGCGAGCAGGAACTCCGACGCCTTGTTGACCGCGCGGGCGAAGCCGACCGCGATCTTGCGGTTGTCCTTGAGGAAATTCGCCATCGCGCTGATGAACAGCCCGCCGATCAGCGGCACGTTGGCCGGGCGCGGCAGCATCCGCATCGGAATGCCGGCGGCGTCGATCTGGCCGAAGCCGGTGTCGAAATAGGCGAGCGCGTCGATCACGCCGCGCTGGAGCGCGACGCCGGCCGATACGCCGGCGCCGACCGCGATCCAGCTCACATCCTTGTCGGGATCGATGCCGATGTTCTGCAGCACGGCGCGCGTCACCGGATAGTCGGTGGTGCCGAGATCGGAAACGCCGATCTTCTTGCCCTTGAGGTCTTCGTATTTCTGGATGCCGGACTCCGGCTTCACCGCCACGTCCCACTTATAGGGATAGGTGTATTCGTAATAGTTCACGATCGGCGGAAGCTGGCCCTTGGCGAACAGCGGGAACTGGAAGCTCGGCGTGCCGACGGCGAATTCGACGTCGCCCTTGTCGACCGCGATCTGCGCGTTGGAGTTGGTGCCGACGCGCCGCCGGCGTGAAGTCAAGACCTTCCTCCTTGGTGTAGCCGAGCTGTTCGGAGATCAGGATGTTGATGATGATCGGGTTGACCGACTTGATGCCGAAGGCCATCCGGATCTTGCGCAGCTCCTGCGCGCGCACGAGCGACGGCGTCGCGAGCGCGCCCACGTCGCGCCTATGCCTTGCACGACCTTGCGGCGATTGATCATTGTCTTCTCTCCCTAGTGTTGTCCGCGATCGACCCAATGGATCAGTGAACGCTGCGTCCAGCGCACGATGAGATGCAGCGTGATGCCGGTGACGCCCAGAATGGTCAGCACGGCGAACACGCCGGCGACGTCGGTGACCGCCTGCGCCTTGGTGATGACGACGCCCATGCCCTCCTGCGCGCCGAGGAATTCGGCGACGATGGTGCCGAGCAGCGCATAGACGATGCCCATGTCGAGGCCGGCGAAGATATAAGGCGCGGCCGACGGCAGCTTGACGAGGCGATAGGTCTCGAGCCGCGTTGCCGACAGCGCCTTCATCAGCTCGATCCGCTCGACGTCGGCCGAGCGCATGCCGGCGAAGCTGTTGACCAGCATCGGGAAGAACGCGAGCAGCGCCGCCATCGCCACCTTGGAGCCGTCGCCGAAGCCGCACCAGATCACGATCAGCGGCGCGATCGCGACCTTGGGCAGGCTTTGCAGCGCGAAGGCATAAGGCATCAGCGCGGTCTCGACCGGGCGGAACTCCGCCATCAGCGAGCCGATGACGAGGCCGAGGCTGGCGCCGATCAGGAAGCCGAGCAGCGCGTTGGACAACGTGCTCCACAGCGGCAGGTAGTAGCCGAGCGGGCTCGCCGGCGACACCGCGATGCCGCTCCACAGCGCCACGAACACGCCTTCCGGCGCCGGCAGGATGTAGGGCGGCACCTTGAGCACCGCGACGAGCAGCTTCCAGATCAGCAGCAGCGCGAGGAAACCGGCGACGCCGATGCCGGTGTTGGTCAGCCGGGCGCGGCGGCGACGCGATTGTGCGCTCGCGGCGGAGGCGGCGACCAGGTCGAGCGCGGAGGGTTCGTGCGGGATGTCGGTCATGTCGTTCATGGCGCGTCGCCGCCTTCGAGCAGCACGCGGATTTCGCGCGCGATCTTGACGTGTTCGGGATGGCCGAAGGTTTCGGCGGCGATGCGCGGACGCGGCAGGTTGACGGCGAGCTCGCGGATGATGCGGCCGGGGCGCGCCGACATGACGATGACGCGGTCGCCGAGGAACACCGCCTCGTCGATCGAATGGGTGATCAGCACGACGGTCTTGCGGCTGGCCAGCCAGATGCGCTGCAGCTCGGCGTTCATCTTCTCGCGGGTGAGCGCGTCAAGCGCGCCGAACGGCTCGTCCATCAGCAGCAGCTTCGGATCGCGCACCAGCGCGCGAACGATGGCGACGCGCTGCTGCATGCCGCCGGACAGCTCATAGGGATACTTGTTCTCGAAGCCCTGCAGACCGGCGATGCGAAGAAGATCGCGCACCGCGCCTTCGCGGTTGTCGATGCGATGGCCGCCGACACGCAGCGGCACGGTGACGTTCTGCCAGACCGTGAGCCACGGCAGCAGCGTCGCCTGCTGGAACACGACGCCGACCTCGGCCGAAGGCCCGTCGATACGTTTGTCCGCCAGCGTGAAGGTGCCGGCGTCGGCGCGGTCGAGGCCGGCGAGCAGGCGCAGCAAGCGTGCTCTTGCCGCAGCCCGACGGCCCGACCAGGCAGACGAATTCGCCGTCGCGCACCGCCATGTCGAGATGGTCGAGCGCCAGCACCGGCTCGCCGGACACCGTCGGATAGATTTTCACGATGCCCTGAGGCCGGATCAGCGCGTCGGAGCGGCGCGCGCCACCGCCAGCCGCGGGATCGAAGGCGTGGCACGCTCAACATCATTCCTCCCTAGCCGTTCTTCTTATTCTATCGAGGTGGCCATTCTACACCGTCGGCGCGAGAACCGCTATGCGCGAATTGCGCGCACGTCGAAAGCGGGAACTGGCCGGATAAAGCCCTTGAGCTCCAACTCGCCCACTGAGGCGGTTTCGGCCAGCGTTTCCACGGCGGTCTGGACCTTGCCGTCGATCAGGATCTGGCCGCTCTTGGCCTCGCCGCACAGCCGCGCGGCGAGGTTCACCACCGGCCGATGGCCGTGTAGTCGAAGCGGCCCTCGAAGCCGATGCGGCCGAGCGTGGCGTAGCCGTGGGCGATGCCGACGCCGAAGCCGAGCTCGTGGCCGAGCTTGTGCCACTTGCCGGCCAGCTCGGCGACCCGGTCGCGCATCTCGCACCGCCATCTTGCACGCCGCGCTCGCACGGATCGGGACAGGGCATCGGATCGTTGAACAGCACCATCAGGCCGTCGCCGGCGAAGCGTTCGAGCGTGCCCTCGTAGTCGTGGATGATGCCGCCGAGGCGCGTCGTGATACTCGCGCAGCACGGTCATCACCTCCTCGGGCTCGGCGGTCTCGGCGAAGGCGGTGAAGCCGCGCAGGTCGCAGAACACGACGGTGACGTCGCGGCGGTGGCTATCGAGCAGCTTCTCGTCGCCCGCTGACAGCATCAGCTCGGCGATCTGCGGCGCGAGAAAGCGCTTCGAGCCGGCCATGCGCTCGATCTCGCCGAGCTGGTCGGCGACGCGCTGCTCGAGCGTCTTGTTCCAGCTGCGAGATCGGCCGCCTGCGCGCGACCTGGTCGTGCAGCTCCTTGAGCCGCAGCATCGACTTGACGCGCGCCACCAGCGCCATCTGGTCGATCGGCTTGGTCAGATATTCGTCGGCGCCGGCTTCGAGCCCGGCCACGACGTCCTTGGTAGTCCGCCTTGGCGGTGCACCAGGATGATCGGCGTGAACGGCAGTCGTCGCGTCGGCCTTGAGCCGCTTGCAGACCTCGATGCCGTCGAGCTTCGGCATCATGATGTCGAGCAGGATCAGGTCGGGCAGCAGCTCCTTGCGCGGCGGCCAGCGCTTCCTCGCCGTCGGCGGCCTGCATGAGCTCGTAGCCCTGCGGTGCCGAGCCGCGTCATCAGGATGTCGCGGTTGGTCTCGTTGTCGTCGACGATGAGGATGCGCGGTGGACTGTGCATGGCTTGACTGAGCATCATTTCGGAAAATTATTGGGCAAGCTTACTTGGGCATGTATTCGCGGATTTTCGCCAGCAGCGCGCGCGGGCTGTACGGCTTGGTGACGTAGGCGTCGCAGCCGGCCGCGCGCGCCTTGCCTTCGTCGCCGGACAGCGCATAGGAGGTGACGACGATGATCGGGATCGCTTTGAGCTCCGGGATCGGCCTTGATCCGGCGCGTCGCCTCGTAGCCGTCCATGATCGGCAGCTGGATGTCCATCAGGATCAGGTCGGGCCGCTGCTTGGCGACGGCGGCGAGCGCCTCCTCGCCGTTTTCGGCCTCGACCAGCTCGTAACCGGCGCTGCCCAGCAGATCGCGCAGGATCTGCCGGTTGTCCTCCTGATCCTCGACCACAAGAATGCGCTTCGCTCATGCGCTGCCTCGCCTGTCGTTCGACCTTGACCGGAAGCGTGAAGTGAAAATGTCGAGCCCTGGCCGGGCTCGGACTCGACCCAGATCCGGCCGCCGTGCATCTCGATGATGCGCTTGGAAATCGCCAAGCCCGAGGCCGGTGCCGCCCTTCTGCCTTGGTGATCGAGTTGTCGGCCTGCTGGAATTCCTGGAACATCTTGTGCTGGTCGGCCTCGGAAATGCCCGGCCCGGTGTCGCGCACCGCGACACTGAAGGCGCCGTTGGCGGCGGAGGCCTTGATCGCGACTTCGCCCTTGTCGGTGAACTTGATGGCGTTGCCGACCAGATTGAGCAGGACCTGGGTGAGGCGGCGCTCGTCGCCGCGGCCGCGCGGCAGGTTCGGCGGCATCTCGACCTTGAAGGCGAGGTTCTTGCTCGGTGGCGAGGGTCTCGACCGCGCCGTAGACGCTGTGCACGACGTCCTTGAGCGAATAATCGTCGAGCGTCAGCACGAGCTGGCCGGCCTCGATCTTGGAGAGGTCGAGCACGTCGTTGATCAGGCCGAGCAGATGCTTGCCGTTGCGCTGAGATGCGCTCGAGCACGGTCACGCATCTTCTCGCGGCGGCTCGCCATAGACGCTGTCCAGAATGAGCTCGGTGTAGCCGAGGATGGCGTTGAGCGGCGTGCGCAGCTCGTGGCTCATGTTGGCGAGGAACTGCGACTTGTGCTGGCTGGCCTCGGCAAGCTGGCGGCTCTTCTCCTGGATCTCGTCGAACAGCCGCACGTTCTCGATGGCGATCACCGCCTGGTCGGCGAAGGTGGACACCAGCTCGATCTGCTTGCCGGTGAAGGGTGCGACGCGTGACCGGCATATGGCGATGACGCCGATTGGGACGCCCTCGCGCAGCAGTGGAACCCGAGCATTGTGCGGAAACCTCCCCGCTTGATCGATTCCGGCCAGATGTACTCGGCATCGGCCGTGGCATCGGGAATGTGAACCGGCCGGCATTGCGCGGAGGTGCGCCCAACAAGCGTTTTGCTTCCCGGCGTGATAGTCTGCTTCGCCATCCATTCCTTGTATTCGGGCGAGAATCCATGGCTGGCCGAAAGCCGATAGTTCTCGCCGTCCCGCCTGAAGATGAACGCATAGTCCGCTTCGCACAGACGCTCGGCGGATTCGACCAGCGTGTCGAGCACTGTCTGTAGGTCGAACGTCGACCGGCTGATGACCTTGAGCACATCGGCGGTCGCGGTCTGCTGCTGCAGCGACTCGGCCAGATCGTCGGTGCGCTGGCGCAGCTCGTTGAGCAGCCGTGTGTTCTCGATGGCGATCACGGCCTGGGCGGCGAAGTTCGTCACCAGCTCGATCTGCTTGTCGGTGAACGGGCGGAGCGTCCTGGCGATACATGGCGATGGCGCCAATCAGCTCATCCCCCTTGAGCATCGGCACGGCGACAAACGCCCGGGCCCGCGCGACTTCGATCAGCGCGACCATGCGGCGATTGCCCTGAAGGGCCGCTTCGCCGTGGAGATCGGGAATATGGACAATGCTCTTGGTCTTGGCGATGCGGTCGAGCGGCATCCCAACATTGTCATGCAAGCTCAGCACGGGCTCGCGGCGCCAGTAATCCGCGTATGCTTGTTCGCCGTGTACGGCCACGGCGCGATAGGCGTCGTTCTCGAACAAAAACAGATTGCCGAATTGGGCCTCGCAGATGCGGGTGGCGTTCTCCAGCATGGCCTGGAACACCGGCTTGAGATCGCCCGGAGAGCTGGAGATGACCTTCAGCACCTCGCTGGTCGCGGTCTGCTGCTCCAGCGATTCGCTCAAATCGTCGGTGCGCTGGCGCAGTTCCTTGAGCAATCGCGTGTTCTCGATGGCGATGACGGCCTGGGCGGCAAAGTTCGTCACCAGCTCGATCTGCTTGTCGGTGAACGGCCGCACCTCCTGGCGATAAATGCCGATGACGCCGACCAGCTCGCCTTCCTTGAGCATCGGTACGTTCATCAGCGTTCGGGCCTGCCCAAACCGGACGATGGGGGCGTCCGGCTCGGATCGCCGACATGATCGGCGATCTGGTGCGACGGTCTGCGATTCGACGAGGCGTTTGAGGGTGGGGTGCCTGTCAACTGGGAGCAGCGACGACTTCTCGGCGAATTTCAGATAGTCGGGCGGTGCATTGTAAAGCGCGACGCGCCGGAACGCGTCGTCTTCATGCAGCCATCAGAGTGCCGAACGATGGCTCCGCAGATACGCGTCGCATTCTCCAGCATGGCGTTGAACACCGGATCGAGATCGCCGGGCGAAGAGCTGATGACCTTCAATACCTCGCGAGGTTCCGGTCTGCTGCTCCAGCGCTTCGCTGAGATCGTCGGTGCGCTGGCGCAATTCGCTGAGCAGCCGCGTGTTCTCGATGGCGATGACGGCCTGGGCGGCGAAGTTCTGCACCAGCTCGATCTGCTTGTCGGTGAACGGACGCACCTCCTGGCGGTAGATGGCGATGAGCGCCGACCAGCTCATCGTCCTTCATCATTGGGACTGTAAGAATTGTCCGGAATTTCCCCAGATTGACGGCGGCCACGAAGACTGGCTCTCCATCGACGTAAGCCGGCTCCTTCGTAACATCGGCAATATGGATTGTTTGCATCGTGGCCGCGGCGCGCCCCATGGCGGTATGTCTGCTTGGCTGCTGTCCGGCTCGCCAAAATTCGGCAAATTCCGACGGCACGCCGAGCATCGCGACTGCGCGGACAGAGCCATTCTGAAGGCGAAACAGCATTCCGTAGTTCGCCTTACAGATCTCTGTCGCATTCTTCAGCATCGCATCGAACACCGGCTCCAGATCGCCCGGCGAGCTGGAGATGACCTTGAGCACCTCCGAGGTCGCGGTCTGCTGCTCCAGCGATTCGCTGAGATCGTCGGTGCGCTGGCGCAGCTCGTTGAGCAGCCGCGTGTTCTCGATGGCGATGACCGCCTGCGCGGCGAAGTTCTGCACCAGCTCGATCTGCTTGTCCGTGAACGGGCGTACCTCCTGGCGATAGATGCCGAACGCGCCGATCAGCTCGTCGTCCTTGAGCATCGGCACGACGAGCAAAGTCGCGCATGCCGCCCAGTTCGACACCGGCGACGCTGACAGGATCGCGTTTCAGATAGGCTGTCATCCGTGGCGTAGATCGGCAACGTGCTGCGTCTGCCGCGTGCGCATCGATCCGGCTCAGCGGGTTCAAGCGGACCCGGCCGGCCGCCCGCCTCGCTGAATAAATTCGGCGAACGGCTGCAGGCACGCCGAGCTGTCGAAATGATTCGGGCGTGCCATTCTCGGTTAAGATACAACGTGCCGAACTTGGCCTCGCAAATGCGGGTTGCGTTCTCCAGCATGGCCTGGAACACCGGCTCAAGTCGCCCGGGCGAGCTGGAGATGACCTTCAGCACCTCGCTCGTCGCGGTCTGCTGCTCCAGCGACTTCGCTGAGATCGGCGGTGCGCTGGCGCAGCTCGTTGAGCAGCCGCGCGTTCTCGATGGCGATGACGGCCTGCGCGGCGAAGTTGGATACCAGCTCCATCTGCCGATCGGTGAACGGCCGCACCTCCTGGCGATAGATGATGATGATGCCGATCAGGCTGCCACCCGAGAGCAGTGGCACGGCAAGCAGGCTGCGGACGCCGCTGGTTTCGACGAAGCTGGTCCGCGATCGCGCCGTCGTGCTGGTGTACGCGCGGTTCTTGAGCACATCGGCTTCCTGGACCGGTTTTTTCGTCCGGCAAACCACATCCAGTGCGTTGCCCTTCTCGACGCCGTGGATCATCGGATCACGCTTCTTGGCGGCCGCGTAGTTCTTGGGTGCGTTGTGAAGCGCGACCGTTCGGAACATGTCGCCTTCGCAGAGGTGCAGGGCGCCAAACTTGGCTTCGCACAGGTGCGTCGCGTTCTTCAGCACGGCTGTGAAGACGCCCTTCGGGTCGCCACCCGAGGTGCTGATCGCTTCCAGGATTTGCGCGGTCGCCGCCTGCTCCTTGCGCGCTTCGGCGAGGGCGCGCTCGAGCTCTTCGTTGCCCCGGGCCGGTGCGGCCACGCCGCGGCCCGGGCCGGTGCGCCGGCTCGGCTTGGCCGCTGCTTTGCGCCCCCGCGCCTTCATTGCTTGGCCTGTGGTGCCACCTGGATCGGAAGCGTGAACGAGAACACCGAGCCCTTGCCGAGCTCGGACTCGACCCAGAGCTTGCCGCCGTGCAGCTCGACGATGCGGCGCGAGATCGACAGGCCGAGACCGGTGCCGCCCTTCTTCTTGGTGGCGGAATTGTCGGCCTGCTGGAACTCCTCGAATATCTTGCCCTGGTCGGCCTTGGAGATGCCGGGGCCGTTGTCCTGCACCGCGACCGTGAACGAGCCGTTGGTCGAAGTCGCCTTGATGACCACCGCGCCGGTGTCGCTGAACTTGATGGCGTTGCCGACGAGGTTCAGCACGACCTGCGTCAGCCGGCGCTCGTCGCCATGCCCTTGCGGCATGTCGGGCTGCGCCTCGACCTTGAAGCCGAGCTTCTTGTCGTTGGCCAGCGGCTCGACCGCGCTGAACACGTTGTAGAGCACGTCCTTCATCGAATAGTCGGTCAGCGTCAGCGTGAGCTGGCCGGCCTCGATCTTGGAGAGGTCGAGCACGTCGTTGATCAGGCCGAGCAGGTGGCGGCCGTTGCTCTCGACGCGCTTGAGCACGTCCTGCGCCTTCTGCGGCGCCTCGCCGTAGATGCCGTCGAGAATGAGCTCGGTGTAGCCGAGGATGGCGTTGAGCGGCGTGCGCAGCTCGTGGCTCATGTTGGCGAGGAACTGCGACTTGTGCTGGCTCGCGACCGCGAGCTGCTTGCCCTTCTCCTCGATCTCGTGGAACAGGTTGGCGTTCTGGATCGCCACCACCGACTGGTCGGCGAAGGTCTCCAGCAGGTCGATGGTGGCCTTGGGGAATTCGCCTGGCGACTTCCGCCGCACCACCAGCGCGCCGACGATCGAGTCGGGACGCAGCAGCGGCATGATCAGCACGCGCGCGGATAGCCCTCGCGCAGGTTGATCTCGTTGACCGGCGTCAGCGGCTCCTTTTCGATGTCGGCAACCTGGATCGGCCTGCGCTCGGTCGCCGCCGGCCCGATATGCGCGTCGCCGGTGCTGATGCGCCGGTCGGTGATGGCGACGATCATCTCGTCGCTCATGCCGTAGGTGGCGCGCAGCTTGAACTCCTGGCGCTCCTCGTCGAACACGTAGATCGCGCCGGCGTCGGTGCGCGAGAGCTGCACCGCGCGCTGCACGATGGTGGTGAGCACTTGTTCGAGATCGAGGGTCGAGTTGACCGCCTGCGAGACTTCGCCGAGCGCCTGCAGCTCGCCGACCGAGCGGGCGAGTTCGTCGGTGCGAGCGCGCAGTTCGTTGAGCAGGCGGACGTTCTCGATCGCGATGACGGCCTGCGCGGCGAAGTTCCGGACCAGTTCGATCTGCTTGTCGGTGAAGGGACGCACCTCCTGGCGATAAATGCCGATCGCGCCGATCATCTCGTCCTCTTTCAGCATGGGCACGATCAGGAGGGTTCGAGCGCCTGCAAACTTGGCAATGGGATCGTTCGGATCGCTGACGGCAATGTCCGGGATGTGGGTGAGCTGTTGCTTGGTCAGAAGCTCGGCCAATGCGGCGGCGCTCTCGCGGTTCACCACCGGCGTCCTTTTGTGGAACTCGACGAACTCGGCCGGCGCGTTGTGCAGTGCCACGCGGCGCAGGGTGTCGCCCTCGCCGCAGAAGCATCGAACCGAATCTGGCCTCGCAAATTCGCGTCGCATTTTCGAGCATCGTCTGGAATACCGGATCAAGCTCGCCGGGCGAGCTGCTGATGACCTGGAGCACTTCGGACGTCGCGGTCTGCTGCGCCAGCGATTCGCTCAGCTCGTGCGTGCGCTGCTCGACCTTCTGCTCGAGGCCGGCGTAGGATTCCTCCAGCCGTCCGGCCATGTCGTTGAACTGGTCGGCCAGCAATTCGAGCTCGTCGCCGGTCTTGATCGAGATGCGCTGCTCGAGATTGCCGCTGCCGATCTGCGCCGCGCCCTCGCGCAGCTTCTGGATCGGAATGATCATCTTGCGGGCGAGGAACAGGCCGGCGAGGAAGGCCAGCATCAGGCCGCCCATCAGCAGATAGCTCGACCGCTTGATCGATTCGTAGAGCGGCGCATAGGCCTCGTCGATCGGCAGCTCGACGAACATCAGCCAGCGCAGCGGCAGGATCGGCGCATGCGCGGTCAGCACCTCGCGGCCCTGCACGTCGTTGACGATCTCGACGCCTTCCTGCGCGACGCGCCATCGGTGCTGCGCGCCGCGCTCACATAGTCGAGCCGCGACAGGTCGGTGTTGCGCAGCACCAGGCTGATGTCCGGATGCGCGATCAGCCGGCCGCGGCGTCGATCACGAAGGCCTGGCCCTTCTTGCCGACCTTGATCTGCGAGACCACGTCCCAGATGAACTTCAGGTTCACCTCGGCGACGCTGACGCCGGCGTCGCGGCGCGCGCCGGCCATGGCGAGCGTCATGTAGGGCTCGGACTCGCGGCGGAAATAGACCGGGCCGTAGTAGATCTTCTTCGCCACCGCTTCGGTGAACTTGGGGTCCTTGGAGAAATCGGTGCCGACGCCGACCGCGTCCATCGCGAGCCGCGACACCCGCAACTGCTCCTTGCCGCTGGCGTCGAGCTGGGCCAGTTCGGTGATCGCCGGCACCTGGCGCAACAGACGCAGCGCATCGAAGCGGCGCTGCTCCAGCGCGCTCGCGGTCCACGGCAATTGCGTGGTCCAGCCGATCTGGCCTTCGATGTCCTTGATGAACTGCCCGATCTTGGCGGCCGCGGCCTCCGCCTGCTCGCGCTGGATGCGGGTCAGCGCCTGCTTGTTCTCCTGATACGAGAACCAGATTTCGAACAGGCCGTTGGTCAGGAGCGCGACGCAGACCACGGCGACGAACAGCGCGACATATTTCCGGAACAGGCGGCTGCCGACATGCGTCGCGGCGCTCGCCGACAGCCGGCGCATCAGCCCGTCTGGGGGCCGTTCCGTGGTGGTGGCGACCTCAGTGGTGGTCATTCGATCGCCTGTTGGGCCTGGTTCGCCGCGTTGCAAGGCAAATTACACGACCAGCCCGTGTGGGCGGAAGGGTTAGAAGCCTTAGCGCTCTATTTGCCTGGGCTCATTCTGGGCTAAATTGCCCCAATCGCCAATTGGTACGATCCCCAGCGCCCCAGGCCACCCATCGTGGCATGAATTCCCCGCGAATCGGCAATCCCGGCATGATGATCGACATCTTCAACCACTTCATGCCCAAGGCGTATCTCGACCGCCTGGGCGAGTCTCATCCCCGGCCATCCGGTGCTGACCGCGTTCCCGCGGCTCAAGACGCTCTGGGACGTCGATGCGCGCCGCGCGCTGCTGGACGAATTTCCGCGGCACGCAGCACGTGCTGTCGCTGGCCAATCCGCCGCCGGAGCTGATCGGACCGCCGGACACAGACGCCGGAGCTGGTGCGGATGGCGAACGATGCGCTTGCCGAGATCTGCCGCAAGCATCCCGACCATTTTCCGACCTTCATCGCGTCGCTGCCGATGAACAATGTCGAGGCGTCGGTCAAGGAGGCCGACCGCGCGGTGCAAGGAGCTCGGCGCGCGCGGCGTGCAGGTGTTCACCAATGTCGCCGGCGAGCCGCTGTCGGCGCCCGAAATTCCGCCCGGTGTTTGCAGCGGATGGCGGCGCACGATCTCGCGGTGTGGGTGCATCCGATGCGCACCGCGCAGTTCTCCGACTACGCGAGCGAGAAGGAATCGCAGAACGAAATCTGGTTCAGCTTCGGCTGGCCCTACGAGACCACCGCCTGCATGACGCGGCTGATCTATTCCGGGATTTTCGACGAGCTGCCGAGACTGAAGATCGTCAGCCACCACATGGGCGGCATGATCCCGTACTTCTCCGGCAAGATTAAGCTCGGCTTCCGGCAGATTTTCGCTGGCGCCGGAGCGCCCAATCCCACCGCGGTGGACGCCAAGCTGAAAAAGCCGCCGGTCGACTACTACAAGATGCTCTATGCCGACACCGCGCTCGGCGAGATCGCGCCGACGCGCTGCGGGCATGCTTTCTTCGGCACCGGACAAGTGCGTGTTCGCGACCGACGCGCCGTTCGATTCGGAGCAGGGGCGGGGGCTGATGCGCAACACCATCGCTGCGGTGAATGCGCTGGAGATATCGCAAGGCGAGAAGGATCGCGATTTTCTCCGGCAATGCGAAGAAATTGTTGAAGCTATAGCCTCTCCGCGGGTCAAGCCCGCGCGTGACGTGGAGAGGCTGGAGTCAGGGACGGAAGAAAATGCGAACCGAAAACATCAAAGTCAAACTCCGCGACGGCACCATGGGCGCCTACGTCGCCTATCCCGACAAGACGCCGGTCGGCGCGGTCATCGCCATCATGGAAATCTGGGGCGTCAACGACACCATGCGAAAGCACGCCCACGAGTTCGCCGAAGCCGGGCTTCGTGTGTCTCGTGCCCGACCTGTTCTGGCGGCAGGAGCCGGGTGTCGAACTTGTCCGACCACAATCCCGACCACGTGCAGAAGGCGTTCGATCTCTACTACGAGTTCGACTACGACCTCGGCGTGCGCGACATGGAGGACACCTGGCACTACCTGGAAAAGATTCCGGAGTGCAACGGCAAGGTCGGCGCGGTCGGCTACTGCCTCGGCGGCAAGCTCTGCTACCTGATGTGCTGCCGCACCGACATCGACTGCGCGGTGGCCTATTACGGCACCTATATCGAGCACCGCATCGTCGAGGCGAAGAACCTGCATCGGCCGTTCGTGCTGCACATGGCGATGAAGGACCGCTGGGTGCAGGCCGAGGTCAACGACATGCTGGAGCGGCGGCTGTCGCCCAATCCGCTGGTGACGATCCACAAATACCCCGGCGCCGACCACGCCTTTGCCCGCCACGGCGGCAAGACCTACTCCAAGCCGGAGGCCGACCGGGCGCTGGCGCTCACCGTGGACTTCTTCAAAAAGCACCTGGCTTAAAAAGCGACTGGGATAGGCGTACACTGCAGGCGAACGCAGGACAGTCCTCATGATGAAGCTTGGCCTTTTCCTTTACGGCACCGGGCATCACATCGCGTCCTGGCGCGATCCGGGCGTGGTGCCGGACGCCAACCGAAGCCTGCGCCACTACATCGACATCACGCAGACCGCCGAACGCGCGCTGTTCGATTTCGTCTTCAACGCCGACAGCAATTCGACGCTTCGGCCCCGACGACCCCGAGATCTGGAAGCGCACCACCAACGGCGATGCGGCTCGAGCCGCTGACTCTGCTCGGCGCGCTGTCGGCGGTGACGACGCCACATCGGATTGATCTCGACGGCGACCACCACCTATCTCGATCCGTTCCACGTGGCGCGCATGTTCGCCACGCTCGACCAGATGAGCCAGGGCCGCGTCGGCTGGAACGTGGTGACCTCGTCGGCGGCGTCGGAGGCGTTCAACTTCAGCCACGACAAGCACGCCGCGCACGCCGACCGCTATCGCCGCGCCGCCGAGTTCATCGAGGTGGCGCAGGGCCTCTGGGACACCTGGGAGGACGACGCCTTCGTCATGGACAAGGCGCAGGGCCTGTTCTTCGATCCGGCCAAGATGCACATGCTCCATCACAAGGGCGAGCATTTCTCGGTGCGCGGGCCGCTGATGGTTCCCCGCTCGCCGCAGGGCCAGCCGGTGATCGTGCAGGCCGGCCAGTCCGACGCCGGCCGCGAGCTTGCGGCGCGGACCGCCGAGGTGCTGTTCACCGTGGCAGCAGCAGCTTCGCGCCGGCGCAGCGCGTTCTACGCCGACCTGAAGGCCGCGCGTGGCGAAGTACGGCCGCTCGCCGGATTCGCTCAAGATCATGCCGGGCGTGCTGACGGTGGTGGGGCGGACCCGGGACGAGGCGCAGGAAAAGTTCGACCGGCTTCAGGCGCTGATCCATCCCGAGCTCGGCGTGCCGGCGCTGTCGGACATCGTCGGCATGGACCTTTCGACGTTTCCGCTCGACGGGCCGATGCCCGACGTGCCGCTGACCAACACCCAGCAGGGCCGCCAGAAGGTCGTGATCGAGATGGCGCGGCGCGAGAACCTCACCATCCGCCAGCTCTACAAGCGCGTGGCGACCGCGCGCGGCCATCGCGTGGCGCTGCGGCACCGGCGGCCGACATCGCCGATGCGCTGGAGGAATGGTATCGCGGCGGCGCGGCCGACGGCTTCAACATCATGCCGCAGGTGCTGCCGGCGGGCCTCAATGAGTTCGTCGAGCTGGTGGTGCCGGAATTGCAGCGCCGCGGCCTGTTCCGCACCAAATACGAAGGCCGCACCTTGCGCGAGAATGTCGGGCTGCCGCGGCCAGCCAATCGCTTCGTCGCGAGCGATCCGTCGCGGCGGAGTGAGAGAATTCGCGGCCATGGTTCGAGACGCGGTCCTTCGGACCGCTCCTCACCATGAGGCCCGACTTTGTTGCGCGGCGACACACTCCGACCTCATCCCGAGGAGCGCGCGCAGCGCGCGTCTCGAAGGATGGCCACAGGCAGCTACGTCTCCACCACCAGATAGTCCTCCTCGACCGACACCGGAAACGTCTCGGCGACGTAGGGGCCCTTCACCAGCGTTTCGCCCGGACTCCACCTTGACCTGGAACTGCCGGGCGCGCGTCGACTTCGGATCGCACCACGACTGGCCGGTGCGGATCTCGAACTCCCAGCCGTGCCACGGGCAGCGCAGGAATTCCTGGTGCCGCGCCAGCCGGTAATGGCCGGGCCCGTCGGATTGCACCAGCGCGATGATCTTGCCCTGGCACAGCGGGCCGCCCTCGTGCGGGCAGCGGTTGGCCAGCGCGAAATATTCGCCGTTGAGATTGAACACGCCGATCTCGCGGCCGTTCACGGTGACGATCTTGCACTGGCCCGGCGCGACATCGATCGCGCGGGCGACGACCTGACGCTTCACGGCAGGCCGTACAACGCCTTGGCGTTGTCCCGGAACACCTTGGCCTTCTGCGCCTCGGTCATCGCGAACTTGAAGGTGTGCTGCGGATCGTCGAAGTCCCAGTGCGGATAGTCGGTCGAGAACATCAGCCGGTCCCAGCCGAGCCATTCGATGACCTCGGCGAGATGCTGCGGATTGTCCGGCTCCTCGATCGGCTGCGTGGTGAACCAGACGTGCTCGCGGACGTATTCCGACGGCGGGCGCTTCACGTGCGGCGTTTCCACCCGCAGGCGCTCCCAGTGCTTGTCCATCCGCCAGCACAGCGCTGGCGCCCAGGCGAAACCGCCCTCGATCAGCACGATCTTGAGCTTCGGGAAGCGCTCGAACACGCCCTCGAACACCAGGCTCGTCAGCGTGTTCTGCATCCCGGTGGTCGCGGCGTAGTGCTCCTCCATGTAGTAGGTCGGCCAGCCCGACCCGGTCGAGGCGTGGCCGCCGCTGAAGCCCTGGACGTGCAGCGCGATCGGCCGGTTGGCAGCGCTGCGCCGCCTCGAAGATCGGCCAGTAGCGCCGGTGGCCGAGCGGATCGCTCGAGCGCGGCGAGATGATGATCTGCGAGAACGATGGATCGGTCGGCGCGGTGCTCGATCTCGCTGACCGCGAAGGCCGCATCCTCCTGCGGCACCACGATGCCGGCGCGAAGCCGCGGCTCCGGCTTGACGAAGGTCTCCAACTGCCAGTCGTTGATGGCGTGCGACAGCGCGGCGGCGAATTCGAGATTGCGCTCCTCCATGCCGCCCTTGGAAAGCTGCATCAGCATGCCGACCTCGACGCCGTTGGCGTCGAGGTGCTGCCGCCGCATCAGTTCGAGATCGGAGCCCGGCGGGCCGTCCTCCGGGAAGGCATCGACGCGCAGGCCCGATGCCTCATGCGCGGCCAGGCGAGCTGGCCGGACAGGCCCTGCCGCAGATGCTCGCCGAAGGTCGTCATGTGCTCGCGCCATCGCGCCGGCAGGAACGGATAAAGATCCGACGGCTTGCGGAACGCCGGATGGATGTCGCAATCGACGATGGTGAGCTTCGTGGCCGCGGTGGCGTGCCGAACCGGAATGTTCATCGCACAGCCTCCTTGTTGCTCGCGGCATTATCGCCGATTTGCGCCCCCTCGCGCAAACGCGGATAGGTTTCGAGCGGATTGTCGATCAGCATGCGCCGCACCGTTTCGTCGGACAGCCCGTCCGGCAGCACGTCGTCGCCGTCGAATTGCCAGTGCGGATAGTCGGTCGAGAACAGCAGCATGCGGTCGGAACCGATGTGTTCCAGCGTGCGCGCGAGCGTCGCCGTGTCGCCGGGCGGCGCATCGACCGGCTGCAAGCGTCACGCGAACGTGCTCGCGGATGATCTCGGCCGGCGAGCGGTCGATCCACGGCACCTCGGCGCGCATGCCGCGCCAGGACTTGCTGGTGCGCCACAGCAGATTCGGCAGCCAGGTGAAGCCGGATTCGATCAGCACCAGCCGCAGCGCGGGAAACTGCTGGAACACGCCCTCGGCGAGGAAGCTCAGCAGTTGCGATTCGAACGCCGCCGATTGCGCGACGTAGTCCTCGACCCGATGGGCCGGCCAGCCCGACGCCATCGGCGCATGCCGGTAGGTGCTGCCGGCGTGGATGCCGATGGCGAGCCCGAGCTTTTCGGCGGCGGCGTAGATCGGCCAGTAGGGGCGGCGGCCGAGCAGCATGTCGCCCATCGCGAACAGCAGCACCTGGACGAAGCGGCGGTCCGTCGCCACGCGCTCGATCTCGGCGACCGCGTGCTCCGGATTGTGCAGCGGCACCAGGATGGACGCGCGCAGCCGCGGCTCGCGGTCGAGCAGTTCCTTCGCGACCCAGTCGTTGACGGCGGAGCACAGCGCCATCGCCATGTCCTCGTTGAACAGCGCGACCGCGCCGTGCAGCACGTTGCAGATGGCGAAGCGGGAGCCGAACGGATCGAGCGCCTGGCGGCGGATCATGTCGAGGGTGCCGCCCGGCGCGCCGGACTGCTGCCGCCAGTCCGGCCGCGCGCTGAGCGGCGAATTCGGCGGATAGCTGGTCAGGTTGAAGGAGTATCTGGCGATGTGGCGGTCGACGATCTGATCGCGCCAGTATTCGTCGAGATAGGGCAGCAGGTCCGGCACGCCGGGCGGCGCCGGATGAAGATCGCAGTCCACCGCGCCTTTGCATCGGCACCTTCATCGACGGTCACCCGTCCTTGCGGTTTGCGTTCGGTTACGGAAGCTCGTAGCGACGATTATAAGGGAGGATCGGATGTTCAAACACGGACATCGGGCGCGGCGGCCCTCGCGCTCGTCGTTGGGCTGCTTCCCACTGCCGGGCCAGGCGCAGGATATCGAGATCCTGATGGCGCTGCCGGCCCCGACGCTGACCTTCAGCTCGGCCTTCATCGCCGAGGACGCCGGATTCTACAAGAAGGAGGGGCTGAAGGTCTCGCACCGCATCCTGGTCGGCGTCGCCTCGCCCAACGCGGTGATCGCGGGCAGCGCCGACTTCACCATCGGCACCGGGCCGGTGTTCCTGCGGGCGGCCGCGGCGGGGCAGCGGCTGCTCGCCATCGCCAACCTGATCGACCGGCCGCTGGTCGAGCTGGTGCTGCGCAAGGACGTCGCCGACGCCGCCGGCATCACCGACAAGACGCCGTTCGCCGACCGCGCCAAGGCGCTGAAGGGCAAGACCATCGCCATCCAGGGCGTCGGCAGCATCGTGCACGCCTGGGAGCGCTTCGTCGCCAGCCGCGGCGGCCTCGACATCGAGAAGGACGTCCGCATCGCGCCGATGGACCCGCCCGGCCATGCTGCCGGCGATGGAAACCAAGTCGGTCGACGGCTTCGCCACCTCGCTGCCGTTCACCACGGATGCGGTGGTCAAGGGCAAGGCCATCATGCTGGCGAGCGGCGCGAGCGACGCGCCCGACCTGCTGCCGTTCGCCTATGGGCTGATCTACACGCGCGCCCGACATGTGCACCAAGCAGCGCGACAAATGCGTGCGCGTCGTCCGCGCGCTCGCCGCCGCCAACAAGTTCATCCTGGAGAAGCCGGACGAGGCGCTGGAGATTCTCAAGAAGCGTTTCGACAAGATGGATCAGCAGGTGCTGGCCGCGGCCTGGAAGACGGTGTCGCAGGCGCATGCCAAGGATCTCCGGGTCACGGTGCCGGGCCTCGAGCATTCGCAGCAGGTCAGCCTTGAGGCCAAGCTGCTGGAGTCCAAGGACGCGCTGAAGAGCTTTGACGGGCTCTATACGGACGAGTTCGTTCGCTGATTGTTAGCCCGGTGCCCGAGTGGGCGCCGGCTGTGGCGGCGCAACAGACGCCTTGTCCATCGCGTTCCGCAATTCGATGCGCGCTTTGCGATTGAACGCCGCCTGAACCGCAACGAAGAACACAGGCACCATCAGTAGCGCCAGGACCACCACGGCGATCATCCCGCCCATCACGCTAGTGCCGAGCGCTTGCTGGCTCTTTGCGCTCGCACCCGCCGCCACCACCATCGGTGCAACGCCGCAGACAAAAGCCAGGCCGGTCATCAGGATCGGGCGGAAGCGAAGCCTACAGGCCTCGATGGTGGCGTCTTTGAGCGGCTTGCCCTGTTCTCTCAACGTCTTGGCAAATTCGATGATCAGGATGCCGTCCTTGGCTGCAAGACCGATGATCGTGACGAGTCCCACCGTGAAATAGACGTCGTTGGGCAGGCCGCGCAGCGTTGCAGCGACGACTGCGCCGAAGATACCGAGTGGCACCGTCAGCAGAACTGAAAGCGGTATGGTCCAGCTTTCGTAGAGCGCGGCCAGCACGAGGAACACCAGCAGCACGGACAGCGCCAGCAGCAGCGGCGCCTGGGATCCGGCGAGCTTCTCTTGAAGGGACTGTCCGGACCAGTCGTAACCGAAGCCACGCGGCAGTTGCTCCGCAAGCCTTTCCATTTCGACAATGGCGTCACCGCTGGTGTGGCCGGGTTTGGCCGATCCGGAGATGCGCACGGACGGATAGTAATTGAACCCGACGATCTGCGTTGGACCGACCGACCACTGCACGGTAGCGAATGACGAGACCGGTACGAGCTGATTGCGCGCATTACGGACGTTGTAGGCCAGAATTTCCTCCGGCTGCATGCGCGCGATGCGGTCGGCTTGCACGATCACCCGCTGCATGCGGCCCCGGCTGGGGAAATCGTTGATGTACGCAGAACCTAGGTTGGTCGAGATGGTGTTGTTGATCTCTTCGAAGGTGACGCCGAGAGCCGCCGCCTTCTCCCGGTCGATCGCAAGCTCGACTTGTGGTGCGGGTTGCAGTCCTTCGACATAGACATCCTGGAGAACTGGGCTGCGAGCGGCGGCCGCAAGCAACTGATCTTTCGCGCGCATCAGTTCGGTGTAGCCGCGCTGTCCGCGATCTTGAAGGCGGAAGCTGAAGCCGCTTGAATTGCCCAGATTGTCGATTGGCGGCGGCTGAAGCGCCGAGATCTTGCCGTCACGGAATGTTGCGAAGGTGCTGTTGATGTCGGCGACGATCCGTTCTGCAGAATCGGCAGCTCCGCGTTCGGACCAGTCCTTGAGCGTGATGAATGCCTGCGCCGTGTTCTGACCCTGACCGAGGAAGCTGAAGCCGGTCAGAAATGTAATCCTGTCAACACCGGGGCGCTTGGCGAGATAGTCCTCGACGCTTTTGACGGCCTCTAGCGTGCGCGGGAACGAGGCCTCGGGCGGCGCCTGAACGTCAGTGGTGATGAAGCCTTGATCGTCAACCGGAAGGAACCCGCCTGGCAGACGCAGAAATGCAAAACACAAGACAACCAGCATGATGGCGTAGACCAGCATGAGTTGGCCAGCCCGCAGGATCGACCATTGCACGAACCCGCCGTAGCCGTTCTTGGCCTGCTCCATGCGGCGGTTGAACCAGCCGAACGCGCCACGCGCCGCGTGCTGGTGACCGGCTTTGACCGGCTTGAGCATCGTCGCGCACAACGCGGGCGTCAGCGACAGTGCGAGCAGCGCCGAAAAGCCGATTGCGGCGATCATGGTGATCGAGAACTGGCGGTAGATGATGCCGACCGATCCGGGGAAGAACGCCATCGGAACGAACACCGACATCAGCACGAGGGTGATTCCGATGATCGCGCCGGTGATCTGTTTCATCGCCTTTCGCGTGGCGTCCTTCGGCGAAAGGCCTTCCTCCGACATGATGCGTTCGACGTTCTCGACCACGACGATTGCGTCGTCCACCAGAATGCCTATCGCCAGCACCATGCCGAACAGAGTCAGCATGTTGATCGACAGACCAAGCATCAGCAGCGTGGCGCATGTGCCGAGCAGCGCCACCGGCACGACGATGGTGGGAATGAGCGTGTAGCGGATGTTCTGCAGGAACAGCAGCATCACCAGGAACACGAGTACCACCGCCTCGACCAGCGTCGTCAACACCTTGTTTATCGAGGCGACGACAGCAGGCGTGATGTCATACGGAATGTCGTATTTGATGCTCGCCGGAAAGAACCTGGAGAGCGCCTGCATTTTCTGCTTCACCGCGTTGGCGGTTGCCAGCGCGTTGGCGCCCGGGGCGAGCAACACGGTCAACCCCGCGGTCGGCTGGCCATTCTGCCGGGTGGTGAACTGGTAGCTCATGCCGCCAACCTCGATCCGCGCAACGTCGCGCAATCGAACGGTCGATCCGTCGGCGTTGGCGCGCAGAACAATCGCGCCAAACTCTTCGGACGAGGCAAACTGGCCTTTGACCAGGACCATCGCCGAAATCTGCTGGTCATGACTGCTCGGCTCGACGCCGATGCTGCCGGAAGCCACCTGGGCGTTTTGCGCGTTGATGGCTTTCGTTACGTCGTCGGAGGTCAGGTTGAAGCCCACAAGGCGACTCGGATCGATCCAGATCCGTAAGGCGCGTTCGGTGGAATACAGCGTGGCGCGGCCGACTCCCGGGATGCGGCGAATTTCGCCGAGCACGTTTCGCACCAGGAAATCGCCAAGCCCAACTTCATCGAGCTTCCCGTCGGTCGAGTTCAACGTGATGATCTGCAGCACCGCGCTCGAGGCTTCCTCGATCAAGATGCCTTGCTGAATGACGGCGCGCGGTAAACGGGCTTCGACCCGCTTGATGCGGTTTTGCACGTCGACAGACGCGGATTCGGTGTTGGTGCCCGGAATGAAATTGGCGGTGATCTCGACTTGGCCAAGCGAGTCGCTGGTCGATTCAAAGTTGAGAATGCCGTTCGCGCCGTTGAGCTCTTCCTCGATGAGCCGGGTGACGCTGTTATAGAGATTCTCCGGCGAGGCGCCGGGATAGCTGGTGCTGACCGCTATCGAGGGCGGCGCGACGATCGGGTACTGCGCGACTGCGAGAAACGGAATGGCCAAGGCGCCGCCAAGGCTGATCAGCAGCGCCACCACCCACGCAAAGATGGGCCGCTCGATGAAAAATGCCGGCATCGGAGATCGTCAACGCGTCTCGGCGGCAGCATCGGCGGTTGCCGATCGGCGCGGATTGCTGTCCGTGCGCACGACGGCTTGCCATGGCTTCGGATCGACGAGATCGCCTGCGACGAACTTCTGGAAGCCATCGACGATCACCCGATCGCCAGGCTTGACGCCATCGAGGATAAGCCATTTGTCCGCGACAGGACGGCCGAGCCGGACCGGAGCGATCGCGGCGCGGTTGTCGTCGCGCACGACGAACAGCTCGCTTGCGCCAGCGTCGTTGCGGCGGACGGCCTGTTGCGGTACGGCGAGCGCGTCTGGATCGATGCCCTGCTCGATCTGCACTCGCACATACAAGCCGGGCAGCAACGCCATCTTCGGATTTGGAAACTCGCCGCGCAGCGTGACCTGGCCGGTGCCAGGATCGACGGTGGCGTCCGAAAACAAAAGCCGGCCTTCGAACGGATAGACCTCGCCATTGTCGAGGATGAGCCGCACCCGCGTAGTTGCCAGGGCGACCTCCTCAAGGTCACCGCTTTCGAAATCGCGGCGGAGTTGGTTCAGCTCGGAAACCGATTGGGTGAAATCGGCATAGATCGGGTCGAGCTGTTGAATCGTTGCGACATGGGTGACGTCGGACTGCCCGACCAGCGCGCCTTCGGTCACCAGCGCTCGCCCGATCCGGCCGTGGATCGGCGCGCGGATCGCGGTGTAATCGAGATTGAGCTTTGCGCGCGCGACATCGGCCTTGCGGGCGGCAACGTCAGCCTCTGCCTGACGCAGGCTGGCGATCGCGAGCTCGAGTTGCGATTGCGAAATCGCGCGCGTGGGCGCCAACGCCTCCGCGCGCTTGGCGTTCTGCGTCTCCTGGTCGAACACGGCGCTGGCCTTGGCAAGCGCGGCTTCAGCGGATCGCAATTCAATCTGGAATGGCGCGGCATCGAGCCGATAAAGCATCTCGCCGGCCTTGACCTCGCTTCCCTGCTCGAAATTGCGGCTGACGACAATTCCTGACACACGCGCGCGCACCTCCGCGATGCGAGTTGGTGCGAGGCGGCCGGGTAGTTCCCGAACAACCGGCAAGGCTGCGGGTTCAAGCGCCAGCACACCGACCTCTTGTGGGGCCGGGGGCGCAGCGGTCGGGGCGGCAGGCCCTTCCGAACAGCCGGTCAACGCGAGAATGAGGAAAGTTGCAACGGCGGGGATGCGGACAAATCGCGCAAGGCTCATCGAAATTCCCTATCCGGGTCGGCGGGATAGCCGCTAGCCATAATTGTGCACTGCACAAACCGCTGAAACGAGAAGAGTGCAGCTAACTCAACCTCTGCGGCATGAACGTCCATTTATATATTGCATCGCAATATGATCGCGATCAGGCTTATTGTCGCGCCGGATCACAGGCGCGTGATCGATCCAAGCCGACACGTCCCTGGCCCGCGCTGACTGCGTCAGAAAAGCCGGCGCGTTGCGATCTGCGCGCCTTCGACCATGGCGCGCAGCTTGGCCCACGCCACGTCCGGATGCACCTCGTCGCCCGCGCCCGATGTGCCGAAGCCGCAATCGGTGCCGGCGATGACGCGTTCGCGGCCGACCACGTCGGCGAAGCGGATGATGCGCTGCGCCACCAGCTCCGGATGCTCCACCAGGTGGACGCAGTGCGACACCACGCCGGGGATGACGATCTTGTCGTCCGGCAGCTTCACGTCCTGCCACACCTGCCATTCGTGCTCATGGCGCGGATTGGCCGCCTCCACCAGATAGGCCGCGGCGCGGACCTGAAGCATCAGGTCGACGAAGTGTTTGAGCTCGAAATCGTGCACCCGCGGAGCGATGTTGGTGCTGTAGCAGGTGTGGAAGCGGATCTTCTCCTCCGGGATGCCGCGCAGCGCGTGGTTGAGCGCTTCGACGCGCAGTGCGATGAACTTGCGGCAATCCTCGATCGTCGAGTCGGTGGCGCGATTGTAGTGCGTTGCCATGCGCGGATCGTCGATCTGCAACAGAAAGCCGGCCTCGACGATCGCCAGATATTCCACGCGCATCGCCTCGCCGAGCGCCGCCAGATACTCCTCATCGGAACCGTAGTGGCGGTTCTCGTAATAGAGCTCCAGATTCGAAGGCGAGATCGCGGTGATGAAGGCCTCTTCGATCTTCTTGCCTGCCAGCGACTTTCGGAGATTGTCGATATCGGCGTGGACCTCATCGTGGCCGACGTATCGGATCGGCCCGGCGCACACCAGCGCCTTCGGCCGTGCCGTGCGCTTGGCGACCAGTGCGCCGGAGCGCGCGGCGTGCATGATCTTCAGGTCTTCGTATGCGCCGGCGAATTCGATCGAGTTGCGGGTGGCGCCCCGGAACCGCACCGGGCTGTCGATTTCCTCCAACCCCGTAAGGCGGCCCCGCGCATAGGCCATCCAGTTGAACTTGCTGTGCTCGCCATCGCCGACAACGTCGATGCCGGTGTCGGTCTGCTGCTGAACCACCTCGGAGATGGCCCGGCCGACGCCGAGCCGCAAACGCCTTCTTGTCGTAAGGCTCGCCCAGTTCCTTGGCGTTGAGCATCGCGACCAGATCGCCCGGCCGCGGCAGGCTGCCGGTGTGCGTGGTGAGGATCCGGCTCGTACTGCGTTGCATTAACCCGTCCGTTCAAGGCGACCGAGGCGCAACGATAGCAACTTTCCTGGATCGCCCGGAAGCCGAAGCGTTATCATGCACCGTTGCCCACTTGCCCACCGTTCGAGCGAAGGAGTGCGTCGCTGCGCCGACGCGACGTCCTTGGCTTTGCTCCCGCCGCGATCGCGGCTGCGGCTTCGCTCGTGCCGCGCCTGGCGCTGGCGCAACCTGCGTGGCCGTCCTCGAACATCGCCTCGTCGTGCCGTTCACGCCCGGCGGCCTGACCGACATCCTGGCGCGGTCGGTCGCAGATAAGATCGCGCCGGTCCTCGGCCGGCCTGTGATCGTCGACAACCGGCCAGGCGCCGGCGGCGCCATCGGCGCGACCGCGGTCGCGCGCTCCGCGCCTGACGGCCACACGCTGCTGCTCGGTCACATCGGCATCCTGGCGGTCAATCCGAGCCTCTATGCCAATCTGCAATACGACCCGCTGGCGTTCGCCTACGTCGCGCCGCTGGCGATGGTGCCGAATATCATCGTGGTCAATCCAACGGTGCCGGTGCATTCCATTCGGGAGCTGATCGATTACGCCACGGCCAACCCCGGCAAGCTGAATTTCAGTACCGCCGGGCACCGGCGGCGCCGCACACATCGCGATGGCCGCGTTCAACGTCGCCTCCGGCACCACCATGACGCACGTGCCGTATCGCGGCACGCCGCAATCGGTCGGCGACGTCATCTCCGGCCAGGTCCAGCTCACGTTCACCAGCGGCGTCTCGTTGTTGCCTCATGTACGTGCCGGTACGCTGCGCGCGCTCGGCGTCTCGACTCGAGACCGGCTATCGATCGCGCCGGAGATTCCGGCGATCGCCGAGACCTTGCCCGGTTTCGACCTGTCGGCCTGGTACGGCATCGTCGGTCCCGGCGGCTTGCCGGAGCCGATCGTGCGCCGGCTGCATGACGAAATCCGCAAGGCCATGGCATCGCCCGACATCGCCCGGCGTCTGAACGCTGAAGGCGCCGTGCACTGGGACGTTCCGCCGGAGGAATTCCGCAGCTACGTCGCGGCGGAAACCAGCGCGCTGGAAGACTGTGATCGAGGCGGCGAAGATCAAGACCCGAGTAGCGCCGCGCAAAAGCATCGGCCCCGGCTGCTTGCGCGGCCAGGGCCCGGACAAATGCTTGATTTTTCGGGCTCGATTTTCGCGGTTGTTCAGGCCGCGGCGGTGAGATTGCCGAACTTCTTCAGGTTCGCCTTCTGCGCCTCGTTGCGCGGCGGCAGCTTGAACAGACGCGCCGCGGTGCCGCCGAGGATGTTGTGCTTGGCCTTCTCCGACAGGAACGGCAGGTCGGAGATCGTGCTCGGCAGGTCGAAGTCCCAGTGCGGATAGTCGGAGGAGTACATGAGCTGGGTTTCCGCATTGATCATGCGGAACGTGCATCTCCAGCGCGCCCATGTCCTGAATCTCCATCGGCTGCGACGAGTAGTACATGTCGCGCATGTAGTCCGACGGCTTCTTCTTCAGCAGCGGCGCTTCCGACGGCCGCAGCATGTATTCGTGGTCGAGCTTCTGCATCAGGAACGGCACCCAGGCGAGGCCGGATTCGATCCACACCACCGGCAGCTTCGGGAAGCGCTCGCCCATGCCGTTGATGACCCAGTTCGACAGGTTGACGATGTTGTACCAGGAGAAGCCGAGCGCATGCGCCGTCAGGAAGCGGTTGCAGCTCTTGAAGATCGGCTCGCCCCAGTTCGGACCGGAGTGGAACGACAGCACCAGGCCGCGCTCCTCGATCGCGCGATAGACCTTCATGTAGCGGTTGTCGTTGACCGCGAGGTTGTTGCGGACGGTCGTGACCATGAAGCCGCCGACGTGCTTGCGGTCGCCGAACTCCTCGACCTGGCGCAGGCACGCGTCGGGATCGGAGAACGGCAGCGTCAGCATCGAGAAGAAGCGGCCGCCGGACTCCGGCAGCACCTTCTCGGTGAGCCAGCGGTTGTAGGCCCAGCACAGCTCGACCTCCATCTCGGTCTGCGGATGCAGGCCGATGGAGAGCATGCCGGTCGGGAACAGGCAGGAGTAGTCGACGCTCATGGCGTCCATCCAGCGGTGGCCGAGCTCGATGTCGCGCATGTGGCCTTTGTCGCCGGTCTGCTCGGTGCCGCGCATCGGATAGCGCGTCACGCGGCCGCCCATGTCCTGGTAGCCGATGGTCTGCGGCGTGAAGGTGCCGCGGCTCCGCGTGCTGGTGCGGGTCGACTGCGAGAGCTGCTTGAACACCTCGTTTTCCATGAACGGCAGGATGTCGCCGAAGTGCTCGTTCTCGTAGTGGTGTGCGTCGACGTCGACGATCAGCATGTCGTCGAACTTGCGCTGCACCGCCTGCTTGCGGGCGTGGGCCAGCAGACGGCTGGTGTTCAACTCTTCGACTGTTACGCGTCGGCCGCGATCAGCAATAAGATCCATGACGTCTTCTCCTGCAAAATCCCAAATTCTCTTGCGGACGGTGCGGCTCAGCGTCCCGTCCAGCTCTGCCACATTCCGAGTTCGAACACTGCGAGATTGGCGGCGCGCAACAGCCCGCTCGCCGTCACCATGACGCCGGTCGGGCTTACGCTTTGCCCTTCCGCGATCGGCGTGTACTTGGCGCCGTTCTCGACCTGCGCCGAGTAGACCCGGCACAGCGTGCCCATCAGCGTCTGCATCGCCTCTTCCGAGATCGCGTCGTCGCTTTTCTTGAACGCCTGTTCGATCTCGGCCGCGAGCTTGATCGCGTCGGCCGAAAGCCCCGTCTGCGGAGTCTTCGGCTTCGGCGCCAGGCGGTCGCGAGGTGGCGGACACGCCTTCATCTTGGCGGCCGTGGCGGGACGGCGCGCCGGCTTGACCGCGGCCTTAGGCGACGACATACACCTCGTCCCCTTTTTCCAGCACCTGGTATTTCTTCAGCTTCATCTTCCGGTCGGAGACGCACTCGCCGGTCTTCATGTCGTATTCCATGCCGTGCCAGGGGCAGACGAAGTGCATCTCGGTCGGCGAGAAGTAGAGGCCCTGCGAGGTCTTGTCCGGGCGCAGCTGCTCCTCGACCTTGGCGATGGTCAGGCCTTCGCAGGCCGGTCCGCCCTGGTGCAGGCAGAAATTGCTGTAGGCGTAGTACTGGCCTTCGTGCCGGAACACGCCGATCTCGTGGTCGCCGACGAACACGATGCGGCGGTCGCCATCCTTCATTTCCGACGCTTTCGCGACGAGCTTCTCGGCCATGCGATTCGTTACCCTGTTTACGGCGGGCCGGTTTCCGGCCGGCCTTCTCCTCCCAGCATTATGAGCCGGATTTAGACCGGTTCTTGGCTGTGAATTTGCTCCCTCCTGGGTGCGAAAGCAACCAGCGAGGCGCGCCGGGGAGGGATGCAAAAGCCGTCGCCGCGACCGCCGGTTTCTGCGGTAAACTGCCGGTTCTGGGACCGGGAACTGCCGGCCCGGCCATATCGCGCCGCACTGTCTACCCTTCGGAGACCGAGACCATGAGCAACGCCAGAATCGACGGCCTGCGCAGCATCGAACTGGGCGTCCACGACCTGCAGAAATCCGCGGAATTCTATCGCAAGGTCTGGGCCCTGGAGGATGTCGCCGCCGAAGGCGACACGATTCACCTGCGCGGCACCGGCCGCGAGCATCACGTCGTCACGCTGCGCGAGCGGCCGCGGGCGGGCCTGCTCGGGGTGCATTTCTCGGCGCCCGACCAGGCCACGGTCGATGCGCTGCATGCCCAGGCCAAGGCGATGGGCGCCAAGGTCGGTGCAGGCGCCGGGCGCGCTCGAGAAGAGCGCCGGCGGCGGCTACGGCTTCCGCGTCAGCACGCCCGAAGGCCATCCGATTTCGATCTCGTCCGATATCGCGCTTCACAAGCGAAGCCATCGACGACCGCTCGCGGCCGACCAAGCTCACCCACGTCGTGCTCAACAGCGCCGAGGTCGAGAAGCAGACCGCGTTCTTCCTCGACGTGCTCGGCTTCAAGTGGAGCGACTCGACCTTCATGATGGATTTCGTGCGCTGCTGCTCGGATCATCACAGCGTCGCGTTCGCGCGCGGCAACGGCCCGACGCTCAATCACATGGCCTATGAAATGCCGAACATCGACGGGCTGATGAGCGGAGCTGGACGGGTCCGCAAGAGCGGCTACGAGATCATGTGGGGCGTCGGCCGGCACGGCCCCGGCAGCAACGTGTTCTCCTATTTCGTCGAGCCGAACGGCTTCGTCACCGAATACACCACCGAGGTCGAGCAGGTCGGCGACAACTACGTCGGCCACGACGCCGATTGGTGGAAGGCGCAGAATGTTTTTCCGTGCCGCTGGAACATGGCGGGCGCGCCGTCCGAGTTCGCGCGCAAGGCCATGTCGGGCGAGTTGTACGAGGAAGAGAACCAGCGCTGCGAGCAGGTGATGGCCAAGGCGCTCGGACGCTGACGTGCGGCGAGCGTCGCTCAGAGCGGTCGTTCTCAGTCTGGCGTTTTCACTTGCCGCACAGGCGCAAAATTATCCGACGAGGGCCGTCGAGATCATCGTGCCGTTCGCCGTCGGCGGCAGCAACGACATCCTGGCGCGGCTGATCGGCGAGGGGCTGAGCAAGCGACTCGGCCAGCCATTTGTCGCGCTCAACCGGCCGGGCGCCAACACCAACACCGGTACGCTCCAGGCGGTGAAGGCCGCGCCGGACGGCTACACGCTGGTGATGGGTACCTTCGGGCTGGCGGCCAATCCGTCGCTGTATCGTCAGCTTCCGTTCGAACCGCTGCGCGATCTCGCTCCCATCACGATGATCGGCTCGGCGCCCGGTCTTCTGGTGGTACCGCCGTCGCTGCCGGTGAGCACCGTCGCCGAGTTGATCGCGTACCTCAAGGCGCGTCCGGGCGACCTGAACTACGCGTCCTACGGCGCGGGTTCGAGTCCGCATCTTGCCGCCGAGCTGTTCCAGTTGGTTACGGGCACGCGCATGGTGCATGTGCCGTATTCCGGCGGCAGCCCCGCGTCGATCGGGCTGGTGGGCAACAATGTGCAAATGCTGATCGGAGGCATTCCGCCGCTTCTAGGCTTGGTCCGCGGCGGCCAGCTCAAGGCGATCGCGCTTGCCGCCGATCGGCGCTCGCCGCTGCTGCCGGACGTGCCGACCTTCATCGAGGGCGGCCTCGATTTTCGAGCTGGTCCCTGGTTCGGGCTGCTGGCGCCGGCGAAAACGCCCGAACCCATCATCGCGATGCTGCACCGGGAGACGGTCGCTATCCTCCAGGAACCGGCGATGCGCGCGCGCATCACCGAGCAAGGCGCCGATGTGGTCGCCAGCTCGCCCACCGAATTCCGCGCCTTCATCAAGGACGAGACGGAGCGCTTGTCGGTGGTGATCCGGAACGCCAATATCCGGCTCGACTAGGAACGGCGGGAGGAACGGCGTGGAAAAAAGCGGCAAGAAACTCACCGGCCGGATCGCCGCCGATCGCATCCGCATGCAGTCGACGCCGAAGCCGCCGGCCGGCGCGGTCGAGCGTTTTCTCGCGCTCGGCGAATGCACGAGCCTCATCTCGGACGTGATGGACGAACTCGGCGTGCCCGAAGGCGTGATCGGGGCTTCGCGTTCTCAAGCCGACGCTGCCGGGTAAGCTGATCTGCGGGCCGGCGCTAACCGTGCGCAACATCACGCGGCGGGTCGATCCGCTTCGTGGCGGCGGAGAAGAACCTCAACGGCATGGCCGAATTCGAGGCGCACAACCTTGCAGAGGACGGCGACGTGCTGGTGATCTCCGGCGTCGCCGGCATGTCGAACATGGGCGGCGTTTCGGCGTTCACCGGCCAGCGCCAGGGCGAGCGCGGCGCCATCGTCATGGGCGGCGTGCGTGATGTGCGGCATTCGCGCTCGATCGGCTATCCGGTCTGGGCGAGCGAGATCACGCCGGTTACCGGAAAGTGGCGGCTCGAGACCGTCGAGATCAACGGCGAAATCCAGATGGGCCAGGTGCGCGTCAATCCGGGCGATCTGGTGGTGGCCGACGACACCGGCGTGGTGTTCATCCCGCGGGCCTCCATCATGGCGGTGCTGGAGTTGTGCGAGAAGAAGAAGCGGGCCGAGGACACCCGCATCGGCGCGATCTCGCAAGGCGTGCCGGTGCCTGAGTTCTACGGCAAGGGATAAGGCAAGGACTTATTCGGTCGGCACGATGTTCGCCGCTTTGCCGACCTCATCCCATTTCTTGATCTCGGCCCGCACGAACGCGGCGAAATCGGCGGGCTTGCTCGCCACCGGTTCGGCGCCTTCGCCGGCGAGCCGCCGGTTTGTCTCGGGATCGGCGAACATCGCGGCCGCCTCGGCCTGCAAACGGTCGACGATCGGCTGCGGCGTGCCGGCTGGCGCGAACAGGCCGAACCAGTTCAGTACCTCGTAGTCCTTGATGCCCGCCTCCGACATCGACGGCACGTCGGGCAACGCGGGCGTGCGCTTGAGCGACGTGACGGCAAGCGCGCGAAGCTTGCCGGTGTCGATGTGCGGCTTCGCCGAAGGCACGTTCGACACCATCGACATGACGTGGCCGGCTAGCGTGTCCTGCAGCGCGGGGCCGACACCCTTGTAAGGGACATGGGTAACTTCGATGCCGGTGCGGACCTTGAGCAGTTCCATCGCCAGATGCAGATTGCTGCCGACGCCGGCCGAGCTGTAGTTGACTTGCCCCGGCTTCGCCTTGGCCGCGGCGATGTAGTCGTCCAGCGTCTTCATCGGTTGCGATGGATGTACGACAAGCACGTTCGCCACCGACACCATCTGCGTCACCGGCGTAAGATCGCGAAGCACGTCATAAGGCAGATTCTTGTAGACGAGATGATTGATGGTGATGGTGCCGGCGCCGAGCAGCAGCGTGTGGCCGTCGGGCGGCGACCGTACGACGGAATCGATGCCGAGCGTGTTGCCCGCGCCGCCGCGGTTCTCGACGTAGAACTGCTGACCCAGCACCTTGCCCAGGTGCAGGGCGAACATGCGCGCCGTCGCGTCGGCGGTTCCGCCCGGCGCCGTCGGCACCAGGATTTTGACGGGCTTGCTTGGCCATGAGCCCTGCGCCTGCGCGCCGGAGGCAATCAGGAGCAGAGCCGCAATCGAACCGATGATTTTTCCAAACATGATCATGCTCATTCAGCCTGAATGTTCGCAGCTCGCGCGATGGTCGACCACTTTTCCAGGTCGGCCTTGATCAGCACGGCGAAGTCGGCGGATGCACCGCCAACCGGTTCCGCGCCGTCCTGAGCGAGCCGTTCGCGCACGTCCGGGGCGCGCAGCGCCTCGGCGACGGCGACCTGGAGTTTGTCGATGATCTCCTTGGGCGTGCCGGCGGGGGCAAGCAGGCCGTACCATTGCAGCGCCGAATAGCCCGGCACGCCGGCCTCGGCCACTGTCGGCACCTCCGGCAGCGCCATCACGCGTTTGGGTCCCGAGACCGCGAGTGCGCGCAGCTTGCCCGCCTCGATCAGTGGTTTGCCGGTGAGCATGTTGGAAAACAGTGCCGCGATCCGGCCGGACAGCACCTCGGTCATCGCCGGGCCGGTGCCCTTGAAGGGGATGTGCTGCAGATCGATTCCGGCCATGTGCTTGAGCAATTCCATGCTCATGTGCGGCGAGCTGCCCGCGCCAGCCGACCCGTAATTGAGCGTGCCGGGTTTGGCCTTCGCCAGCGCGATCAGCTCTCCCAATGTCTTCGCCGGCACGTCAGGGTGCACCACCAGCACGTTGGAGATGCCGGCAACCTGCGTGATCGCCGCCAGATCCTTCGCGGCGTCGTATCGGGCCTGCTTGGTAACCACCGGGAGCACAGCTACGGTGCTCGGCGTCATCAGCAACGTGTAACCGTCGCGTGGGGCGTTGATCACGCTCTCGATGCCGATGATGCCGCCGCCGCCGCCACGATTCTCTACAAAGAAGTTCTGTCCGCCCTTGGAGAGGTGCGCGGCGACCACGCGCGCCAGGATATCGGTGCCGCCGCCGGGCGCGGAGTTGACCACGATCCGCACCGGCCGCGTCGGATAGTCCGACTGCGCGAAAGCCTCGGAGGCGAGCGCGATGAGACAAGCGAGCACGAGCAACGCCGCGCGCGGCATCGTCATCTCCGTGTTGGGGCAAATCGCGTCTGGTACGAGGTGTCCTCGAACTTCTGCTCGACGATCCATTTCGCCACGTCGCGGTGGTGCGCGAACCACACGTCCTTGTGGCTGCGAAGATATTCAAGAATCTGGCGAAACACCGCCGCCATCGCCGGACGCCCGCCGAAATGGCTGTGCACGCCGATGTTGATCAGCGCGCCGGGCTCGCAGGAGTGCAGATAATCGAACATGTCCTTGTAAACGTCGAAATAGATGCGCGGGCTGGCGCGCAACGCGCGGTTGTCGACGAACTCGCTCCACGGGATCATGACGATCTTGCCGCTCTTGGTCTGCTGCTGGAACGGCACGCTGGCGTCGAGTGCGTCGGAGCACCATTGCAGCTTCGCCTCGGCAAGATATTCGATGGTGTTCTCAGACCAGCCGTAGATCGGCGTCACCCAGCCGGTCGGGCGCTTGCCGGCGGTCTTCTCCAGAATGTCGAGGGTCTTCTTGATGGTCTCGCGCTCGCGGTCTGCGCTCATGGAGAACAGAGTCTGGTCCTGCAGCCAGCCGTGGCCGGCGACATCCTGGCCGGACTTGGCGAAGGCGGCGATCGCCTCCGGCCATAGCTCGGCGCTGCGGCCATTGCAGAACAGAGTCGCCGCAATATCGAGGTCCTTGAGGTTGCGCGACAGCCGCCAGATGCCCTCGTTGCCGCCGAAGCGTGACCAGTTGATGCCGGCGACGTCCTTGGAACCGGCAGGCAGCGGCGTGGTGCGGGGGAAATAGGTCGGCGATTTTCCATCGCTCCAGGTTTCCAGCAGCACGCTGCACACCACGGCGACGCGATTTCCGTGTGGCCACACCAAAGCTCGCTTATTCATCCAAACCCCCAAGACCCGTCCCGGCGGAAATTCCAGCACGGGCGGTGCAGCCGAGTCCATGGCGATGACAGGCAAATGGTTTCCACGGATGAAATTTCATCCATCCGTCATGGCCATAGCCGTCCCCATCCGCGTTTGGGATGGGCGGGTGGCGGAGCGTAGGAAGTAGGATATCGTTGGATTCCGAGTTTTCGGACGTAGTAAGCCATGCCGGGTTCGTCTCAGGTCAACGCTCAGCCGCAGGAGGTGGTGACGCCGCTTGCCGGCTATCAGCTCCTGGGCGATTCCTTCCTCAATAAAGGCACCGCCTTCTCCGAAAAGGAGCGCGACGCCTTCGAATTGCATGGCCTGCTGCCGCCTCGCGTTGCCACGCTGGACGAGCAGGTGTCGCGGCGGCTCCAAGTGCTGCGCGGCTTTGCCACCGATCTGGAACGCTACGCGTTCCTGCGCGAATTGCAGGACACCAACGAAACCGTGTTCTATGCGCTGCTCACCCGCAACATCGAGGAGCTGCTGCCGATCGCCTACACGCCGACGGTCGGCGCCGGCTGCCAGCACTTCAGCCGATTGTTCCGCAAGCCGCGTGGGCTGTTCCTGAGCTTGAAGCACAGGAAACGCATCAAGCAGATCCTCTCCAATCCGCAGTTCGATCGCACCGAGGTGATCGTCGTTACCGACGGCGAGCGCATCCTCGGCCTCGGCGATCAAGGCGCCGGCGGCATGGGCATCCCGATCGGCAAGCTCGCGCTCTACACCGCCTGCGGCGGCATTCATCCCTCGACCACGCTGCCGGTGTTTCTCGATGTCGGCACCGACAACGATGAGCGCCTGGCGGACCCGCTTTACGTCGGCTGGCGGCACGAGCGCGTGCGCGGGGAAGAGTATGACGTCTTCGTCGAGGAGTTCATTACCGAGGCGACGGAGCGGTGGCCGCACGTGCTGCTGCAATGGGAGGACTTCGCCAAGGCGAACGCCACGCGTCTGCTCGATCGCTATCGCGGCCGGCTCTGCACCTTCAACGACGACATCCAGGGGACGGCCGCGGTCGCGACCGGCACGCTGCTGTCGGCCATTGGCGTGACCGGCGTGCCGCTGACCGAACAGCGCATCGCGATCTTCGGCGCAGGCTCCGCCGGTTGCGGTATCGCGAACCTGCTGATGGCGGCAATGGTCGAGGCCGGCGTCGATGCCAAGACCGCGGCCAAGCGATTTTACATGGTCGACCAGGACGGCCTGCTTGTCGAGGGCATGAATTCGATTACATCCTTTCAGAAGCACTTCATGCAGGACCGCGCGACGGTCGCGTCGTGGCCGCTTGAGCAGCCCGGGCGGGTGACGCTGCTCGATGTGGTGCGCAACGCCAAGCCGACGACGCTGATCGGCGTATCGGGGCAGCCGGGATCGTTTTCGGAGCAGATCATCCGAGCCATGGCCGAATGCAACCGCCGGCCGGTAATCTTCCCGCTTTCCAATCCGACCTCCCGCGCCGAGGCGACGCCGACGGATATCCAGCGATGGAGTGACGGCAGCGCCGTCATCGGGACCGGCAGTCCGTTCCCGCCGCTGGTGCGCGACGGACAGCCCTTCAAGGTCGACCAGACCAACAATTCCTACATTTTCCCGGGCATCGGCCTTGGCGTGATCGCGGTGCGGGCGCGCCGCCTCACCGACACCATGTTCATGGCGGCGGCGAAGGCATTGGCAGCGATGTCGCCGGCGAAGAACGATCCGAGCGCGAATCTCCTGCCGCCGGTCACCGCGTTGCGCGAGGTATCGATCGCGGTGGCTCGGGCGACGGCATTGCAGGCGCGCAAGGAAGGCCTGACCGAGCCCGCGGAGAGCGAAATCGAAGCGGCGATCCACGCTAAGATGTGGTCGCCGCACTACCTACCTTACCGAAGGACAAAGTCGCGTCATGATGACTGATCGCAGCAAGCATCCGATCGTTCATTTCGTTGGAAGCATTCCGCTACCCGACAGCGAAACCGTGTTCCGAACCTTGGCGAAGGCAACCGGCCCGCATCTGACACGGTTGCCGGACGGCGAGACTGGCATCCGCAAGAGCTGGATCAAGTTCCTGCAGGACGTGCTGGCCGGCAACTCCGCTATCGAGTACGCCAAGGACGTGCCGCCGTTCAGGTTCGTGCAGTGGGACGGCAAGCTGGTGCGCGAAATCCCGCGGCTGCGGGTCAAGCCCGGCGCCACCATCGACCCAGCGACGTTCGACACTGGCTATGCCGCCATGGCGATCGATTCGTGGAAGGTTTTCGAGCGGCTGCAAAAGGCCGGCGAAATTCCCGCCGGCGTGAAATTCCAGATCTCGATTCCGACGCCGGTCGCGCCGACCTACAACAACATGGTGCCGGGCGACCGGCAGAAGCTGTTGCCGCCGCTGACGCAGCATCTTCTCGGCGAGGTGGCGAAGATCGCCAAGGCGCTGCCCAACGATCGCATCGCGATCCAATGGGACGTCTGCCAGGAGGTGCTGGCCTGGGAAGGATACTACGACAAGGGGCCGGTGGATTTTCGCACCGAGACGCTCGATGTGCTGACGAAAATCGGCGACGGCGTGCCCGCCGGCATCGAGCTCGGCTATCACCTCTGCTACGGCAGCCCGGCCGACGAGCACATGGTGCTGCCGAAGGACATGGGCATCATGGTCGAGATGACCAACGCCATCGTCGTCGGCGTCAAACGGCCGATCCAGTTTGTCCATATGCCGGTGGTCAAGGCGCGCACCGATGACGCCTATTTCGCGCCGCTGAAGAACCTGAAGCTGCGGCCGGGCACCGAGCTGTATCTCGGGCTGATCCACCACAACGACGCGGGCGGCGACCGGGCACGGCTCGACGCTGCCCGGCGTTATGCACGGGTGGACGGCATCGGTACCGAATGCGGCATGGCGCGTGGCGATCCGGCGCGGCTGCCGGCGCTGCTCACCGCGCATGCGAAGGCGGCGGAGAGCTAAACATACGACCGAAGTACATGAGTCTCCGGAATTTCCGGGGACTCATGGATTCCCATTATTGGCAAGCGTGCCGGGCGCCGTCGTAGCCCAGGTAGGTTCCGCTGCTGGGATCGTAGGACCGGTAGCGTTGCGCGCAGTATTGATCGTCCTGCGTATGGGCGATCTCCGGAGTTCGTAGCTGACGCCGCCCACGATGCATCAACGGCGCGCGCGGCCGGTTGTTCCTCAGCCGGGCGGTCGCGGGTTCGTGGTATTTTTGCAAATGGGATGGCGGCTCGGTGGCCGCTACTTTGCGTCCGGCGCGAACGCCTTGGCGTAGCGTTCGGCGATCTCCGCCGGCGGCCCGCCTATGCTTGACCGCCGCAGCCGGGTGCGGCCTTATCGCCGGGCAAGTGCTGGGAGGTTTCAGTTGAAAGCCATGGTGGTTCGCGAGTTTGGCCCGCCGAGCGTCATGAAGCTCGAGGAGGTTCCGACGCCGGAGCCGGGACCGGGTCAGGTGCTGCTCAAGGTGCACGCGGTTTCGGTCAATCGGACGCTCGACACGAAAGTTCGCGCCGGAAAATACGCACGGCCAGTGAAGCTGCCGCTGGTGCTTGGCGTCGATCCGTCAGGGGTCATCGCCAAGCTCGGTCCGGGCGTCACCGATCGCAAGGTCGGCGACCGCGTCACCGTGGCGCTCCGCGTCAGCGGCGGCGACAACAGCGGCGCCGATGCGATCCGGCTCATGGGCGTGCACGCCTGGGGCGGCTATGCCGAATATGTCTGCGCCACCGCGGCCAACACCACGATCATTCCGGACGGCGTCGATTTCCCGACCGCCACGGTGGTGACGCGCCATGCGCCGACCGCGCTCCATCTCCTGGCCGACCACGCCAAGGTGAAGCCCGGCGAATGGGTCCTGGTGATGGGCGCCGCCGGCGGCCTCGGCAGCGCCGGAGTCCAGGTCGCGAAACATCTTGGTGCCCGGGTGATCGCGGCAGCGGGCGGCGACGACCGCGTCAAGGTCGGGCTCGACCTCGGCGCCGATGCCGGCGTGAATTATCGCAAGCAGGATCTCACCATCGAATCTCTGCGCATCACCGAAGGCCAGGGCATCAACGTCGTGTTCGAGAATGTCGGCGATCCCGAACTGTTTCCGAAAGCCTTCGCCGCGCTGACCCGCCGCGGCCGCCTCGTCACCGCCGGCGGACATGCTGGCGGCATAGTGCCGCTCGACGTCAACAAGCTCTATCTCAACCAGATCACGGTGATGGGCGTCACGGGCGAACGCCCCGAGAGCGCACGGCTCACGCTGGAGATGGCGGCCGCCGGCAAGTTCAAGGCGCTGATCGATCGCGTGTTGCCGCTGTCGCAGGCGCCGCTGGCGCACGAACTGGTCGAGGCCCGCGGCGGCCTCGGCAAGGTGATCCTCGATCCAACGCAACTGTAGGTGTCGCCATGATTGATCTGCGATCGATCCGCACGGATGTGGTCGGTAGCCTGTTGCGGCCCGCGGCCGTGATCGAGGCGCGTAAGCAGCTCGATGAGGGCAAGCTCGACGCCGCGGCGTTGAGTGCAGTCGAGGACGAGGCGGTGCGCGCCGCCGTGAAGTTGCAGGAGGGCATCGGCCTCGACGTGATCAGCGACGGCGAGGTGCGCCGGCTGAATTTCCAGGACAGCTTTGGCGCTGCGGTGGAAGGTTTCGATGCCAGCGCCAGCACGGTTCACGCCTATTCCCGGCGCGTGGAGGGCGGCACCGCGCTGCGGCGGTGGGAGGTGCCTATTCAGGAAAAGGGCACGGCGATCTCGCACCGCCGCCCGGTGAAATCGCGGCTCAAGCTCAAGCGCAACGTGCCGCTCGAGGAATACAAGTTCGTCGCGGGCGTAGCGAAGACGCCGGCGAAGGTTTCGCTGATCGGTCCGGATCGCATCAGCCAGCGCTTCGATCATCAGAATTCCAAGGCGATCTACAAGGATATGGACGCCTTCATGGCCGACGTGGTCGCGATCGAGCGCGAGATCATCGGCAGCGTTGTCGCGGCCGGGTGCCGCTACGTCCACATCGATGCGCCGGGCTACACGGCCTATGTCGACGAGCCTTCGATGAATCAGATGCGCGAGCGCGGCGAAGACCCGGCGCAAAATTTCGCGCGCTCGCTCAAGGCGGATGCGGCGGTCATCGCGAACTTTCCGGGCGTGACGTTCGGCATTCATCTCTGTCGCGGCAACCAGCGCAGCATGTGGCATCGCGAGGGCAGCTATGACGCCATCGCAGAGCGCTTATTCACCGAGCTACCGCACCATCGGTTCCTGCTGGAATACGACAGCCCGCGCGCCGGTTCCTTTGCGCCGCTGCGCTTTCTGCCGAAGGGCAAGGTCGCGGTACTGGGCCTCGTCAGTACCAAGGTTCCGGAAATGGAGAGCGTTGACGCGCTCAGGCGCCGCCTCGACGAGGCGGCGAAGGCAATCCCGCTCGATCAACTCGCTATCAGCCCGCAATGCGGCTTTGCCTCCGACGTGGTCGGGAACCTGATTAGCGCCGACGACCAGAAGCGGAAGCTGGAAATCGTCGTGGAAACCGCGCGGCAGGTATGGGGTTAGGGATTGAGGCGCGGTGCCACAAATGTGGAGCGTTTCATTTCGGCACTAATCATTTAATTCCGCCGCAGAAACTCAAATTGCTTTGATTTGAGGTGTGCGTTTAGTGCGCTTGCAGGGACGCAGGCAGGGAATAGATCACCGTCGTAGATAAGAAACGTATCGGGTGGAACCCATAGGGTGCCCTGTAACGCAAACAAGAGAGTTACGACGATGAGAAAGATTTACATCTTAGCAACGGCGGCCGCTCTGCTGGTCGCCGCCACCGCGCCGAGCCTCGCGGCTTCGCGCACGCATCGCGGTTACGATGCTTACGCCAGCGGTACAGCGGACCGCAGCGGCGCGTATTACTACGGCCCGCAAGGTGCCGAGAACGCGCAGGCAAGGGCCCAGGCCCAGGAACGGGTCTTTGTGCAGCCGCAGCAGTCCTATGGCCGCGGGCAGAGCCTGCCGTATGCGGATCGCCCGTACGGCGACCCGGACGGCTGGTAAGCACTTTCCGCGTACAAAAAACCCCGGCAGAAATGCCGGGGTTTTCGTTTCGCGAGTAATGGCGCTTAGGCGCTGACGTGCTCGATGAACTTCTGCGGCGGCGGATCGCCCCATTGCGAAACGAGGGCCTCCTCGGCGGAGAGCAGGTTCGAGCCGTTCTTGATGTTGAGCCGATCGCTGTCGGCCCAGTGCTCGTGCACGCGGCGCCACGGGTCGGCCCAGTAGTCATAGACCTGGCTGCCGAGCAGGTGCCGGCCGATGCCCCACATGTGCTCGTACTTGCTGGTGTCGCGTAGATGCTGATGGCCCATGAACACGTCGTCCAGGTCCTGCACCTCGAACGAGACGTGGTTCAGCCCAGCATCATGATGGTTGATCGCGAAGAACACGTGATGATCGACGAAGGTCTCGCCGCCGTCGATGCGGTTGAACGAGCCGATCAAGTTGTCCTTCTGGCCGGCGTAGACGTCGTCCGAGCAGATGAAGCCGAGATGGTGGCGGAACCAGTTGACGGTCTCCTTCACCTTCGGCGTGCCCAGCACGGCATGGGCGACGCGCTTCACCCGTGACGGGCCCTTCTGAATACGCATCATCTCGCCGGCGCGGGCGAGCGGCGCGTAGCCGGAGTTGAGCAGCTGCCGCGGCGCTTCGATCGGCTTGACCTTCTCCATGCCCCAGACCACCTCGATCTGGTAGCCGTTCGGCTCGGTCAGGCGGACGCGCTTGCCGCCGCCGGGCTCGTCCAGGTTCTCGATGCCCGATGCGCCGGGCGCCTTGGCCAGCGTCTTGAGATCGTCCTCGCTCGCCGCGTGATAAGCGATACCGACGAACTTCGGGTCGCCCTTCTCGGTGATGTGGACGTGGTGCACTGGATCGGTGGCGCGATAATAGATCGCCTTGCCTGTCTTTACGCTCGGCGCCAGGCCAAAGTTCTCGAGGAATTCTGACTGGAGATCGAGATCGGGCGACCGCAAGCGCACGTAAGCGATATCAGTGACTTTGATGACAGCCATTTGTTCGTTTCCCTCACCCTGGACTTTTGGGGCTCCGGCGCCCCGTCTGGCGAGACGATATCGCAGGCGGTGGAGCGAGGCAATTTGCCGTCAGGGCTGCGACAGACCTGATATGCGCGGGTTGCGGCGGCTGGCCGGGTTCCGGGGGATGTGCTGTATTCCGCGCCAAAGCGGTAAGGGAGGAAATTCGTGAAACTTGTCCTGTTCCAATCGGGCGCCGGTGGTGAGGTCGTGCCCGGGCTGATGACCGACCGCGGCGTGGTCGACATCTCCAGCGCGGTGAAAAAAAGCCACACCCCGCAGCTCACGATGCAGGGCATCATCGACGACTTCGACCGGCTCAAGCCTTCGCTGACGAAGCTCGGCGCCGGGGGCAAGGCCATCCCCACGAGCCAAGTCCAGATCAAGGCGCCGCTGCCGCGGCCGGGAAAAATCCTCTGCTGCATCGCCAACTATTGGGAGCACGCGCAGCGCGACGCGCGGCCGCTCAACATGTTCATGAAGAACCCCGATGCGGTGGTTGGCCCGGGCGACACCATCGTGCTGCCGGAATATACGGTGCCGTGGGCGTTCATGCACGAAGCCGAGCTCGCGCTGGTGATGAAGGGTCCGGCCAAGATGGTGAAGGCCGCCGACTGGAAGAAAGCCGTGTTCGGCTACACCACTCTGATCGATGTTTCGGCTCGCGAGCAGGGCCGCCGGACCTGGCCCGCGACGCCACTGACAAGCTGGCTCGGCAAGTCATTCGACACCTTCTCGCCGATCGGACCCTGCATCGCCACCGCTGATGAAGTGAAGGACCCTAACGATCTGGTGGTGCGGTTCTGGAACGACGGACAGCTTCGCCACAACTACAACACGGACGACATGGAGCACCGGGTCCCCGAGCTGGTCGAGTGGGCGACCACGGTGATGACCATGAATTCGGGCGACCTGATCGCCTGCGGCACCAACCACGAGGGCCTGGGCTTCCTCCAGGACGGCGAGACGGTGGACATCGAGATCCAGAACATCGGCAAGATGACCTTGAAGGTCCGCGATCCGCTCAAGCGAAGTTGGGAGCGCGGCGTCTACATGGGCGTCGATTCCACCAATCCGGACGCCGTGAAGCGCCATCGCCCGCAGGGTGGCCCGACCGCCACCGGCGCGATTTGATCAGAACCAAGGATTTAAAATAGTGAGTTTATTGCCGCTGACGCTTGCGAGCAGTCATTACGATCACATTACCGATCTCGCCAACGGCCGCGTGCCGGTGGAAGGCGTCGCGCTGACCTTTCTCAATCTCCAGATCGAGGAGATTTTCTTCCGGCAGTTCAACTACCGGGAGTTTGACGCGTCCGAAGTCTCGATGGGCAAATACTCATCGCTGGTGTCGCAGGGCAATGCGCCGCTCGTGGCGATCCCGGTGTTTCCGTCGCGGGTGCCGCGACATTCGTCGATCTACATCCGCCGCGATGGCGCAGTGAAGTCGCCCGCCGATCTCAAGGGAAAGCGGATCGGCGTTCCGGAATGGGCGCAGACCGCGGCGGTCTATTCGCGCGGCTTGCTCGCGCATCAGTACGGCGTCGACCTCGCCTCGATCCAGTGGGTCCAGGCCGGCGTCGATCAGCCCGGCCGGATGGAGAAGGTGAAGCTCAACTTGCCGAAGGGTCTCAATTGCACGCCGATGCCTGAGAAGAGTCTCAGCGGCATGCTGGTGTCGGGCGAAATCGACGCCGCGCTGTCGGCCCATGCGCCGGCCTGTTTCGAACAGGGCCATCCCAACATCGCGCGACTGTTTCCGGACTACCTCGACGTCGAGATGAAATACGTCAAGGACACCGGCATTTATCCGATCATGCACACGATCGCGCTCAAGCGCGACATCGTGGAGCGCAATCCATGGGTGGCAGCGAACCTGTTCAAAGCCTTCGACGAGGCGCGGCGAAGGAGCGTCGAGCGCGCGCTCGCCAACACCAGTTCGACGCTGCCGCTGCCGTGGGGCTACGAGTTCGCCAAGCGCATGCAGGATATCGTCGGCAAGGACCTGATGCCATATGGCGTCGATGCGAACCGCACGACGCTCGACGCTTTCCTGCAATACGCGCACGAGCAGGGCGTGTGCCATCGAAGGCTCACGCCGGAGGAACTGTTTCCGCCGCAAGTGCAGAAGAGCTTTAAGGTCTAGCCCAGCGCCTTGACGCCGGCGTCCGCGACCTGCTCGTCCTCGTGCGACTGCACGCCAGACACGCCGATCCCGCCGACGCACTCGCCCTGATGGACGATCGGCACGCCGCCCTGGAACATCACGCCCGGCGTCGGGAACGTCACGAAGCCCGGCCGCTCCTTGACGCGGTCCTCGAAGAATTTGCTCGGCCGCTTGGTGAGCGCGGAGGTCTGCGCCTTGCCCATCGCGACGGTCGCGCTGATCGCACCGGCACCGTCGAGACGTTCGACCAGCAGCGCCGCGCCGCTGTCATCGACGATGGCGATGGTGACGGCCCATTTGTTCTTCTGCGCTTCGGCCTTGCAGGCAGCCATCATCTTCTGGCAGTCGCTGGCAGTCAGGGCGGGTTTTTGACGCATGACGTTTCCTCGTGAGGTGAATGAATGGGGGGAGCGTCGCGGGAATTGGGCGGCGCGTCAATCGGCCAAAGCCGAAACGCTGCCGACCGGCTGCGGTCACTTGCGTCCGGCGGACCGGTTTTCCGAATGGATCGATTGCAGCGTCGGCGCCAGCGAAACCTCACGATCCGATATGGCCGGCGTGGCTGAACCCGACGCGGATCGCGGGCCGGCAGCGTTGAACTTATCCGCCAAAATCGGTGAGGGCAGGGCAACATTCTTCGCCAGGCCGAGCAGCATCAGCAGGCGGATCGTGAGCCACGTCAGGTCCAGCTCCCACCACTTGTGTCCATGCCGCGCCGAGCGCGAGTCGGCGTGGTGATTGTTGTGCCAGCCTTCGCCGGATGTGAGCAGCGCGATCAGCATGTTGTTGCGGCTGACGTCGGGCGTGTTGTAATTGCGATAGCCCCAGACGTGCGTCGCCGAATTGACCAACCAGGTGATGTGCCACACCACGACGGTCCGCAGCACCCCGCCCCAGATGAACAAGCTCAGGCCGAACTGCGCGGCTTCGGCAAAACTTCCGCCGGAAAGCGCGACGACGGTAAACCCAGCCGCGAAAAACCCAAGCCACGACAGGAGCGCGACCTTGAGCCAGTTGCTGCGCCGCTCGAGCCAGGCGTAGTAGCGGTCGCGCGAGATGTCCTTGGCGTAGCGCTCGATCAGCGGGCCACGCTTCATGTCATCGACCTTCACCAGCAACCAGCCCATGTGGGCCCAGAAAAAACTGACAAGAGGACTGTGCGGATCCTGTTCTTCGTCGGCGAATTGATGGTGCTTGCGATGGGCCGCGACCCAATGCGGCGGCGAATCCTGCACCGAGCACACAGCCAGCGTTGCCAGCGAACGTTCCAGCCAGAGCGGACAAGAGAAGCTGCGATGCGTCAGCAGGCGGTGGAAGCAAAGATTGATTCCGAGCATGCCGAAGACGAACAGCCCAGCGACCAGCAGCACGACCCCGGTCCAACTGAAGAACCAGGGAAATACCGCCAGTCCCGCGATCAAATGAATGATCAGGAACCCGTAGACATTGTCTTTCTTGAGCTTCACTGAGTTCCACTTCCCCGAAGCGCCGGCCGGTTCCCGTGCGCAATCACCGCACCGCGAATTCTATCAGTTTTCCAGTCCGGTCGGCACCTGTTTGTTCTCCGGCGCAAGCTTCATGCCGGCAGCCAGCGCCATGGTCTCCATCAGCGCTGGCGAAGTCCTTCGACAGATATTCCTCCGGGTTCTTCTGCAACATTGCGGCGCCGAAATGTGCCTTGCAGCACTTCGCGCGTCGCAGCCGTGATCGGCATCGGCACGTCCATCTCGTCGGCGAGCGCGAGGCCGAGGTCGAGGTCCTTGCGGAGCAGTTCCGGCGTGAACGTCGTGGTCCAGTCGAGATTGACCAGCGCCGGCGACTTGTAGGCCGTGAACATCGAGCCCATCACGCCGTTGTTGAGGAAGGCGAGGAAGGCGTGGCGCGGCACGCCCATCTTGTTCACCAGGAGCGTGATCTCGATCAGGTTCTGGATCACCACGCCGAGCATGACGTTGTGCGCGATCTTGCAGACGCGCGCGAGTTCGCCTTCGCCGACGTAGGAGACGCCCTTCGGCGCGAACACCTTGATCATGTCCTCGGCTTTTTTGAACGCCGCTTCCGGCCCGGAGCAGACCGACGACAGCTTGCCGGCCTTGATGACCTTGGCGTTGCCGCTGACCGGCGCGCAGACGTAGTCGGCGCCGCGCTCCTTGAGGCGCTTGCGGATCTCGACCGATTCCTCGACCGAGATGGTCGAGCAATCGACGAACACGCCCGGCGTCTTGTTGCCGGAGAGAACGCCGTCCTTGCCGAGATAGACCTGCTCGACGTCCTTGCCTTCGGCGACGATCGAGAACACGACGTCCATGCCGGAGAGGTCGGAGAGCTTGTCGACGACCTTGCCGCCGATCTTGGCGAGCGGCTCGGCCTTGGAGCGGGTGCGATTCCAGATCGAGACGTCGTAGCCGGCCTTGAGCAGCCGCTCGGCCATCGGATAGCCCATGCGGCCCATCCCGATCCAGCCGACCTTTTGCGTGTTCTGTGCCATTCCAAACTCCCTCGCGACGCCTGTCCAATGCGTGCATTCTGCTAGCACGGCCCTGCGAGAGCCCGCAATGTCGGCACATGCAGCCGTCATCCTCCGCGAGGCGGACGATCAGTACCGTCGGACTTGAGATTTGACTGTGAACGTGCAGGTTACTGGATGCTCCGCCTATCGCGGGGCATGACAGATCGTGGACGGAGCGGGCGATGGCCGACAAGGCCGACGTGGTGCTGATCGGGGTGCCGAAGAAGCCATCGTCGATGGGCTGAGCGCGCGCGTTCAACCTGCATGTGATCCCCAGGGACAACGCCGAGGCGGTGATCGCCAAGGTCGGCGCCGAACGTGCGCGGCGCCGCGGTGACCGGCGCGCCCGACAAGATGATGGGCGATATGATGGCGCGCTTCCCGAAGCTCGAGTTCGTGTCGAGCTTCGGCGTCGGCTACGACAACATCGACATCAAATAGGCGGTCGAGCACGGCATCACCGTCACCAACACGCCGGAGGTGCTCAACGAGGAGGTCGCCGACACCGCGCTCGGCCTGCTGCTCTGCACGGTGCGCGAGTTTCCGCAGGCCGAGCGTTCCTGCGCGCCGGCAAATGGATGGAGGGCCAGTATCCGCTCACCAAGGCGACCTTGCGCGACCGCACCGTCGGCATGGTCGGCATGGGCCGCATCGGCCAGGCGATCGCGCGCCGGCTCGACGGCTTCGGCGTGCCGGTGGTCTATCACAGCCGCAATCCGCAAACGGGCGTGAGCTACAAGCACTATCCGAAGCTGGTCGACATGGCGCGCGACGTCGATACGCTGATCCTGATCATGCCGGGCGGGCCGTCGACCAGGCACTTGATCAATGCCGAGGTGCTGGACGCGCTCGGGCCGAAGGGCATCGTCATCAACATGTCGCGCGGCTCGGTGGTCGACGACGCCGCCCTGATCAAGGCGCTCAAGGAGCGGAAGATTTTCGCCGCCGGCCTCGACGTGTTCGTCAACGAACCGGAGGTGCCGAAGGAGTATCTCGAACTGGACAATGTCGTGCTGTTCCCGCATCTCGGCTCCGCCTCGGTCGATACCCGCCAAGAGATGGAGCAGCTGGTGGTGGACAACCTGCTGGCCTGGGCCGCCGGCAAGGCCGCCGCTCACGCCGGTGCCCGAGACGCCATGGCCTCCGAAGAAGTAGGCGTGATAATTTACCGGGATGATCCGCCAGGCCTTGCTCGCATTCGTTCTGTCGACCGCGTGTCCGGCGCCGCTGCTCGCGCAGGCGCAAGCGCCGGACACCGACGCCTGACGCGGCTGCGCCGGGTGAGGCTGCGCCTGCGGCCCCCGAACTCGCCGTCCCAGGTCCCCCCGGACGATGCTCGGGAGCTGGGAGTTCTCCAACGCCGACCGCGAGAAGACCTGCACCATCACCTTCCGCGATACCGCGGCCAAGGTCGGCAAACGCGTCGAATTCGATCCGGCCTGCGCCAAGCTTTTTCCGTTCATCCCGGAGATTGTCGGCTGGCGGCTCAACGACAACGACTTCCTCCGCCTGCTCGACGCCAAGGGCAACTCGGTGCTTGAGTTCAGCGAGGTCGAGAGCGGCATCTTCGAAGCGCCAAAGGCCGGCGAAGGCATCCTGTTCATCCAGAATCCGACCGACCTCGGGCCGGCGCCGAAGACCGCCGACCAGATGAACGGCGAGTGGAACGTCATCCGCCGCACCGGCCAGCGGATCTGCGAGCTGACGCTGTCGGACACCGCGGCCGGCGAGGAGTTCGTCGTTCGCGTGCAGCCCGGCTGCGATCCGGCGGTCGCGCGCTTTGCGCCGGCGACCTGGCAGATGGACCGCGGCGAGATCGTGCTGCGTGCGGCGAACGGCCAGTCCTGGCGCTTCGAGGAGGCCGAGGATTCCAAGTGGCAGCGGATTCCGCAGACCGCCAGTCCTCTGCTGATGGTCCGGAAATAGCGCGTGCTGATTTCCGGTCAACGCAAGCTCGAGCGGATGCGCGACGGCCGCGTCGTCTATATCGGCGCCGAGCGCGTCGACGACGTCACCAGTCATCCGGCGTTCCGCGAGGGCGCGAAGACCATCGCCGGCCTCTACGATCTCAAGGCCGATCCGGCCAAGCGCGAGCTGTTCTCGTACGAGGAGGACGGCGAGCGCATCAGTCTGTACTGGCTGCGCTGCCGCAACCGCGACGATCTCGCGCGCCGCATGCGGTGCTGCAAGGCGATCGCCGACGCGACCTACGGCTTCGTCGGCCGCTCGCCCGACCAGGTGTCGGGACTGGTCACGGGCTTGGCGATGAATGCGGCCTTGCTCGACGGCTTGCACGCGGGCTTCGGCCAGAACCTGCTCAACTACTACGACTTCGCGCGCAAGAACGATCTCTATCTCAGCTTCGCCGTCACGCCGGCGAGCGGCCGCAAGAGCGCCGACCTGTTCCCGGGCCAGCAGCGCGACGATCCGAACCTCCAGGTCGTCGCCGAGGACGACGCCGGCGTCACCGTGTCGGGCATGAAGATGCTCGCCACCAGCGCGGTCTATGCCGACGAAATCCTGATCGGCAATCTCACGCCGATCGACGACAAGCTCAAGAGCGAGGCGATCACCGCGGCGCTGCCGCTGAACGCGCCGGGGCTGACGCTGTGGTCGCGCCAGCCCTATGCGCAGCACGTCGCGCACGAGGCCGACTATCCGATGTCGTACCGCTTCGACGAGACCGACAGCGTGCTGGTGTGCGACCGGGTGAAAATTCCGTGGGAGCGCGTGTTCCTGCACAACGACGCGGCGATGTCGCGGCGCATCTACATCGAGACGCCGGCGAACTGCTACCAGAACCACCAGTCGAACATCCGCTTCTGGGCGAAGATGGGCCTGATCGTCGGGCTCGCGAGCCGCATCTGCCAGGCCAACGGCACCGACAAGATTCCGGCGGTGCGCGAGCAGCTCGGCCGGCTGGCTTCGCTCGAAGCGCTGATCGGCGGGCTGGTGCACGGTCAGATCGAGGCCTGGGAGGAATGGCCCGAAGGGCTTCGCCACGCCGAACCGCCGCATCATGTATGCGGCGCTCAACTGGTGCCAGGAGCACCACACCGAGATCGTCGACACGCTGCGCACGCTGCTCGGCGGCTATCCGCTGGTGATGCCGGCGTCGATCGACGTGATGACCGACGACGCGCTGCGCGACACCTTCGCAGCGCTGGTGGAAGACGCCGTCGATCGAGGCGGTCGAGCGCCACAAGCTCTACAAGCTCGCCTGGGACATCGTCGGCACGGAGTTCGCCGGCCGCCACATGCTCTACGAAAAGTTCTACGCCGGCAACTCGATCGTCGTGCGCAACCAGAGCGACCGCGAGGCGCCGTGGCAGAGCTTCCACGATACGGTGGACCGGCTGCTCGCCGCCATCGAAGTGCCCGACGCAGGCACGAAGCAGCGCCCCGCAGGCTGACTGCCGCGGTGCTTAGCGGCGCTTGCGCTCGATGCAGTCCCGTACAAACTTTCGGCGCTTGATCGGGTGGATCACGGAGTAGTGCCTCCTGGCTTCCGCCTTGCACCGGCAACTCGATCCGATCTTGCGAGTTCTCGACCGTAACGTCCCATCCCTTGTTGAAACGCTCTTTCAACAAGATCCGCTGGCGGAGAACCTCATCGGACTTATTGGGGTTGCCCTGGGCGCCTGCGAGCCCAGTGGCGGCGACAACAAACAGGACGGCAAGAACAAGACGCATGGGATCTCTTCGATTGAATGACGGCACAATAGCATAGCTTAATTTCGGCGGTTGCCGATTGCCATGGGTTTGCTTGGGCTTGCCCTGGGCGGCCGCCTCTTGTGCGGTTGATGGCGGAGCGGCACACTTGCCGGCAACAAGGGCACGCGAGCTTCCGGACATTGTGCCCGACGGGAGGTTCCATTGATCAGAAAGGTTTTGACGGCTGCGGCCGCCGCTATCGCGCTGACGGTTTCGGCGCATGCGCAGGACATCGTGAAGCTGACATTCGCCGACCAGAATTCGCCGACCGGCTGGGGGCCGGCGCATGCGCTCTATCCCTGGATCAAGCAGGTCGAAGAAGCGGGCAAGGGCCGCATCAAGATCGAGGTGTTTCCGTCGCAGACCCTGATCAAGGGCATCGACATGTGGAAGGGCATCAGCAGCGGCATCGCCGACATCGGCTGGTGCGTGCAGGGCTACTGGCCCGAGCAGACGCCGCTGTCGGATGTGATGTCGCTGCCGTTCCTGCCGATCAAGACGGCGGAGCAGGGCAGCGAAGTGCTGTGGAAGCTCTACGAGAAGTATCCCTCCATCCAGAAAGAATACGGACGCGATCCAGCCGCTGGTGCTGCACACCACGTCGCCAAACTTCCTGATCACCTCGAAGAAGCAGGTGAAGACGCTCGAGGATATGAAAGGGCTGAAGATCCGCGTGCTCGGCGGCCCGCCGACCGAGATGGCGAAGGCGCTCGGCGCCGTGCCGGCGCTGCTGCCGATGCCCGACATGTATCAGGCGCTCGACAAGGGCGTGTTCGACGGCGCGGCGGTGCCGTGGGAGGCGATCCATGGCTTCCGGCTCTACGAGGTGGCGAAGAACGTCACCATGGTGCCGTTCTACGCCTCGTACTTCTCGGTCTGCGCCAACCGGCAGAAGATCCAGAGCCTGCCGAAGGACGTGCGCGACATCCTCGCGGCCAAGGGCGATCTGGAAGGCTCGAAGTTCTGGGGCAAGAACTTCTTCGACAGCGCCGAAGCCGGCGTGCTGGAGCGGGTCAAGGCGGCCAATATCGAGCTCAACCGCTACGACGTGCCGCCCGCCGAAGTCGCGCGCTGGAACAAGGCCGCCGGCGAGCCGCTCTGGGAGGAGTGGGTGAAGAAGATGGAAGGCAAGGGCCACAAGGAAGCCCGCGACATCCTCAAATCGGCGCTCGAGTTCGCCAAGAACTGATGCGACTTGCGGCTCCGGTCGCCCGTTCAGGATCGGAGCTCAGCCGGCGCTGACGATGCGGTGACGTTGTGACCGAAACTCTCGGACAAGTGGCTGCACCGCTGCGAGCTGGCGCTCCTGTATCTGGGCGTGCTCGCCACCTTTGCCATGATGTGCCTGACCTCGGCGGATGCGCTCAGCCGCTACGCGTTCAATCGGCCGATCATGGGCGCCTACGAGATCACCGAGAAATACCTGATGGTGGCGGCGATCTTCCTCGGCCTGTCCTATGGCTATCGCGGCGGCCTGTTCATCCGGGTGACGTTTCTGGTCGATCGGCTGCCGGGCGCCGCTAGGCTCGCGGCCGATTACTTCGCTTTCCTCGTGACGCTCGCCTTCTGCGTGGTCTTCCTGTGGGCGACCGCGCGTCCAGGGCTTTCGCGGCCTGCACGAGGACACCGAGCTGAGCACACTGCCGATCCTGGTCGGGCCGGCCTACTGCCTGGTGCCGATCGGCTTTCTCGCGCTCACCATCATCATGCTCGTCGACCTGCCGCGTGTGCGGCGCCGCCAGTCACTGCTGTTCACGCAAGAGGCGCCCTCCGCCTCCTGAACGGCGGATACCGAAAAGATTTCCATGATCGTCCGCGCTGCCGATGCTGGTCCTGCTGCTCTGCCTGCTGTCCGGCGTGCCGATCGCCGTGGCGCTGGCCGGCTCCGGCATGTTCGGCATCTGGCTGATCACCGGCGACCTCACCAAGGTGCTGAACATCGTCGGACTTGTGCCGTTCAGCTCGGTCGCGGACTACCAGCTCACCACCATCCCGATGTTCATCCTGATGGCCTATTTCTCGGCCTCCAGCGGGCTGGCGCGCGACCTCTATGCCGCCGCGGCGGCCTGGCTGTCGCACTATCCGGGGCGGGCTTGCGATCGCGACGGTGTTCGCCTGCGGGATCTTCGGCGCGATGTCGGGCGCGAGCACCGCGGCCGCGTCGGTGATGTCGCGGATCGCGATGCCGGAGATGCGCCGCCACGGCTATTCCGAGGAACTCGCGGCCGGCTCGATCGGCGTCGGCGCCACGCTCGACATTCTCATTCCGCCGAGCATCGCGATGGTGATCTACGGCATCGCGACGCAGACCTCGATCGGCAAGCTGCTGATCGCCGGCGTCGTCCCGGGCATCATCGTCGGTGTTCTGCTCGCCGTCGATGATCTACCTCTGGGTCCTGGTCAGTCCCAGCACGCGCCGGCGACGTTCCGCACGCCGCCGGCCGAGCGCCGCGCCAGCCTGCTGCGGGTCTGGCCGAGCCTCCTGCTGATCGTGCTGGTGCTGATCCTGCTCTACAGCGGCATCGCCACGCCGACCGAGGTGGGCGCGCTCGGCGCCTTGCTCGCGGCGGTGATCGGCGCCGTGTTCGGCCGCCTGACGGTGCCCGACGCCATCGATGCGCTGAAATCGACGATCCGCACCTCGGCGATGATCTTCATGATCCTGATCGGCGCGACCGTGTTCGGCTACTACATGACGCTGAGCCGCATCCCGCAGGAGGTGGTGCAGATCGTCATCGCCATGGACCTCAACCGCTGGGTCGTCCTGATCGGCATCGTCGTCGCCTACTTCGTCATCAGCATGTTCATGGACGAGATCCCGCTGCTGCTGCTGACCCTGCAACTGACGTTTCCGCTGGTCACGTCGCTTGGCTTCGATCCGGTCTGGTTCGGCGTGGTCTCCATGATGATGGTGGCGATGGGGCTGGTTTTTCCGCCGGTCGGCCTGCTCGCCTTCGTGGTGAGCGCGACCGCGGGCGTCGATCTGATGAAGGTCTATAAGGGCTGCAGCATCCTCATGCTGGCGCTGGTGGTGACGACCGTGCTGCTGATGATCTTCCCGGACATCGCGCTCTGGCTACCGCGCACGATGCGCTAAATCAGCTTCAGCCCCTTGAAGCTCGCGTGGCCTTCCTTGCCGACGAGGATGCTGGTACTCAAGCACCATTGCAATCGCTCCGTGCGATGGGCAGCGATGAAGATTTGCGGCGTTCAGGTCCGGTAGGGCGGCTTGTCGAGGCCCTTGGGTGAGGTCGTGAAAATCTCGACGCCGTTAGCCGTCACCCCGATGGTGTGCTCGAATTGCGCCGACAACGAGCGGTCCCGCGTCACTGCGGTCCAGCCGTCCGACAGCACCTTCACATTCGGCCGGCCGAGATTGATCATCGGCTCGACGGTGAAGAACATGCCGGGGCGGAGCACGATGCCCTCGCCGGGGCGTCCGACGTGGACGATGTTGGGCTCGTCGTGGAACAGCCGGCCGAGCCCGTGACCGCAAAAGTCGCGCACCACGCTCATATGCTGGCCTTCGACGAAAGTCTGGATCGCCGCGCCGATGTCGCCGGTGGTCGCGCCAGGGCGGATCACGGCGATGCCGCGCATCATGGCGTCGTAGGTTACCTCGATCAGGCGCTCGGCTCGGCGCGGGATTTCGCCCACCGCGTACATCCGGCTGGTGTCGCCGTGCCAGCCGTTGAGGATTAGCGTGACGTCGATATTGACGATGTCGCCTTCCTTCATCGGCTTGTCGCCGGGGATGCCGTGGCAGACCACGTGATTGATCGAGGTGCAGGTGGATTTCTTGTAGCCGCGATACATCAGCGTGGCCGGCAGCGCGCCGTGGTCGAAGGCGAATTCCAGCGCAAGCTTGTCGAGATGGTCGGTGGTGACGCCGGGCTCGACGTGCTCGACCAGCATGTCGAGACATTCGGCGACCAGCCGCCCGGCCTTGCGCATGCCCTCGAAGGCATCCTTGCCGTGCAGCTTGATCTGGCCGGTTTTTCGGAGCGGTGCAGCGGCCGCTTCAACGTAGGTCATATCGCCTCAAGGAATTCCTGGGTCGTCAATTTAAGGGCTGGTCGCGCCAAAGCAAGCAAGGTCGAATTCAGCCGCTGGCCGTGTGTTTTATGACAAAGCGGCCGATGCGCTCGATGGCCTGCTGGCCCTCGGGAACGAGCCCCGCGAGCATGTGCCAGACGTGCGGCATGCGCGGCCAAAGCTCCAGTTCGACCGCGCGGCCGGCGCTCCGCAGCCGCTCCGCCATGGTGACGGAATCGTCCCGCAGCATCTCGTCGTCGCCGACCTGGATCAGGCAGGGCGGCAGATCGCGGGCGTCACCGAAGATCGGCGAGGCGTAGGGGTGCTTGCGGTCGGTATCGGCCAGGTACCAGTCGACATAGGTGTCGGCGGCGCCGCGGTTGAGGATCGGATCGGTCCTGGCGAACAACTGGCTCGACTCGCTGGTTACAGTGAGATCGGTCCACGGCGAAATCGCCGCGGCCGCCGCCGGCAAGCGCGCGGCGTCGTCGCGCAGCTTCAGCAGCGTCGCGAAGGTCAAGCCGCCGCCCGCCGAGTCGCCCATGATGGCGATGCAGCTCGGGTCGATGCCTTGCGTTAGCATGGAGCGGTAGGCGACGGTGGCGTCGGTCAGCGCGGCGGGGAAGGGGTTTTCCGGGGCGAGGCGATAGTCGAGCACCCAGACCACTGCCTGCGCGGCATTGGCGATGCGCCAGGCCAGATCGCGATAGAGCAGCGGCGAGCCGTAGATGTAGGCGCCGCCGTGCAGATAGAGGATGTGGCGGCCCTCCTGCGACCGCGGCGTGCTGACGCGCACAGCTGGCGTGCCGCCCATGTCGACCTTGGCGCTCCGGGTGGAGCGCGGCGGATTGCGCACCCACCATGTGGTGCGCTCGATGCCGCGCCGGATTTTCGCGAGGTCCGGTTTGACGACGCGGGTGCGTTTGAACATCAGGCGGAGCATGAGCCGCGCCAACTCGGCGCGAACGCTCATTGCTTGTCGGCCCCGGCGTCGAAACGCTGCCGCGCCTCGGCGATCGCAGCCCGGTTCTGCCGCGCCCACAACCCGATGCCGCTGACCGGTTCGAGCAGAGAGCGTCCGAGCTTGGTCAATTCGTAATCGACGCGGGGCGGCACGGTCGGGAACATGGTGCGGGTGACGAGCCCATCGCGCTCCAGGCCGCGCAGCGTCAGCGTCAGCATCCGCTGCGAGATGCTGCCGAGCGCGCGGCGGATCTCGTTGAAGCGCTTCCGGCCGTTGCCCAGCTCGCCAACCACCAGCACCGTCCATTTGTCGCCGACCCGGGACAAGACCTCGCTCACGGCCCGGCAATCCTCGGGCACATGCAGGGTACCGGGTATGCCGATTGTGCCTTCTTGCGGGTTTTTGCCGGTCATCTATTTACCCTCAGTATCAATTCGTAACCACGATACGGAGATAGAGGGTCCCATGGCTAAACTCAAGATCGCCATCGTTATTGGTACAACCCGCGCCGCCCGTTTCGGCCACAAGCCGGCCCAGTGGGTCCAGGATATTGCCGCCCAGCGCGATGACATCGAGACCGAGATTGTCGATCTGCGCGATTTCCCAATGCCCTTCTTCGATGAGGTTGCGTCGAACGCCTGGGCGCCCTCGCAGAACCCGGTCGCGCAACGCTGGCAGAAGAAGGTCGCGGAATTCGACAGCTACATCTTCGTGACCGCCGAATACAACCACAGCATGCCGGCGGCGCTGAAGAACGCGCTCGATTACGCCTCGCCCGAATGGAACAAGAAGGCCGCCGGTTTTGTCGGCTACGGCGCGGTCGGCGGCTCGCGCGCGATCGAGCATTTGCGCCTGATCGCGGCCGAACTGCAATTGGCGACCATCAAGAACGGCGTCTATATCCAGGGCGCCGACTTCATGGCGGTATGGCGGGAAGGCAAGGAACTGAAGGACATCACTTATCTTCAGACCGGCGTCAAAGACATGCTTGATCAACTGGTCTGGTGGACCAGGGCACTCAAGAACGCGCGCGACCAGGACAAGCTTGCCGTCGCCGCATAACCGCACCGATCGAACCGTTTGCGTTAAACAGGAGCATGAGAAGCATCATGTCCATCCGTCCCGTCAAGACGCATCATCCAGTCCAAGCCGACCATGGAAGGCGCCGGCGTGCAGCTGCGCCGCGCCTTCGGCTTCGGCGACACCAACGGAGTTCGATCCGTTCCTGCTGCTCGACGATTTCCGCAACGACAGCCCGACGACTACCGGCCGGCTTTCCCGTGGCATCCGCATCGCGGCATCGAGACCATCACCTATGTGCTGGCCGGCGACGGTCGAGCACGGCGACAGCCTCGGCAACCGCGGCACGCTCGGCGCCGGCGACGTGCAGTGGATGACCGCCGGGCAGCGGCATCATGCATCAGGAGATGCCGAAGGGCGACGCGCAGGGCCGCATGCACGGCTTCCAGCTCTGGGCCAACCTGCCGTCGTCGCTGAAGATGACCGCGCCGCGCTACCAGGACATCAAGGCCGCCGACATCCCCGAGGTCGATCGACGACGACGGCACCAAGCGTGCGCGTCATCAGCGGCGACTTCTGGGGCAAGCAAGGCCCGGTCGAAGGCGTCGCCGCCGATCCGCGCTATCTCGACGTCTCGGTGCCGCCGGGCAAGCGCAAGACGCTTCCGGTCGAGATCGACCGGCACGCCTTCGCCTACGTCTTCGAGGGCTCGGGCACGTTCCGTCTCGGCGTCGGAGCCGTTCGGCGTGCTGACCGAGAAGGAGGTCGACGGCGAGCGAGATCATGCTCCGCGAGCAGACCGGCAACCGCTCGCTGGTCCTGTTCGACCGCGGCGACGAGGTCACCGTGCAGGCCGGCGACGAGGGCATCCGCTTCCTGCTGGTGTCCGGCAAGCCGATCGAGGAGCCGGTCGCCTGGTACGGGCCGATCGTGATGAACACGCAGGCCGAGCTGCAGCAGGCGGTCGCCGAGCTGCGCAACGGCACGTTCATCAAGAAGTAGCAGCTCCGCTACGATGGACCCCCGGGTTAAGCCCGGGGGTGACGCAGAGTGTGCGATGGCGATTGGCGATTCCGGCGTACGCCCGAATTACCCATCCAACCCGATCTTCGCTTCCTTGATCAGCGGCCCCCACTTGTCCATCTCGGACTTGATGTACTGCGCGAGAGCCTGCGGCGGCGATCCGACGACTTCGTCGCCGAGATCCTCCAGCCGCTTCCTCGTTGCCGGCTCGAACAGCGCCGTGTTGAAGTCCTTGGCGATCCTGGCGACGATCTCAGGCGGAGTCTTGGCGGGCGCAAGAGCAGCAACCAGGCCCGCCGCGTCGAAGCCCGGGAGCGCGGTTTCGGCGAGCGGCCGCAGTTCGGGCAGCACCGGAAGCTTCCGCGTCGACGTGACGCCAAGCGCGCGCAGGCTGCCGGACTGGATATGCGGCACGATGCCGGACACGCTGTCGATCATCACGTCGAGGCGGCCGGGAATAAGGTCGTTCAGCGCCGGCGCCGAGCCGCGATAGGGCACGTGCGTCATTTCCACGCCGACACGCTTCTTGAACATCTCACCGCACATGTGGCTCGAGGTGCCGTTGCCGGCGGAGCCGTAGGTCAGCGTCTTCGATTTGGCGTAGGCGACGAACTCCTCGAGCGTCTTGGCGGGCGAGGACGCCGGCACAACCATGACGTTCGGCACCAGCGCCAGGAGCGAGACCGGTGTGAAGTCGGCGACCGGATCGTAGTTCAGCTTCGGGTAGAGGAACTGGTTGACGATGATCCCGGATTGCGTGAGCAGCAGTGTGTAGCCATCGGGCGCCGAGCGGGCGACCTGTTCGTTGCCGATGTTGCCGCCGGCGCCGGGCTTGTTCTCGATGACGACGTCCTTGCCCCAGAGCTGCTGCAGCTTCGGCGCGATCAGCCGCGCCACCACGTCGATGGCGCCGGCGGGCGGGAATGGCACCACCAGCTTCACCAGGCGCTCCGGCCAGTCGGCGGCGCGTGCCGAGCCAAGAGCGAGCGACGACGCGGCAGCTCCGGACAGAAACTGACGGCGGTCCATGCATTCCTCCCATTTTTTTCAGGATAGCGTGTCCGGGCGCTCGGACCTACAGTGAGCGCCCCGCTAACGCTGCATCAACTCGCCGCAGAATTGCATGACGTCCATCCTGATGATCTTCGGCCTGCCGCCCGTGATGGCGCAGCGCTACTACGACGGCGTCCGCGCGGCGTTCCCGGGCGCCAACGTGACGCTGGTGGATCACGTGCGGAAGGCCGACCCCTACCTCGCCGAAATGGATGTGCTGATCACGCATGGACCGTATCTGGCCGACCGTGCCGATCATGTGCTGAGCAGCGCGCCAAAGCTTCGCTGGATTCAGGGCATCGGCACCGGCGTCGACAATTTCGCCGACCGGCCTTCGCTGGCCGATAACGTCACCGTCACCAACATCCACGGCGTGCACGGCAATCCGATGTCGGAGGCGGCGTTCGGCGCGATGCTGGCGCTAAGCCGAAGAATCCCGCGCAGCGTGCGCAACCAGGACAACAGGAAGTGGGAATCCTGGCCGTCGCGACTGATCACGGGCAAAACCATCGGCATTTTCGGCATCGGCTCGATCGCGCTCACTGTCGCGCCCCGCTGCAAGGCATTCGACATGACGGTGATCGGCATTTCCTCCGGGCCGCGTCCGATCCCAGGCTTCGACCGCATGGTCCACCGCGACAACCTGGTCGAGGCAGTGCGCGAGCTCGATTACTTCCTGCTGCTGACGCCGTATTCCCCGGAAACCCACAACATCATCAATGCCGAAGTATTCGCGGCGATGAAGCCGCAGAGCTTCCTCATCAATCATGCGCGCGGCGGTGTGGTGGATGAGGCGGCGCTGCTCGCCGCGTTGCGTGAGGGCCGGATTGCCGGCGCGGCCCTCGACGTGTTCGCCATCGAGCCGTTGCCGCAGGATCATCCGTTCTGGTCGATGGAGAACGTGCTGATCACTTGCCACCAATCCGCCACGCACGATGCCTCGGTCGCGACCAACCTGCCGATCATCGTCGAGAATATTCGCAGGTTCATCGCGGGCGATATTTCCGGCATGCGAAACGTGGTCCGCCCGGCACGCGGCTAGTCCACCATCGGTACTGGTTCGGCGATTTCGATGCCGTCGCACATGATCACGCAGCGCCACGCCATCGCTTCGACGCCACGCGAACGTGCGCGGTCGAACGCCGCGCCGTATTTCGGATCGATATCGCGGGCGAGCGCAAAACGCTCCGCTGAGCCGATCTGGATCAGGTACAGCATCACCGCGCGGTTGCCCGCCTCGACCATGTCGCCAAGCTCGTCGAGGTGCTTTCTGCCGCGCTCGGTCTGGGCGTCGGGAAATTCGGCGAGCCCGGGCTTGCGCATCAGGTGCACGTTCTTGATCTCGACGTAGCAGGGCGGCCGCCCGGCGCTTTCTAACAGGAAATCCACCCGCGAGTTCTTGCCGTATTTCACCTCGCGGCGGATCGTGTCGTAGCCGGTCAGCTCCGGGATCGCGCCCGCCGCCAGCGCCGCTCCGACCAGCGGATTGGGATGCGCGGTGTTGACGCCGACGAGCTCCAGGCCGCCGCCTAGATCGACCTCAATCAGCTCCCAGCTATGGGACAATTTGCGGCTCGGATTGTCGGACTTCGACAGCCACACGCGCGCGCCCGGTGCGGCCAGGCCAGTCATCGCGCCCGGATTGGCGACGTGCGCCGTGATCGCCGTGCCGTCGGGAAGTGTCACGTCGACGAGGAAGCGCTTGTAACGCTTGATAAGCGTGGCCGGGATGAGCGGTGCCGGAAAGCGCATGGCTGATGTTATTCAGGCTTGAAGCCCGCGCTCTGAAGAAGCTTGGTGTTGCGCTCGACCTGGACGCGAACAAAGCGCACAAAATCCTCCGGTGTTTCGGCGACCGGCTCGGCGCCGAGCGGATCGAGGCGTTTTTCCTCGGCGAGCTTGCGGCCGGCCTCGTTGAACGTCGCGTTCAGCTTCGCCACTACCTCCTTGGGCATGTTCTTCGGTCCGAAGAATCCGAACCACGACGTAAACGTCAGGGTCGGCATGCCGCTTTCCACCGCGGTCGGCACCTCCGGCGCCAGCGCGCTTCGCTTCGACGCCGTGATCGCCAGCGCTCGCACTTTGCCGTCGCGGGCGGCCGGCAGGAGCGTGACGATGGAATCGATCAGGAGTTGGACGTGGCCGCCCATGACATCGGTCAGGGCCGGAGCCGTGCCGCGATACGGCGTGATCGTCATGTTGGACTTGGACACATTGCTCAGCTCTATGGAAGCGACATGCCCCGCTGAGCCCAGGCCGGAGGTGGCGATGGTCCAGTCCGCCGGTCTCTCCCGCGCGGCCACCGCGACCTCGGCCAGCGTCTTCGGCGCCATCTTGGTCGACTGCACCACCAGCATCGACGACTCTCCGACGCGCGCGACCGGCGTGAAGTCGTCCACTGAATTGTACGGCACCGATTTGAGAACGATGTTCGCCATGACGTGGGTGAGGGGCACGAACAGCAGGGTGTAGCCGTCCGGCGCCGACTGATAGACGGCCTGCCCCCCGACGGTGCCGCTTGCGCCCGCGCGGTTCTCGACGATCACCGGAACGCCCAGGATGGGCGCCACCTTCTCCGCGAACAATCGCGCCATCACGTCGACGCCGCCGCCGGCTGCGAACGGCACGATCACCCTGATGGTCTTGTCGGGAAACGCGCCCTGCTGCGCGACAGCGGGTGCGGCGCAAAGCGCAACGGCCATCGATGCGGCGGCGACCAGACGATGAAGCATCAGAGGCTCCCTATTTCACGAACGAGCCGCCACGGTCTTCGTCGATATGAACGCGGATGATCTCGTCGAACGAGCTTTCGGCAACGAAGCCCAGCGCGGTCGAACGCTTGGCTTCGAAGCGGTGCGGCCAGCCGGCGACGATGCGCATGACCAGTTCGTCCGGCGCGCGGCGGATGCGCGCCGCGACCTTGTCGCCGGCGATCCGGCGCAGCGCCTCGATCTGCTCGGCGACGGTGCAGCACACGCCGGGCATCGTCAGGTTGATGCGTGGCTCGATCTTGTCGCGCGGCAGTCCCGCGGCGTGAATGAGAAAGCCGATCGCCGAGCGCGGGCTGGCGTGGGTGTGCATCACCGTGTCGGCGACCGGCAGCTGCGCCTCCTCGCCGTTGAGCGGCTCGCGGATGATTCCGGAGAAGAAGCCGGACGCGGCCTTGTTGGGTTTGCCCGGCCGCACCACGATCGACGGCAGCCGGATGCCGACGCCTTCGAGGATGCCCTTGCGCGTGTAGTCGGCCAGCATCTGTTCGCACATCACCTTCTGCGCGCCGTAGGAGGTCAGCGGCGTGAGGTGGAATTCATCGGGGATGGCCTGCGGGAACGGCGCGCCGAACACCGCGATCGACGAGGTGAAGATCACACGCGGCTTGTAGCCGTCGCCGGTCTTGCGGATCGCTTCGAGCAGGCTGCGCGTGCCGTCGAGATTGACGTGGTAGCCTTTCTCCAGATTGACTTCGGCCTCGCCCGACACGACGCCGGCGAGATGGAAGATCACATCGGGCCGCTCGGAAACCGCCTTCATGGCGATGGCGGGATCGGCCAGGTCGCCGGCCCGCACCTTTTCGCGATCGGAAAAGCCCGCGATCCGCGTCGGCGGGACGATGTCCAGAAGAGTCAGCTTTTCGATCGGCTGGCCGTTCAAGGCGCGATCCACGACCAGCCGCTCGATCAGCTTGCGCCCGATCATGCCGGCCGCGCCGGTGATGAGAATGTGCATCAATGTTCCCGCGCCTATTCGCCCAACTTTGTTTTCTGCCTCCCATCCCTATCGAAGTTTTCCGGCGCGAGCCAGCGCTCGAACGCGGCCTTGCGCGCCGGCCACTCGCTGTCGAGCATCGAAAAATAGGCGGTGTCGCGGGTGCGGCCCTTGACGATCATGTGCTGGCGCAGGATGCCCTCGAACTGAAAGCCGTAGCGGAGCGCCGCACGCCGCGATGGTGCGTTGAGCGCGTTGCACTTCCACTCGTAGCGCCGATAGCCGAGCGTTTCGAACGCATGGCGGGCGAGCAGATATTGCGCCTCAGTGCCGAGCGGCGTTTGCTGCAGGGCGGGCGAATAGACGATATGGCCGACCTCGACCACGCGCATGGCGGGACGGATTTCCATAAGGGTCGAGAGGCCGACCGCGCGCCCGCCGGCATCCAGCACCGTGCAGTAGAACGGGTCCTTCAGCGTCTCACGTTCGGCGAGCCAGGCTGCAAAGGCGTTCTCGTCTGCGAACGGACCGTAGCCCATATAGGCCCAGATATCGTCGTGACCGCGCAAACCGGCCCACAGCGCCGGACCGTGCCGCCCGGCGTCGAGCCGTTCGACCGATCCGTAGCTGCCGCGCAAACCTGCTGAGCCGGGCAGCCGCGCCGGCGTGGCGTCAACCGGCGGTCCCACCGGCGGCGAAGCGGGCGTGCCCATCAGAGTGTCTTGCGGTCCTCGCCGAAGAACTTGTTCAGTTCGGCGTTGGTGATCAGATTGGCGAAGCCATCAAATTTCCCGTCCTTGGCGATCTCCGTCGCGGTCTTGATGAAGGCATTCATCGCCACGCGGGCGAGCGATCCGCCGACGCTGATGCGCCGCACGCCCATCCCGGCGAGGTCGCTCACGGTGAAACCGAGCGCGCCGTGGTTGAGGAAGTTGATCGCCCTGCTGCCGACCGCCTTCACGGTGGCCTCGATATGCTCGCGGGTCTTGATGCCGGGTGAGTAGAGACAGTCCGCGCCGGCGTCGGCGAAAGCCTTCAGCCGACGGATGGTCTCGTCGATGTCCGGCCGGCCGCGAATGAAGCCCTCGCTGCGCGCGGTGAACACCACATCGCCGCCGGCCTTGTCGATCGCCGCGCGGGCGGCCTTCACGCGAGCCAGCGCCATGTCGAAGTCGTAGAGCGGCGTCGGATTTTGCGGCGAAGTCCTCGATCGACAGTCCGGCCACGCCGGTTGCGATGCAGCGCGTCACGTTCTCGGCGACCTTGTCGGGATCGTCGGCAAAACCGTTCTCGAAGTCGGCGTTGAGCGGGATGTCGGTCGCCCCGGCCAACTCACGATAATGCGCCAGCACGTCGTCCATGGATTGCGCGCCGTCGGCAAAGCCCTCCGAATGGGCGTGGCCGGAGCTCGTGGTCGCCAGTGCCATGAAACCGAGGCCCTGCAGATAGCGGGCGCTGCCGACGTTCCAGGGATTGGGAATGACGAAGCAGCCGGACTTGTGCAGTTCGCGAAAGGTCTTGCGCTTGTCGGCGGTGGACGGGCGGGCGGATGGCATGGAACACTCCCGGCAATGGAGACGCACAAGCCTGCCACGGCGCCGCGCGCCGCGACAGCGCATTTGCGTAATGCAAGCCATGAAGCGGCGTGATGGGAAATGAGACAAGAATGAACCCAGGCATGTTGAGGGACTGCGTCGATCTGGATGCACTGGAGCAGAATGCGCAACGGGTGATGCGGCCGGAATCCTGGGTGTTCTGCGACACCGGCGCCGACGACGAGATCACCGCCAAGGAGAACGTCGCAGCGTGGCGGAAGCTCAAGCTCCGGCCGCGCGTGCTGCGCGACATCGTCGAGATCGACACCGGCGTGAGCCTCTTGGGCACGCGAGTGAACACGCCGATCATGGTGGCGCCGACCGGCCGGCATCATCTGTTCCACGCCGAGGGCGAGCGTGCCACCGCGCGGGGCGCGGCCGCCGCCGGTGCGCTATACGTCATGTCCACCAGCGGCGCGACCCTGGTCGAGGATGTCGCCAAGGAGAGTGGCGCCGCGCCGCAGTGGTTCCAGCTCTACATGCAGCCGGACCGCGAAGCGACCGGCGCGCTGCTCGATCGCTGCGTCAAGGCGGGCTTCAAGGCGCTGGTGCTGACTGTCGATCAGCCGGTTCCCGGCTGGAGCCCACGCGCCGCGCGCACGCCGGTCATTCCTTCTCCGAACATCCGCAGCGTCAACATGGTCGGCCAGCCGATCGCCAAGACCGCCTACGATCCCGACCGCCAGGGCCTGGCAATGTTCCCGACAAATTTCGGCGATCTCGAATGGCTGGTGCGGCGTTGCGCCATGCCGGTGGTGGTGAAAGGCGTGCTGCGTGGCGACGATGCGCGACGCTGCGTCGATTGCGGCGTGAAGGGCATCATGGTGTCGAACCACGGCGGCCGGCATCTCGACACCACGGTGACGACCGCCGAGGTGATTTCCGAAATCGCCGGCGCGGTCGGCAAGAGCGCCGAGGTCTATGTCGACGGCGGCATCCGCCGCGGCACCGACATCGTCAAGGCGCTGGCGCTTGGCGCGCGGGCCGTGTTGCTCGGCCGGCCGCCGCTGTGGGGCCTGAGCGTCGGCGGCGCCGATGGCGTGCGGATGGTGATGGAGCATATGCACGCCGAGATGGTGCGCGCGATGCAGCTCTGCGGCGCGGCCAGTCTCGCGGCGTTGACGCCGGATCTGGTGGCGAAGTGAAGGAATTGATCCCGACCGGCAGGCTGCGTGTCGGCGTTGCCGCCGCGCCATCGCCATCGCCGCTGTTCGTGGTCAATGACAAGGACGGGCAGCCGCGCGGCGTCACCGTCGATCTGGGAAACGAGCTGGCAGGCGAGCTTGGCGTCGCCGCCGAGTTCACGGTCGCGCCAAACACCGGCGAACTGGTCGATGCGCTCGAAGCAGGACGGATCGACGTGTCGTTCATGCCGGTCGACGAGGAGCGCAGGAAGCGGATCGATTTCGGCCCGGTCTATTTCCTGGTCGAGAGCACCTACATGGTGACGGAAGCCTCCGGCATCAAAACGGTGGATGAAGTGGACCGGCCGCATGTCCGCGTTGTCGGCATCGCCAACACCACGACGATCCGCGCCGCCGGGCGTTCGCTGAAGAGCACGACGGTGAAGGCGGCGCAGTCGATCGGCGAGGCCATCGAGCTGATGAGCGGCGGCAGGGCCGACGCCTTCGCCCTATCGCGCGACTCGCTGCCGCCGTTCGTGGCGAAGCTTCCCGGCTCACGCATCGTCGAAGGCGGCTTCCAGTTCACCGGCGTCGCCATTGCCGTGCCGAAAGGCCAGGCGGAGGCGCTGGCTTACGTCACGGCATTTCTGGAGAAGGCCAAGCAGTCAGGCGCGGTGCAAAAGGCATTCAGCGCTGCGGGGCTCGCGCATCTGCCGGTCGCTCCCTGAGGGGCGGGATTGCGGATACTACCGCGGGCCCCTGAGCTAGTCGGGGGCACCGGTCTTGGCTGTGCCGGAGAGGTATTTTTCGTACTCGGCTCGCGTGATAACGCCGCCTTCGTGCGCCGCCCGCCCTTGATCCTTCTTCGGAAGCGCCGCTTGCACGTCGTCGACGCGTTTCCACGCCGCCAGCGGCGTTTTGCACTCGGCCTTCGGCACGTATTCGGATTCCGCGATCTTCTTGTAGCGGTGAACGTAGCGTGGGCAGTTTCGAAAAATTTCGGTCACCGTCACCCGCACGACCATCTGCGCTTCGAAGAACTCTCCGAGCAAGTGATCGTTGTCGTCCACGCTCGCGATGCCTTGCACCCGAAGGCGATGCGGCCTTTCAAAGCTTACGAACAGCATTCCGATCTGGTCGGTTCCGATCAAATTGCCCATGGAATAGAACATGCCGTTCCCGTCGTAGCAGGGAAACGCAATCGTCCGGCTGTCGAGCACGCGCACGAAGCCGGGATCGCCGCCCTTGTACGACACGGTTGGCCGGCCTTGATGATCGACTGTCGCGAGCCAGAACATGTCGCGGCTTTCGATGAATGACTTTTGATCTTCGGTGATCTCCGTGCCGACGACCCGCTTCTCGATATTGTCAGCCAGCCGCCGAGTATCGAAGCGATCCTGAAGCGAACGGTGGATCGGTCCATACATTCTGCTCACGTCGACCTCCTGCTGCGGTCCGGCTCCAAAATCGATCTAGTGATTGTCCCGCGGCACGCTCGTCTGCGCCACGCCCTGGTACTTCACCGCCGGTTTCAGAACCATGCCGTCGCCGAGCTGGTCGGAAAGTGAACGGAAAATCTCCTGCCACGGCGTCTGATGCGGCGGATACGGGTAGCCGCCGGCCTTCTCCAGAGCCTTGCGGCGCTTGGCCAGCTCGTCCTTCGACACAAGCACATTCGCGGTGCCCTTGTTGAGGTCGATGCGCACCTGGTCGCCAGTCCGCAGCAACGCAAGCCCGCCACCCGCCGCGGCCTCCGGCGACGCGTTGAGGATGGACGGCGAACCCGATGTGCCAGACTGCCGGCCGTCGCCGATGCAGGGCAGCGCAGTGATCCCTTTTTTGATCAGCGCCGCCGGCGGCTGCATGTTCACGACCTCCGCCGAGCCTGGATAGCCGATCGGTCCCACGCCGCGCATGAACAGGATGGTGCGGTCGTCGATCTTCAGCGACGGATCGTCGATGCGGTGGTGGTAGTCCTCTGGGCCGTCGAACACCACGGCGCGGCCCTCGAACGCGTTCCTGTCCTTTGGATTGGAGAGGAAACGCTTGCGGAAGTCGTCGGAGATCACGCTCGTTTTCATGATGGCGGAATCGAACAAGTTGCCTTTCAGCACCTTGAAGCCGGCCTGCTTCTTCATCGGCTTTTTGTAAGATTTGATCACGTCGGCATCCTGCACCTTCGCGGCCTTGACGTTCTCGCCCATCGTCCTGCCGTTGATGGTCAGCGCGTCGGCATGGATGCGCTTGGCTTTGAGCAACTCGTTCATCACCGCCGGCAGTCCGCCGGCCCGGTAATATTCTTCGCCGAGATAGTGTCCGGCCGGCTGCATGTTGACGAGCAGCGGCACGTCGTAGCCGTGCTTCTCCCAGTCCTGGATGGTTAGCTTCACGCCGATGTGGCGCGCGATCGCGTTGATGTGGATCGGCGCGTTGGTCGAGCCGCCGATCGCCGAATTGGCGACGATGGTATTTTCGAAAGCCTTGCGCGTGAGAATATCGGACGGCCGCAAGTCCTCGCGCACGATCTCGACCGCGCGCACGCCGGTGTCATATGCGATCTGGCCGCGCTCGCGGTACGGCGCGGGGATCGCAGCGCAGCCCGGCAGCGAAAGGCCAAGCGCTTCGGCCAGCGCATTCATGGTCGAGGCGGTGCCCATGGTGTTGCAATGCCCGACCGACGGCGCCGACGCGGTGGCGATATCCAAAAACTCCTGGTCGTCGATGCGACCCGCCGCCAGTTCCTCGCGCGCCCACCACACCACCGTGCCCGAGCCGGCGCGCTGGCCCTTCCACCAGCCGTTCAGCATCGGCCCGCCGGAAAGAACGATCGCGGGGATGTTCACCGTCGCCGCCGCCATAATGAGAGCGGGCGTGGTCTTGTCGCAGCCGGTCAGCAGCACTACGCCGTCGAGCGGATAGCCGTACAGCACTTCGACGAGGCTCAGATATGCGAGGTTCCTGTCGAGCGCCGCGGTCGGCCGCTTGCCGGTCTCCTGGATCGGATGACAGGGGAATTCAAAGGCTATGCCGCCGGCGTCGCGGATGCCTTCGCGCACGCGCTTGGCCAGTTCCAGATGATGGCGGTTGCACGGCGACAGGTCCGAGCCGGTTTGCGCGATGCCGACGATCGGCTTGCCGGAGCGAAGCTCCGGGCCGGTCAGGCCGTAATTGAGGTAGCGCTCGAGATAGAGCGCCGTCATTCCCGGATTGTCCGGATTGTCGAACCAGAGCTGCGAGCGCAGGTTTTTGCCGGGAGGGACCAGGGTTTTCGGTCTTTTCGCCGGTTTCTTCGCTAACTTGGCCATGACGATCCTCGGCTGTTTGGCGGCCCTTGGATGGGGCGCGAGGATGCGCCGAACCGCGCCGGACCTGCAAGGGAGCGGGAAATCGAAGCCACGGCAGCCGATTTTGACGGTGCGGCCGGCTTTGCACGGATTTGTGATCGGATGGTTGGGCCGCCCCCGGTGTTATATATCCGGGGACGACCGCGTTTTGCGACACGAGGCAAACATGAAATCTTCATCGATTGCATTGATTGCGGCAGCGATCGGACTGGCTTTTGTCTTCGCATCGCCGGCCGAAGCAGCCAAGCGTGGCAAGCACAAGAAGTCAGGCTCGTCTGCCTACGCGATGACGTACGGCTATGCTGCGAGGGGATCCGGCTTTCAGGGCGGCGTGTTGGCCGGTCCGCTCTACAATGGACAGGATTATCTCGGTGACGATCCCGACCCGAATATCCGCGCATACCTGCTCCGCGACCTTAGCGGCCGTTATGGTGGCGGGCGTTGATCTGTTGCACATTGGCGGACACGCAATTGCGCGCGTCCGATAACGAGAGGGCAAAATGAAAACTTTATCCGTTGCTTTGATTGCTTCCGCAATCGGGCTGGCTTTTGTTTTGGCTTCGCCGGCGGAAGCGGCCAAGTCGAGCAAGCACAAGAAGTCGACTGGTGTCACCCACGCGAAGAAATACCACCGCCAGGCCGCTGTTGCGACAACGGGCGGCTTCTCGGGCGGTGTGCTGGCCGGACCGCTTTACAATGGGCAGGACTATATCGGCGACGATCCCGATCCGAATGTCCGCTCTTATCTGATGCGCGACATGACTCGCTATCGCGGCTCATATTGAATTGCGCTGTTTGATTTTGCCTGGGTGGCGCTCAGTTGGTCGGTGCATGTGAGAGCGTGCGGGCGCCATGCTGAATCAAGTGGTGAGCGGCGGCCTCGTCAGCCTTATCAATTTCGGCGTCCATGCGATGATGACCGGCCTGATCATTGTGGTTTCGCGCCACGTCGCGGGCAAAACGGATGACCTGCATGTCTTCATGCGGGTCACGGCGCTCTTGACGATCACGGTGGTCGCGCTGACCGTCGCGCATGTTTTGGAGATTGCGGTCTGGGCCTCGTTCATGGCGCTCGTTGGCATCACCGTTCCGAAATCTCGGGCCGTTCGAATTCGCGTTCGAGAACTACGTGGCTCTGGGATACGGCGATGTGGTCGCCGGTGGCGGCTGGCGCCTGATCGGCCCGATCATGGCGCTCAATGGACTTCTGCTGATCGGCTGGTCGGTCGCCGTTATTTTCGAAGTCATGCGCATGGCCGAGGTGCAGATCGTACGAAAGCCAGATCATGAAGGCCGATATTGAGAGGTGTCATATGCGCGATCGTCGGAGGTTCTGGATTGTCTCCGCTGCGGTAGGCCTTGCCCTGTGTCTGGCGGCGCCTGCCGAGGCGGCCAGTGAAACCAAGGCCGGCAAGCACAAGAAGCACGCGACTCAGACGACCAAGCACCGCCGTGCCGCCGCGGGTTTCGGGTATCAGAACGGCGTTCCGAGGGGGCCGCTTTATAACGGCCAGGATTACCTCGGCGACGACCCCGATCTGAACATCCGCTCCTTCCTGATCCGCGACAAGAGCCGCTACGGCGGCGTTGACTGACGCCGATTGACGGACGGCTCCGGTCCGACGCTAAATGGGTTTGAGATCGACCCAAAAAGCGCAAACAACCGTACCAGGGAGCCCCAATGTTGAAGACCATCGCGGCGTTCGACCGCATCGGTGAGGAAAACGCCTTTGCCGTGCTGGCCCGCGCCAATGCGCTCGCGGCGCAGGGCCGGGACATCATCAGCCTCGGCATCGGCCAGCCCGATTTCCGCACGCCGGATTTCATCGTCGAGGCCGCGATCAAGGCGCTGCGCGACGGCCATCACGGCTACACTGCGGCGAACGGCATTACGCCGCTGCGCGAGGCGGTGGCCGCCGACCTGCACAAGCGCTACAAGGTCGAGGTGTCGCCCGACAGCGTGATGATCATGCCCGGCGGCAAGCCGACCATGTTCATGTCGATCCTGATGTTCGGCGAGCCCGGCGTCGACATCCTCTATCCCGATCCCGGTTTTCCGATCTACCGCTCGATGATCGAATACACCGGCGCGCGGCCGGTGCCGGTGCCGATTCGCGAGGAGAACGGCTTTGCCTTCTCCGCGGAGGAGACGCTGAAGCTGATCACGCCGCAGACGCGGCTGCTCATCATCAACTCGCCGGCCAATCCGACCGGCGGCGTCACGCCGAAGTCCGAAATCGACAAGCTCGTCGCCGGGCTGGAGAAATTTCCCGACGTTTGCGTGATGTCCGACGAGATCTACGACCACATGGTGTACGACGGCGAGAAGCACGTCTGCCTGTTGTCGTATCCGTCGATCCGCGACCGTTTGATCCTGCTCAACGGCTGGTCGAAGACCTACGCCATGACCGGCTGGCGGCTCGGCTACGCGATCTGGCCTGGCAAGCTCTACGACTATGCGCGCAAGCTCGCGGTCAACCTGCACTCCTGCGTCAACGCCTCGGCGCAGTACGCCGGCCTCGCGGCGCTGAAAGGTCCGCAGGACGAAGTGCACAAGATGATCGCCGAGTTCGACAAGCGGCGGAAGGTCGTCACCGAGGGTTTGAACAAGCTGCCCGGCGTGTCCTGCGCGGTGCCGAAGGGCGCGTTCTACGCGTTCCCGAACGTCTCGCGCACCGGCTGGAAGGCCAAGGAGCTCGCCACCGCGCTGCTCAACGACACCGGCGTCGTCACCATCGGCGGGCCGGACTTCGGCATCCTCGGCGAGGGCTACATCCGGCTGTCGTATGCCAACTCGACCGAGAACATCCTGAAGGCGCTCGACCGCATGGGCCAGTTCCTGGCGAGCCGGAAGGCCGCGTGAGGGCAAGGCAATGTCGACCAAACTCCTGACGGCCGTTTTGATTGCGATTGCTTCCGCCACCGCGGCGCAGGCGCAGACCTATCATCACTACGAATGCACCGACGGCGCCAGCTTCGAGGTGGCGTTCTATCCGGAGACCAAGGCGGCGTATCTGCAGATCGATGGCAAGTCGATGGTGCTGCCGAAGCGGTTCTCGCTCATCAGCCAGCGCTTCAAGAAGGACGGCTACAGTTTCGCGATGCGGGCCGGCGGCAAGGCCATCATGAAGCACGCCGGCAAGACGTCGCAGTGCAATACGAAATAGCTACTTCGCCTGTTCGACGATGACGCGCGACGCGCCGGGCTTCGGCAGCTTGATGCCCTCGCGCTCGAACGTGTCCCACAGCGCGATCATCACCGCGGAGCGGACGCCGGTCGGGTCGGTGGCTGCGTCCTTGATCCAGAACCACAGCACGTATTCGATCGCGTTCGCGCCATAGCCGGTCAGGTGGCAGACCGGCGGCGGCGTTTTCAGCACCTGCCCGACGCTCTGCGCCGCCTGGACCGCGACCTCGCGCGTCTTGTGCAGGTCGCTGTCGTAGGTCGTGCTGAATTTGACGTCGAGCCGCATCAGGTCGGACGAGTAGGTCCAGTTAATGACGCGCTGGGTGACGAGATCCTCGTTCGGCACCAGCAGCTCGCGCCCGTCCCTGAGATCGACCGAGGTGTAGCGCGCAGCCCATGTTGGCGACCCAGCCGAAATGTTCGCCGACGCGTGATGACGTCGCCCGGCTTGATCGACTTGTCGGCGAGCAGGATGAGGCCGCTGACGAAATTGCTGACGATCTTCTGCATGCCGAGGCCGACACCGACGCCGATCGCGCCGGTGAACACTGCAAGCACGGAAAGGTCGATGCCTGACGCGCTCAGCACGATGACGATGGCGACCGTCATCACGCCGATGCGGATGAGCTTTCCGGCCAGCACCTGGATCGACGGCGTCAGTCCGCTGACGTGCTGGACGCGGCGGTCGAGGAAGTTGCTGGTCGCGGTCGCGGCCCACAACGCCACCGCAAGCAGCACCGAGGTCTTGAGGACGAGCAGCGGCGTGACGCGGATGCCGCCGATCAGGATGGCGCGGGAATCGAGCGCGGCCACGGTGTCGTCGAGCAGTCCGAGAATGCTGAGCGCAGCGATGGTCCAGGCCGTCACCGAGACGATGCGGTTGACGAAGGGGTGGCGGATCAGGCTTGCCACCAGCGCGATCACCACCCAGGCGGTGGCGAGGTCGACCGCCACGCCGAGGATGTAGGTGCGCGGATGCGCGACCCAGCTTCGGATCGCGGTGCGGATCACGCCGAGAATGAGCATGAACGCCAGCACGCCGAAATTGTCGATCAGGGCGCGCACGGCGATGCGCAGGTAGGACGGCCAACCCATCGTGGCCGAAACCAGATCGAACCGCTTGCGGATCGCGGCGGCCGCGCCCCAGGCGGCGAACGCGGCCAGCGCGATGGCGCCGAACTGGATCGGCAGCCACATCGACGTCAGCTCGGTCCGCAGCGTCACCCGTAAGGTGGCGATCAGCGAGTCCAGGGTGTCCTGCAAGGCGTCGGCTTCCATGCCTCTTCCGGGCACACGATGTTGGACGAATTGTGAAGGCCAATACGCGATTCGGGCGGCAGCGCCCAATGTTTCAGGACTTCGCCGCTTCCGGATTCAGGCCCGCTGAGTGAGCCGGAATCCGAGCAGCACGATCGGCGAGGCCGACGAACTGCAGCAGGCTCGGCACCACGCCGAGCGCGATCCAGCCGATCAGCAGCACGCAGGGCGGCACCAGCGTCGGAAACACTGCCGCGCGGCTGGCGCCGAGCAGCACCACGGAACGGGTGAACAGATAGATCGCGCCCGGTCCAGCCAGCAGGCCCTGCAGGACCGCCTGCAGCAGGTTCTCCCAAAGCCCCAGCGCGGCGATGCGGCCGAAGCCGACCAGCGCCCAGTAGAGCGGGAGGATGGCGAGCGAGACGACGCTGACGACGACCATGGCGCGCGTCGGCGAGACGCGCCATTTGCGCAGGAACATGCCGAAGGTCGCAAAGAACGAGCCGGCCAGCACGAACAGCAGGTCGCCGGCGACGCCGTGCACGCCGATGGTGGTGACAGCCTCGCCGCCGATCACGACGAGGCCAGGCGACGATGACCGCCGCGCCGGTCGCGCGCCGCGGCGGCAGCCGTTCGTGCAGCACGACGGTCGCCAGCACGAGGCCGAGCAAGCGCTGCGGTCGAGGGCTGGATGATGCCGCCGTGGCCGAGCGGCACCAGCGGAAATCCGGAGTAGCTGACGAAGGCGATGCCGATGCCGCCGAAGAATGTCAGCACGATGCTGCGGCCCCAGCCGACGCCGTTGAGGTCGCGCAATCTCCCCTGCGAAGGCCAGCGGTAGCAGCACCACCCCCGCCCAGAAGCAGCGGTGGAAGGTGAGGTCGGCGGGGGTGAATCCGATGTCGATGCCGTGCCGCGCGGCGACGAATCCAGCCGCCCAGAACAACGCCGCGCCCGCGCCGCACAGCACCCCGATGGCGATCGAATGAGATGGGCTTGATGGCTTCGATCGGATTCATCCGAGCTATCCGCCGTCATGCCCGGCCATGACGCTGAGAGTTTCACGGCAACGGATACGCCGGGTCAGGGCCGCGCGCCAGCGTCCGCGCAATGGGGCTTTCGGAACCGGCCTTGGAATGCGTAGGATCAGTTCACATAAATCAGGGAGTGAAACCGTGACGACCAAGAACAAAGTCATCATCACCTGCGCCGTCACCGGCTCGATCCACACGCCGTCGATGTCGCCGCATCTGCCGGTGACCGCGCAGGAGATCGCCGACGCCGCCATCGGCGCGGCCGAGGCCGGCGCGGCCGTCGTGCATCTGCACGCGCGCAACCCGCAGGACGGCCGTCCCGACCAGACGCCGGAGGCCTTCGCGCCGTTCCTCAAGGTGATCAAGCAGCGCTCGCCCGTGGTGGTGAACATCACCACCGGCGGCGCGCCGACCATGACGGCGGAGGAGCGCGTCAAGCCCGCCGCGCACTTCAAGCCGGAGGTGGCCTCGCTCAACATGGGCACCATGAACTTCGGGCTCTACCCGATGATCCCGCGCTACAAGGGCAAGTTCAAACACGACTGGGAGGAGCCGTATCTCGAAGGATCGAAGAAGGGCATGTTCAAGAACACCTTCGCCGACATCGAGTACATCCTCACCACCTGCGCCGGCAACAACACCCGCTTCGAGATCGAGTGCTACGACATCGGCCATCTCTACACGCTGCGGCACTTCCTCGACCGCGGCTTGGTCAAGCCGCCGCTGTTCGTGCAGTCGGTGTTCGGCATCCTCGGCGGCATCGGCGCGCATCCCGAGGACGTCATCATGATGAAGCGCACCGCCGACCGGCTGTTGGGCGACAACTATCACTGGTCGGTGCTGGGCGCCGGCGCCAACCAGATGCGGGTCGCCGCTCAGGCCGCGGCGATGGGCGGCAATGTCCGCGTCGGCATGGAGGACTTGCTCTGGATCGGACCGGGCAGGCTTGCCGAGTCCAACGCGCAGCAGGTCACCAACGTGCGTAAAATCCTCGAGGGCCTGGGTCTGGAGATCGCCAGCCCTGACGAGGCCCGCGAGATCCTCTCGCTCAAGGGCGGCGACAAGGTGAATTTCTAGGGCCCCCGTCATTCCGGGGCGCGCCACGCACTCAAGCGTCACCCCCGGGCTTGACCCGGGGGTCCAGCTCCTTCTGGAATTTTTGTTCGAGAAGCTGGATTGCCGCGTCAAGCCCGGCAATGATGGCGGAGAGTTCAGAGACTTAGTGCCGCACGCGCGTCATCCGCCTCGCATTGCGCCGCCTGATTCATCAACCCGCCGCAGTTTTATCGTTGCGTTCTGCTGGTCGTGCCGCCAAGAGGTAGTACGAAGGGCGGAAGATGGCATCGATCGATTCAGTCAGCATTACCATCCTGTTCGGCGCCGTGCTGGTGCTGGCCGGCATCATGTCGAGCCTAGTCGCGTTGCGCTTCGGCGCGCCGTTGCTGCTGGTCTTCCTCCTGGTCGGCATGCTGGCCGGCGAATCCGGCATCGGCGGCATCAAATTCGACGACGTGCGGCTGGCCTATACCGTGGGCTCCGTGGCGCTCGGCCTGATCCTGTTCGACGGGGGGCTCCGCACCCGACTTGCGACATTCCGCAACGTGCTCGCGCCCGCAGGCCTTCTGGCAACCGCCGGCGTATTGATCACCGCGGCGCTGACGGCGCCGGTCGCCGTCTGGGCGCTGCAACTGAACTGGAGCGAGGCGCTCCTCGTCGGCGCCGTGATGGCCTCGACCGACGCGGCAGCGGTGTTCTTCCTGCTCCACGCCAAGGGCCTGCGGCTTCGGCCCCGCGTCAGCGCGACGCTGGAGGTCGAGTTCGGCATCAACGATCCGTTCGCGATCTTTCTCACCATCGTCTTGGTCGAGATCCTGTTCGCCGGCCAGAACTCCTGGCGCGACATCGCCCTTCTGCTGGCCGAGAAGGGGATTATCGGCGGCTTCCTCGGCTGGGCCGGTGGCCGCGCCATGATCATTGTGCTCAACCGGCTCGAACTGCCGCAGGGCATGCATGCCCCGTTCGTCGCCACCGGCGCGCTGGTGACGTTCGGCCTGGCTGAGTCGCTGCACGGCTCGGGCTTCCTTGCGGTCTATATTGCCGGCCTGATCGTCGGCAACCGCGAGACGCGCGCCCACAACATCATCGTGACGTTCCTCGATGCCGCCACGTGGCTCGCGCAGATCGCCATGTTCGTCCTGCTCGGCCTGCTCGCCTGGCCCGACCGGCTGCCGCAGCGGCTGCTGCCGGCGCTCGCCGTGGCGCTGGCGCTGATGCTGATCGCCCGGCCCGCCGCGGTGCTCGTCTGCCTTGCGCCCTTCCGCTTCAGCTTCCGCGAAAAGCTGTTCATCTCCTGGGTCGGCCTGCGCGGCGCGGTTTCGGTGTTTCTCGCCGCGATCCCAATGCTGGTCGGATTGCCCGGCGCGCACTTCTACTTCGACGTCGCCTTCGTCGTGGTCATGCTGTCACTGCTGATCCAGGGCTGGACCATCGGCGTCGCCGGACGTTTTTTGCGCGTTGGCCTGCCGCGCATCGACGTCAACGCCCGCCGCACCGAGCTCGATCTGCCGGGCACGCTCAAGCATGAGCTGGTCGGCTATCCGGTGGTGGCGCAAAGCCCGTATCTGCGGCGCGGCATCAGGCCGTCCTGGGCCAAGCTCACGTTGGTGGTGCGCGACGAGCACGTGCAAACGCCGGAGGAGGCCGGGCAGGTGCGCGAGGGCGATCACGTCTATTTCCTCGCGCCGCCCGACCGCGTGCAGGCGCTCGATCGCTTCTTCGCGGAGCAGCCGGCGCAGGCGTCGCCTGACGCAGCCCTGGTCGAGGATTTCTTCGTGCCGGGCGACGTGACGATGGGTGCGCTCGCTGAGATCTACGGCCTGACGATCCCGCCGGAAGACGCCGGCACGTTGCTCGCGGATTATTTCGCGGCCTATTTCATCAAGCATCCGCCGCGGGTCAACGATGCGATCCCGCTCGGTCCGGTGAAGCTTGTGGCGCACACGGTGACCGATGATCGCGTCGTCACGGTCGGCCTGCAGCTTGCCGAGCCGGAGCCCGTCCCGCGCACGATCTGGGACAAGATGATGATCAGGGCGCGCCGCGTCCTACGCCGTCTGTCGGCCCGGCTGCGCCGGGCCAGACCTTGAAGGTCAGGTCTTAGCGCTGTGGAATGAGCGTGGTGGCCCGCGCCGTCAGGCGCTGCACCAGCCAGGCGCCGCCGAACAGCACTGCGGCCCAGAACAGATCGCCGGCGACGGTGTATTTCAGGAACGGCAGCCCCGCGACATAGCACTGCGTCAGCCCTGCCAGGTCGAGACTGTACATGCCGCTGAACGCCCACACGGCCAGGTTCGTCGTGGCAAAGAAGATCAGCGAGCAGGTCACGACCGTGGGCACGACGACGCGGGAGGGGCGATAGCGGCTCGCCAGGATGCCAGCGACGGCCGGGAGCGCCATCGCGGCATAGACCACGATCATCACGCGCAAGTCATAGAAGCCGGCAAACAGATCGCTGATCGCCATCGCGGCGAGCGGCACGGCAAGGGCCAGCGAACGCCGGCGGAGCATTATGCCCGCGAACAGCGCCGAGACGGCAACCGGCGAGACATTCGGCACGTGCATCAGAAGCCGCGCCGCCACGTCGAAACCGATCAGGAAAACAACCAGCGCCAAGTCCGGCCAAAGCGGATTCTGCTGTCGTGGTGCGGTCATGGATACGGTCCAGTTCCAAAGCGAGGCCGCAGTATATCACACCCGGCGGTGCAAATATGTCAGGCCACCTGTGCGGAATCCCGGCCGCCCCACTCGGCGATGATGCTCTCCAACGCATCCAAGCCGTCGGTCAGCGCGGCCGGGCCTGGTTGCAGGATCAGGGGCGACTTGATTTCGCGGACGAAGCCGTCGCGCACCGCCGGAATGACGTCGAAGCCCGGCCGCGCCGCCACCTTCCTGGGTACGAATTTCTTCCCGCACCACGAGCCGATGATGATGTCCGGCTCGGCAGCGATCACCTGGTCCGGCGTCACGATGCGCTCCTTGGCGCTTTTTCCGAAGGCAAGTTTCTCGAAAACGTCGTCGCCTCCGGCATGCTGGATCAGTTCGGACACCCAGAGAATGCCGGAGATCATCGGCTCATCCCATTCCTCGAAATAAACTCGTGGCCGGCGCGATATTCGTGCCGAGCGTTCGCGCGCGTGCATGAGCCGCGTCTCTAATCCACCTGCGAGTTCATCGGCCTTGGCCGCGGCGCCGACCAGCGCGCCGAGTGTGCGGATCATTGCGAAAATGCCGGCGACATCGCGCTGGTTGAACGCATGGACCGCGATGCCATGACGAATGAGTTCGGCGGCGATGTCGGCTTGCAAATCGGAGAACGTCAGCACCAGATCGGGATCGAGCGCGAGAATCTTTGGCACATCCGCGGTGATGAAGGCCGACACCCGCGGCTTCTCGCGCCGCACCCGCGGCGGCCGCACCGCATAGCCCGACACGCCGGCGATGCGGTGTTCCTCGCCGAGGAGATAGAGCGTCTCCACGGTCTCCTCAGTCAGGCAGACGATGCGTTCGGAAAATCCCATATAACCTACAGTCTGCACTTGAATTCATCTCGAAGGCCCTTGGTTTTACCGGTCGGCGCGACTCACAACGGCCATGAGCTCTTCGATCTTCCGGCGCTGGTCAGTCTTGTTACCGGAGTTGATCGCGTGCTCGACACAATGAGACACGTGGTCACGAAGGATTTCTTCTTCAAGTCGCCGCAGGGCGGCACGCACAGCAGCAATCTGCGTTACGATATCAATGCAATATCTGTCCTCTTCGACCATTTTGGCGAGTCCTCGGACTTGCCCTTCGATGCGGGTGAGGCGTTTTCCGCATGAAGCCTTGATGTTGTTTCTCATGCCGCTCATATACCCCTACAGGGTATGGGTCACAATCCTTTTATTTTGAGAGGGAAAATTTCCATGGCCGCGACCGTTCGCAAGTCTAAATCTTCGTCGGCAGAGGGCTGCTGTTGTTCAAGGAGACGCGCCGCTCATGCGGGACCAGCGACGTCGCCACAGCGCCATGATCATGCCGCCGGCCACCTAGGCCATACGCATGCCGAGGACACTCCCCCGAAGATCGAAGGCGGCGTGCGGGACCCGGTTTGTGGAATGCTCGTAGACCCGCACTCCGCGAAACATCGCCACCAACACGGCGGCCGAGCTTACTATTTCTGCTCCGGCGGCTGTCTCGCGAAGTTTGTGGCCGAGCCAGCGAAATACCTTAGCTCCTCGCCACAGCAGTCGTCCAACGTTCCCGAAGGCGCGATTTATACGTGCCCCATGCATCCGCAGATTCGGCAGGTCGGTCCTGGCTCGTGCCCAATCTGTGGCATGGCGCTAGAACCAGTCCTTGCGACCGCAGAAGCGGGACCGAATGCTGAGCTGATCGACATGAAGCGTCGATTTTGGATCGGTCTTGTTGTCACGCTACCAGTCGTGGCGCTGGAGATGGGCGGACATTTGACTGGTTTAACGCACTACCTAAGTCAGTCCACGTCAAACTGGATTCAAATGTTCCTTGCTACTCCCGTTGTGCTTTGGGGCGGGTGGCCATTTTTCGCGCGCGGCTGGCAGTCGCTGCTTACGCGCAACTTGAACATGTTCACGCTCATCGCAATGGGAACGGGCGTTGCATGGGTATACAGCGTCGTTGCCACTCTCGCGCCCGGGATATTTCCTGCAGCTTTTCGCATCAGCGGCGGTGCCATCGCTGTTTACTTCGAAGCAGCTGCGGTGATCACAGTCCTTGTTCTCCTGGGGCAGGTCCTTGAGCTTCGCGCCCGCGAAACGACAAGCGGAGCAATCCGCTCTCTTTTGGATCTCGCGCCGAAAACCGCTCGCCGTATCCGTGGCGATGATTCCGAGGAGGAGGTGCAACTCGATCAGGTTCAGGTGGGTGATCGTCTGCGCGTGCGGCCGGGCGAAAAGGTGCCAGTCGATGGCCTCGTTAACGAGGGTCGCAGCGCCGTCGATGAGTTGATGGTGACTGGTGAGTCAATGCCCGTAACCAAGGAAGTCGGCGCCAATGTCATAGGTGGCACAATGAACCAATCCGGCGCACTGGTGATTGAGGCGCGCAAGGTTGGCCGCGACACGACGTTGTCGCAGATCGTGCAATTGGTCGCCGAGGCACAGAGAAGTCGCGCGCCTATTCAACGGATGGCCGATCAAGTGTCGGGATGGTTCGTCCCCGCTGTCATTGCCGTGGCACTCCTGGCATTTGGCGCATGGGCGGTTTGGGGCCCCGAACCGCAGTTCTCCTATGGACTTGTGGCTGCAGTTGCTGTGCTAATTATCGCTTGCCCTTGCGCGCTTGGCCTCGCCACCCCGATGTCGATCATGGTTGGTGTCGGACGAGCCGCGCAGTCCGGCGTTCTCATAAAAACCGCCGAAGCTCTTGAGCACATGGAAAAGGTCGACACCCTAGTAGTCGACAAGACGGGCACGCTAACGGAGGGCAAGCCTACCGTGACTGCCATTGTGCCCGCGATCGGGTTTAGTGAGAGAGAGGTGCTGCGTCTTGCCGCCAGCGTCGAGCGAGCGAGCGAGCACCCTCTTGCCATGGCCATCGTGCGTGCCGCAGAGGAGCGCAAAATAACGACTGTGGCTGTTTCGGATTTCGATTCCCCGACCGGAAAGGGTGCTTTGGGTACCGTCGAAAAAAAGCGAATTGTGCTGGGTAATGCCAGGTTTCTAAAGGAGCTTAGACGTAGAGGTGACCACGCTCGCTAACGAAGCCGAGCAACTGAGGAAAGAAGGCGCAACGGCAATTTTCATGGCAGTCGACGGCAATGTTGCTGGCGTGCTCGCAATTGCCGACCCGGTGAAATCGACCACGCCCGAGGCTCTGAGTCGTCTTCGAGCCGAAGGCATTCGCGTCGTGATGCTGACGGGTGATAATTGGACCACGGCAAAAGCCGTGGCGCGCCGCCTGGGCATCGATGATGTAGAAGCCGAGGTTCTTCCCGATCAAAAGAGTGCGGTAGTGCAGCGCTATAAGGCAGACGGACGAATTGTCGCGATGGCGGGGGACGGCGTTAACGACGCTCCAGCGCTTGCAGCGGCGGACGTTGGTATAGCAATGGGCACGGGGACGGACGTCGCTATGGAAAGCGCCGGCATCACCCTGCTGAAAGGGGACCTAACAGGCATTGTACGGGCCCGTAAACTTTCACAGGCCGTGATGCGCAACATCCGACAGAATTTGTTCTTCGCGTTTATTTACAATGCGCTGGGGGTACCGGTGGCTGCAGGTGCGCTGTATCCCTTCTTCGGGATTCTACTGTCGCCGATCATTGCTGCTGCAGCCATGGCGTTGTCGTCTGTCAGCGTGGTGGCAAACTCGCTCAGGCTGCGCCGAGTAGGGCTGTGACCTGATTAGCCTGGAAGCGCAGAGGCAGTAGCCCTGCTATTGGGTGGCGCCATGAATGTGATCCTCGATCGCTAAGTGGTGGGCTTCGCGTTAGCCCAGCCGCTTCTCCCAAAACTCCCACGCAAGCCCATAGATCGCGCCGAGTACAAAACCAATCACTGTAAAAGAGACAAACCCCGTCAGGAAGCCGACCGGACCACCGGCAACGGGCCACGGACTGATAGGTCCAAGCGCCCTGAGCATTCCGTAAGCGAGACGTAAGCGACTGCAAACAGCGTTGCCAGCGAGAATGCGTAAACTTTCCAGCTGCTAATCATGTCAGGCTCCTTCAGTTCAAAGATCACGATATCAGTGACAAGGCGATTTGATTTGATCGCGCGGCGAAACGGCACGCGAACACAATACGGCATTGAAGTTCGGGTTTTTATGGCTGCGGCCATAGTCCGGTGACGCGTTGGAATACGGCAGTCAGCCTGAGAATTACTGCTACAGCCAACGTTTGCCAACTACGTCAGCGATGCGCCGCAGCAAAGCTACTCGATCACCTCGTCGGCGCTGACGAGTACGGTCTGCCGTATGGCAATGCCGAGGGCCTTGGCGGTCTTCATGTTGACCACCGTCTGGCATTTCACCGGCGCCTGGATCGGGAGTTCGCCGGGTTTCTCGCCCTTGAGAATGCGATCCACATAGCTGGCGGCGCGCCGGTACTGATCGATGAAATCCACGCCATGGGAGGCCAAACCGCCCGCACTGACAAAGGTGGAAAGGCCTTGGTGCCGATTCCGAAGAGAAGCACGAACCCGTGAGCGACATCGACACTGAAGCAGCGGATGGCCTGAAAGTGCTTGACCCCCAAACGGCCGATTAGAGAAGCGACCAAAAGGTTAGGTCTACGCTTGCGGGGGTCCGTCGCTAAAGCTCAGCTTGGGAAGAGAAGGAACGGGCCGAGTTCTGCGCCTCTCTCTGCCACCGGGGGTGTATTTGTACTGACCTTTTGATTTTTCCGCTCGAAGGAAAGTGATTGCCTTTGCGAACTTGTCCCGGCTCGGCGCTTCGATGCTCGTAGCCCATTCGCTTGGAAACGTCGGGGCTTTCCAACGCCTTTTCATTCGATCACCTCGTCGGCGCGGCTAAGCAACGCGGGCGGCACAGCGAGCCCTAGCGCCTTGGCAGTCTTGAGGTTGATCACAAGTTCAAGTGTGGTGGGCTGCTCGACAGGCAGATTTCCTGGCCGTGCTCCCTTAAGAATCTTATCCACCAAGCCGGCGGCACGGAAATACAAATGAGGATAGCTGACGCTGTAAGTTAGTAGTCCGCCTGCGTCGACAAACTCTTTTGAAGCATAAATCGCCGGCAGCCTTGTGCGTGCCGCATGGTCGATGATTTCTTGCAGATTGGCTTGCGTTACAGCGTCTATGCCAACCAGCAGCGCGTTCACCTTATGCTGTACGGCGGTTTCAAAGGCGCGCGGCACATCTTCCGAACGGCGCACGTCGAGAAGCACAGCTGCGATACCAAGCGACCGTGCCGCGCCAATTGTTATTTCCCATTGCGGCGGAATGACCGGGTTGCTCATGTTATTAAGGAACCCGACCCTCGATACGTCCGGCAGTAGCTCTTTGGCGAGCTCGACGCGCTTAGCAGCCAATTCGGTGACGAATGCGCTGAAGCCTGTAACATTTCCGCCCGGGCGCGCCAGGCTCGCGACGACGCCGACCCCGAGCGGCTCGCCGATTGCCGCCATGACAACCGGAATTGTTTCAGTGGCATTTTTTGCAGCGCGCGCTGCTGGCGTGCCCCTTGTTACGATGACGTCCACCGGCAGATGAACCAGTTCGGCGGCTAAGTCGGGGAACCGCTCTGCACGCCCATCCGCCGAGCGATATTCCACAATGTAATCCCGCCCTTCGACGGCCCCCAGTTCCCGAAGGCCTCGCCGGAATGCATCGAAGTTCGCCGTGTTCGCTGCCGCAGAGACGGTTTCCAGAACGCCTATGCGAATAACCTTCCGGCTCGGCTGTTGGGCGCGCGCGGCGAGCGGCCACACCGCCCCGCCGCCAAGAACACCAAGAAACGTCCGCCGCCGCATGTCAGCCCCTCGGCAAGAGGTAGCATCGTATCGGCTTAGGCCACGTCGCAGGAAGGGACTTGCGCCCGGCCGGATGTCTGCTTTAGGGGACTCGGTATGGCTTCGACCGTGTTTGTTTATGAAATGTGCCCATGTCCGCTTTGGGAGCGGACATAGCGACCCTGATTGGTGATGTCCGATTTACCCCCAATAGCGGACATTATGCCGTTAGCGCTGGAAGGTCCCGGGCGGAATGATTTTCACACACGCCACAAGCATCTCCTATCGGACCCATTTTTGCGCCAATCTCCCATCGGAGGACAACCATCTTCGGGAGGCAGCACATGAGCGATCTCAGGGGCAAAACCGCATTGGTGACGGGCGGCGCATCCGGCATTGGGCTCGCGACGGTCGAGCTGTTCGCGCGCCGCGGCGCCAAGGTCGCGCTCAACCACCTGCCAGACGACAAGCGCGGCGCCGACGTTGCGGCCAAGCTGCGCGCCGAAGGGCTCGATTTGGTCGCTGCGCCGGGCGACGTGTCCAAGGCGGGCGCGGCGGAACGGATGGTCGGCGACGCCATCCAGAAGCTCGGCCGGCTCGACTACCTCGCCAACAACGCCGGTACGCCGAACACCGAGGAGCCAATCCCGCCGCGCGACATGGACAAGCTGACCGAGGAATTCTGGACCACGATCCTCAACACCAACCTGATTGGGCCGTTCCGCTGCACCCATGCCGCCGCGGACGCGTTGCGCGCCTCGCGCGGCGCGGTCTGTAACACGGCCTCTGTTGCAGGCCTGAACATGGCGGGCTCGAGCATGGCCTACGGCGCGAGCAAGGCCGGGCTGATCAGTTTGACCAAGAATTTCGCCAGGGCTCTCGCGCCCGAGGCGCGCGCCAACGCGGTTGCGCCGGGCTTTGTCGCGACCGAATGGACGAGCCTGTGGCCGGAGGAGCGGAAGCGCACCTCGGTCGAGCGCACGCTGCTGAAGCGGCCGTGCACCGCAGCCGACATTGCCGGCGCGATCGTGTTTCTCTGCGCCGACAACAGTATGATCACGGCGCAAACGTTAGTGGTGGACGGCGGTTATTCGCTGTGAGCTAGGCCGGTGGGATGGCGAGAGACGCCGCCGGTACCATCATCGGCGCGAGCACCATCCCAAGGCACGCAAGGGATGGCAGGAAACGGCAGATGGTCAGTCGGCGTATCACGCCCAATCTTATCACCGGATGGCGAAGTCGAGGCGAAATTCGGGGAATGAAAATTTTGTCGGAGCGGGTCGCGCCCGCCTGCGCCTGCCCGTCCGGGGGATGCCAGGGGGCGGCAAACCACATTGCTGCACCACTCGTTCAGCGTGGTAACCGCGCGAAAGGCAGCGCCACGCTACCTCACCGAATGTGCATCCCTGACAAGGCGCGCCCTGCACCGGCACTGTGGGAAGAATCTGTGGGAACAGAACACCTGAAATCGCGCTGTGCAAAAACAAAGAATCTTTTCAGATGGTTGAGTGGCGCTAATCGAACCCCCGACTTGAGAGGGCTCGAACCTGCCACCTGACGACGACAGCCGTTAGCCGCCGTTTGCAACGGCTAAGAGGGTAACTTGCAGTCTGCGTTTCATTTGTTGGGGCAACGCTCGGCGTCGGCGGGGGGGTGGATCCGGGGGTCGATAACAAGAGCACACGGATACTTGAACGTCTTCAACCTTAGTATGGCGGACAGGGTGGGATTTGCTCTACTTCGCCGTAGTAGCACGTCAGAAGGCCAAGTTGCGGTTCTCATGCAACACGACGCCCCGGCAATCGCGGCTGTACTGGCCGTGCTCAAGGCTGGAAAGATAGCCGCGGCCCTCAATCCCACACATCCTTCCGCCCGGCTCAGGCAGTTGATGGAGGATATTGAGCCAACGTTCATCATCACGGATGTCGTTAATTTGGACCTCGCGTCTGAGATCGCAGGGCCGGCTTGCGACGTGATCCGTTTTGAGGACGAAAGTGGTCGGGGCCCCGATCACAATCCTTCGCTGCTGATCGAGCGCCGATCAGACCGCTTGCCTTGTCTACACCTCGGGGTCTACGGGCCGCCCCAAGGGGGTCATGAAGACACATCGGCAGCTCATGCACGGAGCGTACGTCCAAACCGATGCGATGGGGTATACCGCCTACGACCGAATTCCTCTGTTCGCATCGTTGGGCAGCGGCCAAGGCATCATTTTGATGTGGAGCGGGCTGCTCAGCGGTGCGCAGTTATGTCCGTTTCCCCTGATCCACGTGGGTATAACCGGCCTGCGCGCGTGGATGATCGATCGGCAAATTACGGTCTACCTCTCGTCGGCTTCGATTTTCCGACATTTTGCCAAGACGCTCGACGACGACGTCGCGTTTCCGCTGGTGCATGCGGTGTGGCTGGCTTCGGAATCGGCTACATCGGATGATTTCAAGCTATTTCAGAAACATTTTTCGCATCGATGCGTGTTCGTTCACCCTCTCTCCTCTTCCGAAACTTCCATCATCGCAGTCTGGCGCATTTCGGCGGGCGATAACGCTCCCGAGGGGCGTCTTCCGGTCGGCACCTTTTCGTCTGGGACCGAGATTTTGATCTTGGATGAAGGCCGGCCGGTCGGCCGCGGCGAAATCGGCGAAATCGTCGTCAAAAGCCGCTATATGGCCGCGGGCTATTGGCGCCAGCCTATACTCACCGCAAGAACGGTTTTCCGGGACTTTTGGCAGCGTCCGCCAGTTTCGTACGGGTGATATGGGCCGCATCAATGCCAAAGGGCAACTTGAGTTTGTTGGCCGCCAAGATGCCCGCATCAAAATTCGCGGCAATCGCATCGAACTCTCGGAAGTGGAAGGTGCTCTACGTCGACTGCCTGGCGTCGAACAGGCGCTAGTCGACACAATGGAGCGAGAAAACAAAGAGCCCCTGCTGGTCGGCTACATTGTAACCGATGACGGCCATTCCTGGTCCCGCGCACGCCTGCGAACCCAGCTGCGGTCGCTCGTGCCGAATTACATGGTTCCATCGATGTTCCTGCTGCTGGAGAGCTTTCCGCTCACGGCAAACGGCAAAGTGGACCGTACTCAACTCCGTGAGCGTGCTCGGCCGCTACTACGCGATGCAACATCTGGCCTCCCTGCCACGGAGACTGAAGCTCTCATGGTTCGCATCTGGGCGGAGGCTCTCGATTTGGATGGCGTCGGGCGGATGGAGGACTTCTTCGAGCTCGGAGGCAATTCCTTAGTTGCTACGGTGATCGCGGCGCGGCTGCACGACATGATGCGCGTTGATCTGGATTTTGGGGCGTTTGTCGAATTTGCAATTCTCAAGGATTTTGCCGCCTTTGTGGACCAAACGCGGCCGAATCCACATGCGCTGTCTTTTTCTTGTTTGAAGCTGAATGAACCCGCTCCCCTTTCCGTGGTCCAGGAGTATTACTGGAGAAGATCACTCGACCCCACTCGCTCCTTAGGACTAACCCTGGCAGCTGCCGGGCGCATCGAGGGACTGCTCGACATCAATGTCCTGCGCCAGAGCCTGAACGACGTTGCGGCGCGTCACGATATTCTCAGAACGCGCTTCGAGCCTGGGCAACGGCCGGATGACATTCCAGTCCAATCGGTTCAGCCTCCTGGCGACGTACCATTGCCTTTTGTCGATCTGTCCGAGATGAGCGACGCGGAAACACGCGTCGGGGCCCTGTTGGACGAGGAACGGAAGAGGCACTTCGACCTGGCCGCCGCGCCTCCGGTTTCGTTCAAGCTCCTGCGTCTCGCTCGGATTGTCATGTCTTGTTGCGGTCGGCGCACCACATCGTTCAGGACGGACCCTCGTGGAATATTTTCTTGCAGGACTTGGCCCATATTTACGACGCGCGTCTGCGCGGCAAGGACCCCTCGCTAGCACCGCTCGCCATTCAATACGCAGACTACTCAGCTTGGGAGCGGGAACGCTGGCGCCGGGGCAGCGAACCATTGCATCAGGCTGCGGCTTGGTGGAACCGTGAGCTTGAGGAGGTATCGCGGCCGCCCGAAATCCGGATGGCTCGCGGCCTACATGCGGCGAGAACCGGCAGGAGAGCTCAGCCCCGATGACTGGAGCATCCCCTGGGGCCTTGAATTGGACACCTCGGAACGGTTGGAACGCTTGGGCCGAATGCTCAACGCAACTTATTTTGCCGTCCGCTTGGCTGGGGTCGTACCTATTTGCGCAATGGCTACTGACCAGGACAAAGTCTTACTCGCTGCCGTTCGTACCACGCGGACGCGGGCCGAGCTCCTGCCGATCATTGGCCCCCTTGTCAATTATGCCCTGTTGCCCTTGAGGTGCGATTGGAATTGGACTTTTCGTGACCTCGTCGCCCACACGCGCCAGAAGCTGGTTGGCGTCCTTAGGAATGCCGTTCCCTATTCGCTTCTCATAGAAGAGCTTAAGGCCCAAGGTATAGAGGAGCCGCGCCCGCTTCTGTTGGTTCACAGGAAAACGCCAATGGCGCCCGTGCGCTTGGGCGATCTCAAGCTCGCCTGGAGCGACCAGAACTGGCACCCAATGCGCCCGGGGATCATGGTTAGATTTAACGAGATTCAGGAGCTCAAAGGGTGCCTGTCCGTTTTCGACGCCCGCGTGTATTCCACCGAGTTGATGCGGGAATTCGTAGATTGCTTGGCCGGCTTCATACGAGCGGCAGCAAGGGATCCAGACGCAAGTCTACGCAGCCTCGTTGAGGCGGACGGCATCGGCGAGAGACTCCGTAATCGACGCATCTAACTTGCATAGATCCGTTAGTCGGACCCGCACGTAGCGCGCGGGCCAGCTGACCTGAGAATTTACTTCAATAACCAACTTTCCAGACAGAATTCATGGCAGAACCTTACATACAGTTCTTTCGTTGTGATTTGCGAGCGTCGCCATGACACCGAAGTTTACAATTCTGCTCGCCATAAACCGACCTCCCGTGTTTCTACCCTGCGCGGTCGAGAGCGTGCTCGCTCAGAGCGTCAAGGAATTGGAGCTCCTTGTCGTATGCGATGGCGCTCCAGTTGAAACAATTGATTGCGCACGAGAGCACGCCCGACGTGACCCGCGCATAAAAGTGCTCGTCTTCCCCAAGGGAGAACGGATTGGGGAAGCCCATTTAAATAATGCACTAATGGGTGCATCCAGCCGATATATCGCGCACATTGAAGACGATGACCTGATTCGAACCCACGATACGGTTTCCCGTATACACGCTTTCCAAGCGAGCGCCTTCAGCCACTCGGCCACCTGTCCGGTGTTCATGTCATGGCGGGCGGCGCGGCCTTTTTCAAGCCCAAGACTTGTTTTCAAGCCCACGACTTGAAAGACCTTCAATTGATGTGGCGGACTTGCCCGGTTTGCGCGACGTCATAGCCCTGCAGCTCCGCGGCGCGCTCGCGAAACGCGGATGTACGCAGGAATCCGAATAACGCCTGCAGCCCCGGCATGAAGTAGTCGCGCTGGCGCAGCGCCATGTCGAAGTGCTCCCAGGTAAGCGGGATGAAATCGAGTCCGGACGAGAGCGCCACGGCGCGGGTGGCGATGCCGCAATCGGCGCGCTGCGTGCGCACCGCCTGTGCGATATCCGGCCCGGTGGGGCAGGGCGGTTTGACCGCGTTCAGTGCCTCAGCAGCGATTCCGGCCCGCGCTAGGAGCGCGAGGAGGAGGAGCTGTGCGCCCGCGCCATTCGGCCGCAGCGCCATGCGCGCACGGGTGGCCGCGACCGAGGCGATGTCGGAAAGCTTCAGCGGATTGCCCGGTGCGACGAGAAGGCCCTGCTCGCGGCGCGCAAAAGCGATCAGCACCACGTCATGCAGTCCCGGCGTGTTCGCTACAGTATCGGCGTTGGCGCTGTCGTCGTCGCCTTCGAGCCGGTGCAGGTGAATGGCCGCGGCTTGGACGTCGCCGCGAGCGAGCCGGCGCAGGCCGGATTCGCTGCCCTCCGGCAGGCTCGCAAGCCCCGACTCGCTATCGCGCAGCGCCCATTCTAGCAGCGGATCGTGACTGCCGCCGACGATCGGCGGCGCCGGCTGGGCCGGCCCGGAGGTTACCATGCCGGCCAACACCCAGCGGTCGAGGGCCGCTTTCGGGAACAGCCAGCGGCCGGTGACCTTGCTGCAGGGCACCGCATTATTGGCCACCAGTTCGTAGAGCTTGCGCTCCGAAAGCCGGAGATAGCTGGCGGCCTCGTCGGTGGTGAGAAGGTCGGGCATTCCTGCATCCAGATGTATATAGCTGCATGAATTTCCAGGATTGACCAAAGATGGGGCTCGATGCAAGACCCTGCGGTCTTGAAAGCTATTTGAGATGCCACCTGACGCGTCCGAGCAGTTGTTCTTTCCGAACGCCAACGGCCCGGGCGCATGATGCAGCGCGGCGCGGCGGCTTCCTTTGCGATCCTGGGCGTCCTCACCATGAGCAATCCGGCACGCGCCGACATCGTCCAGCTCTATGCCGCCGGCAGCCTGCGAGCAGCCCTGACCGATGTCGCCACGGCATTCGAGGCAGAAAGCGGCCACGCGGTGCAGGCGAAATACGGCCTGTCGGGCATCCTGAAGGATGAGATCGCCCGCGGGGCTAGGGCCGATGTGTTCGCCTCGGCCAACATGGAGCATCCGCGGGCGCTCAGCGCCGCCGCGAAGAGCGGTCCGGTGGTGCTGTTCGCCCGCAACCGGCTGTGCGCACTGGTGAAGCCGGGGCTCAAAGCCGATAGCGCCACGCTCCTTGAGCGCATGCTCGAACCCGCGGTCAAGCTTGGCATCTCAACGCCGAAGGCCGATCCCTCCGGCGACTACGCCTTCGAGGTGTTCGGCAAGGCGGATGCGATCAAGCCCGGCGCGCGGGCCGTGCTGGAAGGCAAGGCGTTGCAGCTCACCGGCAATGCCACAAGTGCAACAGCGCCGGCCGGCCGCGCCGTCTATGGCTGGCACGTCGCGGAAGGGCGCGCCGACATTTTCCTCGCCTACTGCACCGCCACGCGCGAGGCGAAGCGGCAGAACCCGGATCAGCAGATCGTGGAGCTACTCGCGGTCGGCGCCGATTACGGATTGACGGTGATAAAGGGTGCTTCGTCCCCGGCGCAAAGCTTCGCGCGGTTCGTCATGTCCCCCACAGCACAAAAATTTCTAGCCAGCCAGGCTTTGCATCCGGCCAGAACTGAAAGGCGACACGTCACGAAACTCAGCGCGCGCAACCAGCTCAAAGGCAAGATCGTCGAAGTGAAACGAGGCGCGACCACAGCGCACGTTCGCATCGATATCGGGGGACAAGTCGTGATCGCCTCGATCACCAACGAGTTTGCTGACGAACTGAAGCTCGCCGCCGGACAGACGGCTTATGCCATCGTCAAGGCGAGCAGTGTGATGGTGGGCGTTGATTGACGTCACGGGCCATCCCTTAACGTGATGACGCTTTGGAAGCGTGCCGGCCCGATGTATCGTCCCGCTGCCACTTCGGAGCGGGCGTCGTGAGCGACACCAGACTGACCTTGCGCGTGGATTTCGGACCGACCCGATCCATTGGACCTGGAAAGGTTCGTTTGCTTGAGGCTATCGATCATACCGGTTCGATCTCGCAGGCCGGCAAGATGCTCGGCATGTCATATCGGCGCGCGTGGCTTCTGATCGACGACATGAATCAGTGTTTTCAACACGCGGTGGTGAGCGCCAAGCCGGGCGGCTCGCAGGGTGGCGGCGCGGTGCTCACGGAATTCGGCGCGGGGCTCGTCCGCGACTATCGTGCGATCGAGACGGCGGCCGCGGTGGCGGCAAAGAAGCGATTGCGCGGGCTCGAAGCTGCTTTGCGCAACTCGCGGGCGCCGAAATCCGCCGATCCGAAGAAGACATCGATCCGCCGCCGCAGGCCGTAAGCATCATATGAACCTCGATCGCCGCACGCTGATCGCCGGACTCTCGACTGCCTTTGTCACGCCGCGCGTCGCGCACGCGGCGAGCGTGACCGATGCCGCCGGCCGCGCGGTGCCGATTCCATCCAAGGTCGAGCGCGTGTTTCCGGCCGGGCCGCCGGCCGCGATCCTGCTCTACACGCTGGCGCCCGATCTCCTGCTCGGCTGGCCGCGCGCCAACCGGCCGGAGGAATGCGCCTACATGTTGCCGGACATCTGTGTCCGCCCGGAGGTCGGACGTATCACCGGGCGCGGCAACACAGCCAATCTCGAAGTCGTGCTGGCGCTCAAGCCCGATCTCATCCTCGACATCGGCTCGACCAATCCGACATTCGTCTCGCTTGCAACGCGCGTGCAGGAACAGACCGGCATTCCCTATGCGCTGCTCGACGGCCGCTTCGACGCCATTCCTCGAGACCTACCGCAAGCTCGGCGAGCTGACGCATCGCTCCGCGCAGGCCGAGGTGCTGGCGCGCTACGCCGACGAGACGATGACAACGATCAAAGAGCGGGTCGAAAAAATTCCCGAGAGCCGGCGGCCGCGCGTTTACTACGCGCGCGGGCCGCGCGGGCTCGAGACCGGCCTCGGCGGCTCGATCAATGTGGAAACCATCGAGTTTCTCGGCGCGCGCAATGTCGCGGCCGAGCGCAAGGGCGGGCTCGCGCTCGTCTCCGTCGAGCAGGTGCTGTCGTGGAATCCCGAAGTGATCGTCACCATCGACCGTGACTTTGCCGCGAATGTCCGTAGCGAGTCCGGTGTGGGCTGCAGGTCGCAGCGGTGCGGCCGGGCGGGTGCATCTGTCGCCGAAAATGCCGTTCGGCTGGGTCGACTTCCCGCCTTCGGTGAACCGGCTGATCGGGCTGTGGTGGCTTGCCAAGATATTGTATCCGGAGCAATTCCCGGAGGATCTCCAGCCGATGACGCGCGATTTCTACACGCGCTTCTATCACGTGACACCGACCGACGCGCAGATCGACAGTGTGCTGGCGGGGCGGGACTGATATTTTTCGCGGGCATGACCCGTTCCGCCACTCCGGGCCTGCTGATCGCGTTGGCCGTGCTTGTTGCCGGGCTGCTGCTGGCGTTCACGGTCGGGCGTTATCCCATCGGTCTTGCCGACTTGCTTCGTGTGGTGTTCGCGCGAACTTACCGGCCGCCCAGCCGACGTGCCGTCCGCCGTCGAGAACGTGATCTGGCAGGTGCGCGGCCCGCGCGTGCTGGCGGCAGCGATGGTCGGTGCGGCGCTTGCGGTCGCCGGTACCGCGTTCCAGGGCCTGTTCCGCAATCCGCTGGTGTCGCCCGATCTGCTCGGCGCATCGTCGGGCGCGGCGCTCGGCGCGGTCCTCGGCATCTATCTTTTCGCTCGGCGTGTTCGCGATCCAGGGCTTTGCTTTCATCGGCGGGCTTGTCGCGGTCGCGGCGGTCTATCTGATCGGCTCGGCGGTGCGCACGCGCGACCCGATCCTGGTGCTGGTGCTGACCGGCGTGGTGATCGGCTCGCTGCTCGGCGCTGGCGTCGGCCTGGTGAAATATCTCGCCGATCCGTACAACCAGCTTCCGGCGATGACGTTCTGGCTGCTCGGCAGCCTGGCCGCGACCGGCGTCGCCGATCTCGTGCCGCTGTTCGGTCCGGTCGGCGCTTGGCACGCTGGTGCTGTTCGCGCTGCGCTGGCGGATGAATGTGATGTCGCTGCCCGACGAGGAGGCCCGTGCGCTCGGCGTGCCGACCGGCCCGCTGCGCATCGTCGATCGTTGCCGCGGCGACGCTGGTGACCTCGGCGAGCGTCGCCACCGCTGGCATCATCGGCTGGGTTGGCCTGGTGGTGCCGCACATCGCCCGCACGCTGGTCGGGCCGGATTTCGCGCGAGCTGCATTCCGGCGGCGGCGCTGCTCGGCGGCGGATTCCTGCTGGTGATCGATACACTGGCGCGGACCATGGCGCCGATCGAAATCCCGCTCGGCATCCTCACCGCGCTCGTCGGCACGCCATTCTTCATCTGGCTGCTCGCCAGCGTCTCGAAAACGTGGTCGTGACATGATCCTGTCGGGCCACGATCTCACCATCGGCTACAGCGACCGCCTGGTCGGCAGCCATCTCGACGTGGCGCTCGCCACCGGCGAGGTGCTGGCGCTGCTCGGCCCGAACGGCGGCGGCAAGACCACGCTCCTGAAGACGCTGCTCGGTCTGCTTACGCCGAAATCGGGCGAGGTGCGGCTCGGCGAGCGGCACGCTTGGGTCGTATGCAGCGCGTGAGCGAGCGCGGCTGATCGCCTATGTGCCGCAGATCCATGTCGCGACCTTTGCCTTCACCGTCGAGGCCGTGGTGCTGATGGGCCGCACCGCGCACGGCAACCTGTTCAGCCGGCCGACCGCCGCCGACCGCGCCGTCGCGGCGCGCGCGCTGGAGCGCTTCGGCATCTCGCACTCGAGCGAGCGTCCCTACACCATGATCTCTGGCGGCGAGCGGCAGCTTGCGCTGCTCGCCCGCGCGCTGGCGCAGGAGCCGCAGTTCATCGTGCTCGACGAGCCGACCGCGAGCCTCGACTTCGGCAACCAGGGCAAGGTGATGCGCGAAATCCGTGCGCTGGCAGCGGCGGGCCACGGCGTCCTCTTCACCACCCACGATCCCAACCACGCCATGCGGGCCGCCGACCGCGCCTTCCTGTTGCGCGACGGGACCCGGATCGCCGAAGGTGCGATCGGCGCGGTGCTCAATCGCGCGCAACTGGAGGTGCTGTACGGCGCGCCGGTCGAGACGATCACCGATCGTGGCGGGCAAGATCGCGTTTCTGCCCGGTTGAACAAAGGAATTGGAATGGCCACGATCAAAGTGATGAGCGCCGGCGCAGTGGAAGGCCCGGTGAGCGAGCTTGCGCCGGAGTTCACGCGCACGACAGGCCACGAGGTCGAACTCAGCTTCAACACCGTCGGCGCGCACAGGGAGCGTTTCGTCCAGGGCGAGAAAACCGACGTCATCATCTTGTCGTTTCCGGCCATCGAGGCGCTGGAGAAGGAAGGCCGCCTGGTTGCGGGGAGCCGCGCCGATCTCGGCCGCGCGTCCTGCGGCGTCGCGGTGCGCGATGGCATGATGATGCCGAACATCGCGACGGTCGAAGCCTTCAAGCGGATGCTGCACAACGCCGGCTCGATCGCCGCCAACGATCCCGCGCACGGCGGATCGTCCGGCATCTATCTCGCCGACCTGCTCAAGCGCATGGGCATCTACGACGAGGTCAAGCCAAAGCTGGTGCTGTGCAAGACCGGACGCGAGTGCGCGCTGGCGCGCATTCGCGGCGAAGCCGAGATCGGCATCACCTTCACCAGCGAGTTCATCCCGGTCGCAGGGCACGCGCGTGGTCGGCACATTGCCCAAGGAGATCGAATATGTGAACGGCTACGCCGGTGCGATCGCCAGGACGGCGGCGATGGAGCCGGCCAAGGCGTTTCTGTCGCTTTCTGACGAGCCCTTCGTCCAAGGAGCGTTTCAAGTCGCTTCGGCCTGGAGTAGACGTCGTTCTCGTTGCGTTTGTCGCGACCTATAAAAGGTGTCGTGATCACATTGCCATGGAGCTCATGGCTCCAAGCCGGCAAGCAACCAAAGCGGCTACCTGATCAAGCCCGATCCGCTCGATCCGCGGCTGAGCGAGCGCGTCACCGGCGTCGACCAGACCGGCGCCAAGGTCGAGACCGCGGTCGTGGTCGAGCGCGCGCTGACGATCTTCCTCAATTCGCAGGAGATCGTCACCGCGATGACGATCGGCGACTATCCGGAATATCTCGCCATCGGCTATCTGCTCAATCAGCACATGCTGCTGCCGAACGACACCATCACCTCGGTCGATTACGACGAGGAGCTGGCGGTGGTCGTCGTGCGCACCAAGCGCAAGACCAACTACGAGAAGAAGCTGAAGAAGAAGGTGCAGACCTCGGGCTGCGCGCAGGGCACCGTGTTCGGCGATCTGATGGAGGCGCTGGAGGAGATCAAGCTGCCGGACGCCGAGCTGCGCACCTCGTGGCTCTATTCGCTCACCAACAAGATCAACACCACGCCGTCGCTCTATCTCGAAGCCGGCGCAATTCACGGCTGCGTGCTCGCGGTCGAGGACCGGCCGCTGGTCTATATGGAGGACGTCGGCCGTCACAACGCGGTCGACAAGATCGCCGGCTGGATGTTCAAGCATCGCGTGCGGCCGGACGACAAGATTTTCTACACCACCGGGCGGCTCACATCGGAAATGGTGATCAAGACCGTGCGCATGGGCATCCCGATCCTGGTGTCGCGCTCGGGCTTCACCGCCTGGGGCGTCGAACTGGCGCGCAAGGCCAATCTGACGCTGATCGGCCGCGCGCGCGGCAAGCGCTTCACCGCGCTGGCCGGCGAGAGCCGCATCGTGTTCGACCAGGACCTCGCCTACGTCGAGGAGGAAAGCGCCAAGCACCGGCGCAAGGCCGCGGTGCATGATGACTGAGACCCCGACGCTCGGTCTCATCCTCGCCGGCGGACTCGCGCGGCGGATGGGCGGCGGCGACAAGCCGCGCACCAGCGATCGGCGGTGCGACCATTCTCTCGCGCGTGCTGGAGCGCATGCAGCCGCAATGCACGCGGCTCATCCTCAACGCCAACGGCGATCCGGCGCGCTTCGCCGACACCGGGCTGCCGGTGATTGCCGACGACGTGCCGGATTTCGCAGGCCCGCTCGCCGGCATCCTCGCCGGGCTCGACTGGGCGGCGGCGCATGCGCCCGAGTGTCGATATGTCGCGAGCGTGCCGGGCGACTGTCCGTTCCTGCCGCGCGATCTGGTCGCCCGCCTGCATCAGGCGCGAGCCGCAGGCAGGCCAGCCGCTCGCCTGCGCCCGCTCCGGCGAGTGGCGGCATCCGGTGGTCGGCTTATGGCCGGTCGCGCTGCGTGCCGATCTGCGCGCACGCGCTGACCGAGGAAGACTTGCGCAAGATCGAAATTTGGACCGCGCGACATGGCATCGCATTGGCCGATTGGCCGGCGGAACCGGTCGATCCGTTCTTTAACGTCAACGCGCCGGAGGATGCCGCAGCAGCGGAACGGCTGGCGGTCCGGTATCCGGACGCCTAGCCCATCAGCGTCGCGTAAGACAGAAATCCGACGGTCGAGCCCGCCTCGACCGTCGTTGTGTTTTCGGAGAGCTCGGCAAGCCCATCGGTCTCGGTGAGCGAGGTGATGACGCCGGCACCCTCCTGCGGATGCTTGACCGCCTCGATGGTGCCGTCAGGACCCGCGCGCAGCGAGACGCGCACATATTCGCGCCGGCCGGTCTTCTTCTTGTAGGCAAATGACAGCCGCACCGGCAGCGCCGTGAGCGGCTCAGCGGTTCGCGCCGGCAAGCCGCAGGAACAGCGGCCGCACCACGCGGGCGAAGGTGACGAACGCCGCGACGGGATTGCCCGGCAGGCCGACGAAGGCCGCGCCATCCCCCGAGCTCGCGCCGCGGATCACGCCCATCGCGACGGGCCGGCCCGGCTTGATGGCGACGCGCCAGAACACCAGGCGGCCCATCTACTCCACGGCGTCCCGCACATAGTCCGCTTCGCCAGTCGATACGCCGCCAGAGGTCAACACCAGGTCGTGGCCACCCGCAGCGCTTGCGATCGCCTGCTTCAGCGCGGCGGGATCGTCCCTGATGATGCCGAGATCGGTAACGTCGGCGCCGAGCCGATCGAGCATGCCCGCGAGCAGAGTGCGGTTGGCGTCGTACAGCGCTGCGGCGGGCCGGTGGCGCCGGGCTCGACGATCTCGTCGCCGGTCGAGAACAGTGCGACGCGCACGCGCCGCCGCACTTGCAGCGTCGTCAGACCGACCGCGGCGGCGAGCGCCACGTCCTGGGCGCCGAGCCGTCGGCCTGCCGGCAGCACCACCTGGCCCTGGCGCACATCCTCGCCGGCGAGCCTGCGATTGGCGCCAACTTTAAGCCCGGCCGGAACGGTGACGTTGTCGCCCTCGGCGCGCACGTCCTCCTGCATGAAAACGGTGTCGGCGCCGGCGGGCATCGGTGCGCCGGTGAAGATGCGGATGGCCTGGCCCGCGCTGATCGGACCCGCCGCGGTGCTGCCGGCAGTCAGCCGTCCGCCGATCGCAAGCCTTGTTTCGGATTGAGCCGCGAGATCGCGGTGCCGCACCGCATAGCCATCGACGGCGGCATTGTCGAACGGCGGCAGGTCGATCGGCGCGATCACGTCGCCCGCCAGCACGCGCCCGCGCGCTGTGGTGAGCGGGACGCTTTCGGTCCCAGCGACCGGTTGCACGCGCTCGGCGATCATCCGCTCCATGTCGGCGATCGGCAGGAGCGGGCCGGAGAAGGCGAAGCAGTCGTCGGTGAGCTGCGCCATCACGCGCTCCGCATGGCCGCCGCCGCGCCTTGCAGCGGTATCGCGTGCTTGAGCAGCATATCGACGATGCCCTCGATGTCGTTCAGATCGATCACCGGCACTTTCGCCTGGGGCAGCGGCGTATCGCAGGCGATAGCGACGATGTGCGGATCGTCCGGCTGGAGCAGCGGTTTGCCGTTTGCAACCCGATGAATTTCGAGCTTGGGAAAAGCGTCGCGCTTGAAGCCTTCCACCAGCACGAGATCGACGGGGCTAAGCTTTGCCAGCAGATCGGGCAGGTCCCATTCCGGGTCATCGCGCAATTCGTGCAGGATGGCAAAGCGCTTGGCGGAGCTGATGACGACCTCGGTCGCGCCGGCGGTGCGGTGCATGAACGAGTTCTTGCCCGGCTGGTCGAGATCAAAACCATGATGGGCGTGCTTGATGGTCGAGACCCGGCAGCCGCGCGCGATCAGCCGCGGCAGCGCCTTGGTGACCAGCGTGGTCTTGCCCGAGCCGCTCCAGCCGGCCAGTCCGATGATGCGCATGGGGCGGTTATAGCAGCCCCGTTCGGTTCAAAGCATCCTGATGTCATACCCGCCAACGGGTCCGGCCTTTAGCAGGCCCGATGACGCGCAGGACAGCCAGAAATCCTTGTTTGAAGTGGAAGCAATGATCTACCATCGACCACATATCACCGAGAGCAACCATGTCGCCGACAGGCATTGTCCTGGCATTCCTTCTGATCATCGGCCTCGGTGCGGTGCCGTCGTCGGCAGAGACTTATCCGACCAAGCCGATCCGCATCGTGGTTCCGACCTCCCCAGGCGGCATCACCGACACGCTCGCCCGCGCCCTGGCGCAGCGGCTGACGGAGTCCCTCGGCCAGACTGTGATCGTCGAGAACAAGCCCTCCGGCGCAGGCCATATCGGCATGGACTTCGTGGCAAAATCGCCACCCGACGGCTACACCCTGATGGTGAACTCGGATGCGGCGTTCGTCGTCAATCCGCATCTCTACGGCAAGCTATCTTACGACCCGATGGGCGACTTTGTCCCGATCAGCGGTCTTGGCGTGAGCCCGCAGGCGCTGGTGCTGCATCCGTCGGTGCCGGCCAATACTTTTCGTGAGCTTGTCGCGCTCGCCAAGAGCAAGCCGGGCGCGCTCAATTATGGGACCTTCGGCATCGGTACCAGCGGCCATCTCAACATCATGTATGTCGAGGGCGAGACCGGCGCGAAGTTCACGCCCGTACATTATCGCGGTGCGGCGCCGGCGATCACCGACCTGCTGGGCGGTCACATCCAAATGATGATCGTCGCCATCGGGTTGTTGCGGCAAAACATCGAGACGGGCAAGCTCAAGCCGCTCGCCATCGGCAACCGCGAGCGCGTGCCGCAGTATCCCGACCTGCCGACGCTGTCGGAGAGCGGGCTGCCCGGCTTCGAGGCGGGCTCGTGGTACGGTCTCGTGGCGCCCAAGGGCACACCGTCTGAGATCGTCGAGAAGCTGAGCGCCGAGACGCAGAAGATTTTTGCCGATCCCGCCTTCCGCGAACGCTACCTGGCGCCGGCCGTGACCTTCTCGATAGCAAGTCCGCCGGCTCAGTTCGCCGAGCGCATGCAGCGCGACCTCACCAAATGGGGCAAGGTCATCAAGGACGCCGGATTGAAGGTGGAGTGACGGTGCGTCGAGTGCGATCCTAGTTATCGGCCGGCTGCATACCCAACGCCTTGATCCGGTCCTTTGTGCGGCGGTCGCGCAGGCTTGCGAGGAACGCCTGCACCGCCGGCCGCTCGTGGCGGCTCTCGACCAGCAGGAAATCGTAGTGTTCCGGCGCGAGCGGCAGGAATCCAAGCCCATACATCTTCGCCACCGGCTCGATCGCGACGCCCCAGTCGGCGCGCGCCTGCGCGATCGCTGCGGCAACGGCGTTGTGCGAGCGCGGCTGGTTGGCGTAGCCGGGCGGCCGCGCGCCCGCCACGAGCTTGTCGATCAGCACGCGGGTGCCGGCGCCGGCGTTGCGGTTGACCATCAGGCAAGTGGGATCGGCCAGCGCGGTCTTCACCGCGTCTTCGGCGTGCTTGCCTTCGAAGCGCTTGTCGCCAGGGCGAAACAGCACGCCCTGCATGCGCTGCCAGCCTTTGACGAGTGAAATCCCCGGCGAGAGCAGATGCTTGTTGTATTCGCCGGATGTGGGATCGATCAGATGCACCGGCGCGATATCGCACTGGCCGCGCTCAGCCGCCGCGACGCCACCCTGGCTGCCGACCGCGATGGTGCGTGCGGAAAATCCGCGCTCCGCCAGCGCGCCGACCACGACGTCGAGCGCGATGTCGTGGCTGCCCATGATGACCACATCCGGCGCGCGCGCGGTGTCGCCGATCAGCGTGACGCGCGCCTCGCTGTCGGCGTCGAGTGTGCCTGCCAGCGCATCGATCTCGATGAAGCCGTCGGCCTGCGAAAAGGTCGTCACCGCGCCGGAGCCCTTCGCCGAAGGAAACGCCATCGCGCCGTGCTCCCCGGAGACGAGCGACACCAGCACGAACTCCTTCCTTCCCATCTCCGATGCAATGCGCATCGGCACGCGCGCCATGATCGTTTGCGCAGCTTCCGGTGGCAGGCCGGCGCGGGCGCGAATCACCGGCGCGACGAAGGCATGGAAGGTGAAGATCGCCGAGGTCGGAAATCCGGGAAGGACCGCGATCGGATTGCCGTCGGCGACCGCGAGGCAGAGCGGCTTGCCGGGTTTGAGCGCTACGCCATGCACGAGGATGCCGGGCTTGCCGAACTGCGACACCACGCGGTGGGACAGGTCGCCGGCGCCCTTCGACGTGCCACCCGAGAGCACGACCATGTCGCATTCGGTGAGCGCGCGGCGGAGCATCTGCTTCAGCTTTTCGACATCGTCGGGAAACGCGCCGTACGGCTTCGGCTCGCCGCCGGCCTCGGCGATGGCCGCGGCGATGATCGCACCATTGGAATCGTAGACGCTGCCTGGCCGTAGGCTTTCGCCGAGCGCCACCAGCTCGTCGCCGGTCGAGAGCACGGCGATCTTGGGCCGGCGCACCACTTCGATTTTTGCAAGCCCGCAGGCCGCCAGCATTCCCACTTCGCGCGAGCCGATCACCTGACCCTTCCGCAGCAAAGTCTCGCCGCGGGCGATGTCGGAGCCGGCGTATGAAATGAACTGCCCCGGCGTCGCCGTGCGTCGCAGCTCGATCGCCGGAATACTCTCGATCAGCTCGGTGTGCTCGATCATCACCACGGCGTCGGCGCCGCGCGGCACCACGCCGCCGGTGGCGATGGCCGTTGCGGTGCCGGGCTTGACCTCGACCTCGGGCGCATGGCCGCAGGCGATCACCTCGGCGTTGAGCGCGATCTGCTTCGGCGCGGCGTCGGCGGCGCCGGCCGAGTCGACGGCGCGTAGCGCGAAGCCGTCGACATTGGCGCGGTCGAACGGCGGCACGTCGATCGGCGCCGCCAGATCATCCGCCAGCACACGGCCGAGCGCGGATGCGAGCGTGACGCGCTCGGAGGGGAGAGGAGTGAGATCGAGATGTCCCTCGAATCGCTTGCGGGCTTCCTCAGCCGAGACGACTTCGAGGAATTGCTCCTGGCGCGCGGCCTGCCGGACGGCGGCGAGCAACTCGCTTTCGGCGCGCGATGGCTTGGGTTCGGAACTCATGGCCAGGGCCTTACCACGACCCGCGCGCCCGGGGCATGGCCTTCGCTGTCGGCCGGAATGAGGATCCAGCCCTCGGCATGGGCCAGCGCCTGCATCGACAGGTAACCCTGCGCGACCGGCTCGACCTTGCCGAGGCGCCGCCGCACGGCAACGACTTCCGCCAGGCCCAACGGCGAGGCGATCTTGCGCGCAAGCTCGGCCGCGAACGGCTGCTCCTCGATCAGGCGGAAGGCGCGCCGCGCCAGCATGCGGCGGCCGACGGTGAGCCAGCCGGCCAGCGCCGCGTCGATCCGGCCCGGCAGCAGCAGCACCGGGCGCGTACCGACGAATCCCAGCGCCGTGGTTTCGCCCGGCGTGATGCCGATGCCGTGGAACTGAACCTTGCCGATGCGCGCCAACGTGCGGACGCTTTGGTCGTTGCGTCCGCTGCCGGTGCCGCCGATAGCGACGATCATGTCGGCGCTTTCGTCGTTCAGCGCGGCTTCGAACGCGGTGTCGCCGGTGATGGCGGTGCCGCTTTCGCCGTCGATGGCGCTGGCGATGAAGGTCGCGGCGCCGCCAATGATCTCGCCCGTGCCCGCGCGCACCACGCGCACGCGCGGCTGCCGCACCAGCACCCGCTCGACGCCAAGCGTGGTCAGGAGCGCCACGTCGATCCGCCGCAACCGCGCTCCGGCCAGCCGCAACTGAAGCCCGGCGGTTGCATCGGCGTTCGGCGGCAGCACGCCCTCACCGGAAGCGACCGCGGCCAGCGCGGAAACCTCCGCGCCGCGCATCTGCACCGCGTCGAGCAATGCCACTGCGTCGGCCCCGGCTGGTATCGCACCGCCGGTGTCGACGCGCGCCGGCGCTGGCGACAGCGGCGCCGGGGCATAGGACGACGCGTCGAGCGTCGCGTCGGACCGCACGGCATAGCCGTCGCGCAGCGCGAGCGCCGCCTTGGGATGTCCCTCCACGATCACCGCGCTGGCGGCGAGCGTCAGGCCAAGTGCCTTCGACACGGCTTCCTCGCGCGGCTCGACTGGCCCGACCGACAGGTCGAAGCTTGCCAGTACGTCGGCGAGCGGGGTCAGCCGCGCGATCCGCTGGATTTCGGAATCCGCAACCATGCGGGGAACTTGACGTGATCCGGCCGGGGTGTCCAGTGTCGCCCGATCACGGTAAAGCGATTGATCCGATGGGCGAATCCAAGGTCAACATGCGCGGGCTGAAATGCCCGCTGCCGACGCTCAAGACCCGCAAGCTGTTGTCCAAAATGGCGGCGGGCGAGCTGTTGATCATTGAATGCACCGATCCGCTGACCACGATCGACATTCCCAATCTGATCCGCGAGACCGGCGACACGATCGAGAGCAGCGCCAAGAAGGGCCGCGTGCTGACGTTCAAGATCAGGAAGGCTTGAGGATCAGCGCTACTCTCCCGACCTCATGCTGAGGAGCGCACGAAGTGCGCGTCTCGAAGCATGGGCTACTATCCATCCTTCGAGACGCAGCCCTGCGGGCCGCTCCTCACGATGAGGCGGCGCTCGCGGCCGCCCGCTACCAATTCATCAGCTTCTTGGTGGCCTGCTCGTTTTCCTTCAGGAACTTGCGGTAGTCGGCGCCCTTGATGATGACCGGGTCGAGCGACAGCGCCTCGGCCTTGCTGCGGTGTTGCGGTAGGCTGATGGTCTTTTCCAAAGCCGCGATCAGCGCCGCTTCGACGTCCGGCGGCAGGCCGGCGGGCGCCGCGATGCCTCGCGACACCGACCAGATCTCGTTGAAACCCTGTTCGCGGAACGTCGGCGCGTCGGGAATGAACTTCGAACGCTCCGGCGCCATCACAGCGATTGCGCGGACCACGCCGGCCTTCACGTCCTCGGCGCCCTCGCTGACGTTGCAGGCGTAGACCTCGATGTTGCCGCCGAGCACCTGGGTCTTGCCTTCGGGCGTGCCGCGGAAGTGGACCATCTGGAAGCTTGTTCCGGTGTTGGCTCCGATACCGAGCACGGCGATGTGATCGTCGGTGCCATGGCCGCCGCCGTTCAGCGTGATCGTGCCCGGCCGCTTCTTGGCCTCGTCGAGAATATCCTTCACAGTCCTGAACTTGCTGTCCGGTCTCACGCACCACATGTTGTAGTCGGTGACGTGGTTGATCAGCGGCGTGAAGCTCTCGAGATTCTCCCTGCGCGAGCCGCCCGACTGCTTGTCGAGATAGCCGGCAAACATACTCGGTGCGTTGATGTAGCCGATGGTGTAGCCGTCAGGCTTTGCCTGCGCGAGCGAGCCCCAGCCGATCCAGCCGCCGCCGCCGACGCGGTTCTCGACCGTCACCGGCTTACCCAGGACGCCCTCGAGGTCGCGGGCCACCAGCCGGGCCGAGATGTCGCTGCCGCCGCCGGCGCTGTAGGGGACGACCACGAGGAGGCCGCGCTCGGGAAACTGCTGCGCGGCGCCCGGGCCAACGCCGGAGAGGGACAATGCCGCCGCTCCCGCGGTCGTGCCGAGAAAACCGCGCCTGCTGATGCTCGTCGTCATGACATTTCCTCTCTTGTGAATTTTTATTTGCCGATCAGTCCAAGCTGGTCGAGCACCGGCCGCCAGCGCGCGGTCTCGGCGTCGATGTATTTCGACAACTCATCCACCGACATGATTTCGGCGATCAGGCCGTCGCGGCGCAGCCGGGCCTGCGCTTCCGGATTGGAGACGGCGCGAGCAATCTCGCGGTTGACCTTTTCGGTGACGTCCTTGGGCAGGTTGGCAGGCCCGGAGATGGAGAACCAGGTGGTGGCGACGACGTCGTAACCGGACTCCTTCAGCGTCGGGACCTCGGGGAAGTCCGGCAGGCGGCTCGAATGCGAATGCGCGATGGCGCGAAGCTGGCCGCCGCGCACCAGCGCCGCGGTGGACGACAAGGTCTGCGCTGAGAACACGATGTGGCCGCCGGCCAAATCGGTCAGGCCCTGCGACGCGCCCTTGTAGGGCACGTGCTCGATCTTGATGCCGGCCTTCTTGGCGAAATCCTCCGCCACGAGTTGCCCGGAGCTGGCGACACCGGATGAGGAGTAGGTCAGCGGCTTCTGCGTGCTGTCGCGGCCCTGATCGATAAAGTCCTTCAGCGTCTTGATGTTGCCGTTGGCGCTGACCGACAGCACGATCGGCGAGCCCGCGACATAGCCGATGTTGGTGAGATCGCGCTTGGGGTCGTAGCCGAGCTTGGGATTGCTGATCGGCGCCAGCACCAGATGGGTGATGTTGGTGAGCGCGAAATTGTAGCCGTCGGGGGCGGAATCGGCGACCGACTTCACCCCGATCGTGCCGGCCGCGCCCGCACGGGTCTCGACGAAGAACTGCTGCTTGAACGTGGCCGAGAGCTGGTCGGCGACGAGCCGGGTGAGCACGTCGGCGGTTCCACCGGCCGCGAAGGTGTTGACCATGCGCACCGGCCGCGATGGCCATTCGTCGGCCAGGGCGGGCGCCGCCATCGCCAGCACGACGATCACCGCCAGCGTCGCGCGAAGCTGCTTCATGACACGTCCTCCGGGCCTGCTCTTGCCCAAGGACTCTAGGGGAATCGAAAGCCCGCAAGCAACCGCTCCGACGCCGCAGTGAGGCATAGACAAGGCGTGTTTTATCGGGGAATGTCGGGGCCGATCTGCAATCCCGCCGGGTGAGTTTTCGATGGCTATTCCCAAAGCATCTCAAGCCCTTGCGCGCTTCACCGTGCTCGACCTCACGCGGGTGCGCTCGGGCCCCACCTGCGTGCGTCAACTCGCGGATTGGGGGGCCAATGTCATCAAGATTGAGATGCCGCCGGATGACAAGGGTGGCGACGCTCCGGGGGGTCCGCGCGAGGGTTTCGACTTCCAGAACCTGCACCGCAATAAGCGGAGCATGACGCTCAACCTGAAGTCCAAGGAAGGCCGCGCGGCGTTTCTCAAGATGGTGAAGAAAGCCGACGTCGTGGTCGAGAACTTCCGGCCCGACGTGAAGCGCCGCCTCGGCATCGACTACAAGGACCTGAAGAAGGTCAATCCGCGCATCGTCTACGGCAGCATCTCGGGTTTCGGCCAGGACGGCCCTTACGAGAACCGGCCGGGCTTCGACCAGATCGCTCAGGGCATGGGCGGGCTCATGTCGATCACCGGCTTGCCGGGGCAGGGGCCGGTGCGGGTAGGCATTCCGGTCGCCGACCTGACGGCGGGCCTCTTCTGCTCGATCGGTATTATGACGGCGCTGCTCGAACGCGAAAAATCGAAGAAGGGCCAGCATGTCGAGACGTCGCTCCTGCAGGCGCAGATTTTCATGCTCGACTTCCAGGCCGCGCGTTGGTTGATCGCAAAGGAAGTGCCGAAACAGGCCGGCAACGACCACCCGACCTCGATCCCGACCGGCGTGTTCAAAACCACCGACGGCCACATCAACATCGCCACCACCGGCGGCGCGATCTGGGAACGGTTCTGCAAGGCGCTCGGCGCGGACGCCATGCTGAACAATGCCGACTACAAGGACGCCAAGTCGCGCTCGGCCAACCGAAAAGTGCTCAACGAAGAGATAGGCACCTATACGCAGCACAAGAGCAGCGCCGAGTGGATCGACATCATGAACAAGGCCGGCGTGCCGGCTGGCCCGATCTACTCGATCGATCAGGTGTTCGCCGATCCGCAGGTCCAACATCTCGGCATCGCGCAGAGCGTGAAGAAGAAAGACAAGTCGACGCTCAACGTGGTTGGCCAGCCATTCGTGATGTCACGCACCAAGAGCAAGATTGCGGCGCCGCCGCCGGAACTCGGTCAGCACACCAACGAGGTGCTGAAGGAATTCGGCTTCAAGCCCAAGGAAATCGCCGCGCTGCGCAAAGCCAATGCGCTTTGAGCGCGAAAATTTGAGGAGACAGCCATGACCCAAACAGCAGTCCAAACAGCCGCCGCCACCACGCCGCAGACCGAAAAAATGCTCTCCCGCAAGGAAGGCAGCGTCGGCTACGTGATCTTCAACAATCCGGAGCGCCATAACGCCGTGTCGCTCGACATGTGGCAGGCGGCGGGCGAGATGCTCGACGACTTCCGCAGCGACAACAACATCAAGGTGGTCGTGGTGACCGGCGCGGGCGGCAAGGCCTTCGTGTCCGGCGCCGACATCTCGCGCTTCGAGAAGGAGCGTTCCAACGAGGAGGCGGTCGCCAGGTACAATGCGGTGGTGGAGAAGAGCTACGCCGCCTTCCACGAATTCCCCAAGCCGGTCATCGCCATGATCCGCGGCTACTGCATCGGCGGCGGCATGGGCCTCGCCACCTGCTGCGACATCCGCATCGCCACCGAGAAGTCGACCTTCGCGGTGCCGGCGGCCAAGCTCGGGCTGGGCTACGCCTATCCCGGCTTGAAGCGGCTGGTTGACGTGGTCGGACCGTCCTTCGCCATGGAGATTTTCTACACGGCGCGGCAATTCACCGCAGCCGAGGCGCTGGCGATGGGCCTCGTGAATCGGGTTGTTCCCGATGGAGAATTGGAAAGCTACGTAAAGAGCTATGCCGACATGATTGCCGGCAACGCGCCGCTGACCATCAAGGCGGTCAAGGCCGTGGTCAGCGAGATGATGAAGGACGAAAGCAAGCGCGACCTGAAGCGGGCGCAAGCCGCGGTGGACGCCTGCTTCAAAAGCCGCGACTATGAGGAAGGCCGCAAGGCTTTCATGGAAAAGCGCAAGCCGGTGTTCACGGGCTCCTGACGCAAGGCATTTAAGGCCGGATCCGGTGTTGGTACTGACTGGCGGCTATTGAGGGATTTCCGGTGGCGTCGGTCGAACTGCGCGGGTTGACGAAAAAATACGGGCCTCAGGCCGTCGTCGACAACATCTCGATGACGATCGAGCACGGCACGTTGGTTTGCCTGCTCGGGCCGTCCGGCTGCGGCAAGACCACGACGCTGCGGCTGATTGCCGGCTTCGTCGAGCCGACCGAGGGAGAAATCTTCGTCGGCGATCGCATGGTGTCCTCGCCGCAGAAGACGCTGCCACCCGAGCGGCGCAACATGTCGATGATTTTCCAGAGCTACGCGCTGTGGCCGCACATGACGGTGGCCGAGAACATCATGTACGGGCTGAAGCTACGCAAGATCGACAGCGCGACGATCAAGAAGAAGCTTGACGACATCCTCGCCACCACGCGGCTTGCCCCGTTGGCCGAGCGCTATCCCAGCGAGCTGTCGGGCGGCCAGCAGCAGCGCGTCGCGCTCGCCCGCGCGCTGATCGTCGGTCCCGAGACGCTTCTGCTCGACGAGCCGCTCTCCAATCTCGACGCCAACTTGCGCGAGGAGATGCGCTTCGAGGTGCGCCGTCTGCACGATGCGTTCCGCTACACCACGGTTTACGTCACCCACGACCAGTCCGAGGCGATGACCACGGCCGACGTGATCTGTGTGATGAACTTGGGGAAAATCGAGCAGGCGGGCTCGCCCGAGGAGATCTACGACCGGCCGCGGTCGGAGTTCGTCGCCCGCTTCATCGGCATGAGCAATGTCTTCAAGGGCAAGGCGCTCGACGCCAGCCACGTTTCGCTGGCGGGCGTGCCGCTGCTCGTCACCGGCGATCCGATGCAGCGCGACGGCGAGACCGCGGTGTCGATCCGCCAGCACCAGATCAAACTTCTGACCAAGGAGCCTGCGGCCAAGGACAACGTGGTTCCCGCCAAGGTGGTCCGGCAAGTGTTCCTCGGGTCGAGCCGCGATTATATGGTCGAGGTTGCCGACGGCACGCAGTTGCGCCTGATCACCGGCGCGGACGAAAGCGCCGCGCCCGGTGCGGCGGTGTGGCTGCATCTGCCGCCCGAACGGTGCCGGGCGCTGGCCGGATAAGCCGAACACGGCATCCGGGATACCGAGGAGGAAAGCGATGGCGCGGACATTCTCGCGGCGTGAAGTGCTCGAGGCTTCGAGCGCGCTGGCGTTGACGCTCCCCTCCGCATCCGTGCTCGCGGCCGCGCCGCCGTCGACGGCCATCACGCCCGAGCTGATCGCGGCGGCCAAGAAGGAAGGCAAGGTCGTCTGGTACACATCGATCGACCTGGCGGCCGCGGAGCGGGTCGCCAAATCCTTCGAGGCGAAATTTCCCGGCATCCCGGTGCGCGTGGAACGCTCGGGCGCCGAACGCGTGTTCCAGCGCATTGGCCAGGAATACTCCAGCCGGATTTTCGCGGTCGACGTGGTCAACACCTCGGACGCCGCGCACGTCATTGTCTGGAAGGCCAACGATTGGCTTGCGCCATACCTGCCGGAAGACGTGGCGAAGCACTTTCCCACCGAGCATAAAGATCCCGACGGAACGTTCGCGAGCGTCCGGGTCACGCTCTGCCCGATCGCCTACAACACCAACCTGGTGAAGGCCGAAGAGGCGCCGAACAGCTATGCCGACCTGCTCGATCCGAAATGGAGCGGCAAGATCGTCAAGGCGCACCCGTCTTACAGCGGGACGATCCTCACCGCGACCTACCAGATCGCACGGGATCTTGGCTGGACCTATTTCGAGAAACTCGCCCAGCAGCGCATCATGCAGGTGCAGTCGGCCACCGATCCACCCAAGAAGCTCACACTCGGCGAGCGCGCCATCATGGCGGACGGCGGCGAGTACGTCGCGCTGCAACTGAAAGAAAAGGGCGAACCGATCGAGGTCGTCTATCCGGCGGAAGGCACGCCGCTGATCGTCGGCCCGAATGCGATATTCAAGGGTGCGCCAAACCCCAACGCCGCGCGCCTGTTGCAGAGCTACATGTTCTCGCCCGAAGGTCAGCAGGTACTGGTCGACTCGGCCGGCATGCACTCCGTCCACCCGTTGACCAAGGAAAAGCCGGGCCGCAAGTCGCTGTCACAGATCAAGCTCATGAAGGAAGATGCCGCCGCGGTCGAACGCGAGAGCGAGAATATCAAGAAACGCTATTCGCAGATTTTCAAGGTCTGATGAAGCATGGACAATCTATTTTCCCGGCGTGACGTGCTCAAGGCGGCCACCGCGCTGACCGCTTCCACGGTCTTCGCCGAACCGATCCGCGCTGCCGCCCCGCCGGCCGAGGCGGTAACGCCGGCACTGATCGAAGCCGCCCGGAAAGAAGGCAAGGTCGTCTATTACACCTCGATCGATCTGCCGCTGGCGGAGAAGATCGCCAAGGCGTTCGAGGCGAAATATTCCGGCATCGCGGTGCGGGTCGAACGCACCGGCGCCGAGCGCGTGTTCCAGCGCATCGGCCAGGAATACGGCAGCCGTATCTACGCCGTCGACGTCGTCAACTCGTCGGACGCAGCGCATTTCATTGCCTGGAAGCGCGACGGCCTGCTGCAGGCCTACGTGCCGGAGGACGTGGCGAAGGTTTATCCCGCGGAGCACAAGGATGCCGACGGGCTGTTTGCAAGCTTCCGCGTCGGCATGAGCGTGATCGGCTACAACACCAACCTGGTGAAGGCTGAGGACGCGCCGAAAAGCTTCGCCGACCTGCTCGATCCGAAATGGTCGGGCAAGATGGTCAAGGCGCATCCGGGCTACAGCGGCAATGTCATGAGCGCGACGTTCCAGGTCACGCGCGATCTCGGCTGGGAGTATCTGGAGAAGCTCGCCAAGCAGAAGATCATGCAGGTGCAGTCCTCGACCGACCCGCCAAAGAAGCTGGCGCTCGGCGAGCGCGCGGTGATGGTGGACGGCAACGAATACAACGCACTGCAGCTCAAGGAGGCCGGCCAGCCGGTCGAGATCGTCTATCCGGCCGAGGGCACGCCGATGGCGGTCGGGCCGAACGCGATCTTCAAGAACGCGCCCAACCCGAGCGCCGCGCGGCTCCTGCAAAGCTATATGTTCACGGCGGAATGCCAGCAGCTCGTGATCGACGTCGGCGCGCTGCGCTCGGTCCATCCGGCCGCCAAGGAGAAGCCGGGGCGCAGGCCGTTCAAGGACATCAAGGTCATGAAGGACGATCCGGTGGGCGTCGAGAAAAGCGCGCAGGACGTCAAGGCGCGCTATAGCAAGATCTTCGGCGTGTAAGAAACGAGAGAGCAGCGATGAAAACGAAATTCACCCGGCGTGATGTGCTCAAGGCGGGAACCGCGCTGGCGGCGGCGACCGTCTATGCCTCGCCGATTCGCGCCCAGGTCACATCGAATGCGCCGCCCGCCGAGACGGTCACGCCCGCGCTGATCGAGGCGGCGAGGAAAGAGGGCAAGGTCGTTCACTACACCTCGGTCGATCTGCCGCTGGCGGAAAAGGTGGCCAAGGCGTTCGAGGCGAAATACCCCGGCATCGCCGTCCGCACCGAGCGCACCGGCGCCGAGCGCGTGTTCACCCGCATCGCCCAGGAGCGATCCAGCAACATCCACGCCTGCGACGTGGTGCAGTCATCGGACGCCGCGCATTTCGTGGTCTGGAAGCGCGAAGGGGTGTTGGCGCCGTACGTTTCCGAGGACGTCGCCAAGCATTATCCGCCCGAGCACAAGGACCCCGATGGGCTGTTCGCGAGCTATCGCGTCTACCTGTGCGTGATGGCGCGCAACACCGATCTGGTGAAGACGGAGGACGCGCCGAAGAGCTATCGCGATCTGCTCGATCCGAAATGGGCCGGCAAGATCGTCAAGGCGCATCCGGGTTACAGCGGCACCATCCTGACCGCGACCTACCAGACCGCGCGCGACGTTGGCTGGGACTATTACGAGAGGCTCGCCAAGCAGCGCGTCATGCAGGTGCAGTCGGCGTCCGATCCGCCCAAGAAGTTGGCGCTCGGCGAGCGCGCGATCATGGCCGACGGCATCGAGTACGGCGTGTTCCAGCTCAAGGAGACCGGAAAGCCGGTCGACGTGATCTATCCGGTCGAGGGCTCGCCGCTGATCATCGGGCCGAACGGCATTCTCAAGAGCGCGCCGAACCCGAACGCCGCGCGGCTGCTGCAGAACTTCATGCTCTCGGCCGAATGCCAGCAGTTCAACGTCGAGTTCGGCGGATTGCGCACGGCCCACGCGCTGGTCAAGGACAAGCCCGGGCGTGTGCCGATGAAGGACATCAGGGTCATGAAGGACGACGCTGCCGCGGTTGAGCGCGACAGCGAGGAGATCAAGAAGCGCTACACGCAGCACTTCAAGGTTTGAGGCAAGGTCTGATGCCAGTCATGCGTATTTCACGGCGCGGCGTGTTGAAAGGCTCCAGCGCGCTGGCGCTCGGGCTTTCGTCCGCCACGAAGGTGCTAGCGGCCGCGCCGCCGGCGTCCGCCGTGACGCCGGAACTGATCGCGGCGGCGAAAAAGGAAGGCAAGGTCGTCTATTACACCTCGGTCGACCTGCCGCTGGCGGAAAAAATCGCCAAGGCCTTCGAGGCGAGGTATCCCGGCGTCGCGGTGAGGGTCGAGCGAACCGGCGCCGAACGGGTGTTCCAACGGATCGGCCAGGAATACGGCAGCCGCATCTATGCTGTCGACGTCGTCAACTCCTCCGACGCCGCGCATTTCATCGTATGGGCTCGCGAAGGCCTGCTCGCTCCATTCGTGCCGGAGGATGTTGCCAGGCACTATCCGGCCGATCACAAGGATGCCGATGGGCTGTTCGCGAGCTTCCGCATCGGGCTCTCGATCATCGCCTACAACACCGCCATGGTGAAGGCGGAGGAGGCGCCGAAGAGCCACGCTGATCTGCTCGATCCGAAGTGGGCCGGCAAGATCGTCAAGGCGCATCCGGGCTACAGCGGCACCATCATGACGGCGACCTTCCAGATCGCGCGCGATCTCGGCTGGGACTATCTGGAGAAGCTCGCGAAACAAAGGATCATGCAGCTCCAGTCAGCGTCCGATCCGCCGAAGAAGCTCGCGCTGGGTGAGCGGGCGGTGCAGGCGGATGGCAACGAGTACAATATTTTCCAGATCAAGGAATCCGGCGGGCCGGTCGAGCCGGTTTACGCCGCCGAGGGCACGCCGCTGGTGATTGGCCCGAACGGCCTGTTCAAGAACGCGCCCAACCCGAATGCGGCGCGGCTGTTCCAGTGCTTCTGCTTCTCGCCGGAGTGCCAGCAGCTCATCTCCGACGTTGGCGGCCAGCGCTCGGTGCATCCGCAGGTCAAGGAAAAGGCCGGGCGCAAGCCGTTCAAGGACATCAAGACAATGAAGGAAGACGCCGCCGGCGTCGAAAAAACGGCTGAAGACATCAAAGCGCGCTACAGCAAACTCTTCAAGGTGTGAGGTCACGGCCATGCGCAAACAGACATTCTCCCGACGCGACGTTCTCAAAGGCTCGACGGCGCTTGCCGCCGCCACAGTCTTCGCCGAGCCGGTGCGGGCGGCGCCGCCGCCGGCCGAGGCGATCACGCCGGCGCTAATCGAGGCGGCGAAGAAGGAAGGCAAGTGCAGCTTCTACACCGCCATGGACCTGCAATTCGCCGAGAAGCTCGGCAAGGACTTCGAGGCAAAGTATCCCGGCATCAATGTGCGGGTCGAACGTTCCGGCGCCGAGCGCGTGTTCACGCGCATCGGTCAGGAATATTCGAGCAATGTGCACGCAGTCGACGTGGTCAACACCGCCGACCAGGCGCACTGCATCGTGTGGAAGCGCAACGGCTGGCTTGCGCCCTACATCCCGCAGGAGGTCGCGCAGCACTACGACAAGTCCTATTACGACCCTGACGGATTCGAGGTGGTCACCCGCGTGTTGGTGTCGCCGTTCGGTATCAACACAGACTTGGTGAAGATGGCCGACGCGCCGAAGAGCTTCGCCGATCTGCTCAACCCGAAATGGGCCGGCAAGATGGTCAAGGCTCATCCGGCCTACAGCGGCACCATCATGAACGCGACCTTCCAGATCGCCCGTGATCTCGGCTGGGACTACCTGGAAAAGCTCTCCAAGCAGCGCATCATGCAGGTGCAGTCGGCGACCGACACACCGAAGAAGATCGCGCTCGGCGAGCGCGCCATCATGGTCGATGGCGCGGGCTACCTTGTCATCCGCGACAAGGAGGCCGGCAAGCCTGTCGATGTGATCTATCCAGAGGAGGGTACGCCGGTCGCCACGAGCCCGAGCGCGGTGTTCAAGGCCGCGCCAAATCCGAATGCCGCGCGGCTGTTCTTCAACTGGATGCACGGCCGCGAGGGCCAGCAGATCCTGATCGACTACGCACGGCAATATTCCGCGCACAAGCAGGCGGTCGAAAAGCCTGGCGTCAAGAAGCTCGGCGAGTTCAAGCTGATGAAGGAAGATGCAGAGGGCGTCGAGAAGGGCGCCGAAGAGATCAAACGGCGCTACGCGCAGATTTTTAAAGTGTAATGACCATCGCCGTATCCGACGCCACCCCCCACGCGAAGCACGGCTTCGACTTCACGAAGCTCGTGCTTTACGGCTTTGCGCTGGCGCTGTGCCTGCTCATCGTGCTGCCGATGTCGTGGCTTGTGTATTACGGCTTCACCGACAAGGACGGCGCCTTCACGCTCCGCAACTTCGCCACGCTGGTCAACGATCCGACCTTGGTCGATCCGCTCATCACCACTTTCGTTCTTGCCACCAGCACAAGCTTGATCTGCTGCGCGGTCGCAGCCCCGATGGGATGGCTGGTGGCGCGCACCGACATGCCGCTGCGCCGCACCGTGCGCCTCCTGGTGACGGCCTCGTTCGTGACGCCGCCGTTCCTTGGCGCGATCGCCTGGGAGCTTCTGGCCGCGCCTAACTCCGGCCTGCTCAACAAGCTCTACCGTACGCTCACCGGCGCAGACTCGGACTCCGTCCTGTTCAACATCTATTCGTTTCCGGGTCTGATCTTCGTGATCGCCTGCTACACCTTTCCCTATGTGTTCGTGTTGGTTGCCAACGCGCTCGACCGCACGCCGGGCGAGCTTGAGGACGCCTCCTCGATCCTCGGCGGCAAGACCTGGGTCACAGCGCGGCGCATCACCATTCCGCTGGTGCTGCCGGCGATTCTCGCGGGCGCGCTGGTGGCGTTCTTGCAGGCCATGACGCTGTTCGGTTCGCCGGCAATCCTGGCCCTGCCGGCCGGCTTCCACACCATGACCACCAAGATCTGGAGCCTGTTCCAGTATCCGCCGAAGCCCGAGCTTGCCGCAGCCGCGTCGCTGCCGCTGCTCATCCTCACCGTGATGCTGCTGCGCGCCGAGCACATGATCCTCGGCCGCCGCTCCTATGCCGTGCTCGGCGGCAAGAACAGCGCGCCACGCATCATCGGCTTGGGCTGGCTGCGCTGGCTGGCGCTGGCGTTCTGCTTCATCGTGCTGCTCAACCCGGTGTTCCTGCCCTATGGCGCGTTGCTCAACGCCACGTTCTCCAAGGTCGCGTCACAGTTCATCTCGTTCAGCAACTTCACCTTCCACAACATCTATTTCGTGTTCTTCGAATTGAGCGCCACCAAGCTTGCGCTCTACAACACCTTCGTGCTCGGCATCGCCACCGCGACCATCGGCACCGTCATCGCCGTGGTGATCTCCTATCTCACCACGCGCGAGGCCGTGACCGGACACCGGGCGCTGGGCTTCCTCGCCACCGCGCCGGTCGCCATCCCCGGCATCGTGCTCGGCGTCGGGCTATTTCTCAGCTACACCCGGCCGCCGTTCGTGCTTTACGGCACGCTGTGGATACTACTGCTGGCGTTCCTGACGCTGGCCATGCCGGCGGCCTATCAGCAGATGCAGTCGGCGTTCAAGGCGATCCATCCGGAGTTGGAGGATGCCAGCCGCATCCTCGGCGCCACGCGGCTCACCGCGCTGCGCCAGATCACGGCGCCGCTCCTGCGCACCTCGGTGATCGCGACCTGGTGTTTCGTGTTCGTTGGCACCATCCGCGAATTGTCGGCGGCTATCATGCTGTTCACATCGGAGACCAAGGTGATCTCAGTGCTGATCTTTGATCTCAACGAGAGCGGCGATCTGGCGGCGATTTCGGTGCTCGGCATCATCATGCTAATCGTCACATCAGGCATCGTCGCGCTGGCCAACCGGCTGCGGCTCGGCGGCGGCAGCGTGCGGCTGCGGGATAATTGATGGCGCTCGGTTTTTGCATCCAGCCGCGCTACATAAACAGCGTCACCCCCGGGCTTGACCCGGGGGTCCATCTTTTTGCGGAGAGGTGGATTGCCGGGTCAAGCCCGGCAATGACGCGGATAGGGCGAATTGCTACTAGCTAGGTCTCATTTAATGGACGCGAAACTCCCCGACATCGCAATCGCCGAACACCTGGCCGAACGTATCGCTGCGGTCGATGCAAACAGGCTGCCGGCCCCCGCGCGCGAGAAGTGCCAGGAGACGCTGATCGACGTGGTCGGTCTCTGTATCGCCGCGCGCAACGAGGATTATGTGAAGGCCGCGTTGGACGGCTGGGACGATGACGGGTCCTGCACCGCGATCGGCCACAAGCGCGCGTTGAGCGCGGCCGGTGCAGCCTTCGTCAACGGCACCGCCGCGCATGGCGAGGATTTCGACGACACCTTCGAGGGCGGCCCGGTGCATGCCGGCGCGGTGATCGTGCCAGCGGTGCTCGCCGTTGCCGAGCGGCATGGCGTCGATGGCAAGTCGGCGCTGGAGGGCATCGCGGTTGGCATCGAGCTGATGTGCCGGCTCGGCCTCGTCGCGCCGAAGATGGTGCACAAGGCAGGCTTTCATCCCACCGCCGTGTTCGGCGCGATGGGCGCGGCCGCCGCGGTCGGCAAGGCGCTCAAGCTCGACAAGAAGCAGATGGTGGATGCGCTCGGCGTCGTCGGCTCGATGGCCTCGGGCATCATCGAATATCTCGCCGAGGGCACCTGGACCAAGCGTTTGCACGCCGGCTGGGCGGCGCAGTCGGGCATGCGCGCGGCGCTCCTGGCGCGGGCGGGCTTCACCGGGCCGCGCACCGTGTTCGAAGGCACCCACGGCTTCTTCCACGGCTTCGCCAACACGACGCAAGGCAACTTTGACGCGGTGACCGGCGACTTCGGCACGCGCTGGCTGACGCAGACGCTCGCCTTCAAGCTCTATCCCTGCGGGACCATGACCCACCCCTATATCGACTGCGCGCGGCGGCTTGGTGCCTGCGGCATCAAGCCTGGCGATGTCGCCGAGATGGTCTGCGACGTCGGCGAGGGGACTGTCCATCGCCTGTGGGAGCCACTTGCCGCCAAGCAGACGCCGCGCAACGGCTATGCCGGCAAATTCTCGCAGCCCTATTGCATCGCGGCGGGCTTTATCCGCGGCAACGTCGGCTTGAGCGATTTCTCCGACGCGGCGGTGAAAGAGCCCGCGGTCGTGGCGCTCGCCCAAAAGGTCCGCTACCGCATCGATCCCGCCAATCCCTATCCCGACAATTTTACCGGCCACATCCGCATGACCTTGCGCGACGGCCGCGTGATCGAGGAGCGCCAGCCGCACATGCGCGGCGGCGCGCACGAGCCCCTGTCCCGGGCCGACATCGAGAGCAAATTCCTGCTCAATGCGCGTCACGGCGGTTATGATGATTCGCGGGCGCAGGCGGCACTGAAGCTTGCGTCGAATGTATTCGGCGGACGGATCGATCTGTCCGCGCTGAGAGGATAGCGAAAATGGCCGACCAGGAATTGCAGGGCCGCGTGGCCGTCATCACCGGCGCCGGCCGCAGCATCGGCCGCGCCATGGCGCTGGAGCTTGCCTCGGCAGGCGCCGCGGTCGTGGTCAACGTGCGCAGCAACCGCGCCGAGGCCGACGCCGTGGTTAAGGAGATCGAGTGCAAAGGGCGGCAAGGCGATGGCGGTGCTCGCCGACGTCGTCGACGCAGCCGCGGTCAACGCGATGGCCGAAGCGGCGCTGAAAAAGTTCGGCCGCATCGACTACCTGATCAACAACGCCGCGCTGCGCGGCGAGAAGGCCATCGAGCACATGACGTTCGAGGATTGGCGAAAGGTCATCGGCGTCACGCTCGACGGCGCATTCCATTGCGTGAAGGCGTGCCTCGAAGCGATCAAGAAGAGCGACGCCGGCTCGATCATCAACGTGGGCGGCCTCACCGGCGCGATGGGCGCGCCCGACCGCCTGCACGTCGTCACCGCCAAGGCCGGCATCGCCGGCTTCACCCGCGGATTGGCGATGGAGCTTGCCCTGCACAAGGTCACCGTCAACACGCTGGTCCCCGCCATGCTGGCGAAGCCCGACAAGCCGCACGAGATACCGGCCCATCCGATCTACCGGCCGCTGCTTGGCCGCGCCGCCTGGCCGACCGACATCGCGCCGCTGGCGCGCTTCCTGGTTGGGCCCGGCGCCCGCTACCTCACCGGCCAGCTCATCAACGTCAACGGCGGGACGTATTTCGGCTAAGCCTCTGATGCCGACCTGGATTATCGCCATCACGGTCATCGTGGTCCTGCAGACCACGTCGGCCTATCTCGGCCGGCTGGTGCCGATCGCGGCGCCCGAGTTCATGCGGGAGTTCGGCTGGGACGAGGGTTGGGTCGGCTATCTGTCTGCCGCCAACGTCATCGGCGCGCTGTTCATCCTCACCGCCGGCATCGGCATCATCAAGCGGATGGGCGGGGTGCTGGCGCTGCAACTGGGCCTCGTGATCGGTGCGGCAAGCCTGCTGCTCTATCTCGTTCCCTCGCTCGCCGTCGCGCTGATCGCCAGCATGATCATCGGCCTCAACAACGGCGCCGCGAACCCCGCCGGCAGCGAGGTGCTGCAGCGCTTCACCCCGCCCGCGCACCGCAACTTCGTGTTCTCGATCAAGCAGGCCGGGGTCCCGCTCGGCGGCGTGATCGCAGGCTTGACGATTCCGCCGCTGGTGAATTCGCTCGGCTGGCGGATGGCGCTGGTCGTGGCTGCCGTCGGATCAATCGCCGCGGTCGCGCTGATGCTGCCGTTCCGCGCGCGGATCGACCCGCCGCGCGAGCAAAGAATGGGCGCCCGGTTTGTCAGCTTCCGGCTGTCGGATATCGTGCTGCCGCTGCGCTCGCTGTCGCGCGCGCCAACCTTGTGGCGGATTTCCTGGGTCGGTTGCCTGCTGGCGATCGCGCAGGCCTGCTGGGTGACCTTCGCGGTGACCTATCTGGTCGTGGTGCTGGGGCTGTCGCTCAGCGTGGCCGGCCTTGTATTCGCGGTGATGCAGGCGACCTCCGTGATTGGACGGATGGCGCTCGGATGGATCGCCGATCATGTCGGCGTCCAGCACCATGACGCTCGCCATCGCGTCGGTCGGCTCGGCGCTGTCGACCATCGCGTTCGGGTTGGCCGAACCGGGCTGGCCGGTTTGGACCTTCGTGCTGCTCGCCGCCATCGCCGGCTTCTCGGTGTCCGGCTGGAACGGCGTGCAGATCGCCGAGGTGGCGCGTCGTTCACCGCCCGAGCTGATCGGCGAGACCGCCGCGGGCGCGGTCATCCTGGTGTTCATGAGCAACATGCTGGCGCCGGTCGGGTTCGCCGCCTTCGTCGCGCTGACCGGCCGGTTCGATCACGCGTTCCTGGGCGCGGGAGTGTTCAGCCTTGTTTGCCTGCCACTGCTCTACGGCATCGACCGGGTGCGGGAAAAATCCGGTTCTTAACCGGCGCTCGGTCGAACAGCAGGATCGAGCCCAGCATGGCGTGATCCGAAAACTCCTCGATGGTGCGGATGAGCTTGTCGAACACCTCGCTGAGCGGCGCGCCGGCCGCGATCCGCGCGAGAATTTCGTTTTGGTTGACGATCAATTGCTCGTGCCGGTCGCGCCGTTGCTGCTCGATCCTCGAGCTTTCGGCCAAGCGCTTGAAATGCACAACGCCCCAGCCACCAGGAGCGATGTGCCGACATAGAGCGCGCTGACCGCAGCCAAATAGGTGGACGTCAGTGGAGGATTCGCGAGGAACCACGCGCCGCCGATTGCTCCAAGCACCATCGCGAACAATCCGGCCGCAGCGCCGTGCAGCAATGTTGCGAACAGTACGGCGACGAAGAAGGTCGGGTAGGGCGGGAGGCCAGGAGTCAGAAATTCAAACGCGGCCCGTGCCAGCACGGCAAGTGCGACAAAAGCCGCCGCCCAGCTAAAACTGACCAGCCAGGCTCCATACGACGGCAGTATCCCAGGCATCGTCCGGCGAACGCCGTCACGCGGTACTGACCACATGCGATACCGTTCCCCCCGCAATGGTGGCGGGCGCAGCTATCTTACCGGCCGGTGTGACAGGACGATAGTTGACTGGCGGTCATCATAGGAATTTGATCGAAACCGCCGGCGCACACAGCCGCGAAATCCCGGGAAACCGGGGCTGAATGATGTTATTGAAAGTTCGGTCTAAATATCCAGAAAACGAGGGTGTCATGTACGGCGAGCTTGGCCTTTTCATCGATGGCGCGTGGCGGAAGCACGGCGGCGGCAACAGGGGCGAGGACGTCATCAATCCGGCGACCGAGAAGCCGCTCGCGCATCTGCCGCATGCCAACAAGGCCGATCTCGACGAGGCGCTCGAAGCCGCCAAGAAAGGCTTCGCCGTCTGGCGCGCGACCTCCGCCTACGACCGCTGCAAGATCATGCACAAGGCCGCGGATCTGATGCGCGAGCGCCATGATGCCATTGCCAAGATCATGGTGCTGGAGCAGGGCAAGCCCTATCCCGAGGCGCGCGGCGAAGTCATCGTTTCGGCCGACATCATCGACTGGTACGCCGAGGAAGGCCGCCGCAGCTACGGCCGCATCGTCCCGGGCCGCGGCAAGGGTGTCCGCCAGCTCGTGATGCAGGAGCCGATCGGCGTCGTCGCGGCGTTTACGCCATGGAATTTCCCGGTGCTGACGCCCGCCCGCAAAGTGGGTGGCGCGCTCGCGGCCGGATGCTCACTCATCCTCAAGGCGTCGGAAGAAACGCCCGGCGCCTGCGTCGAGATGGTGCGCTGCTTCGTCGACGCGGGCCTGCCCGCAGGCGTCCTCAATCTCGTATTCGGCGTGCCGTCGGACGTGTCCGAACATCTGCTCGCCAAAGACGCGGTGCGGAAAATCTCGTTCACCGGCTCCATCCCGGTCGGCAAGCATCTGGCGCAGCTCGCAGCCAAGGGCATGAAACGCACCACCATGGAGCTCGGCGGCCATTCGCCGGTCGTGGTGTTCGCCGACGCCGATCCGGAGAAGGCAGCCGACACCATCGCCGCGTTCAAGTATCGCAACGCCGGCCAGGTCTGCATCTCGCCGACGCGCTTCTACGTGCAGGAGGACGTCTATCCGCGCTTCCTCAAGCGCTTCACCGAATACGCCAATGGCATCAAGGTTGGCGACGGACTGGAAAAGGGCATCGCCATGGGCCCGCTCGCCAACGCGCGGCGCCTCGACGCGATGGATAGCATCGTCGCCGACGCCAAGGACCGCGGCGGCAAGATCCAGACCGGCGGTACGCGGCGCGGCAACCAGGGCTATTTCTACGAGCCGACCGTCATCACCGACGTGCCGGACGATTCCAAGATCATGACGCAGGAGCCGTTCGGCCCGGTCGCGCCGGTCGTCACCTTCAAGACCTTCGACGAGGTGGTCGAGCGCGCCAATTCGCTCGAGTTCGGGCTTGCCGCCTACGCCTTCACGTCGTCGAATTCGACCGCCGCCGCGATCGGCGATGCGCTCGAGTCCGGCATGGTCGGCGTCAACTCCATCGCGATCTCGACGCCGGAGACGCCATTCGGCGGCGTCAAGGAATCCGGCCACGGCAGCGAGGGCGGCATCGAGGGTCTCGGCGCCTATCTCGTCACCAAGTTCATCTCGCAGGGCTAGTTCTTATTCTGGCTTCCATCCATCCACGTCATGCCCGGCCTTGTGCCGGGCATCCACGCCTTGCTTGAACCAGGAAGAAAGGCGTGGATGGCCGGGACAAGCCCGGCCATGACAAACTCAATGGTGTGTTCGACATGTCTGAACTTACAAAAATCTGCCCCACCTCGGATGTGACGGAAGGTTCCGTCAAAAGCTTCGAGGTCGGCGACAACGTTATCGCCGTCTACAACGTCGGCGGCACGTACTACGCCACCGACAACGAATGCACCCACGGTGCGGCGAGCCTCGCCGAGGGCATTCTCGAAGAGGACATCATTGAATGCACGCTGCACTTCGGCGCGTTCAACGTGAAGACCGGCGCCGCAGTGCAGGCGCCATGCTTCACGGCGCTGCGTACCTACAAGGTCGTGGTGCAGGACGGCCAGGTATGTGTCGATCTGGAACAGACCGCAGCGAATTAGGGTGAATCAATTGACCTCGTTGCCGGGGCCGCTACTCTAGGTTACGTGCTTGCACGAACCAGGAACCGGCCATGGCGCTCTTCCGAAGAAAAACGCCCAGTCATCTGATCCGGCTTCATCGCGATAACATCACCAGTAAGGACTGGGTTATCCTGCTGGAGGCGGGCACGATCGTTGGTCCGTCGCCTGACCGGCTCCGCGTCGCCCGAACGACGCTGGAGCGAAAGATTGTCAGAAAATACAATATTTTCCTGCGAGCCGAGGACTACCTCGTTGTTGAAGGCTACGAACTCGCGAATTCACGCCGTGTATTTTTGTCCTCAACTCTACAAATACGACGCCGAAAAAAAGCTCGTGCCTCTGCAGGGCGATGAGATCGGCCGCTTGATCGCGCACGCGCTTGAGGGCGGAATCAAGGAGCGGCGGCCATGGTACGAGCCGTCGGAGAAAGTGCCGCCCGAGCCGATCATCAGCACTGCTATACAGAACGAATTTGACACCCTGGTCGTTGAAATGCCCGAGCCGCGAGCGCCGCGCTCCACCAAGAATCATCCGTATCCCACGCAGCCCGCCTCCTGACCCGCTCCGGGGTTAACCCAGGACGCGGACTAAGACCCGCTGGAATTATTCGCAGCGGCTCAAGGCTGCCGGCTTGCGAATGTTCCGCACGTAATAACCCCGGCATTCCAACGGCAGCACGTTTTGCTGGTTGTCCACCACCAAAAGGTCGGCCACCTCCTGAGGCGCTGATTTCCGTTTCGGGCTGAAGCTATGTCCTGGATCGATGGCGGCGAGGGCCGGAGTTGCCGCCAGCATCAATCCGAAAATCGTTGCGACCTGCGCTGTTTTCATGACCCGTCAAGCGCTGGCGCCGCCGTTCGTTCCGCAGCGGCAGCATCGCTGTGCTTTTGCGGTTAACAGGCGCTCCAAAGCGGCGCATGTCCGCTTTGAGGGATTGCCGATACGAGCCTCAGCCTGCCATCTCCTGGCACGCCTTCCACACCTTCTCAGGCGTCGCCGGCATCTGGATTTCCTTGCCGCTCCCCGGAATCGCATCGGCGAACGCGTTCATCACCGCGGCGATCGCCGCCGTAGTGCCGGCCTCGCCCGCGCCCTTGACGCCGAGCGGATTGGTCGTCGCCGGCACCTCGTGCACGTCGTCCTTGAACATCGGCAGGTGATGCGCGCGCGGCATGGCGTAGTCCATGAACGAAGCGCTGACGAGTTGGCCGCCGTCGTCGTACACGGTCTGCTCCAGCATCGCCTGGCCGACGCCCATCGCGACCGAGCCGTGCACCTGGCCTGCCACAATGGTGTGGTCCAGGATGTTGCCGCTGTCGTCCATCGCCGAATAGGAGGCGAGCGTCGACAATCCTGTCTGCGGATCAACCTCGACCTCGGCGATGTGGCAGCCGTTGGGGAAGGTGAGCGGCGTCTCGGTGACGACCTTGGTGTCGAGGTCCTCGGTGATTTCGCCCTTCTTCTTCATCTCCTTGGCCCGCGCCGCCACATCGAACAGCGTCATGCGGCGGTCGGTGCCGACCACGTTGAAGGCGCCGTTCTTGTATTCGATGTCGCCTTCGCCGGCTTCGAGCGCGGTTGCCGCGATCTTCTTGCCCTTGGCGAGCATTGCTTCCAGCGTCTTCACCATGGCGTGACCCGCAGTCATCGCCGTGCGCGAACCGACCGAGGCGTAGCCGGCGATCTCGTGCGCCGAATCGCCGTGCGCGTGTCCGACCTGCTCAGCCTTGATGCCGAGCCGCTCGGCCACCATGCGCGGGAAGATCGTGGCGTGGCTCTGCCCGGTCGACTGTACGTTCATCGTGAACATGAGGTGTTCGCCGCCGGGGAAGGACACCTGCGTGCCCTCGACCGGCGAGCCACCGGCGTGCTCCAACACGAAGCAGAGGCCGAGCCCGCGCAGCAGGCCTTTCTTCTTCGAACTCTTTCTTGCGCGCCTTGAAGCCGTCGTAGTCGGCCAGCGCAAGGCCCTTTTCGACGACGGTGGCGAAGTCGCCGCTGTCGTAGGTGGTGCCGATCGAGGTCTTGTACGGCATCGCCTTCTTCGGAATCAGGTTCTTCCGCCGCAGCCGGACCGGATCGATGCCGCTGACGCGCGCGGCCTCGGCCACCACGCGCTCTAGGCAGTAGCTCGCCTCCGGGCGGCCCGCGCCGCGATAGGGCGCGGTCGGGGTTGTGTTGGTGAACACGCACTTCGTTTGCGCATCGATCAGCTTGATGTCGTACATGCCGGGGAGGCAGCGCATCATGTTCGCGGTCTGGATGTTGGCGCCGACCGCGCCGATGTAGGCGCCCATGCTGCCGAGATGGCGGATGCGCAGCGCCAGGAATTTTCCTTTGTCGTCCAGCGCCAGTTCCACGTCCGAATAGGCGTCGCGGGCGTGGTTGTCGCTGACGAAGGATTCGTTGCGGCCCGACATCCAGAACACCGGGCGGCCGACCTTCTTTGCGCCGACCAGCATCGCGATGTATTCTGGATAGGGTCCGGTCTTGAGCCCGAACGCGCCGCCGACCTCTTCGGTGGTGACGCGGATTTTTGCCGGCGGAATGCCCATCACGCCCGCCATCGAATCGCGCATGGCCCGCGCGCCCTGCGAGCAGACGCGGAGCAGGTAGCTGTCGTTCGCGGCATCGTGGCTTGCGGTGGCGCCGCGCGGCTCCATCGAGGCGACGTTGATGCGCTGATGCACGAGCGAGACGCGCGCGATATGCGCGGCGGACTTCATCGCGGCATCGACCTTCGCTGCCATCTCGTCGGGATTGGCGGCAAGCCCCGCCCAGTCGACTGCGATGTTGCCCGCCGCCTCCGGCCAGACCTGCGGCGCGTCGGGCTTCACCGCCTCGCGCAGGTCCGTGATCGGGTCGAGCGGCGCGTACCCCACCTCGACCGCCTCGGCGCCGTCTTGCGCCGCGGCCAAGGTCTCGCCGATTACCATCGCCACCGCCTCACCGGTGTGGCGCACGCGATCGCCCGCGAGCGCCGGACGAACCGGCATGATCAGCTTGCCGCCGTTTCGCCCCGCAACCGGTGGGTGCTGCGACAAATTGCCGACGTTCGCCGCCTTGATGTCGGCCGCCGTGAGCACGGCGATGACGCCCTTGATCGCCAGCGCCGCCTTGGTGTCGATCGACTTGATGTCGGCGCAGGCATGCTGCGAACGGACGAAGCAGGCGTAGGTCTGGCCCGGCAGCGGCGCGTCGGCCATGTAGCGGCCGGTTCCGCGCAACAGGTAGTCGTCCTCGACGCGACGCGTCGGCTTATGGGAACTCTGCATATCCATGTCGGCTGGGGCTTTCCAAGGAAGGCGAATGAACTTAAAGCGGGGCCTAGAAATACCGGCCGGAACCCGATCCTGCAATGACCCAGAACGCCGCCGACTCAAAGCCCATCGGCCTTGGCATCGCCGGTCTCGGCATGGCCGGGGCAGTGATGGTCCATGCCGCGGCGGCCCACCCGGACTTTGTCCTCAAGGCCGGCGCCGACCCGCACCAGGGCCCGCGCGAGGCCTTCGCCCGCGACCACAACGCGCGGGCCTATGCCGACGTGCAGATGCTCGTCCGCGACCCCGCTATTTCGGTGATCTATGTCGCCACTCCGCACCAGTATCACGCCGAACATGCCGTGCTTGCCGCCGAGCACGGCAAGCACATCATCCTGGAAAAGCCGATGGCGCTCACTTTGGCCGACTGCGACGCCATTATCGCGGCGGTCGAGCGCCACAAGGTGCATCTGATCGTCGGCCACACCCATGCCTTCGATCCGGCGGTGCGCCTGATGCGCGACATCATCGCTCGCGGCGAGCTCGGCAAGCTTGGGCTCATTCACAGCTTCAACTACACCAACTTTCTCTATCGTCCGCGCCGGCCGGAAGAACTCGACACCGCGCAGGGCGGCGGCATCCTGTTCAACCAGGTGCCGCATCAGATCGATACTGCACGGCTCCTGGCCGGCGGCTTGGTGCGGAGTGTGCGCGCGAGCACGACGATCCTCGATCCTTCGCGCCCGACCGAGGCAAGCTGCGCCGCGCTGCTGCAATTCGCCAACGGCGCCACTGCGTCACTCGTCTACAGCGGCTACGACCATTTCGATTCCGACGAGTGGCACTTCGGCATCGCCGAGCGCGGCTCGCCGAAGCAGATCGCGCATGGCGCCGCCCGCCGCTCGCTGGCCAAGGCCACCGACGAAGCGAAAGCTCGCACCGAGACCTTCGCCTATGGCGCGGCCAAGGGCGATCTGCCGCCGCACCAGCCGCATTTCGGCGTCACCATCGTTACTTGTGCCGAAGGCGACATGCGCGCCTCCGCTGACGGCATCACGATCTATGATCGCGACGGCATGCGTCAGGTGTCGATCCCGCGCGGCGGTAGCATGCCCGGCCGGCGCGAGGTGCTGGACGACATGCGTGTGGCGATTCGGTCCGGCAGCCCGCCGGTTCACAACGGCCGATGGGGCAAGGCCAACGTGGAAGTCGCGCTCGCCATGCTGGTATCGTCGCGGGAGGGGCGGGATGTCGCACTGGAACACCAGGTGGAGATCGCGTCCGGGTCGTGAGGACGTTCAAACGCCCGCGCGAAACCGCGTCATCACGACGATGATCGCGATCTGCATCAATCCTTGCGCCGCGACCGCATAGAAATATCCCTGCATCCAGGTGCTGATCCGTTTCAGATCGGGTGCGGGCTTTTGCAGTTCGAGGCACACCGCCACGTTAACGGGCGTGAGAAAACCCAATCCCAGGATGGTCATCAGCGTGACCAGCGCCAACGCCGCCGCGACCCAGCTGTAGGCCGGCCAATCGAGCGCGGTGTAGCCCAGCTGAACGGCCAGAAACCAGCCGGTGGTGCCGGAGATGATGGATATCGTCGGCATCAGGAACAGCGTCTTGGGCGTGAGTTGCCTGACGATTTCACGCCGGGCGGAAAGATCCAGGCGGCGCAGGATCGGCCCGAGCACGAAGCCCATGTAGAGGTCGACCCCGGTCCATAGCAGGCTGGTGGACACGTGGATAAAATTCAGCAGCCAGAAATTGTCCAGCACGATCGCCGCAATCATCACCGCGAGCGCGGCGAGCGCATAGGCGAGGTAGCGCCAACGGATCAGCTCTTCAGGCGTCGCGACGGCGGCGGTGGTCATGATTGCGCTGCATGCATGCTGGCGAGGCGGCCCAAGCATCGACCTAGGCATCGGCCCAAGCATCGAACCCGGCCCGGCATGGTTCCTCCGCCTGAAATGTACGGTGGGATGCCTCACCGCCGCCGCGCGCAGACCGTACCAGTGGACGGCCCGATGGGATAGATATAGAGAAATCGGTAAATCCTGCGCGGCATCGCTGGAGCCCGTCATGCTCGATCAACCCAAGAAAAACGGCCATTCGAACGGCAACGGCGGCCTGGTCGTCGAGGACATGCAGAATTTGACCTTCCAGGTCCACCGCAAGGTGTTCGTCTCGCCGGAAATCCTCGAGGACGAGAACCGCGCCATCTTCGATAAGTGCTGGGTCTATGTCGGCCACGCCTCGGAGGTGAAAAATCCGGGTGACTTCCGCACGCGCCATGTCGCCGGCCGTCCGATCATCTTCTGCCGCGACCGCAAGGGCGAGGTGCGCGCGCTGTTCAACGTCTGCCGCCATCGCGGCGCGCTGGTTTGCCGCGAGCGCGAAGGCAACACGCGGCAGTTCCAATGCATCTATCATGGCTGGACCTACAACACCGACGGCTCGGTCAAGGGCATTCCGGGTGACGATGCCTACCCGCCGGGATACGACAAGCAGGGCAAGAACCTGACGCCGGTGGCGCGGCTCGAGCACTACAAGGACTTCTACTTCGCCAATCTCGATCCCGACGCGCAGGACCTCCACACCTATCTCGCCGGCGCCAAGGAATACATCGACCTCGTCGTCAACCAGTCGCCGTCCGGCAAGATGGAGATCATCTCCGGCACGCAGGAATACGACATCAAGGCGAACTGGAAACTGCTGGTCGAGAACAGCGTCGACGACTACCACCTCATCACCACGCATTCGACCTGGCTCAACTACATGCGCAATTCTGGCGTCAACGTGACGCCCACCAAGGGCCACATGCTGCCGACCAAGGGCTTCGGCAAGGACCTCGGCAACGGCCATCTCACCACCGACAATCCGAACTATCGCGGCCGCCCGGTGGCGCGCTGGATTTCGGTGTTCGGCGAGGAGGCCAAGGCCGACATCGACGCGATCCGCAAGGAGCTAGTCGGTCGGCTGGGCGAGGCGCGTGCGGAGCGCGTCGCCAACACCAACCGCAATCTCTGCATCTTCCCCAATCTCGTCATCAACGACGGTTCGTCGGTGACGGTGCGCCACTTCACGCCGGTCGCGCCGGACCTGATGCATGTCACCGCCTGGGCGCTTGGCCCGGTCGAGGAAACCGAAGCACAGCGCGCGCGGCGGCTGCACGCGTTCCTGACGTTCTACGGCCCCGGCGGCTTTGCGACGCCCGACGACGTCGCGGCGTTGGAATTGGCGCAGCAGGGCTACGCCGCCTGGCGCGAGGTGCCGTGGACCGATCTCTCGCGCGGCATGGGGTCGAGCCAAGAGCAGCTCGCCACCGACGAGGGACACCTGCGCGTGTTCTGGCGCAAGTGGAACGAGCTGATGGAGCAGCGGGCATGAACAAGCCGCTCGATCCGGCGGCGACTGTGACCCGCGCGGAGGTGGAGGACTTCCTCTTCCACGAGGCCGACCTGCTGGACAACTGGCGGCTCGACGATTGGCTTTCGCTGCTGACCGACAGCGCCGAGTATTACATTCCGCCGAACGACAAGCCCGACGGCGATCACCGCTTTACGCTGTTCACCGTCGCCGACGACATCGTGCGGCTGCGCGAGCGCATCATCCGGCTGAAGGATCCGAACTGCCACGCCGAATATCCGCCGTCGCACACCCGGCGGCTGATCACCAACGTGCGGATCACCGGCATGGAAGGCGACCTGATCTTGGTCGCCGCCAACTTCGCCATCTTCCGCCACCGCCGCAACGAGGCGGTGCCGCGCCAGTTCATCGGCCGCTATCGCTACAAGCTCAAGCGCACCGATTCCGGGCTGAAAATCCAGGAGCGCCGCGCGATTCTGGATGCCGAGGAATTGGGGGCTATGGGGGCGGTGAGTTTCCTACTGTGAATTAAAGTTCGTCATGCCCGGCCTTGTGCCGGGCATCCACGCCTTGCTTTACTGAGGCGAACCGCAATCAAGAAAGACGTGGATGGCCGGGACAAGCCCGGCCATAACGTTGATAGGGAGTACCTGATGCCCAATCCGCTCGCGATCGACGCCCACGCGCATATCTGCACCGAAGAGACCATGAATCTCCTGAACAAGGAAACACCGAAAGTCGCGTCGGCCCTGAAGGAAATCTCCAAGGACGTCTATGAGTGGACCGTGGCCGGAGTGCCGTACCGGCCGCTGCCGCTGGGCGGCTTCGACATCGAGCAGCGCCTGAAGGACATGAAGGCCTCCGACGTCGACATGCAGGTGCTGTCGAACACGCCGCAGACCTTCATGTACAACCAGGATGCCGGCATGACGGCGGCGGCCTGCGTCGTGCAGAACGACCAGATCGCCAAGCACGTCCGCGATTATCCGCGCAGCTTTTACGGCATCGCCACCCTGCCGATGCAGTCGCCGAAAGCCGCAGCCGACGAGCTGGAGCGTGCCATTTCAAAGCTCGGCCTCAAGGGCATGCAGATCGGTTCCAACATCAACGGCAAGAATCTGGACGAGCCCGAATTCGAGCCGGTGTGGCAGGTCGCGAACCAGCACAACGCCTTCTGCATGGTGCATCCGAACAACGTCGCCGGCCTCGACCGGATGAAGAACTATTATCTCAACAACCTGATCGGCAATCCGCTCGATACCACCATCGCGGCGGCCTGCCTGGTGTTCGGCGGCGTGATCGAGCGCTATCCCCAACATCCGCTTCTACATGGTGCACGGCGGCGGCTTCACGCCGTATCAGGCCGGGCCGCTGGCAGCACGGCTGGCACGTGCGTCCGGAGCCGACAGAAGCACCTGAAGAAGCCGCCGGCCGAAACCATCCGCACGTTCTACTGGGACACCATCCTGCATTCCAAGCCGCAGCTTGAATTCCTGGTGCAAGGAGTTCGGCGCACCACATGTCATCCTCGGCAGCGACTATCCCTACGACATGGGCACGTTCGAATGCGCCCGGCAGGTCAAGGCGCTGTCGTGTTGGCGAGATGGACAAGCTGACCATCCTCAACGGCCTGGTGCAGAAGCTGCTTGCCGGCGTGAAGTGATGGCGCAAGGGAAGGATGTCGCGCGCGTTGCCGCGTTCGCCATCGCGGGTCTGATCAAGGACGCGATGGCGGCGGTCGGCGTGCCCGACGCCGATGCGGCGAAGAGTCGCCGAGCTGATGCTCGAGGCCGATCTCACCGGCGCCGATGCGCACGGCGTGTTCCGCCTGCCGCAGTACGTCCGGCGCATCAAGGCCGGCGGCGTCAATCCGAAGCGCCCAGATCACCGTCGAGAAGACCGCGCCCGCAACCGCCATGGTCGACGGCGACAACGGCATGGGCCATCTGGTGATGCAGCGCGCCGCCGACACCGCGATTGCGCTGGCGAAAGAGAACGGCGTGGCCTGGGTCGGCGCGCGGCGCATCAAACCACGCCGGCGCGGCCGGCACCTATGCCGCGATGACATTGCGCGCACGACATGGTCGGCATCTATTCCGCGGTCGCCAACGCCAACCACATGCCGGCCTGGGGCGCGGCTGAAAGCTTGCTCAGCACCAACCCGATCGCGATCGCCGTCCCGGCGGGGCAGGAGCCGCCGGTGGTGCTCGACATCGCCACCACGGTCGTCTCCTACGGCACGGTGAAGGCCTACAAGCTCCAGGGCAAGCCGATGCCGGAAGGCTGGATGGTCAGCGCCAAGGACGGCAAGCCGGTCACCGATTCCGCGCGGAGCGCGCGAGGGCCTGCTGATGCCGATCGGCGGCCACAAGGGCTCTGGCCTCGCGCTGGTGCTGGGCCTGCTCGCCGGCACGCTCAACGGCGCGGCGTTCGGCCGCGACGTGGTCGATTTCAACGCCGACGACGAGAGCGCCTGCAACACCGGCCATTTCATCATCGCGCTCGACGTGTCGCGCTTCCTGCCGATCGCCGCGTTCAAGGCGCAGATCGACCGCCAGTTGCGCGATCTGAAATCGTCGCCGGTGCTGCCGGGCTTCGAGTGCGATCCGCCTCCCTGGCGAGCAGCGCCGTGCCCGCCGCGCCGACCGCGCGGCGAACGGCGTGCCGGTGTTTCCGGAGGTGGTGGAGCAGCTCGACAGGCTCGCGGCGGAGCTGAAGATCAAGCCGCTGCGGGTGCGAATGTAGAGGGAAGGCACGACCTCATCCTGAGGAGCGCTCGAAGGGCGCGTCTCGAAGGATGACGACGGATTCCCTTGCAGCCCATCCTTCGAGACGGCGCTGCGTGCGCCTCCTCAGGATGAGGTCCGGAAATGCGGTGGCCGCTATTTCGGCGCCATCGCGTCGCGCACGCGGGCCACCGTCTCCGCCGGCGTCTTGTAGATCTGCTCGATCAGCACCGCCACCTGCTCGCCGCTCAGCGGATCGATCTCGATCTTGAGCTTGTCGGCCTCGTCCAGGAATTCCTTGTCCTTCATCGTCGCGTCGAACGCGCGGCGGATGGCGTTGACGCGTTCGGCCGGCACGTTCGGCGGCATGAAGAACGGCCGCCCGAATTCGAGCCGCGCCAGCGCCAGGTCGAGCGACTGCTTCTGCTCCGGCGTCTTGGCCTGTTCGAGAATAAGCGGAACATTGGGCAGTTCGGGATGCTTGCGCAGCGCCCATTGCGCCAGGATGCGGATCTTCTTTTCCTCGATCCATTGCCCGGTGATCGCCTTCAGCGTCGACCAGTTGGCCCAGGTGCCGTGCACCTCGCCGCGCTCCATCGCCAGGTGAATTTTCGGCGTCGCCTCGTAGCCGGTGATGACCTTGATCTTCCAGCCGAACAGCTTCTCCGCAAGCTTCGGATAGTCGTATTGCGTCGAGCCCGGCGCCTGGGCGCCGACGATCATTTCCTTGGCTAGTCAGATCGCCGAGCGTCTGGATCGGCGCGGTGTGCCAGACATACATCGCCTGCGTTTCGCGGTTGGTGCTGCCGACCCAATTCAGCTTCACCGCCTCGAAGCGCGCGCCGGTCGGCTGCAGCAGCGGCGTGGTCGGCAGCCCATTGAACGAGGCGCCGATCGCGGTGCCGTCGAACGGTCCCGCCGCGTAGCAGCTGGTTGGTCATGGTGAGCGAGCCGGCGCCGGGCTGGTTCTGCACGATGACGGTCGGATTGCCGGGGATGTATTTCGGCAGATAGCGGCGCGAGCAGCCGCGCGTTGATGTCGTAGCCCGAGCCGACGCCGATGCCGACGATCAGGCGCACCACCTTGCCCTTGTAGAAGGCGGCGACGTCGTCCTGCGCCTGGACGCGGGCAGGGCAGCGGCCAAAACGGCACGAGCAGTGCGAGCAGCGATTTTCATGCCGCCCGTTTCTCCTCGTCCGGGTCGAGCGGCAATTTCACCGGCTGCTTGCGCTTGGCCGAGAGGTCGAGCGCCTTGGTCAGCATCAGGTTGTTGTGCGCCTCTTCGACGGTCGCGGCCGGCGTCGGCAGGCCGAGCGCGACGCGGTTGAGCCAGGACACCGTCTCGTCCGCCATCGGCCCGCGCAACTCGCCGAGCGCCATGTCGCCGGGCGGATAGCTGCCGAGGAAATCGACCAGCCGCGTCTGGTCCGGCGCGTAGCCTTCGCCCTGCGGCTTGCTACACCGCCAGCACCATGTCGCGGTGGGTGTCGTCGATGGTCAGCACGCCGTCGGTGCCGACGATGCCGACCTCGAGCGAATAGACCGCGCCCGGCCACGTCACCGGCAGCGCCCAGGAGATGTTGAGATGATAGACGCTGTTGTCGCGACATCATGATCATGCCGGCGGTGGCGTCGATGCCCTGGTAGAGCGGGCCCAGCACCTTGTCGATCGAGCGCGCGTAGCACTCGACCGGCGTCTTCTTCTCCAGGTACCACATGCACATGTCGAGCGCGTGCGTGCCGGAGATCACCATCGGCGAGATCGATCTTCGGATCGTCGGTGCGCTTGTAGTTGTCGATGGCGACGAGGCGGTTCATGAACGCGCGCGAGGTGACCAGCGTCACGTCGCCGAGCGCGCCGGTGCGCACCTTTTCCTTGCCGGCCAGCCACTTGCGGCGAAAGCGCTGGGTGTAGCCGACCACGGCGTCGATCTTGGCGTCCTTGATCGCCTTGAGCACCCGCGCCGACTGCGCGAGGTCGGTGGCGAGCGGCTTCTCGATCAGCAGCGGAATGCCGCGCTCGACCGCCGCCATGATCGGCTCGACGTGCAGATGCTCGTCGGTGGCGATGATCGCGCAGGTCACCTCCGGCCGCTTGAGCAGCTCGACATGGCTCTGCGTGACGAAATCGGCGCCGATCTTCGGCGCGACGTCGCCGGCGCGGTTCGGGTTCTTCTCGGCAAGCCCGATCCACTTCACCGCCGGATGGCGGTTCGCCACCTCGCCGCGGAACAGGCCGACGCGGCCGCCGCCGATGATGGCGAGCCCGATGTCCGCGGCCTGCGTTCTCATGCTTTCAGCGCCGGGTTGATGCCCGCCCGATACTTCGCCTTGAAGTCGGCGATCGCCGCGATCGTCTCGTTGGTCAGCGGCAGATCGACCGGCTCGTTGCGGTCGGCCGAAAGGTCGGCGGCGGTATAGGTCTCCATCACCACGCGCGCGCTCTCCGGCGTCACCATCACCGGCTTGTTCTGGATGCAGGCTTCGAGGAAATGGATCGTCTCCGGCCCCATGCCGCCGGCGAACACGTGGTCGACCTGTTCGCCCGGCATGGTCGACATCGGAAATACCTGGCCGGTCTTCTCGGTGTTGAGCCAGTTGTCGCGCTGGGTGTCGTCGAGCACCAGCGCGCCGTCGGTGCCGGTGATCTCGATCCAGGTCGAGCAGTAGTTCGGATAGCTCTCCGGGAAATTCCAGCCGCCGCCGATCATCACCACCACGCCGTTGTCCATGGTCACGGTGGTGAACATCACGTCGTGCGAGCCGTTGATCGGCTCCATGTAGCCGTAGGCGCCCTGCGAATAGACCCGCACCGGCTTGGCGGGCTCCAGAAGCCACATCACGAAGTCGAGGTCGTGCGTCGATTCCATCACCACCGGCGACAGCCGCACCCGGCTCGCGATCTTCTTGCCGAGCGCGCGCGACAGATGCCGGCTGACCAGCACCGACACCACCTTGCCGAGCGTGCCGTCGACGATCTTCTTCTTGGCGTAGGCGATCTTGGTGTTGAAGCGCTGCGAATAGCCGATGGTGAATTTCAGATTGTTGCGCTTGGCGAGCGTGATCAGCTCGTCGGCCTCCCACAGTTCCAGCGCGATCGGCTTCTCCAGCATCACGTTCTTGCCGGCCTTCAGGCAGTCGCGCGCGATCGGATAGTGGTTGGTTTCCGGCGTGGTCGAGATGTAGACCACCGAGATGTTGTCGTTCTTGATGATGTCCTGGTAGTCGAGCGTCGCGGTCGCGGGCTTGTAGCGCGCCTTCAACTCGGCCAGCCGGTCCGGCTTGATGTCGCAGATGTGCAGCTTGTCGACCAGCGCCGTGCGCGACAGCGTTTCCACCCGCGTGCCGCCGACCCAACCCACGCCGATCGCCGCGACTTCCACTGTCTTCACGCTTTCATCCCCTTAAGATTTTTCATTGAACCGGCCGCATAAAGACCATGCCGGGGCGGGGTCCGCAACTCGGCTGTTTCACGCGGCCTTGTAGCCGAACACCTTGGCCGCGAACTGCGGATAGACCTCGGCCAGCTCCGGCGCGACCACCTGCCGCATCAGCCGCAGCGTCTCGGCGGAGGGCGCCGGCGTCACCGGCACCTCGAGCGGGCGGTCGAACTCGAAGCCGGTGTTGACGATCACCTCGGCGAGCGTATGGCCGGGATGCACGCTTTCGAGCCGGAAGCGCCGCGCGTCGGGATCGAACGAGAACAGGCAGCGGTTGGTGATCAGCGCGATCGGCCCGCCGGTGCGATAGACGTTGTCGTCGCTGCCGCCCGGCGCGCTGATGTAGGACACCTTCGGAACCAGCGTGCGCTTGGAGTGCTCGGTGCGGAACAGGATCACCTTGGGCACGACGAAATACAGATACGACGAGCCGAACGAGCCGGGAAAGCGCGCGGTCGGGCTTCTCGGGATCGCCGATGCTGACCAGATTGATGTTGCCCTCGCCGTCGATCTCGCCGCCGGAGAGAAAGAACACGTCGATGCGGCCCTGGCCGGCGCAGTCGAACAATTCGCGCCCGCCGTCGGTCCAGAACGTGTGCTTCTGGCTGCCGAGCAGCGACACGTAGGGCCGGCCGTTGCCGCGCGCGCGCGCCAGCAGCGACGCCGTCGCCGGGATCGGCGAGGCGTTGCCGACCGCGACATGGCGCACGTCGCCGATCAGGTCGGCGACCACGGCGGCGAGCAGTTCCTCGTCGCGGAAGTCAGGCTGCGCGGCGTTCATGAACATACTGATCGAGATATTTCGCGAAGCCCTCGTCGGTCGCCGCGAGCCGCACGTATTCCTTCAGATGCTCGGCGTCCCAGGCGTAGTATTCCGGCAACGGCAGCGGCCAGCAGCCGCGCTCCACCACCGCGACCTGATCGACGTAGAAGCCGGGCAGGGTGCCGGCGGCCAAGGTCTGGTCCTCCAGCAGATTGCCGTCGTGCAGCTTCTCGACCGTCACGATGGTTCGCTCGGCGGCATGCGCCATCGTCACCAGCTCGCGCTGGCGCCCGATCCAGACATTGCCCTCGCGGTCGGCCATCGGCGCGTGGAACAGCGCGACGTCGGGCTTGATCGCCGGCAGCAGCACGATCGGGTCTTCGTCGCCGAACGGATTGTCGATCACCTTCCAGTCCGGCCGGTTCTTCAGCACATCGGTGCCGATCAGGCCGCGCAGCGGCATGAACGGCACGCCCTTCTCCGACGCCTGGAACGCCGCGTGCAGCGCCGGGCAGGTCGCGTCCTTCATGCGGATCGAGCCCTTGAGGATCGCGGCGGTGAAGCGCGGCGCGGCGCCGAACTCGCCGAGGCTGACCGCGGAGGTCTCCAGCGTCTCGACGCAGCCCGCGCCGATCAGCAGGTCGGCCTGCAGGCTCGACGTCGGCAGCGCGATCAGCGTCAGCCGCTTGATGCCGCGCCGGATCAGCGCGCGGGTCGCCGCCATGGCGACGCCGGAGCTCTCGCGCGGCACCGCCAGCACGCAGCCGTCGGTGATGGGCGCGAGCGCGTCGTCGAGCGAGCGGGCGATGGCGGGCATGGCGGGATTCTATGGGTGGGACTGCGACCGCGCCAAGTGGGCATTGGGCCAATGCCTGCCCATTTTATGCACGCTTGAAACGGGGCAGGAATTGGAGAACAACAACTTCATGCCGACCCTCAAGGAAAAGCTCGCCTCCGGCCGGTTCGTCATCACCGCCGAAATCACGCCGCCGGTGTCCTGCGATGCCGCCGAACTGGTGGCCAAGGCGGCGCCGCTCAAGGGCCTGGCCGACGCGATCAACGTCACCGACGGTGCCGGCGCGCGGGCCCATCTCGGCGCGGTCGTGGCCGCCGCGATCCTGATCCGGGAGGGCATCGAGCCGATCCTCCAGTTCACCTGCCGCGACCGCAACCGCATCGCGCTGCAAAGCGAGCTGATGGGAGCGGCGGCGCTCGGCATCCGCAACCTCCTGCTGCTCAAGGGCGACGACCCCAAGCAGGGCGACCAGCCCGACGCCAAGCCGGTGTTCGATTACGATACCGCCGCGCTGACCAAGGTGGCGGTGACGCTGCGCGACAAGGGCGAGCTGCCGACCGGCAAGAAGATCGGCGGCAAGGCCGATTTCTTCATCGCCGCGGCCGACATGCCGATCGATCCGCCGGCCGGCTGGGAGCCGAAGAGTCTCAAGGGCAAGATCGAAGCGGGCTGCGAATTCGTGCAGACCCAGTTCTGCATGGATGCCGGCGTGGCGCGGCGCTACATGGCGCGGCTTGCCGAGCACGGTGTGAAAGTTCCGTTCCTGGTCGGGATTTCGCCGCTGCGCTCGGCCAAGTCGGCGCGCTGGATGAAGGAAAGGCTGTTCGGAACGATCATTCCGGATGCGACGATCGCGCGGCTCGAGGCGGCGAGCGATCCGGCGGCCGAGGGGAGGCGGCTCTGCCTCGATTTGATGCAGGAGCTCGCGAAATTCCCGGGATCGCCGGCGTGCACATCATGGCGCCCGGGAATGAGGCAGCGATCGCCGATGTGATCCGGGACGCGGCGGGGATCAAGCGCGCGAACTAAATTTGTGGATGTGTTGGGTGGCGCACAGACGCAAACCGCATCCGGCTTTATTTATGAAAGCGTTGTTCTCCGTCGCGGATGATCCGTTCTCGGTCTCCCACGGAACCGAGGGCGGGTCATCAGCGCCACGCCAAAGGCGGAAACAAACGAAAAAAGGCCCGGCATTGCGCCGGGCCTTTCTTGTTCTTGTTATGACGCCTTACGACAGCGCCTGCTTCACCCGGTCCGGCGAGAACGGCACCCGCCGGATGCGCACGCCGGTCGCGTCGAAGATCGCGTTGGCGATCGCGGCCGACAGCGGCCGCATCGACGGCTCGCCGGCGCCGGTCGGCGGCAGCTCCGGATGGTCGATCAGCGCGAAATCGATCGTCTCCGGCGTCTCGGTGATGTCGAGGATCGGATAGGTCTGCCAGTCGACGCTGGTCACGCTCTTGTTGTCGAACTTGACCTCTTCCCACAGCGTGCGGCTGATGCCCTGCACGATGTTGCCCTCGATGCACTTCTCCAGGCCATCCGGGTTGATGATCTGGCCGCAGTCGTGAGCGACGGTGAACCTCTTGGCGAAGATCTTTCCGGTCGAGCGGTCGACCTCGACCTCAGCGATCACCGCGACCCGGGTGCCGTTGCGCTGTGCATAGGCGATGCCGCGCCCGGACACCTTGTCGCCGGTCTGGTCCTTGCGCGGCGACGGCCGCGTGTCCCAGCCGAACTTCTGTGCCGCCGCCTTGATCACCGCTTGGTCGCGCGCGTCCTTGACGTGTTTGAGCCGGAACTCGATCGGGTCCTGATTGAGTCGCCGCCGCCACCTCGTCCATGAACGATTCGCTGGCGAAGTGGATCTGCGGCCCGACCGGGTCGCGCAGATGCGACGTGCGCAGCGGCGATGAGCGGTCGATCAGCGGCGGGATTGTCTCCCAGCCGGTCTTCTTGTTGGCGAACTCGTAGGATTCCGCCGGAACGCCGAAGTCGTCGCCGGATTTCAGCTCGATGCCGCGGGTGTGGCCGGCCAGCGTGTCGATTGGATTGTTGCCCGAGGTGTTGACGTCGATGCGCGAGAACCCCTTGGAGGTGAACTCGTAGGCAATGACGTTGCCCTGGGCGTCGATCGCCGCGCGGGCGCGGTGGATCGAGGCGGGGCCCTTCGGGTCCCAGCCGGTGCCCTGCTCGCGGGTGTATTGCAGCCGCACCGGCTTGCCGACCGCCTTGGCGAGGACGCCGCAGTCCATCGCGCAATCGTCGGCGTCGTTGCGGCCGTACGAGCCGGGACCGTTCTGCCAGATCACCCGGATCTTGTCGCGCGGCATGCCGAGCGTGCCGGCGAGGCCGTTCTGCACGAAGTGCGACTTCTGCGAGCCGGTCCAGCAGGTGACGTTGCCGTCCTTGATCTCGACCACCGCGCAGGCCGGACCCATCGCGGCATGCGACTGGAACGGCCATTCGTATTCGGCCTCGATCACGCGGGCCGCGGTCTTGAACGCCTCGTCGACGTTGCCGTTGGTCTTGCCTTCCACCGCGCTCTTGCGCACCGGCGCCTTGCGGATGTGGTCGTAGAGCGCGTTCTGGTCCGGGAACGGCGGCTCAACCTTCGACCACTCGACCTTGAGCTTCTCGGCCGCCTGGATCGCGTCCCACTCCTTGTCGGCGACGACGCCGAGGAAGCCCTTGTCCCAGACCACCTTGGCGCCCGGGAACTGCCTTGATCGAGCTTTCGTCGACCTTGACCGGCACCGTGCCTGCGACGGCGGGCCGGATCATACGGCCGTGCACCATGCCCGGCACCTTGATGTCGGTGCAGTAGTCCTCCTGGGCGAACACCTTCGGCGCCACGTCCTCGCGCTTGATCGGCTTGCCGACGATCTTGTACTCGGTGTGCTTCTTCGGCTGCGCCTTGCCCGGGGCATAGAGCGCATTGCCCATCTGCTTGTTCCAGTCGAGCTGGACATTGAAGTACTTGCCGCCGATCAGCTCGGCGTAGGACGTCTTCTTGTCGCGATTGAACGCGGCGCTGATCGCTGCCGTCGACGACGATGAGCTGATCGGCCGGCGTGCCGAGCTTGTCGGCGGCCATCTCGAGCAGCACGCGGCGCGCTTCGGCCGCGGCCATGCGCATCTGCTTGCCGCCGAACTGGATGCCGGTCGAGCCCGAGGCGCCGCCCTGGTTCACGCTCGTCGCGGTGTCGCCCATGTAGACCTTGACGGCCTTGAACGGCACGTCGAGCTCCTCGGCCACCATCTGGCCGATAGCGACGAACAGGCCGTGGCCCATGTCCATCTTGCCGAAGAAGGCCGACACGGTGCCGTCGGCGTTGACGGCGATGTAGGACGAGAGCTGCTCCGGCGTCAGCGGCGGCTTGCTGCCTTGCGCGAGCGCCTGCCGCAGGCCGGTCAGTAGTTCGATCCCGATCGGCGCGCCGACCGAAACGACGAGTGCGCCAGCGCCCATCAGCACCGCGCGGCGGGAGAGAGTGGTGGGCTTTTCCGTTTTGGTCATGGTGCTCTCCCTCAACCCATCATCGCCGCGGCGCGCTTGACCGCCTTGACGATGCTGACATGCGTGCCGCAGCGGCACTTGACGCCTTCCAGCGCGCCCTTGATCTCGGCGTCGGTCGGCTTCTTCTTGTTGGCGAGGAACGCGGCCGCCGTCATGATCCAGCCGTTGATGCAGTAGCCGCATTGCGGCACCTGCTCTTCGATGTAGGCGGTCTGCAGCGGGTGCGGCTTCTCCGGCGTGCCGAGGCCTGCGAGCGTCACCACCTTGGCGGCGCCGACCGACGACACCGGCGTGATGCAAGAGCGGATCGCCTGGCCGTCCATGTGCACGGTGCAGGCGCCGCATTGCGCGAGGCCGCAGCCGAATTTCGGATTGTTGAGGCCGATGTCATTGCGCAGTGCGTAGAGCAGCGGCATGTCCGGATCGGCGTCGACGGTGTGCGTCTTGCCGTTCACGTTGAGCGTGAATTTTTGCGTCATGGTGGCGCGGTCTCCCTGAGGTGTAGTGATTTGGAATGAGACTAATCCAAAGGAGCCGGTAGGGAAACCCGCTATTCGCTCGCGGAAAATCCCAGCGCCCGGCACGCCTTGAACAAATCCTCCACCTGCCGCTCGCTCACGCCTCGGGTGATGAACACCAGGCGGCTTGAGTGATCCTTGTCAGGCCAGGCGGCGAGTTCCACCGGCGGATGGATCAGGTGCTGTACCGCCTGGAACACCACCGGACCCCTGGCGCCGGCGAGATTGAGCAGCCCCTTGATGCGCAGGAGGTCAGGCCCGCGCAGTGCGACCAGCGTCTCCATCGCGCGCTGGAACACCGGCCAGATCAGCGGGGTTTCGTCGCGCATCACGAAGCTGACGATGCCGTCCGAGTGCGAGGCCTCGGCGACGAAGCCCGAGTGACGCTCGATGGCGTCGGTCTGCCCGGTGTCGATCAGCGTTTTCGGATCGATGTCGCCCTTCACCGCGACGTCGATGGCCGCGCGCGGATTGAGGTCTTCCAGCATGGCGGTCAGCTTCTTGACCGTCTTATTGTCGGCGAGATCGGTCTTCGAAATCACCAGCCGGTCGGCCAGGATCGCCTGCTTGCGCGCCTCCGGCGCCTTCTCGAGATTTTTCAGGCCGGACACCGCGTCGACCACCGTGAGCACGACCTCGATGGCGAATTCGCCGCCGAGAGCACGGTCGGTGGAGAATGTCTGCAGGATCGGGCTCATGTCGGCGAGACCGCTGGTTTCGATCAGCACGCGGCCGAAATGCGGGATCTTGCCCCGGTCGCGGTCGGAAACGAGCCGCCGCAACGTGTTCTGCAGATCGGTGCGGGTGTTGCAGCACAGGCAGCCGTTGCCGAGCAGCGTCACCTCGTCGCTGCTCTCTCTGAGCAGCGCGTCGTCGATCCCCTCCGAGCCGAACTCGTTGACGATAAGCGCGGTGCCTTTGCCTTCAGGCGTTTCCAGAAAACGCCGGACCAGCGTCGTCTTTCCCGCGCCGAGGAATCCGGTGACGATCGTCACCGGCAGCCGCGATCCACGTTCGCGTTTTTGCCGCCGGCCGAAGCGCCCAGCTTCGGCCGACGGGAAGAGGTCGAGGACGGTGTCGATCAGAAATCCATCTCCAGGCAGTACAGCCCGCCGATGTGGCGATCGACGCAGTAGACCACCTCGCGCTCATCGACGAACACGTCGTTGATCTGGGTCGTGCCGGTCGGCGCGCCGGGTGCCGGCGGCGGCACGAAGGTCGCGATCGACTGCGGCTGGTACGGGTTGGAAATGTCGTAGGCCCGTAAGCCCCCGTTGAAGAAGGTGCCGAGCACGACCTGGTCGGACTGCCAGCAGGTCGGCAGTGGCACGTTCTCGTGGATGTTGTGGGCGCCGAACCGCCCGCGCTCTGCATAGGCCTTGTGGTCCGGCAGCGGGCAGGTCGAGATCGGCACGAGGTTCTCCTCGTTGCGCGCGTCGAGGATCCACACGAGCTTCGGCCAGTCCTTGGCGTTGTTCTCGGTCGACTCGTCGGTCACCAGCATCAGCCCGCGGTCGAACAGCGGCACCACGGTGTGCATGAAGCCGGTGTAGGGCGGCGAGTTGGTCCAAGACGAGATGCGCTTGGGATTCGCCTTGTCAGAAATGTCCATGACGTGCATGCCGCCGTCGATGTAGGCGAGGTAGCAGCGGTCCGGCCGCTGCGGATAGACGTTGCAGTTGTGCGCCCGATAGCCCTTGTCGAGCTTGTGGCGCGGCGGCGGCGCGACGTTGTCGCCCTGCTTGGTGCCCGGCATGTGCCAGCGGCCAAGCTCCACTGGCTTGCCTGGATTGCGCACGTCGATGCAGCGGTAGAACTGGTCGTCCTGCGGATGCGTCGGCGTGAAATCAGGCGCGCCCGACGCCATGTGGACGTATTCGCCGTCGCAGAACCAGAGCTGGTGCACGCCGCGCGAATGCTCGCCCGAGCAGTCGAAGAACGAGATCGACTTCGGCTTCTCCGGGTTGGAAATGTCGAACAGCTCCATGCCGGCGGGCTGCAGGCCCTTCTTCTGGGTCTGGTAGGCGACCGCCATGATGTTGCCGCAGGTCTCCAGCGAGTTCGAGCGCATGTGGCTCTGCGGCAGGTCGGTCTGGCAGACCACCTTGGGCTTGCGCGGGTCGGAGACGTCGACCGCGGTAAAATTCTTCGGCGCGCTCTCATGCGCCAGCCAGAGGATGCGGCGGCCGTCGGGCGCGATCTGCACCGACATGCCTTCGCCCATGCCGCCGAAGCCGTCGAGCATGTGGTGGGAGAGTAGCTTGAAATTCCAGGTGACGGTGCCGTCGGCGCCGGGCTGGCCGGATTTGCGGCTGACAGCGGGCTTCTTGACGGACGATGATTTCTTCGCGGACTTCTTGATGGACTTGGCCTTCAATGCCTTTTTGGCAGCCGGCTTGGCTTTCGATTTCTTGGCAATCTTCTTCTTGGCACGCTTCATACGTTTCTCCCTGACCAGCGGACTGACCGCGAGCCAGCACGTTTAGCGCGTTTCCGCGTGCGAGGGGAGGGCCCAAAAGCAGACATCGGGCCAATTCATCGACGTCTGCAACTGCGCCGTTTACAACAGCGGATGTGTCATTGGCCGGAGCGCAACATGGCCAGCAGCGACGCGATGGCCAGCACGATCACCGCGGCGCCATAGACATCCGCGGCCAGCGGCAAGCCAGCGATGGGTGCGAGCAGGCCGGTCAGGATGGCCGGGAGGCTGAAGGACAGATAGCCCTAGACATAGAAGGTCGAGAGGAGGCCGGCGCGCTCATGCGCTTCGGCATGAGGCATCACGGTTCGCATCGAGCCGGAGAAGGCCGCGCCGAAGCCGATGCCCGCGACGACAGTGCCAAGGAGCATCAAGCTCACGCGCTGCATCCGTACACCCACAAGTGTGATCGCCACGCCGGTGACAAGCGCCGGAATGCCGCCAGACAGGATGCGGCGCGCCGAGGTGTTACGAAGCGACAGCACGGCCATGGCCCCGCTGAACGTCAAGGCGCTGACGACAAGCCCGCCAACGACCGGCAAGGTTACACCGGTTGCGACGCGGACGAGCGCGGGCATCAGCGAGAAATAGAAGCCGCCCAGCGCCCACGACGCGATGGTGACGGGCGTCACCTGAATGAGCGCGCGGCGCGCCTTGGCCGGAATGTTGACATGAGGCTGTAGCGACGCGAGCGCGCCGGGCTTCGGCGTGACGGTCGCCGGCATGTACCAGAGGATCAGCGCTTCGGCTGCCGACAGGACGAGCAACACGGCAAAGACGAGATCCTGCGGATAGGGCGCGTAAGTGACCAGCGCACCGCCGCCTAGGCTGCCTGCGGTCAGGCCGATGAAGGCGGTGATGCTGTTCAACACCGGCCCGCGGCTGCGGTCGGTGTCCATGATCGCGGCGCCAAGCGTTGCGGTGGCGAGGCCCGTGGCGAAACCTTGCACGATGCGGGCGACAATCAACGCCGCTGCGGAATCCGCCGAGATGAACAGGATCATGGCGGCGACGTTGAGGGCCAACGCCGCGAGGATCGCCGGGCGGCGGCCGATGTAGTCCGACAGCGAGCCGACGGTGAGCAGAGCGCCGAGCAGGCTCAGCACGTAGGCGCCGAAGATGACCGTCAGAACGAACGGCGTGAGGCCGAAGACTTCCTGATAGCGCTGATAAAGCGTGGTCGGCGCGGCGCCGCTGGCCGCGAAGGTCATGGCCGTAATGACGGCGATGACGGTGGTCGCCTTGTAGGACAGTGATGCGCGGGGCTGCGGGGCGGCGCGGCAGGCGATGCAGGCAGACATGGTTATCTCCAACCGTAACGCAGGCGCGCCGCTGGTCGGCCGTTCAACCCCGGAAACCGCCGTTGCTAAAGAGGCGCTCGTTCATCCGGCGCTCGATTTCGTCGGTGATGTGCCCACTCGTGAGGCCGAGATGGATGGCGATCTCTTGCTCCGCCCGGCGCTGCCGCCACTGCAGGAAACGACGCGAGCAACCGGCGGAACGGACCGGGCTGGGGGCTGGCGCGCAGCGCCTGGCGGGTAGCCGAAATCCGGGAGTGTGGGCGAGGACGGACATGTTCGATCTCCTGTCTTCATCGATGGGTGAATAATTCTCACCAGAAAGCTGATAGTCACATGCGTTATATGTCCTTTATTTATTGGACTCGACAAACGATATGATTTCTCCTGATAAGTGAGATTTTCTCATGTATAAGATGCCGCCGCTCAATGCGTTGCGAGCCTTCGAGGCCGCCGCCCGGCATTTGAGCCTGGCCAAGGCCGCGCAGGAGCTGAACGTCAGTCCGGGCGCGGTTAGCCATCAGATCCGCGCGCTGGAGGCGCTATTGGGGATCGAACTGTTCGAGCGGCGCGTGCGCGCGATCGCGCTGACGCCGGCGGCCAAGATGCTCTATCCCGGGCGTGCAGAACGGCTTTCTGCAAATCCAGGAGGCGGTCGCGAGCCTCCGGCATGTGGCCAACGAACGCGTGCTGGTGGTCAGCACGCCACCCGGCTTGACCGCGAAATGGCTGGCGGCGCGGCTCTACCGCTTTGCCAGCGGGCATCCGGAGATCGACGTCCGCATTTCCTCCTCGCTGGCCAATGCCAATTTCACGACCGACGGCGTTGATGTCGCCGTCCGCAACCTCGCCGTCCGGCCGAGCGTCGACCCGGCCTTGCTCATCGAGCGGCTGGTGGAGGTGTCGTTGGTGCCGGTATGCAGTCCGCGGCTGTACGAACAGCATGGGATCGCCGCGCACCGCGGAAACGCTCGCCCGCATGCCGCTCATTCACGATGACTCGCTGGTCAACCGCGCTAAGATGCCGACATGGTCCGATTGGTTCGCCGCCGCCGGCCTGCCCTCCATCGATATCAGTCGCGGGCTCCGCTTCAACAGCTCCGACCACGCGCTAGATGCGGCCAGCGAAGGCGCTGGCGTGCTGCTCGCACATGATCTGCTGGCCTATGACGACTTGCGCACCGGGCGGCTGATCATCCCGGTCGCACGGCCGATCTCGTCAGAGCGCGCCTACTATGTTGTCTGTCCCAAGCACCGCAGCAGGGTGCCGCACGTGCAAGCATTCCGCGACTGGATCAAGCAGGAAGTGGCGGCGCTCGATTGGGTGCCGATCCGCGGCAAGGGGATGGCCTGAGACGGCGTGAATCAAAAAGGGCCGGCGAATTGCCGGCCCTTCATCTTCGCCGCGCCGCCGGCGGTCAGGAGCCCGCGCGCGCCTTTTCCATGAAGTCGGTGCGCAGCGCCTTCTTCCAGTCCGGCATCGCCGAAATCTTCTTCTCCTGGATCAGCACCTCGGCGTGCTTGGTCATGTAGGGCACGAGATCGGTCGGGAAGCCCGGATCGACGTCGACGCGGCCCATCGCCGTGGCAAAGGTTTCCGGCTTCATGTTGTAGCCCTTCGAGGTGAAGAACGAGTAGATCACCTCGGAGACCTTCTTCGGGTTCTCCTTGAAGTCCTTCTTCACCTCGAGCCAGGCCTTGAGGTAGGCGACGACCGCGTCGGGATTCTTCTCGACGAACTCCGGCGTCGCCGCCATGAACACCGGCACCTTGTCGTATTTATCGAGGCTCATGATGATCGTGCCGAGCCCCTCGGATTCGGCGATGGCGTTGTAGGGCTCGACGTTGATCATCGCGTCCACGGTCTTCGCCGCCATGGCGGCGATCATGTTGTTGACGTCCATGCGGACCTCCTGGAACTCGCCCTTCTTCAGGCCGTTCGCAGGTCCGACCTGATCGACGAAGATGTTGCCGATCGAGGAGCCGGTCTGATTGGCGATCTTCTTGCCCTTGAGGTCCGACATCTTGGTGATGCCGAGGTCCTTGCGCGCCACCAGCGAGCCGGTCGCGCCGACAGTCTCGATCTGGGCGATGGCGATGAGGCCGCCCTTGTCGTGGCCGATGATGAACGAGGGCCCGGCATAGGTGCCCATGTCGACCTGCCGCGCCACCATCTGCTGCATGGTGAGGTTGCCGGACGGCACCGCGAAGTCCTCGGTCTTCAGCCCGCGCTTTTCCAGATAGCCGGACTTCATCAGGTAGTAGGTCGGCATCCCCCAGATGTTGGTCTGGTAGCCCTGCCGGATCGTGATGCCGGCCTGCGCCGCCGCGGGGGCGATGCCCGCCGTGAGCAACGTTGCGCCGGTCGCAGCCAAAACCTGCCGGCGATTCATTCCATCGAGCTTGATCGTCATCGAAGTCTCCCGGTTCATCCGAATTGTGGGCGGCCTATTCCTGCTGCATCCCGAATTCGCGAATTGTAGCCTCAACGTCATCCACCGTCTGTGTGATGACTTGTCCCAGTTGCTGCGGCGTCGAGGATTCCGGCAACGAGCCGCCCTTCTCGATCAGGTCGCGGTACTCCGGTGTTGCCACGATCGAAACGACGTGCCGGTTGAGCAGATCGAGGATCGGCTGCGGCGTGCCCTTGGCGGCGCAGATGCCGAGGAAGCCGTAGCGCACGTAGTCGATGCCCTTCTCCTTGAGTGTCGGCACGTCGCCCATGCCTTTGAGCCGCTCGGGGCTCGTGGTCGCCAGGATCTTGAGTTGCTTGTCGGCATGTTGCGGCAGGACGCCGATGGTCGGCGACACGTACATCGAGACACGCCCGGCGATCAGGTCCGGCATCACCTGTGTCCCGGTGCGGAACGGAATGCGGTTCAGCTGGATGCCGGCAAGCTTTTCGATCTGCCGCGCCAGGATTTCCTGCGCCGAGCCCGCGCCCAGCGTCGCATAGCTGATCTCGCCGGGATGGGCCTTGGCGTATTGCACGAGGCCGTTGAAGTCTGTGGCCGGCACCGCGTTGGCGACGGCAAGGCCGTAGTAGTATCTCGCGATCAGCGAGATCGGCGCGATGTCGGTGAGCTTGAAGCCCGGGTTCTTGTAGAGCGCGGTGTTGATCGATTCGAAATGCGTGCAGAGCAGCAGGTTGTAGCCGTCGGCCGGCTGCGCCAGCACGTCGCGGGTCGCGAGCATCCCGGCGGCGCCGGTCTTGTTCTCGACGATGATGCGCTGGCCGAGCAGCGTGCCGAGCTTGTCGGCGACATGCCGCGCCGGAATGTCGGTCGGGCCGCCGGCGCCGAAGCCGACCACGAGCCGCACGGGCCGGTTCGGGTAGTAGTCCTGCGCCATCGCCGGCAGGGCAGCCGCGAGTGCAGAGAGACTTAGAACTGTAACGCGGACGATCTGGCGCATTGTCATTCTCATGCGTGCGCTGTCTGGCCGAGGTGGCCCAGGAGCTGCTTCTGATAGTCGAGGAATTCGACGCTGAGCGGATCGCGCGGCCGTTTGAGCGCGATCGGCACCTCGATCTTCACGGTACCGGGATGCGAGGTCATCACCACCACCCGGTCCGCCAGATACACTGCCTCGCCGACATTGTGCGTCACGTAGATCACCGTCTTCCGGGTTTCCCGCCACACGTCCGCCAGGAGGCGCTGCATGTCGTCGCGGGTCAGCGCATCGAGCGCCGCGAACGGCTCATCCATCAAGAGAACGGCGGGATTGTAGGCGAGCGCCCGCGCGATGGCGACCCGCTGCTGCATGCCGCCGGAGAGGTGATGCGGATAGGAGTTGGCGAACTTTTCCAGCTTCACGAGTTTGAGCTGCGCCCGCGCGGTGTCCTCGCGCTCCTGCCTGCCCACGCCTTTCATTTCCAGCCCGAAGGTGACGTTGCCCAGCGCCGTGCGCCAGGGGAATAGCTGCGCGAAATCCTGGAACACCACGCCGCGGTCCTGGCCGTGCCCCTTCACCGCCTTGCCGCCGATCGAGATCACGCCACCGGTCGGCTCGAGGAATCCCGCGATGATGTTGAGCAACGTCGACTTGCCGCAGCCAGAAGGGCCGACGATGCAGAGGAACTCCGACTGCTCGATATTGAAGCTTGCGCTCTGGACGCCGGTCACCTGGCCGGCCGGGGTGTCATAGACCAGCGAGACGTCGCGGATTTCAATATGGGGCATTTCGATCCCTGGAGGCTTGTTGGGTTTCTTTTCTTGCAGCCAGTATGCCTCATTTTTGCATAGGAAGCCGACCGCCTTTCGGTGTCGCGGGGGTCGAATCCGGTGTAGCTTCCTCGATGAGCAGGCCGTTGGGCCGCAAAACAATTGAAGGAGGTGTCGCATGGGACCTCAAGCCGCACACGCCAAGATCACCAGCGAGATGACGCTGTCCGAGAAGGCCGACGCGATCGAAGAGCACATGATGCATGAGCTCGACAAGATCGTCACCAAGTCGGTGTTCGCGAACATGACCGACGGTCAGGTCGAAATGGAGGGCGGTGCGGCCCTCATGAAGAAATATCCCGGCAAGTATTTCAACATGGGCCCGGACCCGCGGCTGCCGCCGATGCCGGAGAAGCCGACCCTGCTAGACTATTTCAAGAACCGGTTCGCCTCGACCAACCATCTACTGCAAAGCGGCGCGCTCGCAATCAAGAACGGTCACAGTGAGAAGGTCGTGCTGGCGTGCCTCCTTCACGACATCGCGGTGGTGGGCTTCATCCGCTGCGACCACGGCTACTGGGGCGCGCAGATGATCGCGCCCTACGTCGACGAGGAGGTCAGCGAAGCTATCCGCATGCACCAGGCGTTGCGCTTCTTCCCGGACGAGGCGATGGGCTACAAATATCCCGATATGTACCTGAAGTATTTCGGTCCGGACTATAAGCCCGAGCCCTACATCGTCGAGGAATACAAGCGCGCCCGCGACAGCAAGTATTACGAGACCTCGCGGCTCATCTGCGTGAACGACATCTACGCCTTCGACCCCAACGCCAAGGTCAACCTCGATCAGTTCGAGGACGTCATCGGCCGCAACTTCAAGCAGCCGAAAGAAGGCCTCGGCTGGGATCACAGTCCGTCGGCGCACATGTGGCGCACGATCATGTGGCCGACGCGGTTCTTGTAACAGTCTAGCAGGGGCGGACGTCCGGTCCGCCCCACGTCCGCTCCAGCACCCGCAGCCAGTTGCGAAAGCACAGCTTCTCGATCAGCGTCTGGCCGTAGCCGCGTGCTCGCATGACCTCGACAATCGCCTGCAAGCCCGCGGCGTTGCCGAGTCCCTTCGGGATCATCGCGCCGTCGAAATCCGACCCGAAGCCGACACCGTCCTCGCCGACCTGTTTGATCATGTGCTCGACGTGATCGACGATGAGCTCGACCGGCGTGTCGCGGTCCTGGCGCCCGTCGGAGCGCAGGAAGCTCACCGCGAAATTCACGCCGACCATGCCGCCAGTTTCGCCGATCGCCTTCAATTGCTCGTCGATGAGATTGCGCGAATGCGGGCTCAAGGCGTGGGCGTTGGAATGCGTGGCGACCAGCGGCGCGTCGCTCAGCTCGGCCACGTCCCAGAAGCCGCGTTCATTGAGATGCGAGAGGTCGATCAGAATTTTCAGCCGGTTGCAGGCGCGGATCAGCTCCTTGCCGAGATCGGTCAAGCCCGGGTCCGATGTCGGGCGATGACGGACAGCGGAATGGCACGCCGTGCCCGAACACGTTCGGCCGGCTCCACACCGGGCCGAGCGAGCGCAGTCCCGCCTGATGCAGGACATCGAGGGTCTCGAACTCCGGGTCGATGGCTTCCGCGCCTTCGATATGAAGAACCGCCGCCAACGCGCCGGCTCCCATGCAATGGCGGATGTCCTCGACCGTGCGGCAGATGCGGACCCGTCCATTCGCCTCGCGTTCGATGCGGATCAGGATGGATGCCATGCTCGATACGGCGGCTTGTGCGGTCGTGAGGTCGAGCGGCGGCGGCAAGGGCGCGCCCGGCGCGGTATCGGACACGGGTGCGGCATTGTCCGCGCTCGTCACTTGGTTCTTGGGCGAGGGCACGAAGATCGCGAACATGCCGCCGGCGAAGCCGCCCTGAACGGCCATCGGCAGATCGAGCTGTCCCTTGCCCTCGCCGTCGAGAAAGGCGCGCGGCGCGTCCGGGCCTGTGCGCTTGAACAGGCGCAACAGCGCGTCATTGTGCCCATCGAAGAACGGCGTGAGGCTTGGCGAATTCATTTGCGGAAAATCTGCTCGATCGCTGTGTGTACAATCCGAGCGCGTATCGCTGGCCAAAATGATTGAGCCGCCCCCGGATGCGATACTTAGATATCTAACCAATGTCGGAGTGTCCATGTCCTCCCTGCGCTGAACTCGACCGCAGCAACGTCGTCGACATCGATCTCGGCAGCGCCGAGTTCAAGGCCAATGCGCACCGTCACATGGCCGAATGGGCGCGGCGTCCGCCGTTCTATGTGCTCGGCCAGGGCCAGCCCCAGGTGATGGTCGGCCGCTACGCCGACGTGCATCGCGTGTTCTCCGACACCGAGACCTTCGCCTCCGAGATGCCGCGCGGGCCGGGCTGGGAGCAGTTCAACAAGATCATGGACGCGCAGTTCGTCACCCAGATGGACGGCGAGCAGCACGCCCGCGTTCGCCGCCTGCTGATGCCGGCGTTCTCGTCGCGGCGGATCGAGCAGCTTCAGGAGAGCATCACCAGGATCGTCGACGGCATGCTCGACGAGATCGAAGAACGGGCCCGAGTTCGACGCCATGGCAGGACCTCGGCGCGCATCTCGTGGTCGATGCGTTGCTCGACCGCAATGGTGGCACATGGACGAGCGGCGGAAGGCGATCTTCGTCGCCTTTCACGACCTCATTCCGGGCACCACCTACGTCAAGCCGGGCGAGCCGTGGTCGCCGGAGCTGCGGCGCGCGTTCGACCGCACCATGGAAGAGATCAAGGTCATCATCGACGAGCGCCGCATCAGCGCCGCGCCCCGACTTCATCAGCGATCTCGTCAACGCGCGCGACGCCGGCGACAAGCTCACCGACCGCGAGCTGTTCGATCAGATCTTCGGTCTCTGCGGCGCGCTCGCTGTCGGCCACCAGCCGCGCCGCCGGCGGCGCGCTCTATCTGCTCTACACCCACGACGATCAGCGCCAGCAGCTGATCGACGATCCGTCGCTCATCCCCGAGGCGATCGAGGAATGCCTGCGGCTCGGCAGCAACGGCTATTTCACCTTCCCGCGCTCGCCACGAAGGACACCGAAGTCGGCGGCACACGCATCCTCAAGGGCATGGTGGTGCGGCCGTCGCCGCTGCGCCGAACTACGACCCGGACGTAGTTCCCCGATCCGCTCCGCTTCGACATCCATCGCAAGCCGAAGCGCATCCTCTCGTTCGGCGCCGGCCCGCACCACTGCGTCGGCAACATCCTCGGCCGCACCACGATCACCACCGCGATCCGCGGCTGCTGGCGCGCTTCCCGAAAGCGCATATGATCGATCCGAACTTCACGCCGGTCTATGGCGGCGCGGTCGGCGAACTGCGTCTGCAAAGCCTGCCGATGCGGATTCACTAGTTGCAATCGAGGAGCGAACCCAGCGTGGAGCGAGGGAGCGCCATGACAGTCAGCTTGCTGCTCGCTGCATCCGCCGTCGCGCTCGCCGCTCTTCTCACGCCGCTCGCGGCGCACGCCCAGGCCCCATACCCGAGCCAGGCCATCAAGCTCATCGTGCCCTATGCGGCGGGAGGGCTGCCCGACACCACGGCGCGCATCGTCGGTGCCAGCAGCTGCAGGACAGGATCGGCCAGTCGGTGGTGGTCGAGAACCGCCCCGGCGGCGCCGGCAGCGTCGCGATGGGCGCGCTCTCGCAAGCGCCCGGCCGATGGCTACACGGTCATGGCCACAGACGGATCGACCTTCACCGTCAACCCGGTGCTGTTCAAGTCGCTGTCCTACACTATCAAGGACGTCATGCCGGTGGCGCTGATCGCCCGCACGCCGCTGTTCCTGACGGTGAATGCCAGCGTCCCGGTCAACGACGCTGAAGGAGTTCATCGACTACGTGAAGGCGCATCCAGGTGAGCTCAACTACGGCTCGTCGGGAGTCGGCAGCGCGCACCATCTGTCGATGGAAGCACTGAAGGCCGCGCTCGGATTGCAGATGACCCACATTCCCTATCGCGGCACCGGTCAATCGGTGCCGGCGCTGCTCGGCGGCCACGTCCAGGTGCTGTTCTCGGCCTATCCGTCGCTCGCCGCCGCAATTGCCGACAAGCGGGTCAAGCTGCTCGCCACCAACGGTGCGCAGCCGTCGCCGCAGGCGCCGGACGTGCCGCCGATCGCGACGGTGATTCCGGGCTATGATCTTGCTTCCATCGTTGGCGTGTTCGTTCGCTCCGACACGCCGCCGGCCATCGTCAAGAAACTCGCCGACGAAGCCGTCGCTGCGTTGAACATGCCGGAGACGCGAAAGCAGATGGAGGGCGCCGGCATCGAGCCTGCCAGCGAGGGGCCTGACGCCCTGGCCAAGCATCTGGCGGCGGAAGCCGCCCACGTCGGCAAGGTCATCGAGACCGCCGGCATTAAGGTGGAGTGACGGTTATGCGCGCTAAAATCCTGATTGCAGCGTTTGTCGCGCTGGCTTTTGCAGCGCTGGCCTGGCCATTCGCTGCGCTTGCCCAGGCGCCGTATCCCAACCAGACCATCCGCTTCATTGTGCCTTATGCGCCGGGCGGTCTGCCCGACACCGTCGCGCGCATCACCGGCCAGCACTTGCAGGAGCGGATCGGCCAGTCCGTGGTGGTCGAGAATCGCGCGGGCGGCGGTGCGGCCGCGGCGGTGAGCGCGTTGATGGGCGCGCCGGCGGACGGCTACACCTTCATCGTCACCGACGGCAGCATCGTTTCGACCAATCCCGTGCTGTTCAAGCAGCTCACCTACAATGCGAAGGACATCGTGCCGATCGCGTTGCGTCGGCAGCACGCCGCTGTTTCTCGCCGCGCATCCGGACCTGCCGGTGTCGACGCTGCGCGAGTTCGTCGACTACGTGAAGGCGCGTCCGGGCCAGATCAACTACGGGTCGTCCGGCGTCGGCAGCGTGCATCATCTGTCGATGGAGGCGCTGAAGGCGCCGCTCAAACTCGAGATGACGCACATTCCGTATCGCGGCACCGGGCAGTCGGTGCCGGCGCTCCTGGGCGGGCACGTGCAGGTGCTGTTCTCGGCCTATCCGTCGTTGGTCGGCGCGGTCGAGAGCAAGAAGGTCAAGCTTCTCGCCAACAACAGCTCGGGCCGCTGGTTCCAGGCGCCGGAGGTGCCGCCGCTGTCGGAGGTGATTCCGGGCTACGACTTCATGACCATCGTCGGGCTGTACGCGCGGCCCGGCATTCCGCAGCCGGTCCTCGACAAGATCATCGCGGAGGTAACCGCCGCCGTCATACGCCGGAGGCTAAGAAGCAGTTCGCCGCGGCCGGCATCGAGGCGGTGGGCGGCAATGCTGCCGCTTTCGACAAGGCGCTGAAGCACGAGATCGACAACGTCGCCGCCGTGGTGAAGAGCGCCGGCATCGAGCCTGCAGTGAGGCAGGCCAACATGCGAGTTCGGAAATTCATCCTTGCATTCGTTGCGGCGATCGCGGCCTGGCCGCAAACGGCGCCGGCTCAGACCTATCCGTCGCGGCCGATCGTCATGGTGGTGCCGTTCGCCGCGGGCGGCACGTTCGACGTGATGGGCCGCATCATAGCCGTGCGCATGAGCGAGATCCTCGGCCAGCAGGTCGTGGTCGAGAACACCACTGGCGCAGGCGGCATCATTGGCGTGACCCGCGTCATGAATGCCACGCCCGACGGCTACACGATCCTGCTCGGCTCGACCGGCACGCATGCCTACAACCAGACCATCTACAAGAAGCGCCGCTACGACGCGGTCGACGACTTCACGCCGGTCACGCTGTTTTCCGAGCAGCCGATGGTGCTCGAAGCGCGCAAGGAGCTCCCCGCCGGAAATATCCCGGAGTTCGCGGCTTTGCTGAAGGCAAACGGGGCCAAGATGCAATACGGCTCGGCCGGTGCGGGCTCGACCACGCATCTGGCCTGCGCGCTGCTCAACTCGACCATCGGCGTCGAGGTCACGCATGTTCCCTATCGCGGCTCGGCGCCGGCGTCGAACGACCTGATCGGCGGGCAGATCGATTATCTGTGCGGCAACCTCGGCGCCGCGGCGCCGCTGATCCTCGGCAAGCAGGTGAAGGCGATCGCGGTGCTGTCGAAGGAGCGCTCACCGCTGATGCCCGATCTCGCCAGCGCCCATGAGCAGGGCCTGACCGGTTTGGACGTCACCACCTGGACCGCGATTTTCCTGCCCAAGGGCGCGCCCAAGGCGGTCGTCGACAAGCTCAACGAAGTCACCCACGCGACGATGGAGACGCCCGCGATCAAAAGCCGGATGCTGGAGATAGGCGTGACCGGCGTCACGCCCGATCGCAGATCGCCGGAATATCTCGCCAAGTTCGTCGCCGACGAGGTCGCGCGCTGGGAAGGTCCGATCAAGGCGGGCGGCCTTCAAGTGGACTGAGCTGGATTGACCCGGTACGAGGCAGCCACGGCCTGATAGCATTCTCCCGGCACGCTCTGAACGGGCGGCCAATGAAACAAGATTCTGGGAGAACGCCGATGGGATTTGCGAGCGCGGGCCGGGTCCTGCGAATTTTTTGCGCCTGCGCCGTCGGCGCAAGCCTCGCAATGTTCGCGGCAGCCGCGCAGGCGCAGTCGGCAACCGACAAGTACCCGGACAAGCCGATCAAGATCATCGTGCCGTTCGCGCCGGGCGGATCGGCCGACATCCTCAGCCGCGTCGTCGGCAACAAGCTGACGGAAGCGTGGGGCCAGACCATCGTGGTCGAGACCCGGCCCGGTGCCGGCACCGTGATCGGAACCGCGGCGGCGGCAAAGGCCGAGCCGGACGGCTACACGCTGCTGATGAACGTCAGCAACCTCGCGACCAATCAGACGCTGGTGCCGAACCTGCCCTACGACACGCTTCGCGACCTCGAACCGATCTCGATCCTCGCCCGCGCGCCGGTGACGATCTACGTCAATCCGAAATTCGCCCCGACCAGCATCAAGGGGCTGGTCGCCGAAGCCAAGGCGCGGCCGGGCGCGCTTAATTTCGGTTCGGCGGGGCCGGGCAGCATGACGCATCTGACCGCGGAGATGCTGAAGATCCAGACCGGCATCGAGATGACCCATGTGGTCTATCGCGGCGGCGCGCCGGCGCTCAACGATGTGCTGGCCGGGCAGATTCCGATGACGTTCGCCACCGTCTCGCAGGCGCTGGCGCAGTACCAGGGCGGGCTCGTCCGCGCGCTCGGGGTTGCGGCGACGAAGCGTCAGTCGGCGATTCCGGACGTGCCGACATTCGGCGAGCAGGGCTTCGACCTGCAGGTGTCGGAGTGGTACGTGCTGCTGGCGCCCGCCGGTACGCCGCGGCCGATCCTGACGAAGCTCAACGCCGAGTTGCGCAAGATCATGGCGCAGCCCGGCCTCGGCGACAAACTCGTCGGCGTCGATCTGCAGAGCTCGTCGCCGGAGGAGGCGCGGGCCTACATCAAGAGCGAGATCGAGCGCTGGGCGCCGGTGATCCGCAAGCTCGGTCTCAAGGCGGAATGACGGGTTGAACCAAAGCGTCTTGACTGCCGACCAAGCAGGATGGTGTCTCCTCTCGGGCGAGGGGAATCGCGCCGGCATGCATGATCAGCGGCCGGCGCCTGCGAGGGCGTCATGCGGACCGAATGGGTTGTACTTGCCGTATTGGCGCTGATCGCCGTTTACGCGATTGTCGTTTTCAACCGCCTGATCCGCGGGCGCAACCTGGTGCGCGAAGGCTTCAGCGGCATCGATGTTCAATTGCGCCGGCGCAGCGATCTGGTTCCCAACCTCGTCGAGACGGTCAAGGCCTACGCCGCCCACGAACGTAACCTGTTCAACGAGATCGCGGCGAAACGCACCGCGGCGATGAATGCAACCGGTGTGAGCCGGCAAGGCCGCCGCCGAGCAGGACCTGCAAGGCTCGCTGCAGCCGGCTGCTCGCCGCTCGCCGAAGCCTATCCGGAGCTCAAGGCCAATCAGAACTTCCTCGGCCTGCAAAACCAGATCGCCGAACTCGAGGATCAGCTCCAGATGGCGCGGCGCTACTACAACGGCACCGTCCGCGACTTCAACATCGGCATCCAGTCGTTCCCCGATGTGCTGCTCGCGCGCGCCACGGGTTTCCACGAGGAGCATTTCTTCCAGGCCGACGCCGACGCGGCCGCCAATCCGTCCGTCACCTTTCCGGGATCGTGAACTGATCATGAAGCGAATTCTCCTTGCGCTGCTTGGTTTTGCGGTGACGTTCACGGCGGCGCGTGCCGAGGAACGTATCGAGCGTTTCGTCAGCGACGTGCGACGTGCAGCGAAACGGCGATCTGCTGGTCACCGAGTCGATCCAGGTCTGGGCCGAGGGCCAGCAGATCAGGCGCGGCATCCTGCGCGACTTTCCCACCATCTATCGCCGCACCGACGGCTCGCGCGTCGAAGTCGGCTTCGACGTTCAGTCGGTGACGCGCGACGGCTCTGCCGAGGAGTTCACCACCGAGAAGATGGCGAACGGCGTGCGCGTGCGGATCGGCAGCGCCGGCCGCAGTCGTCAACACCGGCTCGCACCTCTACGTCATCCGGTACCGCACCACGCGGCAGATCGGCTTCTTCGACAGCTACGACGAGCTCTACTGGAATGCCACCGGCACCGGCTGGACGTTCCCGATCGACGTGGCCGAGGCGCGCATCAACCTGCCGGACAAGGTGGAGTTCAAGCAGACCGCGTTCTACACCGGCCCGCAGGGCGCGGCCGGTAAGGACGCCATCATCGTCGAGCACCGGCCGGGCCGCATCGTGTTCCGCACCACGAAGCTCTTGCCGGTCGCCAATGGGCTGACCGTTGCCGCCGGCTTCCCCAAGGGCGTCGTGACGCAGCCGACGCTGGTCGCAGCAGGTCCAGTCGATGCTGCTGGACGATCCGGCGCTCCGCGTGGCGGCGCTCGGCGGCGGCGCGGTCATCCTGTTCTATCTGTGGCGTGGCTGCTGGTCGGCCGCGACCCGCGCACCGGCACCATCATTCCGCTGTTCGGTCCGCCGGCTGGCATGTCGGCCGCCGCGGTGCGCTTCGTCGAGGAGATGAGGTTCGACGACCGCGTGTTCGCCGCGGCGATTGTCGGTCTCGGCGTCAACGGCCATCTCAAGCTGATCGACCGTGGCGGCGGTCAGGAGCTCCGGCACATCAAGAGCGACCGGCCCATCGACGCGGCGGAGCAGGCGGTCGAAACCTCGCTGTTTGCCCGAAGGGAGAAGGTGGACGCTCGACAAGTCCAACCACGACGATCATCGGCGGCGCCCGCTCCAGCCTTCACAGCATCCTGCAGCGGACGTACCGGGGCACGCTGTTCCGCAACAATTTCTGGTGGTCGGGGTTCGGCCTCGTCGCCGGCGTGCTGGTCGTTTCGGCGATCGCGCTCGCCTACGCCGACAGCTATGGCTCCAGCACGGGCGGTATCCTGGCCGGCATGTTCATCCCGCTCATCCCGATCATGATCGGCGTCGGCCTGATGCGCGTCGGCGCGCATCGCGGCGGCCAGAGCGGGCACAACCGCATCGTCATCGGCGCCATCGTCGTGGTGGTCTCGGTCGCCATCGGCGTGGCGATCCTGGCCTACAACGTCGGCATCGGCACGGCGATCCTGCCGGCGCTGGTGGCCTATGTGCTGGCCGGGCTGCTGTCGCGCGGCTTCTCGCTGGTTGCAGGCGCCGAACAAGGAAGGCCGCAAGGTGATGGATCAGATCGAGGGCTTCAAGCAGTACCTCAGCGTCGCCGAGGAGGACCGGCTGGAGTATCTCAACCCGCCGAAGAAGACGCCGGAGCTGTTCGAGAACTTTCTGCCGTACGCGATCGCGCTCGACGTGGAGAACAGTTGGGCCAAGAACTTCACCGGCGTGCTGGCCGCGGCCGGCGTCGGCGCGGCGGTGTCGTCCTGGTACACCGGCGATCGATCACAGCACCGACAACGTCACCTCCTTCGCCGATCGGCTGGGCGACAACCTGTCGAGCACCATATCCTCGGCGGCGACCCCGCCGGGATCGAGCGGCGGCGGCAGCAGTTCCGATAGCGGTGGCGGATCGTCCGGCGGCGGCTCGTCCGGCGGCGGCGGTGGCGGCGGAGGCGGCTCCGGCTGGTGAGGCACTGTTAAACGCGCGTGAAATGATCCAAAAGGACTCATGCGCTGCGATTGTCACGTTCACATCGTCGGGCCTGCGCAAAAATATCCGCAGGTGCCGGAGCGGACCTATCTGGCCGGCGCCCGCGCGGTCGAAACGTTGAAGCGTCTCGGTGCGGCGCGCGGCATCGCCCGCTTCGTGATCGTGCAGCCGAGCTTCTACGGCGCCGACAACTCGGCGACGCTCGACGCGCTCGACGAGCTGGCAGGGCAGGGACGCGGCGTCGCGGTCATCGATCCGAAGGCGACGTCGCCGAAACGCTGGCGACATTTCACCGCGCGGCGTGCGCGGGCTTCGCATCAATCTCTACAGCCCGATCAAGGCGCCGGGCGGCGACACGCTCGAAGCAGCCTTTCGCCGCGACCGCTGCCGCTGCCGCGAACGATGGACTGGCACATCCAGGTGATCGCGCCGCTGCCCGTGCTGCTCGCGCAACATCGATGTGCTGGCGCGCGCGCCGGTGCCCGTGGTCATCGACCACTACGGGCTCTATGGCGATCGAGCGGCCCGGCAGCGCCGACGGACGCCGCCTGCTCGATCTCGTCAGTCTGCCGCATGTCTGGATCAAGCTGTCCGCGCCGTATCGTCACGACCGCGGGCCGCTGAACACCATGCCTGACCGCGAATGGCTGGCGGTGCTGATTGCCGCCGCGCCCGACCGCTGCGTCTGGGGCAGCGACTGGCCGCATCCGCCGCCGCATGAGCAGCAGAAGGGCGCGTCGCTCGAAGCGCCGTACCGCGCGCTCGTCCTACGAAACGCTGGTGGACGAATTTGTCGCAGCGCTGCCGTCGTCCGAATGTGCCGAGCGCATCATGCGCGACAACGCGGAGCGGCTCTACGGCTTTTAGCCCTGGACAGTTCGGCGGCGCTCCCCGAAAATCACAGCGGGAGGACTGCCAGAATGCGCCTGATGTTCCGTCTCGCTGGCTTCGATTGGCTCGCGGCGCTGCCGCTTGCCGCCAACGCGCAGGGCGCGTTTCCGAGCAAGCCGTCAAATTCATCGTGCCGTTCCCGGCCGGCGGCATCAACGACGTGCTGGCGCGCATCGTCGCCGACAAGCTGCAGGCCAAGTGGGGCCAGCCGATCGTCATCGAGCAGAAGACCGGCGCCGGCGGCAACATCGGCGCCGATCTCGCGGCGCAGGCCGAGCCCGACGGGCATACGCTGCTCGTTGCGCCGCCCGGGCCGCTGGCCATCAATCGGCAGCCTCTACAAGAAGCTTTCCTACAAGCCCGAGGACTTCGTGCCTGATGACCGTGCTTGGCGGCGTGCCGAACGTGGTGATCGTGAAGAAGGAGCTTCCGGTCAACTCGCTGAAGGAGCTGGTCGACCACATCAAGAGCAATCCCGGCAAGGTCGTCTACGGCAGCCAGGGCAACGGCGCGACGCCGCACCTCACCGCCAACATGTTCATGACGCTGACCGGCACCAGCATGGTGCATGTGCCCTATCGCGGCGAGACGCTGGTGCTGCAGGACATGCTCGGCGGCCACGTCGATCTGTTCTTCGGTAATGTCTCGGCGGCGCTGGCGCTGTGGCGCGACGGTAAGGTCAGGGTGCTGGCGGTGCTCGACAAGAAGCGCTCGGCGCAGATGCCCGACGTGCCGACCACGGCGGAGGCCGGCATGCCCGATCTCGTTGCCGTCGGCTGGTTCGCCGCGGCCGGTCCGCCGAAGATGGCGGCGGCGCTGCGCGACCGGATCGCCGCGGACTTCATCGAAGTGCTGAAGATGCCGGACGTGGTGGCGAAGTACCGCGCGCTGAGCGTCGAGCCTGGCGCGCAGTCGCCGGCGGAGACCGCGGCCTTCGTCAAGGAGGAAACGCGCATCTGGGGCGACGTGATCAAGAAGAACAACATTGTGGTGGATTAGTTCGTCTTCGCTCCCCACTTCGCCGCGCGCTTTTCGGCGAACGACGCCAAACCCTCGGCGGCTTCCGCCGACTGCCGCTTTTTCGCATGGCTCTCGATCAGCGCCGCGAACGCCGCCGCGTCGAGATCGCCGAACGCGGCCTTGAGCGTCAGCGCCTTGGTCTGCGCGATCGCTTCGGGCGCATTCTCCAGCACATGGCCGACCACGCGCTCGCCCGTCGCGGCAAGCTCGTCGAGCGGCACCACCTCGTGAACGAGGCCGACGCGCCGCGCCTCCTCGGCGTTGAAGCGCTCGCCGGTGAGCCCATAGCGGCGCAACTGGCGCACGCCGATCGCGTCGTTGAGCTGCGGCACGATGATCGCCGCGGTCAGCCCCCAGCGGACCTCGGCGATCGAGAACATGGCGTTGTCGGCGGCGATCACCACGTCGCAGGCGGCAATGAGGCCGGTGCCGCCGCCGAAGCAGCCGCCTTGCACTAGCGCCACGGTCGGCACCGGCACGTGGTTGAACCGCGCCACAGCCTCTGCGGTCGCGCGCGACACGCGGATATTCTCCTCCGCCGATGAGGTTCGCACCGCGTCGATCCATTTCAGGTCGGCGCCGGCCTGGAAATGCTTGCCGTTGCCCTTGATGACGACCGCGCGCAGCCCCTTGGCGCCGCCGAGCGCGTCGAGCGCCGCGAGCAGGCCCTGGATCAGCTCGCCGTTGTAGGCGTTGTTGACCTCCGGCCGGTTGAGCGTGACGGTCGCGACGCCGCGCGCGTCGACGTCCCACAGCACAGGGCCGGCCGCATTCGACAAGCTCATTCAAATCCGATCCGGAAACGGGATGATGAAGTTGTCGCGGTTCGGCATCTTCACCGCCGGCAGGGTCTTGGCGTCCATCACGTCGTTCTCGCCGATGATCTTGTTGAGGAACAGGATGTAGGCGGTGGTGGCGTAAATCTCGTCGGCCGAGAGCAATTGGCGCGGCTGGTTGAAGGGCATCGCCCGCCGCGTGAAGTCGAACACGGTCGTGGCATGGCTCCAGAAATTGCCGATGGTCTTTTGCGCGTCGATGCTGCTGGTCAGCGGCGGACCGCCGAACAACGGCCCACGCGCGACCGGGCCGCCCTTGCCGGCGTCGCCGTGGCAGGCCGAGCATTTTTCCGCGTACACCTTGGCGCCTTGCACGGCAGTGCCGCTGCCGGCCGGCAGGCCGTCGCCGTTCGGCATGGCGGCGATGTCCCAGGCGGCGATGTCCTCCTCGGTGATCGGCTTGCCGAGCTTGGGCGAGTCGGCGGCCGTTGCGGCTGCGCCGAACGAGAGAGCGAGCAGGGCGGCGGCGAGCGGTTTACGCATAGACATGCTTGATCTCCCCTTTGCCGTCGATGCCCCAGCTCGTCAGGCTGTTGTAGTGCTGGTTGGCAAACGAGCTCGCGTTCGCCACCGGCCGCTTGGTCTCGCCGCGGACTGCAACGAAATCAGCGCGCAGCGGCTGCGCGCTGCCAGTTTCGTCCCAGGCGCGGCTTTGCAGAACGGCCGGTTGGCCGTCCCAGCGCCACGGCATGCGGAAGCGGGTGAATGCCTGCGGGTGCTGCACGGCGCCCTGCAGCGCCGCCTCGGCCCAGCTCTTGCCGCCGTCGGCCGAGGCCATAACGCGGGAGATGCGGCCGGTGCCGGAATAGGCGATGCCGGAGATCTCGTAGTAGCCAGGTCCCTTGAGGCTTTGTCCGAACGACGGTGAGGTGATGAAGCTCTTCACCTCCTGAAGGAAGTGGAAGCGATACGCCTTGCCGTCCGGCAGGAGCTGCGAATAGGTCCGCGCCTCGTAGAAGCCGAGCGAGGGTTGATCGACCGCCTTGATGCGGCGCAGGAACTTTACGTTCATGTTGCCCTGGTAGCCGGGCAGAAGGAGCCGCATCGGATAACCATTGCCGGGCATCAGCCGTTCGCCGTTCTGGTAGATGGCAACCAGTGCGTCGCCATAGGCTTTCTTCACCGGCACGCTTCGGTGTAGGGCGAGCGAATCGGCGCCTTCGGCGATCAGCCATTTGGCCTTCGGATCGATGCCTGCCTCGTCGAGCAGGATCGAGAGCCGCACGCCGGTCCACTCGGCATTGGAAGCCAGACCGTGCAGCGCGCCAGCGGTCGCCTGGATCGGCTCGTTGGAGAACATCGCGCCGGAGTTGCCGCTGCACTCCACGAACGCCATGCGCGTCACCAGCGGATAGCGTGACAGTGATTCGAGATCGAACGTAAGCGGCTGTTTCACCATGCCGTGGATGACGAGCTTGTGCTGCGCCGGGTCGATATCCGGTATTCCGGAGTGATTGATGGTGAAGTGTAGGCTGTTCGGCGTGACCGAGCCGTTGAGTATATGGTGCGGCGTGCGCGCATGCGAAGTCCGCATCTCGTTCTGAGGATTGCTGAGCGCACGGACGACGTGTTTCTCGAAACGCGACGCCGTCTGCAGCGGCGGCGTCACGGCGCCGATCTCCAGGCTCCACGGCGCATCCTTTAGCGGCTCGGCGGCGGCGCCGGTGGATGAAACGCCGGTGCCCATCGCGCCGGCCAGCGCCAGCCCGCCGCCGAGAAGCGCGCGCCGGTCGAGCAGGCCGTTGCCGGCGACGGGTTCAAATGAATTGGAGCCGCGCGTGCGGCGTGTTCCAGTGCTCATGAGCGCCTCCCCAGGCGATTTGTTCGTCTTGTCTGTTTGCCAGCAAGACGTTGCAGTGGATTGTTAAGTCTGCTCTTGCGTTCGGACGCTGTCTAGCGGTCCGCGCCCGCACTTGCTTAGATGCGCGCGGCTTTTTGTCGGGAAGGACATGTGATGCGCCGCAGCACGACGAGAATCCTCACCACCCACACCGGCAGCCTGCCGCGGCCGGCCAAGGTGGTCGAGCAGCTGCTGGCCGAGAAGAAAGGCAACGGCTGACCGCGCTTCGCTCAATGCCGCCGTCCGCGACGCGGTCGCCGATGTCATCGCCAAGCAGAAGGCCGCCGGCATCGACATCGTCAACGACGGCGAGCAGGGCCGCACCGACTACACTGTCCATGTCATCGACCGCCTCAACGGCTTCGAGGGCCAGTCCGACGCGCCGCGCGGCACCGGCGAGCCGGAGTTTCCCGAGCTCGCGCAACTGCTGAGTCAGTTCGCCTCGCCGTTCCAGCATCGCCCGGCCTGTTCCGGTCCGGTGTCATGGAAGGATTTCGCCGCGGTCGAAGCCGACATCGCGCGCGCCAAGGCGGCGATGACCAAGGCGCGGCGTCGAGGAATATTTCATGACCTCGCCGTCGCCCGGCCAGATCGCGCGCTATCTGAAGAACAGCTACTACAAGACCGTCGACGAATATCTGTTCACGCTCGCCGACGTGATGACGCGCGAATACCGCGCCATCGTCGAGGCCGGCTTCATCCTGCAGCTCGACTGCCCCGACCTGGCGATGTCCTACGCGCTCTATCCCGGCATCGGCATCGCCGACTACCGCAAGATCATCGCGATGAACGTCGAGGCGCTCAACCATTCGATCAAGGATCTGCCGGCCGACCGCATGCGCATGCACGTCTGCTGGGGCTCGACGCTTGGGCCGCACCACGGCGACGTGCCGCTGAAGGACATCGCCGACATCATCCTCAAGGCGCAAGCCGCAGGCCGTGTCGTTCCCCGGCGCCAATCCGCGTCACGGCCACGAGTGGAAGGTGTGGAAGGACGTCAAGCTGCCCGACGGCAAGACCATCATTCCGGGCGTGATCGATTCCACCTCGAACTTCGTCGAGCATCCCGAGCTTGTCGCCGACCGCATCGTGCAATACGCGAAGGCCGCCGGCCGCGAGAATGTCATCGCCGGCGTCGGACTGCGGCTTCGGCACCTTTGCCGGGCCGGGTCCAGGTCGACACCAAGATCGTCTGGATGAAGCTTGCCTCGCTCGCCGAAGGCGCGCGGCTCGCGTCGAAGCAGTTGTGGTGATTACTCCGTCCCGATCTGCCGCACGATCGGCCGCCACCTGTCCTGTTCGGTCTTGATGAAGGCGTTGGTCTCCTCGACCGTCGATGGTCGGGGGAACGTGCCGATCACCTCGAAGCGTCGCTTCAGGTCGGGGTCGCGCAGCGCGGTGCGCAGATCGCCGCCGAGCTTCTTCACCACCGGTTCCGGTGTCTTCGCCGGCGCCAGCAGCACGAACCAGCCTTTGGCCTGGAAATTGGGCAGCGTGTCGGAGACCAGCGGGACGTCGGGAACGCTGTCGAGCCGCTTGTCGGAGGCGACCGCGAGCGCCTTGACCTGGCCGGTCTGCAAGGCGCCGCCCACGCCGGGTATGCTGTCGACATAGACATGCAGGTTGCCGCTCATGACGTCCTGCAACACCTTGGCGGAGCCGATGGTCGGCACATAGCCGAGCTTGATGCCGGCGCGGGCGTTGAGATATTCGCCGGTCATGTGCGGCACGGACAGCCGCGACCCGCCGTACAGGATCGCGTCGGGCTTCTGTTTGGCAAGCGCGATCAACTCCGGCAGCGTGTTCACGCCGAGCTTCGGCGTGACGACAAAAAGCATCGGCTGGTCGCCGATCAGCCCGATGGTGGCGAAATCGGTTTGCAGGTCCACCGGCAGTTTGGTCTTGCTCTCCGGCAGGATCACGAACGCCGACGACACCGGCATGTACAGCGTGTAGCCGTCCGGCGCGGCCTGGATCGCCGCCTGCGCGCCGATCACGCCGGAGCCGCCCGGCTTGTTGATGATCAGAACCTGTTGCTTCCACTGCTGCGTCAAGCGGTCGGCGAGGATGCGCGCGATCACGTCAGGAGCGGCGCCGGGCCCGACCGGCACGATGATGGTGACCGGCTTTTCCGGATAGTCGGCCAGTGCAGGCGTAAGGAGAGACAAGATAATCGCGGCAAAGGAAAATTTGGGCTTCATGCCGATTACCCCTTCGCCATCCGCACCATGCCCCAGCGCTGCACGGTGGCCTTCTCGATCGAGCCGAACACCAGCCGCTCGAAAGCGAATCCGATGGCACCGATGACGATGAGCGAAGCCAGCATCAGGTCGGCATTGAGGAATTCCTTGGCGTCGAAGATCACCCAGCCCAGGCCGAAGTCCGACGCGGCGAGGAATTCCGCGCCGATCACCGCGATCCAGGCGCGCAGGAAAGCCTGCCGCAGTCCCGTGATGATGAACGGCGAGGCGCCCGGCACGATCACCTGCCAGAACATCGCGCGCTCGTTCGCGCCCATCGCGCCGGCCGCGCGCAGCCAGATCGGATTGACCGCGCGCACGCCCGACCAGGTGTTGAGTAGCATCGGGAACAGAGCGGCATAGAACACGATCAGGATCGCCACCGTGTTGCCGAGGCCGAACCAGAGGATGAACACCGGCACCCAGGCGAGCGAAGGGATCGGCATCAGCGCGCTGACGAGCGGCATGAAGAAGTGTTCGATCGGCTTGAACCGCGCCATCAGGATGCCGAGCGGCAGGCCGACAGCGACCGCGAGCCCCATGCCCACCAGCACGCGGTAGAGCGTGCTCGCGGCATGCACCAGCATGGTGCCGTCCATGATCGAGCCGATCAGCGCATTCCAGACCTTGGGCAGCGTCGGCATCAGCGCCGGCGGGAAATAGGCGGTGCGCGCCACCGCCTCATAGATGAGCGCGGCCACAACGATCGTGACGATGGCGCGCAAGGTCGAGCGGGTGCGGGCGGAGATGGCGATCACGTCATCATCCCCCAGCGCATCACGGTGTATTCCTCGAGCTTCTGGAATACGAGCTTCTCCAGCGCGAGCCCGATGATGCCGATCACGACGACGCCAGCCAGCATCACGTCGGTGTTCAGAAATTCACGCGCGCCGAAGATCATCCAGCCCAGGCCCCACGGCACCGCCGCCAGCATCTCGATGCCGACCAGGATGCGCCAGGCCTGCGCCAGGCCAAGCCGCAGCCCGGTGAGGATGTAGGGCAGCGCGCCCGGCACGATCACCTTGACGAACAGGCGGCGGTCGTCGGCGCCCATCGCCTGCGCCGAGCGAACCCATATCTCCTTGACCGCCTTCACCCCGGTCCAGGTATTGAAGATGATCGGGAACGCCGACACGAACGCGACCAGCAGCACGGCGGATTTGTTGCCGAGGCCGAACCACAAGAGAAACAGCGGCGCATAGGCGAGGCCGGGGATCGGCGCGCCGATGCTGACCAGCGGCAGCGCGATGTCCTCGACCCGGCGCGAGCGGCCCATCAGGATGCCGAGCGTGACGCCAACCACCGCCGCGAGGAAGAAGCCCGAGAGCAGCCGGAGCACCGTGTCGAGTACGTGATGCGGCAGGATGCCCCGGATGGTTAAGTTGACGAAGGCTTCGGCCACCGTGACCAGCGAGGGAAACAGCTTCGGTGGGAAGACACCCGCCCGCGCCGTGATTTCCCACAGTGCGAACACCACGATGAACGGGAAGGCATTGCGCGCGAACACCCACCAGCGTGGCTCGCCAGGAGCGCGCGCCGCCCGCGCGGCGAGGATGCCCGTCTCGGTGGTGATGTCGGCCATGCGGCAGGATAGTGCGATCCCTCCGGCGCCCACAAGCCGTGCGGCTTCGTGGCGCAAGCCACTGCCGCATGTTGTGCGCGTACCAGCTCTTGCCCTTGGTCCACGGTGGCTGGATAGTCTTGGTTAGGCAGATTAGCGTATGGTTCAGGTGGCATCGCGAAGAGGGATATGTTTCGGCTGGTTACGTTGGTGCTTTTGGCCCTATTGGCGGCCTGTTCTTCTGTCACCCGCACCGAGCCGCAGTCGTCCTCGACTGCCGCCAATCAGCCGCCACCCGACTGCGCCAGATACGAACCTGACACGCCGGAAAAACAAAAGTGTCTTGAGCAGGCGCAGCCGGTTTCGAAAGGGATGGCAACCGCCATCCTTGCCGGCGGTATGGCTTCAATACTTGTCGGTACGGCGGTCATGGCGCTATCTGACGAGCACGCCAAGGCCGACATCGTCCGCATCGGCACGCTCGACAATGGATTAGCGCTCTATCGCGGGAACGAGCAGCAATCCATCGGCGTCATCGCACAAGAGGTGCGGCCCCCGATGCGGTCGCCCGCCGTGCCGATGGATACCTGCATGTCGACTACGGCTTGGCCTACTTCCGATGACCTGGGAGTCTTGGCAGACCGGCGGATATGTCTATCCGCCACGACGGTCCGGTACGGCCGTGGCGTCGCTTGCGGTTGCGCACTAGAACGCGCCGAAGCCGCCGAACCCGCCGATTGGGCCAAAGCCCATTGAACGCGGTCGTCCAGCCCACGGCTTTCAATCGCGGGGCGTGCTCGCCTATGCTCGCGCAAAGAAATCAGGAGGAGGAGCCGCCATGTACCGCGCCACCAAGGACATCATTCTGCCGACGACGATCACCGGCTCGCTGCCGCGGCCGAGCTGGTACACCGAGAATCTCGGCACCCGGCATTTCCTCGAGGCGATGGTGTCGCGGCGCTTCCGCGAGCAGTACGAGGACGCGCTGACCTGCTATCTGCGCGATCAGGAACTCGCAGGCCTCGACATCCTCACCGACGGCGACTGCCGTTTCGACGACGACGTTGGCGGCCAGAGCTGGACCGCCTATCCGCCAAACCACATGAGCGGCCTCGACATCGATCATCCGGTGGCGACGCCGGCCGGGCGCGGCGGCCTCTGGTTTCCGCGCGGCCACATCCTCCACGATTATCTCGAATCGCGCGTGATGCCTGTCATCACGGGGCCGATCGGCCGCGGCAACCTGCAATACACGGCGATGTGGAAGGCGGCGCAGCGCTTCACCGAGAAGCCGGTCAAGTTCGGCGCGGTGTCGGCGGAGATCGTCGCCTTCGCCTTGCAGGATCGGCACTATAAGAGCCTGCCGGACCGCATGTTTGCGGTCGCCGAGGCGTTGAACGAGGAATACCACGAACTCGCCGACGCCGGCTGCCCGGTGATCCAGATCGAGGAGCCGCAGATCCATCTGATCGCGGTGCGCAACATCCAGGACGCGGTGATCAATCCCAAGCTGATGGTCGAGGTATTCAACCGCACGGTGAAGGGTCTGCGCGCCAAGACCGAGGTGTGGGCGCACTCGTGCTGGGGCAACCCGTCCCAGCAGCGCATGTTCGACAAGGTGCAGAGCTACAAGCCCGCGCTCGAGGCTTACAACACCGTCGACGCCGACGTCATCACCTTCGAGTCATCGTCGTCCGGCGGCATCGACCTGGAGGCGATCGGCAAGATCATCACCGACAAGAAGATTTCCATCGGCGTGATCGACCACCACACCTTGCAGGTCGAGCAGCCCGAGCAGGTGGCGGCGCAGATCCGCGCCGCGCTGAAGCACATTCCGGCCGAACGGCTGATGATCTCCACCGACTGCGGCATGGGCCGCGAGGGCATGAGCCGGCGTCACGCCTTCTACAAGTGCGTGTCGCTCGCGCTCGGCACCAACATCGTGCGGAAGGAGATCGGCGCGAAGGAGGCGAGGGTGCCCGCCGCCGACGAGCGCTATTCGCTGGTGGTGCCGGCGAAGTGACCGCGCAGCGGTCATCCCGGACGCCGCGTAGCGGCGATCCGGGATCCAGCTCTTTGCTTTCTTGAAAAAGCTGGGTCCCGGATCTGCGGTGCACCGCTGACGCGCTGCACCGCGTCCGGGACGTGTGGCAACGCTGTGGAGGTGCGATAACATCGCCCCATGAACCTCCACGCTCTCCTGCTGGAACGTGAATTCGCAAAACCGCCCGGTCACCGTCGGCCTGATCGGGGCCGGGAAATTCGGCACCATGTTCCTGTCGCAGGCCCGGCTGACGCGCGGCCTGCATGTGGTTGCGGTCGCGGATCTCAACGTCGAGCGTGCGCGAAGCCAGCTCGCCAGCGCCGGCTGGCCGGCGGAGCAGTTTGCCGCGAACTCGCTCGACGACCGCCCTTAAGACGCGCGCAACGCATGTCACCGCTGACGCCGAGGCGCTCATCGAATGTCCCGGCATCGAAGTGATCGTCGAGGCGACCGGCATCCCCGAGGCCGGCATCGTCCACGCGCTGAAAGCCATCGCTCACGGCAAGCACATCGTCATGGTCAACGTCGAGGCCGATGCGCTGGCGGGTCCCTTGCTCGCCTGCAAGGCCAAGGCCGCCGGCGTTGTGTACAGCCTCGCCTGGGGCGATCAGCCGGCGCTGATTTGCGAGCACGTCGATTGGGCGCGCGCCTGCGGCTTCAAGGTGATCGCGGCGGGCAAGGGCACCCGCTACGAGCCGCACTATCACAGGTCCAATCCTGACAACGTCTGGGACATCCTCGACAAGTATCTCAACATCTCCGATCGCAAATCGATCAACCCGAAGATGTTCAACTCGTTCGTCGACGGCACCAAGTCGGGCATCGAGATGACCGCGGTGTGCAACGCCACCGGCCTCTCGCCGCAGACTGAAGGATTGGGCTTTCCGCCGGCAACGCGCTTCGAGCTGGCCGACGTCTGCAAGCCGAAAAGCGCGGGCGGCACGCTGGAGAAGGAGGGTGTCACCGAAGTCACGTCGTCGGTTTATCGCGATGGCCGCGACGTGCCGCACCATCTCGCGCTCGGCACTTACGTCGTCATCGAAGGCGAGACCGATTACGCGCGGCGATGCTTCAAGGAATACGCCATGCTCCCCGATAAGAGCGGCTGCTACGCCGCGCTCTACCGGCCGATCCACATGATTGGACTCGAGCTCGGCATTTCGGTTGCGAGCGCAGCGCTCCGGGGCGAACCGACCGGCGCGCCCACCGGTTTTCGCTCCGACGTCGCCGCCACTGCCAAGCGCGCCTTGAAAAAAGCCGAGGTGCTGGACGGCGAGGGCGGCTTCTGCGTCTGGGGCAAGCAGACGCCGGCGGACGTCTCGCTCGACCGCGGTTATTTCCCGCTCGGGCTGGCGCAGAACGTCAGGCTCAAGCGCGACATTGCCGAGGGCGAACGGCTGAAATGGTCCGACGTCGAGTTCGATCCCAACGATTCCGCCGTGCGCGTCCGCCGCGAGATGGAGGCGGCGTTCGGCCGGCGCAACGCGGAATCGCGCTGACGTTGCGTTCGTTCCCCGCGCGCGGCGCAGCGCGTAGCGAAGCGGAGCGGTGCACCGCAGACGCGGGGTCCAGCTTTTTGCGTACCAGGGTCCCGGGTCTGCAGCGCATCACCGAAAACGTGCTGCGCTGCGCCCGGGACACGAGGCCCTGCCGCTGCTAAATTGTGCTGGAATACATAACGGAGTTCAGCCTTGCTCGATCGCCCCGCCGCATCCATGAGCGACCGCCTGGCGATGCACAACGCCAACGCGCTGAAGCTCGGCCTGTTCGGCTTCAACTGCTCATCCGGCCGCTCCGCCACCAGGGTGCCAGAGCGATGGTCGGCAAGCTGGCCGGACTGTCTCGCGCTTGCCCGAATGGGCGACGAAGCCGGCATCGACTTCCTGCTGCCGATCGGGCGCTGGAAGGGCTACGGCGGCGACACCGATCTGCACGGCGAGTCGCTCGAAACCATCACCTGGGCCACGGGCCTGCTCGCGGCGACCCAACGCATCACCGTGTTCGGCACCGTGCATGCGCCGCTGTTTCATCCGATCATCGCCGCCAAGCAGTGCGTCACCGCCGACCATGTCGGCGAAGGCCGCTTCGGCCTCAACATCGTCGCCGGCTGGAACGAGGGCGAGTTCGAGATGTTCGGCGTGCAGCAGCGCGAGCACGAGGCGCGCTACGCCTACGCGCAGGATTGGATCGACGCCATCAAGCTGGCCTGGACGGGCGCCGATGATGTCGACTTCGACGGCGAGCACATCAAGCTGAAGAAAATCCGCGCCAAGCCCAAGCCCTACGGCGGCGCGCGGCCGCTGATCATGAACGCCGGATCGTCCGGCTCGGGTCAGGCCTTTGCGCTCCGCAACTGCGACGCCTTCTTCACCGCCACCTCGACGTCGCGTCAGGGCGTCGATGCGACGGCGAAGATGGTCGGCGACATCAAGGCCGAGGCGCGCGCCATCGGCCGCGAGATCGAGGTGTTCTCAATCGGCCAGATCGTCTGCCGCCCGACCCAGAAGGAGGCCGAGGACTACTACCGCTACGCCATCATCGACATGGCCGACTGGGCCTCGGTCGAGCGCATGATGGAGATCAAGAACCTCACGCCGCAGACGCTCGGCCAGAAGGCCTTCGAGGAGAAGCGCTACTATTTCGCCTCGCGCGCGGTGGGCGGCTATCCGTTCGTCGGCACGCCGGACCGCATCGCCGACGAGCTTGCCACCTTGAGCCGGAGCGGTATCCGCGGCATCGCCTTCTCAATGGTCAACTATCTTGCCGAGCTGCCGCTGTTCCGCGACGAGGTGCTGCCGCGGCTCGCGCGCCTCGGCGTGCGCGAAAAGAATTGAGACGCGGCCAGGGCTTTGGCGATTAGGGGTAGTGTCTCAGTTTGAATGTGTTCGGCGGGAAGACGGGCTGAAGCTCAGCTGTGCTTCACGGCCGGTTCCACCACCAAAGGGTGTCCCACTCTTTCGGCCGAGTCTCCGGGTCAGTTGGCCTGAGCGACAGGCCGCGCCAAAAGCCCACGAAGGCCAAGCCGATCAACAGGAACGCCAGCGCCAGACCGGCCCAGTGATAGATCGCGTCCATTGACGGCCTCCATCACCGTTGGTCGCTCACGTTCGCGTTCCAGTTCAAGGCGTCGGCGCTGCCTCGACTTTATTCCTACAGACTATATTCCTATAGCCGCCTTGCTCTCGCGGGTGTTGGGCGATGCCAACAACCGACGGACCGGGCTGTTAGCCCTCAACTGGCCTCGACTTCCACGCTGCGGCGACGCCCCAAAGCGCAATAACCGCCAGCGTCAACGATATGAGGACATTATAGCCCGCAAGTGACAGGCCAAGGAAGCGCCATGCGGCCTCGTCGCAGCGCACCACGCGCTGCCGGTTGATCTGGTCGAGCAGGCTGCCGCCGGCGCTGAAATTCGGGATCGCGCCGGAGCAATCCTGCGGCCCCGGCCACCAGTGCCATTCCACGCCGGAGTGATAAGCGCCGAGGCCCGCGTTCCACAGCATGGCGACGGCAATCGCAAGCAACGCCAGCATCATCACCTTGTGGGACGAGCCGACCGAAAGCCCGAGCAGGACCATCGCTGCGAGCGGCACCGAGACGTAATAGGCGTAGCGCTGCTCGAGGCACAGCGGACAAGGCGGATAGCCGAGCACATATTGAAAGAAGAAGAAGCCCGCCATCGTCATGCAGCCGAGGACCGCGATGGCGATCCCAGCCACAGCGACCGGCTGGTTGCGCGAGAGAGTGAGCGTCCGGGCGATCATCGGTTTCTTTCTGCCGGTCCTGCGTTTCGCATAGCCTTCCGCCGCAAATGTGTCGACCCGCGATGAAAGCAGGTCTGGCCGGGCGCGGGTTTCCTATTGTCCAAATTCGGTCCGGGAGGCTATAGCTGACCTCTTGGCCGGTGTGGCGGAATTGGTAGACGCGCACGACTCAAAATCGTGTTCCCAAAAGGAGTGTCGGTTCGATTCCGACCACCGGCACCAGCCTTCGCCAAGGCTACGGCTGGCAAGCCAGCATCCCGCGAACCCATTGATTGCCGGCATCGCAACTTGCGCGCTTCACCCTCCCCTGGAGCGGTCGGGGTGGGGTGACTTTTTTTTGCAGCAAGCACCCCACCCCGCTCGCGCCCCATCGCAGAACAGATGCAGTTTTTCAAACAGCCGGTGGAGCAATAGCCAACGCTCCGCCGCCCCTGTTGTTTGAAAAGCGCGGGGTGCGCCTTCAGTCCCAGTCGCTCCTCGAATGTGAGGGAGCGGAGCACCGACAGGCGCTGGTGCGGAATCGCCGCACTCTTTGGCCCGCCTTGCGGTCGGGCCGTTCTCTCCAGCGGGAGAGACGCCGGTCCATGACGCCGCCACACCGCTCCGCCAACAAGCGTCACCGGTTGAGACGATCGAGGTCAGGTTGCTCAACATCCCAAACCCGCATGTTGACGGCATGATCATCGCGCACGTGGTCGGCCCGAACCTCGTCTACGTCACGGACCTGATCTCGCCGCGCGGCCCGATCGGCCGCAACCCGGCCACGGTGGCGGTGGGTGATGCGCTCCGCAAAGCCAACATCACCGACTCGACGATCGTCGGCGGACACCACGGCCAAGCAGGCCGATATCGGCGCGGCGCTGGCGGCCAACTAGCCGACGCTGATTGCAAAAAGAAAACCGCGGCGCTCATCGGGCGCCGCGGTTTGATTTAAAGCCTGAAAAATTCTTCGCTTACGGATCGAGCTCGGTGTCCCAGTAGAGATAGTCGAGCCAGCTCCGGTGCAGGTAGTTCGGCGGGAATAGCCGGCCATTGCGGTGCAGGTGCTGCACGCTCGGCTGCATCGGCGTCTGCGATGGAAACATCCGCGCTTCCGCCGGCGTCATGTTGCCCTTGCGCAGATTGCAGGGCGAGCAGGCGGCGACCACGTTCATCCAGGTGGTGTGCCCGCCGCGCGAGCGCGGCAGCAGGTGATCAAAGGTGAGGTCGTCGCGCGAGCCGCAATACTGGCAGACGAACCGGTCGCGCAGGAAAACGTTGAAGCGGGTGAAGGCGGGATTGGTGGATGGCTTCACGTAGGTCTTGAGCGACACCACGCTCGGCAGCTTCATCTCGATCGAGGGGCTGTGCACCGCGTGGTCGTATTCCTCGACGATGTTCACACGCTCGAGGAAGACCGCCTTGATCGCGTCCTGCCACGACCACAGCGACAGCGGGTAATAGCTCAGCGGGCGGAAATCCGCGTTCAACACCAGCGCTGGAAACCCGTTCCCAGGAGCAACGTGCATGTTCAAGGCGAGGATCCTCCGACACCCCCAAAGTCGTGCGCCCCAAGCGGCGCCCAAGGCACAGTGTATAGGGTCGGTGACGGCATTGTGAAGCGCGCGAAATGGGCAGGCTGTGAGCGAATCATGGCGTCCTGCGCCCGCGCCTCGTCAGGGGCGCAGCCCGAATCGGCGGGCGAGGAACGTGCCGCCGTGGCGCAGGCCTTCCTGGTCGATGCCGTGGCCGACACCCGCCGAAATGTGCCACTCGACGGGCACTCCAAGCGCGGCCAGGTCCTGCGCGCCCTGCAGCAGCGCCTGGACCGGAATGAGGTCGTCCTGATCGCCGTGGATCAGCAGGACCGGCGGTTTGGACTTGATCTCGGCCGCGACCGCCTCGGCCTTGGTCTTGTCGGGTAGTACGAAGATGCCGGAGTAGCCGACGATGGCCGCGGGCGGCGCGGCGCGGCGGAGCCCGACCTGCAGCGCCATCATGGTGCCCTGGCTGAAGCCGACCAGCGCCAGCGCCGACGGCGGCAGCTTGCGGCGGGCGAGTTCGGTTTCGAGAAAGCGCTCCAGTCCGGGAGCGGCCTTGGTGGCGCCCTCCCAGCGCTCGTTCGGCGCACGGGTGAACAGCGGGAACCACTGCCGCCCCGTCGGTGCCTGGCTCATCCGCTCCGGCGCATGCGGCGAGACGAAGGCGGTGTCGGGCAGGATGCTCTGCCAGGCGCGACCGACGTCGATCAGATCGTTTCCGTCGGCACCGTAGCCGTGCAGGAACACGACAAGGCGCTTGACCTGTCCGCTCGGCGGTTCGAGCCGCGGGCCGTCGATCTCACCGGCCATTTGCAGCTCCATTTTCTTTTTGCGCTTTTTGCTTTTTCGTCACGGCTGGCCACGTCGCCTTGGCATTTGCTGGCACCGGCGCACCCTCGCGCCGCTTCACCACATGATAGTAGGCCCACAACAGATGCGCGGCCACCCCGCGCCACGGCCGCCATTTTTTGCCAAGCTTCACCATGGCTTTGTAGTCGGGTCGCTGCTTCAGGCCGAAGGCGACGCGCGCCGCCTCCTGCAACGCGAGGTCGCCGGCCGGCCAGGCGTCGGCGTTGCCAAGACAGAACAGGAGATAGATATCGGCGGTCCAGGGGCCGATGCCGTGCAGCGCGGTCAGCGCCGTGTGGGCCTGATCGGCTTCCATCGCGGCGACCGCGTCGAGATCGATGTGTTGATTGGCGATGGCCTTGCCGATCGCCTTGATCGATTTGATCTTCGGCTTGGACAGGCCGAGCCGCGCAAGCTTATCCCCTCGCGCGAGCCGCACGGTATCGTGGTGGAAAGGATCGAACGCCGCGAACAGCCGCCCCCGGATCGCGGCCGCGCTAGCGGTGGAAACCTGCTGGCCGCAGACGATGGAGCATAGGCCCGCGTAGCCGCCCTCGCGGCGGCGGAGCGCTGGCATGCCAGTTTTGGCGAAAACCGGCTCCCATCGCCGGTCCTGCTTGACGAGGACGTCGACGGCTGTTTCCAGTTCGGCCTGGGTGTGAATGAAGCGCGTCATGCTCTAGGTTTTGTCGCAAAGCCATCGCCATCTCGCAAGCCATGCCGCAACCCGTATTCCGCTTCGCCCCGAGCCCGAACGGGTATCTTCATCTCGGCCATGCGCTGTCGGCGCTGCTCAACTTTGACATGGCGCGCGCGGCGGGCGGACGGTTCCTGCTGCGCATGGAGGATATCGACGCGGCGCGCTGCCGCCCCGAGTTCGAGGCGGCGATCTATGAGGACCTCGCCTGGCTCGGCCTGTCGTGGGAGCAGCCGGTCCGGCGGCAGTCCGAGCATTTCGATGACTATCGCGCGGCGCTGGAAAAGCTCGAGGCCAGGCGCCTGACCTTTCCAAGCTTCGAGAGCCGGGCCGAGATCGCCCACATGGTGGGCGACCGCGATGTCCGGGAGCGTTGGCCGCGCGATCCGGACGGCGTTCCGGTCTATCCGGGCGCGGCGCGCCAGATGAAGGAGCGGGACCGGCAGGCGCGCATCGCCTGCGGCGATCCTTACGCCATCCGTCTCGACATGGAGAAGGCGACGGAATGGGCAAAGGAGTGCGGAGGTCCGCTGCGCTGGAGCGAAACCGGATCGCAGCCTTCCGGGGAGCGCGGCGAAATCGCCGCCGACGCCGTCGCCTGGGGCGATGTCATCGTCGGCCGCAAGGACACGCCGGCCAGTTATCACCTGTCGGTGGTCGTCGACGATGCGCTGCAGGGGGTGACGCATGTGGTGCGCGGCCAGGATTTGTTCTGGTCGACCAGCGTGCACCGGATGCTGCAAGTGCTGCTCGACCTGCCCGAACCGGGCTATCACCATCATCGGCTGATCCTCGACGCCGAAGGCAAAAAGCTTTCCAAGTCGACACAGGCGACTGGTCTGCGCGAGTTGCGTGGGCAGGGCATGACGCCCGCCGATATTCGCCGGCTTGTGAACGTCGCCGTGTAGTCCGGGCGATCCCGACGTGCCATTCTCGGCCCTGCCGGGTGGGGGCTCTTATGGCGAAAACCAGGCGCCGGAAGCGTGCGCGCAAACATCGCGGCTCACCGGCGCGCGGCCGCGTAATCGAGATTGCACTTGCGGGACTGGCGCACGACATCCGCACGCCGCTAACCGGCATCCTTGCGCTGTCGCAATTGCTGCACGCCTCCGATCTGCCCAAGCGCGAGCGGGGTTGGGCCGAGGCGATCCGAAGCGCCGCCGACCACTTGGCGCGACTCACCACCATCGTGGTCGACACGGCCAAGATGGAATCCTCGGGGCTGGTGCTGCGGGACGAGCCGTTTTCACCCCGCGAGCTTGCGCTTTCAGTGGCGGGCTCGCTGTCCGCCCGCGCGCAAGGCAAGGCACTCGAAGCCGAAACCAATATCGCCAGGAATCTTCCCGCCCGCGTCAGCGGTGACGAAGTGCGGCTGCGCAGCGCGCTCGAAAATCTGATCGACAACGCGGTGAAGTTCACCGAGCGCGGACGCATCAGCTTCTCGGCGTCGGCTGCTAGCGCGGGGCGCGGACGCGTACGATTGACATTCACCGTGACGGACAGCGGTATCGGCATCACCGCCGCCGATCTCAAACGGCTGTTCCGCCCGTTCGCGCAAGCCAGCGTGGAGGTGGCCCGCCGTTACGGCGGCGCCGGCCTCGGTCTCGTCTTCGTCAAGCGTATCGCCAAGGCGATGGGCGGTGACTTGGTGGTGACCAGCAAGCCCGGCCGCGGCAGCACGTTTCGGCTGACGGTGGTGATGAACAATGCTGCGCCTGTCCCGCGCCTGCGCGTGCCCGGCGTCACACCTGTCGCGGGCCTGCGCGTGCTTTGTGTCGAGGACAATCCTTTCGGCCGCGTCGTGCACAGCGCCGTGCTGCGCGAACTCGGCCACATAGTGAGCTTCGTCGAGAGCGGCGAGGCGGCGATCGAGATGGTCGCGCGCAATAAGTACGATGTCGTGCTGATGGACATCGCCTTGTCCGGCATCGACGGCATCGAGGCGACACGGCGCATCCGGGCGCTACCCGGGCCCGCCGGCCGTATTCCGATCATCGGTGTATCGGGCCGCACCGAGCCGCGCGACGCCGCGGCCGCAAAGGCAGCCGGCATGAACGCATACCTGCGCAAGCCGGCGTCGCCCGCCGAATTGAACGAAGCGTTGCGGGGTGTGGCTGCTAGCCGCGCCTGATCAAGCCGAGAATGACCAGCAGCACCACTGCGCCGATTGTGGCATTGATGATCGAGGCGATCGTGCCGCCGCCGATCACGATCCCAATCCGCGGCAGCAGCCAACCGGCGATGAATGCGCCGACGATGCCGACCACGATGTTGCCGATCAGGCCGAAGCCCATGCCGCGCACGATCTGGCCCGCGAGCCAGCCGGCGACGGCGCCGACGACCAGGAAAATAAGTATTGCTTCGAGTGCCATGACGGTTCTCCCCACGTGGAAGGCTGCAACGCCTGCCTGCGTGGGATTGTAGTCCTCTCGGACCGCGCTGTCAGCCGCCGTCGGCCTGGTTTTCGACGATCCGCACCAAATCGAACATGATGCGATTGAGCTCGAAGTCCTTCGGCGTGTAAACCGCAGCGACGCCTGCCGCTTCGAGCGCTTCGGCATCCTCCAGTGGGATGATGCCGCCGACCACGACGGGCACGTCGTAAATGCCGGCCTCCTTCAGGCGGCATATCACGTCCTTGACCAGCGGCAGGTGGCTGCCCGAGAGGATCGACAAGCCGACGACATGCGCCTTCTGCTCGCGCACGGCGTCGACGATTTCCTCCGGCGTGAGCCGGATGCCTTGGTAGATCACTTGCATGCCGGCGTCGCGAGCCCGCACCGCAATCTGCTCAGCGCCGTTAGAATGGCCGTCGAGGCCGGGCTTGCCCACCAGAAACGTCATCCGGCGCCCGAGCTTGCGCGAGATACGATCGACGTCGGCGCGGATGTCGTCGAGGCCGCCGACGTCGTTTCGCATGGCGTTGCCGACGCCGGTCGGGGCGCGGTATTCGCCGAAGGCTTCGCGCAGTGTCCAGCCCCATTCGCCCGTGGTGACGCCCGCTTTGGCGCAGGCGATCGACGCGGGCATGATGTTGGCGCCACCGGCCGCGGCGCGCTTGAGATCCTTCAGCGCGGCTGCGACGGCGGCCGCATCGCGCGCCGCGCGCCACGCCTTCAACCGCTCGATCTGGCCGCTCTCGGCGTCCGCCGAAACCGTCATGATGGTTTCGATGCCGCCGGTTAGCGGCGAGGTCTCGGTTTCGAGATATTTGTTGACGCCGACCACGATCTGGTCGCCGCTTTCGATCGCCTCGAGTTGTAAAGTATTGGAATCGACGAGCGCCCGCTTCATGTAGCCCGTCTCGACGGCTGCGACCGCGCCGCCCATCTCCTCGATGCGTTTCAATTCGTCTTTGGCTTCGCGCTTGAGCTCGTCGACCTTGCGGGTCATCACCTCGGAGCCGTCGAACAGATCGCCGTATTCCAGGAGATCGGTTTCGTAGGCGAGGATCTGCTGCATCCGCAGCGACCATTGTTGATCCCACGGCCGCGGCAGTCCAAGCGCCTCGTTCCAGGCGGGAAGTTGCACGGCGCGGGCGCGCGCGTTCTTCGACAGCGTCACCGCCAGCATCTCGATCATGATGCGCGCGATGTTGTTCTCCGGCTGCGGCTCGGTCAGCCCCAGCGAATTGACTTGCACGCCGTAGCGGAACAGCCGCTGCTTCGGGTCGGTGATGCCATAGCGGGTGCGGGTGATCTCGTCCCACAACTCGACGAAGGCGCGCATCTTGCAGATTTCGGTGACGAAGCGGAGCCCGGCATTGACGAAGAAGGAAATCCGCCCAACCACTTCGCCGAATTTCTCCTGCGTCACTTCGCCGGAGGATCTCACTGTATCGAGCACCGCGATGGCGGTGGCGAGCGCAAACGCCAGCTCCTGCACGGGCGTCGCGCCTGCTTCCTGCAGGTGATAGGAGCAGATGTTCATCGGATTCCACTTCGGCAGCTCCGAGGTGGTGAAGATGGCCACGTCCTTGATCAGCCGCATCGACGGCGCTGGCGGAAAAACGTAAGTGCCGCGCGAGAGATATTCCTTGATGATGTCGTTCTGGATCGTGCCGGTCAGTGCGGCGCGCGGCGTGCCCTGCTCGTCGGCGACCGCGATGTAGAGTGCCATCAGCCACGCCGCGGTGGCGTTGATGGTCATTGACGTGTTCATGGTGCCGAGCGGGATGCCGTCGAACAGCGCGCGCATGTCGCCAAGATGGCTGATCGGCACGCCGACCTTGCCGACCTCGCCGCGCGCCAACACGTGGTCTGAGTCGTAGCCGGTCTGTGTCGGCAGATCGAATGCGACCGAAAGCCCGGTTTGCCCCTTGGCTAGATTCTTCCGATAGAGCTCGTTCGAATCGCGCGCAGTCGAATGTCCCGCGTAGGTGCGGAAGATCCAAGGCTTGTCACGCTGCGACTTGTCGCGCATCTCGGTCCGCCTTGGCCTGGAGGTGAATACCCGTTGGCCGAGCAGGAATTTTTGCAATGCAAACAAGATCATAAAGCAAAAAAGGCCCGCCGTCAGGGGCTTTTTGGGCCTTAGACGCAAATCTTATTGCCATGCAGCATGACTGGGGGCAGACTTTACACAACCGGAACGGTGCCTTCGGAGTGCTGACCATGGCTGACGTCGTGCCGCTCAATGCGCCGAAAGCATCGGCGACAAAAGACCTTTACGACATCGGCGAAATTCCTCCGCTTGGCGTTGTGCCGGCGAAGATGCACGCCTGGGCGATCCGCAAGGAGCGCCACGGTCCTCCGGTCACCTCGATGCAGCTCGAAGTCGTGCCGACCTGGCCGATCGGCGAGGACGAGGTGCTGGTCTATGTGATGGCCGCGGGCGTCAACTACAACGGCGTATGGGCCGGTCTCGGCATCCCGGTGTCGCCGATCGACGGCCACAAGAATCCGTTCCACATCGCGGGCTCCGATGCCGCCGGCGTGGTCTGGGCGGTGGGCTCCAAGGTGCGGCGTTGGAAGGTCGGCGACGAGGTCATCGTCCACTGCAATCAGGATGATGGCGACGACGAGGATTGCAACGGCGGCGATCCGCTGTTGTCTCCATCGCAGCGCATCTGGGGCTACGAGACGCCGGACGGTTCGTTCGCGCAGTTCTGCCGCGTGCAGTCGCGCCAATTGATGACCAAGCCCAGGCATCTGCCGTGGGAAGAGGCGGGCTGCTATATGCTGACGCTCGCCACCGCCTATCGCATGCTGTTCGGCCATGCGCCGCACACGCTCAAGCCCGGCGAGTACGTGCTTGTGTGGGGTGGCTCCGGCGGGCTCGGCGTGTTTGGCGTGCAGCTTGCGGCAGCGGCCGGTGCGAAGGCGATCGGCGTCATTTCCGACGATTCGAAGCGCGACTACGTCATGGATCTCGGCGCCTATGGCGTCATCAACCGCAAGGACTTTAAGTGCTGGGGCCAGATGCCCAAGGTCAGCACGCCCGAGTACAACGACTGGGTCAAGGAGGCGCGCAAGTTCGGCAAGGCGATCTGGGACATCACTGGCAAGCGCGACGTCGACATCGTGTTCGAGCATCCCGGCGAAGCGACGTTCCCGGTGTCATGCCTCGTGGTGAAGCGCGGCGGCATGGTGGTGTTTTGTGCCGGCACCTCCGGCTACAACATCACCTTCGATGCGCGCTACGTCTGGATGAGGCAGAAGCGTATCCAGGGTTCGCACTTCGCGCACCTCAAGCAGGCCTCGGCGGCCAACCAGTTCGTGCTCGACCGCCGCATCTACCCCTGCATGAGCGAGGTGCTGCCGTGGGTTGAGATTCCCCGCGCGCACCAGATGATGTGGAAGAACGAGCACAAGCCCGGCAACATGGCGGTGCTGGTCAATGCGCTGCACCCGGGGCTGAAAAGCCTGGAGGATGTGATCGAGGCAGGACGCTAGAGCAGCGTCCCAATGATCATTCCGCGGCGGATGCCGCTTCGGCCTGTGCCTTGCCGTAATCGCGCCAGCGCAGGATCGCGGCGTTGAGTTCGCCGCCCCAGATGAAGATCGAAGCAATGACATACAGGAAAACGAGCGCAACCATCGCCGAGGCGAGCCCGGCGTAGTAGGTGACATAGGTATAGGCGAACCGCGCCAGGTAATCGCCGAACAGTTCGCCCGCGATCAGCCAAAGTATCAGCGTCACCAAGATGCCCGGCGCAACGCTCAACAGCGGCCGCCGGCCGGCAGGCAGCCATTTATGCACGATCACCAGCGCGACGATCAGCACGGTCGAAGCGACCGCGATGCGCATGAAGTTGAACATGAACCACAACGGTTCCAGCAGCGGGACATAGCGCACCGCGGTGGCAAAGATCAGCGGCGCCAGCACGACCAGGAACGACAGCACCAGCAGACCGACCGCCGAGATCAGAACGTAGCCGATCGATTCGAGACGCAGAACCCACCAGCTTCGATTCTCGACCATGCCATAGGCGCGGTTCAATCCGATGCGCAGGCTCTCGATGCCACTCGATGCGAAATAGATCGCAAGCCCAACGCCGATGGTGAGCAGGTCGCCGCGCGCGCCGAGCAGCACGTTGCGGATTTCGTTCGAAATCGGCGACGCCACTTCGGTCGGCCACATTTGCAGAAGTAGGATCGCCACCTCGTCGGCCAGTTGCGTGGAACCGAACAGGAAGCCGGCCAGCGCGGTGACCAGGATCAGGAACGGGAACAGCGACATCAGTGCCGACAGCGCGATGTGGCTCGCGATCGCCCAACCGTCATCGGCGAGGAACTTGTAGTAGGCGTCGATCGAGATGCGATAGCAGAGGCGGAGCATCAGCACCGCTGTCTCCCAGCCGAGAATCTGTCCTGCAATTGCGGATTATCGCGGGGATTGCAAGGCCTAACGTTAGGCCGCCTGCACATCGGCCAGGAAGCGCCGAACTTCAGCGTCGAGATTTTCGGCCTCGGCCGACAGCGTATCGGCCAGCGATTTGACGTCGCCCGCGGTGGACCGCGCGTCGGTGCTGGCGCCGGCGACCCGGCTCATGGCCTGGGCGTCGGTCTGCGCCTCGACTGAAGCGCAGTTCACGCCATCGGCGATCGACGACACCGCCGCATTTTGCTCCTCGACGGTAACGGAGACCGTGGATGCAATGGCAGCCATGTCGTTCTCGCTCATCCATGACATATCGTCATGGATGATGCGCTCGACGGAGGCGCCCGCCTTGGTCATGCGGTCGCGAATGCCTTCTGTCTCCGTAAAGCCGAGGATTTTCTGGTGACGCGCGAGATCGTCGAACTGCGCTGCGATTTCTTCGAGTTGGCCTTTCAAGGGAGCGAACTTGCGCCGCGTAGGCTCGTCGATTACGGCTTCGATCACGCCAAACGTGCGGACCGCGGTATCATGGGTGGTTTCGAATGCGTGGATCAGCTCCTGGGTCGGTCGCATGGCGAAGTCGCGCGTACGCACGCGCATCTGGATCAGCATACCTCGGAACTCGCGGCTGACGTCGGCCAGGTCGGATGCACGATCCGCTGTCCGGAATGCGTTCTCAACCTCGCGTTCGCCGGCCGTGAAGGCGATGCCGTTGACCAGGAAGCCAACGACCGGAATCGCCGCCAGCACGATGATGCGTGTGCGGACCGAGATGCGGGCGATGCTGCGGTTGAACGATAGGATCATTGCGAGTGCGGCCTTCCGCTCATGGTCCGGAACGGCCGGCCAGCATTGGGTGTCCGGTTAATGGAAATGCGCCGAAATGGTTAAAAATGTCGGAAATTTGGGCATTTGCCTCTGGTTTGACCCGGATTTGCGTTGCGATCAGAATTTGTGCGCTGCACATTAGAACCGCCGGTTGCCCTCTGGCTGGATCATTGCCAATGCCACAAGCCGCTCTCCGCCCTGACGCAAACAGCAGCCTGCTGACCCTGGCGCGCGTCGCGACCGGTGCCGTCGAGGCCCTGCTGGCGGACGCCGCAGCGAAAGTGCGCGAGCGGGTCGTGTTGGAGGGCCGGCCGGCCGCGAGGCTGCTCGACCGCGAACAGCGCGCGACGCATGGGCTCGCTTGGCTTGCGACCTATGTGGAGGCGGTGCGCCAGCTCACCGCTTATGCCGAGCGTATGCAGGCAGGCGGGCTGCTCACCGAGGTCGAAGAGCTGATCGTGCGCATCGGTCTCGGCGAATATCTCGCGCAAATCCAGGGCGGCATCCCGATCAGCCAGGGCGAGATCGTGCGACCGGCGGATCTCGGCCTGTCCGCGGCTGCTGTCTCCGCACGCATGACAGCGGAGGTCGAGCAGCTCATATCCACGGGCAACACCGCGCAGAATCGCGCGCGCCTGGTCGAGCTGATCTGTTCCAGTCATGGCGCGACGGTTGGCGCCTGCGGTCTCGATGAAACGCTGGAATCGATCCGCGAGGAAATGCGCAAGTTTGCCGACAGCGAGGTGATCGACCACGCGCAGGGTTGGCATCGCACCAACAGTTACATCCCCCTCGATATCATTTCGCAGATGGCGGAGCTCGGCGTATTCGGGCTCACCATCCCCGAGGAGTTTGGCGGGATGGGCCTCGGCAAGGAATCGATGTGCGTAGTGTCGGAGGAGCTGTCGCGCGGCTATATCGGCGTCGGCTCTCTCGGCACCCGCTCGGAGATTGCTGCCGAACTGATCCTCGGCGGCGGCACCGAGGAACAGAAGCGCCAGTGGTTGCCGAAGCTCGCCTCTGGCGAAGTGCTGCCGACGGCCGTGTTCACCGAGCCGAACACCGGCTCAGACCTTGCCTCGCTGAAAACGCGCGCAATGCGCGCGGGCGAGGTCTACAAGGTCCACGGCAACAAGACCTGGATCACGCATCCGGTGCGCGCCGACCTGATGACGCTCCTCGTTCGCACCAACCCGGCGGAGAAGGGCTACCGCGGCCTCTCCATGCTGCTCGCCGAGAAGCCGCGCGGCGACGACAAGAATCCATTCCCGGTCGCCGGCATGACTGGCACCGAGATCGAGGTGCTCGGCTATCGCGGCATGAAGGAATACGAGATCGCCTTCGACGGTTTTGAGGTGAAGGCCGGAAACCTGCTGGGCGGTATCGAAGGCTTGGGCTTCAAGCAGCTTATGGCGACCTTCGAGTCGGCGCGCATCCAGACCGCTGCGCGCGCCATCGGCGTCGCTCAATCGGCGATGGAGCAGGCGCTGTCCTATGCGCAAAACCGCGTGCAGTTCGGCGGAGCGATCGTGAAATTCCCCCGCGTCGCCGACAAGATCGCCATGATGGCGGTCGAGATCATGATCGCGCGGCAGCTCACTTATTATGCGGCGAGGCAGAAGGATTCCGGGCGACGCTGCGATCTCGAGGCCGGCATGGCGAAGCTGCTCGCCGCCCGCATCGCCTGGTCCAATGCCGACAACGCCGTTCAGATCCACGGCGGCAACGGGTTTGCGATGGAATTCCCGATCTCGCGCATCCTTTGCGATGCGCGCATCCTGTCGATCTTCGAGGGCGCCGCCGAAATCCAGGCCCAGGTTATCGCGCGGCGGCTGCTCGACGGTTCGAACTAACTTCGTCCAGGCGCAACCAACCTCCGGTGCCGGCGTTTGATCCCTATCAAGCGGCCGCAAGCCGAACGGCCGATTGGTTGCGTTGGAGGTGGTTATGGCCGAATTGAAAATCGACAGCGGGGCTTGGGTCGTGGTCTGCGACGGCGCCAAGGCGCTGGTTCTGGAGAACGCGGGCAGCCGGAAAACCCCGAACCTGAAGACCCGCGAGGTCTACGAGCACGACGATCCGAAAACCCGCGAGATCGGCACGGATCGGCCGGGGCGGTCAGTCAGCTCGGTCGGTCAAGGGCGCAGCGCGATAGAACAGGCCGACTGGCACGATCAGGAGGAGCAGCGCTTCCTGGCGAAACTTGCCGTCCGTCTCGACAAGGCGGTGCTCGGCGGCGAAACCCCGTCGTTGATCGTGGTGGCGCCGCCGCGCGCTATCGGTGTGCTGCGCCGGGAATTCACGTCGCATGTGCGGCAGGCGATCCGGGCGGAAGTCGAGAAGGACTACGTGAGGATGCCGGTGGACGAGATCACGCGCCACCTGGTGCAGTGACGGCGCTGAGATTCAAATCTTGTAGCCCAACGCGCGCAACGATGCCGCGATCGCCTCCGGCAGCGGCGTGTGCGGCACTTCGCCGATCGCTGCCTTGAGCTTGTCGCCGGAGATACGGTGCGGCACGCGCCAGAGATACTCCAGCTCCGAAAGCTCGCGCCCGAGCGCCAGCAGTTGCCCCAGGGTCTTGAGGAACCACCAGCTCATCCGCCGCTGCGTGAATTTGCTGTTGGTAATGGCCTCGATCGTGGCGATGAATTCGCGTCCTGTCAGCGCGTGGCCGGCAAATCCGAACGTCTCGCAAGCGCTGAAGTTCTCGCGCTTCTCCGCCAGCCGCACCAGCGTATCCGTGAAGTCCGGCAGGTAGGCCCAGGCATGCTCGACATCGAGCGGTCCGGGATAGGTGAGGCGGCTGCGCTCGATCTCCTTTGCGATCACCAGATCGAACCACGAGCCGCTGCCGCCACCGAAGAAATCCCCGGCGCGCAGGACAATCGCGCGCATGCCGCGGTCGCACGCCTCCTGGATGCGCTGTTCGATCTCGACGCGCATGGCTCCCTTGCGCGTGGTGGGATGCATCGATGTGCTCTCGTCGAGCACGGGTGGCATGCCACGCCCATAGTTCCAGACACTGCCGGGGAACAACAAGGTCGCGCCGTTGCTTTCGGCTGCAGCTATCGCCGCATAGGCGAGCGATAGCGCGTTCTTTCGCCATTCGGTGATCGCGGGATTGAGCGCGTTGAGCACGACGTCGCAGCCGCTCGCTGCCGCAACGGCCTCGTCGCGGGTCACTGCCTCGATCGCTTCTATCCGCCGCGGCACTGCTTTGGCGCGGCTTGGGCGCACCAGGCCCTTCACCTGCCAGCCGGCGTCACGAAACGCCTCGGCGGCGACGAAGCCCAGCCGCCCGGCGGCGCCGAGCACAAGGATGCGGCCTTTCATGGGAAACCTCTATAGGGCGGGTGCGGCATGGTCACAGAGTGCCGCCGATGCTAGGAAATCCCATGGCCGATTTCATGTCGCATTATGCAGTTCCAGTCGCCATCGGTGCGGTGGCGGTGGTCCTGCTGCTTGGTCTCATCAACATGATGCGCGGCGGTTCGCCCAACACTTCGCAGAAGCTGATGCGGCTGCGCGTGCTGCTGCAGTTCGTCGCCATCATTGTCATCATGGCGACGATCTGGATCATGCGCGGCTAGCGCCGGCTATTTCGCCGGCACCGCGCGCATATACTCGACCTTCGGTTGCTTGGTCTTTTTCTTCTTCTTTGCGGCCGAGAAATCGGTGGATTGCGCCTTATGAACACCGGCAGCGGCCGATGCAGGCACTGCGGGAATGAGCAGCAAAGCGGCAGCCATTGCAAGCATTGTGAAACGCACGAGAGTCCTCCCTGTGGTCTGGCAACAAGGTAGAATAGACAGAACATCAAGATTCGGAAGCGGCATGAGGACGCGCTATGGTCGTATTGAACCGCATCTATACCCGCACCGGCGACGACGGCACGACGGCGCTCGGCTCCGGCGACCGCCGCAAGAAGTACGACCTGCGTGTCTCAGCCTACGGCACGCTCGATGAAGTCAACGCCACGATCGGCCTCGTCCGCTTGCACACCATCGGGGATGCGGTCCTTGATCCCGCGCTGGGGCGCATCCAGAACGATCTGTTCGATGTCGAGGCCGACCTCTGCCTGTCCGAGAAAGGTCCGGGCGGGGCGCGGCTCACCGTCACCGATGCGCAGGTCAATTGGATCGAGGGCGAGATCGACCGGCTCAACGCCGATCTCGCGCCGTTGCGTTCTTTCATTCTTCCGGGCGGTACCCCCGCTGCCGCCTATATGCATCTCGCCCGCACAATTTGCCGGCGCGCCGAGCGCATCATGGTCGAGCTCCGCGATCAGCCTGGCGAGACCGTCACCGATGCTTCGCTGAAGTACGTCAACCGGCTTTCCGATTTCCTGTTCGTCGCGGGCCGCTACGCCAACGACAAGGGCGCGCGCGACGTGCTGTGGGCGCCGGGCCAGAACCGATGAAGCTGCGATCGTTCACGTGGGCCGGACTTGCGGCAGTTCTGGTCATGCTCTGTCTGCCGGCGCAGGCCGCAAGCCCGCTCGACGATCTGATCAAGCCAGAGCAAGGCAGCAGCGCATGTTTCACTCGCGTCTATGAGGCGGCGCATCTGCGCGCGCATCCCAGGCAGAAGACCGCGGCAATGACGGTCTGGCTGAAATACGAGCCAATCGGCGGCGGGGTGCAGGGTATCGCGCTCAATGTAGCGCTGGGTATCACTCAGCGCGGCGATACGGCTGCGCAGTTCTCCGAAGGTGGATGCGAGTTCAACGACCGGGCGAACCGCGACACGTCGAACAATCACCTGATCAAGACCTACCCGAAGGAAGCCGGCCATGTGTGCCTGCAGTCCGCGCGGCCGGACGTGTTCGACTCCGTCAGCGCGGAGGAGGGCGGAAGTCTCATTCTCGACCGCGGCAAGGACCGCGACACGCTGATGGTCTATCTGAACGACAGCCTGACTATGGTGAAGCGGGTCAACCGCAACAAGCTGCTCAACACGAAGTTCGGCACGGACGATCGCGTGTTCCTGCTGCGCCGGACCGATATGAAGGACTGTGCGGTGGTTATTGAAGCCGTGACCGAGCCGGAACCCGGCGTGCGGCGGCGAAGGTAGGCCTCAAGCCCCGACCAGCGTTGACCCCGAATAACGCGGCTATTAGGGTGCGGCGCACCAATTCCGGGCCCGAAAATCCGGGGCAAAGCGGCCCGAGGAGCTGATTACGCACATGAAGATCGTGGTGCCCGTGAAGCGGGTGGTGGACAAGGACATCAAGATTCGCGTCAAGGGCGATGGTTCGGGTGTCGAGCTTGCCAACGTGAAGATGTCGATGAATCCCTTCGATGAGATCGCAGTCGAGGAAGCGATCCGGCTGAAGGAGGCGGGCAAGGCGACCGAGATCATCGCGGTTTCGATCGGCCCGCAGCAGGCCGGCGAGACCATCCGCACCGCGCTCGCGATGGGCGCCGACCGCGGCATCCTCGTGAAGGTTGACGGGCCGGTCGAGCCGCTCGCCGTCGCCAAGATTCTCAAGGCCATTGTCGACGCCGAGAAGCCTGGCCTTGTCATCATGGGCAAGCAGGCGATCGATGACGACTGCAATCAGACCGGCCAGATGCTGGCGGCGCTGACCGGCTGGCCGCAGGGCACATTCGCTTCCAAGCTCACCGTCGATGGCGAGAGCATCCAGGTGACGCGCGAGGTGGACGGCGGCTTGCAGACGGTCAAGCTCAAGGGCCCGGCAATCGTGACCACCGATCTGCGGCTGAACGAGCCACGCTATGCGAGCTTGCCGAACATCATGAAGGCGAAGAAGAAGCCAATCGACGAGAAGACGCCGGATGCGTATGGAGTTGATGCCAAGCCGCGGCTCGAACTGATGAAGACCGTTGAGCCGCCGAGCCGAAAGTCCGGCGTGAAGGTCGCTTCCCCCGCGGAGCTTGTCAGCAAACTTAAGGACGCGGGGGTGATCGGATGACCACACTCCTCGTCGCCGAGCACGACAACAAGTCGCTCAAGGATGCCACGAACAAGGCGCTCACCGCCGCGAAACAACTTGGCGGCGACGTGCATATCCTTGTCGCCGGCAAGGATGCCAAGCCCGCGGCGGAAGTCGCCGCTAAGCTCGACGGCGTCAAAAAGGTTTTGCTGGGCGACAACCAGGCTTACGAGCACATGCTCGCGGAGCCTGTTTCGGCTCTTATCGTCTCGCTTGCCGGTGCGTATGACGCGATCGTCGCGCCGGCCACCAGCAACGGCAAGAATGTGATGCCGCGCGTCGCCGCGCTGCTCGACGTCATGCAAGTGTCCGAAGTCACCAAGGTGATCGGGCCGGACACGTTCGAGCGGCCGGTCTATGCCGGTAACGCGATCCAGACCGTGAAGTCGAAGGACGCGAAGAAAGTCCTCACCATCCGCACCTCGACCTTCCAGGCGACGGGCGAGGGCGGTTCCGCACCGATCGAGAATGTCACTGTGCCTGCCGATCCCGGCATCTCATCTTTTGTCGGCGAGGAATTATCGAAGAGCGACCGGCCGGAATTGACCTCGGCCAAGATCATCATCTCCGGCGGCCGCGCCATGCAGAGCCGCGACAACTTCAGCAAATATATCGAACCGGTGGCGGACGCATTGGGCGCCGGCGTCGGCGCCTCGCGTGCCGCAGTCGATGCCGGTTACGCGCCGAACGACTGGCAGGTCGGCCAGACCGGCAAGGTGGTAGCGCCCGAGCTCTACATCGCAGTCGGAATTTCCGGCGCAATTCAGCATCTCGCCGGGATGAAAGACTCCAAGGTGATTGTTGCTATCAATAAGGACGAGGAAGCGCCGATCTTCCAGGTCGCCGACTATGGACTGGTGGCCGATCTGTACCAGGCGCTGCCGGAACTCCAGGCGGAATTGGCTAAGATAAAGAAGTAAGATCAAGCGCTGAAAATCGGATATCCTTAGGTTTCGGACCAAAATCATGGCGCAGAGCATTCGCAAGGTCGGGATCATCGGCGCAGGCCAGATGGGCAACGGGATTGCCCATGTCTGCGCGCTGGCCGGCGTGCCCGTTGTGATCAACGACATCGCCGCGCCGCGCCTCAAGGAGGCGCTGGCGACGATCAACGGCAACATGGCCCGCCAGGTTGCCCGCAAGCGCATCACCGAGGATCAGAAGCAGGCGGCGCTCAAGCTCATCAACACGGCCGAGAGCTACGATGGGCTGTCCGATTGCGATCTGGTGATCGAGGCGGCGACCGAGAAGGAAGACGTCAAGCGCAGGATATTCACCGACTTGTGCCCGTCGCTGAAACCCGATGCGCTGGTTGCCAGCAACACGTCGTCGATCTCGATCACACGGCTCGCGGCCGCAACCGACCGGCCGGAAAAGTTCATCGGCATCCATTTCATGAATCCGGTGCCGCTGATGGAGCTCGTCGAGCTCATTCGCGGCATCGCCACCGCCGACGCCACCTTCGAGACGTCCAAGGAATTCGTCACCAAGCTCGGCAAGACCATCGCGGTGGCCGAGGACTTCCCGGCCTTCATCGTCAACCGCATCCTGCTGCCGATGATCAACGAGGCGATCTACACGCTCTACGAGGGCGTCGGCAACGTCGAGGGGATCGACACCGCGATGCGGCTCGGCGCCCACCACCCGATGGGGCCGCTGGAGCTGGCCGACTTCATCGGCCTCGACACCTGCCTGTCGGTCATGCAGGTGCTGCACGAGGGCTTGGCGGATTCGAAATACCGGCCGTGTCCGCTCCTGGTGAAATACGTCGAGGCCGGCTGGCTCGGCAAAAAGGCGGGGCGGGGGTTCTACGATTACCGCGGCGCCAAGCCCGTTCCGACGCGGTAAATCCCCGCCTACTGAGTCTCGATCCGCTCGATGCCGCCTGGCAGCTCAAGCCAATGATGGCGTCTCGAACTCCAATAGAGCCGGCCCGGTGCGGGAAAATCCTGCGCACCAAAGCAGCCCGCTGACACGCACACAACACCGGGCAACGCCTCGAGCCGCGTGAAGACCGTCACGCCGCACGTCGGGCAGAAAAACGATTCCTGCCAGCGTCCCGCTTCCGAGGAGCGCCGCCAGCTTGTGGTCTTGCCGTTGATTTTGACCTCGGATTCCGAAAAGAACCCGCTGTACGAAAGGGCGCTACCGGTGCCGCGTTGACAGTCCAGGCAGGCGCAGGCGTGGACCATCTGCGGCGGCGCTGTCACCGTGACTGTCAGCGCGCCGCAGGCGCAGGCGGCAATCTTCGGATACGAAGTGGCTTTGAGTTCGGCCATTGGGCGAACTTAGACCGGGCAGAACCACAACGAAAGCCGCCATCTATTGGCGCATGGCGGTGCGCGGCGACGCCGGCGTTACCCGCCAGATCGCGTTGCCGACATCGTCGGCCACCAGCAGCGCGCCCTTGCGGTCCATCGCCACGCCGACCGGCCGGCCATAGGCCTCGCGGTTGTTGACGAAGCCGGTGAGCACATCCTTGGGTTCGCTCGACGGTATTCCGTTGGCGAACGGCACGAAGACCACCTTGTAGCTGCTGTGCGGCCGGCGATTCCTGGAGCCGTGCTCGCCGACGAACGCGCCAGCGCGGAATTGCTTAGGCAACAAAGTCCCCTCCGTGCGGAACCTCAAGCGCAGGATGATTCGGGTTGCGGCTTGTCCTCATAGCGATCGTGATGACGGACCCAAGCCATGGTCCACGGCAGCGCTGCCTCGTCGCGGCCTTTCGGCACGAGATCGAGCAGGTTGTAGGTGCCGACCAGAATGTCGAGCCCGCGTGCATACGCGGAATAGGTGTGGAAGATCTCGCCGGCTGCATCCTTGGCGAACACGCTGACACCGGGCGCTTCCTCGGCCGGAAATTGGCCGAGCTCGTAGTTGTAGTAGGCCTTGCTCTGCTCCAATTCGTCCTTGCTGAAGGACACATGATAGTCGCGATTGAAGTCGCTGCCGAACGAGGACAGCCACTTGAAGCGCCAGCCCATGCGCTTCTTGAACGCTTCGATTTGCGGCAGCGGCGCGCGCGAAACCGCGAGCATGGTGACATCGCGCTGTGCGAGATGAACGATAGCGCCGTCGAAGTGATCGGAGAGATACGAGCAGCTTGGGCAGCCTTGCTCCCATTCCGGACCAAACATGAAGTGGTAGACGATCAACTGGCTGCGACCGTCGAACAGATCGGCCAGCGTTTCCTTGCCTCGGGACCCTTCGAACAAATAGGGCTTGTCTACTTTGACCCACGGCAGTTCGCGACGCTGCCGGCTCAATTCGTCGCGGGCGTGAGTGAATCGCTTTTCAGTTTCCAGGAACGCTTTGCGCGCGGCGAGCCATTCCGTCTGCGATACGATCTTGTTCGGCTGCATGACACACTCCTCCGACTGGCGATCATTTAACCGGCGTCATCCAGCCGACCCCGGCGCCGCCGGGCTCGGTCAGGATGGCAATCCGCCCGACATTCGGCACATCGAAGGTTGGCTTCATCAGCTTGGCGCCGGCCGCGAGCGCCTTTTTCACGCGCGCATCGACGTCATCGACGGCGAGATAGGACATCCAGGCTTCCGGCAGGCCTTTGTACTCAGCCCGATCGGTCGGGAAAAGCCCGCCGACCGGCTTGCCGCCCATCATGGCAAGCCAATAGGTGGCGCCGTCCTGCATCGGCATGGCATCGAACGTCCACCCGATGGTTTCGCTGTAGAAGCGCTTGCTGCCTTCCACGTCTTTGGTCAGCAGTTCATTCCAGCAGAAATTTCCGTGTGACCGTTCCATTTTCGTACTCCAATATTCAGGCGAACAGTTTTTCGAGCTTGTTGAGCGCGCCGGTCCAGCCGTAGTTGTGGCGGTCGCGCGCGGCTTCGTCGAAGAACTTCTCGTGGATCAGGGTCAACATCGAACCCGGGCCGTCCGACTTGATCATGACGGTGACGTGGGACTCGCGCTCCGGGGTGCTGCGCCATGCCCAGGTGAAAGAAAGCTTCTCGTTGGGCACGACTTCCTTGTAGACGCCGCTGAGATGGTGCTGCTCGCCGTCCTGCGTGTGGAAGACGATGGTGTAGCGCCCACCGGGCCGCACATTCAATTCGGCGCGTTCGACGACGCCGCCTTCGGGCCCGAACCATTTGGTCAGGTGCGTCGGTTCCGTCCACGCCGCGTAGACTTTTGCGGGCGGGGCATTGAGACGACGTTTGAGGGTGAGGCTTGGGTTGACGGTGGCGCTGGGGGCTGGGTTGGCGGACATGTGTCTTCCTCCACAAAAGCTGCAAGGCGGTCGAGTTGAGAAGTCCAGAATCGCTGGTAGCGAGTGAGCCACTGCACGGCGTCTTCCATCGGGCCGGCCTTGAGCGCGCAGCTCACCGTGCGTCCCATTTTGTTTCGCGTAACAAGGCCGGCGTCGCCCAACACGTCGAGATGTTTCATGACGGCGGGCAGTGACATCGAAAACGGCTGCGCCAGTTCGCTGATCGACAGGCCGTCGGTATCGCTCAGCCGGGCCAGCAGCGCGCGGCGCGTCGGGTCCGAAAGCGCCGCAAACGTGCGGTCCAGGGTGGTATCTTGATACTTAACCATGTAGTTAAGTGTAGGGAGACGCCGATGCGCTGTCAACCCGCGATCCGGAAAATCACGAATTCGTGCGGCGAAGGTTTCGCGCGATGAACCGCGCGACCCGGCCGTCGATGGCCGCGATGCCGACGAAGATCGCGGCCATGCCGGCGAGCTGACGGAGGCTTACGACCTCGTGCAGCAGCACGGTGCCCAGCAGGATAGCGCTCACCGGAATGAGGAAGGTCGCGATCAGCGCGTTGGTCGCGCCGGCTCGCGAGATAATGCGGAAGTAGATCATGTAGGCGAGCGAGGACGATAGCAGCGCCAAGGCCAACATCGCCCAGATCGCCGTTCGCGACGCGGTCAGGAAGGTTTCCGGGCGATCGAACAGAAGCACGACCGGCAGCAGCAGCACGGTGGACATGGTCAACTGGCCGGCCGCCATCATGACCGGCGGCACAGCCAACAGCCGCCGTGAATACACCGCGCCGACGGCATAGAAGGCGGCTGCCGCGAGACAGGCGAGCTCAGCCAGCACGTTGGTCCCGAGGTCGGTCAAGAGATCGGGGCCGATCAGCACGACGACGCCAAGGAAGCCTGCGATCAGTCCGATCGCGCGGCCGACGCTGAACCGATCGTCGTGTGTCATCAGATGCGCCACCATTACCCCGAACAACGGACTGGTGGCGTTGAGGATCGAGGCAAGGCCGATCGAGATGTGGATCTGACCCCAGAACAGCAGCGTGAACGGCAGGACGTTGTTGAACGCCGCCATCACGGTAAAGCGCCGCCACGTGGTGGCATCGCGCGGGAACCGCTCGCCGACGGCCCGGGCGAACAGCACAAGTGCCGACGCAGCGATCGCGACGCGGCCGAGCGCGAGTGTCAGCGGCGGAATTTCCAGGACCGCGATCTTGGCGAAATAGAACGAGCCGCCCCACAGCACTGACAGTACGACCAGCAGCAGCCAGTCGGTGGCCGACATGGAAAGTGGCAGCGCTGGGCGGGAGGGCATGGGCAGGGCGATTCCAAAAGGCGCCGGACCCTGCACGATCCGTGCTCGTCCGGCCACCCGTTTCTTGCGCGTTAACCTGTCGGTAATGGAGACGGTTCGTTAACGGGCGCGGCCTAACATGCGGCGACCGAAAGCCGGTCTCATCCAATGGCAATTGCGTCCGTTAACGCTGCTTCCAGTACAGGCGCCAACTGGCTGAAGGAAGCACAAGCCTCGATCGCGGCGTCCGCGTCGCCGGGCGGCTTGCTGGGCACGTTGCAGGACGCCCGATCCGACCCCAGCAGCCTCAAGACATTTTTGGCAAGAAGCGCGAACGCGACGAACAGCCTGGCGCTGATTGCGCAGAACGGTCAGTCGTCCGCCGGCGCGCTTGCCTCGCAGATGGCGGCGAGCGCCGCTCAGAAGAGGCAATCCGAGCTCATCGCGTTGGTGCAGAAGCTCAACCCGGTGCAAACCAACTATACGCCACCGGCGCCGGTCGATGCGGTGTACTTCGAGAACGGCGGTTCGCTCGACACCAGCACCAACATCTTGACGATGGCGAACGGCACGCAGATCGATACCACCACCGGCCTGCAGTACCACGAACCCGGCTCGATCGTCAGCATGGCCAACGGCGCCTATCTCGATACCAAGAACAATATCCTCACGATGTCCGACGGCACCAAGATCGACACTGTCACAGGCCTGACGATCACAAGTTTGATTTGCGTTACGAGTTCAGAGCATGGACGCCGCTTCGATCGCCGCCGCCTTTGTCGCCGCGCAAGCCGGTCAATTGCCGCAGGCGGTCGCCGCCAAGATGCTGCGCATGAACACGCAGGCGTCGGCCGATACCGTCAAGCTTCTGGAAGCCGCGCAGCAGAATTTCAATCGTCTCGCTAATGTCGCAGGCGGCATCGGCGGAAATATCGACATCACCGCCTGAGCCGGGGTGGCGTTATTTCCGCAGCGCTGCGGTGACGAGCTTGATTGCGTCGTCGCTCGCCCATTCCGCCGGCCCCGCCAAGGCCGCCAGCTCGCAGCCGTTGCGATCGACGATCAGGGTGGTCGGCATGCCGAACGCCTTGCCGGCCACCTTGAGGTCCTGGAACACCTTGGCGCTGTTGTCGGCGTAATAGGCCAACGCGTGGATACCGACGTTTCTCAGCCAATCCTTCGGCTTGTCGGTATCGCGGGTGTCGATGTTGATGGACACGACCTCGAAATCCGTGCCGCCGAGCTTGGCCTGCAAGGCGTCGAGCGCCGGCATTTCCTTGCGGCAGGGCACGCACCAAGTCGCCCACAGGTTTACCAGTACGGTGCGGCCGCGCCAGTCGGCGAGCGATTTTGCGGCCCCGCCGCCGTCCTTGAACGCAAGCAGGGGCAGGCTTTTCGGGGCATTGGCGACCGAAACCGCGGCCACTTCGCCGCGGACCAGCGGTGCCATCCGGCGGGTGGTTTCCACCGAACCCTTGCAGGCCGGATCGAGGGCCGCATTGCCTGTGAGGCGGCCAATCCCGTATACCCCCGCCAGTCCGACCGCGACTCCAACCACGCCGCCCAGAACAATCACGGCGACGCGCTTCCGGGTGGTGCGGCGTGCGGCGTCGTGCGGACCATTCATGATCGGTGCATCCCGGTGGCTAAGAAGAGCATCAAGAAGAGCGGCAAGAAACCCGTCGTGAGCAACACGATGTGGGGCGGGCGCTTTGCGTCGGGCCCCGCCGCCATCATGGAGAAGATCAACACCTCGATCGACTTCGACTGGCACCTTTATCGCCAGGACATTGCCGCCAGCAAGGCCCATGCGGAGATGCTTGCCAAACAGGGCATCATCGCGGCGGACGATGCCCGCAAGATCGCTCACGGTCTAGACACGATCCTGTCAGAGATCGGGTCCGGAAAATTCAAGTTCAAGCGGGCGCTCGAGGACATCCATATGAATGTCGAGAGCCGGCTGGCCGACTTGATCGGTTCCGCCGCCGGCCGGCTGCACACCGCACGCTCGCGCAACGATCAGGTCGCGACCGATTTCCGGTTGTGGATGCGCTCGCGCATCGACGATCTCAACGGGCTGCTCGGCGACTACCAGCAGGCGCTGGCCGAGAAGGCGCTGCAACATGCCGGCACGGTGATGCCCGGTTTCACGCATCTGCAAACCGCGCAGCCGGTGACCTTTGGGCATCATCTGCTGGCCTACGTCGAGATGGCGGCGCGGGACCGCGGCCGCTTTGCCGATGCGCAGTCGCGGCTCAACGATTCGCCGCTTGGCGCAGCCGCGCTCGCCGGCACTTCGTTTCCGATCGACCGCGACATGACCGCGGCGGCGCTGGAATTCGACCGGCCGATGGCGAATTCGCTGGACGCCGTGTCCGACCGCGACTTCGTGATTGAAACGCTTTCGGCCGCCGCGATCGCATCCGTGCATTTGTCGCGTTTCGCCGAGGAGATCGTGATCTGGACCTCGCCGTTGGTCGGGCTGGTGAAGCTTTCGGACAAGTTCACGACCGGCTCTTCGATCATGCCGCAGAAGCGCAATCCGGATGCCGCCGAGTTGGTGCGGGCCAAGACCGGCCGCGTCGTAGGCGCGCTGAACGCGATGCTCATGGTGATGAAGGGCCTGCCTCTTGCGTATCAGAAGGACATGCAGGAGGACAAGGAAGGCACCATCGACGCGCTCGACGCGCTTGCGCTTTCGATCGACGCCATGACCGGCATGGTGCGCGACATGGAGCCGGACACCGAGCGCATGAAGGCTGCGGCTGGCGCCGGCTACGCCACTGCCACCGACCTCGCCGATTGGCTCGTTCGCACGCTGAAGATGCCGTTCCGCGAGGCCCATCACATCACCGGCCGCATCGTCGCCAAGGCGGCAGAGACCGGCCTGCCGCTGCACAAGCTGCCGCTCGCGGACATGAGGAAGATCGAGCCGAAAATCACGCAGGCGGTGTTCTACGTGCTCTCGGTGGATCGCTCGGTCGGCAGCCGGACCAGCTATGGCGGCACCGCGCCGAAGAACGTGCGAGCACAGGCCAAAAAATGGCTGAAGACTTTGGAGCGCGAGCGGAGTTGAATCTCCGATGGTTAATGCGATCGGAGCGAGCCTCGCAAATGACACACAATCTGTTATGGTGCGCGAAATTTCGGAGCCCCAATTGTCCCGGCCAAATCGCCTGCCGTTTTCTTTTGCCGTAATCGGCGCGCTTGCCTTGGCGTTGTCGCTTGCGGCTTGCGGCCGCAAGGGTGCGCTCGACCCTCCGCCCGGCGGCTACCAACTCGATCCGTCGGTGACCAGGACGCCCGTGACCCGCAGGGGTGAGTCAGCGCCGAAAGAGAAGCCGCAGGACTTCGATGAAGACGGCCGGCCGATTGCCCCGGACGGTCCAAAGAAAAAGCTTCCCATTGACTGGCTCATCAACTGAGCACGCCATGCACCATTTTGCTTATCGCGACGGCGTGCTGCACGCCGAGGCGGTGAATCTCGCAAGCCTCGCCCAGGCGGTAGGCACTCCGTTTTATTGCTATTCCACCGCGACACTGGAGCGGCACTACCGCGTGTTCGCGAGCGCCTTCGCCGACGTGCCCTCGCTTGTCTGCTACGCGGTCAAGGCCAATTCCAATCAGGCGGTGATCGCGACCCTGGCGAAGCAGGGAGCCGGCGCCGACGTGGTGTCGGGCGGCGAGCTCAAGCGCGCGCTTGCGGCGGGCGTGCCGCCGGACAAGATCATGTTTTCCGGGATCGGTAAGACGGCGGCCGAGCTTGCTCTCGCCCTCGACGAGAACATTTTGTGCGTCAACGTCGAGTCCGAGCCGGAGCTGGAGCTGCTTTCGTCGATCGCCGCCGGCAAAGGACGCATCGCGAACGTCTCCGTCCGCGTCAATCCGGACGTTGATGCGATGACGCATTCTTCGCATCACAAGGCATCCCCCAAGATTGCGACCGGGCGCGCGGAGGACAAGTTCGGCATCCCCATCGGTGGGGCGCGTGCTGTGTATGCGAAAGCCGCCAAGCTGCCGGGTCTGCGCGTGGTCGGCGTCGATATGCACATCGGCAGCCAGATTACCGAGCTGTCGCCGTTTAGCGACGCCTTTTCGCTGCTGTCGAATTTCGTGCGTCAGTTGCGCGCCGACGGTCACGCCATCTCGCACGTCGATCTTGGCGGCGGTCTGGGCATTCCCTACCGCGAGGACAACGAGCCGCCGCCGGACCCTTCCGCCTATGCTGAAGTGGTCAAGCGCGCGACGCGTGGCCTCGACTGCAAGTTGATCTTCGAGCCGGGCCGGCTGCTCGTCGGCAATGCCGGAATCCTTGTGATGCGCGTTCTCTATCTCAAGCGCGGCGAGGCCAAGACCTTCGTCATCGTCGATGCGGCCATGAACGACTTGATTCGTCCGACCCTTTACGAAGCCCATCACGAGATCCAGCCCGTGACCGAACCCCGATCCGGCGCGCGTCGGACCTTGGCGGACGTGGTCGGCCCGGTCTGCGAATTGGGCGATTTCCTGGCGCTGGACCGGGACATGGTGGAACCCGGGCCGGGCGATCTGCTCGCGGTGATGACCGCGGGCGCCTATGGGGCGGTCCAGGCCGGCACCTACAACACCCGGCCACTGATACCGGAAGTCCTTGTTCGGGATAACGAATGGGCCCTGGTGAGGCCCCGCCTTGAAGCCGACCAATTGATTGGTCTCGATCGCCTGCCAGGCTGGTTGTGAACTGACGGGCTGGCTTGCGTTTTGCTTGGGTTATGGCGGACCCTGGCCCATGCTAACGTGTTGGTACTGACAGATTCTCCGCTCTGGAGCCGTTTTGAGCGAACTGAGCCCCGATCGACCTGGCGAAGAGCGCGACGTTCGTGCTGGAGAAACCGCACTTTCGCGGGCACTTCGGCGTGCCCGGCTGTCGATCCTGTGGGAACGGCTTTGGCCGGCACTGGCTTCGATCGCGACGGCAGCCGGCTTGTTCCTGGCGCTGTCCTGGCTCGGCCTGTGGGTATCGCTGCCGCCGCTCGGCCGCGCGGTCGGGCTGTTCGCTTTTTTTGTTCTGGCCGTCGCGGCGACCGTGCCGCTGTTCCAGGTTCGCTGGCCGTCGGGGATCGAGGGCTTGCGGCGGCTCGACCGGCAAAGCCTGTTGCCGCACCGGCCGGCCACGGCAATCGCCGACCGCATGGCGCCCGAGGCCGGCGACCAGTTCGCCGTTGCGCTGTGGCGCGCGCACCTGGAACGTGCGCTGCGTGCCGCCCGCGCGCTCAAGGCCGGTACGCCTGTGCCGCAGGTTGCCGCGCGCGATCCGTATGCGCTGCGCGGGCTGGTGCTGATCTTGGTGATTGCGGCGTTCTTTGCGGCGGGCGGCGATCGCACCAAGCGAATCGCGGCCGCGTTCGACTGGCACGGTGTTGTCACGCCGGCCAATTATCGGATCGATGCCTGGGTCACGCCGCCGGTCTACACCGGCCGGCCGCCGCTGATTCTGCCGGGCTTGCGCCCTGGCGAGCAGTCGCAAGCGCGCGCCAGCGGTCCGGTTACGGTGCCGGCGGGCTCAATCCTGGTGGTGCGCGCCACCGGTCAGTCCGGACTCGACGTCGCCGTCAAAGGCGGGATCGCAGAGGCAAACCCCGAGGCCAAGCCGCAAGCGCCCAAGGGCACTGAGGAGCGCCATTTCACCATCACCGCCGCAGGTACCGCGACTGTCAAGGGCGGCGGCGACGATGTGGTTTGGACGTTCAATGCAATTGCGGATCGTGCGCCGACCATCGCGCTGGCCAAGGAGCCGGAAGCCCAGCTTCGCGGTTCGCTGCTGCTCAATTACAAGGTCGAGGACGACTACGGCGTGGTTGACGCGCAGGCGACGTTTGAGCGCAAGCTGGCTTCGGACAAGCCCGCGGTAGCCGAAACCGAGAGCAAGCCGCCGCGCCCGCTGTTCGACGCGCCCAATTTCACGCTGGTGTTGCCGCAGGCGCGCACCCGCGCCGGCGCAGGCAGCACCACCAAAGATCTGTCCGAGCATCCCTGGGCCGGCGTCGACGTGGCGATGACGCTCGTTGCCCGCGACGAGGGCAACAACGAGGGCCGCTCGGCGGCGCACGAGATGCGGTTGCCGGAGCGGCCGTTCAGCAAGCCGTTGCCGCGCGCGTTGATCGAGCAGCGTCGCAATCTCGCACTCGATGCCAATGCCAAAGATCAGGTGATGGGCGCACTCGATGCGCTCACCATCGCGCCGGAGCGGTTCATCCCGGAAACCAACATCTATCTGGGGCTGCGTTCGATCTACTGGCAGCTTTCGCGCGCCGAAAGCGACGACGGGTTGCGCGACGTGGTAGCGCGGCTGTGGTCGATGGCGGTCTTCCTCGAGGACGGCAATGTCTCGGAGACCGAGAAGGCGTTGCGGGCGGCGCAGGACGCATTGCGCGACGCGCTGGAGCGCGGCGCCTCCGATGAAGAGCTTAAGAAGCTGATGGACGAACTGCGGGCGGCGCTCGACAAGTTCATGCAGGCGCTGGCCGAGGAATTGCGCAAGAACCCGCAGATGGCGCGTCCGCTCGATCCCAATTCGATGCGCCAGCTTCGTTCGCAGGATTTGCGCAGCATGCTCGACCGCATGGAGCGGCTGGCGCGCTCGGGCGCGAAGGATGCCGCCAAGCAGATGCTCGATCAGCTCCGGGCGATGCTCGACAACTTGCAGATGGCCCGGCCGAACGGCGATCAGGGCGATGGCGACGACATGCAGCAGGCGCTCGACGAGCTTGGCGACATGATCCGCCAGCAGCAGCAGTTGCGCGACCGCACCTTCCGCCAGGGCCAGGACCAGCGCCGCCAGCAGCGTGGCCAGCAAGGCCAGCGCGGCCAGCAGGGCGACCGCAACCAGATGGGCGAGTTGCGCCAGGACCAGCAGGCGCTGCGCGAGCAGCTCAACAAGCTGCTGGAGGAACTGAAAAAGAAAGGCTTCCCGCAGCCGGGCCAGGGTCAACAAGGCGAGAAGGGTGAGGGTAACGAGCTCGGCAAGGCCGGCGATGCGATGGGCGATGCGCAGGGGCAGCTCGGCGATGGCGACGCGGATGGCGCCGTCGATTCGCAAGGGCGCGCGCTTGAAGCGATGCGCAAGGGCGCGCAGGGCATGGCGCAGTCGATGCAGCAGCAGATGGGGCAGGGCCAGGGACCGGGCCAGCCCGGCCGCACCGGCCAGGCGCGCGCCAACCAGGATACCGATCCGCTTGGCCGCCCGCTGCGCGGCCGCGACTACGGCGACGACACCACGGTGAAGGTGCCGGGCGAGATCGACGTGCAGCGCGCGCGCCGCATACTCGAGGAGCTGCGCAAGCGCTTCGGCGAGAGCTTCCGCCCGCAGCTTGAGCTCGACTACATCGAGCGGTTGCTGAAGGACTACTAGGCCGCGTCGCCGCCGCGACGCGCGCGACTCCCTTAGAGGTTGGCCTCGTCGAACGCGCGCACCCACATGGCGCAAACGCCGGACCGTACGATGTCCTCGCGTGTGAATTCAATCACCGGGACCGGAAGCATCTGCGACTTGATCAGATGGATGACCGCGCGCAGGCCGCTCGCCTGGTCGAGGTCGCATTGGCTGACATCGCCGTTGACGACCACGGTGCAGTCGTCGCCGATGCGGGTCAGAAATGTCTTGATCTCGGCGGCCGTGGTGTTCTGTGCCTCGTCGAGCAGCACAAAGGCGTTTTTCCACGACCGGCCGCGCATGACTTCGAACGGAACCAGTTCGATCTCGCCTTTCTTGAGCGCTATCTCATAGGCAGCCCGGCCGATCCGCTCCTTGATGGCCTCGACCACCGGCGCAGCCCAAGGCGCAAACTTGTCTTCGAGCGTGCCGGGAAAATATCCGAGCGAACGGCCGCACGGAACGTTCGGCCGAGTGAGGATGATCTTGTCGATCTGCCCGTTGCGGAAAAGATCGGCGGCATGGGTGGCGGCAATCCAGGTCTTGCCGGTTCCCGCGGGGCCAAGGACGATCACCTGGGGGCTGGTGCGCAGCGCATCCACGTAAGTTGCCTGCGTCGGGTTCAGCGCCTTGATTGGAGGAAGGATCCGCTCCTCTTCGAACTTCGATCCTTGAAACTCGATGATTTCAGCCGTCTCGAAACGAACTTGGCGGCGGCGTTTCTTGTTGAAGTGCCTGTTGCTGAAGTGCTTACCCAAGGGCGGACTCCTTTTGCCAGACCAGAGGAATAGCGATACACAAGCGCCCCGCGCTGAGGCGCAGGGTGTTCGATTTCCCGAGATTGTGGAGGTTGTCTGCAGACAGCGAGCGGCGGCGACTTCGGTATCCGGCTTTAGGATACCTGGGATCTGTCATCGGTTCGCAACAATACGAGCCGTCATGCAGGACACAAGATAACTGATTCTTGTGACAACTTGTTTAACGGATTTGCAGAGGTCCCCAGTTTAGACAATGAGGCGGCTGCCGGCCCTGGACGCGGGCCAGGCGGCCGGGGGTTGCCTTGGGCTAGGGCAGGATCTCCCGGCGTTCACGAAGCCGCGCTTCCAGCTTCGCCCTCATGTCGTCGAGCAGGCCCGCCTCGGCCGCGGTAACGGCTTCGATCAACTCGTTGGCCTGGTCCAACCGGGCGATGCTCACGTAGTCGGCGCCGGCGGCGTAGAGCGTTTGGGACTCCGACAGGACGTCCGCGGTCGCGATGATCTTCGCGGTCGGATTGACCATGCGAACATACCGGACGAGCTTTTCGTTGGTGGTTCCCTTCAACAGCGAGTCCGGCACGCTCGAAATCACGATTTCGGCGTGGGCGACGCCGGCATGCGAGAGCGTGTCGACGTGGGCGATGTCGCCATAGTGGACCTTCACGCCCCGCGCCTGCAACTCGTGATAGACGGTGGGATTGAAATCGACCACGTGTATCTGTTTCAACAGCGCAGCGTGGCGCCGCTCCAACTCGGTCAGGAACGAGCTGGCCACCCGGTAGAATCCGAGGAGCAGAATCCGGCGGTTGAGCTCGGCCTTGTTCTCTGGATCGTGCTCGGTTGCGGTTTGATCGAGGTCGCGGAAGCCCAACCGTTTGAGAATGGGGATCGTCCGCCGCGTGATCGGGTCGCTGTTCATCATCACGAAGGTGCTCAAGACCGCGAGCACGACAAAGGCAGTGGATGCTGCGCCGGCGACGCCCGGAGTGGTCTGGCCGGACTGCACGCCGACCTGGATCAGCACCAGCGAGAACTCGCTGATCTGGGCGAGATTGATGGCGGGCAGGATGCTGGCACGCAACCCCTGCCGCATCGCGTAGAGCGGCGGGAACACCGTCAAGATCCGGCTCGCCAGGGTGAAGGCGACGAGAATGAGCGCAAGCGCGAGCACCGAAAGCGTCGGTACCGGCACCATCATGCCCAGCGCCACGAAGAACAGCGTGATGAAGAAATCGCGAAGCGAAGTGACCTTGGCGGTGACGTCGAGCGCATAGGGGAAGGTCGATAGCGAGACGCCCGCGATCAACGCGCCCATCTCGCGCGACAGGCCAAGGAAATCTGCAAACTCCGCGACTGCGAAGCACCACGCCAGCGCCCCCACCAGCACGAGCTCCGGTAGGCGCGCGATCAGGTGGAACAGGTGTGGGAGCACGTAGCGGCTGAACAGCATCGCGCTCGCCAGCAGCACGGCGACACGCAGAACCGATATCAGCACCACATCAAAGTTCAGGTCGTTCAGGCTCGGCTGGATCGCCAGGCACAAGATCGCGAACAGGTCCTGCACCACGAGCACGCCGAGCGTGATGCGCCCAGGAAGCGTATCGAGTTCATTTTTCTCGTAGAGCACCTTGACGATGACGACCGTGCTCGAGAGCGCCACGGCGGCTGCGAGATAAAGCGCGTCGAAGCGGCGGTCGCCGAGCGGGATGCCGATGAGCAGAAAGAGCCCGAGCGCCAGTACAAAGCAGCCTAGGACCTGCACCGCGGACGTGGCCAGGATGACGTTGCCGGCCTGAACAATCTTCTTCAGATCGATTTCCAGACCGATCATGAACAGCATGAAGATCAGCCCGAGCTCGGCGATGGTGTTGATGGACTGCTCGGATTGCACCCATTTGAGGCCGGAGGGGCCGAGCAGGAACCCGGCAACGAGATAGGCCAGAATCAACGGCTGACGGATGAAATTGGCGGTGACACCCAACAGCCATGCCATGACGATGGACAGCGCGAGGTCGTGGATCAATTCATGCATCAGCTTCGCCTGCCCTTCGCCACGGCGGAAGCCATGGCGAATTTGATCTCGGCCAGAGCGAACGGCTTGGCAATGACATCATGAATCAGCGCCTCGAGCCCGAACGTGCGTTCGCGCTGGTCAGCATAGCCGGTCATCAGCAGGATCGGCAGCTTGGGAAAGTCGCGTGCGACTGCCAGCGCCAGCGCGATTCCATCCATCACCGGCATCTTGATGTCGGCCAGGAGCAGGTCGAAACCGCCGTTCTCGCGTTGCAGCACGTCAAGCGCTTCGCCGCCGTCGGCGGTCGCTACGACGAGGTGGCCATCCTCGGCGAGTGCACGCGCGATCAGCGTGCGCACCGGTTTCTCATCTTCGGCGATAAGGATGCGCGCCACGGCCGGCTCAGTGGAGGCCCGCGACCGCGTCGCGCCGCGTGAAAAACCGCACCTGGATGTCGTGGGCCTCGGCGGGCGGAGAGGCAAGCCGGCTGCGGAACGGCATGGCTTCAAATGGATCGAGCACGGGCTGTGACGGTTGCGCGGTCCAGGCATAGACCTCAGCCCCCGTCGCGCTGCGAAGCGCGAACCGCAGCCTCGGTACATCGACAGGCCTCGACACCATACTCACGATCATGCCCTCGATAACCAGCACCGGGACGCCATCGTGAATCTCGCTGCCGATCTTCAAGTCAGCGAAGGAAAGCCCGCGGAGGTTCACCGGCAGCCCGATGGCACTATAGAACGATGCGAGCTGCGGCGCATACCTCACGACATCACGGCGCCAGCCGAGCAGCGCCACGGAAAGGGTTACCAGCGCAACGATTGCAACCGGGAGCGGGACCCGAAGGCGGGACCGCCGCTTGCGGGCCGCAGCGCGGGCCCGGCGGGCGGCGACGCTCTCGATGTCCGGCGGGCCACTATCGTCCAGCGATGTGACATCGGTCACGGGTGGAGCCGGTACCAGGGGCGGCGACTCCTCGACCGGAATCGGAATATCTGCGAGCGCCATTGCGGGCGCCTCATCTGGCGCGCCGGCGGCGTCCGCCGTTTCTTCAAATGCAGTCGTCCGGATCAGCTCGCCGAGCGATGGTTCCTCCGGCAGGCCCTCTGAGGGCGGCGGGGCGGGCGGCGGCGGAGCAGGGACACTGGCTGGCGCGGCGGGCCGTGCGCCAAGCTCGGCGCTGAACGCCGCCACGGTTTCGTCGGCTCCAGGTGTTGCCCCAGGTGTCGCCGTGACCGGCGGCGGCACTTGCCATACGGTCTGGCAGCGCACGCAGCGCACCGAACGCCCGGTCTTTCCGACCGCGGTGTCGGCGATCTGGTAGGACGTCGTGCAGTTTGGACAGACGATCTGCATCGGCTTCTTGGACGGTTCTCGGTCGTTTCCCGGGTTTGTTGGGCGATTCGCCGCGGTCCGGCTTTGGCCGCGACCGTAACAGCCGTCCGTTAACGGACCGGAAACCATGAGAATGCAGGCATTGCCTGAAAACAGGCGGATGAATGAGTGCCCAGAAAGCGACTCCGGCTTGCCCGGTTAACGCCGGGTTAATACGGCTTGCATCGTTGGCGTCCGGTATCGTGTAGCAAGGGGCGAATCGTTTGGAACATGATCCCGTCCGGAACCGGTTTCCCGCGTTCGCGAAGTCCGCTTTGGCGGGCGAAGGACCGTCGGACATGATCGCGTTCAAATTGTAACGGACCCAAAGGGGATACGGCTTGGTCCGATTTGAGAACGTGGGATTGCGATACGGGCTCGGGCCCGAGGTTCTGCGCGACCTCAATTTCGAGATCGAGCCGCAATCATTCCAGTTCCTGACCGGCCCATCGGGTGCCGGCAAGACCTCGCTGCTGCGGCTGTTGTTTCTCTCGCTTCGGCCGACCCGCGGCCTGCTGAGTGTGTTCAATCACGACACCTCGACACTGAGCAAAGATTCGCTCGCCACGCTGCGGCGTCGCATCGGCATCGTGTTCCAGGATTTCCGGCTGCTTGACCATATGACAACGTACGAGAACGTCGCACTGCCGTTCCGCGTGATGGGCAAGGGCGAGGCGAGCTACCGCGACGAGGTGGTCGAACTGTTGCACTGGGTCGGCCTCGGCGACCGGATGGGGGCGCTGCCGCCGGTGCTATCGGGCGGCGAGAAGCAGCGTGCGGCGATCGCGCGGGCGGTGATCGCGCGGCCGCAACTACTGCTAGCCGATGAACCGACCGGCAACGTCGATCCCAATCTCGCGCAACGTCTGCTGCGGCTGTTCATCGAACTCAATAAGTCCGGCACCACGGTGGTCATCGCCACCCACGACATCGGCCTGATGGATCAGTACGACTGCCGCCGACTTGTGCTGCACGACGGGCGGCTGCACGCTTATGATTGAGGCACCAAGACTGTTGAAACCATGAGCGAGCTTCGCACCGACCTTCGCATTGATCAGGAATTGATGACGCCGCGCGCGATGGACGGCTACATGCCGCGCGGCGATACGCCGATCGTGCCCAAGCGCTCCATCGCCGGCCGCGCGCTGGTGGCTGTCGTCGCCATCATGACGTTCTTGGCGTCGCTGACCACTGGCGCCGTCATGCTGGTGCGGTCCTCGGCGGTCGAATGGCAGTCCGACGTCGCGCGCGAGGTCACCATCCAGGTGCGGCCCGGATTGGGCCGCGATCTCGAAGCCGCGGTGGCGCGCGCCGTCGAGATCGCTCGCGCTGTTCCCGGCGTCGGCGAGGTCCGCGCCTATTCGAAGGAAGAATCTGCCGGTCTGCTCGAGCCGTGGCTTGGCGCCGGGCTCGCGCTCGACGATCTGCCAGTGCCGCGAATGATCGTGGTGAAGCTGCCTGTCGACGGCGTCGACCTCGCGCCACTGAAGAAGGCGCTGGCCGAACGCGTCCCCGGCGCGAGCCTCGACGATCACCGCGCCTGGATCGATCGCATGCGCACCATGGCGCAGACCACCATCGCCGGTGGCATTGGTATTCTGATCCTCATGCTGGCTGCGACGGTTCTCTCGGTGACTTTCGCCACGCGGGGCGCGATGGCGACCAATCGTCCGATCGTCGAGGTATTGCATTTTATCGGCGCCAAGAGCGGCTTCATTGCCGGACAGTTTCAACGCCACTTCCTCATGCTGGGGCTGGAGGGTGGACTGATCGGAGGGGGCCTTGCGATACTGCTGTTCGGCATCGCCGGTATTGTCGCGCGCATGAGTGCTGGCACGGCCAGCGGGGATCAGGTGGCCACGCTGTTCGGCAGCTTCGCGCTTGGCTGGGGCGGCTATCTTGCGATCGTGGCGCAGATCGTGCTGGTGGCCGTGGTGACCGCGGTTGCGTCGCGGCGAACGGTCAATCGCACGCTGGAAACCGTTGAGTAGCAACGTGCCATCCGCGCGGCGGATTTTGCGCTATCATTCGCCGGGGATTTGGAACTGATGGGCGCCATAGGCTCAGGGACATCGGCAGGAGGCGGGATGCGGCCAGCGCCGCGGCGCGGCCGGTGGTGGCGCCGTGCCCTCCTGCTGGTCGTGATTCTCGTCGTGGCGCTGCCGATCGCGGACTTCTTGTGGTTCGTCCATCAGATGCCGACGAGCGAGGTCGCGCCGACGCGAAACGCCGATGGTATCGTGGCGCTCACCGGCGGGCCGTTTCGGATCAACGATGCACTCGATCTGCTGGCCGCGGGCCGTGCCAAACGCCTCCTGATCAGCGGCGTCAATCCGGTCACGCGTCCAGGTGAAATCTCGCGTCTCGTGCCCGAGCACCAGCGCTGGTTCACCTGTTGCGTCGATATCGACCATTCGGCGACCAACACCATTGGCAACGCCGTCGAGACGCGGCGCTGGGCCAAGGCCCGTGGCTTCCAGTCGCTGATCGTCGTAACCGCAAACTTCCACCTGCCGCGCGCCATGGTGGAACTGGAGCACGAGCTACCGGATGTGGCGTTGGTGCCCTATGGGGTGGTTTCGGAGAAAGTGCGCGTCGAGGCTTGGTGGGAAAATCCCGATACCGCCCGGCTGCTATTCTGGGAGTATTTGAAGTATATCGTCGCGCGAGTTCGTTTGTGGCTTTCATTGTCGTTCGAGTAGGGCGGCGAATTTTCTTCGCAGGCACGCAGCGGTTCAGAACGTGGTCATCGTCCGGTCCATCCTGTTTAATATCCTGTTCTATCTGAATCTGGTTGCGCTGCTGGTGGCGGCGCTGATCACGTTGGCGCTGCCGCGCCGCGCCGTCCTTAAGATGGCCGAACTCTGGGGACGTACGAGCGTTTGGCTGCTGCGCGTCGTCTGCGGCACCAAGGTCGAGCTTCGCGGCCTGCAGAATATTCCGGAGGGCGCGCTGATCGTCGCCGCCAAGCATCAGTCCACCTGGGAAACCTTCGCACTGTTGCGGCTGTTCGACGACTTCACCTTCATCGTCAAGCGCGAACTGATGTGGATACCGATCTTCGGCTGGTGCATGTGGAAGGGCGGCATGATCCCGGTCGATCGAGGCGCCGGCTCTCAGGCGTTGACCGAAATGACGGCGCGCGCCCAGAGAGAAATCCGCAGTGGCCGCCAGCTCATCATCTTCCCCGAAGGCACACGTCGGCCACCGGGCGCCGCCCCGCGCTACAAGTTCGGCGTCGCACACCTTTATGCCGAGGTCGGCGTGCCCTGCGTTCCGGTTGCGCTGAACTCGGGCCTGTTCTGGCCGCGACGGGCCTTGCTGCGGCTGCCCGGCACGATCGTTGTCGAGTTCTTGCCACCGATTCCGCCGGGGCTCGACAAGGAAGTGTTCCTGCGGCGGCTGCAGAGCGACATCGAAACGGCAACGGCGCGGTTGATCGCGGAGGGGGAGGCGGAGCTGAACAAGCTTGGCGTCCGCTCATCACTCACGCGTGCGGCAACCGACTGAAAGTTCCCCCCTCTACTGCATTGAATCCGTCCTCTTGATGAATCGAGAGTGGAACGCGTCACTGTCTTGCACGTTTCCCAGGGCATGGGAGGTGTAACAGGAGAGCAAAATGCGCGGACTGATTATTGGAATTGGCATGGTGGCCATCGCAGGGTTTGCAATCGCCCAGCCTGCGTCGGCTGAGGATGTGTACGTGCGCGGTTCCGGAGCCGGAGTTAGCATCGGCGTGGATTCGGGCCGGGATCGGGATCGCGTCGTCGAGCGGCGCGTGTACCGCGACCGCGACTTTGCCCGTGGCGAGTGCCGTACCGTCATCATCAAACGCGATGGCTACACGAAGACAATTCGCCGCTGCGATTAATCATCGGCAAACAGCGGTTGGAATCATCGAAAGCCCGGCAATCCAAAGATTGCCGGGCTTCGGTTGTCGTTGTGCAGAGCGCAATGGTTGGCGGCGCAACGACAAGGAACTTGCTTCAGAATTTGAAGAAAGAAAACTGCCCTGCGACATGAGTTCCAGGAACCAAAATTTTTGCGGCGCGTTCGATGTGTCTCGTAGTTCCATCAACCTGGAGATTTCCAAATGCGTTCTAAACTCCTGCTCGGTGGGCTGCTCGCTTCCGTGATGCTTGTCCCGGCTCTCGCGCAGTCCAATCCTCCCGCTTCCACCGCCACTCCGGCGGCCACGGCTCCGGCGCCCACCAAGAAGGTGCAAGCTGACGCGTGGCGTGCCTCGAAGCTCGTCGGGCTCAATGTGTACAATGACCAGAACGAGAAGCTCGGCGACATCAGTGAAGTGCTGCTCGACAAGTCCGGCAAGGTGGCCGGGGTCGTGATCGGCGTCGGCGGCTTCCTCGGCATGGGCCAGCACGACATCATGGTCGATTTCAGCAAGCTGAAGTTCGTTGACGAGCCGGTCCGCACGTCCGCGGCCAGCGGCACGGGCACCACGGGTGCGGCCAATCGCCCAGCCAACGCTCCAGCCACCACCACTGCCAGCGCCCGGTCGAAGTGGTATCCGGATCATGCGCTCCTGAGCGGCGCCAGCAAGGATCAGCTCAAGAGCATGCCGCAGTTCAAGTTCGACTAAGCGGCGTCACATTAAAGGAAAAAGCCCCGGTTGTGCCGGGGCTTTTTCCTGTGCGCTTGCGTGCGCCATCAAAACTGGGTGTGGCGGTCAGGGGTGGAATAGGCGTGCCCGGATGACGGCCGATCAGCTCCGCTTTGGTCCATCGCCATTGCATTCATCGCCGTAGGCGGCAGCTTGGGTCGCGCCGGCTTCTTTTCCTGAGCGGCTGTCGCTTCGCGAAGCTCCCGCGCGGGACGCGCCGTAATCGGCGGCAAGGGCGGTGTGGAAATGCGTGTAGCGAGGGCTTGTTTGATTTCGCGCGAACGTTCGACCTGAAGTTCCAGAAGCGTTTTCTCGCGGGCGCTCGTCTGGGACAGATGCGCCGATGCCTTCACAACCGCGGTCAGCCCCAGCGCAATCACAGCCAATGCTGTTGCGATCATGCCGATGTATATGAGGAGGAGCGACGGCGAACTCCGGCCCTGCATTTTTTCCGGTCCCGCAAGTGCCTCCCGATCAGCAAACGAGATTCCATGCCTATCGTTCCAGGCGGGAAGGAATAATTTGACGGATCCGGCTCAGGCGAGGGGCGTCTGGCTCAAAGCATGCGTATCCGGCGAGCCCTTGAGGCGCTCCGCCAGGACATGCAAATCGTGATCGGTGATGTTAAGGGCCTCGAGCGCTTTCACGGTTTCGATGACATAGTCGCGGTTGTTGCCGGACCGGCCATGACTCTGGCGCACGATATGCAGCTGCCGATCGTGCGAAAGACGGCCGGCGTACTGCGGATGGCCGCGATCGACCGCGTAGCAAAGCGCCTCGACGCGCCGATCCGGTTGCCCCTCGAGCCAAACCCCGCGCACCAATTCCCGGTACACCGCCGTGGTCTGCTCACGGGAGCGCAGATAGGCGAGCGTAGCCGCGCGATGCTCTGCCGCCACCCGATAGGCGATGCCGCGGCAGGCGCCGCCGAAGTCGAGGCCGAGCACGAGGCCGGGCCGCTCCGGCGTGCCGCGGTGATCGAACGAATAGACGCAAAGCGAACGATGCATTCCAATGATGTTGGCCGGAAGCCGCTGGAGATAATCGAAGCCAGGCCGCCAAATTAGCGAGCCGTAGCCGAAGACCCATAAATCCTGGGCAGCATGATCGAAACCGGGATCCATTGTCCAATTCCTAACGAATGCTCGCCTATCAGGCCCCGTCCCGCCCTGCAACTGGAGCCACAATGACCACGCACCCGCCCAGGGCCAAAAGCTTCGCAACCTTTGAAACGCCGCATTCGATGGGCTTCACATCACCATGATCCAAGCAAATCCTGTTCGGCGCAGACGCCGCTGGCCGGCCGTCCTGATCGTCCTGCTTGTCGCTTTCGCCGGCCTCTGGGCCGCCGCCTGGTACTACGGCGCCGGCGTTGCCGAACGCACCATCGCTGGCTGGCAGTCGCGTGAGGCGCAGTCCGGCCGCGTCTACACCTGTGCTGCCCAGACGATCGGCGGATTTCCCTTCGGCATCGAGATTCGCTGTGCCGACCCCGGCGTGGAGGTGAAGTCGAACCGGCCACCGCTCGCAGTCAAGGCGCGGGACATGCTGATCTCCGCTCACATCTGGCAGCCCACCGTGCTGACCACCGAAATCGTTGGTCCCCTGACCATCGCCGAACCGGGACAGGCGGCGACAATCTCCGCCAAATGGCGGCACGCGCAGACGAAAGTGCATGGCTTGCCGGTATCGCCGGAAAGCGTCTCGATCCAGATTGACCAGCCGGCGGTCGACCGCGCGGCCGGTGAGAGCCTGTTCAAGGCGGACCGTCTCGATCTCAACGGCCGTCTGGTATCGGGCACCGTGCAGGACAATCCGGTGATCGAGATGGTGCTCAAGCTCGCCGCCGCATCCGCGCCATCCTGGCATCAGGCCGCGGCAACTCCGGCCGACGCCGACATCACCGCGGTGCTGCGGGGTTTGAAGGATTTCTCGCCGAAACCCTGGCCGGCCCGTTTCCGCGAAATGCAGGCCGCTGGCGGACGCATCGATATCAAGAATGCCCGCGTGCAGCAGCGCGACACGATTGCCGTCGCCAGCGGCTCGCTCGGCCTTTCCCCTGCCGGCAGGCTCGACGGCCAGCTTCGTCTCACCGTTGCCAATCTGGAAAAGTTCCTGCCGACGCTCGGCCTCGATCAGATGCTTTCGCAGGACCAGGCGCCGCCACAGCTCAACAGCGCACTCGGTGCGCTCGACCGCATCATGCCGGGGCTGGGCAATGTGGCGAGGAAGAACGCCGCGCCGATGATCGCCGCCAGCGTCAATCTCATGGGCCAGGCGACCGAGCTTGAAGGCAAGCGTGCGGTGATGCTGCCGCTGCGCTTCGACGACGGCATGGTGTCGCTGGGCCCGCTCAAGCTCGGCGCCACGCCACCGCTGTTCTAAATTCTAGGCCGCTACTCGTTGTCGGCGGCGTAGGGGCGCGGCAGCGGCTCGGCCGGCAAGGTCGGATGCGCCCGGCCAAAGTCCGGCGCCGGCGAATCCTGGCCAATCTCGACGATGCCGCGGCGGATCGCGCGCGTTCTCGCGAAATGATCGAACAGTGCCTGGCCGTCGCCGCTGCGCATCGCGCGGGTCAGCGCCGAGAGATCCTCGTTGAAGCGGCCCAGCATCTCCAGCACGGCATCTTTGTTGGCGAGGAACACATCGCGCCACATGGTCGGATCGGACGCCGCGATCCGCGTGAAGTCGCGGAAACCGCCGGCGGAGAATTTCAAAACCTCGGAGCGCGTCACCTCGGAAAGCTCATCGGCCGTGCCGACGATCGTGTAGGCGATCAGGTGCGGCAGATGGCTGGTAATTCCAAGCACCAGATCGTGGTGATCGGCCGGCATGGTTTCGACATTGGCGCCGAGCTTGCGCCACAACGTGGCGAGCCGCTCGACCGCCGCCGGGTCCGCGTCCGGCGGTGGCGTCAGGATGCACCAGCGGTTGACGAACAATTCCGCGAAACCAGAGTCAGGGCCGGAATGCTCGGTGCCCGCGACCGGATGGGCGGGGACGAAATGCACATGCGCCGGTAGGTGAGGGGCCATGTCGCGCATGACCGAGCCCTTGACCGAGCCGACGTCGGAGACTGTCGCGCCTTTCATCAGATGCGGGCCGATTTCCTTGGCCACCTCGCCGCAGGCCCCGACCGGGATGCAGACGATGACGAGATCGGCGCCCTCGACCGCGGCGGCGTTGGTTTCGACCACCTGATCGACCACGCCAAGCTCGGCGATGCGCTTGCGTGTCCGCGGCGAGCGGGCGGTAGCGACGATCGAGCGCACCGCGCCCTGCGCGCGGGCGGCGCGCGCGATCGAGCCTCCAATCAAGCCGAAGCCGATCAGCGCCAGGCGATTGAAGATCGGCTCGTTGCTCGCCTTGCCGTTCACTTGGATTTTCCCAGAAACTCGGCAAGCGCCTTGACCACCAGGCGGTTGGCCTCCTCGGTGCCGACCGACATGCGCAACGCATTCGGCAGCTTGTAGGCGCCGACTTGGCGCAGGATCAGCCCGCGCTTCATCAGGAAGGCGTTGGCGTCGGCTGCGGTGCGGCCCTTGTCCTGCGGGAAATGGATCAGCAGGAAGTTCGCGGCGCTCGGCGTCACGTCGAGCCCGAGCCGGGCGATTTCTTGCATCAGCCAGGCCAGCCATACCGTGTTGTGCTCGCGCGAGCACTCCTGGTGCGCGGTATCCTCGATCGCGGCGATGCCGGCGGCGATCGCGGCGCCGTTCACATTGAAAGGCCCGCGAATGCGATTGACGGCATCCACCACATGCGCCGGCCCGTACATCCAGCCCAGACGGAGCGCCGCCAGTCCATGGATTTTCGAAAACGTGCGCGTCATCACCACGTTCTCGCTGGTCGCCACGAGTTCGATGCCAGCCTCGTAGTCATTGCGGCGGACGTATTCGGCATAGGCCGCGTCGAGCACGAACAGCACATGCGGCGGCAGCCCTTTGTGCAGGCGCTTGACCTCGTCGAACGGTATGTAGGTCCCGGTCGGATTGTTCGGGTTGGCGAGGAAGACCATCTTGGTCTTCGGCGTCACCCGCTTGAGGATTTCATCGACGTCGGCGGTATAGGCTTTCTCCGGCGCGATCACGGGCGTGGCGCCGGTGCCCAGCGTCGCGATCGGGTACACTAGGAAGCCGTGCGTGGTGTGGATCGCCTCGTCGCCGTCGGCGAGATAGGCGCGCGCCAGCAGATTGAGCAGGTCATCGGAGCCCGCGCCGCAGACGATCCGCGCCGGATCGAGACCGAACGCGCGGCCGATCGCCTCGCGCAATTCCGAGGCCGAGCCGTCCGGATAATCCTCCAGGTGCTTGCCGACCGCATCGTAGGCCGCGAGCGCCTTCGGGCTCGGGCCGAGCGGCGTCTCGTTCGACGAGAGCTTGAACACCTTGGCGACGCCCGGCGCGCTGCTCTTGCCGGGCACATAGGCGTCGATCTCGAGCACGCCCTTGCGGGGCTGGGGACGGGTGGCGGTCATTTCAGTTCGGTCCGTTTCGGGCTTACGGCTTGTTGGCCGGCACCTTGTAGCGGGTCGCGTGGCTGCCGACGAGAGCCGCCGAGCGCACCGTGACACCAGTCTTAACAAGCGCCGCCTTGATATGGGTCAGATCGCCCTCGGCCGGCACCGAAATGAGCAGCGCCGCGCCGTCGAAGGCGGTATCCGGCACCGCGACGATCTCCGCGAGCGCCGACACGGCGCGGGCTGGACCGGCGCCCCAGCCGGCAACCCGCATGCTCCAGGTTTCGACCTCGGTCACCATGGCATCGGCGGCGACGCGCGACACCACGAACACATCGAGCGGCGCAGGATGGTCGGCGCGGTCGAGGAACGGCAGCCGGGCGATGATCTTCGGCGCGCTCTGAAACTCGAGCGCCGTCCACCATGCCCCGCTGTGGTTGGTGGCAAACGCCGGGACGAGGCCAAGGTCGCCTTTCGATTCCGAAACCGCCTCGACGACTCCAGCCGCTCCAAAGTGCGGCACGAACGGCACCGTGAAGCCAAAATGGAATCGCGTGCTGTCGCGCATCGGTGCGTCGCCCGCCGACAGGTCGGCGTGGACGGAGAAGGGCGCCTGCACATGGGTGAAGGTCGCGATGATGACGCGCCAGATGCTCTCGGCGGTATCGAGCGGCAGGATGCCTTTGTGCCGCTGCACCAGACGCCGCATCATGTCGGCCTCGCGCGCCGGGCGGAACGCCGAGCCGGTTTCCTGCGTCTTCTTCACCGAGATCAGGCGATTGATGATCTCCCCGCGCTCCATTAGGAGCTGGTGCATGGCCTCGTCGATACGGTCGATCTCCTTGCGGAGATCGCCCAGCGAAGGCGCGCCTTGAGCGCTATCTTGAGGCTTGTTTGGCATGGCGTTTCCGGCCCCATTGATAGGAGGGCCGGGGCGTTAAATCAAAGAAAACATTGACATAAGCGGGTGCCGATCCCTACCTACCCGATGCACGAGCGCGGTATTTTGACCGCCGGGGACACGGCCCGGGACGAAGTTATGGGCGACGTCGACACAGCACCTGACGCAACGTCTCGCGCCCGCGAGGCCGACGCGCCGCGCAACTCATCGGTGGCGCGGTTTGGCGCCGACCGTCCGCTCAAGCTCGACGCCGGCGTTGAGCTTTCGCCGTTTCAGATTGCCTACAAGACCTACGGCACGCTCAACGCCGAGCGCTCCAACGCGGTGCTGATCTGCCATGCGCTCACCGGCGATCACCATGTGGCGAGTCCCAATCCGGTGACCGGCAAGCCCGGTTGGTGGGAAACCTTGATCGGGCCCGGCAAGCCGATCGACACCGAGAAATATTTCGTCATCTGCCCGAACGTGCTCGGCGCCTGCATGGGCACCACCGGGCCGGCCTCGACCAATCCCAAGACCGGCAAACCGTGGGGGCTGGAATTTCCGGTCATCACCATCCGCGACATGGTGCGCGCGCAGGCCATGCTGCTCGACGAGCTGGAGATCGACTCGCTGTTTTCGGTCGCGGGCGGCTCGATGGGCGGTATGCAGGTGCTGCAATGGGCGGCGAGTTTTCCCAAGCGCGTGTTCTCGGCGCTGCCGATCGCCTGCGCAACGCGGCACTCGGCGCAGAACATCGCCTTCCACGAGGTCGGTCGCCAGGCGGTGATGGCCGATCCGGAATGGCGCCACGGCCGCTATTTCGCCGAAGGCACGAGCCCGCGCCGCGGGCTCGCGGTCGCGCGGATGGGCGCTCACATCACCTATCTCTCGGACGCGGCGCTGCACCGCAAGTTCGGCCGGAAGTTCCAGGACCGCGAAAATCCGACGTTTTCGTTCGACGCCGATTTCGAGGTGGAATCCTATCTGCGCCACCAGGGCAGTTCGTTTGTCGAGCGATTCGATGCAAACTCGTATCTCTACCTGACGCGCGCGATGGATTATTTCGATCTTGCCGCCGATTACAGTGGCGTGATGGCCAACGCCTTCCGCGGCGCCGAGACGCGCTTCTGCGTGGTGTCGTTCACATCCGATTGGCTGTTCCCGACGCCGGAATCGCGCGCCATCGTCCATGCGCTTAACGCTTCCGGCGCGCGCGTCTCGTTCGCCGAGATCGTGACCGACAAGGGCCACGATGCATTCCTCTTGGAGGAGCCGGAACTGTTCGCGATCGTGCGCGGCTTCCTCGACGGCGCCGCCAAAGCGCGCGGTCTCAAGACCGGTAAGTGAAAAAGACAAGGTGACGATGCTGTCCCGTCTCAAGCGCGATCTCACCATGGCCGAAGCTGCCCGCGCGCCGGGTGGCGCGCGCGTCGACTTGCTGCTGGTCGCCGACATGGTGGCGCCCGGCTCCAAGGTGCTCGACATCGGCGCCGGCGACGGCGAACTCTTACGTATCCTCGGCGAACAGCGCGGCGTTGACGGTCGCGGCATCGAGCTGTCGCGCGAAGGCGTCAACGAATGCGTCGCCAAGGGCCTCGCGGTGATTCAGGGCGACGCCGACACCGATCTGGCGGACTATCCGAACGACGCCTTCGACTTCGTCATCCTGTCGCAGACACTTCAGGCGACGCGCCGGCCGCGTGTCGTGCTCGAGCACATGCTGCGGATTGGCCGCAACGCCGTGGTGTCGTTCCCGAACTTCGGTCATTGGAAAATCCGCCTCCAACTGTTCTTCGGAGGCCACATGCCAAGCACCGACAACCTCCCCTATGCGTGGTGGGATTCGCCCAACATCCACTTCTGCACGATCAAGGATTTCGTCGTGCTCTGCGATGTGACTGGCGCCAAGATGGAGCGCGCGGTCGCGTTCAACGCCTGGGGCACGCCGCTGCGCTTCAACGCGCCGTGGTGGTTCTGGAACCTGTTCGGCGAACAGGCGGTGTTCCTGCTCAGCCGCCGGGGGTAAGGAACGAGTTCCCCTGTCTCGCGTTCGCTCCCCATGGAGCAGCGGACGGGCATTCCCGCCATCGTCGAAACCGACATCCCGGCGCGGCTCGACCGCCTGCCGTGGAGCCGCTTCCACACCCTGGTCGTCACCGCGCTCGGCATCACCTGGATCCTCGATGGACTGGAGGTGACGCTTGCGGGATCCCTTGCGGGCGCGCTCAAGGCGAGCCCCGTGCTGCAATTCAGCAATGCCGACGTCGGCCTCGCCGCCAGCGCCTATCTCGCGGGCGCCGTGCTGGGCGCGCTGTTCTTCGGCTGGCTGACCGACCGGCTTGGGCGAAAGAAGCTGTTCTTCATCACGCTCGCGGTCTATCTCGTGGCCACCGCGGCGACGGCGCTGTCGTGGAATTTCTGGAGCTTCGCGCTGTTTCGCTTTCTCACGGGGGCCGGGATAGGCGGCGAATACGCGGCGATCAACTCGACCATCCAGGAGCTTATCCCGGCGCGCGTGCGCGGCTGGACCGACCTCATCATCAACGGCAGCTTCTGGATCGGTGCGGCGCTGGGCGCCGTCGGCGCGATTGTGTTGCTCGACCCGGCGGTGATCGATCCGGAGTACGGTTGGCGGCTCGCGTTTCTGAGCGGCGCGACGCTTGCAATTGTCATCTTCTTCATGCGGCTGTGGCTGCCGGAAAGTCCGCGCTGGCTGATGACGCATGGCCGCGCCGCCGAGGCCGAGCGCGTGGTGTGGGCCATTGAGCGCCGCGTCATGGCCAGCGGCAGAATGAGGCCGCCGATCGGATTGCCGACGGTGACGTCTGCACGCCCGCACGCATACGCCGCTGTCGGAGGTGTTCCACACGCTCATCCACCGCCACCGCCGGCGCGCCCTGGTGGGCTTGGCACTGATGGGAGCGCAGGCGTTCTTCTACAACGCGATCTTCTTCACCTACGCGCTGGTGCTGACCGACTTCTACGGCATCCCGGCGAGTCACGTCGGCTGGTACATCCTGCCGTTTGCCGCCGGCAATTTCCTCGGCCCGCTGCTGCTCGGCCGGCTGTTCGACGTGATTGGACGCCGCCCGATGATCGCCTTCACCTACGTCACGTCGGGCGTGCTGCTCGCCGGCGGTGGCTATCTGTTCGAGCAGGGTACATTGAACGCCACGCAGCAGACATTCACCTGGACAGTGATCTTCTTCTTCGCCTCGGCTGCGGCGAGCTCCGCCTATCTCACCGTCGGTGAAACCTTCCCGCTGGAAATCCGCGCGCTCGCGATCGCGGTGTTCTACGCCATCGGCACCGGTATCGGCGGCATGGCGGGGCCGTGGCTGTTCGGCATTCTGATCGACACGGGCTCGCGCACGAGTCTGTTTGGCGGCTATCTGCTCGGTGCTGCGCTGATGATCGCCGCGGGATTGATCGCAGCCTTCTTCGCCGTGCCGGCCGAACGAAAGTCGCTGGAGCAGGTGGCGCGGCCGCTCGCGTTTGTGGATTAGCTCACGACTTCGGGGAACCAGGGCAGCTGTGGTTCAGGCTTATGCCGAACGTGTCGTGCAAGCCAATTTGTCCGTTCGGCGTAATCTGCACCGCCCGCGTATCGCGGTCCCGTTTCAACCAACCAAGCTCCAGACTGCGCCGCAAAATCTCGCCGCCGACGTGACCCGCGACGTGATACCGGCGTTCGCTCCAATCGAGGCACGGCCGGCAGAACGTTCGCCGGCTTCCAGACTTCGATGTCAATTCCGCGCCGAACGCGGCAAGGAAACGTGCGCCGGAATCCGTCACCTCACCGCCGTCCTCAGTGAGAACGACATATTTCTTGGCAATGAGTGCGTCGGCGATGGCGACCCCCAACCGGCCAGCCAAATGGTCGTAACAGGTACGCGCGAAACGTAGCCGTTCGTCTTGCATCGAACGCGGCTGATACCGGGGCGGAGCCTCGATCGCGGCGACGGTCTTGATGCTTTCCAGCATTCTGGCAACCAGCGGCGACGCGATACGGTAGTAGCGATAGCGGCGCTTCTTGGTGACGGCGATCAGCCGCGCGTTCACGAGCTTGGCAAGATGCTCGCTCGCGGTCGAACGGGAGATTCGCGCGAGAAATGCCAGTTCGCTGCCGGTCAATGCCTTGCCGCCCATCAGGGCGCCCAGCATCGTGGCGCGCGCGGTGTCCCCGACGAGCGCCGCCACCTCGACCATGTTTGCAGCGGCGACCATGGCGGATTCTAGCGCCGTAGCGGGATCTTGCAAGCAATGACAGTTCGGCCCGTGCCGAAGCATTGGACAGCCGCAGGCAGCAGCTTTGCTGCATAGGTTTGGCCCGTCGTCGCAAGTCATATACGAACCAATTCACATGGAAGGTGAGATCATGAAACGAGTGCCAATGCGCGTAGAGCCATTCTCGACATATCTGGAGCGGCGTCGAAAGGGGCCGATCTTTCCGGTCATCGTCGCTGGCGAAACCGTCTACGTGTCGGGCCTGCCGCCGTTCGACCCCGATACCGATACCGGCGAGATCAAGCGTCTGCCGTTCGAACGGCAGGCCGATATCGTGCTGAACCAAATGAAGCGGTGCGTGGAGGCCGCTGGCTCGTCGTTGGAGCGGGTTGTGATGTGCAATGTTTACTGCACCGCCGATAAGTCTCACTTTGGAAAGTTCAACGAAATCTACGCGCGATACTTTCCCGTGGAATCTCCGGCGCGCATCTTCCTGCATGTTCCTTCATGGCCGGGGCCGTTCGATATCGAGGTTGATTGCGTGGCAGTGGTGTGAACCGCCCGGGCGCGCTCGTTGCGGCGATCAGGTTGTCACGCTCTCGCCGACCGCGATGGGGCCGGCTTCGATCACCTCGGCATAGACGCCGCAATCGACGTGCCCGAAGTTGTCCATCAGCGTTCGCGGCACGGGCAGGTCGCGGATGCCGGTATCCGGGTCCACCTCGGTCGCGGCGCATCGCACGATACGCTTGACCACCTTCAGGCGCGCGCTTGGCCCGATGGCGATCTCGGCGCCGAGCAGATCGAACTCGCTCCACGCCGGCCAGCCTTCGACGTGCAGATTGCCCCGGAAGCGCAGCGGATGAACCGCGGCGCCAGCGGCGTTCTCCAGTGCCGCGACCGAGGCGAGGTTGATGATCGAAACCACCTTGCGGGCCACGTCCGAAAAGCTGTGGCCTGCTGCGTGCAGCACCTTCGGCGGCCCGCGCAGCTCGTCGGCGCAGAACTCGGCGAAAAACCGCTCGATCGCAGCGCGTCCTTCGGCTGTGCGCAGATCGCCGCGCGCGGCTTCGCGGTTCTCGGAGCGGATCGTCAGCGTGTGGTTTGTTTCGTCGAAGGCGGTGCGAAGCTCGGCGAGGTGCGCGTTCCGCATCAGCATCAGGAAGCGCAGCTTGGGCAGATAGCCGGGCGCCGCCGGGTCGAAGCCGGACGGGCCGTTCTCGATCGCATACATCCGGTCGAACCGTACAGTCTGGCGGACCGACAGCTCGGTCCGGGCGAGCGGCTCCGGCGTCAGCCCCTTCACCGGGTAGCGATGAATGGCAGCGATTTTTGCAGTTTGGCCGGTCATCCGGACCTTATTACCGGTCCGGCGGCAACCTTGAAAGCGTTGACGAAAATCGAGGTATTCCCCCTTTTCCGCCGCCGGTGCGCTTCTTACATGTTGGGACAGCGGATGCTCCAATGAGGTCCGCCGTCCGGGCGCCACAGTTTGGGTCCGAGGGAGCGATTGATGAATATCGAGAAATACACCGACCGTGCGCGCGGTTTTATCCAATCCGCGCAGTCTCTGGCCCTTCGCGAAGGCCATCAGCAATTCACGCCCGAGCATATTCTCAAGGTTCTGCTCGACGATCCGGAGGGTTTGGCCGCGGGCCTGATCGACCGTTCCGGCGGCAATTCGCGTCAGGCCTTAAGCGGCGTCGAAGAGGCGCTCGGCAAGATGCCGAAGGTTTCGGGCTCCGGCTCGGGCCAGGTCTATCTTGCGGCAGCGACCGCCCGCCTGTTCGACAACGCAGAGAAGATCGCCGAGAAGTCCGGTGACAGCTTCGTTACCGTCGAACGGCTGCTCTTGGCGGTCGCGCTGGAGAAGGACAGCGACGCCGGGAAGATACTCGCTAAGGCCGGCGTCACGCCGCAGAACCTCAATTCCGCTATCGAACAATTGCGTAAGGGTCGCACTGCCGACTCGCAGTCGGCCGAGAACGCCTACGACGCGCTGAAGAAATATGCCCGCGACCTGACCCAGGCCGCCCGCGACGGCAAGCTCGACCCGGTGATCGGCCGCGACGAGGAAATCCGCCGCACCATCCAGGTGCTGTCCCGCCGCACCAAGAACAATCCGGTGCTGATCGGCGAGCCGGGCGTCGGCAAGACCGCTATCGTCGAGGGCCTGGCGCTGCGCATCGTCAACGGCGACGTGCCCGACAGTCTCGAAGACAAGAAGCTGCTCGCGCTCGACATGGGCGCGCTCATCGCCGGCGCAAAGTACCGCGGTGAGTTCGAGGAGCGGCTCAAGGCCGTGCTGCAGGAGGTGACGTCCTCCAGCGGCGGCATCATCCTGTTCATCGACGAGATGCACACCATCGTCGGCGCCGGAAAGGCGGACGGCGCGATGGACGCGTCCAATCTGCTCAAGCCCGCGCTCGCCCGCGGCGAGCTGCACTGCATCGGCGCGACCACGCTGGACGAATACCGCAAGCACGTCGAGAAAGACGCGGCACTGGCCCGGCGCTTCCAGCCGGTATTCGTCAATGAGCCAAGCGTCGAGGACACCGTCTCGATCCTGCGCGGCCTGAAGGACAAGTACGAGCAGCATCACGGTGTCCGCATCACCGACGGCGCGATCGTTGCAGCGGCGACCCTGTCGCATCGCTACATCGCCGACCGTTTCCTGCCGGACAAGGCCATCGACCTGGTCGACGAGGCCGCGGCGCGGCTGAAGATGCAGGTCAACTCCAAGCCCGACGAGCTCGAACTCGATCGACCGCGAGATCGTGCGGTTGAAGATCGAGCAGGAGGCGCTGAAGAAGGAAAGCGATCCGGGCTCCAGGGAGCGGCTGAAGAAGCTTGAAGGCGAACTAGCGTCGCTGGAGAAGCAGTCGGCCGATCTCACGGCGCGCTGGAAGTCGGAGAAGGACAAGCTTTCCAATGCGCAAAAGCTCAAGACCGAGCTCGATGCGCTTCGCGTCGAGTTGGCGAACGCGCAGCGGCGCGGCGAGTACCAGCGCGCGGGCGAGCTGGCCTATGGCCGCATCCCCGAGCTTGAGAAGAAATTGAAGGATGTCGAAGGCAAGGACGCCGGCGCCGTCGTGGAGGAAGCCGTCACGGCTGATCACGTCGCCCAGATCGTGTCGCGCTGGACCGGCATCCCGGTCGACCGCATGCTCGAGGGCGAGCGCGAGAAGCTCCTGAAGATGGAGGAACAGATCGGCAAGCGCGTGATCGGCCAGACCGAAGCCGTGAAAGCGGTTTCGACCGCGGTGCGCCGCGCCCGCGCCGGCCTGCAGGACCCGAACCGGCCGATCGGCTCGTTCATGTTCTTAGGCCCAACCGGCGTCGGCAAGACCGAGCTGACCAAGGCGCTCGCGGAATTCCTATTCGACGACGAGGCGGCGCTCATCCGCATCGACATGTCCGAGTATATGGAAAAACATTCCGTGGCGCGGTTGATAGGCGCTCCTCCGGGCTATGTCGGCTACGACGAAGGCGGCGCGCTCACCGAAGCGGTGCGCCGGCGGCCGTATCAGGTCGTGCTGTTCGACGAGATCGAGAAGGCGCATCCGGACGTGTTCAACGTTCTGCTGCAAGTGCTCGACGACGGCCGCCTGACCGATGGGCAGGGCCGCACCGTCGATTTCCGCAACACGCTGATCGTGATGACCTCCAATCTCGGCTCCGAGTATTTGGTGAACCAGCCGGAGGGCCAGGACATCGATGCGGTGCGCGATCAGGTGATGGCCGAGGTGCGTTCGGCGTTCCGGCCGGAGTTCCTCAACCGCGTCGACGAGATCATCCTGTTCCACAGGCTCAAGCGCGAGAACATGGGGCGCATCGTCGACATCCAGATGGTGCGGCTGGCGAAGCTCCTGGAGGATCGCAAGATCACGATCGTGCTCGATGCCAAGGCGCGCGATTGGCTCGCCGAGAAGGGCTACGACCCGGCCTATGGCGCGCGCCCGCTCAAGCGCGCGATCCAGAAGGCGGTGCAGGACCCGCTGGCCGAGTTGATCCTGTCCGGCAAGGTGAAGGATGGCGAGAAGGTCGAGATCTCGGCCGGCCGGCAAGGCATCACCTTCAACGGCGTTGTCGCGCAAGCGGCGTAAGCCCGATAAACTCGGCGCGCGTTTCGACATGCGCGCCGAGGTTTTCCCATGAGTTACGTCAATTCGGTGCTCCAGCCAGGCGAGCGCATCATCATGCGCGGTCGCCTGCATTGGATCGTCTATTGGCACGCGATCCTGTTCACGGTGCTCGCGATCGTGTTCGCAGCCTGGGGCGGGACAGCCGGCATGGGCATGGTGGCGTCATTCACCGCGACCGCGTTCGTCGTGCTGGGGGCGATTGCATTCGCGCATGCCTGGTTCATCCGCTGGATCACCGAAATCGCGGTGACCGACCGGCGCATCATCTACAAGCGTGAATTCATCACCCGCCACACCGAAGAGATGAATATGGACAAGGTTGCTTCGGTCGATGTCGATCAGTCGATCCTCGGTCGGATGCTCGACTACGGCACGATCCATGTTGTTGGGCACCGGCGGCGCTCAGTCGCCCGACCATCCGGATACTGAGCGCGGCATCGAGCATTTGCATCGCATTGCGGCGCCGATCGCGCTGCGCAACGCGATCACCGCGAAATAACAAAGTCTCAGCGGGCCGCCTGGCCCTGCGCGACGCGCGGGCTCGACCGTGTGATGATGCTGTCGGCGCGCTCGCGGACCTTGTCGAAGTTCGACATCAGCGGGCCTTCGAGCACCCGGCCGCGCGGCAGCTTGACGCGTAGCGGATCGACGAAGCGTCCGTTCACCAGGATCTCGTAGTGGACGTGCGGGCCGGTCGAGAGACCGGTCGAGCCGACATAGCCGATCACCTGCCCCTGGCGGACGCGCGCGCCGGGCTGGGTCGCGCGTGAGAACGCGGTCATGTGGCCGTAGGCGGTTTCGTAGCCGTTGGAGTGACGGATGCGGACATACTTGCCGTAGCCGCTCTCCCAGCCGACCTTCTCGATCGAACCGTTGCCGGAGGCGTAGATGGCAGTGCCAAGCGGAGCCGCCCAATCGACGCCGGTGTGCATCTTGAAATAGCCGAGCAGCGGATGATTGCGGGCGCCGAAGCCGGACCGCATGATTCCCATGGCGACAGGCTTGCGGACCAGGAACTTCTTCGCGCTCTTTCCGGTCTCGTCGTAGTAGTCGACGATGCCGTCGTCGGTGGTCTGGAAGCGATAGTATCTCTTGACCTCGCCGCCGGTGGTGAGCGCGGCGAACATCACGTCGTTCTCGTCGTCCTGCGAGTAGAGTACGTCGAAGAATCGCCCGGCTGCGCCTTGTGCTGGAAGTCGACGTCGTAGGAGTAGATGCGGATCAGGGCTTCGATCACCGGCTTGGGAATGTTGTTGCGCAGCGCCGTCTCGTAGATGCTCTGGTAGAGCCGCATGCCCCTGCCGTCATCTTCGTCGTCGTCGCCGGCGTCGGAGACGAGTGTGTTCATGGAGGCGACGTCGACCGCGACGTATCGGCCCAGGTCGGAGAGCGCCACGACCGCCTCGATCGCGCTGTCGCCCATCACGATCACGCGTATCGGCCGCTGGCGGGAGCCATCGTCGGTGGCGACGAGGACGCGCAGCTTCTGGCCTTCCTTCAGCCCATTGCTGCGGCCGCGCGCGCCGAGCGCGCCAGCGATAGCGGCGATCTCCTCAGGCGTTGCGCCGATCTCCTTGAGGATGATCGCGATGTTCTCGCCCTTCTTGACCGTGACGGCGCGCTCGTTCCAGCCGTTGCCGCCGGTGATCTGGGGGCCGGTCTTGGACAGCAGCGTGATGTTCTCGGGCACGATGCGGGTCTCGAAGCCTGCGTAAGGATCCGGCGTGCCGTCGGCGGCATAGGCGAGCGGCGTGCTGCCGCCGGGCGGCAGGCTCGCCACCTGATAGCGGTTCTGCGTGCTGCCGGTCCAACTGGCGGTGTCGCGGACGCGGGCGATGATCTCGTCGATCGGCAGCGCGGAGGCGATCTTGATCCGCGGCAGGACGCCGGCGAGATCGCGCGTCACGTAGGAGACTTCGGCGTCAGGCTCGGCGCCGGGCTGATCGTCGGCCGGCACGCCGTCGGCGCCAGCCAGCGCCAGCAGCTTCTGCGCGTTGAACGGCGGCACGCTGGAGGCGAATTCGGTGCTCGCCAGCGTCAGGTTGGCCGACACGCGCACGACAGGGCGCGTGCGCACGACCTCGCGGTCGCCGACCTTGGTGGTGGTGCTGATCGGCAAGACCTGGCGGGATGCGATGGATTCGCCGGCCGGCGGCAGCCGGTCGCTTTTGCGGTTGGCGAGCTTGTCGTTGA
>CAWJGY010000007.1:0-472893 GCA_963842645.1 uncultured Alphaproteobacteria bacterium | reverse complement strand
CTGAATTCATAATGACGACGGAGGTCATCGCCCACGCCCCGACCCGCATCCCGCTGTGGCTCAAGTGCGCCTATACCGCGTTCATGATCGTACTGGTGCCGGTCTATTGGCACTACTACGGGCCGACGAACTTTCTGTATTTCTGCGACGTCGCGCTGTTCCTCACGCTGGCCGGCTTGTGGCTTGAAAGCCCGCTAGTGATCTCGATGTGCGCGGTCGGCATCCTGGCGCCGCAGGCCCTGTGGGTGTTGGATTTCATTTTCAACCTCTTCGGCGTGTCGCTGCTCAGCATGACCGACTATATGTTCAAGCACGAGAATTCGAGGTTTCTGCGCGGGCTGTCGCTGTTTCATGGCTGGCTGCCGTTCCTCCTGGCATATCTAGTGTGGAAGGTTGGCTATGATCGCAGAAGTTTCGCGGTCTGGACCGTGCTGACCTGGGCGCTCCTTCTGATCTGCTTCTTCTTCATGCCTCCGCCGGATCCGAATGCCGGACTGAAACCGGTTAACATCAACTACGTGTGGGGACCGAGCGACGCTGCGGCACAGACCTGGGTTTCGCCCTATCTCTGGCTGGCTGGCCTGATGATCGGCCTGCCCGTGCTGCTGTATTGGCCGGTCCATCTTCTGCTCTCGCGATACGTACCGAAAGCTGCATGACGATCGCCGCGTCCGCAACTTCTGCGCCGTTTCATCCGCTGCGCTTTGCGCTGCGCGAATTGCGTGGCGGCTTGCGCGGCTTTCGTATTTTCGTCGGCTGTATCGCGCTCGGCGTGATGGCGATCGCCGGCGTCGGCTCGTTCTCGCAAAGCCTCACCGACGGGCTGGCGCGCGAAGGCCGTGTCATCCTGGGCGGCGATCTGGCCTTCACGCTGATCCACCGCGAAGCCAGTCCCGCAGAACGAAGCTTCCTCGCCTCCCAAGGCCAGGTTTCGGTCGGCGCCACGCTTCGGGCGATGACACGCACCGGCGACGGCCGCCAGGCGCTCGTCGAACTCAAGGCCGTGGATGCAAGCTATCCGCTATACAGCAGCGTCGCACTCGAACCCGACATGCCGCTTTCACGCGCGCTGACGCTGCGCGACGGCGCGTTCGGCGCCGCAGTCGATTCAACCCTATTGACGCGGCTTGATTTGAAGCCGGGCGCGCGCCTGACCGTTGGCGGAGCGACAATCGAAATCGCCGCGGTCATCAAGAGCGAACCGGACAAGCTCGCCAACGGAATAGGCTTCGGTCCTCGCGTGATCGTCAGCGAGGATGCCTTGCGCGCCACTGGACTGCTGGTGCCCGGCAGTCTCGTCCGCTGGATTTACCGGCTCCGAGCTGCAGGACGGCAGCGACCGGGCCGCCGACGCCATAATCGCGGCGGCGAACGCACAACTGCCGGATTCGGGCTGGCAGATCCGCGGGCGCACCAATGCTGCGCCGGCGCTGGAACGCAACGTCGAGCGTTTCACCCAATTCCTAACGCTGGTCGGCTTAACCGCGTTGCTGGTCGGCGGCGTCGGCGTCGCAAACGCGGTGAAGAGCCACATCGACCGGAGACGCGACGTGATCGCAACGCTAAAGGCGCTTGGCGCATCGGGCGGCCGGGTATTTGCGATCTATCTTTGGCAGGTGCTGTTGTTGTCGGCAGCCGGCTCGGCAATCGGACTTGTCGGCGGCGCGATCCTGCCGTTTGCGATAGCCGGCGCGTTCGGCGCCATCATCCCGCTGCCGATTGCACCTGCACTGCAGCCGATCGAACTGTCGCTGGCATTCTGCTATGGCCTGTTAACGTCGCTGGCCTTCGCGCTATGGCCGCTTGGCCGCGCACACGACGTGCCGGTTTCAGCGCTGTTTCGCGATGCGGTTTCGCCGGGGCGTTCATGGCCGCGGCCGCGCTACGTCATAGTGTCGGCGCTGGTGGTCGCGGCACTGGCGGTCATCGCAGTCACCCTGTCCTACGACCGCAAGATTGCCGCGATCTTCATCGCCGCCGCGGCCGCCGTGTTTGTGACGCTTCAGCTCGTGGCGTTGCTGCTGATGGCAGTCGCGCGGCGGCTGCCACATGCGCGAGCTACGGCGTTGCGGCTGGCAATCGCCAACATCCACCGACCCGGTGCACTGACATCGACCATCGTACTGTCTCTGGGCCTGGGGCTGGCGCTGCTGGTCACAGTGATTGAGATCGACGGCAATCTGCGTCGGCAGTTCGAGGGCGCTTTGCCTGACAAGGCCCCGTCCTTCTATTTCATCGACATCCAGTCTGCTGACTCCGACCGCTTCGATGCATTCGTGCGACGCAACGCTCCACAGGCCGATCTCGAACGCGTCCCAATGCTGCGGGGCCGCATCATGTCAGCCAACGGCATCAAGGCCGACGACCTTAAGGTTCCGCCGAACATCGCCTGGGTGCTGCAAAGTGACCGCGGCATCTCCTTCGCAACCGAGGTCCCGCGCGGCTCGACTGTGGTCGAGGGAACCTGGTGGAGTGCGGACTACCAAGGGCAGCCGTTGGTGTCGTTCGAGAAAAAGATCGCCGAGGGCCTCAATCTCAAGGTCGGCGACCCGATTGTGGTCAACGTGCTTGGCCGCAACATCGAGGCCCGCGTCGCCAATCTGCGCGCCGTCCAGTGGGAGAGTCTCGGCATCAATTTCGTGCTGGTGTTCTCGCCCAGCGCCTTCGCCGGCGCGCCGCACACCGATATCGCAACGCTGACATATACCGAGCCGGGCGGTGGCACGGTGGCGCAGGAAACCGCCCTCCTCAATGCGGTGAGCGACGCCTTCCCGGCGATCACAACTGTTCGCGTGAAGGACGCAATCGAATCCATCAGCGGCATCGTGCGCAATCTCGTGCTCGCAGTGCGTGGCGCCAGCATTGTGGCGCTTGTCGCCGCCATGATGGTGCTCGGCGGCGCGCTCGCGGCCGGTCACAGCTACCGGGTTTATGACGCGGTCGTGCTCAAGACGCTGGGCGCCACCCGCGGCAAGCTGATCGGCGCTTACGCGCTGGAATACCTGCTGCTCGGCTCGGCCACGGCGCTGTTCGGCGTCGCGGCCGGTTCGATTGCGGCGTGGCTCGTGGTCACGCGGGTGATGAACCTCACGTTTGCCTGGCTGCCCGGCCCGGCGGCAGCTGCGGCATTTGGCGCGCTTCTTGTCACGGTTGCCTTGGGATTGATCGGCACGTTCACCGCGCTCGGTCATAAGCCCGCGACGGTGCTGCAGGAATCTGTAGTCCTTGCGACAAACCGTCGCGTAAACCTCTAAAAAGTTCAGACGCTTAGCGGCGGTCACATGCTTGCTCGGCGGCGTGATATACATACCTCAAGTTAGCCGCGTGCATGGTTGTCCGTTCAGCGCGCGGTGCAAGGATGCGGAACGGAGATAGCAGTTCGACAACCATGGGGGTTTCGACGATGTCGGACTACGAACGAAACGTTGCCACTGCGCAGTTTGGACAGACGATCGGCCGCAGCGGCTCGGTTGCCGTCGACGAAGGCCTGCGCGCCTACATGCTGCGCATCTACAACTTCATGGTGCTCGGTCTTGCCATCACCGGGGCGGCCGCGCTTGCCACCTACATGCTCTCGGTAACGACGGACCCGTCCATCGCGGCCTTGAAGATGCGTGACGGGCTGATGCTCACCGCTTTCGGCAAGGCCTTGTTCGTGAGCCCGCTGAAATGGGTGGTGATCCTGGTCCGCTGGGGCTCGTATCCTGCTCAGCTTCGCCATCGGAACGCATACGGCCTGCGACAGCGCAGATCGCGTTCTGGATCTATGCGGCGCTGGTCGGAGTGTCGCTCGCCTCGATCTTCATGGTGTTTACGCACACCTCGATCGTGCGGGTGTTCTTCATCACCGCGGCGTCGTTCGGAGCGCTGAGCCTGTGGGGCTACACCACGCAGCGCGACCTGACCGGCATGGGCTCGTTCCTGCTCATGGGATTGTTCGGGGTCATCCTAGCGAGCCTGATCAACCTGTTCATGGCGAGCTCGGCGTTACAATTCGCTATTTCGGTGATCGGGGTTCTGGTGTTCGCAGGGCTCACCGCCTGGGATACCCAGCGGCTCAAGACCGAATATCTCTACGGCGCAATGGACGGCGAGACGACGGAGCGCTGGCAATCATCGGCGCGCTGTCGCTCTATCTCAACTTCATCAACCTGTTCACGCTGCTGCTGCAACTGCTGGGGCAGCGCGAGGAATAGCCGGACGCCATTGACGTCCATCAAGGCCCCGGCTCCGGCCGGGGCCTTTTTGCTGCCGCTTCGATAGCTAAACATTTAGTAACCACGGCCGGGCGTATCTGGCGGAGCGGCCCCCGGTGCACTCAGACTTCCAGCCGAGTGGTTTGCCGCACCATCAGGTCAAGGGTGGCCGGCAGGCCAGAGGCCCGGCTCCGTCCGGGATGATACAAAGGGAACTCCAATGTCGGACTTCGATCGGAACATAGCGGCCCGCGGCGGCTTTGCCGACCGGACAGCCGCGGTCGATGCGGGGCTTCGCGCCTACATGCTCCGCGTCTACAACTATATGGCCGCCGCTGTGGCGCTCACGGGCGTCGTGTCGTGGCTCACCTTCAACGCCGCGGTCGTCGCAGACGCCACCGGCAGGTTGACGCTCTCGCCGTTCGGCCAAGCCCTGTACAGCGGGCCAGCGATGATCGTGTTGCTGCTCGGCACGCTGGGGCTGGTGTTCTTCATCAGCTTCCGCATCAACAGCCTGCAGTACACCACGGCAATGGCACTGTTCATGCTCTATGCGGCGTTGCTCGGCGTCACCCTGTCGTCGATCTTCCTGACCTATACAGGCGCATCGATCACGCGGGTGTTCTTCATCTCGGCAGCGTCGTTCGGCGCGTTGAGCCTCTACGGCTACACCACGCAACGCGATCTGTCGGCGATGGGCTCATTCCTGATCATGGGCCTGTTCGGCATCATCATCGCGAGCCTCGTCAATATCTTCCTCAAGTCGAGCGGGCTTGACTGGGCGATCTCGGTGATCGGCGTCGGCGTGTTCGCTGGGCTCACCGCCTACGACACGCAACGGATCAAGGAGATGTATGACTTGATGGACGACGACGGCACCATCGGCCGCAAGGCGATCATGGGCGCGCTGTCGCTCTACCTCGACTTCATCAACCTGTTCCTGATGCTGCTGCGTCTGGTCGGCGACCGGCGCTAAAGGCTTCAGGGACTGCAAATCGGAAACGCCCCGGCCTCTCGCCGGGGCGTTTTCTTTTGTGCTTTCATGGGCGGATGTCATCCGCATCCGTCCGTGCCGCCACTGCCGGCGATATCCCCGCCATCACGCGCATCTATGGCCACGCCGTAAAGCACGGCACAGCGTCGTTCGAGCTCGAACCGCCCGATGAGGCCGAGATGGCGCACCGGATGCAAACGCTGCTCGACGGCGGCTATCCGTATTTCGTCGCAGAAACCGACGGCGCATTGGTGGGCTACGCCTACGCCGGCCCCTATCGGCCGCGGCCGGCCTATCGCTTCAGTGTCGAGGATTCGATTTACATCGATCCGAGCGCTCAGCGCCGCGGCATCGGGCGCGTCCTGCTGGAGCACTTGATCGCGGAGTGCGAGCGCCGCGGCTTCCGGCAGATGGTTGCCGTGATCGGCGATTTGCGGCGCAGACGGCATCGATCGAATTGCATCGCGCGCTGGGCTTCCGCCTGGTCGGCACGGTCGAGAACGTTGGCTACAAGTTCGACCAGTGGCTCGACAGCGTGAATATGCAGCGTCCGCTCGGCCGCGGCGCGACAACAAAGCCCTAAACTGCGACCAAGCTCGGTCCCTTGTCGAGCGCGCGCAACACGCGGTCGAGTTCGTGCCCGCGCCGGACGATCAGGCCGGTGGCCGACACGACGCTATAGGTGCCCTGACGGCGCGCGAGTTTGGGATTTTTTTCTATCCGGTAGATGGGCACTTCCGAAGAGCGACGGAACACCGAGAACACGGCCCGGTCCTTGAGAAAGTCGATCGCGTAGTCTCGCCACTCGCCCGCAGCAACCATCCGGCCGTAAAGGCCGAAGATGCGGTTCAGTTCGCGCCGATCGAAGGTCACTTGGTGGGCGGGGGTAGCCGGCGCGTTGGCGCCCCCGTAAATCTCGCTCGGATCAGTTTCGCCGAACGTCATGCGGCGCCTCCTATGCGGTCGTCCGGGGCACGACCAAAAGTATCCCGTTTTCGGAAAGGATCATGCCGTCTAGGTGTCATGATCGCGCCAGAAGCCAATGACGGCAAGGGCTTATGACGGCTGTCGGCGGAACTCCCGCCGATCACGGATTTGTTAGTGAAATCATATTGCTGCCCAATTTCGGACAGGGCGCTGCCAAGCTGCCCGGTATGATACGCTCCAATTGTTGTTACCTCAGGCCCGGTCTCGACAAGCACCGGATTCCTCAGCCCCCCAGCCCCCCGGGGCTTGGACAGACCGGGCCGGTTGTTTCGCGTACGGTTCAATCCCCCAACGTTCTAGGGCCGACTTCACAGTCGGCCCTTTTTTTCTTGGGCTTCGCGGCCGCTCCTACACACAGCTTCGCTGCGCGTTTCCGAAGCACAAAAGAATGGAATTACTGCAAAGCGATCTGGACCGCGCCGAGCATCAACTTGGGGACGCTCGCAGTGCCGCTCTGCACCACCACCGCGGCCGAATCAATGCCGCCGGACTGGACGTCCCTGACCGGGACGCTGAATATTGCGGCCTTGCCGGTCCAATCTCCGAGCTTGATCCAGCGCCGCACCACGTTGGTGTAGGTGATGGTTTGCCCGCTGTTTTCCCCGCGGCCGATCACAACCGGAACCGACCGGGTGATCGGACACAGCCAGACCTCGGCCTGCCCCTTTTCATCCTTCGGATTCCGACACCGTCACCGTCAACTTGTCGCCGCTCCGCTCGATCTTCACGAGAAGCGTCAACGGTGCGTTCTGCTCGCGTGTCTGCCGGATCGCGCGCTCGATCGCGGCCTTATCGCTACCAAGCGCGTGGACCGCGCCATCGATCACCACCTGCGGCGTGTAGACTTGGCGATCGCCGCGCGCCTTGGCATAGGCGCGCTGGCGGTTGGAATGGCCGCTCAGTGCAAGCGTGTCCTTCCAGCCGAGATAGTCCCAATAATCCACCGCGAGGCTCAGCGCGATAACAGAGGGATCGCGCGCATATTCCGCGATCAGCTTGTCGGCCGGCGGGCAGGATGAGCAACCCTGGCTGGTGAACAGCTCGATCACCGCGCGCGGCTCGGCCTGCGCAGGTTGAGCTGTGATGGCAAGGCAAGGGAGCGTAACAAGACAGGTGATGGCGAGCGACGATGCGAGTTGGAGACGAACCATCACAATTTCCCTGGCTCCGCTGCCCGCCTAAACTCAGCCATAATCAGGCTAGCTGTCATAGCGAGGAAGCAAATCACTGGCTACTCACTTCACGGTGAGTGGCGGGTGACGCAGATCACGGCCTTGAAGCTTACGCTGCGAGATGACGCAGGACGTATTGCAGAATGCCGCCATTCTTGAAGTATTCCAGCTCGTCATAGGTGTCGATGCGGCAAGTCAGCGGCACCCGCTTCAGGCCACCGTCGGCCGCCACGATCTCCGCCATCATTCGCTGGCGCGGCTTGAGCTCGCCATGCAGGCCGCGGATCGTGACCTGCTCGCTGCCCTTCAAGCCCAGCGTCTGCCACGACGTACCTTCTTCGAAGCACAGTGGGACCACGCCCATGCCGATCAGGTTGGAGCGGTGGATGCGCTCGAACGATTGGGTGATGACCGCGCGGATGCCGAGCAGTGTAGAGCCCTTCGCCGCCCAGTCGCGCGACGAACCGGTGCCGTATTCCTTGTTGGCGAACACCACCAGTGGCACGCCCTCGGCCTTGTACCTCATCGCGGCGTCGTACATCGTCATGCGCTGCTTCGAGGGATAATGGATCGTCACGCCGCCTTCGACGCCTGGCACCATCTGGTTCTTGATGCGGATGTTGGCGAACGTGCCGCGCATCATCACCTGATGATTGCCCCGCCGCGTGCCGTACTGATTGAAGTCCTTCGGGCGGACTTGGTGATCGCGCAGATATTCGCCGGCGGGGCTTTCTTCCTTGATCGATCCGGCCGGCGAGATGTGGTCGGTTGTGATCGAGTCGAGGAACAGGCCCAGTATGCGGGCGTCGACGATGTCGTCGATCGGGTGCTGTTTCTTCTCCATGCCCTCGAAGTACGGCGGGTTCTGCACGTAGGTCGAACGGTCGTCCCATGCATAGGTGAGGCCGCCCTTCACCGCGATCTTGCCCCAGGCCGCATCGCCCTTGAACACGTTGGCGTATTTCTTCTGGAACACCTGCCTGGTGATGCACTTGCGGATAACCGAATTGATCTCGCGGCTGGTCGGCCAGATGTCCTTGAGGAAAACCTTCTTGCCCTTCTTGTCGAGCCCGAGTGGCTGCTTGGCGACATCGACATACATCGAGCCGGCGATGGCGTAGGCGACCACGAGTGGGGGCGAGGCGAGATAGTTGGCGCGCACGTCGGCGTTGACGCGTCCTTCAAAGTTGCGGTTGCCCGAGAGCACGGCGGCGGCGACCAGATCGTTCTTGTTGATCGCTTCGGAAATTTCCTCCGGCAGCGGGCCGGAATTGCCGATGCAGGTGGTGCAGCCGAACCCTACCAGGTTGAAACCGAGCGCATCGAGATCCTTCTGCAGGCCGGATTTCTCGTAATAGTCGGCGACCACCTGCGAGCCCGGCGCAAGCGAGGTTTTCACCCAAGGCTTCACCTTGAGGCCCTTAGCGACCGCCTTGCGGGCGAGCAGTCCTGCCGCGACCATCACGCTCGGATTGGACGTGTTGGTGCAGGAGGTGATCGCGGCGATCACGACGTCGCCGTGGCCGAGGTCGTGAGTGCGGCCCTCGACCTTCACACGCTTGCTGCCGCCCGGCTTGTTGAAGTCGCGGTCGAGCGACGTGGCGAGCGAAGGATGGAGATCGAAAATCTCCTTGCTGCCGTCGCCGCTGCCCTTGCCGAACTCTTTGTCCATCGAAGTGATGAAGCTCGACTTCACCTCCTTCAGCGCGACACGGTCCTGCGGTCGCTTGGGACCGGCCAGCGACGGCTCGATGCTATTGAGTTCCAGCTTGAGTACGTCGGTGAAGATCGGGTCGGGCGTGGTCTTGGTACGGTACATACCCTGGGCTTTGGCATAGGCCTCAACCAGATCGATGCGCGCCTGAGCTCGGGCAGTGTCGGTCAGGTACGCGATCGTGTCATCATCGATCGGGAAGAAGCCGCAGGTGGCGCCATATTCCGGCGCCATGTTGCCGATGGTGGCGCGGTCCGCGATGGTCAGGCCGGCGAGGCCGGGGCCGAAGAATTCAACGAACTTGCCAACGACGCCGCGCTTGCGCAGCATCTGCGTGACAGTGAGCACCAGATCGGTCGCCGTCATGCCTTCCTTGAGCTTACCGGTGAGTTTGACGCCGATCACCTCGGGCAGGACCATCGAGTAGGGTTGGCCGAGCATCGCAGCTTCCGCCTCGATGCCGCCGACACCCCAGCCAAGCACGGAGAGCCCGTTCACCATCGTGGTGTGCGAGTCGGTACCGACAACGGTGTCGGGATAGGCGACCTCCATCGTCTGTTCCTTGCCATCGACCTTCACTTGGCCGGGCGCGGTCCAGACGGTCTGCGACAAATACTCGAGATTGACTTGATGGCAGATGCCGGTGCCTGGCGGCACGACGCGGAAATTCGCGAATGAGCGCGCCGCCCACTTCAGAAATTTATAGCGCTCCTGATTCTGCTTGTACTCTTCGTCGACGTTCTTCTTGTACGAGTCCTTGTGCCCAAAAAAATTCACCGCAACCGAATGATCGATCACGAGATCGACCGGCACCAGCGGGTTGATTTTTTTGGCGTCGCCGCCGAGATGGTCCATCGCGTCGCGCATCGCTGCGAGATCGACCACAGCCGGCACCCCGGTGAAATCCTGCATCAGCACGCGCGCCGGGCGGAACGGAACTTCGCGGTCGGAGGTCTTGTTCTTGAGCCACGTTGCGAAGGCTTGAATGTCCTCCTTGGTGACCGTGCGTCCGTCCTCGTTCCGCAACAAATTCTCCAGCAACACCTTCAGCGAGAAGGGCAGCCGCGAAATGCCTTTGAGCCCATTTTTTTCCGCTACCAGCAGGCTGTAATAGGCGTAGGTCTTGCTGCCGACCTTGAGAGTTCGGCAGCACTTGAAACTATCGAGCGAGGTCATGACTGCGGGTTCCATCCGACGACGCGGGAGCGTCCAGCGAACCCTGGTCTAAATCCTTGCCAGGGCTAGCCTTTTTCCCCCGAGCCGCAAACCGGGCGCGGATCGTCCAGCGCCGCGCGGCCTGCTGGTTTATAAGGGCTTTTTTCGCGCTCTGCTAGATAAACGAGAATAGCTCGAAGCTGAGGGGACTGCATTGCAGACATACCAGGGCGGCGTGCGCGAAGCGAAGGCCGACGGGAGTGGCGATGCGGCTTGAGGGAAGCGGGCTCGCCTGCGTCCGGGGCGGCCGTGAGGTCTTTTCCGGACTGGGTTTCGCCCTGTCCGGCGGCGAGGCCCTGCTGGTGACGGGGCGCAATGGCGCCGGCAAATCCTCGCTGCTCCGCATGGTGGCGGGGCTTATTCGGGTCACCGGGGGGCAACTGGCCATCACCGGCGCGGACCCCGAAAAAAACATCCCGGAGCAGACCCACTATCTGGGTCATCAGGACGCGCTGAAACCATCGCTAACTGTCGCTGAAAACTTGGGATTTTGGATGCGCTACCTCGGCGGCACGGGGACCCCGCAGACGCCATTGGCCGCAGTGGGGCTGGCCGGTCTGGCCGATCTGCCGGCCGCCTACCTGTCGGCCGGACAGCGCCGGCGGCTGTCGATTGCCCGGTTGGTGGCCGTGAACAGGCCGATCTGGCTGCTCGACGAGCCGACCTCGGCGCTTGACCGGGAAGCGCAGGATACCCTCAAGGGCTTGATGCAACGGCACCTTTCGGGCGGCGGACTGATCGTGGCGGCGGCGCATGGGCCGATCGGGCTCGATCAGACCAGGGAATTGCGGCTGGGGGAGCCGGTATGAGGCCGCTCGCGGCAATTTTCATGCGGGATGTGCGGCTGGCCATCCGGGTCGGCGGCGGCGGCGGCATCGGCGTGCTGTTTTTCCTGATCGTCGTGGTGCTGATGCCCTTCGCCATCGGCCCCGACCTCGCGTTGCTCGCGAAACTTGGGCCTGCGGTTCTCTGGCTTGCGGCCTTGCTTGCGTCACTTCTCACGCTGGATCGGCTCTTCGCCGGCGAACACGAGGACGGCTCGCTCGACCTGATCCTGATGGCCGACACCCCGCTGGAACTCACGGTCGCTGCCAAGGCCGCCGCGCACTGGCTCACCACCGGATTGCCGCTGGTGGTCGCGACGCCGCTGCTCGGTCTGTTCATGAACCTCGATGGCAGCGCCGGCGCCGCGGTCGCGTTGACGCTCTTGGCCGGCACCCCGGCGCTGACCTTCATCGGCCTGATCGGCGCGGCGCTGTCGGTGGCGCTGCGACGCGGCGGATTGCTGCTGGCCGTGCTGGTGCTGCCGCTGACGGTGCCGGTGCTGATCTTCGGCGTCGCCGCCTCCAATGCCGCCATCGCCGGACCGCCGCCGTTCGGTACGCCGTTCACGATCCTGTGCGCGCTGACGCTGGTGAGCATGGTCGTCGGCATCTTCGCGGCCGCAGCGGCCTTGCGGCAGGGAATGGAGTGACGCCACATTGCGTCCAACATCGTCGAGCCTCTAGGTAGGGCCCATGGCCATCATCGATCTCGCCAACCCCACGCGCTTCCTCGGATTAGCTCACCGCGCGCTGCCGTGGCTGAGCGAAATTACCGCCGCGGTCTTCCTGGTCGGGCTCTTTCTCACCTATGGTGCGCCCGACGATTACCAGCAAGGGGCGACCGTGAAGATCATGTTCATTCACGTGCCATCGGCGTGGCTCGGCATGTTCGGCTGGGCGCTGATGAGCGTCGCCGCGCTCGGCACCCTGGTTTGGCGGCATCCCCTAGCCGACGTCGCGGCAAAAGCCGCGGCCCCGATCGGCGCCGCCTTCACCTTCCTCTGCCTGATCACCGGCGCACTGTGGGGCCGGCCAATGTGGGGCACCTATTGGGTGTGGGACGCACGACTCACTTCGGTGCTGATCCTGTTCCTGATGTATCTCGGCGTCATCGCGCTCTGGCGTACGGTCGAGGATCCCTCGCGCGCTGCGCGCGCCGCCGCCATCCTCACACTGGTCGGCGCGATCAACCTGCCGATCATCAAGTTCTCGGTGGACTGGTGGAACACGCTGCACCAGCCTGCTTCGGTCATAAGGCTTGGCGGTCCGAGCATCTATCCGACTATCCTCGTGCCGCTGCTGGTGATGGCGCTGGCGTTCACCCTGCTGTTCGTCACACTGCACATCGCCGCGATGGGCAACGAAATCCTGCGCCGCCGCATCCGCACGCTTAGGCTGATGCAGGCGCAGTCGGCACCAGGCAGCGGCGAATGAACCTGGGCCCGCACGCCGGTTTCATCATTGCCGCCTACGCGGTTGCCGCGCTGGTCATCATCGGTCTGATCGCCTGGGTCGAGCTCGACAACCGCGCTCAACGCAAGCACTTGAAGAAGCTCCACGCGCAGGGAGTGACGCGCCGTTCCGAGAAAGCGACATGAGCGCCGCCACTGAAAATCCTGCTCCGGTCAAGCGGCGACGCCTGATCGTTCTGCTGCCGCTGATATTTTTCCTCGCGCTCGCCGCACTGTTCCTGTTCCGGCTCGGCGCCGGCGATCCGTCGAAGCTGCCGTCGGCGCTGATCGGCCGGCCGGTGCCCGACACTCCCTTGCCACCGGTCGCGGGGCTCTTTCGCGACGGCGTGCCGGTGCCCGGCGTCACCAATGCCGACTTCAAAGGCGGCGTGTCGCTGGTCAACGTGTGGGCGTCGTGGTGCGTGCCGTGCCACGACGAAGCGCCGCTCTTGACGAAGCTCGCCGAGGACAAGCGCATTCGCATCATCGGCATCAACTACAAGGACCAGCCGGAGAATGCGCGGCGCTTCATCGGGCGCTATGGCAATCCGTTCGCTGCCGTCGGCACCGATAGCAACGGCCGCGCCTCGATTGACTGGGGCGTGTACGGCGTCCCGGAGACCTTTGTGATCGATCGCGACGGCCGCGTCGCCTACAAGCTGGTCGGGCCGATCACCCCCGCAAATCTCGAAACGATCTTGAAGCCGCAACTGGAAAAAGCGCTGGCACGCTAGTGTCCCGATTCCAAAGTTCGCCCACTACACGCTCTTAAGCGCTACTGTTGCAACGTTGTAGATCCAAGCTGGGGCCGACATTCGCTTTTTTGTTCTTCTAGCTCTTTGTTCAGTCTACTGGACAATTCGACTGGCAATGCACAGGTTTCGGAGGGTATCCGGCCTAATGGTGCGCAGACCGCCTTCGTGTCCACCTGAGCAATACACCTTTCATGGCGCTTTCGATCTTGCTCTGAGATCGTCTTGCAATTAGCAGCCCATGTTGCCTCGTAGTTTTTCTGGGCCATAGTTAGGCAAAGCTTATGTCGCGCAGAAGCAACTTGCATTTCGCGTTCAGCGTCTAAGATTTCAAGCTTTGTTTCCCCCCTGGCCTCTGCTGTCGTCTCGAGCTCCGCTTTTGGAACTTCAACCTTTGTTCGTCCCTGTACTTCCGGCGGATACGCGGGCCGTCTGGCCTTAGCCCGCTCCGCGTCCGACGCTCCCTGAGGAAAGTGATAAGCGGTCGAGTAGAAACCGCCTAGGACAGCAAGGAGCGCAATTACTACGCTGAAGCCGAATTTTCCTGCTTTGCTCGAAATGAACGCAAAAGACACCGTCTCCATCTCCCCACTGAATTTATGACTGTAAACCGCAGTCAGGCGCGGCCAAAGCTAGTTTCGTAAAGAAATACCAAAGCGACGTGCCGCCACGAACTGATATGCGCCCGCGGGCACACTTAGCTCAGGGCGGTCGATGTCCTCTTTGGGTCATTAGCGGACGTGACGCGCTAGGATTGGGATGTCCGCTTTACCCCCGAAAGCGGACATTCCGCGCGCGTCAATGAGTACACACCCTAGCCTGCGGCAGTTGCTTGTGCGTTGAACCTTGCCGCGCTTCGCCCGGCATCGCCTACAAATTGGCTAGGCCGAGCAGCGCCGAGATTCTTCAAGCCGCGCTCAAGCCGCAGATCGAAAAGGCCGTGGCTGCACGATAAAGGCCACAATTGGGGTCCCCTATCGCGCGGTCATACCGATACAACAATGCGATGTTGAAGCTGTATCGACCCCATTCACCTCACTTAATATCATAACGGGAGCGACCCATGAGCATTTTCGGAAAAATCATGTCCACCATCTTCGGTTCGCACGCGGCGGCCGCACCATCGGCGGGAGCAGGAACCTCCGCAGGCACGGCAATGCCGTCCGGCAGCACGCCCATGTCGAACGTCGACGTGGAAGCGGTGTTGAGCAAGCTTGCCGCGGAGACCAAGGAGAAGCTCGACTGGCGCAAATCGATCGTCGACCTCATGAAACTGCTCAAGCTCGACAGCAGCTTTGGCGCACGCAAGGAGCTCGCCAAGGAGCTCGGCTACTCCGGCGACTCGAACAATTCGGCATCGATGAACATCTGGCTGCACAAGCAGGTGATGCAGAAGCTCGCCGCGAATGGCGGCAAGGTCCCCGCCGACCTCAAGTAACGAAACGCCGCATCCAGGCATCGATAGCGCGCCTTTGGGCGCGCTATTTTTTTTCCGGATTTGCGTCGTATTTCGTCAGCAGCGGATATTGCAGCGCCGCGAAGATGAAGGTCAGCGGCATCACGCCGAATACCTTAAACGCTACCCACGTGTCGGTCGACTGTGTGCGCCAGACGATCTCGTTGAGGACCGCGAGCGCCACGAAGAACAGCGCCCAGCGGATCGTCAGCTTGCGCCAGCCTTCCTCGCTCAAGTGAAACATCTGATCGAACACCATCGCCAGCAGCGGCTTGCGGAAGATCAAGCCCCCGAACAGCGTGCCGGCGAACAAGAGATAGATGATGGTCGGCTTGAGCTTGATGAAAGTCTCGTTCTGAAAGATCAGCGTCGCACCACCGAACACGACGACGATCACGGCCGAGACCAGCGGCATCATCGGCAGCCGCCGCGTCAGTGCGTAGGAAACAATGAGTGCCGCGACGATGGCGGCCATGAAGACGGCGGTCGCGACAAAAATGCCGGCGCGCTCACCGGTCGCGACAGCGTCCGGGATCAGCGGCGCAATCCACGGCTCGAACAGCGCGGGCTTGGCGTTGGCAAAGAAGAACAGTAACAAAGGCCCGAGGTCGAGCGCGAGCTTGAGCATAGGATTGAGTTGGGGTTTGTCGTTCATGCCCTGTCCTTAGCTCGCCTTTGCGCCGCTGTCATTTCGCCCGCGAAACCACGCGCCGCCCTTGATCGCCACTGCGATCATGGTTCCCATTGTCGCGAGGCCTGCGGCCAGCGCGGCATACACATAGGTAAGATCGCCGGTCCAGTGCAGCAGCACATAGCCGCCGCCGACCGCGATGATCATGCGCGAGAAGCCGGCGAGCAGCGGCCATTTCAGCACACCCGCCCCTTGCGAGGCGAAATAGAGCGCCATGCCGAGTCCGAAGAATCCGTAGAACGGGCCGACGATGCGCAGATACATCGAACCCGCTGCAATCATCGCCGGATCGCTGTCGAACAACCCGAGCCAGGCCTCCGGAAACAGCGCGGCCGCGACGCCAATCGCCTCCGTCATCCCAAAGCTGATCCCGCCGCCGATCCAGGCCGCCCGCAACGCGCGGTCGCGGTTGCCGGCGCCGATGTTGGTGCCGACCAGCGCGACCAATGGCCCGCCGAAGCCGAACGCGAGAGGCACCAGCAGATATTCCAGCCGCGTGCCGACGCCATAGCCAGCGATGGCGGCGGGACCGAAGGCGCCGACCACGCCGGTCGTCAGCGCGATGGTGAGGTTGGTCATGATCGAGGTAAGCGAGGCGAGCAGGCCAATCCGCAAAATGTCGCGAAACAGCGACCAGCGGAGACGTGTCTCCATCAGCTTCGGGGTCACCACTGCTCGCCCCGACCAGAGGTAATAAATGAAAGCCAGCGTTCCAACGCCGTAATAGGCCAGCAGCGAGATCGCACCGCCGGCGGCACCCATCGAAGGCAACGGGCCAAAGCCGAAGATCAGCGCGGCGGACAACGGCACAAGCAACGCCGCGCCGACCAACGTCACCACTGCGGGAACGAAGGTGTTGCCGGTGCCGCGAATGATGTTGGCGAACGTATTGAACCACCAGATCAGGATGACGCCCGCGAACACGATGTTGGAATAGGCCAGCGCCATTGCTAGCGAGCCGCCGCGGCCGCCGAGCGCCGAATAGAGCCATGGACCAGCGGCGATCACCGTGATCGTGAAGAACGCCGCAAAGCCCGTGGCGATGATCAGCGCATGGAGGATGGTGGCGTCGGCATCCTCGCGGCGGCCCGAGCCAAGCGCGCGGGCGATCGCCGACGACACGCCGCCACCCATTGCGCCACCCGCCATCATCTGCATCAGCATGACACCGGGAAACACCAGCGAGAACTCCAGCCAGCGCATCGGTGCCGAGCCTACCGATGAAATAGGTTTCGACGAGGCCGGTCGACGCCTGCACCAAGGTGGTGACGACGTTCGGGATCGCCAGCCGCAGCAAGGTCGGCGTGATCGGCGCTTCGATCAGAAGTTTGGTGCGGGGGTCCAAGGTGTCACTCGAGTCCCGCGAGGGCCCGGCCAAACTCACTCGCCGCGAACGGCTGAAGATCGTCGATGCCCTCGCCGACGCCGATGAAATGGATCGGCAATTTGAATTTCTCGGCGATGGCAACGAGGATGCCGCCGCGCGCGGTACCATCAAGCTTGGTCATGACGAGGCCGGTGACGCCAGCGATCTTGCCGAACACCTCGACCTGCGACAGCGCATTCTGGCCGACAGTGGCGTCGAGCACGAGCAGCACGGCGTGCGGCGCGGCAGGGTCGAGCTTCTTCATCACCCGCACCATCTTTTCCAGCTCGCTCATCAACTCGGCGCGGTTCTGCAATCGACCGGCGGTGTCGACGATCAGCACGTCGGTGCCCTGGGCCTTCGCCGCACTCAGCGCTTCGAAGGCAAGGCTTGCCGAGTCCGAGCCCGGCTCGCGGGCGACGACTTCGGCGCCGGTGCGCTGGCCCCAGATTTTCAGTTGATCGATGGCGGCGGCCCGGAATGTATCGCCCGCGGCAAGCACCACCTTGCGGCCCTCGGCGGCGAGCTTGGAGGCGAGCTTGCCGATCGTGGTGGTCTTGCCCGAGCCGTTGACGCCGGCCACCAGGATGACGAAAGGTTTGGCATCGCCGATCACGAGCGACTTTGCCACCGGGTTGAGTATCTTCGCCACCTCGGCTGCGACCACGGCCTTCACCTCGTCGGGCGTGATGCCCTGGCTGTAGCTGCCCTGACTGATCACCGTGGTGACGCGGTGGGCCAGGTCATAGCCCAGATCCGCGCGCACCAACGCGTCCTGGATCATGTCGAGCTTGGCCGGGTCCATCGGACCCTTGGTGACAAGATCGGCGAGCGCCGAGCCGAGTTGCGACGACGTGCGCTTGAGCCCGCCAGCAAGCCGGCCGAACCAGCCTTTTTTTTCGCTGCCTTCGTTCGTGCTGTCGTTCACCGATCCGTCCATATTCTCAGCGCGTCACCCCCGGGCTTGACCCGGGGGTCTATCTGCTTCGTAACAAGGCTTGTTCCTAGATGGATTGCCGGGTCAAGCCCGGCAATGACGGGCCGAGAGAATGTCGCCTGAAGACATATTGAGCCGGCTGCTCTACCGCGATGGGCTGATGTTGATCATCGACAAGCCCGCGGGGCTTGCCGTGCACAGGGGGCCGGAGGGGAAAAAAGGCGGCGCCAGCATCGAAGACTATTTCGACGCGCTGCGGTTCGGACTGCCGCGGATGCCGGCGCTGGCGCACCGCCTCGACAAGGAAACCTCCGGTTGCCTGGTCCTTGGCCGGCACAGGAAGGCGCTGGCCGACCTCAATCTGCTGTTCCGCAACGGCAAGGTCGGCAAGACCTATTGGGCTGTCGTCGAGGGCGGTCCCGAGGCCGACGAGGGCCGCATCGACATGCCGCTTGGCCGGCTCGACGACACCCGTGGCTGGTGGATGAAGCACGATCCGGCCGGCCTGCCGTCAACGACGACCTGGAAGGTGATGGGGCGGACGGAAGGCTCGACGTGGCTGGCGCTGGAGCCGCTGACCGGGCGGACGCACCAGTTGCGCGTGCACTGCTCGGAGATGGGCTTTCCGATCCTCGGCGACAACATCTACGGCAAAGCACCACGCCACGCGCCGGGCATGCATTTGCACGCGCGCGAGATCGTGGTGCCGCTCTATCGGAACAAACCGCCGGTCAAGGTTGTGGCGCCGGCGCCGGTGCACATGAAGGAGCGGCTCACGGCGTGCGGATGGGATGAGGAACTGGATAAGCAGTTCGTCACGCCGCCAGCGCCCATCCGGCCGCGTGCCGAGCAGGCGGCGAAGCAGTCTCAGTAGATCGTCTGCATCATCCGCGCCGGTGCGAGCCGGTCGTGCTCCTCGCCGCCCAGCTTACCCTCGGTGATCTCCGCAAGGATTTTTCCGGCGGTCGGCAGAGTAGCGCGCTCGACCTGGATCGACGGATCCCACAGCTTGGAACGCACGATCGCCTTGGCGCATTGGAAGAACACCTGCTCGACCGCGATCTTGAGCACGCAGCGCGGCGCCTTGCCCTGCATGGTGAAGCTCGCGCACAGCTCGGGATCGGTCGAGATTGTTGCGCGGCCCATGATGCGCAGCGTCTCGCTGACGCCGGGAATGAGAAACAGCAGCGCGACGCGCGGATCGGCGATCAGATTACGCAGGCTGTCGATACGATTGTTGCCGCGACGGTCGGGGACGACGACAGTCTTCTCGTCGAGCACGCGCACGAAGCCCTTGGGATCGCCGCGCGGCGAGCAGTCGAGCCCGTTCGGGCCGTTGGTCGCCATCGCGCAGAACGGCGAGGCCTCGACCAGTGCCTGATAGGCCTTGGTGATGTGGTGGGTCTCCTTGAACTTGGCTGGCGGATAGACCGCCTCCGGGTAGAGCGCCTCAAGCTCGGCCAAGGTCGAGATGACGTGAGTGGAGCCGTTCGTCGCCATGATCCCTTACTCCCTCCAGCTATTTTATCACGCCGCCAGCAATTGTCGCCCGTCATGGCCGGTGACCGCGACATCCAACATCAGGCCCGGCGGAACAGACCCGTTGAGCCGCACCGGGGTGAACTGTTCGGTGCGTGCCATTCCGCCGCGCTCGGTCAGCACGCGGCGGCGCGCGCCGACTTCGCCGTCGAGGTGCCGGCGCAGCGTCGTTTCGCCCTTCTCGCGCAGACGACGGGCGCGCTCTTTGATTACATCGCCCGGAACCTGCGGCATACGCGCGGCCGGCGTGCCGGGCCGCGGCGAGAATGGGAACACATGAAGCTGCGTCAGGCCGCATTCGTCCACGAGATCGAGCGAGCGGCTGAACATCGCTTCGTTCTCCGTCGGAAAACCAGCGATGATGTCGGCACCGAACGCCATGTCGGGCCGCAGCCGCCGCACCTGGTCGCAGAACGTAACGGCGTCGGCGCGCAGGTGACGCCGCTTCATCCGTTTCAGGATGATGTCGTCGCCAGCCTGCAGCGACAGATGCAGGTGCGGCATCAACCGCGCATCGTCGGCGAAAGCATCGAGCAGATCGGCGTCGGCTTCCACCGAGTCGATCGAGGACAGCCGCAGCCGCTTGAGTTCGCGCACTTCGCGCAGGAGCTGTTTCACCAGGAGGCCGAGGCTTGGTGCGTAGCTTGTGATGTCGACCCCGGTCAGCACGATTTCGCTGTGGCCGCTCTCGACCAAACGGCGTGCCTGCGCCACCGCGTCGCCAACCGGCACCGAGCGCGAATTGCCACGGCCGAACGGAATGATGCAGAAGGTGCAGCGGTGATCGCAACCGTTCTGCACTTGCAGAAACGCGCGAGTGTGACCCGCGATGCCGTCAATGCCATGCAGCGCGGTCTGCTTCACCGTCATGATGTCGGCGACGGCAATTTTTCCCGCCGTGTCCAGCACGGACCAGCTCGCAGCGGACAGCTTCTCCTCATTGCCGAGCACACGATCGACCTCGGGCATGGCGGCAAATGTTTCGGGATCGGTCTGCGCCGCGCAGCCGGTGACCACGATTTTTGCATCGGGCCGCTCGCGACGGAGCTTGCGGATGGTCTGGCGCGCCTGTTTCACGGCTTCGCCGGTCACCGCGCATGTGTTGACGACCACCGCATCGGCGACGCCTGCGGCCGACGCCTCGCGGCGGATCACCTCCAACTCGGTAGCGTTGAGCCGGCAGCCGAAGGTGACGACGTCAAAACTCATGCTGCGCCTACTTTGGCAAACAGCGCCGGATCGAACTTGCCTTCAAACTCGAATTCGGCTGGTCCGGTCATCAGCACATGGCTGTCGCTTTCGCGCCAATCGATCGACAGATCGCCGCCCGGCAAGGTCACGCGCACCTTTCGTTCCGTCCGCTTCAACCGCGCCGCGGCGACCGCAGCGGCGCAGGCGGCCGAGCCGCAGGCCTTGGTCAGACCGGCGCCGCGCTCCCACGTGCGAATGACGATGTGCTCCTTCGATTGCACCGCGCTAAGCGTGATGTTGGCGCGCTCGGGAAACATCGGATGGTTTTCCAGAAGTGGGCCGATCCTGGCGAGGTCGTAAGCGTTCACGTCATCGACCCAGAAGACCGCGTGCGGGTTGCCCATGTTGACCACCGACGGCGAATGCAGGATCGGCTTGTCGATCGGTCCGATCTGCAATTCGATGGCGCGGGTATCGCGGAATTCCTCGGCGAGCGGGATCTCGTTCCAGGCAAAGCACGGCGCGCCCATATCCACGGTGAATAGCCCGTCGGCATTCTTCCAGGTGTTGAGCACGCGGCCGTCGACTTCGAACGCAAGCTTGTCCTTGCCGCTCTCCTTCGTGATCAGCGAGGCGACGCAGCGCATGCCGTTGCCGCACGCGCCGGCCTCCGAACCGTCGTTGTTGTAGATGCGAATAAGCGAGTCGGTGCCTGCCGTACGCGGCGGATAGAGCGCCATGAGTTGATCGTAGGGAACGCCGCTCGGCTGTGCGATCGCGCGCGCAGCATCCGCGCTGATCGCGGTCGGCGTCTTGCGCATGTCGACCACCACGATCTCGTTGCCGAGACCGTTCATCTTCACGAAAGATCGATTGGCGAGCGCGCTCATGATGCCGGTTATATGGGAAATGGCGGAATAATGGCCAGAGCGGGCCAAAGGCACCCCGTCGCGATCACAGGTTTTCGATTATTCCGCTGCATGCCCGGCATGATAGATTTGACTGATTCTTCGCGCGCCGAGCCGGAAGCGCGGCGATTGATTGAGTTTCATGGAGATTTCGATGACCTGCCTTTGGCGGGCGACCACGCTGGCGGCGCTGCTCGCGCTCGGCGTCGCTTCATCCGCATTCGCGCAAGGGGCCATGCCAACGCCCGATGGGCCGCCTCCTCCGCCACCCGCGGCACCGAAAGCCGCGCCGCCGGCGTCGGCGAGCAAAGAGCCGTTTGGCGTCGATGTGACGCTGACAGCCAAGACCATCATCTACATGAAGGGCAACGGCAGCTGGGACAACGCGCTGGAAACGCTCCAGGACGCGTTCAAGTCGGTCTATGCGTTTCTCGACAAGCAAGGCATCCAGCGGGCCGGCCCGCCGATGACGATCTACACCGAGTTCGACGACACGAACTTCCAATTCCAGGCCGCGGTGCCGATCGCCGAAGCGCCGAAGGACCCGCCCAAGGGCGACATCGCGGTCGGTCAGACCCCGGCCGGCAAAGCGCTCCGGTTCGCCTACAAAGGCTCCTTCCATCAGATGGAAGACACGATCTACAACGCGATTCCCGAGTACCTCGACGAGAAGCAGCTCGAACTCGTCGGGCACGTTCATCGAGGAATACCAGAGCGATCCGGTGACGACGCCGGAGGACAAGTTCGACATCTCGATATTCGTGCTGCTGAAATAGCACTCACACCTGCTCAACAACGGATGTCATGCCCGGGCTTGATCCGGCATCCATCACTTCGTGAAAAGCTGGATAGCCGGGTCAAGCCCGGCGATGACGGCGGAGAATCAAGACACGATCGGCGTCCGCGTTTGGAACGCGCGCAGGATCGCGTAGCAGGCGCCCGCTGCAGCGACGTGTTTGATCGCGTGTCCGGCCATGACCTGGCCCGTGGCTGAATAGATGGCCGCGTCGTAGTGTTCCAGGAGCTTGGCGAGCAGGTACCAGCCCGCCGCGGCGAACCAGTACCAAGTGCCGGTGTATTTCGGCGCGAAAAGCCAGAATGTCAGCGGCAGCACCACGCAGGGGAAGAACTGCACCCAGCCGTAGAGCCGCAGGTCGTCGGTCCGCAGCCACACGAGCAGGCTCGCGATGCCCAGCACCACCAGCGGCCAAAGCAACACCCTCCCCACCCTGGCGTCGATGCGCTCCTCGACGACATTCGCGAGGATCGCCATGAACGCGACCGCCATTGGCAGGCGGTCCCAAAACAGGCCGGCGTCGTTCGGATTCCAGTGATAGTAGGACGAGCTGAAGCCGGTCAGGAACACGCCGAGGAAGAACACGCCGGCGGACACGTCGCGGCGAAAATACCGCAGGCCAAACGCGCCGACGAAAATAAACGGCAGGTTGGAAACGACATTCCAGAAATTCGGCACGCCGAGCAGCGTCCGGCGGTCGGCGAAGCCATGATAAATCTGGCTTTGCGGAACTGGCGGGACGAAGAGAAAAAGGGCCAGCAGCGAAACCGCCGCCAAGCCGAACAAAAACACCAACGGATGGGATCGAATCGCCCCGTTAAGCCCCATTTGCCTTCAATAGCACGGCGATTTGACCGCTTGCGATGGGCTTGCGCGGCCCCAAATGATTGACCATTCGGGGCCCTGCCCGTATGGTCCGCCCGCTCTCGAAAAGAGCTGGAATTGACATACCGCCGACCGGTCCCTGAGGCCGGAGGCCCCCGCCCGATAGCGCGATGCGCCCTCGGGCGTCGACGTGTTTTGATCGGCCGCTCATGGCCAACACTGAGGAGTCTAGGACTTGTTCGACAACCTGTCGGAAAAGCTATCCGGCATTCTCGACGGCCTGACGCGGCGCGGTGCGCTGTCGGAGCAGGATATCGACGCGGCGCTGCGCGAGGTTCGCCGCGCGCTGCTGGAGGCTGACGTGGCGCTCGACGTGTCGCGCGCCTTCATCGAGCAAGTGAAGAAGGGCGCGGTCGGCGTCGACGTCATCAAGTCGGTGACGCCCGGCCAGATGGTCGTCAAGATCGTGCACGACGAGCTGATCGCCACCCTCGGCTCGAGCGCGCAGCCGATCGATCTCAACGCCGCCGCTCCGGTGGCGATCATGATGGTCGGCCTGCAGGGCTCCGGCAAAACCACCACCACCGCCAAGATCGCCAAGCGGCTGAGCGAGCGCGACGGCCGCAAGGTGCTGATGGCCTCGCTCGACACGCGCCGCCCAGCGGCGATGGAGCAGCTCGCCGTGCTCGGCACCCAGGTCAACGTGCCGACTCTTCCGATCGTCGAGGGCCAGTCGCCGGTGCAGATCGCGGGCCGGGCGATCCAGGCCGCCAAGCTCGGCGGCTACGATGTGGTGCTGCTCGACACCGCCGGCCGCATCACGCTCGACGAAGCGATGATGAGCGAGGCTGCCGAGGTCAAACGCGCCGCCTCCCCGCATGAAATTCTGCTGATCGCCGACGCTCTCACCGGTCAGGACGCCGTCAACCTGGCGCGCTCGTTCGACGAGCGTGTCGGCCTCACCGGCATCGTGCTCACCCGCGTCGATGGCGACGGCCGCGGCGGCGCGGCGCTGTCGATGCGCGCTATCACCGGCAAGCCGATCAAGCTCATCGGCACCGGCGAGCGCATGGATGCGCTGGAGGACTTCGATCCGGGCCGCATCGCCGGCCGCATTCTGGGCATGGGCGACATCGTCGCACTGGTCGAGAAAGCAGCGACCAGCATCGACCGCGAGCAGGCGATGCGTGCCGCCGAGCGGATGCGCAAGGGCCAGTTCGACCTGAGCGATCTGCGCGAACAGCTCGCCGGCATGGCGAAGATGGGCGGCATGAGTGGCCTGATGGCGATGATGCCGGGCGTCGCCAAGATCAAGAGCCAGATGGCCGAGCGCAATCTCGACGACAGCGTGCTCAAGCGCCAGATGGCGATCATCAACTCGATGACGCCGGGCGAGCGCAAGCATCCCGACATCCTCAAGGCCAGCCGCAAGAAGCGCATCGCCGCCGGCGCGGGCTCCAAGGTCGAGGAGGTCAACAAGCTCCTGAAGATGCACCGGACCATGGCCGACATGATGAAGGCGATGGGCGGCGGCAAGGCGCGCGGGCCGATGGCCGGTCTCGCCCGGATGATGGGAATGGGCGGCAGCATGCCGTCGCCTGAGGAAATGGCAAAGCTCGCCGAAAAGATGCCGGGCGGAATGCCGCCGGGAATGCCGCCGACGATGCCAGGAGGCTCCGGACTTCCGGGGCTCGGAAAATTTCCGGGGCTCGGCGGCGGCGGAACACCCAAGCTGCCGACGCCGGGCGGCTTACCGGCAGAGTTTTTCAAGAAGAAATGAGTTTCAGCTTTTAACGAACGCAACCAACGCACATCAAGCAACCGAAAGGACTTCCAATGCCAGTCGTTATCCGCATGGCCCGCGCCGGAACCAAGAAGCGGCCGTTCTATCACATCGTCGCCGCCGACAGCCGTGCGCCGCGCGACGGCCGCTTCATCGAGCGCCTGGGCTACTACAATCCGCTGCTGCCGAAGGACAAGGAAGAGCGTCTCAAGCTCGACATGGACAAGGTCAAGGCCTGGATGGTCAAGGGCGCGCAGCCGTCCGACCGCGTGATGCGCTTCCTCGACAAGGCCGGCGTCGCCAAGCGCGAGAAGCGCAACAATCCGGAACGGGCGATCCCGCGCAAGGAGCGCAAGGCCGCGAGGGAAGAAGCCACCAAGGTCGCGGACGCCGCCAAGGCTGAAGCCAAGACCAAGGCCGACGCCGCGACCCGCGAGCGGCTCATCGCTGCCGAAGCCGCGAAGAAGTAAGCATGTAGGACGCCGTGACCGACCGCATCTGCGTTGCCCAGATCGGCGCCGCGCACGGCATTCGCGGCGAGGTGCGGTTGCGAGCGTTCACGCAGGACCCGATGGCGATCACGGTCTATGGCCCGCTGGAAAGCGAGGACGGTACGCGGCGCTTCGAGATCGAGGCGCTGCGTCCGGCGAAGGATCACTTCGTCGCGCGGCTCAAGGGCGTGCCCGATCGCAACGCGGCGGAGAAGCTCGTCAACCTCAAGCTCTACGTGTCGCGCGACAAGCTGCCGGCCATCGAGGAAGAAGACACGTTCTACCACGCCGACCTCGTTGGCCTAGCCGCCGTGACGCCGGACGGCGCGCCGCTCGGCACGGTGACGGCGATCCACAATTTCGGCGCCGGCGATCTGGTCGAGATCAAGCCGCCGCAAGGCGAGGCCATGCTGGTGCCGTTCACCGAGACGGCGGTGCCGGAGATCGACATGCAAGCGCGGCGGATGGTGGTTGTGCCGCCCGCCGTGACCGAGTGACCGGCGATGTGGCGCGCGACCATCCTTACGCTGTTCCCCGAGATGTTCCCGGGACCGCTGGGCCAAAGTCTCGCCGGCAAGGCGCTGGCGTCGGGGGTCTGGTCGCTCGACGCGCATGATATCCGCGCGCATGCGACCGACCGGCACGGCAGCGTCGACGACACGCCGGCCGGCGGCGGGCCGGGCATGGTGATGAAGTCCGACGTGCTCGCGCGCGCCATCGACGCCGTGGCGGGCGACAGCCGGCCGCGCCTCTTGATGAGCGCGCGGGGGACGCCGCTGACCCAGGCGCGCGTCGCTACCCTGGCCAAGGGTGACGGCGCGGTGATCGTGTGCGGGCGCTTCGAGGGCATCGACGAGCGGGTGATCGCCGCGCGGCAGCTCGAAGAAATATCGATCGGCGATTACGTGCTGTCCGGCGGCGAGATCGCGGCATTGGCGCTGGTCGATACCTGCGTGCGGCTCATCCCCGGCGTCATGGGCAAGGAGGCCTCCGGGACCGAGGAAAGCTTCTCCGACGGTCTGCTGGAATATCCGCAATACACCCGTCCGGCTTTGTTCGAGGGCCGGGCCATTCCGGAGGTGCTGACCGGCGGCGACCACGCCAAGGTCCGGGCCTGGCGGCAGGCCGAGGCCGAGCGGCTGACCCAGGAGCGCCGGCCCGACCTCTGGGAAACCTATGCGGGCCGCCGCAAAAACCCCGCAAAGTCCCCGAAAACATGACGGGGTGACAACGGCGGCGCTTTGTCGTAGAAGCTCGCCCGACCCAGACATTCAGCCCTTTCGCGCAGCCGGGCTGGCGCGCAGCCGACGGAGAATTGCCATGAACCTCATTCAAACGCTCAACAAGGAGCAGGCCGACCGCCTCGCCGCCGGCAAGAATATTCCGGACTTCGAGCCGGGCGACACCGTGATCGTCAACGTCAAGGTGGTCGAAGGCGAGCGCACCCGCGTCCAGGCCTATGAGGGCGTCTGCATCGGCCGCTCCGGCCACGGCATCAACGAGAGCTTCACGGTCCGCAAGATTTCCTACGGCGAGGGCGTCGAGCGGGTGTTCCCGCTGCTGTCGCCGATGATCGACTCGATCAAGCTCGTGCGCCGCGGCAAGGTGCGCCGCGCCAAGCTCTATTACCTCCGCAATCTGCGCGGCAAATCGGCGCGTATCGCCGAGGGCTCGCACCACGGCGGCCAGAGCACGGACGTCGCCGACGCGGCCGAGTAAGGCCGGCGCCTTGCGCGCAGTATTCAAAAGAAAGGCCGGCTTGTCCGGCCTTTTTCTTTGTGCGGCGGCCGCCGTTGCGATCATGACCGGCGTTGCGGCGTCCGAACCGCTCGCGGTCGAGATCATAAGCGCAACCGCGGGATACGATCAGCGCACCCGCGAGCCGATCGTGGAATACAAGCTTTCGCGGGCGTCGCAGAAGCTGTTCGCCGAAATGACGGAGAAGAACGTCGGCCGCAAGATGGAATTGCGCATCGACGGCCAGCCCGTTGTGGCGGCGGTCATCCGGGAACCGATCCTGGGCGGCAGCGGTCAGATCAGCGGCGGTTTCACCGAACAGCAGACCCGCGACATTGCCGCCCAATTGTCCTCGGGGGCGTCCCGGCTGCAGGCGGACATTGTCGATTGAGCGCCTCGACCTGTCGCGCCCGGGATTCGAGTTTATTGTCTGAGCCGCCGGGGCTGGTTATATCTAGGCTATGTCGAACGCTTCCAAAGTACGCAGGATCGTTCTGGGCGATCACATCCGCCTGCCGGGACGCTTTTTCGGCAAACTGACGGCTTCCGTGCTCGCCGGGCTTTGAGCCACCGCAGCTCCGCCATGGCGCCTTTGCCGCTCCCCAATTCCAGTCTCTGAAGGTTCAACGCGATGAAACCGCGCACATTCTACGACAAGATCTGGGCCGACCATCTGGTCGACGAGGCGCCGGACGGCACCTGTCTGCTCTACATCGACCGCCACATCGTGCATGAGGTGACGTCGCCGCAGGCGTTCGAGGGGCTGCGCCTGTCCGGCCGCAAGGTCCATGCACCCGACAAGACACTGGTCGTGGTCGATCACAACGTGCCGACCACCGATCGGTCGAAGCCCAATCCCGATCCGGAGAGCGCCGCGCAGATCGCTTATTTGGCGGAAAACGCCAAGCTGTTCGGGCTCGAATATTACGACGAGTTCGATATCCGCCAGGGCATCTGCCACGTCATCGGCCCCGAGCAGGGCTTCACCTTGCCGGGCGTCACGCTCGTCTGCGGCGACAGCCACACCGCGACACATGGCGCATTCGGCGCGCTGGCCTACGGCATCGGCACCTCGGAGGTCGAGCATGTGCTGGCGACGCAAACGCTGGTGCAGGTCAAGTCAAAGAACATGCGCGTGGTCGTCGACGGGAAACTCCCGCAGAACGTCACGGCCAAGGACATCATCCTCGCCATCATCGGCGAGATCGGCACCGCCGGCGGCACCGGCTATTCGATCGAGTATGCCGGCGAGGCGATCCGCGCACTGTCGATGGAAGGCCGGATGACCATCTGCAACATGTCGGTCGAGGCCGGCGCTAAGGCCGGCTTCATCGCGCCGGACGAGAAGGCCTACGCCTACGTCAAGGATCGCCCCAAGGCGCCGAAGGGCCAGCTATGGGATGACGCGCTTCGCTACTGGGCCACGCTGCCGACCGACGACGGCGCGTTCTTCGACCGCGAGGTCAAGCTCGACGCGGCAAAGCTCCCGCCGATCGTGACCTGGGGAACGAGCCCCGAGCAGGTCTCCTCGGTCACCGGCCGCGTGCCGGTGCCGTCCGAGATCGCCGACGAGCACAAGCGGAGAGCCGCCGAGCGCTCGCTGCAATACATGGGATTGAACGGCGGCGAGAAGATCACTGACATTTCGGTCAATCGCGTGTTCATCGGCTCCTGCACCAACTCGCGCATCGAGGACTTGCGCGAAGTGGCGCGCATCGCCGAGGGCAAGAAGGTCAGCGCCAGCGTCAACGCCATGATCGTGCCGGGCTCCGGCCTGGTGAAGGAGCAGGCCGAGGCCGAGGGCTTGCACAAGATCTTCACCGCCGCCGGCTTCGACTGGCGCGAGCCCGGCTGCTCGATGTGTCTTGCGATGAATCCGGACAAGCTCGAGCCGGGCGAGCGCTGCGCCTCGACTTCAAACCGCAACTTCGAGGGCCGACAGGGCTTCAAGGGACGCACGCATCTCGTTTCGCCGGCCATGGCGGCGGCAGCGGCGATCGCCGGAAAATTCGTCGACGTGCGCGACTGGCACTGACGACGCAGGTTGATCTTCAAACGGAAAGGCCCGCCTCGCGGCGGGCCTTCTCGTTTGACGATAGGGCTTCAGTTAGAAACCGAATCCGAAGCCGAACGGTCCGACGCCGACCGAGAGCCCGGGCCGATAGTAGGGCCGATAATAAGGATCGTAGGCATAGGCGTTGTACGGCCCGCCGTAGTAGCCGTAGCTGCGATAGCCGCGATAGTACGGTCGATATCCATAGTGCCGATAAGACCGGTAGTGGCGGTAATGACGCCGTGCGGAACTCACTTCGATCGAGTCCGAGTTCTTCATATTAGTGCCGGTCTGCTCACGGGTCGCCTTGTGGATTTCAACGTCTCAAACGCCGCCTGGTTTCGTGGAGTTCCCGGACAAAAAGACGCTGCGGAGCCTAGCCCCGTATCCACCAGCAGCGCATGCGCGGCACAATCACCGTGCCGCTCGGGCGGAATTCCTGGACATAGCGGGCGGCGCATTCGCGCTTGGCGTTCGGGCCCGGATATTCGATGGGATAAGGCACCGGATAGATCGAATGGTATCGCCGGTACGGGTAGAGCGGGCGAACCTGCAGCCTGGTCCGCGCACGCCGCTGCTGACTCTGCGCCACCGCATCGCCTGCGCTGACGCCTTGGCTTGCGGACTGGGCCACGCTCGGAGTGGCGGCAACCAAGCCGAGCAGCAAGGCGGCGATCATGGTGGCAATCAATTTCATGACCCAACGCTCTCGCATCAGCGCGTTGGCGTCAACCGCTCACTGCTTTGAGCATGATCTTGCCCGAAAACCGGTACCCACTTTTCGGGATCATGCTCCCCTTGGAATGAAGTTAAACAACCCCCTATGCTCTCGCCAATGACGGAAGAATCCCTCCCCGATCCGCTGTCCTGGCGGCCGCTGAAGGCGCCTTCGCTGATCGAATTCGAGGTGATCGCCACGGAGGCGTTTCGCCGCCTGCCGGAGCATTTTCGCGCCAGGTGCGAAGGGGTGGTGGTCCATGTCGAGGACTACCCGACCGATGAGGTGCTCGACACGATGGGCATCCAGAGCGAGCTCGACCTGATGGGGCTGTTTCAGGGTGTCGGCCTGCCGTTCCAATCCGAGAGCGCGCCGGTGCAGATGCCCAACATGGTCTGGCTCTATCGCGTGCCAATCCTGCTGTATTGGGCCGAACACGAGGAATCGCTTGGCGCTATCATCACGCATGTCCTGGTGCACGAGATCGGGCATCATTTCGGTTTGTCCGACGACGACATGTACGGAATTGAACGAGCGGCGGAATAACGGAGGAATAAGATGAAAGTCACCGGCGCGTGCCATTGCGGCGCGATCACCATCGAAGGCGAAGCCGATCCGGAGAAGGTCGGCATCTGCCATTGCACCGATTGCCAGACCGGCACCGGCTCGGCGTTCCGGGTTTCGGTGCCGATCGCCGGCAGCCAGTTCAAGATGAAGGGCCAGCCGACCAACTATCTCAAGACCACCGCCGACAGCGGCAACCCGCGCGTGCAGGCGTTCTGCGGCCAATGCGGCTCGCCGATCTACTCGACCACGCCGGGCGAAGGCCAGCAGGCCGCCTATATGGTGCGGGTCGGCATCCTGGCCCAACGCGACCAGCTTGCGCCCAAGAAGCAGAACTGGTTCCGCTCGGCGCGGAATTGGGTGACCAGCCTGGATGCGGTTCACAAGAACCAAAAGCAGGCGTGAACACGAAACGCTCGCCACGGAGGGCAATATGCGAATCGACGGCAGCTGCCACTGCGGCTTCATCAAGTACGAGGGCGAGGCCGACCCGGAGAAGGCGGTGGTCTGCCATTGCACGGACTGCCAGACGCTTTCGGGCTCGGCGTTCCGCACCGTCGTGCCGGTGTCGAGCGACACGTTCCGGATGACCGGGGGCGAGCCTGCGATCTACATCAAGACGGGCGACAGCGGAAACAAGCGGCAGCAGGCGTTCTGCCCCAAATGCGGGTCGCCGATCTTCTCAACCTCGCCGGACCCCGGACCGAAGCTCTACATGATCCGCACCGGAACGATCCGCCAGCGCGACAGCTTCGTGCCCAAGGTTCAGCTCTGGTCGCGTTCGAAGCAGCGCTGGGTCCATGATTTCGCCGCTACACACGCTGTGGAGACGCAATAACCATCGCCGTCCTGCATGGATGCCATCGCAAACTTGAATTGGATGGAAGGCACCGAACGGCCCCATTCTCGGCAAGGCCATTCGCCAGGAGCCCGCCATGATCGTCACTGTCTTTCGCTCTCGCCTCATGCCGGGCCTGCAAGACGAATACATCGCGCTGGTCGATCGCATGCAGCAGATCGCCCGCACCATTCCCGGCTACATCTCGCACAAGGGGTTCTGGGCCGAGGACGGCGAGCGCGTCACCATCGTCGAGTTCGAGCATGAGGAAGGCCAGCGCGCCTGGCGCACGCATCCGGAGCATATCGAGGCGCAGAAACAGGGCCGCCTGAAGTACTACGAAATGTACGACATCAAGGTTGCCAACGTGATTTTCGACCACCATTTCGACCGCAAAGACGCCGCAAAACCGGGGTCTTGACCGGCGTTGAATGAGACGCCATTCAAGGAGCCAGGGAGAAGGCTGAAATGGACAAATTCGACAAGCTGGAGGGCGTCGCCGCACCGCTGCGGATCGTCAATGTCGACACCGACATGATCATCCCCAAGCAGTACCTCAAGACGCTCAAGCGCACCGGGCTCGCCAAGGGCCTGTTCTCGGAGCTGCGCTACAAGGACGACGGCAGCGACAACCCGGATTTCGTGCTCAACAAGCCGGCCTACAAGAAGGCCAAGATCATCGTCGCCGACAACAATTTCGGCTGCGGCTCCTCGCGCGAGCACGCGCCCTGGGCGTTGATGGACTACGGCATCCGCTGCGTGATCTCCACGCAATTCGGCGACATCTTCTACAACAACTGCTTCAAGAACGGCGTGCTGCCGATCAAGGTCAGCCCTGAGGACCTTGAGAAGCTGTTCGACGACGCCGAGCGCGGCGCGAACGCCACGCTGTCGATCGACCTGGAGAAGCAGGAGATTCGCGGCCCTGACGGCGGCGTGGTCAAGTTCGACATCGATCCCCACCGCAAGCACTGCATGCTGAATGGTCTGGACGATATCGGCCTGACCAGGCTCAAGGCCGACAAGATCGACAGCTTCGAAGAAAAGTCGAAAGCCGCCCGCCCCTGGGCATAAGGCGCGCGGTCAGAAGCGCATCAGCCAGGGCAGTTCCTCGATCACGGAGTGGATAGATCCGGCGTTTCCCGTGCGCGTGATAGCGCGCGCGGCGCCACTAAGATCGCCGGAGCGCAGCGACTTGATCGCGTCATGGGCCGAAACCGCGATGTGCTGCATCGTGCTGGCGTCGCGATAGCAGTCGATCATGCAGCGTGTGCAGCCGTCGCGCACGAGCTTGGTCTCATCGAAGTCGTAGATCGAGCACAGCGGCTCTTCCCAGAAATGGCAGCGCCAGAGCTGTAGCTTCCAATCGAGATAAAAATACCGGTAGCCGCCGAGGCATGGATATTGCTGCGGCTCGTCGCGCAGGAACCGCTGCATCTCCTCCAACGACCGCGTCGGGTTGACGACGTGGAACTGCTTCTTGAACGCCTTGACCTTGTCGAAGATGCCGATCAACTCGTCGCGCTCGAACTCCACCATCTCGGACTTCTTGAAGCCGAGAAAGCTCGAGTTGAGGTTCGTCAAGGGATAGGAGAACGTCACCGACTCGAATCCAAGATCCGTCAGGAACGCCGGCAGCGCGTCGAGATCGAGCAGGCGGCTCAGCGTGACCGACGCGGTCGCGATCAGGCCGAGCTCGGTGATGATCTTGTTGGCCTCCCGGATCTTGTCGCAAACGCCGGGGAGCCCGCGATTCTGCTCGTGCAACTCCGCGGTCGCCGCGTCGATGGAGATGACGAAACTCGACAAACCGGCGGCAACGTATTCGCGCAACTTGTGCGGTTTGAACAACCCGCCATTGCTCACCATCATGACCTTCATGCCCTTGCCGGAGGCATAGTCGATGATCTCGGTGAGGTTGGGATGCAGCGTCGGTTCGCCACCCGTAAGGATGAGATAGCGAATCTCCTGGTGGAACAGGATGTCGATGGCCTCAAGCGCGCCCTTGCGATCGACGTACTCCCATCGATCTTTCGACAACGTATCGCGCGCAAAATTGCAGAACCCACAATTCGCATTGCAGGCATTGGTCAATGCAAACTCGCAACGCCCCGGTCCGGCGGACGAAACCACCAGACGCAGCGTGTCCCAGACGCGCTCGCGGGCGCTCATACCAGGCCTCGGAGCGGTACCGGCGCTCAGAACGGTATCGGTCAACGCCATCTTTGGGCTTTCACTCAGTTGTCTCGCTGATTGATTCGAGTGTGGCATGTCCGGGCCGTGGAGCGAACGCAAAAACATGCTACTGACCCCGCATGAAATGGTTTCTGCTCGTGGCCGCCGCACTGGGCCTGCTCCTGGCGATCGGTTTCATCGTTCACGAAGGCTTTGCGGCGGTCGCTGAAGCCTTCACGACGGTGGGATGGGGCCTTGCCGTCGTGGTCTTGCTGCGCGCGGTGGAGATCGCCGGCGCCGGGATTGGATGGTGGTGCATATTTCCGGGTTCGAGGCCCACACTGACCACGTGCGTCAACGTGCGCTTCGTGCGCGAGGCGATCAACACGCTGCTGCCAGTGGCACAGATCGGCGGGGAAATCGCCGGCGCGCGCCTCATGACATTCCACGGGATTCCCGGAGGACTGGCGGGCGCGACCGTACTTGTCGACATGCTGCTGCAGGTCGTCACGCAATTCACGTTCACGCTGATCGGGATCAGCTTGCTCGCGCTGTCCGGCGGCAATACCGCGCTTCTCGCCTCGATCGTGGCGGGCGCAGTCGGGATGGCGATTGCGCTGCTGGGATTCTTCAGCGTGCAGCGCTTCGGCGGATTCAGATGGGTCGATCGCGGACTTATGAAGCTCGCGAAGAGTTCCGGCTGGTCGGCGCTCGCGGGAGTGGCGAACATCCACGATCATCTGGAGCTCATCTATGCAGCTTGGCCGCGGCTCGCCGCCGCCAGCACCGTCCATCTTGGCGTTTGGTTTGTCGGGACTTTGGAGATTTACGTCGCGCTCAACCTCATGGGATACCCGGTCAGCTTCGCGGATGCGCTCGTGATCGAAAGCCTCAGCCAGGCCGTGCGCGCAGCCGCGTTTTTGGTGCCCGGCGCCTTCGGGATCCAGGAGGGCGGCTTCATTGCGATGTGCGCCGTGTTCGCCATCCCGGGGCCGGCGGCGCTCGCGCTCTCGCTGGTCAAGCGCGTCCCGGAATTGGTGCTCGGGCTGCCCTACCTCGTGGTGTGGCAGGCCTACGAGGGCCGCGCACTGATACGCCGCAGACGGGCCGCGCCTTAGCTCAGCCGGGGCAGCCGTGCTGGCTGCCGGGGCTCTTCGGTGCTGCCTCAACGCCGGTGGCGCCGCCCTTGGCGACCGCTTCGCGCAGCAAGCCCGACGCGCGGACATCGTCGATGAATGCATTGACCGCGGCGAGCACCTCCGGCTTGCCCATCGGCACCACGATATTCTGCGGCACGTTGAACAGATTGTCGGGCAGCAAGCGGAAGCCAGGCAAACTCCTCAACAAGATGGTCAGGCGCTGGCGGTTGGCGCCAAGCCCGTCGATCTCGCGTGCGGTGAGGGACTTGATGAGCACGTCGGAATTGTTCTCAAGCTCGACCAGGCTCGCCTGCTTGAGCACGCGCTTGAGACACAGCGCCATGGAATCGTTGCGCGTGCCCGCGATCTTCTGCCCGGACTTGTCGACATCGGCCACGGCGCGCATCGGCGAATCGCCGGGCACCAGGAAGCTTTGCTGCACCACCATGTAGGTGTCCGAGAACTCGACTGTGCCGAGCCGTGTCGCCTCATAGGCGACAAAGCCGATGTCGGCTTGGCCGGTCTTGACCGCCTCGATCACCGCCGGCGGGTTGGCCGTCGCCTTGAAATCGAGCGGCTTGTTGATCCGCTTGGCAAGCTCGCGCGCAAGATCGAACGACGGGCCGCGAACCTCGCCGGTCTGCGGGTCTTTCGTCGCCTGCGCGGGATTGGTGGCGAGATAGGCCGCGCGCAAGGTGCCGGTCGGAGCGATATCGACTTGCGCGAACACCGATAAATTGGCCGCACAAAGGATGGCAGCAATCAGCAGAACATTTTTCATAATCGCCCCCAGCGAACGCAGTTCACTTCAGGGGCGAAGTCTATCAAGCGGCTTCGGTCAGCACCACGTCATAGAGCACCGGCTCGACGTCCTGGACGAGTTCGCCGAACTTCGGCCATTTCTTACGGAATTCCGGCGAGTGGTGCGCGGCGGCGAGGCGTTCCCTGTCGGTCCATTGCACGTAGTTCACGACATGCATTCCGTCTTCGCCGCGATGCAGGCTGACCGACACGAAGCCCGGCTGGCAGGCCATGAACTTGGCGCGCTCCTTCATCAGCGCCAGCACCTCGTCCTGGTTATCCAGGCACGTTTTCACCGTCGTGATCTGGGTGACGATACGATTATCCTGGCGAATATCGGTCATAGTCGGTCCTCCTGCGGATCTCCGCGGAGAACAACGCCGGAACCAAGCTCCGGGTTTCAGCTTTGCGCCAGCTCGATCGCGTCCGCGAGCGCGACCGTGCGCTGCGCCATCTCGGCGTGCATGCGTTCGACCATGCGGCCGTCCACCTGCGCCACGCCCTTGCCTTTGTTCTCGGGCAGATCGAACGCGGCGATGACCTTTCGCGCGTCAGCGACCTCGGCGAGAGTCGGCGAGAACGCGATGTTGCAGGGCGCAATCTGGTTCGGATGAATCAGCGTCTTGCCGTCGAACCCCAGGTCGCGGCCCTGCGCACATTCGGCCTCCAGGCCCTTCGGATCGCTGAGGTCGTTGTAGACGCCGTCCAGGATGTCGATGCGGTGGCCATGCGCCGCGAGCACGCACATCGCGAGCCACGGCACCATCGGCAAGCGGCCGGGGATGAGCCGCGCCCGTGTCTCCTTGGCGAGATCGTTGGTGCCTATGACGAAGCCCGCGAGCCGTGTCTCGGAGTCGTGCGCTTCCGCCGCCAGCGCATTAATGTTGAAGATCGCCTCCGGCGTTTCGATCATCGCCCAGACACGAGTTCTTGTGGTCGGTCTTCATGTCGAGCAGGCGCTGGCCGACCCGCTCGAGCTGTTCGACCTTGCTGATTTTCGGCACCAGGATCGCATCGGGGCTGGCATGCGCGGCGGCGTTGAGATCATCGGCATGCCAGGGCGTGTCGATGCCGTTGACCCGGATGAACACTTCGCGTCCACCGAAACCGCCGGCCTTCACGGCGTCGGTGACCTGCTTCCGCGCCTGCTCTTTAGCCTCGGGCGCCACCGCGTCCTCCAGATCGAGGATCACGCCATCGACCGGCAACGTGCGCGCCTTCTCGATGGCGCGGGCGTTCGATCCCGGCATGTAGAGCACGCTGCGGCGCGGACGAAAGGTCATGGGGCGGTCTCCTGAATTGACAGCGTAGCGGCATCGCAAAAGCTGTGCCAGCGTGGCGCGCAATGAGCGAAACCAACAATTCATGGCTCGCGGGCGTTGACGGATGCCCGGCCGGATGGATCGTGGCCTTCGTTCGGCCGCACGACGGCGAGGTACGATTGCGGATCGTGCCACGCTTCGCTGATGTGCTTGCCGCGCCCGAGCAACCCGCGGTGGTGGCCGTCGACATGCCGATTGGTCTGCCCAAACAGGTCGGCGCCGGCGGCCGAGAGGCGGAAAATGTTGTGCGGCCGCTGCTCGGCGCCCGCCAGTCGTCCGTGTTTTCCGTACCATCGCGCGACGCGATCTACGCCGCCGATTACAGCGAAGCCTGTCGCATCGCGCAGGCCACCTCGGAGCCGCCGCGCAAGGTGTCCAAGCAGCTCTTCAACATCGCCCCCAAGATCCGCGAAGTGGATGAAACCTTGCGCACCTATGTGCATGCGCCCAGGCGGGTATTCGAGGTGCATCCGGAACTGGCGTTCTGGCGGCTCAACGGCGAACGCGCGCTGACCGAGCCGAAGAAGGTCAAGAGCCGGCCCTACGAGCCTGGTCTCGGGCTGCGCAGGAGCCTGCTAGTCGCGGCTGGCTTTTCCGAGCTTGCCGTAAACGCCTTGCCGCCGAGGGGCGCGGCGACCGATGATCTCCTCGATGCGCTCGCTTGCGCCGCCATCGCACGGCGGATCGATGCCGGCATTGCGCGGCCGTTCCCAAATCCGCCGCCCAACGACGAATTCGGACTGCCCATGGCGATCTGGGCATGAGGTTTGCTAGACACAGCCCATGAATTTTCCGCAGCGCCTGATCGACGGCTACGACGCGTTCGCCAGCGGCCGGCTGCAATCCGAGCAGCATCGCTATCGGGAACTCGCCGAGCGCGGCCAGACGCCGGAAATCATGGTGATCGGCTGTTGCGACTCGCGGGTGTCGCCGGAGGTGATTTTCGACGCCCGGCCCGGCGAATTGTTCGTGGTGCGTAACGTCGCCAACCTGGTGCCTCCATATGAGCAGGAGGGCAAGTATCACGGCGTCTCCGCCGCGCTCGAATTCGGCGTCGGCGTGCTCAAGGTCAAACACATCGTCGTGCTGGGCCACGCCCAATGCGGCGGCGTGCAGGCCTACGCCGAGGATGCCGATCCGATCTCGCCCGGCGATTTCATCGGCCGGTGGATGTCGCTGATGGCGCCAGCCGCCGAAAAAGTCGGTCCGCGCGGCGAGATGTCGCGCGGTGAGTTTCTCGCGCGGATGGAGAAGGCGTCGGTGGTCAACACGCTCGACAACCTGATGACGTTTCCGCGGCTGCGCAAACTGATCGAGCGCGGTACGGTCGCCTTGCATGGCGCCTATTTCGGTGTCGCGAAAGGCGAGCTTTCGGTGCTCGACCGGGCGACCGGGGAATTCCGCCCCGTCGGACGATGATCAGGGCGAAGCCGAGATATCGGCTTCCTGCATCACCGGCACGTGCTCGCGCGCATCGGGCACGGTGACGATGACGTCACCATCGGAGACGGCGACCTTGATCTTGCGCAACCGCGCCTTGGGGTTGCCGGGGTGAATGCCGGTGCGGATGTCGAACTCGAAGCCGTGCCACGGGCAGACCACGTGCAGCTTCGACTTCGAGAAGAACATGCCCTTGCTGGTGCGGTCAGCGGCGATCTCCTCCTCGACCTTGGCAATCATCTTGCCCTGACACGCGGGCCCGCCCATGTGCGGGCAATGATTAAGGTAGGCGAAGAACTCGCCGCCGAGCTTGAATACGGCGACCTCGAACCGTTCGAAGCCAACGATCTTCCGGCCGGGATCCGCGAACTCCGTCACCGGACCGACATTCACCTCACGCATCGCACTCCCCTTACCTTCTTTATCGTTTCATCCGGTTGAACCACATCGACACGTCCCAGAGATTGAGACCCGCCGACTTGATCAGATCGCTCACGGTCACGACGATGTCGGTCGGCGTCACCGCCGACGGCGTGATCGGCTGCGCCGGCGGCTTGTCGGTCTCGGTCTTGGCCGCGTAGAGCCGCACCGCCGCGGTCAGCACGCGTTCGAGATCGGCGTCGGACACCTGCTCGGGCTTGCCGGACGACAGCGCGCGCTCCGCCGCCGCGACGAAATCGTCGCCGAGCGCATGCGCCTGCTGTTGCGCGGGGACCGCCATCAGGAGACGCCCGGCCGCGCCGCGAGAACTTCCGACGCCTTCGGGCGTTTGCGCTCGACCTTGAGGTTGAAGAGCTTTGCCGCGTTGAGGCCGAGGATGTTGCGCTTGGCCTGTTCCGACAGGAACGGGAGCGTCGTAATCGAGCTCGGCGTATCGAAATCCCAGTGCGGCCAATCGGACGCGTAGAGCAGTTGCGTGTCGGCCTTGAATGCTTCCATCGTCGCTTTCAGCAGATTGAGGTTGGTCTTCTCCATCGGCTGGCTGGTGTAAAACATGTCGCTCATGTACTCGCTCGGCAGCCGCTTGAGCAGCGGCGCCTCGCAGGTGCGCATCTGGTATTCGTGGTCGAGCCGCTGCATCAGGTATGGAATCCAGGCGAGCCCGCTTTCGATCCACAGCACTTTCATTTTCGGGAAACGCTCGGGCAGCCCGTTGATAATCCAATTGGTCATGTGGATCAGGCTGTAATGCACGAACGACAGTGCGTGCATCGAGATGAAGCGGTTGAGTTGCAGGAACGACGGATCGTTCCAGTTGAAGCCGGAGTGGAACGAGAACGGCTTGCCGGTCTCCTCCATCAGCGCATACAGCTTCATGTAGCTGTTGTGATGCACCGGCTTGTTGCGCGTCGAAACGACGGAATAGCCGATGATGCTGTCGACGTTGGCGTACTTGTTGACCTCCTCGACGCAAGCCTCGGGCGTATTGAATGGCAGATAGATCATGCCCTTGAGGCGGTCGTCCTCCGGCAGGATGCGCTCCACCAGCCACTTGTTGTAGGCCGCGCCGACTGCCGCCTCGATCTCGTCCTGCGGATGCATGCCGAGCGTGAGCATCGGCGTCGGGAACACGACCTGGTAGTCGAGGCCGAGCGCGTCCATGGAGCGGCGCGCCAGCTCCACGAAATGATGACTGCCTGATTGCTCGACCTTCTCCATCAGCGCCTGCTGATGCGGGATGCGGCCGTAGACGTGCTGGTACAGAATGCCGGGCTGGCTGTTGAGCAGCGCGAGGTTGCCGCTGCCCGGGCGGCCGGCGATCGCCTGCCCCATCTGGCGAATCACGTCGTTGTCGATCGAGGCGAGGATTTCCGGCCAGAACGACGTCTCGGTGACGTGAGCGTCGATGTCGACCAGGAAGCAGTCTTCGTAGCTCTCCGCCTGCCGCGTCGCATGCGCGAGAATGTCGCGCGTGTCCGTCTGCATGGTGATTTCTTGCAGTTCGCGGAACTGCGGCGGGGTGCGTTCGAGCATGGCCGGCTCTCCCTATTGTCTGGCGGACAATATACCGGGAACGCGAGGCCGCAGGCTAGCGATGCGCGGGGATTGGAACCGGCTGGCGCAGCTCGCCGACCGCCTGGCGCAGCACCAGCCAGGAGCCTTGAAGGGCGAGGCCCGCCATGATGGCGGCGACGATCAGATCGGGCCATCCGGCGCCGGTGCCGAACACGCCGGCCGCCGCCAGGAGCACCGCGAGATTGCCGGCAGCGTCGTTGCGCGTGCAGATCCAGGCGGAACGCATGTTGGCGTCGCCGGCGCGATACGCCCACAGCAGCGCGAACGACGCGGCGTTGGCGGCAAACGCAGCGACACCGACCGCACCCATCGTCACCGCGCTCGGCAATGTACCGTGCGCGGCGTGCCAGATCACCGTGCCGATGACCCAGAGGCCGAACAGGCCCATGCTGACGCCTTTGGCCAGCGCGGCGTATGCGCGATAGCGCAATGCCATGCCAACCACGAACAGGCTGACAGCGTAGTTCGCGGCATCGCCGAAGAAGTCGACCGCGTCGGCCTGCAGCGATGCCGAGCCCGCCGCAACGCCGGCCGCGATCTCAACGACGAACATGATGGCGTTGATGGCGAGTACAGCCCAGAGCACGCGGCGATAGCCCTCGTTCCCGCGATTGGGATCGATCTGGTGATGATCGTGGCCGCAGCAGTTCGCGCTCATGAAACGGATATAGGTGCGCGGCCCGGTGTTACACAATCACAGTTCGGCGACCGCATTTAGCCAACGCTCCGCCGTCCCGTTTTTTTGAAAGGCGCGGGGCGCGCCTTCAATCTTCCCTCACGAAACGTGAGGGAGCGGAGCGCCGGACGGCGCTTTCCTCATGTTCACGCCTTGCGGAGGCTTGCGAGGCCCACCGCGGGAAGGCGTGCACGCATCTTGCGATGCGTCCGCCCCCCGGCGCTCCACTTGCGGCATTTTCAGGCGGGTGCTCTCGATGGGTCCCACCATCAGCCCCGGGCCGCGTTTCTTGAACCGGCATTCGCGCCGGCCAATGCAGCGAGCTCCTCGCACAGCGCTCCTAGTGGCGCCCGAGCGGAGTCCCTTGGCCGCCCGAGTGCGAGGTTACGAGCCTCGCCCGCAGGGGGGCCGCATTCGATCCCGCTGAAATGACGTCTCATGACAACGCCCTCGGTTGGATCGAACGCGCACAAGATAAGCCCGCCGCAACAGGCGGGGATAAGTTTTGTGATTTATGAGGAGATTCAACGAAGGCAGCGACTCGCTGCGGGGATAGTGGTTCCGGCCAGGCCCAGCGCCGCCTCATGCCAAAAAATTGAAAATAGTCGGGGCGTGCACAAAGTATAACTGGCTATGAAATCTTACCGCGTCTTCGTCTTCGACATGGGACATGTGAACGCCGTAAAGGAATTCGAGGCGCCAAGCGATGAAGAAGCCATTGCCGAAGCGAAGACGCACTTCCCGCAAGAGCAGCGTGAGCTGTGGGAATTGAGCCGCTTCGTGTCGCGTATCGCAGCCGAATCGAAATAGGAATTGCGCGGCCGAGCTACGCCGCCTTCTGCTTCGCCTTGATCAGCTTGCGGTCGATCAGCACTTCGGCGATCTGGATGGCGTTCAGCGCCGCGCCCTTGCGCAGGTTGTCGGACACCACCCACAGCACCAAGCCGTTATCGACGGTCGGGTCGGTGCGGATGCGGCTGATGTAGGTTTCATCCTCGCCAGCGCACTCGTAGGGCGTGACATAGCCGCCGGGCTCGTGCCTATCCATAACGGTGCAGCCCGGCGCGCGGCGCAGGATGTCGCGCGCCTCGTCGACGGAAATCGGATTCTCGAACTGGACGTTGACGGCTTCCGAGTGGCCGACGAACACCGGCACGCGTACGCAGGTGGCGCTGAGCTTGATCTTGGGATCGAGAATCTTCTTGGTCTCGACCACCATCTTCCACTCTTCCTTGGTGTAGCCGTCCTCCATGAACACATCGATGTGCGGGATGACGTTGAAGGCGATGCGCTTGGGAAACTTCTTGGTCTCCGCCTCCTGCAACGAATAGATCGCCTTGGTCTGGCGATCGAGCTCATCCATGCCGTCCTTGCCAGCGCCGGACACCGATTGATAGGTCGCCACCACCACGCGCGTGATCTTGGCATGATCGTGCAACGGCTTGAGCGCGACGACGAGCTGCGCGGTCGAGCAGTTCGGATTGGCGATGATGTTCTTCTTGCGGAAGCCTTCGATCGCCGCGGCGTTCACCTCGGGCACGATCAGCGGTACGTCGGGGTCCATGCGCCACTGCGAGGAGTTGTCGATCACCACCGCGCCCTGCGCGCCGATCTTCGGCGACCATTCCTTCGAGACTGCGCCGCCAGCCGACATCAGGCAGATATCGACGTCGGAGAAATCATAGTGGTCGAGCGCCTTGCACTTGAGCGTCTTGTCGCCAAACGAAACCTCGACGCCCATGCTCTTGCGCGAGGCGAGCGCGACCACCTCGTCGGCGGGGAAGCGCCGCTCGGCAAGGATGCTGAGCATCTCGCGGCCCACATTGCCGGTGGCGCCCACGACTGCGACCTTGAAACCCATCGAAACTCTCCGAAAGCTGAATAGGCGGGCGGCAGAGCCTCCCGCGTGTCAGCTTCTAGGGGAAAAACCCTGCCAACTCAACGCAGCGCCGTGGCGGATATCTATGACTTTTTCGGCTGGATTCCATCGCCGAAGACGATGAAAGACCGCTCAACGCAAAAAAAGCGGCGGCTGCGAAGCCGCCGCGAGAGTTACACGGGGTGGGAACGAAATTCGTAGGAAACGGCGGGCTTAGCCGGTCGAAGGACTTACCAATCGAAGGCCATGGGCGCCTTAGCGACCATGCGGAAGCTCTGGCTCTCGTCCAGCAAGACGCCGGCGTTCAGGGCGGAGGCCCGGGCGAAGGCGGCATGGCTCAGCATGATGCCGGCTACGGCGCTCGACGAAGTGATCATCACCACCAGCACGGCCGCCACAATCATCTTCAGCATGGCTCTCTCCCCTTTTGTCGGCTGCGGCACCAGCCGCGCCGATCTCCATGAGGAGAGGAGTAACCCACGTCTGTTTCCGGCGAATGTCGCGCGTGTATCGTTGGTATTGCCGGCCGGACCCAAAGTTTCTGCGATCCCCGTAACCGGTTATTTACCGCCGGAGTCGAATTGGCCGCCGAAAGTCCCGAAAGCAACCACACCGCAACCGTTTTCGTGGCAAAACCGCCGAAATAGCCGGGGAATCCGGGGAGGCGGGCGAAATGCGGGCACAATACGAGACCACCACGGCCGGCGACGTTCCTCACTGGCGGTCGCGGGCGCGGTCATCCGTTATTCCTTCTACGCGATCGGGGCGCTCGTGCTGGGCGGGATCGGCCTCAGCATCATGTCGGTCTGGAAGATCGTGCCACAGCCGGTCGATGCGGCGCCGGCGTTCCGCATCGCGGCCGGCGAATTCGCCAGCAAACCCACCAGCGGGCATGTCGTCACCAGTTCGCGATTCGGCCGCGCGCTGCAATACAGCCAACTCAACAACCGCAACACTGACCTAGCCGTCGCGCTGATCATGCCGCCGAAGGGCTTCGGCATGGGCACCCAGCTCATCCAGGACCTGGCCGACGTCAATCTGCTGCGGTTAAAGCACCCGATGATGATGACGCAGACGCACCACGACCTCGACACGCGGTTCGGCGAATTCCGCGCCACCGAGATGCGGGTCGACACCGATGGCCGCTGGAAGCAATGCCTCGCCTATCGCAGCCGCTTCGAGACCGCATCGGTCTATCTCACCGGCTGGTATTGCGACGGCACCGGCAACAGGCCGAGCTCCAATGCGCTGGCATGCATTCTCGACAAGCTCGTGATCGAGCGCGAGCTTACCTCGAAGGACGCCGACGCATTCATGCGCGGACGCATGGCCAAGGCCGGCCATTGCCAGGCTTCCCCGGTGACGCAGACCACCGACACTGGCCATCGCGGCGTGTCGCCGCCGTCGCGCTGGTCGCAGCCGAGCGCGCAATATCGGCAGTACTACTGAAGCAGCATCAGCGGGGCGCGAACGGATTCTGCCAGCCGCCCCGGCCGGCCGGCGCGCGCGGCGGGAAGTTCGCTTCGAGATAATCGAGCACGATCTTCTGTTCCTTGGGCGGCAGCGGCGACATGCCGTGCCGGTCGGTCATCCATTGCAGCGAATCTTCCCACTGCCGGCGCGTCATGCCCTGCTGCGCCACGAGCTTGAAGTTGTGGCAGGCGGTGCACGCGTAGAACGTGTCGTCGCGGCCAGAACCCGCCGGAAAGTCTTCGGGATTCTCGTCGCGCGGCGCAAACTGCGGCGCCTGCGCGAAAGCACCGCCGGAGCAAAGTGTGACGGCCAGCGCGAGGCTGGCCGCCCTAAGAACCACGAGAGCTCTCAGCATCAGCCGACCAGCACCGCGACCCGGTGCATGGGATTGCCGCCGTAGCCCTGCGGATTCCAGCTTCCGGCGATATGCGGCTGCATCTCGCCCTTGGAGTTGGTGCCGCGCGTCCAGATTTCAAAATAGCCGTCCGACGGCAGCTTGACGCTCGCCGTCCAGCGCTGCCAGTCGTATTTGTTTTTGGGCTTTTCGAACTCTGGCCCGCACCCAGGTCGCGCCGAAATCAATCGATACGTCGACCTGCCGGACGGTGTTGTCACCGGCCCAGGCTGCGCCGCGGAGCTTCACTTCCTTGCTGCCGGCCGGAAGTTTGGTGCCGTTCGCCGGGCTGGTGATGATCGAGCGCACCGGCATCGATTCGAGATCGCGGAAGTTGCCGTCGACCGGCTTGTCGCCGGGCACCATCGGCTTGATGGCGACGCGATACGAGGTCGCGCCCATGCCCGGGCCATCGTGATACTTGTCGCGCACCCAGAGTCGGGTGAACCACTTCGCCGACACCGAGCCCGGCCACCCCGCAATGACAAGCCGCACCGGCCCGCCGTGAATGTTCGGCAGCGGCTCGCCATTCATCGCGAACACGATGAGGTTGCTGCCGTCCATCGCCTTCTTGATCGGCACGCCGCGCGACAGCGCATCCTTGCTGCCGTCGGCAAGACTCTTGTCGCTGCCGTAGTGACCGGTGAACACGGCCGAGGATTTCACGCCCGCGGCCTTGAGAACGTCGGACAACCGAACGCCGGTCCATTCCGCGCAGCCAGCGCCGCCATTGGTCCACTGATTGCCCCGCGCCGTTGGCGTGAAGAACGAGCGGCCGTTGCCGCCGCATTCGAGAACCATCCGTTGCGTCACCGGCTTGAACTTCGCCTTCAGCTCGCCGAGCGTCAGTTCGAGCTTGTTGTTGACCTCACCGTCGACGGTCATCTTCCACGCGTCCGGCTCCTTGGCCGCGTCAGGGATCTGGCCGTTGTTGCGGACGAAGAACTTCGACGTCGGCGTGGTATCATCGTCGAGCAGATGCTCCGGCGTTTCGGCGACCAGCGGGCGATCGCCGAGCAGCACGAGCTTGTCGTCCTTGCCGGGGAATTTCAGATACTGCGGGCCCTTCGCCACGGCAGGCGCTGCGGGCGCGCCCTGCGCCAGCGCCGCGGGAATAAGTCCGCCCGGCATGTTGGATGCGAACGGAATTGCGCCGCCGACCGCTGCGGACACGGCGGCGAGGCCGGCGCCACCGAGGAAGCCGCGCCGGTCAACGCCCGTCTGGCGGCCAAAAACCGTGGCGTCGGCGCGCTCGGGATCCTGGGCATACAGCTCGTCGATCGAGCGTTCGATTTTCCGTTCTGGATTACCGGTCATTCTCGTCTCCCTTCGTCGCCGCTGGGTTCATTCGCGGCGTTGTCCGGAGCCTAGAAGGGCCATTCCTGGTATTCAAGAATGTGAATGAATCCGGGGCTGTCCCGGAACGGGATAACCACTCCGGCGTTTTGTTGTGGTGCGGTGCGAAAGCAGCCTGTAAGCTGGCGATGGTTCGGGCTGAATCGAGGACGACATGCGCCTGATGGCTGTTATTGCCGCCTTCGCCGTGGGCGCCGTTGCCATCGGCATTGCGTCGCCCGCCGACGCCGCGCCCCGCAAAAAGAAGCAGGTCGTCCAGGAGCCCGTGGTCGAGGCCCAGCCCAATTGGGGCCCCGGTGCGACCACCATCATCTCCCGCGACGAGATGGGCCGCACCCGCACCAAGATCCTGGTGCAGAAGCGCTCCTATCTCGACGGCGGCACCGAGGTGATGCCGGGCGACAACATCGATCCCTACCGGTCCAGCTTCCTGCGGCATCGCCCGGCCGGCGTGCTCCTGAACACGGGTTTCGACCGGCCAAGCACGCTGTCCGATCCGTTCTTCCTGCCGGGCAAGAACAACCCCTACCCGTTCTCCGGCAACTGACGCTTCAGGCCAGCGCCGCCATCTCGGCGATGATCGCGTCGCCCATCTCCGTCGTGCCGACGAGTCTGGTGCCCTCCGACTTGATGTCGGCGGTGCGAAGCCCCTTGGCGAGAGCCCCCGCGATCGCCTTGTCGATCAGGTCGGCCTCGCGGCCCATGTTGAACGAGTAGCGCAGCCCCATCCCGAACGAGGCGATCATCGCGATCGGATTGGCGGCGCCCTTGCCGGCGATGTCGGGCGCGGAGCCGTGCACCGGCTCGTAGAGCGCCTTGCGCTTGCGCGTCTTCGGATCGATGTCGCCGAGCGAGGCCGAGGCCAGCATGCCGAGCGAGCCGGTCAGCATCGCCGCGATGTCGGAAAGCATGTCGCCGAACAGGTTGTCGGTGACGACCACGTCGAACTGCTTGGGATTGCGGACAAGCTGCATGCCGCCGGAATCGGCGAGCTGGTGTTCGAGCGTAACGTCCTTGAACTCGCGCTGATGCAGCGCCGTCATCACCTCGTTCCAGAGCACACCGGTCTTCATGACGTTGCGCTTCTCCATCGACGTCACTTTGTTCTTGCGCTTGCGGGCAAGCTCGAAGGCGACGCGGCCGATCCGCTCGATCTCATAGGTGTCATAGACCTGGGTGTCGATTGCGCGCTTCTGACCGTTGCCGAGATCGGTGATGGTCTTCGGCTCGCCGAAATAGACGCCGCCGGTCAATTCGCGGAGGATGATGATGTCGAGGCCCTCGACCAGTTCGCGCTTCAGCGCCGAGGCATCGGCCAGCGCCGGATAGGTCACTGCGGGCCGCAGATTTGCATAGAGCGCGAGATCCTTGCGCAGCCGTAAGAGACCCGCCTCCGGCCGCACGTCGTAGGGCACCGCATCCCACTTCGGTCCGCCGACCGCGCCGAACAATACGGCGTCGGCGGCATGCGCCTTGGCCATGGTGGCGTCGGTGATGGAAACCTTGTGGGCGTCGTAGCAACTGCCACCGACCAGCCCCTCCTCGGTCTCGAACGTGCCCATGCCGTGGGAATTCATCCAGGCGATCAGCTTTTTCACCTCGGCCATGACTTCGGGGCCGATGCCGTCGCCGGGGAGAAGCAGGAGCTTGTGGGTTGCCATAAGACTAACGCCTCGTATTGCGCACTGAGTTGAAACGTCATGGCCGGGCATGACGTGGAAAGGTTGTCGCGCGGATTGCTAAAGCGCAAAGCGGGGATTGGCAAGCATCCGGGCGATGCGCCAAAACATGCCATGACAGCAGCCATCGTCCTCGGCATCGCGGCGGCGGCGTTCCTGGGCGCCGGATTGGTTCTGACGCAATTCGGGCTTCGTTATATCCATCCGCTGTCGGGCGCGGCGATCAGCGTCCCCTCATTCACCATTGTCTTCATCCTCATCTCGCCGATCCTGCTGCGCGGCGAGACCATCGCCTGGCACGCGGTGCCGATTTTCGCCGCCGTGGGCCTCGTATTCCCCGCCGTGCTGACAATTCTCACCTTCGCGTCCAACCGCGCGCTCGGACCGGTGGTCACCGGCGCGCTCGGCAATCTGTCACCACTGCTCTCGGTCGCAGTCGCGGTCCTGCTGCTGCACGAACCGCTTCGCGCCCTGCAATTCGCCGGCCTCGTGGTCGCCGTGCTGGGCGTACTGGCAATCACCGTCACGCGCACCGACGACATGCGCGACTGGCGCACCTGGGCGCTGCTGCTGCCGCTCGGCGCGTCGGTGATGCGCGGCGTGATCCCCCCGGTGATCAAGGTAGGGCTGGAAATCTGGCCGAACCCGATCGCCGCGGGCCTGACCGCCTACATCGTCTCGACGCTGACGGTGCTCGCGTTGGAGCGCGTGCGCACCGGCCGCTTCCTGGTGCAGGCGCCGCTGGCCGGCAAGTTATGGTTCGCGCTCAATGGCATCTGCAACGGCATCGGCACGCTCCTGCTTTACCTCGCACTCGGCGCCGGGCCGGTCTCGGTGGTCGCGCCGCTGTACGCGACCTATCCGCTGTTCACGGTCGGGATGAGTGTCATCTTTCTCGGCAACATCAAGATCACGTTCCGGCTGGTCGCCGGGACCGCGCTGACCGTCGGCGGCGTCGTGCTGATTTTGATGGGCTGAAACGACGCCCGTTTCAGCATCCCGGCATCTTGGCAACTGCCCGGGCGATGAACAAATCAACGCCATGTCCGGGACGCGCCCCAATGTCGTCGTTGTCGGAGCCGGCTTCGGCGGCATCGAGGCCGCGAAGGCGTTGCCCCGTGCGCCTGTCGACGTCACCCTGGTCGACCGGCAGAACCATCATTGCTTCCAGCCGCTGCTGTACCAGGTCGCGACGGCAGTGCTTTCGCCGGCCGACATTGCCTGGCCGATCCGCACATCCTGCGCGGCCAGGACAATGCGACGGTGCTGCTGGCGGAAGTGGCCGGCGTCGACACCGCCGGCCGCCGCGTGCTGCTCGGCGGCGCGGAGCCGTTGCCTTACGATTATCTCGTCATCGCGACCGGCTCGATCCATTCCTACTTCGGCCACGACGAATGGGGAGAATTCGCGCCGGGCCTCAAGCGCATCGTCGATGCGACCCGTATTCGCCGCAGCATCCTGCTGGCCTTCGAGCGGGCCCGAGCTGACAAACGATGCCGCCGAGCAGCAGCGGCAGTTGACCTTCGCCCTCGTTGGCGGTGGCGCGACCGGCGTGGAAATGGCCGGCGCGACCGCAGAGATCGCGCGGCTGACGCTGGCGCGCGATTTCCGCCGCATCGATCCACGCTCGGCGCGCGTCATCCTGCTGGAAGCGGGCCCGCGCATCTTGCCGGCGCTGGCGTCCGATCTGTCCGACTATACAATGCGCGCGCTTACCAAAATGGACGCCGAGGTCAGGACATCGACGCGGGTCACGGCGTGCGACCGCCGCGGCGTCGATCTCGATGGCGGAAGGATCAACGCGGGCACCGCGATCTGGGCGGCCGGCGTGCAGGCGTCACCGGCCGCACGCTAGCTCGGCGCCGAGGCCGACCGCGCCGGCCGTGTCGTTGTCGGCCCGGACCTGTCGTTGCCCACCCACCCCGAGATATTCGTCATCGGCGACACCGCGTCGGTGCGCGACGCAGACGGACGGATGGCGCCGGGCATCGCGCCCGCGGCCAAGCAGATGGGCCGTTATGTCGGCAAGCTGATCACGGGCCAAGCTCAATGCAGGCTCACTGCCGCCGTTTCGCTACCGGCATGCCGGCGAACTTGCGACCATCGGCCGCCGTTCCGCGGTCGTGCAGTTCGGCCGTTTCCACCTTACGGGATTCATCGGCTGGCTGTTCTGGGGCCTCGCCCACATCTACTTCCTGATCGGGCTGCGCCACCGCTTCATGGTCGCCTTCATGTCGCTGTGGGATTTCATCACGCTGCAGCGCGGCGCGCGGCTGATCACCGATGTGCCGCCGCAACAGCAGCAGCCTTGATGCGCTAGAGCCCGCTGAACCAGTTGTAGCCCTGGTTCTCCCAGTAGCCGCCGGCATCGTTGTTCTGCACGTAGATCGCGGTGATGTACTTCGGATTCTTGAAGCCGAGCTTGGTCGGGATGCGGCACTTCATCGGGAAGCCGTACTTGCGCGGCAATATCTGGTTGTCGAACCTGAACGTGAGCTGGGTCTGCGGATGCAGCGCGCTCGCCATGTCGATGGTGTTGGAATAGCCCTCGGCACACTGGAACCAGACATATTTGGCGCGGGTGTCGGCGCCGAGCCGCTTGAGGAATTCGCTCAGACGCACGCCCTGCCAGGAGCCGATCGCGCTCCAGCCCTCGACGCAGACATGGCGGGTGATCTGCGACACCTGCGGCAGCGTATAGAGCCGCTCCAGCGTCCACGGCTCCTTGTTGTCGATCAGGCCGCCGACTTCGAGCTTGTAGGTTGCGCCGTCGACCTCCGGCGCGTCGGACTCGGGATAATAGCCGTTGAACGGGAACGGCCGCGTGATCCTGCTTTCGGGATATTCCGGCGCCAGCGTGTTCGGGTTGAACAGCCATGCCTGAACGCCGTCGTTGAACTTGGAAATCCTGCGCAGGGTTCCTTCGGCGGCATCGCTATCGATGATGTCGCAGCCGGTCAACAGCGTCAGCGCGCCGAGGCTCGCGCCGTGCAGGAACCAGCGGCGCGTCGGGTCCGGCATCAGCTCGGCGGCATCCTTGATCAGGAGCTTCTTGTCGACGCCGGGAATGATGGTGCGAATGCGCGGCATGATCAGCGTCCTGTCAGCATGGCACGGAGACTCTTCGGCACCAGCACGGCCAGCAGAACGTGCACCACGAGGAAGCCGACGATCGCTGCCATGGCGAAGAAATGCACATAGCGCGCGGCGTCGTAGCCGCCGAACAGCGCCGTGAGCCATTGCAACTGGATGGGCTTCCAGATCGCCAGGCCGGACAGCACGATTAACACGCCAGTCAGGATGACGCCGAGATAGAGCAGCCGCTGCACCGCGTTGTACTTCGAGAGGTCGTCATGCGCGAGCTTCAACGCAAGCGCCGCCTTGACGTCAGCCACCACCTCGCCCGGCCGGATCGGCAGGAGCTTGCTGCGGAACCGGCCGGTGATCAGCCCGAGCGCGACATAGACAATGCCGTTGATCGCCAGGAGCCACATCGCCGCGAAGTGCCACAGCAGCGCGCCGGCAAGCCAGCCGCCAAGCGTGATCGAGCCCGGGAAGGTGAAGCCGAACAATGGCGACGCGTTGTAGATTTCCCAGCCCGAGCCGATCATCACCAGCATGGCGAGCGCATTGATCCAGTGCGTAATCCGCACCCAGGCCGGATGGATCATGATTTGCTGGCGCGCTGGTGCGTTTGCGGCGTCGATGCTGGCCATCCGCGAACTACCTCGTCATTTCGTCTTTTTGCGTGCTGTATGGCGAACCCATATCGTCGTTCTTCCTGATCTTGCCGGGTGCTCTGTCGGCCTTCTTTTGCACCTTGATAAGCGCCTTGGCAGTCTTATGCACCTTCTTCGATATTGCGGGCTTTGTCGTATCTTGCGCGAAAGCGGACGGAGCGAAAACGAGACCGGCCGTGACCGTGCCAGCGAGCAACAGGCGCTTTTTCATGAGCCGTCTTTCCGGATCGACATTTAATACCTTCGCATGATAACGCCGACCCGTCTCGCTGCTATGTCACGGCTTCGTTACGGCGGCAAAATGCGCTATAAAAACGACGCCGGACGATCGCCTGAGGGTGTCCTTGCATGAACAAGACTAGCGCCGGCAATTTCTTCGAGGATTTTCGCCTCGGCCAGATCCTCCGCCACGCCACGCCACGCACGATGACCGGCGGCGATTTTTCGCTCTACACCGCGCTGTTCGGCGCGCGCTTTGCGGTGCAGTCCTCCGCCGCGTTTGCCAAGGCCATCGGCTATCCGGATTGGCCGCTCGACGATCTGCTGGTGTTCCATATCGTCTTCGGCAAGACCGTGCCGGACGTTTCGCTCAATGCGGTGGCCAATCTCGGTTACGCCGGGATGCAGTTCCTGGCGCCGGTGTTTGCGGGCGACACCTTGAGCGCGACCTCGGAGGTGATCGGACTCAAGGAGAACTCCAACCGCAAGACCGGCATCGTCTATGTCCGTACCCGCGGCGTGAAGCAGGACGGCACTGCCGTGCTCGAATATGTGCGCTGGGTGATGGTGCGAAAGCGCGACGAAAGCGCCCCGCCGCCTGCCGATCACGTGCCGCGGCTGCCGACGGCGGTCGAGCCGAGGCTTTTGGGCGGCGCCTGTCCGGTGATCGACGTCAGAGCCTACGACTTCGCGCTGGCCGGCAGTCCGCATCGGTTCGGCGAATACGAACCCGGCGAGAAGATCGACCACGTCGACGGCATCACCGTCGAGGAGGCCGAGCACCAGACCGCGACGCGGCTCTACCAGAACACCGCGCGCATTCACTTCGACCAGTTCTCGGCGGCGCAAGGCCGCTTCGGCCGCCGGCTGATCTACGGCGGGCACGTCATCTCGCTGGCGCGTGCGATCTCGTTCAACGGGCTCGCCAACGCCTTCCACGTCGCCGCGATCAACGGCGGGCGTCACGTCGCGCCGCTGTTTGCAGGCGACACGGTGTTCGCATGGTCGGAGGTGCTCGGCGCCAGCGAGCTGCCCGGGCGCAGAGACGTGGGCGCGCTGCGGCTGCGCACCGTCGCAACGAAAGATCGCCCCTGCCCGGATTTCCCATACAAGGACGGCGAGGATTACGACCCCACCGTCCTGCTCGATCTCGACTACTGGGCGCTGATCCCGCGCTGATTATTTGTTCGGCGTAGGCGACGGCGCGCGGCCGACGGTGCTGGCACCGCTTTGCTGGATCACGCCGCAGGCGATGCGGTCGCCCGAATTGCCGGCCGGATCGGACTTGTAGTCATCCGCCTTGGCGTGGACCACAAGCGACGAGCCGTCAGCGTCGAACACCGAGTTCGGCTTGCCCGGCTCCAGCGAGATTGCCGAGTTGACCACCTCGACCGAAAGCTCGCCGCTTTGCGGCACGTGCAGGTTTGGCATGTCGCCCGCATGGCCCCCGCCGGACAGCATGCCGTGCTTGTGATTGGCTGGGTTGAAATGCGGGCCGGCCGACTCGAACGGGGCTTCGCACTTGCCGACGGCATGAACGTGGATGGCGTGCTCGCCCGGCGGCAACCCCTTAATCTGCAGCTTGAGCAGGACACCGGCCGAGGTCTGCAGCAGGTCAGCGTCCCCGATTGCCTTGCCGCTGGAGTCCTTGAGCTGGGTGTTGGCCATTTCGCCGGCGGCGTAGGCGGGCATCGAAACGGTGGCAGCCAGCAGCGCGGCGGCGCCGACCGTTCCTAACAGTTTAGCGATACGCATGGTGTTTCTCCGTGGGGGATGCCCCACCAACACAACCATGCGCAGGGGATACCAGTTCCACGCCAGCGGGCGGTTAATTCACCCCGGCACGCATGTGCTCGACGAGTTGGCGCGCATAGGGCGGCAGCGCCGCGAAGTCGCGGATGCAGATCGTGAGATCGCGCAGCGCCCACGGGTCAGCGAGATCGACCGCCTTGATCGCCATGCTTTTTGCCGCACGATGAACGGTGGTGGCGGGCACCACGCCGATGCCGACATTGCATTCGACCATTCGGCAGACCGCATCGAAGCTGCGCAGTTGCACGCGCAGCCGGAGCGGCCGGCCGATGCCGGTCGCTTTGGTGCCGAGGAAGCGCTGGATGGCGCTGGCCCGGTCGAGGCCAACGAAATCCTGGTCAAGCACCTCGGCGAAGCTGACCTTGGGTTTTTTCGCCAGCGGATGATCTTTCGCCACCACCAGCACGAAGCGGTCGCTGCGGAACGGATAGGTGGTGAGCCGGCCCTTATCCACCGTGCCCGCGACGATGCCGATGTCGCCGACACCTTCGGCGATGAGGCCGACGATCTCGTCGCTCAGGCGCTCTTCGAGATCGACGCTGACGTTGGGATGGGTGGCCAGGAACGCGCTCAGCGCTTCGGGCAGGAATTCGGTGAGCGCGTTGGTGTTGGACAACACCCGAACCTGACCGGCGAGCCCGCCGGCATAGGCCCCTAGGTCATCGCGCAACCGCTCGGCCTGCTCCAACATGATGCGGGCGTGTTGCAGCAAGGTCCGACCGGCCTGGGTCGGCGTGACGCCATGTCGCGCCCGGACCAGGAGCGGCGCACCCAGCGCCAGCTCCATGTTGCGGATGCGGGTCGAGGCCGCGGCCAGCGCCAGATGGGCACGCTCGGCGCCGCGCGTGATGGAGCCGGCCTCCACCACATGACGAAACAGGCTGAGATCGGCGAGATCGAAGCGCATGGTGCCAGACTTCGTAAATTGCGAAGGCAAACTATCGAAATTGCACATTGCTTGCCCGCTATCTTAGCCCCATGTTTCGTCTATGGCGAAGCGTTTCTGCAACACTCGTCTCCTTGGCCGGCCGCGTCGATCGATAGGCCGGGATGCGTCGACCGGCGTTGCGGCACGGGCGGCCATCGGTTACGAACCAAGGCAGAGCGGGCCAAAACCGCCGGAGTGAGACGATGGCCGAGGCCAAAACATCGCGTCTAAAACAACGCCCCCTCTCGCCACACCTGCAAATCTACAAGCCGCTCCTGACGATGATGATGTCCATCGTCCACCGCATCACCGGCGGCGCGCTCTTTTTCGGCATGCTGCTACTGGTGTGGGTGCTGATCGCCGCCGCCGCCGGGCCCAACGCCTATGCCTCGGTGCGGTGGTTTATGGAGACCCTGCTCGGGCGGCTGATCCTGTTCGGCTACACCTGGGCGCTGATCCATCACATGCTGGGCGGCATCCGGCACCTAATCTGGGACGTCGGTTATGGCTTCGGTCCGGTCGAGCGCGAATGGCTCACCGTGGCGACGCTGGTCGGCTCGATCGGCTTCACAATCCTGATCTGGACCGTGGGCTACGTGGTGATGGGGGGCATGGGATGACCGAGCACACGCAGCGCTCGATGCGCACTCCGCTCGGCCGAGTCCGCCATCTTGGCTCGGCTCACCACGGCACGCGCCACTTCTGGCACCAGCGCCTGACCTCGGTCGCCAACGTGCCGCTGACCATCGCAGTGATCGTGATCGTCATGGGCCTGCTCGGGCGCAACCACGCCGCGGTGGTGCAGATCCTCGGCTCGACCCTGGTGGCGATCACGATGCTGCTGTTCATCGTGACCAGCGCCTATCACATGTGGCTCGGCATGCAGGTCATCATCGAGGACTACGTGCACGATGAGCTTTGGAAGCTCGTCATCCTGATGTCCAACACGTTCTTCTCGTTCGCCGTCGGTCTCGCAGCAGCATTCGCGATCCTCAAGCTTTCATTCGGGTTATAGGCAATGGCTGGCAATGGTGCGCAGAATGGCGGGGCCCCCAAGACGAACGGGCGGGCCTATCCGATCGAGGATCACAGCTACGACGTGGTCATCGTCGGGGCCGGTGGCTCGGGCCTGCGCGCCGTGGTCGGCTGCGCCGAAGCAGGATTGAAGACCGCCTGCATCACCAAGGTTTTCCCGACCCGTTCGCACACTGTCGCCGCGCAAGGCGGTATCGCTGCGTCGCTCGGTAACATGGGCGAAGACGACTGGCGCTGGCACATGTACGACACCGTCAAGGGTGCCGACTGGCTCGGCGACCAGGACGCGATCGAATACATGGTCCGCGAGGCGCCGGCCGCGGTCTATGAGCTCGAGCATTGGGGCCTGCCGTTCTCGCGGCGCGAGGAAGACGGCAAGATCTATCAGCGCCCGTTCGGCGGCATGACCACGCATTTCGGCAAAGGCACGGCGCAGCGCACTTGCGCCGCCGCCGACCGCACCGGCCACGCCATGCTGCACACCATGTACGGCCAGGCGCTGAAGCATGCGGCGGAGTTCTTCGTCGAGTATTTCGCCATCGACCTGATCATGACCGACGAGGGCCGCTGCGTCGGCGTCATCGCGCTCAATCTCGACGACGGCACGATCCATCGCTTCCGCGCGCAGACCACGATCCTGGCGACCGGCGGCTACGGCCGCGCTTACCTGTCCTGCACCGGCGCACACACCCAGACCGGCGACGGCAACGCGATGGTGCTTCGCGCCGGCCTGCCGCTGCAGGACATGGAGTTCGTGCAATTCCATCCGACCGGCATCTACGGCGCCGGCTGCCTGATCACCGAAGGCGCGCGCGGCGAAGGCGCCTATCTCGTCAACGCCGAAGGCGAGCGCTTCATGGAGCGTTACGCGCCGTCGGCCAAGGACCTCGCCTCACGCGACGTGGTCTCGCGCTCGATGACCATCGAGATCCGTGAGGGCCGCGGCGTCGGCAAGCAGAAGGATCACATCTTCCTGCACCTCGATCATCTCGATCCGGCGGTGCTGCACGAGCGGCTGCCCGGCATCACCGAAAGCGCGCGCATCTTCGCCGGTGTCGATCTGACCCGCGAGCCGATCCCGGTGATTCCGACGGTGCACTACAACATGGGCGGCATCGCCACCAACTGGAAGGGCGAGGCGCTTACCAAGAAGAATGGCGACGCCGATACCGTGATCCCGGGCCTGATGGCGCTGGGCGAAGCCGGCTGCGTCTCGGTGCACGGCGCCAACCGGCTCGGCTCGAACTCGCTGATCGACCTCGTTGTGTTCGGCCGCGCCGCCGCGCTGCATCTCGCCGCGACGCTGCAGCCAAACGACAAGCAGCCGGAGCTGCCGAAGGATTCCGCCGACCGCGCGCTCGCCCGTCTCGACCGGGTGCGCAACGCCAATGGCGGCACGCCGACCGCTGAGCTTCGCACCCGGATGCAGAAGGTAATGCAGAGCAATTGCGCGGTGTTCCGCACCGGCGAAGTGCTGCAGGAAGGCCACAAGCTGATCCAGGACACCTACGCGGCGGCAGACGACGTGCGCGTCACCGACCGCTCGCTGATCTGGAATTCCGACCTGATCGAAACGCTGGAGTTCGATAACCTGATCGCGCAGGCCATCGTGACGATGGACGCGGCGCTCAACCGCACCGAGAGCCGCGGCGCGCACGCGCGCGAAGACCATCCCGACCGCGACGACAAGAACTGGATGAAGCACACGCTGACCTGGATGGATGACAGCGGCAACGTGACGATCGACTATCGCCCGGTCCACACCTATACGCTCACCAACGATGTCGCTTACATCGAGCCCAAGGCCCGTGTTTACTGAACCAAGTGCTTACTGAACCAAGTGCTTTACGAACCAAGTGCCGGTTTCGAGTGATGTGAGGATTGGTCATGCTCGACGCAGTCACCCTGATTGGTCTCATCTTCGGCGTTCTGGCCGTGCTCTACGGCCTGTTGAGCCGGAATTTCGGCACCGCGCTGGTGTCCGGGTTTTTTGTCGGCCTGATCCACGCCGGGCTGGTCGCGCTGGCCGTCGTGCAGACCGGCACCACCGTGGCGGCGCTGCCCTTCTCGCACACAGCGGGCGAACTGGTGATGCGAACCCATGAGCTGCCGGTGCTCAAGGACGGCATCGACCTTGTGATGAATTCGCCCTATTTCACGATGCCGCCGGCGCAGCTCGCGGCCTATCTGCTCGCCGGCGCCTTGGTCCTGATGTTCACGCTGGTCCTGCTCTATCTCGTGAAATGGATGCTGGCCGGCATCGTCTCGCTCGTCATACCCAAAAAAGCCTGACAGAAAGCCCGATCGATCCCATGGTCCAGCTCAACCTGCCGCAGAACTCCAAGGTCACCGAAGGCAAGACCTGGCCGCGCCCAACCGGAGCGCGCCGCGTCACGCCGTTCCGCATCTACCGCTGGAATCCGGACGACGCCGCCAACCCGCGCATGGACACTTATTTCGTCGACCGCGACGATTGCGCCCCGATGGTTCTCGACGCGCTGATCTGGATCAAGAACAAGATCGACCCGACCCTGACGTTCCGCCGCTCCTGCCGCGAAGGCGTATGCGGCTCCTGCGCCATGAACATCGACGGCACCAATACGCTTGCCTGCACCAAGGGCATGGACGAGATCAGTGACACCATCAAGGTCTATCCGCTGCCGCACATGCTGGTGGTGAAAGACCTCGTGCCGGACATGACGAATTTCTACGCGCAGTACGCCTCGATCGAACCGTGGCTGCAAACCAAGTCGCCGGCGCCGGAAAAGGAATGGCGGCAGACCCACGAGGATCGCCAGAAGCTCGACGGCCACTATGAGTGCATCCTGTGCGCCTGCTGCTCGACGTCCTGCCCGAGCTACTGGTGGAACGACGAGCGCTATCTCGGACCGGCGGCGCTGCTGCAAGCCAATCGCTGGATCAACGACAGCCGCGACGAGGCAACGGGCGAGCGGCTCGACAACCTGGAAGATCCATTCCGGCTGTACCGCTGCCACACCATCATGAATTGCACCAAGGCCTGTCCGAAGGGGCTCAATCCGGCGAAGTCGATCGCCGAGATCAAGCGCAAGATGGTCGAGCGGCAGGTGTAATGCGACGGATGTAGTGAAGCGGCCGTGTGCGGGCTTCAGTAGCCCAGCGGCCACTCGCTCTTTCCGTGCGGCCGGGGCTTTTGCGCCGGGACGGGGTCGGGCTGGATCTGGCGCGGCTCGGCCCGGGATTTCATCAGGCCCACCATCATTCCAATCGCGAACAGCGTTTCCATCGGGCCATCCCGACAGACCATTGCGGCAGCATTGCGCCTGCTGGCGAGACTAGTCGCGCCAACCTGGCGGCGGACCGTGCTCGCGGATGGCCTCGACGATCTCGCGGTGCTTGCGGGTTTCCCGCTCGTGATAGATCGCGATGATGGCGTGCGCCGACGGCACCAGCCACAACACCGGGAACACGAAGCCGAAAATGACGCACGGCACCAGCACCACGATGTTCAACACCGCCGAGAAAAGCTGGCCGTTGAACAGCAGCGCGATGGGCGGGACGAAGAAGGCGAGGATGTAGATCATCGAAGCCAACCCCAAAAGGACCGCACGGCGTGCGATCGGCGCGCAACATATAGGAACCCCTGAGCGCTTTTCCAGAACCACAAGCTCTGGAACTCCGGACGATGGCGCGAGTTTCCCAGCCGGCACGGAGAGCGGCACATGGCTGAGCAAGGCGGTATCGACCGCGTCTGGGACATCGTCGAAAAGGCCGGCGTCGGCATGCTGACCACGAGGTTCTCCGGCGGCTTGCGGGCGCGGCCGGTCGAGCCGCGGCCCGATCGCGAGGGGGCTTGGTCCGAATTGTCACTGACGTGCGTGGCCTCAAAGACGATGAGATCGAGACCTCGCCGGACGTCGGCTTTGTCGCCATCAGCGCAGCGGACAAGGCCTATTTGTCGCTCACCGCGCGTGCTGTGGTCACGCGCGACCCGGCGATGGCGAAGAAAATCTGGCACAAGACCGACGACATGTAGTGGCCGGACGGACCGGACGATCCGAACGTGCGCGTCATCGTGCTGACACCGTCGCAGGCCGAATTGTGGGATGGGCCGGCAAGCTCGGCGTTCACGGCGTTCGAGATGGTCAAAGCGAAGGTCACCGGCCAGAAGCCGAACCTCGGCGGGAACCGCAAGAAGACGGTGACGCTCTAGACCCGCGGCGGGCCATCGCCCGGACGTTTTCGCCAGATCCACCAGGTGCCGACGCCGAGCGCAGTCAGGCCCCACGACGCCGCGCCAAAGATGATCGCGGCGGAAAAGGCGATCGGCGCGAACACGTATTGCACGACGTCGATCCGCTCGCCGATCAGAAACACCGCGGACAGGATGCCCGCCAAGATGAAGGTGCCGGCGGAAAGATATCCGATCACCAGCAGGCCGCTGGCGATCAGCGCCGAGCCGGTGGTAATCACGATCTTGCCGAGCAGATTTCGCATGGCGTGGCTTTCCAGTCGTGGCGCAGCGTGGCCTGCAAGGACAACGCAAGATCGCACCGGAAAGATCGCAACGCGCGTTACTTGTCGGGTTTCTTTTCGGTTTTTTTGCGCCGCATACCGAGCGTGCGCAGCCGCAGCGCGTTGAGCTTGATGAAGCCCTCTGCGTCCTTCTGGTCGTAGGCACCCTTGTCGTCCTCGAAGGTGACCAGCGTCGAGGAATACAGCGACTTCGCACTCTCGCGGCCCGTCGTCATGACGTTGCCCTTGTAGAGCTTGAGCCGCACCTCGCCCTCGACGTGCTCCTGGCTCTTGTCGATCAGCGCCTGGAGCATCTCGCGCTCCGGCGTGAACCAGAAGCCGTTGTAGATGAGCTCCGCATAGCGCGGCATCATCTCGTCCTTGAGATGGGCGGCGCCACGGTCGAGCGTGACCGATTCGATCGCACGATGCGCCGCGAGCAGGATCGTGCCGCCCGGCGTCTCGTACACCCCGCGCGACTTCATGCCGACGAACCGGTTCTCGACCAGGTCAATGCGGCCGATGCCGTTGGCCTTGCCCAGCGCGTTGAGCTGCGTGAGGATCGCCGCCGGCGAAAGATTCTTGCCGTCCAGACTGACCGCGTCGCCCTTGTCGAAGCCGATGCGCACTTCGGTCGCCTTGTCGGGCGCGTCCATCGGCGACACGGTGCGCTGATAGACCACCGGCGGCGCCTCCTTCGACGGGTCCTCCAGCACCTTGCCCTCGGATGACGAGTGCAGCAGGTTGGCGTCCACCGAGAACGGCGCTTCGCCCTCCTTGTCCTTGGCGATCGGAATCTGGTGCTTGCGCGCGAACGCTATGAGATCGTCGCGACCCTTGAAGCTCCATTCGCGCCACGGCGCCACGATCTTGATCGAAGGATCGAGCGCATAATAGGTCAGCTCGAACCGCACCTGGTCATTGCCCTTGCCGGTCGCGCCGTGACAGACCGCGTCGGCGCCGACCTTGTGCGCAATCTCGATCTGCTTCTTGCCGATCAACGGCCGGGCGATCGAGGTGCCGAGCAGGTAGGTACCCTCGTACAACGCGTTGGCGCGAAACATCGGAAACACGTAGTCGCGGACGAATTCCTCGCGCAGGTCTTCGATGAAGATGTTTTGCGGCTTGATGCCGAGCAGGAGCGCCTTCTCACGCGCCGGCGCAAGCTCCTCGCCCTGGCCAAGGTCGGCGGTGAAGGTGACGACCTCGCAGCCATAGGTGGTCTGCAACCACTTCAGGATAATGGAGGTGTCGAGCCCGCCGGAATAGGCGAGCACGATCTTTTTGATGTCGCCTTTCGGCATAGGAGACTCGTGGTAGGGAGCTAAAATTCGCGCGGACTATAGGGGGAATGCCGGGACGCGCAACACCGCTGCCAACGCAAAGAAGCGCCCGCGCGGTATGCGCGGGCGCCTCCAATTAGCCGATCGGGCGGCCGGACTGCTAGTCGCAGACCTTCACGCGCGGGCGCACCCAGACGCCGCGATAGTCATCCCATACGGGCTCGCCGCGGGTCCAGTAGCAGGACGAAGGTCCCGGAGCGACATAGACCGGCGCCGGAGCATAGCGAGGCTGCGCCATCGCGCCGCCGAGGATAGCGCCCGCCGCCAGACCGCCGATCACACCGGCAGCCACCGCGCCGCCGTTGCTGCCGGCCTGCGCGGGGGCGGGTAGAACCGCCGCGCCCATGGTCGCAGCCGTTACCAGAACGATCAAACCCCTGGTCATAATTGAGATTCCTCAAGTTGTGGCGGCCAACTCAGCCGGCCGCACGTTCGGTTAACGAAGCACGATGAAGCTTACCGAAAGATGAACAGAACAGGCCAGCCCCACCTTGGCCGACCGCCCCACCCCACATCGGGCGCACCCTCCCGCACTTCCGCTGGCGCGACAGACGCCCGCTAACTGGCTCTGCACCTCAATTCAGGCGGACATGGGGCAATGGAACATGGGGCAACGGATATGGGATAGCGGACCTGGGGCAACCAAGTGCCGCGGCCAATTTGGCTAAGCTTCCCTAACCGTTTTGGGTACAGTGACGCCTGGGTCTGGGCGGGTCGCATGCCAGCGTACATTCAGGGTCGCAACGTCAATCTCACCTTCCGGCCGCAGAACCGCGGCCCGGTGCGCGCCCTGCAGAACTTCGATATCGACATCGGCGAGGGCGAATTCCTGTCGATCGTTGGGCCCTCCGGCTGCGGCAAAAGCACCTTTCTCAATGTCCTGCTTGGCCTGATCAAGCCCGATTCCGGCGATATCCGGATGGACGGCAAGGTGCTCGCCGGACCCGGCACCGACCGGGCGATGGTGTTCCAGGAGTTCGGTTTACTGCCCTGGCGCACGGTGCAGGCCAACGTCGAGCTGGGGCTCGAGCTCAAGGGCATGGCGGGCGAGCGACGGCGCCAGGTGTCGCAGCCGTTGATCGAGATGATCGGGCTGTCCGGTTTCGAGGGTCATTTTCCGCACGAGCTATCCGGCGGCATGAAGCAGCGCGTGGGGCTGGCTCGCGCGCTCGCCACCGATCCCAACGTGCTCTTGATGGATGAGCCGTTCGCGGCGCTCGATGCCCAGACCCGCGATTTGATGCAGGCGGAACTGCTGCGCATCTGGCAGACCGCGAAGAAGACTGTGCTGTTCGTCACCCATCAGATCGAGGAGGCGATCTATCTTTCCGACCGCGTCATGGTGATGACCAAGCGTCCCGGCCGCGCCAAGAAAATCTTCCCGATCGATCTGCCGCGGCCGCGTGATTACGAAATGCGCGTGACGCCCGAATTTAACGAGCTGAAGCTGGAGATCTGGAACAGCCTCAAGGACGAGATCACGGTGTAGCCGATGATGGACGAGGCCGCTCCGCGCGTAAGCTTCACCGAACGTTACCGCAAGGTGCTGCTGGGTTTACTCGCCGTCGCGATGTTCCTCGCCGCTTGGCAGGCGGTGTTCCTGTTCGTGCCGTTCAACAAGCTGTTCATCAGCAAGCCGGACCTGATCTGGCATGCCCTGGTCGATCTGATCGCCAGCGGCGATCTTGCCCGCGATCTCGCAGTCAGCGCCGTGCCGTTTCTCTATGGCTTCAGCGCGGCGGTGGTGGTGGGCGTCACCCTCGGCGTCGTGATGGGCTGGCGCGAGCGGGTGAGCAATGCACTCGACCCGATCATGACCGTGTTCTATGCGAGCCCGCTGGTGGCGCTCGCCCCGCTGGTGATCGTGTTTTTTGGCGTCGGCGTCTCCGGCAAGGCGATCATCATCTTCCTACTCGCGGTGTTTCCCTTCATCTTCAACGCCCAGGCCGGCGTGCGCGCGGTCGACCGCCTGCTAATCAACGTGGTGCGCTCGCTCGGCGGCTCGGAGCGCGATCTTTACTTCAAGGTGATCGTGCCGAGCGTGCTGCCCTACATCGTCGCCGGCGCCCGCATCGCGGTCGGCCGCGGCCTGATCGGCGTCCTGGTCGGGGAGTTCTTCGCGGCGTCGGAAGGCATCGGCTACGCGATCGCCCGCTTCGGCGACCTGTTCGCGCTGGACCGAATGTTCGCCTGCATCTTCGTCATCATGGTCATCGCGGTGCTGCTGACCGAGGGCATCCGCTGGGCGGAGCGCGCGGCATTTCCGTGGCGGGTCGGACTATGACGGAGACGAGCGCGCTCGGCGCGGACATCGGCGCAGCCGGCGATCTCGATACGCCGCCGCGAAGCCTGTGGCATCGCCTCGAGCCCGCGATCCTCGGCACGTCCAGCATCGTCATCCTGCTGGTGCTGTGGGAGGTGCTGCCGTGGATCATCACCATGTCCGCCGGCACCAGGCTGTTCTTCACAACGCCAAGCCAGATCGTCGGTACGCTGTGGCGGCTGTTCGCCACCGGCGTGATCTGGGCGCCGCTTGGGGTGAGCGCGTCCGGCTTTGCGCTCGGGCTCGGTCTTTCCATTGTGGTCGGCATCCCACTCGGCGTGCTGATCGGGCGGTCGCGCACGCTCAATGCCATGCTCGATCCCTTCATCACCGCGTTCAACGCGACGCCGCGGCTGGTTTTTCTGCCACTGGTGATGCTGTGGCTCGGCCTCGGCCTTTGGACCAAGGTCGTCATCGTCTTCGTCGGCGCGGTGTTCCCGATCCTGATCAACACCTACGAAGGCGTGCGCAACGCCGACCGCACGCTGATCAATGTGGTGCGCTCGTTCGGCGCCAGCGAATGGGACGTCGCACGCCTCGTGGTGGTGCCGAACGCGATGCCATACATCATTGCAGGCTTGCGGCTGGCGATCGGTCGCGCCGTGCTCGGCGTCGTGGTGGCGGAGTTCTTCGGCTCGGAATCCGGCCTCGGCGTGATGATGGTGCAGGCCGCCGGACGCTATCAGGTGGATGTGGTGTTCTCCGGCCTGATCGTATTCGCTGTGCTGTCGCTGGCGCTGACCCTGATGCTGCAGATGCTAGAAAACCGGCTCAGCCGTTGGCGGCCGCAGCGCGCGGGCGGGGAGTGACCGGCTACGCTTCGATCACCTCATCAGCGCGCGTGACCAAGTTCGGCGGCACGGCGATGCCAAGCGCCGCCGCGGTCTTGAGGTTGATCACCAGGTCGTACCGGGTGGGCGTCTGCACCGGCAGATCGCCCGGCTTCTCGCCCTTGAGGATGCGGCTGACATAACCGGCTGCGTGGCGAAACTGATCGACGAAATCGGGTCCATAAGATATCAGGCCGCCCGCGGTTGCATAAAAGCGGCTGTTGTAAACCGCCGGCAACTTGTACCGGGCCGCAAGCGTAACAATCAGCTCGCGGTGAAATGCCGCCCCCGGGCTTCCGGTCACGATCACACCGCCGGCCGGAACTTTTGCGAATTCGGCGACGGCGCGCTTGATCTCGCCTGCGTCGCGCACGTCCACCGGGCGCAACTCGATTTTCAGCGACGATGCCACGGCCTGGATCGCGCCGAACTGGCCAACGCCCGACGGCAGATCGGAATCGCGAAGCACGATCGCCTGCGTGACTTGGGGCGCAATCTCCTTGAGCAGCTCGAGCCATTTTCCGCTGAGCGAGTATTCGAAGTTGGTGAAGCCGGTGATGTTGCCCCCGGGATGTCCGAGGCTCTCGACGTAGCCTGCGCCGACGGGATCGGCGACGACCGTGAAGACGACCGGAATGCTGCGTGTCGCCTGCAACAGGGGCGCGACAGTGGCGCTGCTGTTCGCCAGGATGACGTCCGGAGCGAGCGACAGCAGCTCCGCCGTGAACTTGCGAATGTCGTCGGCGTGTCCTCCAGCCCAGCGCGTGTCGATCTGCACGTCGCGGCCTGGGGCCCAACCCAACTGTTCCAGCTTCTGGGCGAAGGCCGCCAAGCGGGCTCGTCCTTCCGCATCGTCCGGGCTGAAGGGCATCATTACCCCGATGCGCCGTATCCGCTTATCTGGCTGCGGTTGCGCGGCGTGCGGCCACGCCAACGCCACGCCGCCGATCAATGTGCCGGCCAGCGCGATAAATTCACGTCGTCTCATGTTGTCGCTCCCACCAAACAGGCGGGGACGTAAGAAGCCGCGCGGAAATGAACACAAGCGGTTTGCTTTTTTTATGCCGGTCGCGCCGAAATGAGGTCCTATCGGCCCGAAACGACGTGCTATCCGGCCGGGCACACGGGAATGTGAAGCTGCGAACAGCACGCGCCGAGAGTTGGCCGGGACATCAACGAAATTTATGTTCGACTGCAAATAAAATTCGGCGGTAACCGAATGCGCTGCTCTCGTGTTGCCGTGCCGGCTTGGCGCCGGTCCTGGCTGCCTACTTGGCCGCCTACTTCGGCTTGGCGTCGATCTTGGTCGGCACGTAGCCCATCTCCTTGAGCGTGGCATCGAGCACCGCCCGTGCCAGATACTGCTCCGGATCAGGCAGCGGCTGATCCTTCGGCCACTGGTTCGCCGCGACCATGTCGATCCGGCGGGATTCGAAAATCTCGCGATAGAGATCGGCCGGCAGCTCGGCGGCGAATGTGTTGTGCAGCTCGTCCCACAGCACAACGGCCTCCTCGTTGCTCTGCACGCCGAGGTGCTCCTTCATGGAGGCAAACGAGCCTTCCTTGTTGGTGCGGTAGTACATCACGCCCTTGGCGATGGCGCGAATGAACTTTTTCACCGTTTCGGGATTCTTCTGAAAGAAGTCCTCGGTCGACCAGAACGTGCCGCCGGCGCGCGGCAGATAATCGCCGGTCCGCAGCAACACATTGAAGCCGGCCTGCCTGGCCTGATAGGCGCGCGGCACCGACACGAGCGCACCCGAGATGTCGCCGTTGGCCATCGCCGCGATGCGCTCCGGCTCGCCCTGGAACTGGATCACCTTGTAGTCGCGGCCAACCTTCAAGTTGAAGAAACGCTCCAAGGTCGTCGCGCCTTCGTCGTAATCGGCGGCGCCGACGCGGGCATAACCCAGCGTCTTGCCGCGCAGGTCCTCGACCGTTTTGATTTCCGGCTTGGTGACAATGATCCACTGCGGCTTAAGCGACTGGCCGACGATGTAGCGCAGCTTCGCGCCGCTGAGCACCGCCTGCGCGCCGCCCGAAGGGATCGGAATGACATCGACCGCGCCGGTCAGGCCGGCGGTCATCAGCGGCCGCCCGGCCAGTTCGACGAAACGAGCATCCAGGCCCTCCTCTTTGAAGAAGCCTTTGTCCATCGCGATGTAGCTTGGGATGTGCAGGCCGACGCCGCCGACCACCTTGCCGACGGTGATCTTGGTCTGCGCCTGCGCGGCAACGCAGCCGAACGACAGGCTGACGATAGCAGCTAGGACGGCCGCTCGCAAATTCCTCATGACATTATCCTCCCGGGCTCCGCCTATCCTGACGGATGCTTTCGCAAGCAGTCTAGCCTATCGCGACGAAGCATCGAGCTTGGTCGGCACGTAGTTCATCGCCTTGAGTGTCGGATCGAGCAGCGAGCGCACCAGGAACTGCTCCGGATCGGGCAACGGCTTGTCCGCCGGCCATTGCTTGGCGAGGATCATATCCTCGCGGCGCGATTCAAATATGTCGCGGAACTTGTCGGCAGGAAGCTCGGCGCCGAAGGTATTGTGGGTCTCCTCCCACACGACGCCCGCATCGGCATCGTTGTCGACGCCGAGATGCTCCTTCAAGCTGGCGAGAGAGCCGGCCTTGTTGTCGCGGAAATACATCACGCCCCTGGCAATGGCGCGGATGAAGCGCTGCACGGTTTCAGGGTTCTTGTCGACGTATTCCTTGCGGGTCCAAAACGAGCCGCCGGCGCGTTGAATGTGGTCGCTGATCCGCACCAGCACCTTCATGCCGGCATTGATCGCCTTGGGAGCATTCGGCACGGACACCAGGATAGCATCGACATCGCCATTGAGGAGCGCGGGGACACGCTCGCTTTCGCCCTGAAAGGAAATGACCTTGTAATCCTTGCCGGCCTGCATCTTGAACACGCGAAGCATGACGGCCGCGCCTTCATCATAGTCGGCGGAGCCGGCGCGGCCATAAGCGAGCGTTTTTCCGCGCAGGTCTTCGGGTTTAGCGATACTGGGCTTCGAGATGATCAACCAATGGGACTTCAGCGATTCGCCGACCACGTAGCGGATCTCGGCGCCACTCAGCGCGGCCTGGGAACCGCCGGACGGGATCGGAATCATGTCGATGCTGCCGGTGAGGCCCGCCGTCACCAGCGCCCGGCCGGGCAAGGTGATGAAGCTGGCGTCGAGTCCCTCGGCTTTGAAAAAGCCCTGGTCCATCGCGACATAGCTTGGGATATGAAAGCCGCTGCCGCTGGTGATCTTGCCGACCGTAATCTTGGTCTGCGCCTGCGCCGCGCCGAACGTGGTCAAAGCGGAAAACGCGATCGCCACCGCCGAGGCAATCGTGGACCGGAACAGCCGCATCTGCACCTCCTGTGCTGAGCCCCAAGTGTAGGCCCGCCTTCGGTGTCGAGGCCAGATGCGGCGGACGGCGAAAATGGCGGCAGAGTGCCGCGTTGATAGGCTGCCGCGCCATCAACCGTATCGATTAACCGCGCGCCTTAACCTCACTCCTTGATCGCGCTACTCGGGCGGCGGCCGTTCCGTTACCGCTTGATGCAACGAAATTCTCATGATGCGAGGCAACGATGCGACTGGTTAAAGCACTCTCCGCGGCGGCTGTTCTGACATCCGTGTTCGCCGTGCCGGCGCTCGGCGCCACCTGAAATGCGCCGGGCGGGTTCGACGCATTCATCGCGGAGTTCAAGAAAGAAGCCGCCGCAAAAGGCGTGTCGCAGCGAGGCTTGAGCGCACTGCAAGCCGTGACGCTCGACCCTACGGTGCTCGCCGCCGACAAGCGCCAGGGCGTGTTCAAGCAGACCTTCGAGGAATTCTCCGCCCGCATGATCTCGCGCGATCGCATGACCAAGGGCATGCAGCACATGCAGGCGCTGGGTCCGACGCTGCGCAAGGTTGAAGCCGAGTTCGGCGTGCCGGGCGCGGTCGTGGTTGCGATCTGGGGTCTCGAAACCGACTTCGGCGTCAACCTCGGCAAAAAGGAAGTCATCCGCTCGGTCGCGACCTTGGCGTTCGACTGCCGCCGACCGATATGTTCCAGGCGCAGTTGACGGACGCGCTTCGCATCGTCGACCGTGGTGATCTGCGGCCTGCCGAAATGCTCGGCGACTGGGCCGGCGATTTCGGCATGACGCAGTTCCTGCCGTCGTCCTATTTCAAATATGCGGTCGACTTCGACGGCGACGGCCGCCGCGATCTCGTCCACAGCGTGCCTGACGTGCTCGCCTCCACCGCCAACTATCTCAAGGGCTATGGCTGGGGGGCGGACATGGTCTACGCCAAGACCATCGCCGCCTTCGCCGAGCGGCTCGAAGCCGGCGGCGCGCGCGCCGAAGAGCCGCGGCGCTGATCTCGACTGACTGAACTTTCCTGCAACTTCATCGCCGGGCAATCGCCCGGCGATTTTTTATGCCGGGATGCTGGGTGGTCCGCCGGCGGGCCGGGGCTGCGTGAACCCCGGCTTCCAGAAGCCCGCGCTCCAGCCGGCCACCGCCCAGTAGGCGAAGCCCGCGACAATGCCGGCGCCGATGGCGATCAGCGGCTCATCGCTCAAATTGTAAGTCTTATCGAATCCGCCGATCGACAACAGGCTGACCACTGCCGACAGGCCGCCGTTGGCGGCGTGGTACATCCACGATCGGATCGCAAATGCCTCCGCGATCAGCGCGCCGAGCATGGCCGGCAGCAGCATGAGGCCCGATCCCACCGCCATCGTCGGAACGACGACAAGAAACGTCGTCAGCCCGCTGTAATCGTCGGCGGTCAGATCAGCCAGCCTGTTCCAGTGCGCCACCATCACAAAAATCATGGCGACACCGGTCGCGATGCAACCGCCCAGCGGCACGAGCAACAGGCGCATCAGGAAGCGGCCGATGATCATGGGGTGACGCTCAGTCGGTCATCGCCATCGCCCGAAGCGCCAGCCGCTCGCGGGCGGAAAGCTTCTCGGTGGCGCTTTTGAGCTGGCCGCAGGCGGCGAGGATGTCGCGGCCGCGCGGCGTGCGCACCGGCGAGGCGTAGCCGGCGTTGAAAACGATTTCAGAGAACTTCTCGATCTGGTCCCAGTCCGAGCATTCGTACTGGCTGCCGGGCCACGGGTTGAACGGAATGAGATTGATTTTGGCCGGGATGCCCTTGAGCAGCCGGACCAGCGCCTTGGCGTCCTCGAGCGAATCGTTGACCCCCTTGAGCATCACGTATTCGAAGGTGATGCGCCGCGCGTTGGAGACGCCAGGATAGTTGCGGCAGGACTCGAGCAGTTGCTCGATCGGATATTTGCGATTGAGCGGCACGAGCTTGTCGCGCAATTCGTCGCGCACCGCGTGCAGCGAGATCGCCAGCATCACGCCAATCTCGGCGCCGGCCCGCTCGATCATCGGCACCACGCCGGAGGTGGACAACGTGATGCGGCGGCGCGAGATCGCAAGCCCATCGCCATCCTGCACCACGGCGAGCGCGTCGCGCACCGCTTCGAAGTTGTAGAGCGGCTCGCCCATCCCCATCATCACGATATTGGAGATGCAGCGGTCGCCGCCGGTCGGCACACCTACGCCCTGCGCGCGCTCCATGCCGATGAAGTCGCCCAGCCGGTCGCGCGCCACCATGACTTGGCCGACGATCTCGCCCGGCGTGAGATTGCGAACCAGAAGCTGCGTCCCGGTGTGGCAGAACGAGCAGTTCAGCGTGCAGCCGACCTGGCTGGAAACGCACAGCGTGCCGCGATCGAACTCCGGGATATAGACGCATTCGACCTCGTGCGGCCGCTCGCCCGCGACCTCGCCCGGCAGCCGCAGCAGCCACTTGCGCGTGCCGTCGACCGACACCTGCTCGGCCACGACCTCCGGCCGCGCCAGCGTGTAGTGCCCGTCGAGCCTCGCCTGCAGTTCCTTCGAGACGCTGGTCATCTGCTCGAAGCGCTGCGCGCCGCGAACGTAGATCCAATGCCAGAGCTGCTGCACCCGCATCTTCTGTTGTGACGGCGCAACGCCGATCGTGCCGAGCGCCTCGGCCAGCGCGGCGCGCGTTAGGCCGACCAGCGACGGCTTCGCCGGCGGCACGTAGCGCTCGAGCGGGGTCTTTTCGAGCGCGGATTCGTTTTCGAGCAATGCGGTCATGTTTATCGGCGCGCGGTTGTGCGCGTCTTATCATAGATGGGCAGAAGTCATCAGAATCGCCAGTCGCCGATGCGGCCTACTTGCATTCCTGCGCCATGCGATCGACCGCCTGGGCGATGCCCTTGAGCGAGAACGTATCGGTGGTCTGGGTGCCGCGCGAGGTCGTGGCCTTGATCACCACGTCCGCGCCTTTGCGCATGGTGTCGATCAACTTGGCCTCGTCCGCCGCGTTCTTGACCCAGGCGCCGTCCTTCTGGGTGTACATGGCGAAGTTAGTGCCGCCGACGGCGACGCTGGCCTCAGTGTTCGGCTTGAACTCGTAGCCGGTGACCAGCACGGAGACCTCGTTGCTGACCTTCTCGGACGGCCGTGTCGAGATGAACAGATAAACCGGGTTGGCCGCGGTGCGGCGGTTGGGCGGGTTGTCGACCGACGACGACGGCTTCGACAGCGCGAAGCAGACCTTCTGGCCGGCGGGCGACGCCGTGTAGGCGCCCCAATCGCCATACTGGCCGAGCAGCGTGGCCTGGGCGGTGGGACTGGCCGGCGGCTTGGGCTGCGCCAGGGCCACGGACGGCGGAGCCAAAGCAGCTGCGGTGAGCAGCAGGGCAAGTCGGTTCGGTGTCAGCCTCATCGGACCTCTCGCGGTGGGCGGTCGCACAGACGCACAATCGCTCCAAGTATAGCGAAAAAAAGAGCGAAATCGGCAATGGAAAGAATGAATTGTCGCAGGCAGAGTGCCCCCGGGATTGGACCGGCCGCCGCGGTCTGCGAAAATCCATATAGAACCTGGAACCTCGGGCCATGAAAGCTCTGCTCTGCACCCATCCCGGCACCTCGGATGATCTCATCATGGGCGACGTGCCCGAGCCGGTGGCCGGGCCGGGACAGGCAGTGGTGCGGGTCGATGCCGCGGCGCTGAATTTCTTCGATCTCCTGATCATCGCCGGCAAATACCAGTTCAAGCCCGAATATCCGTTCTCGCCGGGGGCGGAATTCGCCGGCCGGGTCGAGAGCGCGGGCCCAGGCGTCACCGGCTTCGCCGCGGGCGACCGGGTCATCGGCTACTCGGGCTGGGGCGCGGCACGCGAGAAACTCGCCGTCGCCGCCGACAAGCTCATCAAGATGCCGGCCGGCCTCGACCCCGACCGCGCGGCCGGGCTGATCGTGACCTACGGCACCTCCTACTACGCACTGAAGGACCGTGCCGGGCTAAAGCGCGGCGAGACGCTGGCGGTGCTCGGCGCTTCGGGCGGCACCGGGTTGGCCGCCGTCGAACTCGGCAAGCTTATGGGGGCCCGCGTCATCGCCTGCGCCTCGTCCGACGACAAGCTCGCGTTCGCCAAAGCGCACGGCGCCGACGAGGGCGTGAACTACGCCAGCGGCGACCTGCGCGACGGATTAAAAAAGCTCGGCGGTGATCACGGCATCGACGTGATCTACGATCCGATCGGCGACAAATATGCCGAGCCGGCGCTGCGCTCACTCGCGTGGTACGGCCGGTATCTGGTGGTGGGCTTCGCCGCCGGGCAGATTCCAAAGCTGCCGCTCAACCTGGTGCTGCTGAAAAGCTGCGACGTCCGCGGCGTGTTCTGGGGCTCATGGGCGACGCGCGAGCCGCAAGCGCATCGCGCCAACACCGCCGACCTCGTGCGCTGGTGCGCCGAGGGCAAGCTCAGTGCGCATGTGCATGCAGCCTACCCGCTGGCGCAGGCGGCGCAGGCGCTCAAGGACATCGCCGGGCGCAAGGTGATGGGCAAGGTGGTGCTGAAGCCGTGACCCGCGTCAGGTCTCGGGCGCTTTGTTGATCCGCGCCAGCGCCTCGCGCGCGGCGTCGCGGTGCTCCGGCTTGATCTGATCCCACACGAGCTTGATCGAACCGGCGATGACTGCAGCATCGTCGGCGAATCCGACAATCGGCAACAGGTCGGGCAGGATATCGATCGGCGAAATGAAATAGACCAGCGCGCCCATCAGCGCCACCCGCACATGGGTTGGGGTGCGGCGGTCGAACGCGCAGTAGTAGGCGGTCAACGCCTCCTCGGCGAAAGGAATCTGCGCTGCGAAGGCACCGAGCTTCCGCCAGAAATCGCGACGCACCTTCGCTTCGTCGCGCTTCAGTTGATCGTCATCACTCATCGTGGTGCAAATCCATCGTAGCCCAAATGGTCATGGAGTCGGCAAGCGGCAAGGGTTCGTCGCCTGCGTCGTGTCCGAAAACCGTTTCCCACCTTTCAGGATCATACGTTGCCAGCGAGCTTGTCCATTTCGCCGGCGAGCTTGATGTCCAGTTCGGTCACGCCGCCGGCATCGTGGGTGGACAGCGTCACCTCGACGTTCTTGTAGACGTTGAACCACTCCGGATGGTGATCCATCTTTTCCGCGACCAGCGCCGCCCGGGTCATGAAGCCGAAGGCCTGGTTGAAGTCCTTGAATACGAACTTCCGGCTGATGGCATTGCGGCCCGAAACCTCGCTCCAGCCGCTGAGCTTGCGGAGCGCGTCGGTCCGGCCTTGTCCGGTCAGTTTCTGAGCCATTCCTATGCCCTTTCGCGCGGTTTGAACCTGAAGCGGCCTGGGGAGACAACATAGCAGGGCCCAAACGGTTCGTTTGGGTCATGGAGCCCGTTTGTCCCAGTACATGATACGATCGTCCGATGCGAGTTGCGCTACGCCGCCTGTTCAGACTGTCCAACCCGCCGGTCAAGGCCGCGCGCGCTAATACGCGTCCGAAAGGGCGGAACCGCCGCTTCAAGATCATGATGCGGCACACCTGGTTCATCATCATCGTGACGTGTCTGCTGTTGGGCGGGGTCGGAACGCTCAGCTATCTGCTCATGAACCAGCCGACCGAGCTGACCATCGCCGTGGGGCCGCCCAACAGCGAGGACACTCGGGTCGTGCAGTCGATCGCCGCGCAGCTCGCGCGCGATCAGGCCAACGTCCGGCTGCAAGTCAAGATCGTAGATGGTGGACCGACGGACGCCGCGGCGGCCATCGATAACGGCCAAGCCGACCTCGCCGTCGTCCGGCGCGATGTCGGAATGCCCAAGACCAGCCAGGCCGTCGCCATCCTGCGCAAGAACGTCGTCGTGTTCATCGTGCCGAGCGAGCCGGACCCGGACACGCCTGCAAAGGGCAAGGCTACAAAAGCCAAAGCCGCAAAGGCCAAGGCGGCCAAAGGCAAGGGCGCTGCCAAGGCGGACTCGGACGACAAAATCGAAAAGATCGACCAGCTCGTCGGCAAGCGCCTCGGCGTCATTGGCCGTTCGCCGCGCAACATCGAGCTGCTCAAGGTGATCTTGCGGCAGTATCGCATCGGCGCCGACAAGCTGGTGATGCTCTCGCCGGAGGATCTCAACAAGCCCGCCGAACCCGGCAAGATCGGCGTGATCCAGTTCGACCCCAACAACGTCGCGTCGGCGATCAGGGACAGCAACGTCGACGTCATCATGTCGGTCGGCCCGGTCGGCAGCCCGATCACCGCCGACGCCATTGCGGCCGCAACGCGCGGCAAGGAGCCCCCGACGTTCCTCAAGATCGACGCGGCCGAAGCCATCGCCGGACGCGAGCCGGTTTATGAGGCAGGTGAGATCAAGGCCGGCGCATTCGGCGGCTCGCCGCAAAGGCCCGAAGAAAGCGTTGAGACCATCGAGGTTCATCACTTCATCGTGGCGCGCAAGTCGCTGGGCGATCAGGTCGCGGCCGACTTCACCAAACACTTGTTCAACACCCGGCAGAATCTCGCGACCGAATTGCCGTCCGCTGCGAAGATCGAGAAGCCGGATACCGCCAAGGATGCGGCCGTGCCGGTGCATCCGGGCGCCGCCGCCTATCTCGACGGCGAGTTGAAGACGTTCTTCGAACGCTACAGCGATCTGCTCTATTGGGGCCTGATGGCGATGTCGATCCTCGGTTCCGGCTTCGCCGGCCTGCTGAGCTACAGCAAGGCTGACGATCGCGTCCGCAAGTTGCGCGCGCTCGAAAAGCTGCTGGAGGTCGCCAAGTCGGCTCGCACCGCTGATTCGATCCAATCGCTCGATGCGCTGCAGGCGGAGATCGACACCATCCAGGGCGACATGATTCGCGACGTCGAGGCCGGCACCCTCGATGAGACGGCCATGATGGCCTATGCGATGTCGATCGACCGCGCCCAGGCCGCCATTTCCGACCGGCGCGGCTCGGTTGAGGGCCAGCCGACCCGCCCCCTCGCGGCGGTTGCGTCGCTGTAATCCATCGCTATATTGCGCCGCAACAGCACCCTATTCAGCGCCGCCGCGGGCCACTAAGGCCCGCTTTTGCCATTTCGGACAGATATGAAACTTCGCAACGTCGCCATCATCGCCCACGTCGACCACGGCAAAACCACCCTGGTCGACCGATTGCTGCAGCAATCCGGCTCATTTCGCGAGAATCAGAAGGTCGCCGAACGGGCGATGGATTCCAACGATCTCGAGCGCGAGCGCGGCATCACCATCCTGGCCAAGGCGACCTCGATTCTCTACCAGGACACCCGCATCAACATCGTCGACACCCCCGGCCACGCCGATTTCGGCGGAGAAGTTGAGCGTATCCTTAATATGGTGGACGGCGCGCTGGTGCTGGTGGACGCCGCCGAGGGTCCGCTGCCGCAGACCAAATTCGTGGTGTCCAAAGCCCTCAAGATGGGATTGAAGCCCATCGTCGTGATCAACAAGGTCGACCGCCCTGACGCCCGCCCGGTCGAGGTGGTCAACGAGGTGTTCGATCTGTTCGCGGCGCTCGACGCCACCGACGAGCAACTCGATTTTCCGATCCTCTACGGCTCCGCCAAGCTCGGCTATATGGCCACGAGCCTTGAGGGCTCGAAGGACGACGGCATGAAGCCGTTGTTCGATCTGGTGCTGAATCACGTCAGGCAGCCCACGGTGGAGGACGGACCGTTCCGCCTGCTCGGCACTATCTTGGAGGCCAATCCTTATCTCGGCCGTATCGTCACCGGCCGCATCAGCTCGGGATCGGTCAAGCCGAACCAGGCCGTGAAGGTGCTCGACTACGACGGCAAGCTCGTGGAGACCGGCCGCATCACCAAGGTGCTAGCCTTCCGCGGCCTGGAACGTGTTCCGGTCGAGGAGGCGGAGGCCGGCGACATCGTCGCGCTCGCCGGTCTGCCCAACGCCACCGTCGCACACACCATCTGCGATCCGACGATCGAGGTGCCGATCCACGCTCAGCCGATCGATCCGCCGACCCTTGCCATGACGTTTCGCGTCAACGATTCGCCGCTCGCCGGCACGGAAGGCACCAAGGTCACCGGCCGCATGATCCGCGATCGGCTGCTGCGCGAGGCCGAAGGCAACGTGGCGCTACGCGTCCGCGAATCCGACGACAAGGACTCGATGGAAGTGGCCGGCCGAGGCGAGTTGCAGCTCGGCATCCTGATCGAAACGATGCGCCGTGAGGGTTTCGAACTGTCAGTGTCGCGCCCCAAGGTGCTGCTCCGAAGGAACGAAGCCGGCGAGCTGGAAGAGCCGATCGAAGAGGTCGTGATCGACGTCGACGAGATCCACTCCGGCATCGTCGTGCAGAAGATGTCGGAGCGCAAAGCCGACATGATCGAGCTCAAGCCCTCAGGCGGTCACCGGGTCCGGCTGGTGTTCCATGCGCCGACGCGGGGCCTGATCGGCTATCAGGGCGAGCTGCTGACCGACACGCGTGGCACCGCCATCATGAACCGGCTGTTCCATGCCTATGCGCCGCACAAGGGCGAGATTGCAGGGCGCAGAAACGGCGTGCTCATTTCCAACGAACAAGGCGAGGCGGTCGCCTACGCCATGTTCAAGCTCGAAGACCGTGGGCCGATGATGATCGAGCCCGGCTGGAAGATTTATCGCGGCATGATCGTCGGTGAGCACACCCGCGACAACGACCTTGAAATCAACCTGCTCAAGGGCAAACAGCTCACCAACATCCGCACCACCAGCAAGGACGAGGCGGTGCGGCTGACCCCGCCGATCCGCATGAGCCTGGAGAAGGCGCTGGCCTATATCGAGGATGACGAACTGGTCGAGGTCACGCCGAAGTCGGTCCGGCTGCGCAAGAAGCTGCTCGATCCGACCGACCGCAAGCGCAGCGAGCGCAGCAAGGAAGCCGAAGCGGTGGTTTAACGGCCCGGCCATGACGGGGCTATTTCATTGCCTTGAAGAACGTTTCGAGGAGCGGCGTCCACAGCGTTACCCCTTCGCGAGCGTTGATGAGATTGTGCCCGTCGGTCCCGACCGGCGGCAGCAGATGAAATTCGGCGCGGCCGCCGGCCAGCCGATAGGTATCCGCCAACCGCTTCGACAGTTCGGGCTGAAAATAGCTGTCGTTTTCGGAGTAGAGCCATAGCGACGGGATGCGGGTCTTTTCGCCGAACTGGCGGGCCGCCGCGACCAGCCTGTCAGGCGCGCAGTTGCGCCCCGCCACGCCGCCGATCCGTCCGCCGCGGCCGGGCGCGAATGCCACCACCGCTTTGAGCGGCGGATAGTTCTGGCTCGCCAGCGCCAGCGCCCCCCAGCCACCGGCCGACTGGCCGATGGCGATGACGCCGGTCTTCTGGATGAAGGGCTGATGGATCATGTAGTCGACTGCCGCGGCGATCGACGCCGCGGTGTTCAAGCCGGCCTTGCGGAAGTCGGCGATGGCGCAGCCACCCTGGTCCTCGTAATAGGTCCCGCCGGTCTTGCCGTGACCGGGCCGCTGCGGAATTGCAACTGCGTAGCCGTGCGCTACCAGCCATTGCGACAGCGCGGAATACTCCGGCATGCGCGCTTCGGCCCGCTGCAATTCGTTCTGAGTCGTGCCGTGATTGATCACGGCGAGGGGAAACGGTCCGGCGCCGGGCGGCCTGAACATTGTTGTCCACATTTTCGTGGTGCGATCCTGTGCCGGAATGAGCCAGGTCTGGCGGCGAATCACTCCCTCTTCTGGGCCCTGTGGACCGATGGAATTTTGTGTGCGCGTTGATTCGATGCCGATCGCCAGCATCATCAGGAGGCCACACAACAATTTTGCCGGAACGCGTGTCATCGAAGCAACATTCGTTGCGAACCCAAACGGGTTGCCGGTTTGCGCGCGCCCACCTGTCTTGTCCTGGGACACCGATGGCCAGTAATCCACATCGTGAACCCTTCGTTAAAGGTAGGGCTTGAAGGCAACAGAATTGCTTGCTCATATTCACACATGAGCACTGTCCTCATCGAGATTCGTCGGGCCAGAGCGTCCGACGCCGCAGCCGTTGCCGACACCCACGATGAGGCGTGGCGCGGTGCATACCAGGGCGTCATCCCCGGTCTCGAACTCGAAAAGCTGGTCACGCGCCGCGGCGCCAATTGGTGGGACAGCGCCATCCGCAAGGGCAGCCGCATCGCCATCCTCGCGTTCGGCGATAAGGTAGCCGGGTACGCCAACTACGGCCGCAACCGCGCGCGCAGTCTGTTCTACGACGGCGAGATCTACGAACTCTATCTGCGCCCGGAGTATCAGGGCCTGGGCTTCGGCCGCCGCCTGTTCACGTCGGCGCGCCGCGATCTGGTCCAGAGCGGATTGAAAAGCCTGGTGGTCTGGGCGCTGTCAGACAACGACCCGGCGGTAGAGTTCTACAAGGCGCTCGGCGGCAAGGCGGTCGCCCGCTCCTCGGAGCGCTTCGGCGAAAAGAGCCTCGATAAGGTCGCCTTCGCCTGGAACAATTGATCCGGACTTCGGATTTCGATTGAACCGCCCGGCATTTGCCGGGCTTTTTGTTTTAATTGGCCGGGCCATACAGGCCGCTGAACCCTTTGCCCTGGACACCGAGCACCATTGGCTTGTCCTTGCCGCACTTGAACGCGCGGGCATGCTTATCGGCAATCTCCGCCGCCAGTTCGTTGGCGTTTGGATTGGCGCGGCCGTCCACATAGCCGACGTGGCAGGCGCCGCCCGGCGGCAGCCGTGTCACCACCAGGACCTGGCCGGCGACCTGCTTGAGGTCATTGTCCGGATCGAGCGTCGTGACATTCCAGCGCAGGACGGTGGCGAACGCGTGCGGCTTGCCGCTCGGCAAACGCTCGATGCGCCATTCGATGGTCTTGCCCTCGCTGTTGAACGCGGCGAGCGTCTGCTGCGCGGCAGGCTCGTTGGCGGCGTTCGGGCCGTAGCTGATATAGGTCCGCTGATCGCCTGCGGTCACATGCACGGCAATACGGTCATGACCGGCGCAGCGCCAGGAACCGTAATCCTCGACCTCCTTGCCGGGACGATGCCGGCACTTTTTCAGGTCGAGCGGCGTGTAGGCGCGTTCCACCAGGCCCAACGGCGAATTCGCCGGCTGCGCACTCGCTTGAAAGGCGAGCGCCACCAGAACCAAGATCGATGCTGCAAAGCCTTGCATGGCTTTCCTTACCAACCTTCGTCGCGCATCCGACGATCAAGGTTCAATCACACGGCGGGAGTCGGAAGCCCCGCGATCGCGCAAGCCGCGCGCACGGTGTTGACCATCAGGCAGGCGATCGTCATCGGGCCGACGCCGCCCGGCACCGGCGTGATGGCGCCGGCGATCTGCGCGCATTCAGCGAAATTCACGTCGCCAACGAGCTTCGACTTGCCGCTTGCGCCCGGTACGCGGTTGATGCCGACGTCGATCACTGTCGCACCGGGCTTGATCCAATCGCCTCGCACCATTTCCGGCCGCCCGATCGCGGCGACCAGGAGATCGGCGCGGCGGCAGACCGCGGGCAGATCGCGGGTCTTGGAATGGGTGATGGTCACGGTGGCGTTCTCGGCCAGCAGAAGCTGGGTGACCGGCTTGCCGACGATGTTGGAGCGCCCGATCACCACCGCGTCGAGGCCGGCCAGCGACGGATGCACCGTCTTGGCCAGCATGATGCAGCCGAGCGGAGTGCAGGGCACCAGCGGCGTCAGGCCGGACGCGAGCCGTCCGGCGTTTACCGGATGAAAGCCGTCAACGTCCTTCCTCGGATCGACGGCGTCGAGCACTGCCTGGGCATCGATCTGCTTGGGCAGCGGCAGTTGCACCAGGATGCCGTGCACCGCCGGATCGGCATTGAGCTTCTTGATCAGGGCCAACAATTCGGCCTGGCCGACGCTGTCCGGCAGGCGGTGGTCGAACGAGCGCATCCCGGTCTCGACCGTGGCCTTGGCCTTGCTGCCGACATAGGACTTGCTCGCCGGGTTGTTGCCCGCGAGCACGACCGCGAGCCCGGGCGTGACGCCGTGCTGCGCGACGAGGCGCTTCACCTCGCCCGCGACCTTGACGCGAAGCTCGGCCGCGATCGCCTTGCCGTCGATGATGCGCGCGCTCATGACGCCTTCTCTAGCTTACGCCGGAAATCTTCTCCAGCGCGGCGGCCAGTGTTGGGCCGTGGCCCGCAATGGTCAGTCGTTTGACGCGCGCAGTCACGCCGGCTAGCGACGGGTGCCACGGCAGCGGTAATGGCATGCCGCTTTCAACCAAGACGTTCGGGATGCATGTACAGCGCAAGTCACGTAGCGCAGGAAAATGATGATGAGAATGTACGACGATCGGAGAGATATCGATGCCACCGAGATTGGGCAGCGAATTGCGGATCGGCCGCAGGACCGGTTCAGTAACCCGGTACAGAAAATCGCCGATCATCGCGACGAACTGGTTGCGCGCGTTAACGACGTTGAAGGCAACCAGCCAGGACAGCACCGCGGCCGCGATGAGCAGCCAGACGTACAATTGCAAGAATCAGGTCGATGACATAAAAAAGTCGCGCGCATGGACGATCTAGGCCTACCAATGAGAGACGCCGAAGCTAACGGGTCGAATCTCAGCCAAACAAGCGGCCAAACCCGCCTTGCACCGGGCCATTCTTGACTTTCCCTATCCCGGGCCGTAAATGGCGCCCACTCGATACCGGGCGCCCGAATTGACCGTGCGCCCACGGTTGGGGCCGTAGCTCAGCTGGGAGAGCGCCTCGTTCGCAATGAGGAGGTCAGCGGTTCGATCCCGCTCGGCTCCACCAACCCCAATTTTCTTCGAGTGCTAGAAGCCCGTCGCCGAACCGCCATCGCGCCGCAACCGCCCCCGCGGGGCTGTTATCGATAGGCGTAGGCGTAAGCGCCCGCACCCAAGCGGCCGACCGGAACCACGACATATCGAGTGTCGGGCTGCGCGACGGGGCGAGCATAGGCATAGCCGCCGCTGTAGACGTAGGCTTGAGCATAGCCACCGTGCGAGCCGCCGCACGTGCAGGGGCAGCCGCAGGGCGTTTGTGTCACGACCGGGACGAACACGGTCTGGACCCGCACCCGGGGCGCCGGGGCATAGTGCCGATAGACCGGCGCGCGCTTCACGTAGCGGACTTCCTTCTCGATGATCCGGTGATTGTGCTGGATCACCCCGACGTTGCGGGTTTCGTTCTCACGAATGATGAGTTTGTTGGTCTCTTTCGTCCTCGGCGGGACGTGCACGACCGACTCGGTGTTGATGACGCGCGACTGATCGACGTCGCGGCTGTTCTTGACGACCTCGGTGCTGTCGTAGTTCCGCGGCAGCGGACAGTTGGCGCAGTCCCGTGCGGCGTCGCCGGATGAACGGTCTGCATAGGGAGCGCGTTCGCCCACGGGAGCTGTCGCGTTGTCGTCGGGCGCGCGCCGGTCCATTTCCTGCCTGATCCGCGCCGGCTCCTCGGTATTGTATGGCCGCGGCTGAGCCTGCGGTTGCACCTGGCTCTCCATCCGTGGCTGCGGATCATCATCGAGCGGCGCAGCCAGCGCCGGCTGCGCCAACACCGCAAACCCGACAATCAACGCAGCGCTCACAACGGCGTATTTCGCCATGATTTCCGATCCAGGTCGCGATTCCAAGGGAAGCGCGGTGCCAAATTAACGGATGCCGCGCCTGCTGTGTGGATTTGCGGGTTAACGGGTTAATTGGCTAATTCGACCGAAATCGCTGCCAGAGCCTGCGAAAGTGGAGGCCATTGTATGGTGCCGATGGCGATGGCACTGTTAAGAATAACATTCCAACGAATGCCCGCGGCCAAGCGTGGGCGCTTCCTTTGCGGCACGGGCGGAAAGCGGCGCGATGGCACATCACGAACCGGATATTGCGCTGTCCGAGCCTTCCGCCGACGAGATCAAAACCACCACCTGCTACATGTGCGCCTGCCGCTGCGGCATCCGGGTCCATCTGAAGGGCGGCCGCGTCCACTACATCGACGGCAACCGCGATCATCCAGTCAACCGGGGCGTGATCTGCGGCAAGGGCGCGTCCGGCATTATGACGCACACTTCGCCGTCGCGGCTGCGCGCGCCTTTGAAGCGAGTGGGCCCCAGAGGCTCCGGCGATTTTGTCGAAATCTCCTGGGATGAAGCGCTCGAAACCGCGACCAGCTGGCTCAGGGACGTCCGCGCGCGCGATCCAAGCAAGCTTGCGTTCTTCACCGGGCGCGACCAGAGCCAGGCGCTGACCGGCTGGTTTGCGCAGCAGTACGGCACGCAGAACTTCGCCGCGCATGGCGGCTTCTGTTCGGTCAACATGGCAGCGGCTGGGCTCTATACGTTCGGCGGCTCGTTCTGGGAGTTCGGCGAGCCGGACTGGGAGCGCACGCGCTACTTCATGCTGTTCGGTGTTGCGGAAGATCACGCCTCCAATCCGCTCAAGATCGAACTGGGCAAGCTCAAGTCGCGCGGCGTCAAGGTCGTCGCCGTCAATCCGGTCCGCACCGGCTACGGCGCCATTGCCGACGAGTGGGTCGGCATCCGGCCGGGCACCGATGGGCTGTTCGTCGGCGCCTTGATCCATGAATTGATGCGGGCGCAGAAGATCGACCTCGAATATCTCGTTCGCTTCACCAACGCGCATTGGCTGGTGATTGACGCTCCCGGCGACGCCGACGATGGGATGTTCGCGCGTGACGCCGACGGCAAGCCGTTTGCCTTCGACAAGACCGCTGGCGCGCTCGCCGATGCGACGCGTGCTGACATCGCGCCGGCGTTGGTCGGCACGTTCAAGCTTGCCGATGGGCGGAACGCACGGCCGAGTTTCGCTTCGATCGCGGAACGGTTCCTGGCTGACGAATACAGCCCCGACAAGGTCGCGGCGGTGACCGCGATTACGGCCGACACGATCCGGCGCATCGCTCGTGAATTGGCGCAGGCCGCCTTCGAGCAGCAGGTCACGCTCGACATTCCCTGGACCGACTGGGCCGGCCGCCGTCACGACAGGACCGTCGGCCGTCCGGTGTCGATGCATGCCATGCGCGGCATCTCGGCACATTCCAACGGCTTCCAGACCTGCCGGATGCTGCATCTCCTGCAAATCCTTTTGGGCTCGATCGATTGCCCCGGCGGCTTCCGCTATAAGGCGCCGTTCCCGCGGCCGACGCCGCCGCCGAACCGTCCCGCGCGGCCGAGCGAACCGAACACGCCATTGAAGGGCGCGCCGCTCGGCTTCCCGCAAGGGCCGGAGGATCTGCTGGTCGATCCCGGCGGCAAGGCCCAGCGCATCGACAAGGCCTATTCATGGGACGCGCCGCTCGCCGCGCACGGCCTGATGCACATGGTCATCACCAACGCGGCCAATGCCGATCCGTACCCGGTCGACGTGCTGTTCCTCTACATGGCCAACATGAGCTGGAATTCGTCGATGAACATTCCGGCGGTGCTGCGACACCTGACCGCGAAGGACGAAAAGACCGGCGAATACAAAATCCCGAAGATCATCTACTCCGACGCCTATTCATCGGAGATGGTCGCCTATGCCGACCTGATCCTGCCGGACACCACTTATCTCGAACGCTGGGATTGTATCTCGCTGCTGGACCGGCCAATCTCGACCGCGGACGGCCCGGCCGACGCGATCCGCCAGCCCGTGGTCGCGCCGGACCGAGACGTGCGCGCCTTCCAAAGCGTGCTGCTCGATCTCGGCGCGCGGCTGCGGTTGCCGGGCTTTGTTACAGACACCGGTGCGCCGCGCTATCCAGCTGGCTATTCGGACTACATCATCCACCACGAGCGGAGCCCGGGCATCGGCTCGCTTGCAGGCTTCCGCGGCGAGGATGGGAAAAGCTACGGGCGCGGCGCGCCCAACACTAAGCAGCTCGATTCCTACATCGCCGGCGGTTGCTTCCACGAGCATCACCTCGCGCCGGAGCAGCACTACTACAAGCACGCCAACAAGGCTTACCTTGAGTGGGCGAAGGACATGGGCTTCATCCCCGCCGCGGTGCCGATGACGTTCCAGCTCTATCTCGAGCCGTTGCAGAAATTCCGTCAAGCGGCGCGCGGCCACGGCGCGATCAAGCCGCCCGCCTCGCACCGCGCCCGGATCGAAAAATACTTCGACCCGATTCCGTTCTGGTATCCGCCGTTCGATAGCGAACCGGGCGAAAGTGAAACCTTCTCCGCCATCACGCAGCGCCCGATGCACATGTATCACTCGTGGGGCTCGCACAACGGCTGGCTCCGCCAGATCACAGCGGAAAACTGCCTCTACATGGCCCGCGCGAGGGCGAAAAAACTCGGGATCGCCGATGGCGACTGGGTCTGGCTCGCGAGCGCGCTCGGGCGCGTGAAGGGCCGCGTGAAGCTGATGGAGGGCGTCAATCCCGACACCGTGTGGACCTGGAACGCGATCGGCCGCCGCGCCCGCGCCGCCGCCCTCGACACCGATGCGCCGGAGGCGACGCGCGGCTTCCTGCTCAACCATCTGATCGCGGAGCTGCTGCCGGAGCGCGAAGGCGGCTACCGCTTCTCCAACAGCGATCCGATCACCGGCCAGGCAGCATGGTACGACCTGCGCGTCACGATCGAGAAGGCCGCGCCCGACGAGGTTGGCGAAACCTTTCCGCAATTCGTGCCGCTGCATTCGCCGCTGCTGGCCAATGCCGGGGCCCCGCCATGACCAGCCTGCCGGAGCCCAATCAGAAAAAACTTGGGTTGGTGATCGATCTCGATACCTGCGTCGGCTGCCAAGCCTGCGCGACGAGCTGCAAGGAATGGAACGCCGGCGGCTATTCCGCGCCGCTGACCGACCAGGACGCGCACGGCGGCGACCCGCACGGCACATGGCTCAACCGGGTGCACTCCTACGAGGTCGGCGACGGCGGCGGCAGCCGCACCGTGCACTTCCCCCGCTCCTGCCTGCACTGCGAAACACCGGCCTGCGTCACCGTCTGTCCGACCGGCGCGTCGTACAAGCGCGAATCGGACGGCATCGTACTGGTCAATCCCGACACCTGTATCGGCTGCAAGCTGTGCTCCTGGGCGTGCCCCTATGGCGCGCGCGAATACGACTACGACGACGGCGTGATGAAGAAATGTACGCTCTGCGTCGACCGCATCTACAACGAGACGTTCGAGCCGGGGGACCGCATCCCGGCCTGCGTGCGCGCCTGCCCGACCGGCGCGCGGCACTTCGGCGATCTCGGCGATCCCGACAGCGCGGTGTCGCAACTTGTGAAGGAGCGCGAAGGCTTCGACCTCATGCCAGCGATGGGATTCAAGCCGGTCAACAAATACCTGCCGCCGCGGCCGCGCCGCGACCACAGTGCCGCGCCCACGCCGCAGGCCACGGAGCAGCCGGTGACCAGCTCGGGCTCGCTGGCCGATCGCTTTTTCGCCTGGGCCGACAAGACCCTGGCGCGCTGAAACTCGAAAACGATGCATCCCGCCTATTCGGTCATCGTCTTCACCATAGCCTCGGGCGCCGGCTACGGCCTGCTGATCTGGCTCGCCATTGCCGCCCTGCTCAATCTCGTGCCGCGCGATCCGGTGCTTGGCTTTTTCGGCTTCGGTCTTGCGCTCGCGCTGATCACCACCGGGCTGCTCGCTTCGACCTTGCATCTCGGCCGGCCAGCGCGCGCCTGGCGCGCGTTGGCGCAATGGAAGTCGTCGTGGCTGTCGCGCGAGGGCGTCGCCGCGATCGTCACCTATGTTCCGGCGGGCGCGCTCGCGCTCGCCTGGGTGTTCGGCGAATTCGTGCCGAGACAGATCGCAGCCAGCGCGGCGCTAGCAGTGCCGTGCGCACTCGCAACGATCTGGTGCACCGGGATGATCTACGCCTCGTTGCCCACCATCCGCGCCTGGCATCAGCCGCTAGTCGCGCCGGTCTACGTCGTGCTTGGGCTGGCGACCGGCGGCGTACTGCTCTGCCTGCTTCTCGCGAACTTCGGCCACGAGTTCCGCTGGGCGGCCATCGCAACCATTCCGGCCTTGGCGCTCGGCGCAATCCTCAAGCGGCTCTACTGGTCGGCGATCGACAACGCGGAGAGAACCTACACCGCTGAGGCGGCTACCGGTCTCGGCCAGTTCGGCACGGTCCGCCCGCTCGATCCGCCGCACACGCAACCGAACTTCGTCATGCGCGAGATGGGCTACCAGGTGGCGCGGCGTCACGCCGAACGACTTCGCCACTTATCGGTGGCGCTGTTGTTCCTGGTGCCGGCCGTGGCGGGGCTGATGTTGCTGATGAACCTGCCGAATTCGATGCAGATCGTCATCGCCGTGGTGTCGGCGGTCAGCGCAAGCTTCGGCGTGCTGGTCGAGCGCTGGCTATTCTTCGCCGAGGCCGAGCACGTCGTCATGGTCTACTACCGCGGCGGCAGCGCCTGACACTTACGCGGGAGCGCTCTTGGCGTCCGGCGTGACCACGCCGAGCGGGATTTGCATCGTGCAGATGAGGCCCGCGGGATCGTAGTCGAGCTTGGCCTTGCCCTGGAGTTCGCTTGCGACGCTGCCCTCGATGAAGCGGGTGCCAAAGCCTTGCCGCTTGGGAACCGTCACCGGCGGACCGCCCCGCTCGCGCCACTCGATCCACAACATCGCAGCCTCTCCGGCCGGGCGCTCGACCTGCCACCGCACCTCGATCCGTCCCGCCGGCACCGACAGCGCCCCATACTTCGACGCGTTGGTGGTGAGTTCATGCAGCCCGAGCGCCAGCGTCAGTGCAACGCGAGGCGCCACCGTGATTGGTTCACCCTCGATCGCTATCTGAGCCGGCGCTTCCTGCGAGTGGGCCAGATGCGGCGATGTCGCACCCTCAACGATGTCACGCAGGTCCGCGCTCCGCCAGTGGCGGCGGGTGAGCTGATCGTGCGCCTGGCTGAGCGCGATCAGGCGGCCTTCAAATGCCTTGCGGAACGCGTCAGGCGAATCGGTTCCGCGAGCGGTCTGCGTCGCCAGCGATTGCACCGTTGCGAGCGTGTTTTTCACGCGATGATTGAGCTCGTCGATCAGGAGCTTCTGGCGTTCCTCGGCCTCCTTGCGCTCGGTGACGTCCTGCACCACTCGCACGCCGTAGAGAAAGTGCCCGGTGACGTCGCGCACGGTCGAAGACCGCACCGCGATCCAGATCACGCGGCCATCCTTGCGGATGAATTGTTTTTCGATCGAGTAGAAGCCGATGTCGCCCGCCACCTGCCGGCGGTAGAGTTCATCGTCGACGTCGCGGTCCTCCGGGTGTGTGCGTCCCTGCAGCCGCCAGCTCAACAGCTCTTCGCGCGTCGCACCGACGATCGAGCAGATCGCCTCGTTGACCCGGAGGAAGCGGCCTTCGGCGTCCAGCTCGACGATGCCGATGGCGGCATGCTCGTAGGTCGCAGCCCAGCGCTCCTCCTGCTCGCGCAGCTCGCGCTGGCTGCGATCGAGCGCATCGATCACGCGTTTGCGCTCGGTGACGTCCTGGAAGCAGTTGATGGCACCAACGAGCTTGCCCTGCGGATTGACCAGCGGATCGATGTTGAGCAGCACCGCGAGCCGCGAGCCATCGGTGCGCTCAACCGACACCTCCTCGTCGCGGATGGCCCGGCCGGTCTGCAGCACCTCGGCGAGCTTGGAGCGGGTCAGCCTCTCCCCCACACCGCTGAAAAACTTGCACTCCGCGGTGAACTGGTCGTGCGTCTGGCCCGGCTCCGGCGGCCGGCCCCAGATCTCCACGGCGCGCTGGTTGTACTGCAGGATCCGTCCGGCGGCGTCGCAAACGCAGGTTGCGATCGGCAGCAGCTCTAGGATCTCATCGGAGGCGCGCAGCGCCTGTTCCAATGACAGCGGAAACACCGATCGGCGGCGCTCGACCCGCGTATCGACCTTGGTATTCGCCTGGGTATCGAACATCCGGCGCTCTCGATCTCCGCCCTGCTGCCGTTCCATCAGCCTCCCCGGTAAGCCTGCGCCCGCCGATCGTCGATGCGCCGGCTTCGGTCCTCATGGTGAAGGACCGACAGCGTTGCCCGCATGAACCAGTACTGGAAAGATAGCACGGACGGCCCCCGCCTCACCCTGCAATGTCCTACAATCCAGCCGAGTACCATGGGGTTCCAGTCGGTTTCGAGTTAAATACAAAGCCCGCTCTTGAGTTAAGTCCTACACACCCCCGTTCAAGCAAGGTTGTTCCTTTTTCCAATGAGCGTCGGAGGCGCCCAACCCACGTCGCTGCGGCGTCATCGCCCCTTTGCGTATTGGGTATCGCGGGTTTCCAGCACCGTCGCGCTGCAGATGCAGGCCGTAGCCGCGTCATCGTGCAGAGCGGGGAGGCTGTTAAGCCAGCCGACGTGACGCGACGGAAGATCGGCAGCTGAGCCTGCGCCATAACTGCGAAGAGTTTCACCGCCGCCGTTGCGGAGCCAAAGTTCATGCTGCCCCGCATGAACCGCCGCCAATGCAATTCCTTCGTGATTGCCGGCGAGGCAGATGATCGAACCGGGCTGTTGGGATTGCACTTCGATCAGAAATTCAACCACACCTCGGCTGTCAGGCCCGCGGTCGATGTAATCGCCAAGGAAAACAAACTTGGCCGGCTGTTTTCCGGCATCGAGCTGACATCGTTTGGCGAGGTCCAACAGCTTGTCCACGCAGCCGTGAATGTCGCCGATGGCATAGTCATGTGATGCCAGGCTTCCGCGTCAGAGACTGCCGTTCGTGATCAGATGCTCGCCTTCGTTCGTCGTACTGGATCGTTTGTCATATAGACAAGGTTGCGGATGCGTGGAAGAATTTTTGGTTCGCTGCTTCCTTGATGCCGCCTTGGCAATGCCCGCCCCCACAGACATGAAGCGCCAACTTTGATGAGCCATCCCGACGTCTTGTTCGTGTCCTATCAGGACACACTGAAACTGCTTTCGTCTGAAAGCGCGATGAAGATCTGCGAGGACGTCTACCGCATGCATGCGCGCGGCAGCGTGGTTTTTTCAAAGCCGCCGAGCTTCAAGATCGACATCGCCGAAGGCTTCAACAATCACTGGCACGTCAAAGGCACGCTGTTGAAGGACATTCCTGTCACCGGCGTGCGCCTGTACAACTACTACGACGATGGCAAGCGCAACACGGTCGGCACCCTCGACTGCACGCGATACATCCTGCTGTCGGATCCTCGCACCGGTCACGCGCTGGCGATTGTCGATGAGCACCTGGTGTACGGCATGCGAAGCGCCGCCGCCGCGGTGATCCCCTGCAAATGGCTCGGGCCAGTGTCGCCGAAGATCCTCGGACTGGTGGGCGCCGGGGCCATGTGTACGAGCACCATGCGCTGCCTGCTCACGCTGTATGAGTTCGAAGAAATCCGCGTCACGTCCCGGCGCCGCGAAACGCGCGAGGCGTTCGCCGCCGAATGGGCCAAGACGCTCGGAATTCCGGTTACGCCGATAGAGCGGATCGAGGATGTGGTGCGCGATGCCGATATCGCGGTCGGCGGCACCACCTCGTCGGAGGTGATGACCCGCGAAGCCTGGCTGAAGCCCGGCGCCGTTTTCATCTCGCTCGCCCGGCGTGAGTTCGAACCGGAGGGCTGGGTCAAGGTCGACAAGGTCGTGATCGACAGTTGGGAAATGAACTACCTGATGCCGTTCTTCAAGCAGATGGTGGATAGCGGCATCTTCTCCCGGGATAAGCTGCACGGCGAAATCCACGAAATCGTTGCCGGTACCAAGCCGGGACGCGAGCGCGCCGACGAACGCATCCTGATTCACACCACCGGACTGGTGACGCAGGACGTCGCAATCTCCCACTACCTTTATGAGCAGGCCAAGGCCCGGGGGATGGGCATTTCGCTTCCGGCCGCCCGGGTGCCAGCGTAACGTGGAGAAAACGAAGTGCTGAAGATCATCGACCTTAGTACAGCCGTTGCGGAACCGATGGAGAAGGGCCGCGGCAGCAAGATCAAGCTCGTCAACACATCGCTCGGCACTGAATCGCTCGATGTGCACTTGAACCGCCTCGTCCCAGGCGGCCCGCGGGGCAGCCTGCACAAGCACAGCCAGGCGGACAACATCTACATCGTGCGGAGCGGGCAAGGCGAACTCATCGCCGACGGCAAGGTTTATGCGATCCGCAAAGACCAGGTGATCTTCATCCCGGCGCAAATGACGCATTCGCTGAGCAATGTCTCGGACGAGCTGTTTGAAATTTTCGAGATCTACGCGCCGGCAGGATCGAAATTCGATTTCATCGCCTGCTGACAGCTGTGCGGCGCTGACCGCCGCCGCCGTTGGCCCGCGCCGGTTTCGGCGGAGAAATCTTGGGCGAGGCGGGCTTGCCCTTGGTCGCAGCGATCTCGGCCGCCGTCGTTGGCTTGAGCCAATGATCGATGAACTCGGAGAGCCAGGCCCGGCAGGCCGGATCGTGCATCAGCCGGCCCTCGAAGTGAGAACTCGCGGGGCTTGGCGTTCGGCAGCGTCATCCGCTCATGGCCGCGCGTGGTCCAGCGGCACATCGTGGCGTGCGTCACGTCCATGTGGAATTGCAGCGCATAGGCGGTGCCGCCGAACCTGAACGCCTGCACCGGAAACGAATCGCCCTCGGCCAGAATCACCGCCTGGTCCGGCAAGTCGAAGCCCTCGCGGTGCCATTGATAGACGTGGTCGGGCCAGTCCTTGCAGACGGCGCGGCCGTCGGCGGTCGGACGGATCGGGTAGTAGCCGACCTCGGCGTGACCGTCGGCGTGCCGGTAGACCCGGGCGCCGAGCCGCTTGGCCAGCATCTGCGCGCCGAGGCAGATGCCGAGGAATGGCTTCTTCTCCTTGAGCGGGACGCCGATCCAGTCGATCTCGCGCTTGACGATCTCGTCGTCGTCGTTGGCGCTCTGTGGGCCGCCGAAAATGACCGCGCCGCTGTGCGCTTGCAGCGTCTTCGGCAATTTGTCACCGAACCGCGGACGGCGCACATCGAGCGGGATGTCGCGGTTCCGAAGCTGGATCGCGATCCGGCCGGGGGTGGAAAGCTCTCCGTGCAGGACGATCAGGACCGGAGGGCGCATCGTGCAATAAGGCTCATGGCGCGAGGAAATCATCCCACAAAACAAGGCAATCGGCGTGCCAATCAACTCCTATCCGGTTGATGCGCGATTGCAAGGCCGCGGGCGCGGGACCGATATGCCGGCGGATCAGGGCTGGCCCGATGGCTCGATTCTTTTAAGCTGCCTGGCGTCGAGTAGCGACAGCAGGATCGAGCGCGGCATGAGCCGCGGCAGCAGCGCCGCCAGGAGCTTGTTGGCCAGTCCAGGCACGACGACCCGCCGCCCGCGCATCAGTCCGCGATAGCCCGCCTTGGCCACGCGCTCGGCCGATACCGCCAGCGGCCACGGCGGCGCCGCCTCGGCGATCCCGGCGCGGGCCTGAAATTCGGTGGCCACCGGCCCCGGGCACAGGCAGGTGACGCGGATGCCCCGCGCCGCAAGTTCGTGATGCAGTGCCTCGCTGAACGACAGAACGAACGCCTTGCCGGCGTAGTACACGGCCGCACCGGGCCCCGGAATAAAGCCCGCGACCGAGGCGACGTTGAGGATGCCGCCGCGGTGACGCGCCAGGCTGTCGACGAAGGCAAGCGACAGATCGGCGAGCGAGCGCACGTTGAGATCGACCATGCCAAGCTGCTCGTCGCGATCAAGCTCCGCGGCCCGGCCGACCAACCCGAAGCCGGCGTTGTTGACGACGTACTGCGGCTCGAGCCCGTGGGCGGCGAGCGCCGCGGCGATCCGTTGCGTCGCGCTGGGTTCGCCAAGATCGATCGCCAGCACCAACGGCCGCGGCCGGCCAGTCGCAGCGATCTCGGCAGCGAGTTCATTCAGCCGCGCCTCGCGGCGGGCCACCAGTACCAACTCATGGCCGTGCCGCGCAAAAACCCGTGCCAGCTTGAGGCCGATGCCCGCCGACGCGCCGGTGATGAGCGTGACCGGCTTCATGCCACGCCGCCGGGGCGCGCCGCTGCCACGCGATGACGCAAGGCGATGCGCTCGGTCGATGACACGCCGAGCAGGTCGGCGACGCGCCAGATCAGGTTGTCTTCATACTCCGAGGCCGCGCCGTCTGCGTAGGCGATCGTCCACATCATCTCGACCATACGCAGCCGCTCATTGTCGTCCAGCGCATCGTTGAGCAAACGGGTGAAGTGATAGAGATCGACGGCCTTCTCGTCCGCCGCCGTTGCCTGCTCGATCAATTCGCCGGTTGCGGTATCGTCGAGTTCGAAGCGCTGCCGCAGCAGGCTACGCAGCTTGCCGCGCTCGGCATCGGAAATCTCACCGTCGATCGCCGCGGCATGGACCAGGAGCGCTGCGGCGGCAACGCGGAAATCATCGTCGCCGAATCCGCCGGCGGGCTTCTCGCCGCTGGCAAGATCAACGACGAAATTTTTGATGGCGTCGAACAATATCTCCTCCAGAAAGGCAACGCGATAAGTCGCCCTTCGCCTGAGGAATATCTACGGACACGCGAGGATGGCAGCAACCGCAACAGAGTTAAAGAGTTTGTCATGCTTGACACAAGGCCGGGCACAACTTTGCAAATTTCGTGTGAGATTTGGAACCTGCACCTAATTGATGCCCTTGGCCTTGGCTGCACTCTCGTCCAGCAGCCGGAGATTGCTGGCGATGTAGGGGCTGCTCGGGTCCTTGGCCTGGGCCGCCAGCAGCATCGAGCGGGCGCGGCGATAGTCGCCGCGCAGCATATACGAGAAACCCTGATTGTTCATGACCTCCGGCGTTGCGCCAATGAGCTTGATGGCCTGGGCGTAGGCGCGGTCGGCGAGATCGAAACGGCGCAGCCGATCATAGGCCGCTGCAAGCCCGATCCAGGACTCGGCGTCGCGCGGATGCAGTTCGACCGCCTTGCGGAAGTGCCGCTCGGCGAGACCGAAACTGCCCTGCCGGAAATATTTCTTGGCGAGACTCAGATCGTCGTTTGGATCGGCGCCCAACAGGTCGGGCGTCAACCGCGGCGCCTCGGGGCTTTTCGGCGAGAGCACCGAGCCGGTGGTGTCGCTGTCGGGCGAGACGAGCTTGGCCAGCGGATTGTCGGGGGCGGACGTGGTTTGGCAGCCCGCGAGCCAGATCAGGCAAGCGGCGGCCAGCACGATCCGACCTGCACTCGTACGCATCACCACACCCCGGGACGCTCCGAAACTAGGACGGGGAGGTTAAGATTTCGCTGGCCTGCGCAGGGGCGCCTAACCGATTGACATATCGGCCGAATAATTGCTTCGCCCGGAGGTTGTCGGGTTAATGTCCGAGCGCCGCGACAACAAACCCGCCGATAAATCTCCCACATTGCGCCTCGCTTCGGCCCCGAACATTTGATGTATCGCGATTGCCGCATGCTCTAGGGGGGAAATGCTCGTGCTTCGGACCAGTCCAATTGTCTCCCGGCTTTTCGCCAAGCTGGGCTATCAGCTTGTGCCGGCCGCGATCGTCACCACGGTCGGCGTGCTGCTGTTAAGCAATCTCACGAAGATGCCGGACGCTGTGCCGGTGTCTGCTCCCGTGGAGACGGCGATCAACGCGGAAGCCGTCTTCAAGATCGTGCCTCGCGAAACGGCGGAGGCGCCGGCCGGCCCGACCAAGGCCGCGGCCGCCCGCGCCGCTACTCCGAAGCCGGTCGCCGCCAATACCGCTGCACCGCAGCCGCGCAAGCCCGCGAACGAGACCGCGCCGCCTCGCCAAACCGCGAGCGCGCCGCCTCCGCTGCAGATCGTGCAGATTCCGCAACAGCCACAAGCGCCAGCGACTCCGAGCGACGACAACACGGCGATGGGCAAGCTGCGCAACGCCACGGCGGCGGTCCAGCGGATTCCGCAATGGACGGCCCGCTCGGTGGCAGGCTGGTTCACCGCGGATGCGCCGCCCCGGCCGCCGGCCCCGATACCGACGCAGGACTTCCAGGCCGCGATGTAGATTCGCGCTAAGCGCGAATGAGCGGAGTATTGCCGCTCAATAATTCCCGAGATGCCAGCGTGCGGGAAACGGCGCCGAATCTCATGTTGCAGCAGCGAGGTGTCATAAACCACCTCGACATCGAACACGCTTCTCGCCTTCGGCATAGGCCGACACGCGCGTCGTGCCGTTCTTCTTGCCCAGGATCCAGAGCGAGCGGTCGGTCAGCGGATTGACGTCGGCAATCTCGGGATCACCCACCGTAAGCTCGACGAAGCTTGATTCGGTTCGCACGTCCTCGGACTTGCCGATATAGACGGTGACCGTCGCGGTGCGCTTGGCGCCGCCGATCTAGATCGTCCGCTGCGCCAGCGCTTCACCGCCACAGGCCAAGCCGCCCAACATCATCGCGGCTGCGATCAGCACCAAGGCCGATGCCCGTAACATTCTCCAACTGTTCATACCCATCTCCTCGCCCATTTGTTTTTGCCTTCCCCGAATTCGTCATTGCCGCGCAGCTAGAGACCCCGCGTCGCCAGCTGCGTGGAGATTCGCTCCTTCGACCGGTACGCTGTATTCCTCGCGCGTTGAGGCACGCCGGACGCTTACCGTGGTGACGCCGGTAGGCCCTTTGGGGGCACCGTCGGTGTCGACGGTGACCCGAGATCGCTCAACGTGATACGGCGGGTGTATTGGTTGTTGGCCTCGCCGGCCTTGCGCAGCATCAGCGACAGGCTGCCAATTGAGGCCGCGAGCGAAAGCTTTTGCGCCCCGATCACATCGACCTCGAGCGTGACCGCCTTGACCACGGCCGGCTTGTCGATGCGTTCGTCGGCGATCTGGTCGATCGCTAGCACGCGAACATTTTGGAGCACGACCTCCGTGCTGGCGTTGGCCTTGTCGACCTGGCGCGTCAGCGTGACATCGACGTGATCGCCGGGCAGGACGAAGCCGCCGACACCATCGATGTCGTTGACGCGCACGGTCGCGGCTTTCAAGCCTTCACCCAGCATCGCCGACAGCGTGGCGCGCTGGCCCGGGCCGGTGACCTTGCTGCTCAGCACCGGCTCGTTCCGTTCGATGGCGGTCAGCACGATGCGCTTGCCGCCGTTGAGGATGTCCGAAATCTTGGCGAAGGCGCCAACCGGCAGCGACTTCGCGGGCCATTCAACTTCTTGTAACTGAGCAGCAGTGAGCTCGTTGCCGAAGCGCAGCGGCTTTGACGCGACCACGATCGTGCTGGTGCTGAGCGGCTTCTTGTTGGCTTCAAGACTCCGCATGCGCTGTTCGGCCTGGCTGTTGAGCCAAGACTGCGCAACGAAAACCGCGAGCAGGGCCGAACAGCACGGCGAACGCGATCATGACGATGGTGCTTCTACGCACGCCACTTCCCTCGATTTGACGCCCGCATTTCTGCGTTGTTGTCGAGCGCCACTATCGAGGCTCGCTGGTATCGGATTAGTGAAATAACACCGGCAATTCCAGGCATGCTGAAGATTGGTTGAAGCGGTATTCTTTATGAAATGTGAGAAGCGCGATTCGCTTTTGATTTGAATGCGCGCGCGGCGAAGGATCGATAAACCTTAATCACTTTCGCGACGACGGCGGCGCGGCGCGGCCCGAAAATTCAGGGTTACCGCATTCCAAATGCCGTGGCGCGCGTTGGGCGAGCGCTCTCGCGCCGCACCAAGATGCCCAACGTTGATCGGGGCGCGCGATTGCGGCACAATGGCTAATAGCGATTAAGCATGCCTCGCCGGGCAACAACACAAAGGGCTCAAAGCATGAGCAAGCCATACATCAGCTACATCGATCCCGCGACCATGAAGGACGCGGCCATGCTCGCCGAGCTCGACCGCTGCAAGAGCTACGGCACGCCGCGGCCGGAGAGCCAGGCGATTCGCGCGCATGTGCCCGCCGTGTTCTGGTCCTTCGCGAACTCCTGGCGCGACGTGTTCCACACGGGTATCGCCGACCATGCCATTAAGGAGTTGTGCCGCCTCTACGTCTCGCGATCGGTGCTGTGCGAGTTCTGCGGCAACCAGCGCTCGATCAAGGCGGCCAAGGCCGGCGAGGTGATCGAGGATCACGTCAAGGACCTGATCAATTTCGAAGCCTCGACGCGCTACAACGATAAGCAGAAGGCGGCGCTGTCCTATGCCGAGGCCATCACCTGGGATCTTCCGGTGGACGAGAAGTTCTGGGCGCGGCTGCATAAGCACTTCAGCGAGCCGGAACTCGTCGAGATCGGCTATTTCATCGCGCTGACCATGGGGCAGCAGCGGTGGCTGCGCACACTCAACATCGAGCACCACCAGATCCTGGCCGGTGAGGACGGCTCGATGGCGCCGGGTTTCGAGACCGAAGAGGCGTTGAAGCGCTCCAAGGCCCAAGCGGATTATTGGGCGAAGAAGAAGCCGCAGGTACAAGCGGCGGAGTAGCTGCGGCGCGGGCCACTTGAACGCGCGCAGGACCTGTCCGCGTCGTTGCCGGGCTTGACCCAGCAATCCAGCCTTCTTCGAAGATAGATGCGCGGGTCAAGCCCGCGCATGACGCAGTGGGGGTGCTCCCGCCGCCCGCCTACTTCCCCGCCGACTCCGGCAGCGCCACGATCATATCGAGCTCGATACGCGCCCCCGGCGACGAGAGCTGGTTGATGCACACCGTCGTGCTGGCCGGCAGCCAATCGCCGAAATAGGCAGCCATGGTCTTGTGCATGGCGTCGGCCTCGCGGAAGTCGGTGAGGTATTTCGTCACCTTGATCACGTCGCGCCAGGTACATCCCTGGCTGTCGAGGATCGACTTGATCGCGTTCATCGCATTCTTGGTCTGGTCCTCGATCGAATGCGGATGGACGTGCTCATGATCCTGATGCGGATGGTTGTGGTAGAGCGGCGACGCGGTTGCTCCCGACAGGAACATGAGGTCGCAGGCGCCGACGATCTTGATCGCGGGCGCATACGGCATCTTATGCGCCTGCGACGGATCAGGATGGACAGCTTCGAGCTTGAAGGTCGATGACGGCTTGGCGTTGACGTTCATGGCCTGCCTCCGTGCGGTCCTGAAGGAACGTTAGCAACCGACCGGCAATGCGGCAATCGCCTAGGCCCCGGCAGCAGCCTGGGCCATTGGCGCCGCCGCAAACCGTTCTTTCACCAGCTTGGTCACCGCCATGTTGTCGATCTTGCCGGTGCCGAGCAGCGGCATCTTCTCCATGTAGATGAGCTCAGCCGGCACCATCAGTTCAGTCGCGCCCCGCGAGCGGGCAAAGGCCTGGAATTCGCTTCGCGTCGGGTCCTTCTTCTGCGTCACCATGACGAGCCGCTCGCCCTTGCGCACGTCCGGCACCGACGCCACCGCCGAGAGTGCATCCGGCCAAAGCTCGCCGGCCAGCGCCTCGACCGCCGCGAACGAGATCATCTCGCCCGCGATCTTGGCGAAGCGCTTGGCGCGGCCCTTGATGGCGAAGAAGCCTTGCGCGTCGATGGTGACGATGTCGCCGGTGTCGTGCCAGCCTTCGGGCGGTGGTTCCAGCACGCCTGGATTTTCCGTACGCAGATAGCCGGCCATCACGTTGGGGCCCTTCACATAGAGCCGGCCGCCTTCGTCGACCCCTTCTACCTTCTCCAACCGCGCCTGCATGCCCGGCAGCAGCCGCCCTACCGTGCCGAACTTGTTGAACATCGGCGTGTTCAGCGCCAGCGCCGGCGCGGTTTCGGTGACGCCGTAGCCTTCGAGGATGCGCAGCCCGAATTTTTCCAGATAGACGCGTCGCGTCGATTCCTTCACCGGCTCGGCGCCGGCCAGGATGTAGCGCAGCGAGCGAAAATCGTAGGCGTGCGCGGCGCGCGCATAGCCGTTCAGGAACGTGTCGGTGCCGAACAGGATGGTGGCGTTCACGCCGTAAACCAGTTCCGGCACGATCCGGTAATGCAGTGGCGATGGATAAAGGTAGATGCGGACGCCGGATACCAGCGGCAGCACGAGGCCAACCGTCAGGCCGAACGAGTGGAACACCGGAAGAACGTTGAACACCTTGTCCTGACGGCCGAAGTCGATGCGGGCCGCGGCCTGCGCGGCGTTGGCGAGCATGTTGCGGTGAGACAGCACAACGCCCTTCGGCGTGCCCTCCGAGCCCGAGGTGAACAACACCGCTGCCCAGTCGCCGGGCTTGCCCTCTACCAGCGGTTTCTTGCAGTTCCAAAAGCCGCGCAGCTTGTCCATCGTGGTGATGGTCGGGCGGATATCGTCCAGATAGACGATCTTGATTTCCTTCTGCAGGCCCGCAACAAGCGCGTCGAGCCGGCCCTTCTCGATGAAGGCGCGCGAGGTCAGGATGGTGTCCACCTGCGCCGCGCGGCAGGCAGCAAGCACATTGGTAACGCCGGCGGTGAAGTTGATCATCGCCGGCACCCGGCCGGCCGACATCAGCGCCATCAAGGTCACCGCCGCGCCGTTGGCGTTCGGCAGCATCAAACCGATCGGCTTGCCCTCGGGAGCGAGCGGCATGAGCTTGTCGCCGAGAATGCGTGCGCCCATCAGAAGCTTGCGATAGCTGATCGTCCCCGCGAGCGGGTCCTCGACCGCGACGCGGCCCATGCCGTGAACTTCCGCCGCCTCGATCAGCGCCTCGGGTATCGTGCGCTCGATCGAGGTGGTGCGGTAGACGAGGTTCGACATGATCTCGTAGAGCGCCGCGCCCGCCGCCATGCGGCGATGCTTGCCCCGCAGCGCCGGATCGACGGTGAGCTTGACCGGCTCCAGCACGGTCACGGTGACCTTGGGGAACCAGCGGCGGCGGATCTGGCTGCGATGCAATCGTGTAAACGGCGTGGAGTCGAGCCCTTCGAGCCGCACCGGCACCACGAAGGCATCGGTCTTGTCGGCGATCAGCCCTGCGCCGTCGTAGATCTTCATCAAGCTGCCGGTGACGGTGAGGCGCCCCTCCGGGAAGATGATCAGCGGCTCGCCACTTTTCACGGCGTTGATCAGCGTGCGGGTCGCCATCGGCTTGGTCGGATCTAGCGGCATGGCACGGGTGAAGCGCAGGAACGGCTTCACCCACCAGTGCTGCGCCATCGCGCTGTCGATGGCGAACACCGGATCCTTGGGTAGGAGTGACAGCGCCAGCGCGGCGTCAAGGAAGCTCGTGTGGTTGAGCGCGATGATCGGATTGTGGCCGGCGTTGTTGAGATTCTCGACGCCCTTGAGCTCGACGCGATAGAGAATGCGGAACACGATCGAGAGGAAATCCATGCCCGCTCGTGCCGGCATCGTCCGGCCGATGAGGATGGCGACGCCGAACGTGGCGAGCCCGATGAGGATGAACAGCACCGGCGTCGAGACATGGAACGCCTGCAACGCGGCGACAACGATAGTGCCGCCGACCATGAAGGCGGCGTTGAGAACGTTGACGCCGGCGATCACGCGAGCGCGCCGGTCGGCGCCGGCCCAGGCCTGCACCGCGGCGAAGGTCGGCACGATGTACAGGCCCCCTGAGATGGCGAGCCCGGCGAGATCAATCATCACCCGCGATCCCTCGCTCGAGCCGAACACCTCGCCGACACCGGCCGGAACGAGCGCGAGCGGCGTGCCGTAGGTGGTCCAGCCGAGATCGATCGCAAACGCGGCGAGGCCGATAGCACCGAGCAGCGTCGGCAGAATTACGATACGGCCCGCCGAGAGCCAGGCGGCCAGACCTGAGCCTACTGCAACCGCTACCGAGAATACCGCAAGGAACATGGTCACGACTTCTTCGGTGCCACCGAGGACGGTCTTCACCAGCGGCGGCAACAACGACAGCACGACCGCGCCGACGAGCCAGAACCAACTCGTCACCAGCGCGCCCCACCACAGCCGATGGTCCTCGCGCAAATGACGCAGCAACCGGCCGGTGGAGGAAATGATGTTGACGGAGATCTTCAGATCGGGCGCGCCGGAGCCGACCTTGGGGATCAGCAGGCTCGACCCCCAGCACAGCAACGCGAACACCAGCATCATCCCGGCGAACGAGGCCGGGTCGCCGCCGTCCTTGGCCGCCATGCCGCCGACGATAGTGCCGAGCAGGATCGCCAGGAAGGTCGCGCCCTCGACCAGCGCGTTGGCGGCGGGCAATTCCGACTTGTCCAGCAGATCGGGGAGAATGCCGTATTTGATCGGGCCGAACTGCGAGCCGATCACGCCGAACGCGAACAGCGCCACGAACAAGATCGGCACCGAATGCATCACGAAGCCGATGATCGCGATGATCGAAACGCCGATCTCCGCAAGCTTCAGGCGTTGCGCGATAACCGCCTTGTCGTAGCGATCCGCGATTTCACCGCCGAGCGCCGACAGGAAGAAATAAGGCGCGATGAAAACCGCCGCCGCCAGCGTGATGAGGGACTCGGCAGCCGAACCGCCGATCTTGAACAGGATCAGGAATACAAGGGCGTTCTTGAGGAAATTGTCGCTGAACGCCGAGAAGAACTGGCACCAGAATAGCGGTGCGAAGCGGCGGGAAAACATCAGGGACTTGGATTCGGCCGGCGATGGGTCGGTCATGGGGTCAAGCCTATGCCAAAAACGCACCGCTGAAACCAGCCTCCGGCTCTACGACAGAGCAATATAACATTGATAGGATTGCTCAAAATAATCGGGGCAAAACAAGGGGAGGACGTCATGAGCATGGGTTCCGCGGCGCCGGCCGGCGCCGTCGACAACGTTGTCGCGCGGATCGAGCGGCTGCCCACGTCATGGTGGCATGTGAAGACGCGGATCATCGTCGGCGTCGCCACATTCTTCGACGCCTTCGACGCGTTAGCGATCGCGACCGTGCTTCCCGCTGCTGGTTCCCTTGTGGAAGCTCACCGGACCGCAGATCGGGGTGATGATCTCCGCAGGCTTCCTCGGCCAACTGATCGGCGCGCTGCTGTTCGGCTGGATCGGCGAACGCTTCGGCCGCATGCCGGCGATGATCGGCTCGATCGCGACCGTTCGCGGTGATGAGCCTCGTCTGCGCCTTTGCCTGGGACTACAACTCGCTGCCTGGTGTTCCGCACGCTGCAAGGTATCGGGCTCGGCGGCGAGGTGCCGATCGCCGCGGTCTACATCAGCGAACTGACGCGCGCACAGCATCGCGGCCGCTTCGTGCTGCTGTACGAACTGGTGTTCCCGATCGGGCTTGTGGCGGCGAGCTACCGTCGCGTCTGGGTGGTGCCGAACCTCGGATGGCAGGCGATGTTCTACATCGGCGCCCTGCCCGCGATCCTTGCGCTGTTCCTGCGGGTGCTGCTTCCTGAATCGCCGCGCTGGCTCGCCGTACACGGGCGCGCGGCCGAAGCCGACGCGGTGCTATCGTTGATCGAGCGCGAGACCGAGAAGGCGACGGGACATCCGCTGCCGCCGCCGCAGCCGGTGGTTTCGACCCTCGACCAGCGTGCATCGCTGTCCGATCTGTTCGGGCCGACCTATCTGCGCCGCACGCTCGTGGTGTGGGTGATCTGGTTCGCCGCCTATTTCATCAATTACGGTCTGGTGATCTGGCTGCCGACGATTTTCCGCACCGTGTTACAAGCTGCCGCTCGACGTATCGCTGCGCTATGGCCTGATCACGCAAATCGCCGGCCTGGTCGGCACGTTCATCTGCGCGCTGACCATCGACCTGGTCGGCAGGCGGCCGTATTTCGCGGTTTCATTCGCGGTCGCCGCCGTCAGTCTCGGCATGTTGGCGATGCAGACCAGTCCGACAGCGGAGCAGATCGTCATCCACGTCGCTGCCGCCTATTTCTTCGTCAGCACAATCAACATCGGCGTCTATCTCTACACACCGGAGCTTTATCCGACGCGGACGCGCGCGCTCGGCGTCGGCACGGCGACGGCGTGGCTCCGCTTTGCCTCGATGATCGGACCGACGGCGGTCGGCTACATGATCGGAAGCGGTCTGCAATCGGTGTTCTGGATGTTCGCGACCGCGGCTCTTCTCGCCGCCATCGTCACCGGCGCGTTCGCCATCGAGACCAAAGGCCGCGTGCTGGAGGAGGTATCGCCTTAATCAGCGGCGCAACACGAACGCATCGGACGTCTGGCGCTGCTCCCAACCGACCCGCTCAAGCTCGGGGCTGACGTCGTCGGCCTGCGGATAGCCGAGACAGAAGTAGCCGATCAGGCGCCATGTCTCCGGAACGTCGAGCAACTTGTTGATGTGGGCTGGGGTCAGAATGGAAACCCAGCCCATGCCGATGCCCTCGGCGCGCGCCGCAAGCCACAAGGTGCTGATGGCAGCCACCACCGAGTATTCCGCCATCTCAGGCATGGTCCGCCGCCCGAGGCCATGTCCGGCTTCGGTGTCTGGATCGGCGAAGATCGCAAGCTGGCCGGGCGCTTCCTCAAGACCCGCGAGCTTGAGCTCAGCGTAGCGCGCCGCCAGATCACCCGAATAGGATTTCAGCGCATCGGCGTTGGCAGCTCGAAAGTTCTCCAGCACGGCACGCCGCCGCGGAAGGTCGTCGACGATCACGAACCGCCATGGCTGGCTCAGACCCACCGAAGGCGCGAGGCATGCAAGTTCAATGAGCCGTTCCAGCATCCCTTGAGGCAGCGGTTCGGACCGGAAGCACCGCACATCGCGGCGCCAGATCAGCAGGTCGCGCAGCTTTGCGCGGAAGGCGTCGTCAAACTCCATGACTCATCCTTCCTGAAACACCTCCTCGCGCTTGCCGCGGATCGCCGGCAAAGCAACAACCAACAGCAGCAGCGCGGCGGCGATCAGCAGCCCCAGACTGATCGGCCGCTGCACGAAGATCATCGGGTCGCCGCTGGCGATCTTCATGGCCCGGCGAAGGTTTTCCTCCATCAGCGGGCCGAGCACGAAGCCGAGGATCATCGGAGCCGGCTCGCACTCGAGCCGCATCAGGACGAACCCGACCACGCCGAAAAACGCCGCCAGTAGCACCGCCGACGTGCTGTTGCTCACTGTGTACACACCGATGCCGCAGAACAACAGAATTGCGAGATAGAGGAAGCGATACGGGACTTTCAGGAGCTGCACCCAGATGCCGATCAGCGGCAGGTTGATGATGACCAGCATCAGGTTGCCGAGCCACATCGAGGCGACCATGCCCCAGAACAGTTGCGGCCGCTCCGACATGATCTGCGGGCCAGGCTGGATGCCGTGGATGGTCAGCGCGCCGATCATCAGCGCCATCACCGCGTTGCCGGGGATGCCGAGCGTCAGCATCGGGATGAACGAGGTCTGCGCGCCGGCATTGTTGGCGGATTCCGGCGCCGCCACGCCCTCCACCGCACCTTGGCCGAAGCGGGACGGGTCGGCCGCGACATTTTTTCTCGAGTGCATAGGCGGCAAACGAGCTCAAGGTCGCGCCGCCGCCGGGCAGCACGCCGAGAACCGAACCGAGAGCAGTGCCGCGCAGCACAGCCTGCCATGATCGCCGGAAGTCGTCTCCGGTCGGCCACAGCCGCCTGATTTTCTGCGCGATGACCGAGCGCTGCTGCTCGGGTTGAGACAGGTTCGAGATGATCTCGCCGACGCCGAACAGGCCAATGGCGAGCGTCGCCACGTCGATACCGTCGGTCAGTTCGCGAATGCCGAAGGTGAAGCGCGTGCCCCCGGTGTTGCCGTCGGTGCCGACGAGGCCGACCAGCAGGCCAAGCACGATCATCGCCACAGCCTTGACGATCGAGCCGTGCGCCAGCACCACGGCGGCGACGAGGCCAAGCACCATCAGCGAGAAATACTCAGGCGCGCCGAACGACTGGCCGATCTTGGCGAGCGGCGGCGCGAAGCCAGCAATCAAGCCGGTCGCGATGCAGCCCGCGAAGAACGACGCGATCGCCGCCACCGCAAGCGCTGCGCCTGCACGGCCCTGCCGCGCCATCTGGTGGCCGTCGATGCAGGTCACCACCGAAGATGTCTCACCCGGCAGGTTCACCAGGATCGCCGTGGTCGAGCCGCCGTACTGCGCGCCGTAGAAGATGCCGGCCAGCATGATCAGGCCGGACACCGGCTCAAGATGAAAGGTGAGCGGCAAGAGCATCGCGATAGTCGCGATCGGCCCGATGCCGGGAAGCACGCCGATCAGCGTGCCGACCATGGCGCCGATGAACGCAAAGCCGAGATTCGCCGGAGTCAAACGCGACGCCGAAACCAATCGCGAGGTTGTCGATAAATTCCATCGCCTACCACTCGGGCCAGACCGGGATGGTCAGCCCCAGCCCGAAGATGAAGATGCTCCACGACAACGCGATCAGCGCCGCCGCCGCGATCGCGGTCTCCAGGGGCCGCAAGCTCCGCGTCGCCAGCGCGCCAATGCCGGTGAGCAGCAAGATGGCGAGCACGAGCCCGAGCCGCTCGATACTCAAGCCGAATATCACCAGCCCCGCCGTCACCGAGAGCATGGCGCGCCACGCCTGCGGAGATGAGCGCAGCGGCACAGCCTGCTGGCGCAGGCCTTGTGCCAGCACGATGGCGCCCAAGCCCAGCAGCAGCCAGCACAGCAGACGCGGCATGTAGCCGGTGCCCATCCGCAAAGCGGTGCCGACCGGATAATTCCGCGAGGCCCACAGCCCGAACGCGGCGATGGCGATGAACATCAGGCCTGACAGCACGTCGGCGCGGGCGAGCGTGTCCCAGCCAGAGAGTTTTGCTGGGCGCTGCGCGTCACTCATGGCTTTGGAATCACCGGCAGCAGCAGATAGAACTCGTATTCGCCGCCAGCGTAGATCGTGTTCGTGCCAGTGTTGTAGTCGGAGTGATAGTGCAGGTACGACTGGCTGCCGACGCCGTCGCGCGGCTGCACGTCGAGCTGGATGCGGTGCCCCTTCTTGAACGGTCATCGAGGTCGGCCAGATTTCGACATCGACTTTGACGATCTCGCCGGGCTTCAGGAACAGCCGCCGCGTGTGCTTGTGATACGGCCGGTACGGCAGCGACAGCTCCGGATCGAGCTCGCGGTGCGAGGCGCGGAGCCAGCCCTTCGCCACCGGCACCGGCGTGCCTTGCTGGCCGGTCTCCATGATCTCGTTGCCGTCGGCGTCGAAGTGGCGAAGCGTCAGGAACAGATCCATGTCCTCGCTCTCGCTCGAGACGTGGAACGTAGCGGCAAGCGGCCCGGTGATCTCGGTGTCTTCGGCGAGCGGCGGCGTCGCCAGCGCGATGCCCATGCCTGGCTTGATGCCGCCGCCCATCACCTGCGATGAGGCCGCCGAGGTCGAACCCATGGTGCCGAGATTGAACGCCGGGTAGGTGCAGGAACTGGCCTTGGCCGGCTTCTCCTTCATCAGCGCACCGATGCGTGGCTCCTTGCCGTCAGAGGCCTCCGAGACGTCGAAATAGCATTTGGTCCATTGCGTGCGCGCGAGCGGCCATTCGTGCTCGTGCCGCCACTCGATCTCATCCTTGCCCTTGCGGATCGCGAGCTTGACGGGAGGTTCGTCCATCACTCCGTTGTCGATGCCCTTGAGCCAATAGTCGAGGAAACGAAGCTGATCGCGCTTGCCCTCCTCGGTGTAGAACGGATGGACGTGCGAGCCGTTGTGGATGCGAAGCTTCTTGTGCTTGGAGGCGGCGCGCATATACGCCTCAGTGTTGCCGCGCAGATGCAGCGCGAAGCCGGTCCAGTTGCCGACCGTGAGCATCGGCACAGTGATGCTGATCCCACTGCGCCTGCGCTCCCCGCAACGCGCCGCTGTCGAGGTTGTTGTGCAGCCAGTGCCACAGCGTGTTGGTTTGCCAGCCATCCGGATGGTGCTGAGCCGCGCGGCCCATGACGTGATGCATCGGTGTGCGCGGTGATCCAGTTCGTCATGAACACGCTGAGCAGTCCGCCGTGGAACAGCGCGTCACGGTAGATGTCGGCGAAGCCTTCCCACGGGATGATCGCCTTCAGCGACGGCGGCTGCAGGTTGGCGACGAACCACTGGTTGATGGCGAAATACGAAATCCCCGACAATCCGACCTTGCCGTTGCACCAGGGCTGCGCCGCCGCCCATTCGATGGCGTCGTAGAAGTCGATCGCTTCGGCGAGCGACCACGGCTCACACTGGCCCGGCGACTTGCCGCTGCCGCGGCCGTCGACGCGAACGGCGGCGTAGCCCTTCGGCACCCACCATTCGGGGGTGACGGTTTCCCAATTCATGTTGGGCGTGGCTTTCTCCTCAAGCTGCGGCGGCGGGACCCAGAGCTTGTCCTTCTGGTACGGACCGAGATTGAGGATCGCCGGGAATTTTCCGCCGTCGTCCGGACGAAACACATCGGCCTTGAGCCGCGCGCCATCGCGCATCGGCACATCGACATCCTTTTCGATCAGAAGTTTGTAAGAGGTGGCCGAAGGTTTGACTTCAACGTTCATGACGCACTCTCAGAATTCAAGTTCGTCATGGCCGGGCTTGCCCCGGGCATGACGTGGATGGGCTGTCGCTACAACGTTAGCTCATCACTCCGGCTTCTCGACCTTCACCGTCTCGGTGAGCTTACGCCAATGCGCCACTTCCGTTTCGTTCCACGCCTTGGCGTCGGCGATCGAGGAATTCGGCACCGGCTTGATCATCTGCTTCTTGAACGCTTCCTTCACCGGCAGCGAGTTCAGCGCCGCCACCGTCGCCTTGTGGATGGTTTCGAGCACCTCCGGCGGAGTCTTAGCGGGCGCATAGAGCGCCGACCACAGGCCCTTGCCGTTGGCGTAGCCCAATTCCTTCAGCGTCGGCGCGTCCGGATATTCCGGCAGCCGCTCGTCCGACATGACCGCGAGGACCTTGAGCAAGCCGCCTTTGATCACGCCGGCCGAGCTGGCGGCGTTGACCAGGGCAACCTGCGCGTCGCCGCGACACGAGGTCGTTGGTGATGGCAGCACCGCCGCCCTTGTTAGGGATGTGAATGAGCTTGAGACCGGCCCACTGCGCGAATGCTTCGGTGTCGTAGTGATTGTTGCTGCCGACGCCGACGCTGGCGTAACGCACCTTGCCGGGGTTGGCCTTGGCCAGCGCGATGAACTCGCCGTAGTTCTTGGGGGCGAAGTCCTTGTTGGTGGCGGCGAGGATGAGCGGCACCTCGCCGAGCCGCGATACCATCACGACCTCTTTGTCGTAGTCGATCTTGAACTTGTCCTTGTAGATGATCGGCGTGAGCACATTGGTGCCGGGGTTGCCGACCTGCAGCGTGTAGCCGTCCGGCCTGGCCTTCACCATCTCCTCGATCGCGAGGATGCCGAAAGCGCCGGGCTTGTTCTCGACCACGATCTGCTGGCCGAGTTCATGGCGCAACTGGTCGCCGACGATGCGGATCACGATGTCGGTGGCGCTCCCGGCGCCGAACGGAACCTCGACCTTGATGGGCCTGGAGGGATATTTGTCCTGCGCCTGCGCGGCAGGAATGCCGGTAAGCACAGCAATGGAAAGCAAAGCCAAACTGATTCGCTTCATGTAAGTCTCCCGCCTCTCGGCCGTGAAATGACTACTCCGCGAGTTCAATCTTCACCTCGGCGGTGATCTTGCGCCACGCGTCGAGCTCGCTTTTCAGCCAGGTCTTCGCCTCCTCCGGCGAGTCGCTGGTCTTGATGCTGACAAGCTGCTTGTCGAATGCCTCCTTGAGTGCCGGCTGCTTGGAAGCCTCGATGATTGCCTTGAACAGAGTGTCCAGCACAGGCTTCGGCGTCTGCGCCGGCGCCAGCATGCTCTGCCAGTGCAGCGTGCCGACGCCAGCAAAGCCCGCCTCGGCCATGGTCGGCACATCCGGATAGCCCGGCACGCGCTGTTCGGCGACCACGGCGAGCGGCTTGAGCTTGCCGGCCTTGATCATCGATGCCGAACTCGCCGAGTTAAGGAACGCGACCTGTGCGTCACCGACGACGAGGTCGTTGAGCATTCCCGCAGCGCCGGTCTTGTTCGGGATGTGGATCATGTCGACGCCGGCCCGCCGCGCAAAAATTTCCATATCGTAGTGCGGGAAGGAACCGACGCCGGCGCTGGTGTAGCGGATCTTGCCGGGGTTTTTCTTCGCCTGCGCGACCAAGTCGGCCGCATCCTTGACGGTGAAGTTCGTGGTGGTGACCAACAGGAACGACGGGAATATATTGAACCGGGTGACCGAGACCACATCTTTCTCAAAGTCGATCTGGAACTTCTTCTTGAACAGCACCGGGGTGATCGCGTTGGTCGAGACATTGCCGACCATCAGCGTGTAACCGTCGGGCTTGGCTCGCGCCATTTCCTCGATGGCGAGAATGCCGAAGGCGCCGGGCTTGTTCTCGACCACGAACTGCTGCCCGAGAATGTTTTTCAACTGATCGCCGAACAGACGCGAAGTGATGTCTGTGCCGCCGCCGGGCGCGTAGGGCACGATAATCTTCACCGGCTTCGACGGATATTTGTCCTGCGCCGCCGCCGGCCCGACATAGGCAAGCGCGAGTGTGGACAGCAGCACCAGTGTCAGTCGCTTCATGTCATTCCTCCGTGCGTTCAGATGTCGGTCAATTGGGCTTCATCCCGGCTGCTTTGGCCAGGACGGCGTTATCGCCAATTTCCTTCTTGATCAGCGCATCAAATTCGACGGGCGCCATCAGCATCGGTGTGACGTCGAGCCCGGTAAATCGCTCGCGCAGGGCGGGGTTCTCCCACGCCTTCTTCATCTCCAGGTTCAGCTTTTCGACGATCGGCCGCGGCGTCTTGGCCGGGAGGAACAGCCCAACCCAGATCACGTAATCGGAATCCGCGTAGCCCGCCTCCAAGGTGGTCGGCACGTCGGGCAGCGCCGCCGCACGCTGCGGGCTCGACACCGCAATCGCCTGCAGCCGTCCGTCCTTGATGTTCGGCAACGACGTCGCGATCGGCGAATAGCCGAAGTCGACACGCCCGGCGATGATCTCGGGCTGGAAGCCGCCACCGCGGAACGGCACGTGCACGACGGGAAAACCCGCGCTGAGGCGGAACCGCTCGGCGGTAAGGTGTGTGGTCGAACCGACGCCAGCCGACGCGTAGGTGAAGCCGCCGGGCGCGGCCTTGGCCTTGTCGACGAACTCCTTCAGATTCTTGATGCCCTTCGACGGCGAGATCACCAGCGCGCTCGGCACGCTGCCGATCGGCATCACACCGGCAAAATCGTTGGCGGTGTCATAGGGCAGGCTTGTGTACATCGATGGCGCAATGACATGCGTCGAGGAATGCGCGAGCAGTGTGTAACCGTCCGGGTCGGCTTTCGCCACCTGCGCGACTCCGAGCGTGCCGCCGGCGCCGCCCTTGTTTTCGATCACGATCGACTGGCCAAGTTGCTGCGCGAGCTGGTTCAGCATCAGCCGCGCCATCACGTCGCCGCCGGTGCCCGGGGCAAGCGGCACCACCGCGTGAATCGCCTTCGACGGCCAGTTCGCCGCCGCGTTCTGCTGAGCCGCAGCGCCGCCGCACGCCGCAGAAAGAAGAGCGCAGGCGAACAGCGACGCGGCGGGCGGGCGCATCATGCCTACTGCTTCTCGATACCAGCCGCCTTGGCAAGATTTTCGGTGTCGAGGACGTCGGCCTTGAAATAAGCCGCGAACTCCTTTTGCGTCATCGTCATCGGCTGGACGCCGACCTTGTCGAGCCGTTCCTTCACGGTGGGATCGTGGGCCGCCTTCTGCGTCTCGTCGTGCAGCCTGGCCACGATATCCGCCGGGGTCTTCCCCGGCACGAACATGCCGTTCCAGAATTCGTAGGCCGCCGCGGGATAGCCAACCTCGGCGACAGTCGGCACCTCCGGAAGCTGCGAGATGCGGGTCTTGGAGGATACCGCGAGCGCCGTCACACTGCCGCTCTTGATGTGGGAGATCGCGGCCGCGAGCGGCAGGAAGTAGTAGTCGATCCGTCCCGCCATCAGCTCACTGAGAGCATCGACCGGACCTCTGAACGGGATGTGCTGTGCCTTGATCCCGGCTGCGATGCGGAATTTTTCGCCAGCGAGGTGAGACGCAGCTCCAATGCCCGCGGACGCAAAGTTCAGCTCGCCCGGCTTGGCCTTGGCCGCGGCAACCAGTTCGGCAGTGGTCTTGTAGCCCTTCGCGGGAGAGGCCACGAGGACACTCGGCGACAAGCCTACCGGCGCGACCGGCGCGAAATCATTGAGCGTGTCATAGGGCAGCGTCTTATGCGTCACGTAAGACGCGCTGAACGTCGCGGAATGGAACAGGACGGTATAGCCGTCCGGGTTGGCGCGCGCCGCCTGACCGACGCCGATGGTGCCGCCGGCGCCCGGCTTGCTCTCGATGATAATCGGCTGTCCAAGCTGCTTGGACAGTTGATCGAACACGATGCGGGCTGTGACGTCGTTGGCATTGCCAGCAGCGAACGGGATGATCGCGGTGATGTTGCGCGACGGATAGCTCTGGCCGACAGCCGGCGACGCGGCCGACGCGATAGCCGTTGCAGCGAGCAGCACAACCGCGATCCTGTTCGGTGAAATCGTCATCGTTTCGTCCCTCGATTGTTTTTTATGATTGATCCCGGCCGGGATTTTGGCATGACAGGCAGGCAATTGCACCGGGCTGTCCTGCGGCATCTCGCGCGCCGACCATGGCGGAGGCGTGTCGCCGCAAGGGTTTGCGCCCTCCGAAGCGCAGGGATACCTTGGCCCCGAATCCTGGAACATTGTTCCATATAGAAGAACATGAGCCGTGCCGCAAAACGGCACCGGCGTTGCCGGAGAGCAAGCCATGGCCAAGGACGCCATCGTTTCGGACGAGTTCGCGAAGAAATTCGCCGCCGAAAAGGAAACGCCCTACACCCGCTGGGTGAAGGGCGAAGGTCTCGACATCATCAGTTCGACCTACGTTCCAAGCCTGCACAATGTCGAGATGAAGCCCTGGGCCCGGCGCGGCGGCCGCGGCGTATTCATGAACCACGAAGCCTCACGCACTTCGAACGACTGCTACGTCTGCGAGATCCCGCCCGGCAAGACGCTCAGTCCCCAGCGGCAGCTGTTTGAAGAAACCATCATGATCCTGAGCGGCCGCGGCTCCACCACGGTGTGGAACGATGCCGGCCAGCGCATCACCTTCGAGTGGAGGGCCGGCGCGCTGTTTGCGATTCCGCTCAACTGCTGGCACCAGCATTTCAACGGCTCGGGCCGCGAGCCCGCGCGCTTCGTATCCGTCACCAACGCGCCGATCGTGATCAATCTCTATGAGGACTTGGATTTCATCTTCGGCACCAACTACGACTTCAAAGGCCGCTTCAACGGCGAGCCGGACTATTTCTCGGCCAAGGACGAGACCAAGGGCTTCCTGCTCGCAACGAACTTCGTGCCGGACGCGGTCAACCTGCCGCTGATCACCGCGAAGGAGCGTGGCGCCGGCGGCGGCCACATCCGCTTCAACTTCGCCAAAAGCTCCCTCAACAGCCACATCTCGCAATTCCCGATCGGCACCTACAAGAAGGCGCATGCGCACGGGCCGGGCGCGCACGTCATCATCCTCTCTGGCGAAGGCTACTCGCTGATGTGGCCGGAAGGCGACAAGCCGCGCTACTACAAATGGGAGGTGGGCACCATGATCGTGCCACCGAACATGTGGTTGCATCAGCACTTTAACACCGGCACCACGCCGGCGCGCTATCTCGCCTTCAAGCACGAGGGCGTCGCCATCCGCAACGCCCAGGGCGTGCCCAAAGCCTGGATCAGCAAGCGGCTTGGCGGCGACCAGATCGACTACTCGGATGAGAATCCGGAGACCCGCAAGCAATTTGAGCAGGAGCTTGCCAGGCACGGGCTTAAGTCAGCGATGGACAAGGCTTACGCCGCCGAGAAGGTCGATCAGGCTCCGGCGAGTATCGAAGAAGAAGAGGAGAAGGCTCATGCATGATGTTCCAGGCCAGACCCACTGGCATGAGCCCACCGGCGGCAAGCGCGCCGGCTTCGGCAAGTTTGGCCGGCCGAAGACGCCCTACGACAACTTCATGGAGTCCGAAGGCATCCCGGTGTTCCGCGATATCGGCGTCAGCAAGGTGCAGAACCTGCCGCTGGCGCCGTGGAAGCGCACCGGCGGCCGCGGCAGCTACATCCAGCTCCACGGCACCGAGGGCAAATGGGGCTGCTACGTCGTCGAGGTGCCGGGCGCGGGCGCGCTCAACGCCGAGAAACACATGTACGAAGAGATCTACTTCGTCGTGGAAGGCCGCGGCACCACCGAGGTATGGCTCGACGGCGACAACAAGCGCCACGTGTTCGAATGGCAGAAGGGCTCGTTGTTCTCGATTCCCGTGAACGCCATGCACCGCCTCGTCAACGCGTCGTCATCGCCGGCGCTTCTTCTTGCCGGCACCACCGCGCCGAACCTGATGAATCTCGTCAACAATGTCGGTGCGATCTTCGACAATCCGTTCCAGTTCCGCGACCGCTTCTCGGGCGCCGACGACTTCTACAAGTACAAGGACGACATCGAGCCCGATCCGGTGCGTGGCCTCGCCATGCGGCGCACCAACTTCGTGCCCGACATCGTCAACTGCGACCTGCCGCTCGACAACCGCCGCTCGCCGGGCTTCCGCCGCGTCGAGCCGTTCATGACCGGCAACACTTTCTATCTCTGGATCGGCCAGCACGAGAACGGCCGCTACTCCAAGGCGCACGCGCACACGTCAGCGGCGGTCCTCGTCTGCATCAAGGGCAAGGGCTACACGTACACATGGCCGGAACGGCTCGGTGTCAATCCGTGGAAGGACGGCCATCAGGATCAGATCAAACGCGTCGACTACGAGCCGGTCGGCCTGGTTTCGGCCGCGCCCGGCGGCGCGCGCTGGTATCATCAGCACTTCGGCGCCTCGAAGGAGCCGTTGCGGCTGACCGCGTGGTTCGGCCCGCACAATCCGGGCCGCGAGCCCGGCCCGCCCGGCGAGCAGCACATCGACTACACCGCGATGGACATCCCCGAGGGCGGTAGCGCGATCCCGTACTGGATGGAGGATCCGTATATCAAAGCGGAGTACGACGAGCGCCTTCGTCGCGAAACCGTCGAAAACCGCATGCGGCCGGAGTATTACGACAAGAACTACAAGGGCGAACTGCCGAAGGAATAAGCCCGCGCCCTCATCGTACGCGCTTGCCAAAGCGCGCTGCAGATTCCATCAATCAACCGACCAATCGGGAGGAATAACCTATGCGTGTCGTCGCGCTCGAAGAGCATTTCACCGTCCCCGCCGTGGCTTCCAAATATGTGAAGCCCGACGCGATCGCCAAGCGCGGCCACTACAAGGGGCGCAAGGTCGCTCCGGGCAAGGCGAGCCCGATGGAGCTTTTGCCCGAGTTCGGCGAGAAGCGCTTCAAGTCCCTGGACGACGCCGGCATCACCGTGCAGGTGTTGTCGAACAGCGGCCCCGGCCCCGACCTGGTGCCTGGCGCGGACGGCGTCGCGATGGCGCGCGAGATCAATGACTATCTGGCCGGCGTGGTCACCAAGCATCCGAAGCGCTTCGCGGGCTTCGCCACGCTGCCGATGGCAAGCCCCGACGCCTGCGGCGATGAGCTCCGGCGCGCCGTGAAGGACTTGAAGTTCGTCGGAGCGATGATCCACGGAAGCTGCGAGAACCGTTTCCTCGATCATCCGAGCTACGACGGCCTGCTTGCGGCCGCCGCCGAACTCGACATGCCGATCTACATCCATCCCAACGTTCCGATGCCCGCCATCCAGGAGATCTACTACTCCGGTCTGCCGGATGGCTCCGATCGCATCGTCGGCACTGCCGGCTGGGGTTGGCATTCGGAGGTGGCGATCCAGATCCTTCGCATGGTGATGGCCGGAACCTTCGACAAGCATCCGAAGCTGAAGATGGTCGTCGGCCACATGGGCGAGATGCTGCCTGTCATGCTCGCCCGCCTCGACGACGTGGGCGCAGCCGATATCGGCCATCTCAAGCGGCTGCCGAGCCAGACCATCACTGATCAGGTCTGGATCACGACGAGCGGCATCTTCACCCAGCCGCCGTTCGTCGCGGCGCTGCAGACCTTCGGTATCGACCGCATCATGTTCTCGGTCGACTACCCGTTCGCGCGCGACGCCCAGGGACGCAAGTTCCTCGACGAAGTGGCGCTCGCGCCCGCCGACATGGCCAAGCTGTGCCACGGCAATGCCGACGCGCTGCTGAAGCTGAAGGCGTAGTTATTCAATAATCGCCTTCAGCCGCTCCCGCTGGGCCGCGGGAGCGGCCATCATTTCCGTGACGATCTTCTGCATCGCCTCGCCGGTGGTCGGTTCGATGTCGAACTTCTCCCGCTTGGCCTGTTCGATGAACGCCGGATCGCGAACCATAGTTTCGAAAGCCTTGCGCAGCGCAGCGACCCGCTCGGCCGGCGCGTCCGGCGTCGTGAAGATCGGCCGCCCGATGTGGGTGGACGCGGACAAAACGCGGAGCAACTGGCGGTCCTCTTCATTGATGCCGAGCTCCATCAGCAGCGGCACGTCCGGCAGATCGGACGCCTTGGCGAGACCGATCTGCACCAGGATGTTGACCTTCTTGTCGGCGAGCCAGTCCGGCCGCGTCGCCTTGAACCCCGTCCAGCTGTTCGAGCCGCGCACCTCGACCTCGCCACGCTCCAGCGCGAGGTTGACATCGTTGCCGCCCGGATACCCGAGCACGATCTTGAATTTCGTGCCGAGCAGCACGTTCATTGCCTTGGGATACTGCGACGACGTCGAGCCGCCGGTCGCCCCGACCGTCACTTCGCGCTTCTTCGCATCGTCGAGCGTCCTGATGCCGGAGGTATGCCAGGACGCGGTGACGTTGTTCTCGACGTTCGGGTTGCCGATGTAGATGAATTTCGTTGTGTCGAAGTTGATGCGCTTGTCGCCCGCCGCCTGCTGCAGCGACAGCGACTGGTCGGCCGTGGCGAGCACCGTGCCGTCCTTGGGCGCGATGTTATAGACCCAGTTCGCCGCGGCGCGGCTGCCCGCGCCCGGCATGTTGCGCGGCACGATGATCGGCTTGCCGGGAATGTAGTTGCCGAGATAGCGCGCGACGAGCCGGGCGTAGAGGTCGTAGGTGCCGCCCGGCGAATAGCCGATGATCATGTCGAGCTTCTTGCCGCGATAAAAATCCTCGATCAACTGCTGGCTCAGGGCCATTTCCGGCCAGACTGCAAGCAGGATCGCGATCAGGAACCGCATTCGCTTCATCGACTTCAGCCTTGACCGGAGGCGCGCCCCTGTGGGTTATGAAGGCCGCATTCCTGCCGTGTCAATGTGGCGAAGAACGATCCAAGCATGAGCGACGACCAGGGCGGCCGCGTTTTCTTTTCCTCGACCGGGCGGTCGCTCGAGGGCGAAGACGAGATCGTCGTGCTCAGCGTCGGCGTCGACATCGGCTCCTCGACCTCGCATCTGGTGTTCTCACGCATCGTGCTGGAGCGGCTCGACAGCCGCTACGTCGTTAGCGAACGCGAGACCTTCTACGCTTCCGACATATTGCTCACCCCGTACTCCGCCGAGAACACCATCGATGCCGATGCGCTCGGCGCCTTCATTGCCCAGGAATATGCCGACGCGAATGTCGATCCCGATGAGATCGACACCGGCGCGCTGATCCTGACCGGCGTCGCGGTGCAGCGGAAGAATGCCCGCGCCATCGGCGAACTGTTCGCCAAGCAGGCCGGCAAGCTCGTCGCGGTCAGCGCGGGCGACAGCCTCGAAACGGTAATGGCGGCCTATGGCTCCGGCGCCGCGGCGCGCTCGATACGCGACGAATGCGTGGTGATGAACGTCGACGTCGGCGGCGGCACCTCGAAGATCGCCGTCTGCACCGACGGCAAGGTGGTCGATATCACCGCCCTTGATGTCGGGGCGCGGCTCGTGTGCCTCGAACCGGATGGAAAAATCACGCGCGTGGAAGAGGCTGGGCGGCGCTACGGCGCCGAGCTCGGCATTGATCTCCAGGTGGGCCACATGCTCACGCTCGATCAGGGCCGCGCGCTTGCGGGGCTGATGGCCGACAGACTGTTCGACGCGATGCGTGGGGGCGCGCCGCAAGCTCAAGGCAAAACTCTTCTCCGCACCGATCCCCTCACCCATCGCGGCCCGATAGCCCAGATCCAATTCTCCGGCGGCGTCTCCGAATTCATCTATGGCAACGAAGCCAAGAAGTTCGGCGATCTCGGACCGCTACTCGCGGCGGAAATCCGTGTCCGCGTCGATTCTTTCTGCTCGCGGCTGGAGCCATCCATCGAGGGCATCCGCGCAACCGTGGTCGGCGCCTCGCAATACACCATCCAATTGAGCGGAAGCACGATCTATGTCGCACCGCTCAGCGCGGTGCCGCTTCGTAATGTGCCGGTGATCGCGCCAGCGCTGCCGCTCGATCAGGAGACCATCGATCCCGCCGCGGTCGCGCACGCCACGCAAACCATGCTCAAGCGCCTCGATCTCAACGACGGCGAGCAGCCGGTTGCGGTGTTCGTGCCGTGGCAGGGCTCGGCGACGTTTCAGCGGCTCGACGCGTTCTGCCGCGGCGTCGTCGATGGGCTGTCGAGTGTACTGAAGAACGGCCATCCGCTCGTGTTGGCCGGCGATGGCGACGTCGGCGGGCTGCTCGGCATTCACCTGCACGAGGAAATGAAGCTTGCCAATCCCGTTGTGTCGATCGACGGGCTCGAACTCAAGGAGTTCGACTACATCGACATCGGCGCCATGTTGCAGGACTCCGGCGCGGTGCCGGTGGTGATCAAGTCGCTGATCTTTCCGGGCAATGCAACGGCGAGCGAAGCGGCGGGCGCTGTAGCTACTGCGTAACCAGCAGCACGAGGCCGAGCACCGCAATCGCACCGCCGGCGGTGCGGGCGGCGAAGCGGACCGGAATGCGGCCGGTCAGCAGACCAAGCCCGATGCCGATAGCGTGCAGCACCAGCGTAGCAAGGATAAATCCGGCGCCATACGAGAGCGCCGTGCCATGCGCCGGCAGCGACGCGCCATGCTCGAAGCCGTGGAACAGAGCAAAGAAGCCGATCAGCAGCACGCTGAGCATAAGCGAGGGCCGCAGCGCGAACGCAATTGCGGCGCCAAGCACGATCACCGAGGCGGCAATTCCGGCCTCCACCCACGGAAACGATACGCCGCTCCAGCCGATGACGGCGCCTGCCGCCATCACAACCGGGAACGTCAGCGGCAACAGCCACACTGCCGGGCGGCCGAGCTGCGACGCCCAGAGGCCGACCGCGACCATCGCAAGCACGTGGTCGAGACCGTAGAACGGATGCGCGAGACCATTGGTGAACCCGCCCACATGGCCGCCGATGTGTGCGGATGCCGCGGAGCTGAAACCAACCGTCGCGATGGCGGCGAGCGCGGCAATCGAAATTTGGTGGGCAAATGAGCGGCGCATCTTGTTCCTCATGGGAGAACGGCGGCGAAGTACGCAGATGGTATTTTTACGCTTACGGCGGCGGCGCTTTCAATCCACATCGATGAACACTGTGCCGCCTTCGACCATCGCGGGATAGGTCTTCACTGGAATCATGCAGGGTGGCGACACGATCTCGCCGGTCTTGATGTCGAATTGGCCATTGTGGAAGTTGCATTCGACCACATCGCCGTCGATGAAGCCCTCCGATAGCGAGCCGGGACCGTGCGTGCAGGCGTCGTCGGTGACGTAGAACTGGCCTTCGATATTGAAGACGGCGACCGTCACCCCGCCGGCCTCGACCCGCAGCGCGGTTCCGGCGGCAACCTGATCGGCTTTGCAAAGTTCAACTCTGGTAGGCACTACGGCGGGTTCTCTTGTTCGGTGGATGGGAGTAGGATCGGCGCCGATTTAGACCATGGGTTTCGGCAGGCGGTCAACCGCCGATCCATGGGCTAGCGGCCTGAAAAGGCTTGAGTAATTCCGTGGCTCGGGTACCAGCAGCGGCGATAGATTGGGAACGCACGATGCTCCGCAAAGAACAAAACGACCTCCTCACCCAGACCGGCCCCGGCACCCCGATGGGTCAGATGTTCCGGCTGAGCTGGCAGCCCGCGCTGCTTGCCGGAGAGCTGCCAGAGAACGAATGCCCTCCGGTGCGGGTGAAGCTCCTCGGCGAGCGCCTGCTCGCCTGGCGCGACACGCAAGGCCGCTATGCGCTGACCGATGAGTTCTGCGCCCATCGTGGCGTTTCGCTGTGGTTCGGCCGCAATGAGCACGATGGTCTGCGCTGCCCCTATCACGGCTGGAAGTACGACCACACCGGCCAGTGCATCGAGGTGCCGTCAGAGCCGTCCGAAAGCGGGTTCTGCCAGAAGATCAAGTTGAAATCCTATCCGCTGGTCGAACGCGGCGGCGTGTTGTGGACCTACATGGGCCCGCCGGAAAAGCAGCCGCCGCTGCCAGAGTGGGAATTCGCCATGATGCCGGCGAGCCACAGCTTCATGTCGAAGCGGCTGCAGGAGTCGAACTGGCTGCAGGCGATGGAGGGTGGCATCGACTCCAGCCACGTCTCGTTCCTGCATTCGGGTGAATTGAATCGCGACCCGCTGTTCAAGGGTTCGAAGGGCAACGCCTACAACCTCGGCGACATGAAGCCGGTGTTCGAGGTGGTCGAGAGCCCCGGTGGGCTCTACATCGGCGCGCGAAGGAATGCCGAGAACGGCAACTACTACTGGCGCGTCACCCAATGGGTGATGCCGGCCTTCACCATGATCCCGCCGCGCGCCGACCATCCGGTGCACGGACATTTCTGGGTACCCATCGACGACGATAACTGCTGGGCATGGAGCTTCGACTACAAGGTGACGCGTCCGCTTTCAGCGCACGAGCGAAAGGCGATGGAGGCCGGCCAGGGGATCCACGTCAAATACGTGCCCGGCACCTACATTCCGGCGGCCAACAAGACCAACGACTACCTGATGGACCGTGCGGCGCAGAAGCGCGGCGACACCTTCAGCGGCGTCGAAGGCATCGGTATGCAGGATGCCTCGCTGCAGGAAAGCATGGGGCCGATCGTCGATCGCACCAAGGAGAACCTGGTCTCGACCGACAACGGCATCATCATGGCGCGACACCGCCTGCTGCGCGCGCTGAAAGCCATGGAAAAGGGCGACACGCCGCCCGGCATCGTCGCCGAGCATCAGCATGTCCGTTCGGCTGCGGTCGTGCTGCCGCCCGACAAGCATTTCAAGGACGCGGCGAAAGAAGCGCTGGAGGTGCAGGCCGGCAAGGAACACGTGACGGTTTAAGATGCAGTCCGAATCCGCCCGCATGTCGAGCGCCGCCGAGGCGCGATACCGCATCGACGCGCCGAACTCCAAGCCGCGCGCGATCAAGGTCATTGCGCTCGACCATCCAAGCGAGCGGGTGGTCAAGGAACTGTCACAGCGCAAGTGGAACAACGCGAGCTTCTTCACCGCGTCGGCATTCGGCGGCGCACCGCGCCAGGGCGAGAGTTTCTCGGGCTGGCTCAGCGATCTCGCCGGCCGCACCAAGAACCTGATCGAGGAGGTCAACAGCGCCGATCTCGTGGTGATGGTGGCTGCCGCCGGCGAGAGCGCGCAGGCTGCCTCGATCATCGGCGAGGCGTGCAGCGTCAAGCGCGTCATGACAACCGCGCTGGTGCTGAGCGGCCAATCGATTTCCGACGAGGCGCTGTCGAAGACGCTGTCTCATCTGCGGCCGTGGGCACTGATGCTGGTGATCGCCAGCGCCGAAGAGTACATTGCCGACATGCTCACGGCACTTAGGGCGTGATCCAGAAAAGTGGGAACCGGTTTTCGGATAAGATCATGCTCACGCTGGAGCGCGCATAGGAGGCCATCATGACGGTGCGATTGATTGCAGCAGCCGGATTGGCCGCGTCGTTTGGGTTCGCCACGCCAGTCTTCGCGGCGACGCCGCAGGAAAAGATGGAAACCTGCAAGTTCGGCGCCGACAATCAGAAGCTCGCGGGCGCGAAGCGCAAGACCTTCATGTCGAAGTGCATGTCCAACACGGACTCGCCGCGCGGCAGGCCGGTGGGCGCGCCGAAGCCACGGTAACGCCGCGTCAGCGCCTGCGCTCCGTGAGCACAAGGTAGAGCGAGCTCGCCACGATGATCGCCATGCCGGCGAAGCTCCACGGCCCCGGCAACTCGCCGAACACGAAAAATCCGAGTACGGCGGAATACACGATGCGGGAGTAATCGAGCGGCACCAGCGCCGTCGCGTCGCCCAGCGTCCAGCCGTGCGTGATCAGGCCCTGGCCCGAGATGCCGAGAAATCCGATCAGCACCAGCAACGCCAATTCGAGCCAGTCCGGTGTCACCCACAGCCAGATCGTCGGAATGAGCGAGAACACCGCATTGCTGATGGCGTAATAGAACATGATGGTTCGCGTCGGCTCCGTCGTCGCAAGCCGCTTGATGCAGACGACGATCAACGCGCCGGACAGCGCGCCGGCGGCGCCAACGAAAGCGCCAGGATCGAAACCGGCCGTGAACGGCCGCGCATAGAGCGCGATGCCGGCGAAACCGACGAGGGTGATGGCGGTGCGCCGCCAACCCGCAAACTCGCCGAGGAACACCAGCGCCAGCGGTATCATGAACAGCGGCCGCGAGAACTGCAGCGCCATCGCGTCGGCCAGCAGCATGTGCGTCAAGGTCCAGAAGAAGCAGATGTTGCCGAACGTCCCGATCACGCCGCGCACCGCGTGCATCCCGAGCCGCTTGGTTCGCAGAGGCTCCAGCGGGTTTCGTATGAACATCGGCAGTACGAAGAAGAACCCGACAAATGAGCGAAAGAACAGAATCTCGATCGGGGGAATATGCGATCCGACCTGCTTGACCAGCATCGCCATGACCACAAGCGTGAGCGAGCCAAGCGACACCAGCGCCGCGCCTCGGGCGCCACGCTCCATGGCATTCCAACGCGCCAGCACGCTGCTGTGAAGTTCGGAAATCACTAGCCCGCGATCCGCGCCCGGAATCCGAGCCGCGCCGAGATCGCCGCGGCAGTCTCGATCACATGAGGGATGAAATTGGCGAGCGCCTTCTTCGACAGCCGGCTCACCGGACCGGCCAGCCCGATCGCCGCCACCACCTCGCCGGCGTCGTTACGCAGAGGTGCAGCAATGCAGCGCATGCCGAGCTCGCTCTCCTCGTCCTCGATGGCACAGCCGCGCGCCCGGACGCCTTCGAGAACCTTCCGCAGCGTTTGCGGATCGGTGATGGTCTGCGGCGTGCGCGCAAGAAGCCCGTCCCGCACCACGCGGTCGATCACGTCGGCCGGCTGGAATGCCAGGATCGCCTGGCCTTCGGCGGTGCAATAGGCGGGCTTGCGCACGCCGACATCGGAGCGCATGCGGATTGCCTGTGTGCTCTCCAGATTGAACACGTACATAATCTCGCTGCCGTCGAGCACGGCAAGATGCACTGTCTCGTTCACCTTTTCGCGCAGATCGCGGAGCAGCGGCCGGGCCTCGTTCGACATGGTCATGCGCCGGCGCACCAGCGAGCCGAGCCGGAACAGCGCAATGCCGAGGCGGTATTTGCCGGTGTCGGGATTCTGCTCCAGCATGCCGTCGGCGACGAGCGTCACCGCCAGCCGATGCACGGTGCTCTTCGCGACGCCGAGCCGTTTGGCAAGATCGCTGATACCGATCTCGACCTGCTCCTCGGAAAAAGCCTTGAGCAGCCGCACCGACGTGGCGACCGAGGACAGGCGGCCCTTGTCGGCGTCGCGAGATGGCGTGCGGGGCGTCGGCACGTTATTGTTCCGCTCCGTGGACCGGCGTTCCGCAAGACTGTAGCGGATTTTCAGGGCAAGATGAGTGATGGCGAGGAATATTGTTGTTATCGGCGGCGGGCCGGCGGCGGTCTTCGCTGCCATTGAAGCCAAGAAGAAGGACGCGGCGGCCGCGGTCACCCTGGTCACCGACGAGGTCTGTGAACCATACGAGAAGCCGCCGCTGTCGAAGGCCGTTCTCCTCGGCAAGGCCAAGCCCGAGGACGCACTGATCGCGGGACCCGGCGGGCTCGCCAAGCATGGCGTGGCGGTCCAGCTCAACACGCGCTGCACCGCCATTGACCGTGCCGCGCGCCAGGTCGTCACCACCGGCGGCGCGCTGCCCTACGATGCACTGGTGATCGCCACGGGCTCGCTGATGCGCGAACTGCCTTTGCTGCCGACGGGCATGCCGCGCGTGCATTACCTGCGCACCGAGGCCCATGCCCGCGCCATCAAGACCGGCCTCGCTACTTGCAAGCATCTGGTGGTGATCGGCGCCGGCCTGATTGGGCTCGAGGCCGCCGCCTCCGCTGCCGAGCTTGGGATCGAAGTGACGGTGATCGAATACGCGCCACGCATCATGGCACGCGCCTGCGACGAGGAAACCGGTGCGATCATCCTCGCCGAGCATCAGCATCACGGCGTCGACTTCGACTTGTCGGCCTCGGTGGCGCAGGTCACCGCGCAGCTCGACGGCACTATCGCGCTCGAAACCAGTGACGGCGAGTTATACGTCGCCGATCTCGTCCTGGTAGGGACCGGCGTCAAGCCCGACGATGCGCTCGCTGCTGCGGCTGGCCTCGAGGCGCAGGACGGCATCGTCGTCGACGCGCAGTGCCGCACCTCCGATCCCAACATCTTCGCCGCCGGCGACGCAACGCGCTTTGCCACGCCGCAGGGCGCAGTGCGGCTGGAGAACTGGCGCCACGCCCAGGACCACGGCGCGGTCGCCGGCCGCAACGCCGCAGGCGCGAGCGATAGCTACAACACCGTGCCGTCGTATTGGAGCGAGCAGTACGATCTCTACATCCAGGGCGTCGGCTGGCCGGATCCCACGGCCAAGCGCGTGCGGCGTCCGCTGCCAGACAGAAGCACGCTCATGCTTGAAACCAAGGATGGCGTCGTGTCCTATGCGCTCGGCATCAACGCGCAACGCGATCTCGCCGCCGTGCGACGGCTGATCGAGCGCAAGATTTCGGTCGATGCCGCGGCGCTGGCCGATCCGGCCCAGCCGTTCAACGCGATGCTCAAGGCGAAAGCTTAAGTCATGCCCGACAAGGTCACCATCGCCGCACTTCAGCAGATGAAGCGCGACGGCAAGAAAATCGCCGGCGTCGTCGCATGGGACACGCCGATGGCGAAGCTCGCCGACCGCGCCGGCGTCGAGCTCGTGTCGGTCGGCGATTCGGTCGGCGTCAACCTGTGGGGCCACGACGATCCTCTCCAAGTCACGATGGACGAGATGCTGATTATCTGCAAAGCGGTGCGCCGCGGGGTAACGCGCGCGCTGGTGAGCTGCGATCTGCCGTACGGCCCGGCGCAGGAGAGCCCGGACGCCGCGCTCCGCGCCGCCACGCGCCTGATGAAGGACGGCGGCGCCGACATGATCAAGGTCGATGCGGCCGCGGACTTTCCCGACGCGGTGCGGGCGCTGGTTCGCGCAGGCATTCCGGTGTTCGCGCAGTTCGGGCTCACTCCGCAGACCGCGGCGAAGCACGGCATTCCCTACAGCGCGCAGAATTCGCCGGATGCCCAGGCCAGTGCCGAGGCCGCGGCAAAACTCGTCGAAGAAGCCAGGATGCTGGAGGACGCCGGCGCCTGTGCACTCGACTTCACCAACTCTGGCCCAATCGCCGGCGCCGCGGTGGTGAAGGCTGTGAAAATTCCGGTGATCGGCGGCTTCGGCGGCGGGCCGTGGCTCGATGGCCGCGTGCGGCTCGCCCACACCGCCATCGGCTACGCCGACAAGTGGCTCGACTCCAAGACCGACACTTATGTGAACACGGCCAAGGCTGCGCTCGGCGCATTCACCGCATTGATTGCTGACGTACGTGCGGGACGGCAGATCAAGGGCTGATCGCGCATGGCTGGGGACAACTACGAGAACAAATACGAGCCGCTGTACGACTATCTGCTGAAGGAGAAGCGCGCTGATTTCCTCCTGACCTTTGAGGAGATCGAGCAGAATTCTCGGTTTCGATCTGCCGCGAAGCGCCATGCGCGCCGAATGGTGGGACGAGGACAAGCCTGAGCATCCGCGCGACCAGTCGCAGGCGATCCGTCAGGCCGGCTATGACTCGCGGCGGACGCCGGATGGAATGGTGCGCTTCCGGCGGCTATCGACATTGCCGAAGCGATGACCAGCGAACCGACCTATCTCGCCGTCATGGTGTTTCCCGGAACGCAGACGCTGGCGCTGTTCGCCGCCCAGGCATTGGGATATTTCGCCAGGCGCGACCTTACCGTCGAGCTGAAGCCCGCACCGAACTCCGAGGAACAGCGCAAGGGCCTCGCCGCCGGACGCTATCCGATCGTTCACGGCGCTGCCGATCAGTGCGTGGCGCTGGTCGAGGCGTCGAAAGTGGACGCCGTTGTCGTGGCCGGCGGCGACAACGGCTTCAATCATCTGTTCGTGCAGCCGGAGATTCCGCGCCTCGCCGACCTGCGTGGGCGGGCGCTGGTGGCCGATGTCGCCAACACCGGCTGGTCGTTCGTGCTCTACGACATCCTCAAGCAGCACGGCCTCGGGCGTGGCGATTACGCCATCCACGAAGCCGGGGCGCCGTTCCGCCGCTTCGAGGCAATGCGCGACGACAAGACCATGGCTGCGGCGATCCTCAATCCGCCATTCGCCATCCACGCCCGGCGAGCGGGGCTCAAGGACATGGGTGCCGTGGTCGACGCCGTCGGGCCTTATCTCGGGACCGTGCCCTACGTCCTGCGCGGATGGGCGCAGGCCAATGCGGATACGCTGATCGCTTATCTTGCGGCCTGCATCGAAGGCCTGCGCTGGGTTCTTGACCCGGACAACAAGGCCGAGGCAGTGAAACTCACGGCCGAGCGCCTGAACCTTCCGCCCGATATCGGGTCAGAGATGCTGGCGGCTGCCACCGATCCGCTTCGTGGCCTCGCGAGGGACGCCACGTTCGACCTCGAAGGCTTCAAGACCGTGTTGAAGCTGCGCGCCGATTTCGAGGGCCGCCATGCGCCGCCGCCTGACAAGTATTTCGACCTTTCATTCCACCGGCTGGCCCTCGCCAGCCTTTGAATCTCGCTCCGACACGGGCATAATGGCGCCATGAGCAAAAAGCCGCGCGTGACTTTCAAATTGGAGCGGGTCGCGGAAGGCGACTGGCAAATCCAGGCGATCCATCCCGAGGAAGAGGTTCGCTACATCAAAGGTTTCAAGACCAAGGCCGAAGTCGATGAATGGCTGAACGGCAGCCGCAAGATCGACTGGTTGCGATCGCAGGGCTACGCGAAATAGCCGGCCTCGTTTTCGAATGACTGTCCGGTGCGTCGCCGCTACTGCCACGCGCGATTGTCGACAATGGAGTCATAGGTGGCGCCCGGCACGGTCATGTTCCACTTGACCGTCCAGTTGTAGGTGTCGTCGAACCGCTCGCGCGTGTAGGGCTGCGGCGGCGCGTGCAGCAGGCGCCAGGTCTGGAATTCGTGCGGCTGCAGCTGACCGCCGGTTTCCGAAATGAAGTAATGGATGTACGGCGTCGGGTCCTTGTCGAGCTCTTCCACCGCGCGCGCCTGCGCCCGGAACATCTTGGCCAAGGTCTTGCCGTCGAGATCATCGCCAGCCGCCTCGCTGCGCGTTGAATGCGACTCGATCAGGATACGCATCCCCCACTTCTGCGCCACGCTGATCCACGGCTCCATCACGCTCGCCGCCGCGATCTTGCCGTCACGCACCGCCTCAAGCCGCTTAAGCATCGATCCGGTGTGAACGCGTTTGATGTGCTCCTGCGCCAGGAAGCCTTCCATCATCTTCAGCGTGGTGAAATCCGAGCCGTTGTTCGGCGTGGTTGCGATAGCTTTGTCCTTGAGCATCTCGGGCTCATAGATCTTGGAGTTCGGCGCAACAACAATGGCGAACTTCGACATCGAGGCGCCGAGCGCCACGATCTTGCGTCCCCGCAGGCCATTGGCATTGGCTTCGACCGCGCGCTTCATAATGCCCCATTCGCACATGCGGTACTGATCGATACCGCCTTCGTTGTAGACCGAGTTGAGCGGGCGGTCGAAAATGGAATCGAACTTGACGAGATGCGAGGTCGTGACCTGCGCCATCCCAGGCGTCGTGACGAACTCGATATCAAGGCCCTCGTCCTTGAAGAAGCCCCTGTCGCGCGCGACCAGCACCGGCAGGTCATGGACCGCGTTCATGATCGCAACCTGCGTCTTCTTGGTATTTTGAATGTTCATGACGTTCCTCCCGGATCACTCCACTTTGATATTCGCACCTTTGATGATCGGCCACCACTTCTGGGTCTCGCCCTTATGAAAGGCGGCGAGTGCCTCTGGCGTGAGCTGGTCGCGGAGCGGAATATCGAAGCCGACATCGGCGATACGCTGACGTACCGCGGGATCCGCGAATGTCTCGACGACGGCGGCGTTAAGCCTCGCGACGATATCCTTCGGCGTGCCCTTGGGCGCCCAGAGGCCGGTCCACACTGCGATCTGGATACCCGGCACACCCGCTTCGTCGGTGGTCGGGATGTCCGCCGCCGGCTGCCAGCGCTCCTTTGACATGATCGCGTAAGCTTTGATCCGTCCGCTGCGGACATGCGGCAGCATCTGCGAAGCCTCGGCACCGATGCGAAGATCGACCTGCCCGCCGACCAGATCCTGGTTGGCCGGGCCGCCGCCGCGATACGGCACCACCTGGAAGCGGGTACCGGTGACGCTCTGGAATTGGACGGCGCTGACATGGCCCGGACTGCCGAGGCCGACGGTGGCGGCGCTGGCCTTGTCCGGGTTGGCCTTCAACCACTCGACGAGCTCCTTCAGATTGTTTGGCGGCAGGTGCTGCCGTCCAACGATCACCGTCGGCGCGACCAACAGCATCGCGACCGGCGCGAGATCGGTGAGAATGTCATAGGCGGGCGACACCATCGCGGGACCGCCGACGTGGCTCGTCCAGTTGCCCATGTTGAGCGTGTAGCCGTCGGCCGCCGCTCGCACCACGCGGCCGGTGCCGATCGAGCCCGAGGCCCCGCCCACATGCTCGACAATCACCGGCTGGCCAAGCGACGCCCGCATGCGATCGACCAGCAAACGCGCCACCGTGTCGACTTGGCCGCCGGGCGGGAACGGCACCACGACCGTGATCGGTCGATTTGGATAATCCTGTGCGCGAACCGAAGTGGTGCCGGAGATTGCGATCGCCCAAGCGGCGACGCATGCGAGCAAGACCTTGCGCATGACACACCTCACTCCGTGAAGCGCTTGCCACCGACTGTAGCAGATCAGCAGCACTCGCACTGGAAATCGTCGGACACCGCGAGCGAGCGCTTCATCCAGTACGGCGGCAGGTCGTCGTCGGTCACGTCGGCGACCGGCTTGAACACCGTGAAGTGGTGCCGCTGTTCTTGCGACCAGAACGCGATGACAGTCTCGATCGGCGGGCAGCCCGGCACGGCGCAGGCCACCTCCGCCACCAGGATCGCCACCTCGCCCAGCGAAAATCGCGCGCGCACCCACTCCCGCACCCGGTCCAGGGCCGCCGTATGCTCAGGGCTCGTTTTGGCAAATGCGCGCATCTCGCTCCGCCGTCATGGCCGGGCTTGACCCGGCCATCCATCTTCTACGAAGAGAATGGACCCCCGGGTCAAGCCCGGGGGTGACAGGCTGTGGTATGTCTCGCGTCCGAGGGCGCCCTCAACGAAAGGACTTTTTGCAGTGGCAGAGAAAGTGCTGGCGGCCGTCCGGACCGGGCCGAGCAAGACCGAGATCCGCGAATACCCCATGCCGGACGTTCCGGCGGACGCCGCCCTGATGAAGATGGAAGTCGGCGGCATCTGCGGCACCGACGTCAAGCTCTACAAGCATCCGCCGAACGACAAGCCCACCATCATGGGCCACGAGAACATCGGATATATCGCGAAGGCCGGCCGCGAGTTCACGCAGCGCAAGGGCTTCAAGGAAGGCGATCTCGTTTTCGTCGAGCACTACGTCTCCTGCGGAAAATGCGAGTGGTGCCACTCGGGGCAATACCGCCATTGCGAGAACACCAACTGGCGCACCAATCCCGACGCGATCCGCTACGGCTACACCTCCGCCGAGAAGGCCCCGCACCTGTGGGGCGGCTTCGCGCAGTACGTCTATCTGCCGTGGAACGCGGTGATCCACCACGTGCCGAAGGGCGTCACGCCGGAACTCGCGGGCCTCGTCACGCCGATGGCGAACGGCGTCGAGTGGTCGCTGTTCGACGGCGGCGTCGGCTACAACTCCACCGTCCTCATTCAGGGTCCGGGCCAGCAGGGCCTGTCGCAGACCGTGATCTGCAAGCAGGCCGGCGCTTCGCTGATCATCGTCACTGGCACGTCGAAGGACCGCGCACGGCTTGAGGTCGCCAAGAAGCTCGGCGCCGATTACGTGATCGACGTGACCAAGGAGGATCCGCTCGCGCGCATCATGGAGATCACCGGCGGCAAGGGCGTCGATGTTGCTCTCGACTGCACCGCCGGCGCCGGAACCATTCCCATTTTGCTCGGCATCGAGGCACTCAAGCGCAAGGCCGGCATCATCGTCGCGCAGGGAGAATTGCGCGAGTTCCCGAACTTCCCCCTCGAAAAATTCACGGTGAAGTTCATCACCATGAAGAGCGCGCGCGGCCACAGCTACAAGGCGTGCGAGCTGGCACTCGAGCAGATCGCGTCGAAGCGTTTCCCGCTCGAGCTGATCACGACGCACAAGTTCGGATTGAACGACGTCGATCTCGCCATCCGCTCGGTCGGCAACGAGGGCGTGCCGGATGTAATCCACGCCTCGCTGATGCCGTGGGAGTGAGATGAGCGGCAAGATCAAGATCGCGATCCCCGTCGGCGATCCGGTCGGCATCGGCCCGGAGATCGCGCTCAAGGCCGCGCTCAATCCGGCGGTGCGCGCGGCCTGTGAGCCGATCCTGGTGTGCGATCCGGATCTGTTGGCGCGCCACGCCAAGGCCTGCGGGATCAACGCCTCGCAAGTCAAACTGCTGACCTGTCCGCAACCAGATGCCGCGTCGCTCGGCTTCGGCGTCGTCAGCCCGATCAGCGGCCGCGCATCGATCGCGTTCTGCGCCGCCGCGGTGAAGGCCGCGATGACGGGCGAAGTCGACGCTGTGGTGGCGGCGCCGCAGCACGAGACCTCGATCGCCCAGGCCGGCATCAAATTCGACGGCCATCCGTCGTTCGTGGCGCGGCAGACCGGCACCGACGAGGCCGGCGTCTATATGATGTTGTGCTTCGGCGACATGCGGATTGCCCATTGCACCCTGCACCGGAGCGTGCGCGAGGCCATTGCGCTGATCACGCATGAGAATGTGGCGCGGACGATCCGTGCCGCCGATGTCGCGCTCAAGCGGCTCGGGATCGACAAGGCGAAGATTGCCGTGAGCGGTCTCAATCCGCATGCCGGCGAAGGCGGGCTGTTCGGCCAGGAAGAAATCGAGATCATCAAGCCGGCGATGGATCAGGTCGCGGCCGAAGGACTGAACGTCTCAGGTCCGTTCGGCGCCGATACGATGTTTCACATGCCCGGCTTCGACGCCTTTGTCGTCATGCTGCACGACCAGGGTCACATCGCGACGAAGCTTTTGGCGCAGAACGCCGCCGCAGCGCTGACCATCGGCACGCCGATCCTGTTTGCTTCGGTCGCGCACGGCACCGGCCATGACATCGCCGGCAAAGGCGTCGCCAATCCGGCGGCAATGATCGAGGCGGTGCTGCGGCTGTCGAAGGCGAAACGACCTGCGCGCCAGCCGGCGGTCGCCGCCGGATAGCCGATCAGTCGGCACGGATTTTCGCGGCCTTGATGATCGGACCCCAGCGGTTGATTTCCTGCCGCAGATAGGCGGCGTGGGCCTCGGGCGTGGCGCGCTCCTTCGGCTGGGCCGAGCTTCCGACCTTCTGCAAGCTGGCGTTGAAATGCGGATCCTGCACCGCCTCCTGCAGCGACTTCGACAGATGGTCGACGATCGGCCGAAGCGTGCCCTTGGGCGCGTAGAGCGAGGTCCAGGTCGTCATGTCGAAGCCCTTGAGACCCTGCTCGTCGAGCGTCGGCACGTTGGGCAAACTCGAAGCGCGCGTCAGCGTGGTCACGCCATGCGCCTGGACGCTGCCGGCCTGGATGTAAGGCGTCGCGGTCGCCACCGAGTCGCACAACAGGTCGACGTTGCCGCCGAGAATGTCGGTCAGCGCCGGCGCGGTAGCGCGATATGGGACGGTCTTGATGTCGATCCCAGTGGCATTCTTGAACAGGATCGCGCACAGGTCCGAAGCACCGCCGGGGCCGGTGCTTGCGAACGACAGCTTGTCGCGGTTGGTCTTCAGATATTCGAGCAAATCCTTGAACGTGCCCGGCACGATGTTCGGCCGCGTGATCAGCACGTTGGCCTGATAGGCGACCATGCCGATGGTCTCGAAATCCAGCGGGTCGTATTCGAGCTTCGCATAGAGAAATGGGCTGATCGCCATGCCGAGCTGATGGAACAGCAGCGTGTAGCCGTCGGGTGCGGCACGGGACACATAGGTTGCGCCGATGTTGCCGCCAGCGCCGCTGATGTTCTCGACGATGACGGTCTGGCCCTTGCTCATCGCCTGCGTCAGCAGACGAGCCACCGTATCGCCCGGACCGCCGGCGGCGAACGGCACCACAAGCTTGATCGGCCGCGCCGGATAATTCTGCGCATCGGCCCGGCGTCACGGCCAAAGCCAGTGCAAACGCGAAGAGAACCCGTGCGCGCATTCGTCTTCTCCCGGGACTTGTGGCAGCTTAACCTGAGAGGGGGGCGACAAGGCAAGAACGCCCGAAGAGCGCATATGTCCCAACAAGCGTCCTATGATGTGATCGTGGTGGGCGGCGGCGGCGCCGGCATGTGCGCGGCGCTGTCCGCGCGCGAGAACGGCGCAAGCGTTCTGGTGCTGGAGCGCGCGCCGCAGGACAAGCGCGGCGGCAACACCGCGTTCGCCAGCGGCACCTTCCGCATGGTGCATCACGGCGCCAACGACATCCGGCGTGTCGTGCCCGACCTGACCGAACAGGAAATCGCCAGCACCGATTTCGGCGAATACTCTGCCGAGCAGTATTTCGACGACCTCGGCCGCATCACGCAATACCACAGTGATCCGGAGCTTTCCGACGTACTGGTCCACCAGAGCGCCGATACGGTCGATTGGCTGCACAAGCTCGGCGTGCGCTTCATCCCGAACTACGGCCGGCAGGCGTTCAAGATCGACGGCCGCTTCAAGTTCTTCGGAGGCTCGGTGATCTACGCCAACGGCGGCGGCGAAGGCCTGATGGACGCGCATTTCAAGAACGCCGAGCGGCTCGGCATCGACGTTCGCTACCGCGCGCGCGGCATTGCATTGCTGCGTGGAGCAAATGGTATTGAAGGCGTACGTGCCGAGATCGATGGCGTGCCCGAGGACTTCCGTGCAAAAGCCGTGGTGCTGGCGAGTGGCGGCTTCGAGGCCAACCGCGAATGGCGGGCGCGCTATCTCGGCCCCGGCTGGGACATGGCGAAGGTGCGGGGCACCCGTTTCAACACCGGCGACGGCATCCGCATGGCGCTCGACATCGGCGCGCAACCCTACGGCCAATGGTCAGGCTGCCACTCCTGCGCCTGGGAGCGCAACGCAGGCGATTTCGGCAGCGTCGAAACGCGCCACAACGGCTTCCGACACAGCTATCTCTACGGCATCGTGGTCAATGCCGAGGGCAAGCGCTTTCTCGACGAAGGCGCCGACTTCCGCAATTTCACCTACGCGAAATACGGCCGCATCATCCTGCAGCAGCCAGGCGGCTATGCGTGGCAAGTGTTCGACGCGCAAGCCAAGCCCCTGATGCGCGACGAATACAAGCTGCGCGGCGCAACAAAAGTGACTGCCGATACGCTGGAAGACCTGATCACGCGCATGCAGGACGTCGATGCTGCGCAATTCCTTAAGACGGTGCGCGAGTTCAACGCGGCGATCACGCGTGACGTGCCGTTCAACCCCAACGTCAAGGACGGGCGGCGCACGGTCGGGCTCGAAGTAGACAAGACCAATTGGGCAACAGCGCTGGAGCAGCCGCCATTCGAGGCTTATTCGGTCGGCTGCGGAATCACGTTTACGTTCGGCGGCCTGAAGATCGACACCACCGGGCGCGTCCTCGACATCGAGGATGCGCCGCTACCCGGCCTCTATGCGGCGGGGGAACTGGTCGGCGGCATCTTCTATTTCAACTATCCCGGCGCCACCGGCCTGATGTCATCGGCGGTATTCGGCCGTCTCGCCGGACGGGGCGCGGCGGCACACGCCAAAGCCTAACGAGCGCCGCCGTTCTTCATTATTGCCTCATAGCCCGCCGCGGCCTCGACCTGATCGAACCAGTCGAAGCCCATCTCTTTGGTGATGCGGTTCGACATCACGATCAACCGGCAGTCCTCATGGTCGCCGGCAACGTGCTGGTGGTTGGTGAACGGCGGAATGTAGATGTAGTCGCCGCGCTTCCAGCTATAGGCCTTGGGCTCGGCCGCCCATTCCCACTGGAACGCTTCCAGACAATCCCACTTCAGGTCCCAGTGCAGGTCGTAGCCGGAGCCCTCAACCACAAAGACGAGCTCCTCCCACATGTGCCGGTGGACGCCCGACTTCTCGCCCGGCTTCAGGAACTGCATGTAAGCCTCCACGCACATTTCGCGCGTGTTCAGCTTCTCGTGGACAAGATGCTTGATCAGACCGTCGGCGGAATGCTCCCAAGGCATGTCCTCGGCGAGCACCACGTTGGTCCGGGTCTCGTATTGTTTGCGAAACTCCAGCGACTGCCTGACCTCGTCGGCGCGGAAGGTGGCGGTCTTGCTGCCGGAGAGCGCCGGGCCCTTGTCGGTGAATACAGTTGCCATGATGGGCTCTCCTAGATGTCGCTCGGCGGCTTGTAGTTCTCCGCGCCCTTGGGTGGAATCTTCGACGGCCACTCCACGATTTTCTGGAACAGCAGGTGCATGAACAGGAATAACGGCTTCGCTTTGAACACCAGGAGGATGGCTTCCTCGTCCTTTGAATCATTGAAGTGCTGATGCACGCAGGCGTTTTCGACAAGCATCACGTCGCCGGCCTTCCAGGGAATGTGACGGCCGTCATGCACGTCGTGCCCATGGCCCTTGAGCACATAAAACACCGCGCTGTTGAGATGGCCGTGCTTTTGACCGGAAGCGCCCGGCGCGTAGGCCTCGATGTGTGACTCGATCGATTGCGTGATGTTGACGGCCTGGGGCGATATCACGCTCTTGCCGTAGTGGCCGGGTCCGCCCTTCCAGGGCACGTCCTTCGACGAGAACACCCGCGGCTGATCGATCAGATTCTTATAAAGGTGGCTGTAGGTTCCTTCGAGCGCGCGCACAAACGTGCGCTTCTTCGCCCAGCGGTCCCAATGCTGGTTTTCCTTTTCCGCGCCTTCGGAGGCCGGATCATTGTGGCCGACGCCGGGAGGATTTTCGAGAATGCCAGTCATTTCGCCTGCTCCTTGGAACGAGGCCGTAAAAAGATAAATTCGCCGGTTGTGGCAGCACCATATCGCGTGTTCTTGTCAAATCAATCCGGCGGCGAGGATAATGGGTCCCCGCATGATCCCGAAAAGTGGATACCGGTTTTCGGATAAGATCATGCGCCACAAGGGCACCGCCGCAGAGCGGCAACCGTTCCAAAGGGAGGAACATGGTGTTTGCAGCGTTGTCGCGCGGCCTGCTGGCCGCCGCCCTCCTGGTTGTCGCCGCATCGACCGGCCGCGCCCAGAACGTGGCCGATTTCTACAAGGGCAAGACCGTCGATCTATACATCGGCTACAGCGTCGGCGGCGCCTACGATCTTTATGCGCGGATGCTCGCGCGCCACCTCGGCAAGCACATCCCCGGCAACCCGACGGTCCTACCCAAGAACATGGAAGGCGCCGGCAGCCTTCGGTTGGCCAACTGGCTCTACAACGTGGCCCCCAAGGAAGGCACGGCTTTCGGCATCATCGGACGCGGCACCGGCTTCGATACGTTGCTCGGCAACAAGGCCGCGCAGTTCGACGCCACCAAGTTCACCTGGATCGGCAGCGCCAACAACGAGGTGAGTGTCTGCGTGGCGTGGAGCACCAGCGGCATCACCAAGTTCGAGGACATGCTGAGCAAGGAACTCGTGGTCGGCGGCACGGCCACTTCGGCGGACACCGATCAGTTTCCGCGGATCACCAACGGCGTGCTCGGCACCAAGATGAAGATCGTCACCGGTTATCCCGGTGGCAACGAGGTCGGACTCGCCATGGAACGCGGCGAGGTGCAGGGCCGCTGCGGCTGGTCGTGGTCGAGCGTGAAATCGACGCATCAGAAATGGATCGATGAGAAGAAGTTCACCATCCTGGTCCAGCTAGCGCTCGAAAAGCATGCCGATCTGCCGAACGTCCCGCTCATTATCGATCTGGCCAAAACCGATGAGCAGCGGCAGATCCTGCGGCTGATCTTCGCGCGCCAAGTGATGGGTCGTCCGTTCGTTGCCCCGCCCAATATTCCAGCCGACCGCGCCGAGGCGCTGCGCAACGCGTTCATGACCACGATGAAGGACAAGGATTTCCTCGCCGACACCGACAAGGCCCAGATGGAGATCAATCCCGTTCCGGGTGATCGGGTACAGGCCCTGGTGAAGGAGATTTATTCGACGCCGCCGGAGATCGCCCAGAAGGCGGCATCGTATTTGCGGTAACGCGAACATCACGAACCGCTGCGCCGCCGCCTGGCAGAGCCAAAAACGGACAACGCAATCCTCCAAGAGCTGTCTTCGCCATAGAGCGCCTGACGGATGACCGAGCGCACGCCGTCGGCGCCGACCACGAACTCGGCCTCGATCCGAGCGCCGTTGGCGAAAGCGAGCATGACGCGGTCGCTTCGCTCTGTGAGGCCTGTCAGGCGATGGCCCAGATGAATGGCGCTATGATCGAGTCCGCTTGCGAGCGCATCCAACAGGTCGGCACGCTGAAAGGTGTAGTAGGGAGCGCCATACTGCGCTGCAGCCTTGAGCCGATCGTTGAATTCGAGGAACTCGCCGGTCGAAAACCTCCGCCTTGATCCCGAAGGTCCTCAGTGCGGTCGCAGCCGCGAGCCCGGCGAGCCCGCCGCCGACAATCGCTATCTTGCAGCTTGATGGCATTCGTTTCTCCCAAGCACGCACCGGGAGAGAACCCCAGGCCCGCCCGTTCGAGCATAACAAAACTCCGCCCGCGCCGGCACCGGAATGGCGCAATGCCCAACAAATACGGTAACGTCGGAACGCAGCCTCACCCCGACTGGACAGCACAATGGACGCAAAGACTCCGAATTACACCGGCTGGCAGTCCGACGTCGTCGTCGACCTGATCAAGCGCTACGAATTTCCCTATATCACGCTCAATCCCGGCGCGAGCTTTCGCGGGCTGCACGACTCGCTGGTCAACTACGGCGACAACCAGCCGCCGATGATGCTGTGCAACCACGAAGAGATCGCGGTGCAGATCGCGCACGGCTACGCCAAGGCGACCGGCAAGCCGATGGCGGTGATCCTGCACAATCTCGTCGGCCTGCTGCACGCCTGCATGGCGATCTATTACGCCTATCTCGACCGCGTGCCGGTCTTCATCATCGGCGCCACCGGCCCAATGGACGAGGCAAAGCGCCGGCCGCATATCGACTGGACCCACACCGCGCTGGTGCAGGGCAACGCGGTGCGCGACTACGTCAAATGGGACTATCAGCCTACTTCGATCGACGGCGTGCCGGAATCCTTCGCCCGCGCCTATTCGGTAATGATGACCGAGCCGAAGGGCCCGATCTACATGTGCTACGACGCGGCGCTGCAGGAGGCGCCCAAGACGCACGACGTTCCGCTGCCGCCCGCGAATGCCGTCGCAGCACCATCGCCGATGGCGCCCGACCCGCGTGCGATCGAAGCTATCGCCGACAAGCTGCTGAAGGCCGAGCATCCGATGCTGCTGGCGGAATACGCCGGCCGGCGCGCCGGCGGCTTCGAGAGCATCGTCGAGCTGTCCGAGCTGACCGGGGCCGCAGTGTGGGATGTCAACAACGCGCTGAACTTCCCGAACAAGCATCCGCTCTGCCTGAGCATGGACAAGCCGTCACTCGGCAAGACCGACCTGATCATCGGCCTCGACGTCAAGGACTGGGAAAAGCAGCTCACCGAATTGAACAACGCCAAGCGCATCCGTGAATTCCTGCCCCCGGCAACTTGCGATTTCGTCGAGATCGGATTTGCCGAAGTCGGCATCAGCAAATGGGCGATGGATTATTGCCGCATGCAACCCTGCTCGGTGCGGGCGCTGGGTGACACGTCGCTCGGCATCCCGGCGCTGATCGAAACCTGCAAGCGGCGCATCGGCGCCGACACCAAGCTTCAGCAGAAAATCGCCGACCGCAAGGTCGCGATCGGCAAGCGTCACGACCAGGTCTGGGCCACGTGGCAGGAGGAGTCGCGCAAGGACTGGGACGCCTCGCCGCTTACCTTCTCGCGGCTGGCGATGGAGGTCTGGGACGTCATCAAGGACGAGGACTGGGTGCTGACCGCCAACGATCTCAAACGTCAGATCCGCAAGCTCTGGGATTTCGACAAGCCGTATCGCCACCCCGGCACGGAGCTCGGCACCTCCACCCAGATCGGCATCTCGCTCGGCGTCGCGCTGGCGCACCGCGACAAGAAGCGCATCGTGGTCGACATCCAGCCCGACGGCGATCTGATGTTCGACGCCGGCGCGCTCTGGGTCGCCGCCAAGTATCAGATCCCGATGCTGGTCGTGATGCACAACAACCGCGCCTATTACAACGACTGGGCGCATCAGATCCGCATGGCGAAACTACGCGGAACCGACGAAGCCAAGGCGCACATCGGCATGGACCTGTTTGGCCCCGAGCCGGATTTCGCGGGGCTGGCGAAATCGATGGGCTGCTACGGCGAAGGGCCGATCGACAATCCGAAGGACGTGAAGCCCGCGTTGTTGCGCGCTCTCACTGAGGTGAAGAAAGGACGGCTCGCGCTGGTGGACACCATTACGCAGCACAGTTGACTCAACGAGAGCAGGGAAGGATTCCGAATGTCTCGAAGTCATGCAATCGTCGGCTCGATGGCCGTTCTGTTAGCGGTCTGTTTTGCGCTCACGCCGGTGCAGGCGCAGGACTATCCGTCCAAACCCATCAAGATCATCGTGCCAACCGCGCCCGCCGGCATCGGCGACATGCTTTCCCGCATATTCCAGCAGAAGCTTGCCGAGTCGGGAAATCCTGTGACGATCGTGGTCGAGAACCGCGCCGGAGCGGCGGGCGTCATCGGCACTGACGCTGTCGCCAAGTCACCGCCCGACGGCACCACATTCCTGCTCGGCAATCACGCGGTGCTGGCGATGCTGCCGCACCTGCAGAAGGTCCCCTACGATCCGTTCAAGAGCTTCAATCCCGTGATCCTCGGCGTCACGGTGCCCAACATCCTTGTGGTGCATCCGTCCGTGCCGGCGAATTCGGTTCGGGAACTGGTCGCCTATGCGAAGGCCAATCCCGGCAAGCTGACATACGCCTCGCAAGGCGTCGGCGCGTCCGGCCATATCGCGGCTGAATTGTTCAAGCTGCAAGCCGGTATCGACATCGTGCATGTGCCGTACAAGGGCGCAGCGCCCGCGGCGCAGGACCTCGCCGCCGGTCACGTCCACATGATGTTCGACGTGGTATCGCTCGCAATGGGGCCTATCCAAGGCGGGCGGGTGCGTCCGCTCGGCGTCACCACCAAGCAGCGCGCCGCCGTATTGCCGGACGTGCCGACCATGGCCGAGCAGGGAACGCCGGTGGAAATCGGCGCCTGGTTCGGGTTCCTCGCTCCCGCGGGCACGCCGCAGGCCGCCATCACCTGGCTCAACCGCGAAACCACCAAGATTTTCTCGACACCAGACGCGAGCGGCCGATTTGTTAACCAGGGCGCCGCGGTGCCGCTCGGCACGCCCAAGTCGTTCGCGCAATTCATCGAAGCGGAATCCAATCGCTACGGCGACGTCATCAAACGGGCCGGGATCAAGCTGGAGTAACTCCTAACCGGGCGGCGGAATCGTTCCGAATTTCTTCTGCAGCATCGGCAGCGTGCCGGAGACAAGAGTGAGAAACCCACACAGCACGGCGATCACGACCATCGGCCGTGGCGTACCGTCGGCAAACACTCCGTAAAGCTGCGAGAATACTGCCGCACCGAAGTTCTGCATGAACACGCCGACGCCGGCCGCAGTGCCGGCGAAGCGCGGAATTTCGGCCATCGCGCCGACCTGGGCGTAGGGCATGGCGATGCCCTGCGCCATCGTGATGAAGGTGCCGGGAATGAAGAACGCCAGCGGCGTCACGAAGCCGCTCTCGAGCGCTATCGCCTGCCCGCTGACGGCCGCCAATGCCAGCAGCGAACCGGCAAACACCATGGTCTCGGTCGAGAACCGGCTGCCGATACGGGTCGAGATAAAATTGCCGGTAAAGAATCCCATCGGGAACAGCAGAAAATACAATCCGAATTCCGTGGCGGGCCGATGCAGCAGCTCAGTCATCAGTGACGCCGCGGCGCTCGCCATCACCATGAAGGCGCCGGTGTTGAAACCGCTGGTAAGCACGAAGGCGTTGAAACGCAGCCGACTAAACAGCGCGGTGTAGCTTTGCGCCACACTCACGTCGCCCATCGTGCGATTGGCAGGCGGATGGGTTTCATACAATGCCAGATACGCGGTGAACGTGATGGCTCCGCTGGCCAGGAGCGCAAAGCCGAATACGCTGCGCCAGCCGAGCGTATCGGTCAGCACGCCGCCAATGATCGGCGAGATCATCGGCCCAAGCGTGCCGAACATCGTCAGATACGCAATCGCCTTGACGAGTTGATCGGCGCGATAGGCGTCGCGCGCGATTGCCCGCACCAAGGTGAGCGCGCAGCCCGCGCCAATGGCCTGAATGAGCCGCCCGAGCACCAGTGCGTTTGCCGTCTCCGCAATAAGCGACACGATGCTGCCGAACAGGAATAGCGCCAGCCCCGACAGCAGGACCGGGCGCCGTCCGTACCGGTCCGACAGCGAACCGTAGAACAAGGTAGCGGAGGCCATGCCAAACAGCGCGATGCTGAAGGTAAGCTGGGCGCGGGCATCCGACAGGCCGAGCGCCACCTTCACCGCCGGGATCACCGGAAAGAACAGGTGGACGGCGAGCGGCGTGATCAGCGCAGTAAGGGCGAGCGAAATCGTGAAGGCCCGGCCCGGCGTTTGCCGTTGTTCCATCAGGGAAATACTACGCGAGCTGCGGGAACAGCCGGAGCGCGCTGCCCCGGTCGATGGCCGCCCGTTGCGCGGGCGAGATTGCGTCCAGTGCCTGGTAGGTCTTCATCGCCGCCGCGGTCACGTTGACGTTGGCAAACGGCCAGTCGGTCCCGAACACAATCTGATCCGGCGACGCGACATTCTCCAGGCAGCCCCAGGTCTGCGCGCCGGGCGAAAGTGCGTTGTCGTACCAGAAGCGCTTGAGCAATTCGAAGATCTTCTCCTGCGGCATCTGCGTGAGCCGCTTGTCGATCATCGGCGACACCGATAGCCGCCATGAGAAGTACGGCACCAGCCCGCCGGCGTGCGGCAGGATGAACCGGATGCGCGGATAGCGCTCCAACGCACCGCCGAAGATCAGATTGACCACCGCCCGCGTCGTGTCGAACAGGTACTCCATCATGAAATACGGCCACGGCAGATCGATCTGCTTGTTGACCGGATGCGAGCCCGGATGGAGGAACACGACGCCATCGCGCTGGTTCAATGCGTCCATCACCGGATCGAATTTCGGATCGCCAAGGAATTTCCCCTCATAGCTCGCGAACAGGCTGACGCCTGCGAACTTCAGTGTGTCGACGCAATAGCCGACCTCCTCGACCGCGTCGGCTACGTTCCACATCGAGATGGTGCCGAACGCGCCGAAGCGCTTGCCGTGCTTGGCATTGAGTTCGGCCGAGTGATCGTTGCAGCGGCGCGCCAGCGTCTTGGCTTCGGCCGGCTTGCAGAACTGCACACCCGGCTGACCCAGCGACATCAGCGCGGTTTCTACTTCGAACTTGTCCATGACTTCGAGCGCCAGCTCCGGCGACCAATCCGGATAGCGGCCGATCGCGGGGCCCGAGCCGGCCGCATAGACCATGTCCGCGTAGAACTGCGGGATCAGATGGAAATGGACGTCGATCCTTCGCGCCGCCATCGCTAGACTCCGCCCTTGCTGCTCTTGAGCATGTCGCCGCAGCCAGCGCGCTTGGCCCAGAACTCCCAGCCGCGCTGCATTTCCGGCGAGCCGGCGCGGAAATTCTGGCGGGTCTTGATCTCGTTCTCGGACATCGCTTTGAATTCGCCCATCTGGATCGCAGCCATCAGAATGCGTGCGTTGCGTGGCAGATAGACCGACAGCCGCACCAGCTTAAGCAAGCCGTCGGCGGCCGCTGCAAAGCCGTGGCCGCGCATCAGCACCACCGAATTCTTGCCAAGCTTCTTCGCCATGTCGCGGCCCTGCTCCATGTTGATGACCAGGAGATTGGTCGCGTCGCCGAACTTCTCGTCGATATCCCAGACCGGAACGTGGCTGCCCATGTCGCTTGCCACGTGGGCAACGCAGCACATCGGCGTCTTCGAGATGCTGAACGGCAGCACAGCCTCGGCATGCGAATGGATGACGGCGTTGACGTCGGGGCGTGCCTCATAAACCGCGCCATGGATGTAACGCTCGAGATAGGCCGGCCGCGTGTCGCTGACCGGCGTGCCGTCAAGCTTGAACTCGATGATGTCGTCACGGGTGACGAATTCCGGGCTGAGCGAGCGCGACAGCAGATAGTGATCGGGCTTGATTGGATGCCGGATGCTGACATGGCCGTAAGCATCGACCACCTCCTCCTTCGCCAGGATTCGGTTGGCGATCACCAGATCGCCGATCGAGCGTTCCAATTCATCCATGCCGCTTCTCCTCTGCCCGCCCGCGTTATTGCTCGCCGGTTTTGCGGCCACGTTAGCGGAAGGATTTTGAGGAGTCTCGGCTGCCCGCGAGCTTACGTGCAGGGCTGGCATTCGCCGCAAGCGCGGCGCTTATCGGTGCGCCCACACCTTATGGGAGCGGGGCGCACGCAGGAGGCATCAGATCAGAAGAAGCTCTTGGGCTTGGCTTGCACGCCGACCTTGGTGAACTCCTCGGCGATGCTCGGCTTGATCTCCTTGGCCACCTCGAAGTCGGCGTTGCTCGCCGCTATGTCGCCCTTCATCAGCTTGGCGACGCCGCGGCCGTACAATGCTGCCGGCGAATTCGGCCTGAGCTTCAGTGCCTCGTCGTAATCGACCAAGGCCTGATCGGGCTGCCCCAGCTTGAGATAGGCCATCCCGCGATAATCGAGTGCAGATGCGTTGTTCGGCTTGAGGTCGAGCGCCGCATTGCAATCCTCCAGCGCTGCCTTCAGCTCGCCGACGATGGCGCGCGCGCCGCAGCGCTGGTTGAGCGCCTCGGCGTTGTCCAGCTGCAGCTTGATTGCCTGATTGTAGTACTTGATCGCCTGATCGTAGTCGCGAGTGCCATAGAAGATGTTGGCGCGGTTGTAATAAGCGCCCGCCGGAGCTGCGCTGCTCTTGATGGTCTGGTTGACCTCCTGGATGACGCGGTCGTCGTCGCGCTTGGCCCAGGACCGGGTGCCGGCCCCAACGCCGCCGAGGAGCGGCGGGCCTATCTGCCGCCGGCCGCGAGCGGTCGCCTGCCGCCGTCGGACCGTGTCCCGCGGAACCTGCGGGAGCTGTTCGGCCCTTAAGGATAAGAACGGAAAGATCACATAAATCGGCCACTGTGTTGTGGGAATTAAGTCTGAAGCACGCTAAACGGGAGTTGGGGTAACGCCATGTGGATCAAAAGCTCGACCGCGACGCTGCTGGTGTTTGCGAGCACGATCGCCTTCGCCGCAGCGCAGGACTACCAGATCGTGAAGGTGGCTTCGGTCGCCGGCGCCGCCGTCGACGGGCTCAAGCCCAAGACCATCTTCTTCACCGATCACCGCATCGACGAGGCGTCGGACAAGGGCGCATTCATCCGCTTCGACGAATGGAGCCGCACCCGGCCGATCGAGGCCAAGTTCCTCAACATCTTCCCGGGCTTCAAGGAGGGCATGGTCCACAAGATCATCGACGGCTCGAAGAAAGAGGTGAAGGACGAGTTGCAGATGTACGTCACCGAGGCGCGCTTCATGCTGTCGCGGCCGGCTGCGTCGGTGGACCTCAAGACCTTCGCGACACTGCCGTTCATCCAGAGCATCGACCCCTCGATCAAGCACGAAGCCATCAAATCGTCTGAGGTGTCGGCTTTGAAGGACGAGAAGGGCCAGAACAACAAGAACCCTGATCGCGCGTGGTGCGAAGGCACCGGCGTCACCGCCTGCATCCGCTCCAACTACAAGCTCGAGGGCAAGCTGCCGATCGGCGTCGCGCTCGCCAACAAGCTGCGCGACAGCGAACGGAAGCTGTCTGACGCGATCGAGTTCGAGAGCGAGATGCGGCTTCTGTCCGCTTCGGATGTCGACGACGCCGGCCTTCGCAAGCTGACCGGCGTCGATACGCCCGTGGCCGGCCTGCTCGAGCAGAACATGTTCTACGTCAACCAGGTCATGCGCTTCGGCAAGCTGATCGCGGTGTTCCAGCCCAATCCGGCGGACGCCAAGAGCACGATCACCACCGTGATGATCGCGCTCGCGGTCGGCTCCAGCACGCTGGACCAGAAGAAGAAGTACGAGAATGTTCCGGTGCTGCGGAACCTCGTGCCGTCGCAGGTCTTGCTCGGCAACAGCTCGTTCAACACCGGCAATTCGATCAGCGCCGGCCTGCCGAGCTACGTTCGCAACCGCATCAAGGCGATCGCCGGGATTTTGGATCGCGGCTAAGTTTCGCAATTCTCGCTCCAAGCAACGGCCCGCTTCGGCGGGCCGTTTTTTTATTGGCGTGCGGCGCAACAGCTATTCCTCTCCGGCATGTCGTTTGTCATTGCCGGGCTTGACCCGGCAATCCATGACGGCTCTCCGAGAATCAATCCGTACGTTTTCAACCGCCGCTCCGGTTCATGGATCGCCGGGTCAAGCCCGGCGATAACGCCCGGCGCATTGCGCTAGCCGGCTTGCGACGACCACCCGGAGGGCGCTTCAGGAGGCGTCATCACACAGCCGGCCATGTAGTGGCAATGACTCACTCCCATTCTTGGAACGTAGCCCAAGTCTCTAGAGTCTCGGACCACCTTGGGGGGACTGTGAAGAGCGTTCTGTTAAAACTTTCGATCTGACGGTAATCTGCGCGAAGATCGGCCCGCAGCTTGCGAAGAGAATTATGCTGTTGCTGGCGAAATAAAATGAGCTCAACGGACTCCGAAAAGTACTAAATTTGTCGGGAAGCAATAGGCTCATGCTCCACCGGGGTCTCACCTTAGCTTTGGCCGTGATCGTCAGTCACGCGATGACAGTACGTGCCACTGCGCAAGACGCCGCTCAGGCCACCGAGTATCCGGCCAAGCCACTCCTTTCGACCGGAACCAGCATTCTTGGTGAGACGATCCGCTACCCGAAAGCAGGGCCCGCGCATGTGACGGCTGCAATCGTGACGTTGGCACCCGGTGCCAGGACTATCATGCACAAACATGGCGTACCGCTGTTCGCTTACATTCTGGATGGCGAGCTAACCGTAGATTACGGCAGCCACGGCACGCGCACCTACCGCCAAGGACAATCGTTCATGGAGGCCATGGCCGTCGCACACTTCGGCGTTAACAACGGCTCGCAACCGGTTCGTCTTTTGGCGGTCTATATGGGCGCGAAACGCGCCAAGGACGTCGTCCCCGCAAAGTAACATGCTTGCGATCGCCGCTGCGAATCTGCCAGCGAGGATGGGCTCGCGGCCGCTTTAGCTCCGACCATTCAAACTATTTGCGCGCCGAGGAACCTCACTCATAAGGTCAGTCGCTGTTCCGATGCAGATGAATTTTGTTCACTAGAGCGGCGGGGATCGCCGCGCCTTGTGGATCGCATATGTTAGCGTTCGGCGTCGTCGAGGATATGTTCGACACCCGACGTTCGAAAAGTTAGTGCGAATTGGGTAGCAGCGTAATAAAATGGCAGCTAATCGGACAATGGTTTTGTAAAGGTGTCACATGTCTCTTGCGTTCATGTACAAGGCCAACGCTGAACTTTCCTTGAAAATGGCAGCGGCTGCCACAACGCCCGAGATGCGCAAGAAGTGGACGGACTTAGCCGCTCATTGGCAGAAGAAGTCCGAGATGGGTGACCAGTTTAGCGAGGCAGGAACTAAGCACCTGGATGACGGCCCAAGCATTTCACCAAGCCTAACAGCACCGCCAGTTTCGCCGCTTGTCGAAAATCAAGATCTTGTTCCGTCAGTCACGGCGCGAGATCGGGGAGCTTTATTGGCTGTATGGTCAGCGCTCCAAGAGCCGAGCGGATCGCCAAAGTCCGTACCAAAAATCGAGCCGGAGAATATGTTTGAGCAGCTGCTCAACGGTCGGCCGAAGACTTAAACTTCCGGTTCTACCGCTTAAACGACTTCTCGCGCCGTAAGACCGGCATAGTAGCTGGCAGCGTTCTGCCGTTCTCTTGTGTCAAACTGAGGAGGCAACCATGAGGACATTCATAAGAATAGGTCTCGCCATTGGAGCACTGGTTTTCGTCTGTGGCCCCGCGTCGGCAGAATTGATTTCGTCAGCGGACGCGCACGCTAACCGTTACAAACCTCAGAAATGCGGCCACGAAGAAGTTCAGTCAGGCGGCATTTCTCTTAAGGTCGAAGGTCGCGTACAACACTAGAGGTAGGTCGCTGGCTAACGGTCGCGAGCTTCTGGTCGTTTTGAAGCTCTTCGTCGAATTGCGTCAGGGTTTGTATAGTCTTGGCCGACTTCAAGTGGACTATCTTATAGCCACCAGCCTTAAGCTCGGCCAAAAGCTGAGGCAAGGCTTGAGAGGTCCCTGTTTGGAAATCGTGCATCAGCACAATCCCTTTTCCCTGCTTTTGTAATCTGGTCATGACCGACTTGATGATCTGTTCCGGCTTACGCACTTTGAAATCAAGGGAATCCATATCCGTCGAAAACACTGCAATGTTGCGTCCGCCGAGGTAGGTCACCATTTCACCGGGATGACTTAGGGCTGGGAAACGGAAGAACGCTGCTTGCTGAGCGCTATCGCCAAGAGCCCACTGAACTGCGCTGATCGCTTTTTCGATTTCGGCCCTCGCCTCTTCGGCCGATTTTTTAGCCAGATTTTGATGTGACCAAGTATGTGTCCCAACACTGTGACCAGCTTCCGCTACTTTGCGTAGTATTTCAGGATAGTATGTGGCGTGCTTGCCGATTGCGAAAAACGTCGCAAGTACACACTCGTCTGCCAACGCCTTTATTACTGCTGCGGTCGTCGGCCACGGGCCATCGTCAAAAGTTAGTACGACTTCCTTATCTCGCAAAAAATCATGCTGCTTAAAGTGCTCGAAGCCGAAACCAGGACCGCCTGTCGTATCGATTTCGACGACACGGGAAACTCCAAGTGAGTGGGGATTCTCTGCATGTCAGTTTTGGGTTTGCGGCATTAGTTCCGCCGAGATTCAAAGGTGGAGTCACTGGCTCCGAAAAAGCGCCCCCCGAGGCTGGCGTAGGAAGTGACGTTTGGAGTTGCGAAGCAATAGCGCCTGTAACTAGCTCCTGATCTACAATCTTTGATGTGACGGGAACTTGTTGGAGTGTGCCTATCCGGCCGATGTTAAAGCCGATTAGCCCACTGGCTACTGTTACTGCCGCCGCTGCCGCTAGAACGGTTACCCTTCGCATCAGGCTGATTCCCCTGTTCGGAGCTATCAGCCACCGTCACTCGAATGTGGTTAAAATACTGTTCAAGTGGTCTTGAGCTGCTCCCCGTCCTTGGATCACGCGGCTGCGGAATTTCCAGCCTGTTCGAGCAGTGGCGGGCCGTGTGCCGCTGATCGATTCATCACGTCGGGGCGTAGACCCGGCACAACCTCGCGCAGAAGGTCGAGGCGCTTGCCGGCAAGGTCGGATTGCTGGCTCGACAGGCCAGTGACGTTGCCGCCTGGCCGCGCCAAGCTCGCAACTAGGGAGAGCGGACTAGGCGCCACCGCAAAAACAATTGGGATGGCGGACGTCACCCGTTTCGCCGTATCGACTCCGTCCATTGGGTCCAGCTTGCGGACGTGCCCGTCCCCATGAACCCGATTGTCGGCAGCTTGTGCGCGCGCCGCGAGCGGCCATGCCACCGCCACGCTGAGACTTGCGACGAAGTCGCGCCGCCTCATTCGATCACCTCGTCGGCGGTGAACAATAGCTTCGCCGGCACTTCGAGACCGAGCGCCTTGGCTGCCTTGAGGTTGATCACCAGTTCGAACTTGGTCGGCCGCAGGACCGGTAGATCGGCGGGCCTTTCGCCTTTGAGAATTCGACCGGTGTAGACATCCTAACTGCTGTGGACGTGGCGATCCGAGACCTCGGCGACATACTGTCCGCTTGGGACTCAGATCAAGCTCAGCTACAGGCGATTCAGTGTCGCGAGCTGCTGCGCGCAGCCCTTTCAGTGGCGCGTCAGTGCGGCTAGCCATTCGGCTCTAGAGGCGCCATCAGCTTCATAAGTGCCCGGTGACCCATCCGAGCTGCTTGTCCCTGGGATAGCTTCCGAGCTGAGCCCGTGACTACGCGTTTGGCGCACAGCCTCAGGCTTCCAGTTGACTGTCAGCCCTTAGCGCACTTTTTGACGTAGCTTGTTTTTGCAGCTCCATACAGCGGCTTGCCGTCCTTGCTGACTGCCGACTGTTCGCAGCACTTCTTGACGGCGCTCGTTTTTGCCGCGCCCGCGAGCGGCTTTCCTTCTTTGCTCATAGCCTGGGTCGCGCAGGTTTGGGCGTAGGCAGGACCCGCAGCGAGGGCGCTCAGTATCACTGCGGCGATGATGCGTTTCATGAGAAGCTCCGTGATGGGTTGATCCGCCCCAAGACTAGCGCGCGTGCGTCTCCTGACCAAGCCGTGGCGGCGCTCGGCTTTCCGATGTCCGAATGCAGCTGCTGGGGCAGAAAGCTCGCTCGCAGTACAAAACCGAAAAGTCTAGCCTGTACCTGTATATGAGGCTCTAGCTGCGCGCCACCTGCCGCCCTGGTGGGTAACGCCATTACGTTTCGCCCAATCGGCGACTTCGTCACGAAGAACACGGATGCGTTTGTCGCATCAAAAATTTGGTACGCAGTGACGACCATCGCTCCACCTTCGAAGCCCCGGCCCTAGGAGGGATCCTTCACGCTGTTCCGGCGGCAAACGACATTAATGCCCAACGTAATGCCTAATTCTGAAACACTCTTCTGTCGAAATTGGAATTGCCGGTTAAGTGTTTGAAATCTTGGTGCCGGCGGAGGGATTTGAACCCCCGACCCCCCGCTTACGAAGCGGATGCTCTACCCCTGAGCTACGCCGGCATGGGCCGAAATCGGCGGAATTGCGCCCGTCTTAACGGCCGGGCCTGTCGTTGGCAAGCAAACCCACGGCGCAAACACGCCTACTTGAACAGGCGCAAGCTCCGTGTGCCGCCGGGCGGTTCGGGTTCCGGATCGAGGTCAGGCGCGGGATCGGGGCCGGGATCGTCGGGCACGTGCAGCAGCGGAATGATCGCCTCGGGCCTTGGCTCGATCTTCGGCGGCTTGGGCGATGAAACGGATAGCGCCGCGGGCGGACGCGGCGCGGGCGGCGGTTCGGCGATCGGCGGCGCGAGCGCGGCAGCCTCTTCGGTGCGCGCCGGCGGCGGTGTGACGATCTTCGGCTTGTCGTCCTCGAAATCATCGCCTTCGATCACGTCGCGGGTGTCGCCCAGTTCCGCCAGCGGGACCTTCCATTGGAATGCATCGAGCCGTCCGCTCACCGGCGACACCGGCATCCAGCGATCGGAGACAAAGCCATCGGCGCTCCAGGCCGGATCGCGCGGTGCGCGCAGCGCGCGCGACATCCACTCGCGGGCGCGGCCCTCGTCGCCGCTCTCGCGCTCCTCGATCTCCGCCATCAGCATGGCGACACGTTGCGTCGGCTCCTTGAGCAACGGCCGGATCGCGTTGCGCGCCACCGCAAACTCCTGCGCGTCGAGCGCCGCCCGTGTCACGGCGAGCACGCTCTCGACGTGACTTGGCGCTTTCAGCGCCAGCGACTGCACGCGAGTGAGCCGCTCGCGCGCGGAATCGCCCGGGCGAAGATGCGCGTAGGTGTCGGCGAGATCGGGATGCGGATTGCCCGCCCAGGCCTTCTCTAGGATGCGGCTGGCGCGGCGGAGATCGCCGGCTTCGCCGAGCAGACGCCCGGCCAGTTCGGCCGCTGGCACGAGCGTCGGCGCGAGCTTGACGGCATCGAGCGCCAGCGTGCGGGCGCGCTCGTGCTCGCCGTCAGCCTCCGCAGCGGCCAGCGCCCGCGCGGTCAGCAACACGGCGCGCTGGCGCTTGTATTCGTTCTTGTCGATCAGGCCGTAGCGGCTGTTGCGGTCTAGCGCTGCGAGCGCCGCCGCCCAGTCACCGGCCGCGCAGCGGAATTCGAGCGCCGTCTGCCCGGCCCAGCCGAGTGCGGGCGCGGCGTTCGCGGCCTCTTCGGCGTAGGCGCGCGCCGCCACGGTGTCCTTGCGCCGCTGCGCCTCGATATAAAGACCGCGCAGGCCGAGCAGCTTCGTATCGCTGCGCTCCGCCATGGCGCGGAACGCATGCTCGGCCGCAGCCCGGTCGCCGGACAGTTGCGCGACCTGGGCGTTGAGCAGCAGCGCCAGCGGCTCGCCGGGCGCAATGCGCTCCACCTCGTTGGAGGCGCGCTTGGCCGCACGCGCATCGCCGGCGCCGACCGCAACCAGCCCGCGCGAGATCGCGAGATAGCCGCGCACGCCGCGGCGGTGGCTCAGAAACATCGCGAAGATGTCAGGCGAGCGCAGGATGGTCCGCACGATCGACCAGACGAGCACGGCGGCCAGCGACACGACGGCGACGGCGACCACCGCCACCATGACGGAGGTCTCGATGCGATAGCCCTGCCAAACGATCGCGACCTCGCCCGGCCGGTCGGCAAACCAGACCACGCCGAAGGCCGTCAGTGCGACCAGCGCAATAAAGAGAAGAACGCGGATCATCTCAAGGCGCCGCCTTCAGCGCGGCGACGGCGTCGGCGGCCAGCCGCCGGCTCGCATCGAGCGCCCTGTTGCGCGCATCCGCCTTGGCGACCCATGGCTGCAGCGCCGCGCGGGCGTCCGCCGGAAGCTTGTTGAGCTCCGTCAGGGCGCCGGCGATGTTGCCTTGCGACGCGCGCTGCTCGATCCGAGCCAGGATCGCGCCGCGGTCGTCGCCGCGCGCCTCTTCGTCCACCGGACGGACACGGACGAGCTTCTGCGCATTGGCCTGGAGCCGATCGAGGAAACCTGCGTCGGACGGCGTCCGATCCGATGCGCGCAGCATCGGCCGGACAATCGCCGCAAGCTCCTGGCCGAGCGCGGCATTGCCTGGCACGCCGGTCGCCGCGAACGGCTCGAGCAGCGCAATCACGTTGGCATCAGGTGCGAGCGGCTTGACGATGGCGAGTTCGGCGGTGAACGGATCGCCGTGCTCGACCGCGTTGCGCAGCGCCGACGCCACGACCGCAAGCCGCGAGGCGCGATCGCTGCCGGCGGCGGCCGCGCGGGCGGTGATCTGCACCTCGGCCAACGCGGCCGTCAATTTGTCGATCCGGCTGTTGATTTCGCGCAACGCCGCGTCGGCAGCCTCGGCGCGGCGCGAGCCGGCGGCAGCATTGTCGGCGAGCGACTTGGTCGCGTTTTCGGCGGCGTTGATCCGACCGAGCACCACCGGATCGGTCACCGGCGCGCGCGGCGCGGCCTGCGCGCTCTCAAGCTTGGCGAGCCGCGCGGCGAGATCGTCGACCGTTTTGGGATCGACTTGGGCCGGCGCCGGGCGCGCCGCCAGATCGGTCAATTGCTTTTCGATCGCCGCCAACCGCGGGCTCAAATCCACTGACACATCGCGACCGCTCGAGAATGCGCCGAACAGCCACAGCAGCAGCACCGCCAGCAAGCCGCCGACAATGCCGCCGATGCCGGCGCCGAGATAGGTCCGCGACGATACCTCCAGCAACCAGGCGGACGCCGGACGGCGGCCGGGCGGTGGCTCCGGTTCCGCACGCGGCGGCGGTTCCGGCGGTGGAGGCGGGGGCGGCTCATAGGACGCATTCTCGAACGCCGCGGCGGCGGGCGTCATCGGCGGCGGGATGAAGGCATCCTCCGGTTGCGGCGGCCGATCGGAAGAGGGCGGCGCGCACGCCTCGCCCTTTGCCGCCATTTGCGGCTCAGGCGGCGGGTTCTCGGGCGGAACTTCGGTCACGGCCAGATCGATCACCGGCGGCGGCCGCTTCCGATGCGCGCCTTGATCCGGGGGAGGACGTTTTCCACTGGCCATGCTGTCATTCTAGACGATTCGACTAAGACTTTGGCGTGACCAAAGCGAGCAGGCTTGCTTCATCCGGCCGCGGAGTCACAACAATGCTCGCCGCGCCCGCACGCTGGAGCGGCTCGGCGGCTCGCGCCGACAGGCAATAATGCGTGGGCCTGAGCGCCGGCCCGATGACGTCGCGGCCGCAATCGAGGTAGCTCTCGACGCTGCGGCGGGAAAAATGCAGCACGCCGTCAATGCGGCCCTGCGCCAACGCGGCAAGCGCCTCCGGCGGTAACCGCTCCGCCTGGGTGGCGCGATAAACCACCACCGTGCGTACGGTCAGGCCCGGCACGGTCAGCTCGCCGGTGCGATCCTCGCCGGCAAGATAAAGCAGCGGCAAATGCGCGCCGGCGAAACGCTCGGCGGCGAGCCGTGCCAGGTCGCCGGCATCCCCGTCGGCCGAGGCGACATCGGCAAAGCCCGCGGCCCGGGCCGCATCGGCACTGTTGCGGCCCACGACAAGCACCGGCAATGCGATGAGCTCGCCGCGCCGGGGGTGGCGCGCGAGCGCGCGTGCGCCGTTGGCGCTGGTGATGAGGATCGCTGCCCAGGGTGATAGGCCGAGATCGGCGTTCGGCACGGCTTCAATGTGCAGAAGCGGTGCCAGCATGACTTCGTGCCCCAGCGCGCGCAACGCGGCGGCGGTGCGCTCGTTGTCGGGCTCGGGGCGGGTCACCAGCAGGCGCATGACTACACGCTAAAGAAGTCGGACCCGGCGCGGCCCTTCAATTCGCCGCCAGCATCGGTGCCGAGCTTTTCGGCGTCGCGCACATCGCCCTCGCGCGCGACTTCGAACGCCTCGCTGCCATCGGGCTTCACGATCATGCCGCGAAAACGAATCGTGCCGTTCGCGATCGTCGCATGGCCGCCGATCGGCGTGCGGCACGAGCCGTCGAGCACGGCGAGAAATGCGCGCTCGGCCGCCAGCGCGCTGAACGTGTCGGCGTGATTGATCTTCGCCAGCAATTCGCGGGTTTTGGAATCATCGGCGCGGGTCTCGATGCCGATGGCGCCCTGCCCGACCGCCGGCAAGAATTCATCCACGTCGAGCACCATGGTGGCGGCGTCGGCGAGGCCGAGGCGTTTCAGTCCGGCCAGCGCCAACAGCGTCGCGTCGGCTACGCCCTCGTCGAGCTTGCGCAGCCGCGTCTCGACGTTGCCCCGCAGCGGCACGATTTCCAGGTCGGGCCGCTTTCGCTTGACCATCGCCTGGCGGCGTAGCGACGCGGTGCCCACCGTCGCGCCGCGCGGCAGTTCGCCGATGGATTTGGCCTTGCGGCTGATGAACACATCGCGCGGGTCCTCGCGCTGCATGAAAGCCGACAGCATCAGGCCCGCCGGCAGCACGGTCGGCATGTCCTTGGAGGAATGCACCGCGAGATCGATCGCGCCCGCCGCGAGCGCCTCTTCGATCTCCTTGGTGAACAGGCCCTTACCGCCGACGTCCGCCAGCGGCCGGTCCTGGATGCGGTCGCCGCTGGTCCGGATCACCTCAAGCGCAATCCGCTCCGGGTCAAAGCCATCCGCCGCGGCCAGTGCCTGGCGCACCATGTGCGCCTGCGCCAGCGCCAGTGGGCTGCCTCGCGTGCCGAGCCGCAGGATAGTGTCGGAGGATTGCGCCACAGACCCTCTCGATTGTCATGGGAGCATGGTAATAAGACCTCATGCTTGTACTCGGAATCGAGAGCACATGCGACGAGACCGCCGCGGCGGTTGTCGAGCGCGGCAACGACGGACAGGGCCGGATCCTGTCCAATATCGTGCTGTCGCAGGTCGCCGAGCACGCGGCTTTCGGCGGCGTGGTGCCGGAGATCGCCGCGCGCGCCCATGTCGAGGCGCTGGACCGCATCATCGCCAAGGCGATGGCGGAGGCCGGCAAGACGTTTGTCGAGATCGACGGGGTCGCGGCGGCGGCAGGCCCGGGCCTGATCGGCGGCGTGATCGTGGGCCTCACCACCGCCAAGGCGATCGCACTGGTCAATGACAAGCCGCTGATGGCGATCAATCACCTCGAAGCGCACGCGCTGACCGCGCGGCTCGTGGCGGCAACCCCGTTCCCCTATTACCTGTTCCTGGCCTCTGGCGGCCACACCCAGATCCTGGCGGTGCGCGGGGTCGGCGACTACAGCCTGCTTGGCACCACGTTGGACGATGCGCTTGGCGAAGCCTTCGACAAGACCGCGAAGCTGCTGGGGCTCGGTTATCCCGGCGGACCGCAGGTGGAAAAAGAAGCAACCAGCGGCAACGCCACACGGTTTGCGCTGCCCCGGCCGATGCATGGCCGCGCCGAGCCGGATTTTTCGCTGTCGGGACTCAAGACAGCGCTGCGGCTGGAGGCCGAGAAGATCGCCCCGCTCAGCAACCAGGATGTGGCCGATCTGTGCGCCTCGTTCCAGCAGGCGGTGGTCGAGGTTATCCACGACCGGTTGCGCGCCGGCATGAAGGCGTTCCGCGCCCAGCACGGAACACCGACGGCGCTGGTTGCCGCCGGCGGCGTCGCCGCCAACGAGGCGATCCGCAAGACCTTGCAGCGGGTCGCGTTCGAGGCCGGCATCAAGCTGGTGGTTCCGCTGGCGGAGCTTTGCACCGACAATGGCGCCATGATCGCCTGGGCCGGCGCCGAGCGGTTGGCGCTCGGACTTACCGATCCGCTCGACTTCGCACCGCGGGCGCGCTGGCCGCTCGAGCAGATCGCCGGTCCGAAGACGCAGCCGGGGATGATGTCGCAGCAGGGCGGTTAGCATATGCCGTTCGATCGCATTGCAGTTCTCGGCGGTGGCGCGTGGGGTACAGCACTCGCCAATGTCACCGCGCGGTCGGGCCGCAAGGTCACGCTGTGGGAGCATGAGGCGGCCAACGCCGAACAGCTCGCGCAGCAGCGCGAGAGCCGGTTCCTGCCCGGCGTTCGCATCGAGGACGCCGTCGCGGTGACGCGCGATCTTGCGGAAGCCGCGCGCGCGGAGGCAATCCTGCTGGTGGTGCCGGCGCAGGCGATGCGCTCCGTCGTCAAGGCGCTGGCACCTGCGATCGCGCCACGCACACCGATCATCGCCTGCGCCAAGGGCATCGAGCACGGCACCCACAAGTTCATGACCGAGGTGATCGCCGAATGCGCGCCGGATGCGACGCCGGCCATTTTGTCGGGGCCAAGCTTTGCCGCCGACGTGGCGCGCGGGTTGCCGACGGCAGTCACGCTCGCCGCGCATGAAGAGACCCTGGCCGCGGATCTGGCCAGGGCGTTGGCCTCGCGCACGTTCAGGCCTTACCAGTCGTCCGACGTGCGCGGCGTCGAGGTCGGCGGCGCAGCCAAGAACGTACTGGCGATCGCGTCCGGCATCGTCACCGGCCGCGGCCTGGGCGCCAGTGCGTCGGCGGCGCTGACCACGCGAGGCTTCGCCGAACTGGTCCGCTTCGGCCGGGCGCTTGGCGCCAGGACCGAGACGATGATGGGCCTGTCGGGGCTGGGCGACCTGATCCTGACTTGCTCAAGCCCGCAGTCGCGCAACTTCAGCTTCGGTATCAATCTCGGCAAAGGCCTTGCGACCCGGGATATTCATGGCAAGACGGGACTGGCCGAAGGCGCCTTCACCGCGCCGGTGCTGCTTGAGATGGCGCGCGAGCGTAAAGTCGATATGCCGATCTCGTCGGCGGTCGCCGCCGTGCTGGCGGGACACATGAGCGTGGATGAAGCGATCGAGTTGCTGCTGGCGCGGCCGCTCCGTTCGGAAGAATGAGGAACCGATGGCTTATTGGCTGATGAAGAGCGAGCCCGATGCCTGGTCCTGGGACCAGCAGGTCAAGGCCGGCACGAAGGGCGCGGAGTGGACCGGTGTGCGCAACCACACCGCCAAACAAAACCTGATGAAGATGAAGAAGGGCGACCGCGCCTTCTTCTATCATTCCAATGTCGGCAAGGAGATCGTCGGCGTCGTCGAAATCATCCGCGAGCACCATCCCGATCCGACCGCCGAAAAAGGCGAACCCTGGGTCGTGGTCGATGTGAAGGCGGCCGAGCCTGTGCCGCAGCCGGTGACGCTCGACATGATCAAGAAAGATCCGAAGCTCAAGGACATGGCGCTGGTGAAATACGGCCGCTTGTCGGTGCAGCCGGTGACGGCGGAGGAATGGAAGCTCGTGTGCAAGCAGGGCGGGATCAAATAGGGAGGCGGCAATGGCATTCGTGACCGTGAACTGGCTTTCGATCCTGATCGCGGCGGTGGCGGCGTGGCTGTTCGGCGGTGTGTATTACGGCTCGACGAGCAAGTGGTGGCTGGCGGCGCAGGGCAAAACCATGGAGCAGTGCCAGGCCGAGCAGGCCGCCAAGTCCGGAGCGGAGAAGTTTGCGCCTTTCATCGTCGTCTTCGTCGGCGAAATTATCGTCGGTTGGGCGCTGTACGGCATTCTGGTGCACATGAACGCATTCACCCTGCGCGGCGGCATCATATCGGCCGTGTTGTGTTGGTTCGGCTTCGTCGTCACCACGTTGACATCCAATTACGCTTTCCACGGACGTAAGCCGATGCTCATGGTGATCGACAGCATCGCCTGGCTCGGCGCGTTCGTCATCATCGGCGCGATCGTCGGCTGGATGGGGAAGTAGCTGCTATGCCCTCTCCCCTTGTGGGAGAGGGCGCAAACACCAACACCGCGGCGCAACTCAATCCAGCTTCATGCCAATGGAGCGGATCAGCTTGCCGTACTTTTCGTAGTCGGACTTGATACGTGCGACGAGTTCCTCGGGCGATACCACATAGGGCTCACCGGAGCCGGTGTCGCCAAGCCGCTGCTTGAACTCGGGCAGCGCCGCCACCTCTGTCAGTTCCTTCCGCAGCCGATCGACAATCGGCTGCGGCGTGCCGGCCGGAACGAACACACCGTGCCAGCTCAGTGCTTCGTAACCGGGATAGATTTCATCGATGGTCGGCAACTCCGGCGTCGCCGGATTGCGCACCTTACCGGTTGTTGCCAACCCGCGCAGCTTGCCTGACTTGATCGTCGGCACCACGGAGCCGCCGCCGAACATCGCCGCCACCTCGTTGGTGAGCACAGCAAGCGCCGCCGGTCCGCCACCGCGATACGGCACATGGATCACATCAATGCCGACATGCTGCTTGAGCAGTTCCATCGCGAGATGGTGGTTGCTGCCGTTGCCGATCGACGCATAGAACAACGGCGGCTTGCTTGCGCGCGCGAGCTCGACGAACTCCCGGAGCGAGTTCGCCGGCGACGCCGGATTCACCGTCAGCACGATCTGGTTCGAAACGAGACTGGTGACCGGCACCAGATCCTTGAACGGATCGAACGGCATCCGCGCACCATAGACATGCGGATTGCTGATGAAGACATTCTCGGTGCCGTGCAGCAGCGTGTAGCCGTCGGGCGCAGCCTTGGCCACGGTATCGCTCGCCAGGTTGCCGCCGGTGCCAGGCTTGTTCTCGACCACGACCGCCTGGCCGAGGCGCGCCGATAACCCCTGCGCGTAGATCCTGGCGATGATGTCGACGGCCCCGCCGGGCGGAAATCCCACCACCAGGCGGATCGGCCGGTTGGGATAGGTCTGCGCGGGCGCTGGGACGACGCCTGCAATCAGCACAATCATGGCCAGCAAAAGGCCGCGAACAGGTCCCGGCATTGGCGTTCCTCGCCTTGGCAGCAACTGCAATCGACCAAAGTGGAACGGCGGCTGCCTTGTCGCTCGTCCACGAGCCATCGCATAATATGGCAGGCGAAGAGAGCGGTCGCGGGCGAAATCGCGGCTTGTAGGGAGAGTGAGATGTCCGACAAGATCTACGAGATTCCCGCCGAGTGGAAGCAGCGTGGCTACATCGACCAGGCCAAGTACCAGGAGATGTACGACCGCTCGGTCGCCGACCCGAACGGGTTCTGGGCCAACGAAGCCAAGCGCATCACCTGGACCAAGCCGTTTCACAAGGTCAAGAACACCTCGTTCGGACCGGGCGACGTTTCGATCAAATGGTTCGAGGACGGCACGCTCAACGCCGCCTACAACTGCATCGACCGCCACCTGCCCAAGCGCGCCAAGCAGACCGCGATCATCTGGGAAGGCGACGATCCGAAGGACTCAAAGCACATCACGTATCAGGAACTGCACGACGAGGTGTGCCGGATGGCCAACATCCTGCGCAACCGCAACGTCGAGAAGGGCGACCGCGTCACCATCTACATGCCGATGATTCCGGAGGCCGCCTACGCGATGCTGGCCTGCGCACGGATCGGCGCCGTTCATTCCGTGGTGTTCGGCGGCTTCTCGCCGGACTCGCTCGCCGGCCGTATCGAGGATTGCCAGTCGAAGGTCGTCATCACCGCCGATGAGGGCCTGCGCGGCGGCCGCAAGGTGCCGCTCAAGGCCAACACCGATGCCGCCATCGCGAAAGTCGGCGGCGTCGATCATGTCATCGTGGTTCGCCGCACCGGCGCGCCGGTCAACATGGAGCCGGTTCGCGACGTCTGGTACCACGAGGCCGCAAAGGTGGTGACCAGCGAATGCCCGTGCGAGGAGATGAGCGCGGAAGATCCGCTGTTCATCCTCTACACGTCCGGTTCGACCGGCAAGCCGAAGGGCGTGCTGCACACCACCGGCGGCTACATGGTCTACACCTCGATCACGCATCAATACGTGTTCGACTATCACGACGGCGACATCTACTGGTGCACCGCCGACGTAGGCTGGGTCACAGGCCACAGCTACATCGTCTACGGGCCGCTTTCGAACGGCGCGATCACGCTGATGTTCGAGGGCGTGCCGAACTATCCGACCAACTCGCGGTTCTGGGAGGTGATCGACAAGCACAAGGTCAACACCTTCTACACGGCGCCGACGGCGATCCGCGCGTTGATGCAGGCCGGCGAAGAGCCGGTCAAGAAGGCCTCGCGCAAATCCTTGCGGCTGCTCGGATCAGTCGGCGAGCCGATCAATCCGGAAGCCTGGGAGTGGTATCACCGCGTCGTCGGCGACGGCCGCTGCCCAATCGTCGACACCTGGTGGCAAACCGAGACCGGCGGCATCCTGATCACGCCGCTGCCCGGCGCGACGCGCTTGAAGCCCGGCTCGGCGACCAAGCCCTTCTTCGGCTGCCAGCCGCAGCTCGTCGATGCCGAGGGCAAGGTGCTCGAGGGAGCAAACAGCGGCAATCTCTGCATCGTCGATTCGTGGCCGGGCCAGATGCGCACGGTGTACGGCGATCACCAGCGATTCATCGACACGTATTTCAAGGCCTATCCCGGCAAGTACTTCACCGGCGACGGCTGCCGCCGCGACGAGGACGGCTACTACTGGATCACCGGCCGCGTCGACGACGTGATCAATGTCGCCGGCCACCGCATGGGCACCGCCGAAGTGGAATCGGCACTGGTCGCGCATGCGGCGGTGTCGGAAGCGGCGGTCGTCGGCTATTCGCACGACATCAAGGGCCAGGGCATCTACGCCTACGTGACCTTGATGACTGGCGTGCAGCCGAGCGAGCAGTTGCGCATGGAGCTGGTCGCCTGGGTGCGCAAGGAGATCGGCCCGATCGCCTCGCCCGATCTCATCCAGTTTTCGCCCGGCCTGCCGAAGACGCGCTCCGGCAAGATCATGCGCCGCATCCTGCGCAAGATCGCCGAGGACGAGTACGGCAACCTCGGCGACACCTCGACCTTGGCCGACCCGGCGGTGGTCGATGATCTGGTGAAGAACCGGCAGAACAAGAAGGTAGGCGCTAAGGCGGGTGCGTAGGACTTCGCCGCGGCGTGTCGTGCAGACGTCTGCAACGACGAGGACGTGTCAGCTCGTTCGCGCGCGCTGGCAGCAACGCCGTACGGTGCCAACTGAAGTCGCGCCTGACGTCCGAGCCCCGCGCTGAACGTCGCCGCACGCCAGCACGCGACGTCCCGCGCCACGACGCCCGCGTGACTGGCGCGCGGATAAAAATCCCGATCTAGGGAACATTGTCCTATGTGTAGCCGAGTTGCGAATCCGCTGAAAACAATCTTGGAAGGAAGTTATTCTACTTATACTCGGAGGGTTGTGTGCAGCCTGCGCTCAGAAGTCTGACGTCAGACCCTTCTTTTCCCAATCGCCATAACGGGTTGGCTCCGGCCCCTCCGGACCGCCGTATTCCTTGGCGCGATCTGCCGCCTTGCGGTCGGTCTCAACGCGGCGCTGGGCGGCTTCAGCCAACGCCCGTTCAGCCGCCGGGGACAGCGGCTTGCGTGGCGCCGCCCCTGCCGGCGGTGGAACCTTGTCACTGGTTCGATCGTCCGCCATGCCCCGTTAAATGCCCCCCCGTTGATGGCCGTCAAGGCCCGGGCCTGGGCAGGATGTCGCGGCCGGCACGGACTTGAAGCCGGCGGACACCTTCCCATTTTTTTACCGAGGGCTGGGTTTGCGCCCGCCCTCCGAGGGAGACGCGTGATGAACTACTTGCGTACAGCCATTCTGCTGGCCGGCCTAACCGCCCTGTTCATGGGCGTCGGCTACTTGATCGGCGGCCAAAGCGGCGCCGTCATCGCCTTCGTCATCGCCGCGGCGATGAATTTCATCAGCTATTGGAACGCCGACAAGCTCGTGCTGTCGATGCACGGCGCTCACGAGGTGGACGAGACCACGGCGCCCGAGCTCGTCGCCCTGGTCCGCGATCTGGCGCAACGCGCCAGCCTGCCGATGCCGCGCGTCTTCATCATGGACAATCCTCAGCCGAACGCCTTCGCCACCGGCCGCGATCCGCAACACGCCGCGGTGGCGGCGACAACCGGACTACTCGAGCACATGCGTCGTGAGGAACTTGCCGGTGTGCTCGCGCACGAACTGGCGCATATCCGCAATCGCGACACTCTGATTATGACCATCACTGCGACCATCGCCGGCGCGATCTCGATGATCGCGCAATTCGGCATGTTGTTCGGCGGCGGCCATCGCGACAACAACAACGGCGGCTCTGGGAGTCATCGGAACACTCGCCATGGTCATTCTGGCGCCGATCGCGGCGATGCTGGTGCAGATGGCGATCAGCCGCACTCGCGAATATGCTGCCGACGATCTCGGCGCGCGCATCGCCGGGCGGCCGGAGTGGCTCGCCTCGGCGCTCCGCAAACTCGATGCGGCGGCACACGCCATTCCCAACGAGCCTGCGGAGCGCAATCCCGCGACCGCGCACATGTTCATTGTCAATCCGTTGACCGGGCAGGGCATGGACAACCTGTTCTCGACCCATCCGGCGACCGAGAACCGGATCGCGGCGCTGCAGCAACTTGCGCAGGAACTGGGCCGTGGCGATTTCGGCGCTCCTCGGCCGGCGCGCCAGGCTCCGGCCGGACCGTGGAATCGCCGGCCCGCTGGGCCTTGGAGCTGACCTTTGGCGCTGATCCCTGGCCGGCGCGGACATTTGGACGTTGTCAGACCCCGCGAAAGCGGGGCATGACAGGCGGCCATGCCCGGCCGCAAAACAGCTTCAGCCCCCTCACCGTCGCCGCCGTCGCCCGGTCTGGCCGCGCGCCGCATCGCCGCCGAAATCGTCTTCGGCGTGCTGCGGCAAAAGCGTCCACTCGACGACCTGCTTGAACAGAGCGAGCTCGGCAGGCTGCCTGAGCGCGACCGCGCCCTGGTGCGGACCATCGTCGCGACGGTGCTGCGCCGGCTCGGCACGCTGCAGCATGTGCTCGCAGTCATGCTTGAAAAGGGAATGCCGCCATCGGCGCCGCAGGTTGAAGCCATCCTGCTGATCGGCGCAGCGCAGATCCTGTTCCTCGACGTGCCGGACCATGCCTCGGTCGATCTGTCGGTGCGGCTCGCGCAGGCCGACCATCACGCGTCGCACTATTCAGGCATGGTCAACGCGGTGCTGCGGAAACTGGCGCGCGACGGCAAGGCCCGGCTCGCCGGACTGGATACAGTGCTGCTCGATACGCCGGACTGGCTGATGCGGCGCTGGATCGCGCACTACGGCCAGACGGCGGCGCACGCCATCGCCGCGGCCCACACGCAGGAGCCGGCGCTCGATCTCACGGTCAAGAGCGACCCGCAAACATGGGCCACGACGCTCGACGGCCGCGTGCTCGACACCGGCACGGTGCGGACCATCGCGTCGGGCCCGATCCCTCAGCTTCCCGGCTACGACGAGGGCGCATGGTGGGTGCAGGACGCCGCCGCGTCACTGCCGGCGCGGCTGCTCAGTGACATTCGCGACAAATCCGTTGCCGACCTTTGCGCGGCGCCCGGCGGCAAGACCGCGCAACTGGCGCTGGCCGGCGCGCAGGTGACCGCGGTCGACCGGTCGGCGCCGCGGCTCGAACGCGTGCGGCAGAATCTCGCCCGGTTGCAGCTCAGCGCCGAGATCGTCAAGGCGGACGCTGCGACCTGGCAGGGCGGCCCGTTCGACGCGATCCTGGTCGATGCGCCGTGCTCGTCGACCGGCACGATCCGGCGCCATCCCGACATCCCCTGGCTCAAGTCCGAAACCGATCTGGTGAAGCTCGTCGCCCTGCAAACCCGGCTGCTCGACCACGCTGTGACGCTGCTCACGCCGGGCGGAACCTTGGTCTATTGCACCTGCTCGCTCGAGGCCGAGGAGGGCGAGGACCAGATCGCGGCGCTGCTCGGCCGCAATCCGGGGCTGCGCCGCAGCCCGATCATGGCCAATGAGGTCGCCGGCCATGGGGAACTGCTGACGCCGCAGGGCGAGTTGCGCACTTTGCCCTGTTATTGGGCCTATGACGCGGAGCCCCGGATGGGCGGGCTTGACGGCTTCTACGCCGCCCGAATCATAAGGGCTGACGGGGCTTAGGCAGGTTGGCCGCCGTTTCAGCCTTCGCTATATGTGACATGATGACTTGGGTAAGGCGGGCATGGGCACCCGCTGAACGTAGAGGGGCAAACGTTTCATGGCCGGCCTGTCGATTGGGGAGCGGGCCAAGCTGTCCCTGCTCCTGGGGCGGCGCACCTTGCGCAGCATCGCCGGACGCCTGCGCGGCCATCCGTTCATCCGGCTGAGCTTCATTCCCCGCAAGGCCGATCGGCTGCTGATCGCGCCGCAGGATCTGCGCACCGCCGACGGCACCCGCGCGAGCGAAATCTATTCAGGCCGGTTCGCCTTCGCCGGCAAGGTGGTGATCAGCGACGGCCGCTCGCCGTTCGAGATCGCGCCGCCGTCCGAGGAATGGGCGGCAAGCCTGCTCGGCTTCGGCTGGCTGCGCCACCTGCGCGCAGCCGAGTCGGGCATCACCCGCGCCAATGCCCGCGCGCTGGTCGACGAGTGGATAGCCGTGCAGGGCGCCTGGGATGCCGTCGCCTGGCAGCCGGAGATCATGGCGCGCCGCATCACCTCCTGGCTCAGCCAGGCGCCACTGATCCTGCACGACGCCGACGATCAGTTCTATCGCCGCTTCCTGCGTAGCCTCGTGCGTCAGGTCCGCTACCTGCGCCACACCGCGATCGAGGCGCGCGACGGCGTAGCGCGCATCCAGGCGCTGGTCGCGCTGACCTATGCCGCGCTTTGCATGGCGGGGCAGGCGCGTCATCTGCGCAGCGCGGTCAAGCAGCTCGTGGCGCAGATCGATCGGCAGATCCTGGCGGACGGTGGCCACGTCAGCCGCAACCCCGGCGCGCTGATCGAGCTGCTGCTCGATTTCCTGCCGCTGCGCCATGCCTTCCAGGCGCGCAACATCGCCCCGCCGCCGCAGCTCAACAATGCCATCGATCGCATGATGCCGATGATGCGCTTCTTCCGGCACGGCGACGGCACGTTCGCGCATTTCAACGGCATGGGGCCGACGCTGCCCGATCTGATGGCGACCATCCTCGCCTATGACGACGCACGCGGCGCGCCACTCTCGAACGCACCGCACTCCGGATACCAGCGCGTCGAGCTCGGCGAGATGGTGCTGCTGATGGAGGCGGGCGGCCCGCCGCCGATCAACGTCAGCCAGGAGGCACACGCCGGCTGCCTGTCGTTCGAGCTGTCGCATGGCTTGCAGCGCATCGTGGTGAACTGCGGCTTGCCGGGAACCAACCGCGAGACCTGGCGTCAGGTAGCGCGCGCCACCGCTGCGCATTCCACCGTGGTGTTCAACGACACATCCTCAAGCCGCTTTCTTGAAGGCGGTTCGTTCAAGCGCCTGCTCGGCACGCCGATCGTCGGCGGCCCAGCCGACATCCAGGTCTCGCGCGAGGACCGCGGCGACGCCATCTTCCTGCGAACGTCGCACGACGGCTACGCTGACCGCTTCAAAGTAATCCACCAGCGCGCGCTAAAGCTTGCGCTGGCCGGCAATCGCGTCGACGGCGAAGATCTGTTTGTCGCCACCGACGGCGACCTGATCCCGCAGGACGTGCCGGATGAGTTCGCGGTGCGGTTTCATCTGCATCCATCCATCAAGGCCAACAAGCTGACCGACGGTCATGGCGCCATGCTCATGCTTCCGAACCGCGACGTCTGGACTTTCAACGCCTACGAGGATCGGGTCGAGATCGAGGAAAGCGTCTATCTTTCCGGCTCCGACGGGCCGCGCCGCGCCGTGCAGATCGCGATCTACGGGCGGGCGCGCAAAATCCCGCGGGTGCATTGGACCTTCGCGCATGTCGCGTCATCCGGTTCGAGCGCGGGCCGCAAACGCGGTGACGAACCCGAATTGCCGCTGGAGCCGAGTTGATCGACATCACTTGTTGATTTGTCGGGCAACGGCTTGCGTGCCGTCTCGCGTTGCACCATGTCTAGCTTCGTCATGACCGATCTGCGTCGCATCACCCGCGCCCTGATCTCGGTGTCGGACAAGACCGGCCTCATCGAGTTCGCGCGCGGCCTGGCCCAACACGGCGTGGAGCTTGTCTCCACCGGCGGCACCGCCAAAGCGATCAAGGACGCCGGCCTCAAGGTCATGGACGTGTCGGAGTTGACCGGCTTTCCCGAGGTGATGGACGGGCGGGTCAAGACTCTGCACCCCAAGGTGCACGGCGGCCTGCTGGCGATCCGCGATAACAAGGAACACGCGGCGGCGATGGGGACGCACGGCATCCGTCCGATCGATCTCCTGGTGGTCAATCTCTATCCGTTCGAGGCGACGGTCGCGAAGGGCGCCGACTACGACGACTGCATCGAGAACATCGACATCGGCGGCCCGGCGATGATCCGCGCCGCCGCGAAGAACCATGCCGACGTCGCGGTGGTCGTCGAGCCCGAGGATTATGCTCCGCTGCTCGCCGAACTGACGGCCCATGGCGGCGCGACCACCTTGGCGCTGCGCAAGAAATTCGCCGCTAAGGCCTATGCCCGCACCGCGAGCTATGACGCGGCGATCTCCAACTGGTTCGCCAAAGAGCTCGACGATCCGGCGCCGTCGTTCCGCGCCTTCGGCGGGAAACTCGCCGAGGCGCTGCGCTATGGCGAGAACCCGCATCAGAGCGCGGCGTTCTATCGTTCGCCGGATGTACGCGCTGGTGTTTCCACCGCGCGGCAGGTGCAGGGCAAGCAGCTTTCCTACAACAACATCAACGACACCGACGCGGCCTTCGAATGCGTCGCCGAGTTCGATCCGAAGCGCACCGCCGCAGTCGCCATCATCAAGCACGCCAATCCGTGCGGCGTGGCGGAGGGCGCAAGCCTCACTGAGGCTTACGCCAAAGCTTTGGCCTGCGATTCCACTTCGGCGTTTGGCGGCATCGTCGCGCTTAATCGCATGCTCGACGCCGAGGCCGCGCGCGCCATCACCGAGATTTTCACCGAGGTCATCATCGCACCCGACGCCACCGAGGAAGCGATCAAGATCGTCGCGGCGAAGAAAAACCTGAGGCTGCTGCTGGCCGGCGGGTTGCCCGATCCCCGGGCATATGGCCTCACCGTGAAGTCGGTGGCCGGCGGATTGCTGGTGCAGTCGCGCGACAACGCCACGGTCGACGAGATGCAATTGAAGACCGTGACCAAGCGCGCACCGACCGCGGCCGAGCTGGACGATCTGCGGTTTGCGTTCCGCGTCGCCAAGCATGTGAAGTCGAACACCATCGTCTATGCCAAGAACCGCGCCACGGTCGGCGTCGGTGCGGGACAAATGAGCCGGATCGATGCGGCGCGGATCGCCGCGCGCAAGGCCGAGGATGCGGCGAAGGAGTTGAAGCTTGCCGCACCGCTCGCCAAAGACTCGGTGGTCGCGTCGGATGCGTTCTTTCCGTTCGCCGATGGCCTGCTGGTCGCGATCGAGGCCGGCGCCACGGCGGTGATCCAGCCCGGAGGCTCGATGCGCGACGACGAAGTGATCAAGGCCGCCGACGAGCACAATGTGGCGATGGTGCTGACCGGCACCCGGCATTTCAGGCATTGAGCATCAAGAAGGCGACTTGGATATTCAAGAAGGCGACTTGCCGCTCACGTTCGCCGAGGTCGGGCGCGGCGCGATGGCTGCCGGGCTCGCGCCGTTGGCGGGCGCACTGGCCGCCTGCGAGCGATCGAGCTTGTTCATGACCAACTCCGGCTCGACGATCTGGTTGCGCTTCTCGTCCCACACCCGGATGTTGAACGTGAGCGCGTCGTCGTTCGACAGGTAGTTCATGTCGCTGGACTGCGCTCGCAGCATGATGCGGAGCAGGTCGAGATCGGCGTTGACCGCTTTCAGATATTCCGCGACCACGGCCACCTGGTTCTGCGTGATCTGGACGACGGTCTTGAGATCGTCGGCGGAATAGCTCTTGTCCTTGTCGAACTCGCGCGAGAAGGAGTGGAAGCCGATGCCGCCGGTCGACGCCTTGGTTCGCTTCGGCTTGCCGGACTCATCGCGTCCGCCGAGGAACGCCAGTCCGCAAGCGCTCGCGCATTGCGTCTTTGGTTCGACCACGGTCTCGATCTTGTTGTGGAAGAAGAAGCGGCCCAGCCGCATGCCTTCGCGCAGGTTGCCGCCGCCCGAGTTCAGATAGACCACGACATTGGGTTTTTTCGGCAGCCCGGCCATGTAGACCTGGAGTTCATAGGTGTCGCCGTCGTCGATCTTGCCCTTGAGCAGGACCGCATTCGTCTCGGCACTATCTTTCGCGTGCTTGGAAATCTCGAGCGCGCCGGCCGGCTGGACCAGGCACGCGAGCGTCAGACCGGCGACAAGCGGGCCGATAACGCTGCGAAGTGACAGACCTGACCGCATGACACCCTCCTGGTGTGCCTCGGCGACCGTTATTGCGGCCGCTCCTGTTCGGTCATTGGTGTGGGCGCGGCAGCCAGCGGTTCAGGACTTTTCGCACATCTCGCGCGGAAACGGCGGATCGGCAATTCTGCAAATATCTGGAATATCTAGTCTTTTCTAGCCTCGGGCCAGATCGCCCAGCAGGCTCGCCGCCACGGTGAGCTTCGACAGGGTCAGGCCGCTGCCCGCGATCTGGTGGATCGCTGAGCGGATGCGCTCGACCTCAGCCTGACGCGGCTTGACCCAGGCTTCGACAGCCGCCTCGCCGGTTTCACCGGTTTCCACCATCGCCGCCGTCAACCGGCGTTCGGCGTCGCCGATCGAATCGAGCGCGCGGTCGAGCGCGAGGCGATCGAAATAATCGGAGACAACGATGCTCCGCGCCGCGGTCACCAGCCGGTCGACACGGAAAAACGCCTCGGCGGCGAAGTAGGTCGCGACGATAGCGGGGATCGGCTTCTGGGTGCGGTCGGCGATCAGCACCAGGTCCGGCGCTGCGGCGATTTTCGGAATCTCGGCAATGCGGCGGGCCAGCGTATCGGGCACGCCGGCATCCGCGAGCTCTTTCGTCCGCGCCGCCCGCGTTGCGGCCGCATCCTTCGGCAGCGCGGTGTCGAGCGCAGCAGTAACCGCCGCAATTCCCTCGCGATAGTGCTCGACGACGCTCTCCAGCCCCTTGGTCAGATCGGCGTTGCGCAGGAACCAGACCAAGCGATCGAGCAGCAGGTCCTCAACGGCGGCGTAGAGCTTGAGCTGCAACGCGCCCGCGACCTTGCTGTCGAGCGCGTTGATCTCGTCGTTGAGCGCCGGCATGTCGTAGCTGTTACGCACCGCCGCGAAGGCAAAAGCTATCGTCGCCGGCGACGCGCCGGTCTGGTCGGCAATTCGCACCACGAGCGAAGGCCCGCCGCGGTTGATCATGGAATTGGCAAGCTGCGTCGAAATGATCTCACGCCGCAGCCGGTGCTTCTCCAGCGCGTCGGGGAATTCTTGCGCGATCAGCTTCGGGAAATAGCGGCCAAGCTCACGGCCCAGATAAGGATCGTCCGGCACGTTCGAATCGAGCAGTTCGGCGTAGAGCGAGAGCTTGGCGTACGCGAGCAGCACCGACAGCTCGGGCCGCGTCAGCGGCTGTTGGCGCCGCAACCGTTCGGCCATCTCCATGTCATCCGGCAGATATTCCACCGCGCGGTCGAGCTCGCCGCGCTGCTCCAGGGTCTGCATCAGCCGTTGCTGGAAACCTAAATCCTCCAGGCCGCGCCGCTGCGCCAGCGACAACGCGAGCGTCTGGAGATAATTGTTGCGCAACACCAGCGCCGCAACCTCGTCGGTCATCTTGCCGAGCAGTTCGTTGCGGGTCTTCAGAGTGAGCCGCCCGTCGCGCACCGGCAGGCTCACCGCGATTTTGATGTTGACCTCAAGGTCCGAAGTGTTGACGCCGGCGGAATTGTCGATCGCATCGGTGTTGAGCCGGATGCCCTTGAGCGCCGCCTCGATTCGGCCGCGCTGGGTCATGCCGAGATTGGCGCCCTCGCCCACCACCTTGGCGCGAATTTGGCTGCCGGTGATGCGGATCGGATCGTTGGCGCGGTCGCCGGCGGCCTCGTCGCTTTCGGACGCGGCGCGCACGTAGGTGCCGATGCCCCCGAAGAACAAGAGATCGACCGGCGCCTTCAGGATCGCGTTCATCACCTCCTGCGGCGTCGCCTTGGCCTTGTCGAGGCCGATCGCTTTTTGCGCCTCGTTCGACAGCGCGATTTCCTTCAATGAGCGAGGGAATATGCCGCCGCCCTTGGAAATGAGCGTCTTGTTGTAATCCTGCCAGCTCGACCGCGGCAGCTCGAACATTCGCTTTCGCTCGGCGAAGCTTTTTTCCGAATCGGGATTGGGGTCGATGAAGATGTCGCGGTGGTCGAACGCGCCGACGAGCTTCATCGTCGTCTCGCGCAGCATGCCATTGCCGAACACGTCGCCCGACATATCGCCGACCCCGACCGTGGTGAACTCGGTCCTGGTGATATCGACGTCCATCTCGCGGAAATGCCGCTTCACCGATTCCCAGGCGCCGCGGGCGGTGATGCCCATGCCCTTGTGGTCGTAGCCGGCCGAGCCGCCGGAAGCGAAGGCATCGCCCAGCCAGAAGCCATGCTGCTCCGAGATCGTATTGGCGATGTCGGAGAATGTGGCGGTCCCTTTGTCGGCGGCGACGACGAGGTAGGGATCGTCATCATCATGGCGCACGACGTTGTCCGGCGGCACCACGCCCTTGAGATCGAGATTGTCGGTGATGTCGAGCAGCGATTGCATGAACAGCTTGTAGGTCGCGACGCCCTCCGCCGCGATCGCCTCGCGTGTGCCGCCGGCCGGTAGGCGCTTGGGCACATAGCCGCCCTTGGAGCCGACCGGGACGATCACCGCGTTCTTGACCTGCTGCGCCTTGACGAGGCCCAGGATCTCGGTGCGGAAGTCCTGCGGCCGGTCCGACCAGCGGATGCCGCCGCGCGCCACCTTGCCGAAGCGCATATGCACGGCTTCGAAGCGCGGCGAATAGACGAAGATTTCATAGAGCGGCGTGGGCTTCGGCACGCCGTCGAGCTTGCGGCTGGAAAACTTGATCGAGATTTCCTGCTTGGGCTGGCCGTCCTTGTCGATCTGAAAGTAGTTGGTGCGAATTGCCGACTGCACCGCGTTGACGAAACGGCGGATGATGCGGTCCTCGTCAAGGCTTTCGACCGCGGCCAGCGCGGTTTCGATCTCGGCGACGATCGCCGCCTCGCGTGTGGCGCGGTCATCGGCCTTCACGCGCGAATCGAAGCGCGCGTGAAACAACTCGACAATCTTGGCGGCAAGTCCTGCGTGCTTGCGCAGCGTCGCCCACATGTAGTCCTGCGAATAGCGCACACGGACCTGCCACAGGAACCGCGAGACGGTGCGAACGAGTGCCACATCGCGCCAGCCGAGCGCCGCCGCCATCACCAGCGCGTTGTAGCCGTCGTTCTCGGCAGCACCGCGCATCACGACGATGAACGCCGCCTCCAGCGCGCCCTTCAGCTTGTCGAGGTCGGACGGGCCGCCATCGACGCGCTCTAGCGCCATGTCGTGCAGCCAGGCGTCGACCGCTTGATCCTGGCCGCCGACCTCGAAGGTCCGCTCATCGACCACGCGGAACCCCATGTTTTCCAGCACCGGCACGCGCTCCGACAACGGGATTGGCCGACCGTGGCTCCAAACCTTGAGGCCGACGCAAGGCTTGCCGTCCTCACTGCGCGGATAGAAATCGACACCCAGCGGCCGCTCCGCCGTCAACGCCTCGACCGTGTGGATGTCCTTGACGGCCACTGCCGGCGAATAGGCATCGCGATAGCCGTTGGTGAAAGCGTCCCGATAGCGCGCCAACAGCGCGCCGGTCCGGCCCGAGTTGTAAGCCGCAGCCAGCGCCTCGGCGAAGCCGTCGGTCCAGGTGCGGATGATGGCGCCGACCTTGTTCTCCAAGGTAGCGCGATCGGGGTTGGGCGTCGGTCCGCCGTCGCGGCCGATGATGAAATGCACGCGCGTGAGCGGCGCGTCGTTGATGAACGGATAGAAGGCGCTGACGCGGCCCTCGAAGACCTCGGCGAGATATTCGCCGATCTGCGCGCGCACCTGCCCGCTGTAGCGTTCGCGCGGCACGTAGACCAGCACCGACACGAAGCGGTCGAAGCGGTCGCGCCGCGCCAGCACGCGCACGCGCGGGCGCTCCTCGAGTTGCAGGATGCTGAGCGCGAAGTGATAGAGCGTATCCTCGTCGATCTGGAACAGCTCGTCGCGAGGATAGGTCTCCAGCACGTTGACCAGCGCCTTGCCGGAATGCGTCTCCGGATTGAAGCCGGCGCGCGCCAGCACGGCATCGGCCTTGCGCCGCAGATACGGGATCGAACGGATCGAGCGGATGTAAACGGTCGAAGTAAACAAGCCGACGATGCGAAACTCGCCACTCGGATTGCCGTCGGGATCGAATCGCTTGACGCCGATGTAGTCGAGATAGACCCGCCGGTGGATGCGCGACTTGGCGTTGGCCTTGGTGACGATCAGGGTCCTCGGTTCGTCGAAGAAGGCGCGAAGCTGCGGCGTAATCCACACGACCTGGCCGCCGCGCGTGAGCACCGGGACGTCGCCGCCGCGCAATACGCCGAGCCCGGTCTGCGGCATCGGCTTGAGATCGCGCTGCTCGTCGTTCTTTTGGCCGTCGAGCGCGTAGCCGCACACGCCGAGCAGGGTGAAGTTGTCGGCAGCCACCCATTCCAGGAACAGGATCGCCTCGGCGATGTCGTCCACCGGCACCGGCGGCGGATTGGCCTTGAGCTCCGCGATCAACTCGTTGACGCGTTTTACCATCGGCCGCCAGTCCGCAACGCAGCGTCGCACTTCGGCCAGCACCTGCTCCAGCGCCTGCACGATTTCGGCGCGGCGTTGGGCGTCGTCGACGCGCTCGACGTGGATATGGATGAAGCTCTCGCGCGCGCCGCCCTTCCTGCTGTCGGCCTCATTCGGCGGTGCGGTGAGCGTGCCGGCCTTGTCGCGCTCGACCCCCATGATCGGATGCACCACAAGGCACGTGACTAGGCCGCGCTCGGTCACCTCGGCCATGACCGAATCGACGAGGAACGGCATATCGTCGTTGACGATCTCGATCACCGAGATCGATTTCAGATGCTCTCCTTCGGAAGCGTTCGGCTGCTGGAAGCGGATTTTCGGCGCGCCCGGCTTGCGAGTGGCGAGGAACGCCCATGCGTCGCGGCCAAGCGCCGCGAGCTCGCCGGCTCCATAAACAATGAGATCCTCCGGCGCGGCGCGCGCAAACAGCAACGCAACAAAATCGTCCGGCACGTCGCCCTTGGAGCCGCGTAGCAGCTTCGAAGCCGCGTCGATGCGGGCGCGGGCGGCGCGCTCTTCGCCACCGGGACGATCGATGATGGCTTGCTCGTTCATGGGCGATTTCAAATCGGGAGAATCAATCGCGCCCCCGCGAAGACTTTAGTGGTTTCGTCCCGTAGCCGAAGGGTTGTAGGCTTCCGTCAACATCCTGGGAGAGCGTGACGTGGCGATGAAACGGAAGAAAGCAAGCAATATCAAGGCGAGCAAGCCCCGCCCGGAGGTCCCGGCGGCTGCGCGCCAGACCGCGAAGGACGACAGCGAGATCACCGCGCTCGCGCTGCAGCGCGGCAAACTTTCGCCGGCGATGGAGGCCTATTTCGCCAAATGCCAGGAGAAGCTCGGCTTCGTGCCCAACGTGCTGAAGGCCTACGCCTTCGACAACGCCAAGCTCGAAGCCTTCGTCGGCCTGTACAACGACCTGATGCTGGCGCCGTCGGGCCTGTCCAAGCTTGAACGCGAGATGATCGCGGTCGCGGTGTCGTCGGTGAACCGCTGCTACTATTGTCTGGTGGCGCATGGCGCCGCGGTGCGCGCGCTGTCGGGCGACCCGGCGCTGGGCGAACTGATGGTGATGAACTATCGCGCGGCAAGGCTGAGCAAGCGCCAGCGCGCGATGCTCGATTTCGCAACAAAGCTCACCGCCGAGCCCTGGGCCATCGAGGAAGATGACCGCGAAGGCTTACGCAAGGCGGGTTTCGGCGAACGCGACATCTGGGACATCGCGGCGGTGGCAGGCTTCTACAACATGAGCAATCGCGTGGCGTCGGCCACCGACATGCGGCCGAACAGCGTGTATCACGGGCAGGCGCGCTAACGGCTATTCCAGCTTGATGCCGTTCTTGCGCACGACCTCGCCCCAGCGCGCGGACTCGTCGCGCATAAAATTGGCGTAGTCCTGCGGCGAGCCGCCGGACGCGATTGCGCCCTGCTTGGCGAAGCTCTCTTTCACCTCATCCGACTTAAGAATTTTCGCTAACTCGGTGTTGAGACGCTGCACGATCGGCTGCGGCAGCCCGGCGGGTCCGACCAGCCCGTACCACAGCGACACCTCCATGCCCTTGATGCCGAGCTCGCCGAAGGTCGGCACATCCGGCACGATCGGGTTTCGTTCGGCGCTTGCTGCCGCCAGCGGACGAAGCTTCCCTGCCTGGATCAGCGCCAGCAGCGACGGCACCGCGTCGAACATGATGTCGACGCGGCCGGCGCCGACGTCGATCACCGCTGGGCCGCTGCCGCGATAGGGCACGTGTAGCATCTTGATGCCGGCGACGTTCTGCAACAGTTCGCCCGAAAGATGCGGCGCGCCGCCGTTGCCGGACGACGCAAACGAGAACTTGCCGGGGTCCGCCTTGGCGGTGGCGATCACATCCTGCACCGACTTCTCGGGACGGTCGGCATTGATCGTCATCACCAGCGGCAGGTTGGCGACAAAGATGATCGGTGCAAAATCCTTCACCGAGTTGTACGGTAGGCTGGTGTAGAGGTGTGGGCCGATGCCGTGGGTGGTGATGGAATTCAGCAGCAGCGTGTAGCCGTCGGGTGCGGCCTTGGCGACATTGTCGGAGGCGATGGTGCCGCTGGCTCCGCCGCGGTTGCTGATGACGACCGGCTGGCCGAGCGTATCGGAAAGCTTGCGGCCGATCAGGCGGGCGATGAAATCCGCGGCGCCGCCGGGCGGCACCGGCACCACCAGCGTGATGACTTTGCTGGGATAGTTGTCTTGCGCATGCGCCGAAGGAGAAGCGCTCGCCGCAGCGATTGCGAGAAGACATAGGGCAAATAGGGTTCTCATCTTCTAAATCCCCGTCGTACACTCCGGCACCAACAAGCTTAGACAGTCCTCGCGCCTTCGGCCATCGGCCTCATCAGCGCATCAGCAAGGTCTCGTTCAATGCCGATCCGGCTCATGGAAAACTTCCGCGCCGTCTTCTATGCGCCGTACTACGCGACGTACGCGCTCGGTTTCTACAAACGCGAGGGCGTCGATGTCGAACTGCTCACCTCCGACGCGCCGGGCGACGCCGTCCCCAAGCTGATCGACGGCACCATCGATCTGACCTGGGGCGGGCCAATGCGGGTGATGCGGGCGCACGACCAGGACAAGCATTCGCCGCTGGTGAGTTTCTGCGAGGTGGTGTCGCACGACCCGTTCTTCCTGATTGGAAAAAAGGGCGCAGCGCCGTTCCGCCTCGCCGATCTGGCGGACAAACGCTTTGCCTCGGTGTCCGAAGTGCCGACGCCCTGGATGTGCCTGCAGCAAGACCTGCGCGACCAAGGGATGGACCCGGAAAAGCTGGCGCGCTTCTCCGACCGGGCGATGCCACGCAACTACCATGCGCTGCAGGCCGGCGACATCGACGTGATGCAGGCGTTCGAGCCGTTCATCTCGATGGCGGAGAAAGATCAAGCCGGCGACATTCTCTATGCCGCGAGCACGCGCGGGCCGACCGCCTACACGGCTTTCATCGCGACGCGCGAGGCCTGCACCAAATACCGCGACGAGTTCGCGGCGATGACCCGCGCCACGGGAAAGATGCTGGCTTGGCTCTACGCCACTCCCGCAACCGAGCTTGCCACCGCGGTGACGGCATTCTTTCCCAATGTGCCGAAGGACATACTTGCGAGCTCGCTCGGCCGTTACAAAGCTGCCGGGCTGTGGTCGCGCGAGACGCGAATGATCCCGCAGGGCTTCGCCCGGCTCGCGCAAAGCCTGCATTCGGGCGGATTTATTTCGCGCATGCCGGGCTATGATGAATGCGTCGAACCCACGCTGAACGGAATCCGCACATGACCGACATGACCATCAAGGCTGTCCGCACCACCATACTGCGGGTCCCGTGGACGGACACGCCCTGGCTCAAGGGTCACGCTTTCGGCGACGCCCGCAACCTCCTGGTGCTCGAAGTCGAGACCAAGGGCGGCATCGTCGGCATGGGCTATCTGTTTTCGTTCCGGCCCGGCCTGAAGACCGTCGTCGCCGCGCTGGAGGAAACCATCCTGCCGCGCGTCATCGGCAAGGACGCCACCGCGGTCGAAGGCATCTGGAACGATCTTTGGAAAGCGACTGTCACCTACAACCGCGGCGGCATCGTCACCATGGCGATGTCGGCGCTCGACATTGCGCTGTGGGACGCGATCGGCAAGCGCGCCAACATGCCGCTGCACCGGCTGTGGGGCCACGTGCGCAAGGAAATGCCGGTGTACGGCTCGGGCTGCTTCCGCGGCTCCGGTGGCGACGGCATGATCGCCAAGGCACTGCATTACAAGTCGCAAGGCTACAAAGCGATCAAGATGCAGATGGCGCACACCAATAATCTGCGCGGCGACGTCGACAACGTGAAGCGGATGCGCGAGGCGCTCGGCCCCGACATCGACATCATGATCGACATCAACCAGGGTTGGAGCGCAGACGTAGCGATCAACCAGGGCCGCAAGATCGTCGATTACGACATCTACTGGCTGGAGGAGCCGGTGCCGGCGGACGATTTCAAGGGCTACATGCGGGTCGCCGACGCGCTGCCGATGCGCATCGTCGGCGGCGAGACGCATTTCACGCGCTACGACCTGCGGCCATTCTTCGAGAATCCGAAGGTGCCGATCCTGCAGCCCGATCCGATGCGCGGCGGCTACACGGATCTGCGCAAGATCGCGGTGCTGGCCGACACCTGGGGCCTGCAGATGGCGCCGCATCTGTTTCCGGAGCTGAATGTGCAGTTGCTGGCGTCGATCCCGAACGGCCTTTGGATTGAGGACATGGGATTGTCCGAAGACCTCTGGGTCGATCCGGTCAAGGTCGTGAACGGCACCATCACCGCGCCGGAGCGGCCGGGGCATGGGCTCGCGTTCAAGCCGGAGATCTTGAAGGACTGCAAGGTCGGCTGACCATGACCCAGCTCATCGCCGAAGAGATGATGGTGCCGTCCGAGCCGGGCATCGAAATCTTTGTCCGCAACAAGCGCCCGACCAATCTGGCGAAATACACGCCGGAGCGAACGCTGCTGTTCGTACACGGCTCGACCTATCCCGCCCACACCGGCTTCGACATGCCGCTCGGCGGGCAATCGTGGATGAAATCCATCGCTTCGCACGGCTACGACGTCTATTGCCTCGACGTGCGCGGCTATGGCCGCTCGACGCGGCCCAAGGCGATGGACGAGCCACCGCAGAATAATCCGCCGGTGGCGCGCACGCCGGATGCGGTGAAGGACATCACCGCGGTGCTCAACTTCGTGCTCAAGCGGCGCAACATCGCAAAACTCAATCTGCTGGGCTGGTCGTGGGGCTGCACCCTGATGGCGACCACCGCGATCGCGAACCCCGACAAGGTGGCGCGGCTGCTGCTCTACGCGCCGGGCTGGCTGCGCACCACGCCGTCGCCGCTCGCCCAGGGCCCAGGCCCGCTCGGCGCATACCGCACCGTGACGCGCGAGATGGCCTTGGCGCGCTGGCTCAACGGCGTGCCCGAGGCAAAGCAGGCGGCGCTCATTCCGCCCGGCTGGTTCGAGCAATGGGCCGATGCTACCTGGGCGACCGATCCGGTCGGCGCCAAGCAGAATCCACCGGTGGTCCGCGCGCCCAACGGCACTGTGGCGGACACGCAGGAGTTCTGGACCTCCGGCAAGACTATGTACGACCCTGCCAAGATCAGCGCGCCGACCCTGATCGCGATCGGCGAATGGGACAAGGACACGCCGCCATATATGGCGCAGGCGATATTCCCACTGCTGACGAATTCGCCGGGCAAGCGGCTTGTCATGCTGGCCGAAGGCACCCATCACATGATGCTGGAGAGGAATCGCCTGGCGCTGTTCAAGGCGGTGCAGGCGTTCCTCGACGAGGCGACCGAGTAGACTACGCAGATGATTCGAGCGACACGCCGCGCCTTCATTGCAGGCCTGCTTTTGACTGCAGGCGCGGTAATGCCTGCCCAGGCGCAACGCGGCCAGTTGCCGCCGGTCCAGCCGGTCATCGCCCAGCAGGGCATGGTGGTGACACAGGAGGCCCGCGCCTCGTTGATCGGCGCCGAGGTGCTCAAGCGCGGGGGCAACGCGGTCGATGCCGCGGTCGCCGTAGGCTTCGCGATGGCAGTGACCTATCCGCGCGCCGGCAATATCGGTGGCGGCGGCTTCATGGTGATCCACCTCGCCAAGAGCAAGCGCGGCCCCGCGCAAGACTTGGCCATCGACTACCGCGAGACCGCACCGGCCGCGACCACCAAGGACACATTCCTCAACGCGCTCGGCGAGGCCGATCCGGAGAAATCGCGCGAGCTCGGCCTTGCCATTGGCGTGCCGGGCACCGTCGCCGGCCTGACCATGGCGCTGGAGAAGTACGGCTCGGGCAAATTCAAGCTGTCCGAGTTGATGGCGCCGGCGATCGATCTCGCGCGCCGCGGCTACAAGGTCGGCGACGAGTTCGAGGACACCGGGCGGTCGTCGATCGCGCGGATGGCGCGCTGGCCGTCGACCGCGAAACTGTTCCTGCGTCCCGACGGCTCGCTGATCGCGCGCGGCACGTTGCTGGTCCAGTCCGATCTTGCCGCGACGCTCGATCTGATCGCCAAGCGGGGCCCACGCGCCTTCTACGAAGGTCCGGTCGCCGACAAGATTTCCGCCGCGGTGCGCGCTGCTGGCGGGCTGATGACCAGCGACGACCTGAAGAATTACAAAGCGGTCGAGCGGCCGGTGCTGCGCGGCAACTATCGCGGCTTGAGCATCGTATCGATGCCGCCACCCTCCTCCGGTGGCGTCGTGCTGCTCGAGATGCTCAACGTGCTGGAAGGCTTCAAACTCAAGGCCGACGATCCGGACTCGGTTCATCTGCTCGTTGAGACCATGCGCTACGCCTATGCCGACCGCGCGCATCTGCTCGGCGATCCGGATTTCGTAAAGGCGCCGATCGCGGGACTTTTGTCGAAGCGTTACGCCGCGACTCTGCGCGCGCGCATCGACCGCCAGCGCGCCACGCCGTCGGACAAGATCAAGACCGCCAATCCCGCCGGCTTCGAGGGCAACAACACCACGCACTACTCGGTGGTCGATCGCTTCGGCAACGCCGTCGCCAACACCTACACCATCAATCTCAGCTACGGCGTCGGCATGATCGCCGAGGGCACCGGCATACTACTCAACAACGAGCTCGACGATTTCGCCGCCGCTCCCGGCGTGCCGAACGCCTTTGGACTCGTTGGCTACGAGGCTAATGAGCCCGGGCCGAACAAGCGGCCGCTGTCGTCGATGACGCCGACAATCGTGCTGCGCAACGGCAAGCCGCTGATCGTCACCGGCTCGCCGGGCGGCAGCCGCATCATCACCGCGGTGCTGCAAGTGCTGCTCAACACCATCGAGCACCGCATGACGATCGCGGAGTCGGTGCAGGCGCCGCGCATCCATCATCAATGGCTGCCGGACGAAACGATGATCGAGCCCGGCGTGTCGGCTGCGATGGCGAGGGCGCTGGAAGCGCGCGGCCACAACGTCAAAGTCTGGGCGCCATTCACTTCGGCGCCGTCAATCATGGTGATGCCCGAGGGCCTGGTCGGCGCCGCCGACACGCGAACCCGCGGCGCGCTCGCGGTGGGGCACTGACCTTTCCCGAGTTCCGTTTTGCTGCGACGGGCGCTCATACTTGTCACGGTTGGCGTCTATTTCTCGCTGATGCCGTCGCTGGTGCGTGCAGCCCAGGCGTGACACTGCCGATCGTCGGCGGGCTCGTGATCGGTTTTGACCTTCAGCGGCGCGGCCGCGGTGTTGTCGCTCCGCAATGTGTCAGCCGGCCGCCCCCTCGTCCGCGAAATAGCTGCCTTGGCCTTAGGCGTGGGTATCACGCCGTTAGGAGTTCAGGCGCAGTTGGTCGGTGAGGTCGTGAGACGATGCCCGCTGAAAATACAGCGCGAGAACAGCGGTTCACCGATGTCTGTTCTGGGTCAAAAGCGGACATGGCGGCCGCTTTGGCCATGTCCGCTATACCCCCGAAAGCGGACATCAGGCGGCTGGGCTGCAATGTCTGCTTTGTGGCAGAAGCGACCATTTGCATTGCAGCAAAGAGCATCGCTATTCGATCATTCGTCAGTGCGAATAAGACCAGGAAATGCAGTAGCCACTGCACCGTCTCTGCACGTATGATCTGTTCCAGAAGAATAATAAGCACCCGCTGACCAGAGCCAACGGCTCTCCCCTCAAGGCTCGTAAAGAGCGCTCACCGGCTGTCCGTCGAAAAGACGCAAGCCGGTGGGGAAAACCGATGTTGGGGTTGGTTTGGTCGAGCCTGCTCAAGGGATTGGCGGCAATCCTCTTTGCCCTAGGCATCGTTTCACTCGCATTGCTCTATTTCTTTCCCGCACCATCGTCGGCATTTTCCATCGCCACAGGCGGACGAAATCAAATCTACCAAGCCATCGGCAATCGGTATCGAGACATACTTGCGCGCTCCCATGTAAACGTAGAGGTAAAACTGACGAATGGTGCAGTGGAAAACATCAGTCTGCTGAACGATCCGACCTCGGGATTTAAGGTCGGTATTGCGCAAGGCGGTATCTCGGACGGTGAAAAATCGCCGGATGTGATGTCGTTGGGACGCATCAATTATCAAGTCTATTGGATATTTTACAGCGCGACCGACACTCTGGACGATTTGAGGCAGCTCAAGGGCAAACGCGTTGCCTTGGGGCCGCAGGGTAGCGGCCAAAGACCGATGACCGAAAAAATCCTCGAAGTCAGCGGCATCAGTTCTGAGACCACGACGCTGGTAGGCCTCTCGGCGCAGGACGCGGTCAACGCAATGAATGACGGTCAGATCGATGCCTTGTTTCTTCCCTTTGCCCTGGATTCTCCGATCCTCCATTCTTTGCTGAGAAATCCCCGAGTTCGGGCCATGAGCTTTACAGAGGCGGAGGCACTCACCCGCATTTTTCCGTTTCTTGTTCGATTGGTATTACCGCGGGCTGTGATTGATTTTGAGAGGGTCATTCCGGCCACTGACTTGATCCTCATTGCAGCCAGTAACGTCGTACTGGTGCGCAAAGACATCCATCCCGCACTGATTGGTCTCTTGGCACAGGCGATCAAGGAAGAGCATGGCAAGCCGGGGGTCTTTCAACAGGCTGGTGAATTTCCCAAGCTACCCGATCCGGAATATCCGATGGCCGAGGCCGCTGTCGATTTCTACAAGAACGGTCCTTCGTTCCTGAACCGATATCTGCCGTTCTGGATGGTCTCCCACGTTCAGAGATTGCTCGCCGTGTTGTTGGCAGGCGGCGTCATCGTCTATCCGCTGCTCAATTACGCGCCCAAGCTATACCACTGGTTTTTGCAAGGCCGGATGCGCAAATTGTACCGTCGCCTCAGGTTTGTCGAAAAAGCGATGCAAGAAAAGCTGACTGCACCCCGACTGGCGGCGCTGCAAGCCGATCTGGAATCCATCGACCGGGCATCGGCAATTCTTCCAATGCGGCACTCGGAAATGTTTTTTGGCTTGAAACGCGACATCGATTCGACGCGCACGCACCTTGCCTCGCGTCTTGTTGAAGCGCGGAGCCAGACAGCCAACGCCGCATAACCCTCTTCGCTGCTGCATCATAAAATGCTGACCAATGTCGCCTATGGGTCAAAAGCGGACATGACAGCCTTAGTCGCGATGTCATCTATACCCCCCAAGCAGACATTCGGCGGACGTGTTGGAATGTCCGCTTCGATGACCTAGTCGGCGCGCGCGCAGCGGGGTGAACGGCGCGGCCTTGGAGGTATTGCCTCCATGCGCCTCCTACCGCCCGGACGCGCCATCGCACGTTCGATGTCGCGCCACGTCACGCGGCCGTGTTGATCCATGTAAGTGTAAGCCACATGGTCGCTGATACCCTGCATCGAGAAGGCTTCGACCAGCCGTTCGAATTCCGTCTAAGCGCTTGAACCAACTGGAGCGGGCGAAGGGATTCGAACCCTCGACCCCGACCTTGGCAAGGTCGTGCTCTACCCCTGAGCTACACCCGCATCCGTTGGGTATGGCGGCAGTGCGCCGCCAGAACTTTCATATAGTGGCCGTTCGTATAGCCAAAACCACCGGGACTTTGCAACCAAGGACGAAAAACGTCACTAAAAGGGCATGTACGCGACCCCCGACGAGCTTTTTGCCGCCTTGGACCGCCTCAGCATCGCGCATCCGACGGTGAGCCATCCGCCGCTGTTCACGGTCGAACAATCACGGAGTATGCGCGGCGCCATTCCCGGCGGCCACACCAAGAACCTGTTCCTTCGCGACAAGAAGGGCGCGCTGTTCCTGGTCACCGCGCTGGAAGACGCCGCAATCGATCTCAAATCGTTGCATCGGCGCCTCGGCGCGACCGGCCGCTTTTCGTTCGGCTCGGCCGAGCTGATGCGCGAGACGCTCGGCGTCGAGCCCGGCGCGGTGACACCGTTTGGCGCGATCAACGACAAGGCGGGCCGCATCCGGGTCGTGCTCGACGCCGAACTGATGACGTTTGCGACCATCAACGCGCATCCCCTGGTCAACACCATGACCACATCGATCGCCCGCACGGACCTGCTGAAATTCCTTGAGGCGACCGGTCACCAGCCCCGGATTATCGCGGTCGCCGGGCCGCTTCCGGACGCCTGAACCCGATTGCAATTGCGGCTTCTCCGGCCCATTTAATGACGGGAACACAACGCTGGTCGGGGGCAATCCGGGCCGGTTCCGAGTGCCAGGCGAGGAACACATGACGATGTTGGACAACGGCGGTGGGGTGGCTGCAGCCGCAGCCCCCGAAGGTCTCGTCAAGGAGACCACCACCCAGGGTTTCATGAAGGACGTGATTGAGGAGTCGAAGCGCCAGCCGGTGCTGATCGACTTCTGGGCGCCCTGGTGCGGCCCCTGCAAGCAGCTCACCCCGATCCTGGAGAAGGTCGTCAAAGGGGCCAAGGGCAAGGTCAAGCTGGTCAAGATGAACATCGACGACCACCCGGCCATCCCGGGCCAGATGGGCATCCAGTCGATCCCGGCGGTGATCGCCTTCGTTAACGGCCAGCCCACCGACGGCTTCATGGGCGCGCAGCCGGAAGCGCAGATCAACGCCTTCATCGAGCGGCTGACCAAGGGCGCGGTCGGCGGCGAGACCAAGGACCTTCTCGCCGAGGCCGACGCGGCGCTGGCCGCGGGCGATGCCGAGACTGCCGCGGCGATCTATTCCGAAATTCTGGCGGAGGACAAAGCCAACGTTCCAGCGCTTGCCGGCCTCGCGCGCACGTATGTCGCGGCCAACGAGATCGAGAAGGCCAAGCAGATCCTCACCCAGGTGCCGGAAGCAAAACGCAACGATGCGGCCGTCGCCGCGGCGCGCGCCGCGCTTGAGGTCGCCGAGCAGGCGAGCTCCGTCGGCCCGATTGGCGAGCTTGAGCAGAAGGTTCAGTCCAATCCGCTCGACCATCAGGCGCGCTTCGACCTCGCGGTCGCGCTCAACGCCAATGGCAAGCGGCAGGAGGCGGTCGATCAGTTGATGGAGATCGTCAAGCGCGATCGCAAATGGAACGACGACGGCGCGCGCAAGCAGCTGGTTCAGTTCTTCGAGGCCTGGGGCCCGACCGAAGAGGCAACCATCGCCGGCCGCAAGAAGCTGTCGTCGGTTCTGTTTGCCTGATTCTTTTCGCCCGGCCATGCGCAGGCGGTGAGCGATCATGCCGATGAACGTGATCTATCGCGGTTCCGCGGACCTGCCCGAGAACATTCCGGTGTTCCCACTGGCGGGCGCGCTGCTGTTGCCGCGCGGGCAGATGCCGCTCAACATTTTCGAGCCGCGCTATCTTGCGATGGTCGACGATTCGTTGCGCGACGGCCATCGCCTGATCGGCATGATCCAGCCGGACCCTTCGCATCCAGATCCGCGGCAGCCCGATCCCGAGGACAAGCCCACGCTGTTCAAGGTCGGCTGCGTCGGTCGCATCACCCAGATCGCCGAATCCGGCGACGGCCGCTACCTCCTCCAGCTCACCGGCGTCGCACGCTTCCGCATCGAGGAAGAGCTCAAGGTCGCGACCGCTTATCGCCAGTGCCGCGTCTCCTATGTATCGTTCGCCGACGATTTCATCGCGCGCAAGGGCGAGGACGAAGTCGACCGCAAGGCGGTGCTTGAAGCACTGCAAGCGTTCCTCAAGGCCAACAATCTCAAGACCGATTGGCAGGGCGTCGAAAACGCACCCAACGAAGCGCTCGTCAATGCGCTGGCCATGATGTCGCCCTATGGCGCGGCGGAAAAGCAGGCGCTGCTCGAGGCGCCGGACCTTAAGTCGCGCGCCGAGATCCTGGTCGCGGTCACCGAGATGGAGCTCGCCAAGAAGACCGCCGGCGGCGGCGAGACGCCGTTGCAGTGACAATCGCTTCCACGATCCGCTAGACTTCATCAACGTCATCCGCGGGTTTGCAATCATGACCACCTCGCCCACCGACCGTCCCGTTGGCGGCATCGATCCGAAGCTGCTGGAAATCCTGGTCTGTCCACTGACCAAAAGTACGCTGGAGTACGATGCCGAGAAGCAGGAGCTGATCTCGCGCGCGGCCAAGCTTGCCTATCCGATCCGCGACGGCATCCCGATCATGTTGCCGGAAGAGGCGCGGCGGCTCGACTGACACTCCGAACATTTTGGTAAGCACAATCGTCACCCCCGGGCTTGACCCGGGGGCCCATCTTTCTGGCAACATGCTCCTTCATTAAAGCTGGATGACCGGGTTAAGCCCGGCCATGACGCTCAGTGCCGGGCAAGGAATCAAACACATGCTGAAAATCTGGGGGCGCAACACCTCATCGAACGTCCAGAAGGTGATCTGGGCGCTGGCCGAGATGAAGCTGCCGTTCGAGCGCATCGACGTCGGCGGCGCGTTCGGCAAGACCAAGGATCCGTTCTACCTGGCGATGAATCCGAACTCGCTGGTACCGACCCTGGAGGAAGAGGACGGCTTCACCATGTGGGAGTCCAACTCCATCGTGCGCTATCTCGCCGGCAAGCATGAAAACAGCACGCTCGAACCCGCCGATCTGAAAACTCGCGGCCGCGCCCAGATGTGGATGGACTGGCAGCTCTCGGTGATGGGGCCGTCGATCACACCGGTGTTCTGGGGGCTCATTCGCACCCCGCCCGAAAAGCGCGATCCGAAAGCAATCGAAGCCGGCAAGGAGAAGACCGTCATCGCCGCGAAGATAATGGACGCCCAGCTCGGCAAGACGCAGTTCATGGCCGGCAGCGAATTCTCCTACGGCGACATCCCGGTCGGCATCATGATCTACCGCTACATGCAGCTCATCCCGGAGCGCCCGGCAACGCCGAATCTCGATCGCTGGTACGCGGCGATTTCTTCGCGGCCCGCATTCAAAGAGCAGATCGCGGTGGTGCCGCTGACTTAGTCTTAAAGCGCTTCGCCGCGCAGAAGCCTGGGCACGTCGCCGGTCAGCCCCGCAGCCTCGCGGATGAACAGGCCCTTCAGCGCCGGTACGCGATCGACCAGGCCGAGGCCGACGTCGCGGACGATCCGCAACGCGTCGGAGCGGTTGGAGAACAACCGGTTGAGCCCGTCGGTCGCCGCCCCCATCGCCGCAGTGTCGAACCGCCGCCAGCGCTGATAACGCTCGAGCACGTCGGGCCCGCCCGGATCGAGGCCAAGCCGCGCGGCATCGGCGATCGTCTCCGCCAGCGCCGCCACGTCACGCAAGCCAAGATTGAGCCCCTGCCCGGCGATCGGATGGATCACGTGCGCCGCGTCTCCGACCAATGCGAGCCGCGGCGCGATGAACGAGCGCGCCATCAACAGGCCCAGCGGATAAGCATGACGCGGACCGGCCACTTCGATCTCACCGAGCTTGAGTCCGAAGCGGCGTTCCAGCTCAGCGTGGAATTCGCCGTCCGGCAAAGCAACGATGCGCTCGGCTTCGTGCTTTTCCTCCGTCCACACGATGGACGAGCGATTGCCCTTCAGCGGCAGAATCGCAAACGGCCCCGCCGGCAGGAAGTGCTCCTCGGCACGACCCTGATGATCGCGCTCGTGCGCGACGGTGGCGACGATACCCGTCTGCTCGTAGTCCCAGCCGACACTGCGGATGCCAGCCGCCTCACGGAGGGCCGACCGCGCGCCGTCGGCGGCAACCAGAAGTTTCGCGCTGACCGCTCCGTCATTGCCGAGATCGACCTCGATGCGATCCGTCTCGGCGTCGAAGCCCGTCACCGCGGCAGCGCGGAGCTCGACGCCGTCGGCCCTGGCCCGCTCGATCAGCGCTTCGAGCAGCGCCGGATTTTCGATCATGTGCGCGAACGGCTCGCCGGGCGCGATTTCGCCGCCGAACGTCAGATACGTCGGCCGCACCACGTCATGCAGCTTGGAATCGGTGACGACCATATCGAGGATCGGCTGCGCGCTGCCGGCGACCTTGTCCCAGACGCCGATGGTTTCGAACAGCCGCCGCGCCGCCGCGGCAATCGCCGACGCGCGTGCGTCGCCGGCATGACTCCTGCCGAGCGCCGGATCGGCGACCACAACCTTGAACGAATCGCCGAGCCCCTGACGCAACGCGATGGCGAGCGCCAGGCCGGCAAAGCCGCCGCCGCCGATCAGGACATCGATGCGCCGGTCAAGTCCGCTTTGGGACCGCGTCGTGTTCGCCATTGCAGAACTATACCACTGCGATCAAAGTGTTGGCATGTCCTCCGCCGTTGCAAACCTGCTGACCATCCTCGACCTCGAACAGCTCGAAGTGAACCTGTTTCGCGGCCACAGCCCGCAGACGAGCTGGCAGCGCGTGTTCGGCGGCCAAGTGGTCGGGCAGGCGCTGGTCGCTGCCACCCGCACGGTCGAGGGCGTGCTGCCGCATTCGTTGCACGCGTACTTTCTGCTGGCGGGCGACCCGAAGGTGCCGATCATCTACGAGGTCGACCGCATCCGCGATGGCAAGAGCTTCAGCACGCGGCGAGTCGTCGCGATCCAGCACGGTCGCGCCATCTTCTCGATGTCGGTGTCGTTCCACAACGACGAGGCGGGCCTCGACCATCAGATGACGATGCCGGACGTGCCGCATCCGGATCAGCTTCCCAGCGACGCCGAGATCAGAAAGACGATTCTGCCGCAGTTGCCGGAAGCGGTACGCCGCTATTACGAGCGTGAGCGGCCGATCGAATTGCGCCCGGTGGATTTTGCCCGCTATCGGGGGCAGCGGCCCGAGGGCGACCGCTTCAGCATCTGGCTGCGCACCACCGCGGCCCTGCCCGACGATCCGGGAATCCACCGCTGCGCGTTGGCTTACGCGTCGGACATGAACCTCCTCGACGCGGCACTGGTGCCGCATCAGCGCAGCGTATTCGACCGCGAGATTATGGGCGCGAGCCTCGATCACGCGCTGTGGTTTCATCGCCCATTCCGCGCCGACCATTGGCTCCTCTACACGCTCGACAGCCCGAACATGCACGGCGCCCGGGGCTTCGGGCGCGGCCTGATCTTCACCGCCGACGGCGTCCTGGTCGCCTCCGCCGCTCAGGAGGGCATGCTTCGCCTGCGAAGGGCCGAGCCGAAGCCCGCCTGACCCTGCCTTGAGCAAGCGCGTTTGCCTGCTGACAAGGCAATAAATCCGCTTAATCTCTGGCCGAGTTGCCGATATCGTAGGCAAATTCGCTCGTCCCCTCAAACCATCGGGGCGGGTTTTCGTTGTCTATCGGGGTCCGCTTGCACCCCGATCAGAGGTAACCGCCATGAAGCTCGTCATCGCCATCATCAAACCCTTCAAACTCGAAGAAGTCCGCGATGCGCTTAATGCGCTCGGCGTCCACGGCATGACCGTTACCGAGGTCAAGGGCTTCGGCCGGCAGAAGGGCCACACCGAAATCTATCGCGGCGCCGAATACGCCGTGAACTTCCTGCCGAAGCTCAAGGTCGAGGTCGGCGTCGAAGACGGCATCGAAGACAAGGTCGTCGCCGCGATCGGCAACGCGGCCAAGACCGGCCAGATCGGCGACGGAAAAATCTTCGTTTACGACCTCGATCGCGCCGTGCGCATCCGCACCGGCGAGACCGACAACGACGCGCTGTAAAAAATTCTGATCTCGGGGAGGGGGAGGCGATGACCAACCTAGCGCTCGCGCGCAGAGGCGCGCTGGTGTGCCTTGCCACATTTGCAGCCGCAACACCGGCACTGGCACAGGCCAAGATCGACGCGGCCGACACGGCGTGGATGATTTCGGCGACCGGGCTCGTGCTGATGATGAGCATACCGGGCCTGGCGCTGTTCTACGCCGGCATGGTGCGCAAGAAGAACGTGCTCGCGACCATGGCGCAGACGCTGGCCGCCGTGGCGCTCGGCTCGATCCTCTGGGTGGCGCTCGGCTACAGCCTTGCGTTTACCGGCGAAGGCCCCGCGATCGGCACGTTCGAGCGCGTGATGCTGCTCGGCATGAGCATGGACGCCATCAGTCCGCTCGCCAAGACCATCCCGGAATCGGTGTTCATGCTCTACCAGATGACCTTCGCGGTCATCACCGTGGCGCTGGTCGCAGGCTCGGTCGCCGACCGCATGCGGTTCTCGGCTTATCTCTGGTTCGTCGCCTGCTGGTTGCTGCTGGTTTACGTGCCGATCGCCCATTGGGTGTGGGGCGGCGGATTCCTCGGCGCGGCGGGTGTGCTGGATTTCGCCGGCGGCACCGTGGTGCATCTCAACGCCGGCATCGGCGGACTGGTCGCCTGCTATGTAGTGGGCGCGCGGCGCGGCTACGGCACCGATAATCTCGCGCCCTACGATCTGTCGCTCGCGGTGATCGGCACCGGGCTGCTCTGGGTTGGCTGGATCGGCTTCAACGGCGGCTCTGCGCTTGGCGCCAATCCGCGCGCGGGCTTTGCCATCGTCGCGACGCATCTCGCGGCCTGCGCCGGCGTGCTCACATGGATGGTGCTGGAGTGGCTGGATCGCGGCAAGCCGTCGGTGCTTGGCATGATCTCCGGCGCGGTCGCAGGACTCGGCACCATCACGCCGGCGTCCGGATTCGTGCTGCCGTGGCACGGCATCGTTATCGGCATCATCGCCGGCGCAACCTGCTACTGGGCCTGCACCAAGCTCAAGACCAAGCTTCGCTATGACGACTCGCTCGACGTGTTCGGCGTGCACGGCATCGGCGGCGCGACCGGAACGATCCTGGCCGGCGTGTTCGCGGTCGCCGCAATCGGCGACACCGCAGGCCTGATCGAGAACAACGCCAACCAGGTGCTGATCCAGCTCTACGGTGTCGTCGTGACGCTGGCCTGGTCGGGTGTGGTCACCTTCGTGCTGCTGAAGGTAATCGGCTTCTTCCTGCCCCTGCGGGTGCGCGAGGAGGACGAACGGGTCGGCCTCGACGTTTCGCTGCACGGCGAATCGCTGCAATAGCGCCCGCGGCTCCGGCTCCAGGGCCGCCCCAAGGGCGGCCCTTTTTGTATGCTTATTATTTGTGCACAGGCCGCCCTGCGACAGTTTGGCTGACTAATTCATTCGCAAATTTTATCGCCGCAGTTCCTGCAACGCGCGCGGGTATGGCGTCAAATCCAAAGACCCCTGTTCCATCAAAGTGTTATGACTAGCCGCGACAGTTGGCACGCGGCTTGAATTCCATGCTGCGGCAGCCCACGCGAGCATGAGCCCGCGACGCTGCCGTTGTCCGCCCGGTCGATTGTGGCCGGGCCCAAGCGGGGATCGAACCCATGAAAATCGTCATGGCCATCATCAAGCCTTTCAAGCTCGACGAGGTCCGCGACGCTCTCACCGCGGCGGGGGTGCACGGTCTCACCGTCACCGAGGTGAAAGGTTACGGGCGTCAGAAGGGCCACACTGAAATCTACCGCGGCACCGAATACGCCGTGAATTTCCTCCCGAAGATCAAGATCGAAGTCGCTGTCGCCAGCGATCAGCTCGACAAGGTCGTCGATGCCATCACCGCCGCGGCCAAGACCGGCCAGATCGGCGACGGCAAGATCTTTGTCTGGGATATCGACCACGCCGTCCGCATCCGCACCGGCGAAACCGACGCCGCGGCGCTGTAACCCCGCACATGTCCACGCTTTCGAACAGGAGTTCGACCATGACGTTGAAGAAACTTATCGGTGCGGGATTGGCGGGGCTGGCAACGCTTGCCGTCGCCGGGCTGCTCATCGATCCCTCGCTCGCGCAAACTGCCGCGCCTGCGGCGGCGCCTGCCGCTCCGGCACTTGTCGTCAACAAGGGTGACAATGCCTGGATGATGACCTCGACCGTTCTCGTCCTGCTGATGACCATTCCGGGCCTGGCATTGTTTTACGCCGGACTCGTGCGTCCCAAGAACGCGTTGTCGGTGCTCACCCACGTCTTCTACACGGTGTGCGTCGTCACGGTGATCTGGGTGATCTACGGCTACAGCCTCGCCTTCACCGGAGGCTCCAGCATCATCGGCGGCCTCGACAAGCTGTTCTTGAAGGGCGTCACCGTCGACTCGCAGGCGGCGACGTTCTCGGTCGGCGTGCCGATCTCCGAATACGTCTACATCTGCTTCCAGATGACGTTCGCCGCGATCACGCCGGCCCTCATCGTCGGCGCCTTCGCCGAACGCATGAAGTTCTCGGCCGTGGCGATTTTCATCCCGCTGTGGGTGACGCTGGTCTACTTCCCGATCGCGCATATGGTCTGGTATTGGGCCGGTCCGGACGCGATCGACGCCGCCGCCAAGGCACTCGCTGCCGCGACCGACGACGCCGCCAAGAAGGTCGCACAGGCCAAGCTTGACGAAGTCATGGCCGACGGCGGTTTGGTGTTCCTGTGGGGCGCCATCGACTTCGCTGGCGGCACCGTGGTGCACATCAACTCCGGAATCGCCGGCCTGGTTGGCGCGATCTGCGTCGGCAAGCGCATCGGTTTCGGCAAGGAGCTGATGTCTCCCCACTCGCTGGTCATGACCATGATCGGTGCCTCGCTGCTGTGGGTTGGCTGGTTCGGCTTCAACGCCGGCTCCAACCTCGAAGCAACCGGCGGTTCGACCATCGCCATGATCAACTCGTTCGTCGCCACGGCCGCCGCTGCGCTGTCCTGGATGTTCGCCGAGTGGGTCACCAAAGGTAAGCCTTCGTTGCTCGGCGCGCTCTCCGGCTGCGTCGCGGGTCTGGTCGCCGTCACTCCGGCCTCCGGCTTCGCGGGACCGATGGGTGCGCTGGTGCTTGGCCTCGTTGTCGGCGTCGTCTGCCTGTTCTTCGTTACCACGGTGAAGAACTCCCTTGGCTACGACGATGCCCTCGACGTGTTCGGCATCCACTGCATCGGCGGTATCGTCGGCGCGATCGCCACCGGCATCCTGGTGGCGCCGGCGCTCGGCGGCACCGGCATCATGGACTACACCACCGGCAAGATCGCCGACTACGACTTCACCACGCAGGTCATCGCCCAGTGCAAGGCGGTGGCTCTGACGCTGGTGTGGTCCGGCATCGGGTCGCTGATCATCTACAAGGTGATCGACTTCACCATCGGGCTGCGTCCGTCCGTGGAGAAGGAGCGCGAAGGCCTCGATCTCACCGATCACGGCGAACGCGCCTACAACATGTAGTCGCAACACGAGATGCGGTTGGGGCGGATACCCGGCACCGCCCCGTCCGTCGGGAGGCTCAGGTCGCAAGACCTGGGCCTCTCTCTTTTTGGCCTGTTTACCGGCCGGATGCAGCTTGGCGGCACTCACCCTTGGCACCGCCGCCCGCCGATGGTTAATCAGGCCTTAACCTCGGCACCCCTAAGGTGGCGAGAGGCCTCATGCGGCGGGCGATTCCGCCGCCCCGACCGTTGAGTGCATGACCGCCGCAACCGCCGCATCACAACCTGCACCCGCCAAGGCCGAAGGGCGCTCGCCGTTCGTGCGGCTGCACGAACTCTTGGCCGACATCAAACCGGGCAAGCCCGCCATCAATCTTTCGGTCGGCGAACCGCAGCATCCGATTCCGCCGTTCGTTGGGCCGGTGTTGCAGGCGCATCTGAACGATTTCGGTCGCTACCCCGCCAACAAGGGCACCGAGGGCTTCCGCAAGGCCGCCGCCGCCTGGCTCGGACGCCGTTACAATCTAAACCGGCCGATCGACCCGGAAACCGAGGTGATCGTGCTCAACGGCACGCGCGAAGGCCTGTTCCTCGGCGCGGTGGCCGCCAAGCGCTATGTGGCGCAACGCGCCGGCAAGCCCGCCATTCTCATTCCCAATCCGTTCTACGCCGCCTATTCGGCTGGCGCCGCCGCCGCCGACTGCGAGCCGGTCTATCTGCCGACCACGCGCGAAACGGGATACCTACCCGATCTCGACGCGATCGATTCCGCGCTGCTCGCGCGCACAGTCGCCTTCTACATCGCCTCGCCGTCAAACCCGCAGGGCGCGGTCGCCGATGCCTACTATCTGACACGCCTCGTCGGCATGGCGCGGCGCTTCGGCTTTCTGATCTTTGCCGACGAATGCTACTGCGAGATCTATCTCAACGGCCGCGCTCCGCACGGCATGCTGCAGGTTTCGGGGCCAGATTTCGCCAATATCGTGGTGTTCCACTCGCTGTCCAAGCGCTCCAATCTGCCTGGACTGCGCGTCGGGTTCGCCGCCGGCGACCGCCGCTTCCTCGGCCGCTACATCGAATTGCGCAACATCGCGGCGCCCCAGGTGCCGGTGCCCGCGCAGGAAGTGGCCATCGTCGCCTACGGCGACGAGGCACACGTCGAGAAAAACCGCGAGCTCTACATCGCCAAGTTCGATCTTGCCGACCAGATCATCGGCAATCGCTACGGCTACCAGCGTCCGGCTGGAGGCTTCTTCCTTTGGCTCGACGTAAGCCGGCAGGGCGGCGACGAGGCCGTCGCTCAGAAGCTCTGGCGCGACGGCGGGCTTCGCGTCATTCCCGGTCACTACCTCGCGCGCGACGGCGCCGACGGCCGCAATCCCGGCCAAGGCTACATCCGCGTCGCACTCGTTCAAGACAAGGAAATCACGGCCGAGGCGCTGCATCGCCTCGTGTCCGTGCTCGGCTGACACTTTGACGACTCTGGACTGACAGATGGCATCAATCGACCGCGGCATAGACCTTTCGAGTTGGTCGGACGATCTGCGCGACATGATCCGGCGCCGCATCTCCGAGAGCGGGGGCATCGCGCTGATCACGTTGTCCGCGCTCATCGCAGTGGCGCTCGGCACCTGGTCGGTGCAAGACCCTTCGCTCAGTCACGCGACCTCCGGACCGGTTCGTAATTTCCTCGGCACGCCGGGCGCCGTCGGCGCCGACCTGCTGATGCAATTGTTCGGTCTCGCCGCGACGGTGCTGGTGCTGCCGATCGCGGTCTGGGGCTGGCGGATCGCCACCCACCGGCCGTTCGATCGCGAATGGATGCGGCTGTCGTTCTGGATGGCCGGCACGGTATTCGGCGCAGGCTTTGCCGCCTGCATGCCCAAGAGCAATGGCTGGCCGCTGCCGAGCGGCCTCGGCGGCGTCATCGGCGACGCCATGCTGCGGCTGCCCGAACTGGTGCTCGGGTCGATGGGCGGGATGACGCTGGTCGGAGCCGCCACCGTGTTCGGGCTCTGCACGATCGCAGCGGTGGTGATCGCCACCGGCTTCGGCTATCGCGATCCATCCGACATCAAGCTCGATGAGAAATGGGCGCGCGCGGCAGCCGGCCCCGAGGACGATGATGAAGAGCGAACTTCGATCTCGCTCGGCTGGCTCGTTCATGCCGCGCTGAGCATCAAGACCCGTTTCATTCGGCTGGTGACGCGTCGCTCGGCGCTTCGTGCGTCGCAGCCGGTCCGCCGCCGCGCGCCGATGCCGGTGGTGTCGCCACGCGACCGGCTCGACCCGCGCGTCGTCGAGGTAGACGAGCCGGACGTCGATGAGGCCGAAGTGGACGACGATCCGGCGCCGGCCGCGCCCAAGCCCGCGCGCGTGCGGATGCCGCGGCGCTCAAGCGGCGGCTACCAATTGCCCGAGCTGACGCTCCTCGCCGCCTCGAAGCCTTCCGACCGCTTCGCGCCGAGCCCGGAATCGATCCATGAGACGGCGACTTCGCTCGAGAGCGTGCTGTCGGACTTCGGCGTGCGAGGCCAGATCATCAACGCGCGCCCCGGTCCGGTGGTGACGCTGTACGAGCTCGAGCCCGCGCCGGGCATCAAATCGTCGCGCGTGATCGGGCTTGCCGACGACATCGCCCGCTCGATGAGCGCACTGTCCGCCCGCGTCGCGGTGGTGTCGGGAAGGAACGCGATCGGAATCGAGCTGCCCAACGAGAAGCGCGAGAAGGTCTATCTGCGCGAGCTGCTTGATGCCGACGACTATCAGGGTCACTCCGCCAAGCTGCCGCTCTGCCTTGGCAAGACCATCGGCGGCGAATCCGTGATCGTCGATCTCGCCCGCATGCCGCATCTGCTTATCGCCGGCACCACCGGCTCCGGCAAGTCGGTCGCCATCAACACCATGATCCTGAGCCTTGTCTACAAACTCCGGCCCGAGCAATGCCGGCTGATCATGGTCGATCCCAAGATGCTCGAGCTTTCGGTCTATGACGGCATCCCGCATCTCCTCACGCCGGTCGTCACCGATCCGCGCAAGGCGGTGGTCGCGCTCAAATGGGCGGTGCGCGAGATGGAGGAGCGCTACAAGAAAATGTCGAAGCTCGGAGTGCGCAACATCGACGGCTACAACGTGCGCCTCGCCGAAGCCAAGACCAAGGGCGAGACGCTGTCGCGCACCGTGCACACCGGCTACGACAAGGAATCCGGCGAAGCGATCTACGAGAAGGAAGAGCTTGAGCTCGAGCCGCTGCCCTACATCGTCGTCATCGTCGACGAGATGGCCGATCTGATGATGGTCGCGGGCAAGGACATCGAGGGCGCGGTGCAGCGCCTTGCGCAGATGGCGCGCGCGGCCGGCATCCACGTCATCCTCGCCACCCAGCGGCCGTCGGTCGATGTCATCACCGGCACGATCAAGGCGAACTTCCCGACCCGCATCTCCTTCCAGGTGACGTCCAAGATCGACAGCCGCACTATCTTGGGCGAGCAGGGCGCCGAGCAGCTTTTGGGCCAGGGCGACATGCTCTACATGGCCGGCGGCGGCCGCATCAGCCGCGTGCACGGGCCGTTCGTATCCGACGACGAAGTCGAGAAGGTCGTCCGCCATCTGAAGTCGCAGGGCCAGCCGCAGTACCTCGAAGCCGTGACCGCGGCCGAAGAAGAGGACGAGGACGGCAACCCGATCTTCGACGCCACCAGCATCGGCGCGACCGGCGACGCCGCCGACCTGTATCAGCAGGCGGTCCAGGTCGTGACCCGCGACAAAAAGGCCTCGACCAGCTACATCCAACGCCGGCTGCAGATCGGCTATAATCGCGCGGCCTCGATCATGGAGCGGATGGAGCAGGAAGGCATCGTCGGCCAGGCCAACCACGCCGGGAAGCGTGAAATCTTGATTGGCCAGGAAGAACACGCCAAGTATTGAGAATCAGCGGCCGCAGGGTTTAAGTCTCAGCGGCCAACTGCGGGCCGCGAAATCGCCACAGCCAGTGCCTAGGAAGCGATGAATCAGGGGTCAGGCGGAGCAGACATGAAAAGCCGCATGCGGAGCCGGACGGCTGGAGTTGCGGCGTTGCTGTCGAGCCTCACCCCGGGCGGCTTGGCGCTACTGGCGACGGTGCAGATCGTGGCTGCGCAAAGCGTGCCGATGCCGGTCCCGGCCCCCCAACCCAAGAGCTATGGCCCGCCCGCCCCGCGGGCACCGGCCGTAGTCGCGCCGCCCGCCGCCGCGCAACCGCAGTCCAGCGGCTTTCCCTCGATCTTCTCGACCCCGCCCGCCATATTCGGCAGGCCCGGCGAGGCCACCGCATTCGACGCAAGACAGCGCGGCCTAGCTGACCGTGTCAGCGCCTATCTCTCCGGTGTGCGCCATTTGCACGGCAACTTCGTTCAAGTCGGCCCCGATGGCAGAAAATCGGAAGGCGAGTTCTTCCTGCAGAAGCCCGGCAAGGTCCGCTTCGACTACAACCCGCCAAGCCCGATCGAGATGATCTCCGACGGCTCCTCGGTCGTGGTGCGCGACCGCAAGCTCGCCACCCAGGACCTCTATCCGCTGGGACAGACCCCGCTGCGCTTCCTGCTGGCCGACCGCATCGATCTATTGCGCGACACCAACCTCGTCGGCGTCTTTGCCGATGACGTATTCGTCACCGCGGTGATCGAGGAGCGGCAACTCCTCGGCGGCAGCCATAAGGTGATGCTGATGTTCGGCGCGCAGGATTATCAGTTGCGGCAATGGACAGTTACCGACCCGCAGGGCTACGACACCACCGTCGCGGTCTATAACCTCGACACAAGAGCAGCGCCCGACCCGAATATGTTCCGCATCGATTACACGCGGCAGATTCAGTAGCCATTTCTCCACTGCCGTCATTGCCGGGCTTGACCCGGCAATCCATCTAACGTTTGAAATCATTTCCCTATTGATGGACCCCCCGGTCAAGCCCAGGGGTGACGGTTTGGATATGCAGATCAAGCTCAGCACCTGGAACATCAATTCGGTGCGGTTGCGCATCGACCTGGTGGCAAAGTTCATCAAGTCGGTTCGCCCTGACGTGCTGTGTCTGCAGGAAATCAAGTGCATCGACGACGCTTTTCCGCTGAAGCGCCTCAAGCGGCTAGGCTATGAGCACGTCGCGCTCAACGGCCAGAAGGGCTATCACGGCGTTGCCGTGATTTCGCGGCTGCCGTTCGATTCCAAATCGGTGAAGGGCTATTGCGGCAAGACCGACTCGCGCCACGTCGGCGCCGTGCTGGGCGAGAAGGCCGGGCTGCGCGACCCGCTGACCATCCACAATTACTATGTGCCCGCCGGCGGCGACGAGCCGGATCCCGAGATCAATCCGAAGTTCGCGCACAAGCTTGCCTTCCTCGACGAGCTGCGCTCCTGCTCACATATGTTGCCGGCCCGCGACCAGCGCTCCATCGTGGTCGGCGACCTCAACGTCGCGCCGCTCGAATGCGACGTCTGGAATCACAAAGCGCTGCTCAAGATCGTGTCGCACACACCCATCGAATGCGAGAAGCTTACCGCCGCGCAGAAGGCCGGCAACTGGATCGACGTGGCGCGCACGTTTGTGCGCGAGCCGGAGAAACTTTTCACCTGGTGGAGCTACCGATCGCCGGACTGGGCCTTCGCCGACAAGGGCCGCCGCCTCGATCACATCTGGGTTTCGCAGGGGCTTGGCGACCGGCTCGCCGCGATCAAGGTGACCAAGGACGCCCGCGGCTGGGAGCGTCCCTCCGACCATGTGCCGGTGACGGTCACGCTGGACGTTTGATTTACCACGGCGGGGTCTGGCTGGCATCCAGCATCGCGCGCACGTCAGTCATTTCGGTCAGTGCCCGCTGCGCCCGAGCCACGATCTGGTCGCGCAGGAGCTGCGCGGCATGGGGATAGCCTTCCAGCATCTTCAGGAACAGGCTGCGCGCGATGCGGATCACAGTGGACGGCTCGTTCGCCGTCGCGGTCGCGGGCCGGTTAGTTTCGGTGATCAGCGCAAGCTCGCCGAGCAGCGCGCCGGCCCCAATGATAACCTCGCCGAGCGCCTTCGAACTGCTTGCCAGACGAAACGATCCCTCCTGGATGATGTAGCCGCAGTCGGCCGCCTCGCCGACGAGGAACAGCACGTCGCCCTTGTGCACGTAGCGGCTTTCCGCACCGATCGCGAGAATGCGCAGTGCGTCGCGCCCGAGCACCCGCAGTATCGGGACCCGCTCGATGATGATGATGTCGTCTTCGATGCTCACTGGGAGCGCCTTATCGGTTCAAGCATGATCTTGTCTGAAAACCAGTTCCCACTTTTCGGGATCATGCCTACGGCACCAGCTTGTAGCCGCCGGCATCGGTGACCAGGATCGCCGGATTGGCGGCGTCTTTTTCGACCTTCTGCCGCAGCCGGTAAACGTGCGTCTCGAGCGTGTGAGTGGTGACACCGGAGTTGTAGCCCCAGACCTCCTGCAGCAGTGTCTCGCGCGATACCGGCCGCTGCCCGGCGCGGTAAAGATAGCGCAGGATCGCGGTTTCTTTCTCGGTCAGGCGGATCTTGCTGCCCTTGGGGCTCATCAGCAGCTTTGAGCTCGGCCGGAAGGTGTAGGGCCCGATGGTGAAAACCGCGTCCTCGCTGGCCTCGTGCTGGCGAAGCTGGGCGCGGATGCGCGCCAGCAGCACGGCAAAGCGGAACGGCTTCGTCACGTAGTCATTGGCGCCGGATTCCAGGCCAAGGATGGTGTCCGAATCGGTGTCATGGCCGGTCAGCATGATGATTGGCGCCTTGAAGCCGTTCTTGCGCAGAATGCGCACGGCTTCGCGCCCATCGACGTCCGGTAGGCCGACGTCCATGATCACCAGGTCGATCTGGCCGGCCTTGGCTTCCGCGACGCCTTTGGTGCCGGAATCGACCGCGACCGCCTCGAATTCGTCATGGAGCGCAAGCTGCTCGACCAGGGCGGTCCGCAGTTCCGTATCATCGTCGACGATCAGGATCTTGCGGGTATTGGGCATCGTGTTCCGGGTCCCCCTAGGCAATATATGGCCATAGCCCGGCGGCTTTGCGCAAAATACAGCAATCGGGGATAGCATTCAGGCATAAAAGAGCAAGCCATCTTACAACCCATGCGCAAAGTTACACTCGACACCATCCTGGTGCGTGCAAAGCCGGGCCAGCGCACCCGCGGCTGGCTCATGGCCGGCCCGCTTGCGCTGCCGGTCGCGCTCGGCCGCGGCGGCATCCAGGCCAATAAGCGCGAGGGCGACGGCGGCACGCCGCGCGGCACGTTCCGGCCGCGGCGGGTGTGGTGGCGCGCCGATCGGGCGGCACGGCCGCGCACGCTTCTGCCGGTGCGGCGCATCCGGGGCAACGACGGCTGGTGTGAAGACCCCCGCGACCGCCACTACAACCAGCCGGTCCGTCTTATGCCCGACCATCCCGGCGACCGGCTCAAGCGCGCCGATCATCTCTACGATCTCATCGTTGAACTCGATCACAACACTCGGCCGCGGATCGCCGGCCGCGGCAGCGCCGTGTTCGTGCATGTGGCCCGGCCGGGCTTCGCCCCAACCGCGGGCTGCGTGGCGCTGAAAGCCGATGCGCTCCGCCGCCTGATCGCCCGTGCCGGACCGCGCACCCGGATCGTGGTCGGCTGACGTTATTTTCTTGTTCAGCATGATCTTTGCGAAAAACGCGCCGCATGGCCGGCTCTGCGGATTTCATGGTGAATGTTTGGTTTATCGCCAAACCGAACTTCCGCTTTAACGGAAAACTGCAAGTTCATGTCGTAGCTTGGCGACCAGCGGGGCGGCTGCGTCCTGCGATTTTGCCAACAGGACCGATATGACGCTTTCCGGCCGGGATCGATCCCAACATCATCTCCCAATGCAGCACCATGTTCGTCATGCGGCTGTCGAACGACCGCGATCAGGCGCTGATCCGCTCGGCGATCTCTGACGCCGGCGCGAGCATGCTGACCTTCGTTCCGTCGCTCGGCACCGGCGAGGTGTTCGCGTTCGGCGCCGGCGTGCCATTGCCGACACGGATGAAATTCCGCGAGGTGCCTGCGACGCAGCGGCCGACCAGCGAGGCCGGCGGCAACACCCGCATCGCGGCCGGCGCATCGCCAGACCGCAACATGATCGATTCCGTGATCGAGCGCTGGCGTGCCGCGACCATGAGCAAAGGTCAGGTCGACGAGGACGGCGGCGAACTCGGCTCCTGGCGCGACGACATCGCGTCGGTCCGCGATGAGATGCCGCGATACCAGGCCGCGCCCGCGCGCGAGGAAGTGCCACGCTATTCGTCGCCGCCGCTGGCGCCTGCTCCCGCTCCCGAGGTGCCGCAACGGCCCAGCATCCTGCGCCGGCCGTTGTCATCGGAGCCGCTCGGCCCGGGCAATCCAGCGCCGCTGCCCAGCCGCTACCGCTAGGTCCGCGATCCGAAAATCGCGCTGCCGATCCGCACGTGGGTCGCGCCCATCGTGATGGCGGTGGCGTAGTCCGCGCTCATCCCCATCGACAACAGCTTCAAGCCGTTGCGCGCGGCGATCTTGGCGGTCAGCGCAAAATGCGGCGCCGGCGCCTCGTCCGCCGGCGGTATGCACATCAGTCCGCCGATCATGAGCCCATAATCGTCGCGGCAACGGGCCAGGAATGCGTCGGCGTCCTGCGGCAGCAAGCCTGCCTTCTGCGCCTCGGCGCCGGTGTTGATCTCGACGAACAGCAGCGGGTGACGGCCCTGCCTGGAGATTTCCTTGGCCAGCGCCTCGCTCAGGCTCGGCCGGTCGACGGAGTGGATGGCGTGAAACAGCGCCACCGCCTCCTTGGCCTTGTTCGACTGCAACGGTCCGATCATGTGCAGCTCAAGGCCCGGCGTCTGCGCCAGCAGCGGCGGCCATTTGGTCTTCGCCTCCTGCACGCGGTTCTCGCCGAACACGGTCTGGCCGGCGGCGATGACCGGCGCGATCGCCTCCGCGCCGAAGGTCTTCGAGACCGCTACCAGTGTCACGCCTGACGGGTCGCGTCCGGCCTCGCGGCAGGCGCGCGCGATCTCCTGCCGCACCTCGGCGAGCCCGGTGGTGGTGGTGGTTGGCGCGTTCATGCGCCAATGCATAACACCGCTCCGCATCGCCGCCAAAACCGATCAGCTTTGCGGTGCCGTCAGGCGGCGTTCTTCCATTGCGTCTCTTGGCGCAGGTTTCCCAATCGTCGGCCCGGGCCGGCGTGGCGAATGTGGTGGCGATGAGCAGAACGGCAAAAGGCAGAGTGCGCCAAGAACCACGCGAAGAATCGCGCAAGCATTGATTGGCATTAGTCCCCCTTGGCCTCCGCGCCATTAACAAATCAGGCGGCGCTGAGGGAGCCAAGGCGATTTGGTTGTTAATGTTAAAGGCGCCGGCGACGCTCAGCGCGTCGAGCCCGGACCTTGATGCGAATCGAGCCCGATTCCGGTCAGATGCCCAAACAGCTTGGCTAGTTTCGCACGATCGGCCTCCGGCAGCGGCGGCTTGAGCAGCGATGCGACGTTCGACCGCAGATGCGCGGCGTCGCCGGTGCCGAACAGCACCACGTCAACGCCCGGCTCGTACCGGGCAAAGCGATAAGCCGCCTCGATCATGCTCGCCGCGCCGCCCTGGTGAACGAGGAAGCCCAGCGGATCGTCGCTCTCGCCGAGCCATTTCTCGACCAGCCCCTTGTCGGCAAGCTCTTTCATCTCCCGCGCCACGCGCGGCGGATCGGCGAAGATGCTCCGCACCGCGAACATCAAGAGCGTGCCGATGCCCTTCTCGCGCGTGACCGGAAACACGTTCGCCCGCGCGCCCTGGTGCATCATGTGGAAGCCCACCATGAACACCTCCCAGACCGGGTCCTTCACCGCGCGCTTGAGCATCGCGTTGGTGAAATCGACGATCGGGTTCTCGGTGATGCCGATGTGCTTGATCTTGCCCTTGCGCTTTTGCTCGATGAGCGCCGGCGCGATCACGTTCAGCGCATAGTCGTACTCGTCGAGCTCGACGCCATGCAGATTGAACACGTCGACGTAGTCGATGCCCATCAGGCGGAGCGAGTTGTCGAGCGCCGCGACCACCTTCTCGGGCGGCGCGAAGGGCTTGCCGCGGAATTGCGCCTTGGTGGCGATGACGACCTGATCGCGCGGGATGGCCTTGAGCGCGCGGCCGACCACGCCCTCGGTGCCGTAGCTCTGCGCGGTGTCGATGAAGTTGATGCCGAGGTCCACGGCCTCGTTGATCAGCCGCGCAGCCTCGTCCTCGGTCTTGCCGGACTTCAGGCCGAGCCGGGAAAAGCCGCCGGTGCCGAGACCGGCGACCGAGACGCGAAGGTTGGTCGCGCCGAGGGTCGTGTATTGCATTGCAGGTATTCCTAATTCAGCGACCGGACTGCGCGCCCCACCAAGCTCAATCCGCCGCTGCTCCAATAGGCGCTCCAGGCGATGTGTGGCAAGGCCGGCGACGCAAGCCGTCCGCAGAATCGGCGAGCAGCGCCTGCCGACTGACTTAGGCCGGCGTGATCAACTCGATGGTCGGAAAGTAGCTCCGATATCGGCTTGCATCGCGCGTGATCAGACTTGCGCTGAGCGCTGCGGCCTGCGCGCCGATGAAGAAGTCCGGCAGCACGCCTGCCCGGTTACCGCCGCGCTTGCGGTATTCCTGAAACACCCGGCCGGCCATGAATAGCGCCGGTCGCGACATCTGAACGATGGTGATGCCGGCAAGACCGAGGACCGTCTCGACCTGTTCAATCATTGTAAACCCGGCCGACAGCTCCGCATAGACAACCGGATTGATCGCAAGCTGGTCGCGCAACGCGGCCGCGTCAAGCTGGCGTTTGGACCACTCCGCCCATGCCGGATCGCGAGTGACAACATCGAGAAGGACGTTGGTGTCGACGAGGATCATACCTCGGCGGGATCGCCGCGCATGAGCGCCATAATCTCATCGGTCGTCATATCCACGGTCGCCGAGCCGAGGATGCGATCGAACCGGCTCTTCGGTGTGGTCTTCCGTCCGGCTTTCACCAGAACTACTCGGCCGTCTTCGGCGAGCTCAAAGTCGACTTGGCTGCCGGGCTTGATGTTCAGCCGGTCGCGGACCGGCTTCGGGATGGTGACCTGGCCTTTGCTGGTGACGGTGGTGCTCATGGAGTATTACCTGTGATTCTTAGGTAATACATCTGTCCTCCCGGCCGGATTGTCAATGACCCGGCCGATCCGCCAAGGCCCTTCCCCATCCCGCCCGCGGCCTCTAAAACATCCTGCAAATGACCGCAGAATCAGCAAAATCCGACCGCTACAACGCCCGCGAGGCCGAGGCCCGCTGGCAGAAAACCTGGGACTTGCGCGGCATCTTCAAGGTCGCCAACGACGACCCGCGCCCGAAATACTACGTGCTGGAGATGTTCCCCTACCCGTCGGGGCGCATCCACATGGGGCACGTGCGCAACTACACGATGGGCGACGTGGTCGCGCGCTTCAAACGCGCGCGCGGCATGAACGTGCTGCACCCGATGGGCTGGGACGCCTTCGGCATGCCGGCAGAGAACGCCGCCATGGAGCGCAAGGTCCACCCCAAGGAATGGACCTACGCCAACATCGCCGCGATGAAGAAGCAGCTCCAGTCGATGGGGCTGTCGCTCGACTGGAGCCGCGAGATCGCGACCTGCGATCCGTCTTATTACAAGCACCAGCAGCGGATGTTCCTCGACTTCCTCAAGGCCGGGCTGGTCGAGCGCAAGCAATCCAAGGTGAACTGGGACCCGGTCGACATGACGGTGCTCGCCAACGAGCAGGTCATCGACGGCCGTGGCTGGCGCTCGGGCGCGGAGGTCGAGCAGCGCGAGCTGACCCAGTGGTTCTTCAAGATCAGCAACTATTCGGAAGACCTGCTCAACGCGCTGGACAAGCTCGATCGCTGGCCGGAAAAAGTGCGGCTAATGCAGCGCAACTGGATCGGCCGGTCGGAGGGTTTGCTCGTTCGCTTCGCGCTCGATCCGAAGACAACGCCGAACAGCGAGAGCGAGCTGGAGATTTTCACGACGCGGCCGGACACCTTGTTCGGCGCGAAGTTCATGGCGATCTCGCCGGACCATCCGCTGGCGCAAGCGGCGGCGAAGAAAAGTCCGGCGCTCGCGGCGTTCATCGCCGAAACGAAGAAGATCGGCACCGCGCAAGCCGAGATCGACACCGCGGAGAAGCAGGGCTTCGACACCGGCATCAAGGCGGTGCATCCGTTCGATCCGAACTGGACGCTGCCGGTGTACGTGGCGAACTTCATCCTGATGGAATACGGCACCGGAGCGATCTTCGGCTGTCCGGCGCACGACCAGCGCGATCTCGACTTCGTCAACAAGTACCACCTCGGCAACGTGCCTGTGGTCTGCCCGCCTGGGCAGGACGCCAAGAGCTTCGTCATTACCGACGTGGCTTATGATGGCGACGGCACGATGATCAACTCGCGCTTCCTCGACGGCATGGCCATCGAGCAGGCGAAAGAGGAAGTGGCCAAGCGATTGGAGAGCGCGACGCGCGGCAATGCGCCGGTGGGGCAGCGCCAAGTCAATTTCCGCCTGCGCGACTGGGGCATCTCGCGACAGCGCTACTGGGGCTGCCCGATCCCCATCATCCATTGCGAGAAGTGCGGCGTCGTGCCGGTGCCGGTCAGGGACCTGCCAGTCCAGCTGCCGGAAGATGTCACGTTCGACCGGCCCGGCAATCCGCTGGAGCGCCATCCGACCTGGAAGAACGTCGCCTGCCCGCAATGCGGCGGCGCGGCGCGGCGCGAGACCGACACGATGGACACGTTCGTCGACTCGTCGTGGTATTTCGCGCGCTTCACCGATCCGTGGAACAAGGACGCGCCGACCGACCGCAAGGTGGTCGACGAGTGGCTGCCGGTCGATCAATACATCGGCGGCATCGAGCACGCGATCCTGCACCTGCTCTACTCGCGCTTCTTCACCCGCGCGATGAAGAAGACCGGACACGCCGGCATCGACGAGCCGTTTGCCGGCCTGTTCACGCAAGGCATGGTGGTGCACGAGACCTATCAGAAGGCGAACGGCGAGTGGGTCACGCCGGCCGAGGTGAAGATCGAGGGCGCCGACGGCGGCGCGCGCAGCGCAACGCTGGCGGCGAGCGGCGAGCCGGTCACGATCGGCGGCATCGAGAAGATGTCGAAGTCGAAGAAGAACACCGTCGATCCCGACGACATCATCGAGAGCTACGGCGCCGATGTGGCGCGCTGGTTCGTTATCTCGGATTCGCCGCCCGAGCGCGATGTCGAATGGACCGAACGCGGCGTGCAGGCGCGCTGGGCCTTCGTACAGCGGCTGTGGCGGCTAATCGGCGAGGCCGCCGAGATCGCCCGGCAGGCTCCCACCGGGAGACCTGCGGAGTTCGGAGCGCCGGCTTTGACTATCCGCAAGGCTGCCCACGGCGCGCTCGCCAAGGTGTCGGACGCGATCGAAAAGCTGCACTTCAACGTCGCGGTCGCGCACATCTATGAGTTCGCCAATGCGCTCGGCGCTGCGGTGGCGAACCCCGCCGCCACCCTGGATTTCGCCTGGGCGATGGGCGAGGCCACCGGCATCATGGTCCGGCTGTTCCACCCGATGATGCCGCACCTGGCCGAGGAATGCTGGGCGGCGCTCGGCCATGCCACCCTGGTCGCCGACGAGGCCTGGCCCGCAGTGGAGGCCGACCTCCTGGTGGAAAACACCATTACTTTACCGGTGCAGATTAACGGTAAGAAGCGGGCGGACGTGACCGTGCCGCGGGACGCCAAAGGTCCCGAGATCGAGGCTGCCGTCCTGGCCCTGGATGCGGTAAAAAAGGCTCTGGAAGGCCGCAGCCCGAAAAAGGTCATCGTCGTACCGCAGAGGATCGTGAATGTGGTGGCATGAACGTCGATCGACGATCGCCCGCTTCGCCGGTCTCGCGGCCACATTCGCATTGGCCGGCCTGCTGGCCGGCTGCTTCGAGCCGCTTTATGGCGAGAAATCGCTGGTCGGCGGGCCAAGCCTGAGTCAGCGTCTCAAATCCATCGCCGTCGACCCCATCAGAGCGGGTGCGGGCACGCCGGCCGCCCGGATCGCGGTCGAATTGCAGAATGACCTGATCTATGACCTGACCGGCGGATCGGGGCAACTCGGCAAGACCCACCAGCTCAACGTCGTCCTGACAACGCAGAACCAGCAGGTGATCGTCGACATCACCACCGCGCGGCCGGACATGCAGCAATTCGGCATCAACGTCAGCTATACGCTGGTCGAGCTCGCCACCGGCAAAGGCGTGGTGACCGGATCGACCTTCGCGCGTGTGTCCTACGACAATCCGGGACAGCAGCAGCGTTTCGCCAGCGCGCGCGGTCAGCGCGATGCCGAAAATCGCGCCGCCAAGGCCATTTCGGATAACATCAAAGCGCGCCTGGCATCCTATTTCACCGCCGGGACTTGAAACACCTGCTCGGAGCCGATCCCTCATGGTCGCGCTGAAAGCGGCCGACGTCGATGCATTCGTCGCCCGTCCCAATCCGGAGCGGCCGATCGTGCTCTTGTTCGGGCCCGATGCCGGCCTCGTGCACGAGCGCGCCGAAAAGCTCATCAACGCCTCGGTGGACGATCCGCGCGATCCGTTCGCGCTCGTCCGCATTGAAGGCGACGCGCTGGCCTCTGAGCCGTCCCGCCTGGTCGAGGAGGCGCACACGGTGCCGCTGTTCGGCGGCCGGCGCGCGGTCTGGATCAAGTCGGGCAGCCGGAATTTCGCCGCCGCGGTCGAAGCCGTGGTGGCAAGCCCACCGGTCGACTGCCGCATCGTCATCGAAGCCGGCGACCTCAAGCGCAACGCGCCGCTCCGCGCCATCTGCGAGAAGGCGAGATCCGCAGCCGTGCTGCCCTGCTATGCCGACAACGAACGCGATCTCGCCCGGCTCATTGACGACGAGATGCGCGACGCCAAGCTCACCATCGCGCCCGACGCGCGCGCCGCGCTCGTGTCACTGATCGGCGGCGATCGCCAGGCGTCGCGGAGCGAAATCCGCAAGCTCGCACTCTATGCCCACGGCAAGGATCGCGTCGTGTTGGAGGACGTGATCGCGGTCGTCGCCGACGCCTCGGCGCTGGGGCTCGACGCGGTGGTCGACGCCGCCTTTGCCGGGCGCGCGTCCGATACCGAGGCGCAGTTCTCCAAGGCGCTGTCGGCCGGCACGTCGTCCGGCTCGATCATGTCGTGGGCGCTGCGCTACGTCACGCAACTACACAAGGCGCGGGTTGCGCTCGATGCCGGCGAGGACACCTTCACCGCGATGCGCAGCTTCATGCCGCCAGTGCATTTCTCGCGCGCCGACACTGTCCAAGCCGCGCTCCGGTCGTGGACCGCACCGCGGCTGGAACGGGCGATGGAGCAACTGGCGGAAGCCGCGCTCAACGTGCGGCGCACGGCTTCGCTTGCCGATTTGCTGGCGCAGCGCGCGTTGCTCTCGCTTGCCGTGTCCGCCCGCCGCAAGGAGCGGTGAATCACAGACTGCTTTTCTGCTCGGTGTGCTAGCATTCCCCTTGATCGAACCTATCGGGGTCGTCATGCAAACATTCCACCTTCAAACATGCCGCCTCGCCTTGCTGAGCGCGTTGCTGCTCGCGCCCGTGCATTCCCACGCCCAATCCTACCCGAGCAAGACCATCAAGCTCGTCGTGCCGTTCGGCCCAGGCGGACCGACCGACCTCGCGGCGCGCGTCGTCTCCCAAGTCGTGCAGTCCGGGCTCGGCCAGAATGTCGTGATTGAAAATCGGCCGGGCGCCGGCGGCGCGACCGGCACCAAGTCCGTCGCGTCCGCCGATCCTGACGGTTACACTATGCTGATCGGAACGAGCGCGACACTCGGCGTTGTGCCGGCGCTGGTGAAAAGCCCCGGCTACGATTTGGTCAAGAGTTTCGCAGCCGTAGCCAAGATTTCCGACAGCACCACGGTCCTCGTCTTGCCTCCGAGCTTTCCGCCCAATTCGATCGCCGAGCTCGTCGCCTATGCCAAGGCCAATCCCGGCAAGCTCAGTTATGCCTCCGCCGGTCACGGCAACCAGACCCAGCTTGCCGCGGAATTGCTGCTGGCGCGCGCCGGCATCAAGGCCGTGCATGTTCCCTACAAGAGCGGCGCCGAGATGGTCACGGCGGTGCTGGGCGAGCAGGTGCAGATGACATTTCCGGACATTTCCATCCTGCTGTCGCTGATCCAGGAGAAGAAGATCAAGGCGCTCGCCGTCACCAGCGCCGCGCGCCATCCGCAGCTCCCGGACGTGCCGACCATGGCGGAGAGCGGCATTGCCGATTACGTCACGACGTTCTGGACCGGCGTCGTGGTGCCCGCCGGGACGCCGCCGGACATCATCGGCAAGCTCAACGCCGCGATCAACGACGGTTTGAAATCGCAATCGGTGCGCGAGAGTCTCGCACGAGTGGGCGCCCAGCCCGCACCCGGATCACCGCAGGATTTCGGAAATTTTATCACCGATGAAATGCGGAAGTGGAGCGCCATCGCGCAAACAGCCGGCCTCAGCGCGCAGTGATGACGCCGGCTTTCGCGGAAAACTCCGATTGTCATTGCCGGGCTTGACCCGGCAATCCAGCTTTCTGCGCGCAAGCTTCTTGAAAAAAGATGGACCCCCGGGTCAAGCCCGGGGGTGACGCGGTACGTGAACCAAAGCGCCGGGGAACCAATGCTTTGGGGAGGTGTTCACTCCCGATGAACAGAGACCTGGACCAAAAAGCCGTGGCACTTCGCGAGCGTCGCATTGACGAGGCTCTCAAAGAGACGTTCCCGGCAAGCGACGTCCCTTCTTTTGTGGGAGCCGGAGCGCCGGCGTCGAATGAAACCGTCGGCAAGCCTGAGGCTGCCGACGTTGAGGCCAAACTCGAGGCCAAGAGCGACAACAAGAGCCATAACAAGAACCACAAGCGGAAGTGAACTTCACGGACCGCGGTAAAGCACGTCCTTTACTCGCTCACTTCCTCGGCGCCAGCAAGCCGCGTTTTATTCCACTCTTCTGAACTTCTGCGCCCGACGGCCGAAGCCGACCTCCGCGGTGTAGAGATTGCCTTTGCTGTCGATGGCGATGTTGTGCACCCACTTGAACTGCCCGGGCTGGCGCCCGTGACGGCCCCATTGAGTGAGCACGTCGCCGGTTTCGCGCACCAGCGTGACGATCTGCCCGTTGGCGCCATCGGCCATGAAGATGAATTTCTGCTGCGCATCTTCGGACAGCACCAGGTCCCACACCGAACCGTTCTGCAGCGTCTCGGGCGTGACGCGGAATTCCTTCACGAAGGTGCCGTCCTTGCGGAACACCTGAATTCGGTTGTTGGTGCGGTCACAGACATAGACCAGGCCGTCGTTCGATAGCCGCACGCAATGCACCGGATTGTGAAAGCTTTGCGAGGGCGCCGCCGCCTGCGCATAGGCCGGCAGCTTGTCGTCGGTCGGCGTCTTGATGCCGTAGGCGCCCCAGTGACGTTTGTAGTCGCCGGTCTTGGCATCGAACACGATCACGCGGCGGTTGCCGTAGCCGTCCGCGACGTAGATTTCGCCCGCGGCATCGTCCGTCATCATGTGCGCCGGCCGGCCGAGCCGCGTGGTGGACATCGAGCCCTTGGTGCCGTCGTCCTTGCCGACCTGTTGCAGGAATTTTCCATCCGGCGCGAATTTCAGGATCTGATCGCCATCGTTGTTGCCGCCGACCCAGACGTTGCCGTCGCGGTCGACATGAATCCCGTGCTCGTTCTTGACCCAGGAATAATCTGCGCCAGGGCCGCCCCAAGACGCGAGCAGATTGCCTTCGGGATCGAACTTCAACACCGGCGGCGCGGCCGAGCAGCACTTGGTCTCGGGCGGATTTTTCTGAGCGCCTTTCTCATCGTCGAGCAGCGTGGCCGGCCGATGCACAATCCAGATGTTGTCCTGGCGGTCGACGGCAATGCCGGACACCTGGCCGAGCACCCAGTTGCTGGGCAAAGGTTTCGGCCAGAACGGCTCCGGCTGGAAACGGGGAACGATTTCCGCCTTGGCCTGCTGCGCCTGCACGGCAGCAGGCAGCAGTGCCAGTGCGGTGGTGACGACTGAAGCGAGAACAAATTTGAACGTCATGACGACCTCCCTGAAAAACCCGACGCTTGGATGGTCGGTTGACGGGCACGGGCGACGAACGGCCGCGCCCTAAAGGCTCACCAAGCATCGTATCGGTTTAAGCAGAGACTTTGATAGAGGCCCGCAAGGCGGTTTTGAGCCGTGTAGCGACGCGCCGTCGCCGAAGCGGTTCAGGAAGCTCTGAAGGAATAGTCAGCGCCAGACTAGCCGCGCGAATGAGCGTAGCATGTAGGTGCAAGAGAGTAAGAGACATAGAGGTGGCCCCGTTGACACGCAAAAGACATTCCGCGTCGTTGATGGCGCGGGTTGCGGTGGCGCTGCTGGCCGCCGCCACGATGGCCGTTTCGGACCGCGCGTTGGCGGCCGGCTCCGCCTATCAGGTCGACACCGGAGTGATCTCGTCGCCCGGCTCCTGCAAGATGGATTCCTGGGTATCGTCTGCCGCCAACAAGGATTTTTTTGCCGCGCTGGCGCCAACCTGCGTGGTCGACCTCTACAAGCCGCTCGAGTTCGGCGCGCAGTTCAGCCGGCTTCGCTCCGATGACGAACGGACCACCGCGGTCTTGCCCAAGGTGAAGGCCAACATCGTGCCGGGCGGCGCGGTCGGGGAATGGAGCGTCGCGCTCGCGGCGACCGCGGCCTACGACGCCACCGCGCGCGAGCTCGCGGCGCTCAATTTCGTAGTGCCGGCAACCTTGCGGGTGACGGACAATATTCGCATCAACCTCAACGCTGGCTATCTGCGCACGCTGAATCCCGGTCGCGATCTTTTCAGCTACGGCGCGGGCATCGACCTTCGCACACCCAACAACGTCTGGACCGTGACCGGCGAGGTGTTTGGCGCTTTGGCCACCGTGCGGGAGGACGACAAGCGCGGGGAACTGCAGCCGCGCTGGCAGCTCGGCCTGCGCTGGCGGCCGCTTGACGAGTTCAACGTCGATCTGATCTACGGCCGCAACCTGCTGGGCGAGAGCGCGAACTGGATCACGCTGGCGACCACGGTGAGGTTCAAAGTGGCAAAATAGCTTATTTCAGCAGGACATAAAGAATAGTCGGCACCGACTGGCTGATGTCCGCTTTGGGTCACAAGCGGAACATGACAGCCCTTAGTCGCGATGTCGCCTTTACCCCCCAAAAGCGTACACCCGATAGTTGGGCCGCGATGCCCGCTAAAGCGGACAGGGCCCTGTTATTCAATCACTTGGTCGGCGCGATTGAGTAACGTCGGCGACAAGGTGACCCCAAGCGCGTCTGCAGTCTTGAGGTTGATGATCAGGACGAACTTGGTGGGAAGCTCGACCGGCAGGTCCGTGGGCTTGCGGCCTCTGATGATCTTGTCGACGAAGGTCGCCGTCTGTCGATAGACAGCACCGGTGTCCACCGAATAGGACATCAAGGCACCGGCCTGCCCAAATTCCGCACTTGGAACGAACAGCGGCAGGCGGCTCTTGTCGGAGCGCTTACGTCCGCCGGATGCGCGGCCCGCTCTTGGGTCCGGCCTCGGACTGATCGTCGGCCGCAATCTTCGGCCCTTTTTCCAGCCGCTGGATCACATCGTCGAGCTGCTCCAGCGTGCGATAGCGCACCTGCAACATCCCGCCGCCGTTGGCGCGATGGTCGATCGTCACCAGCAGGCCGAGAGCATTGGTCAGCCGGTTTTCCAGCGCCTCGGTGTCCGCGTCTTTGCCGAGCCGGCCGGTGCGCTTCGCCGCGCGAGCCTGACCCCGGCCGCTCTTGCGCGCCATCGCCTCGACCTGGCGCACGTTCAAGCCTTGATTGACGATCTGATCCGCCAGCTCTTCGGCATTCGGCTGCCCGACCAGCATGCGCGCGTGTCCGGCGGTGAGCTTGCCCGAATTGATATAGGCCTTTACGCGCTCGGGCAGATTGATGAGCCGCATCGTGTTGGCGATATGGCTGCGGCTCTTGCCAACGATCTTAGCGATGTCGTCCTGCGAATGATTAAATTCGTTGGCGAGCGATTGATAGCCGGTCGCCTCTTCTAGCGGATTGAGATCGCTGCGCTGGACGTTCTCGATGATCGCGAGCTCGAGCGCTTCGCCGTCGGTAACGTCGAGCACGACGATCGGCACCTCGTGCAGGTTCGCGCGCTGCGCCGCGCGCCACCTTCGCTCGCCGGCGATGATTTCGAAATTATCGGTGCCGCGGGCACGCACGACGATTGGTTGGATGATGCCGCGCTCGCGGATCGAGTTGGACAACTCGGTCAGCTCGGCCTCGGAGAACAGCTTGCGCGGGTTGCGCGGGTTGGCGCGCACATGCTCGATCGGCACCTTGCGCTGGCTGCGCGAGACGCGGTCGTTCGACTGCGACTCGGCGCCGACGTCGCCGATCAGCGACGCGAGGCCGCGTCCCAGTCGCGAGCGTGCTGCGTCGTCGGCCATGGAAGCCTCCTCGGAATTATTCACTGGTCACCTCGTCGGCTTCTTGGTCATTGCCGGACTTGATCCGGCAATCCATCCTTTTCGCGAAAAGATGGATGCGCGGGTCAAGCTTCCCGCGCATGACGGTGGAGTGATCAACTCGCGGCGCGCAGTTCTTTTTCGCGCTGGATGATTTCGGTCGCGAGCCGCAGGTAGGCTTCGCTGCCGACGCACTTCAGATCGTAAACCAGAACCGGCTTGCCGTAGGACGGCGCTTCGGAGACGCGCACGTTGCGCGGAATGATCGTGTCGTAGACCTTGCGCCCCATGAACTCGCGGACGTCGGCAACCACCTGGTTGGAGAGATTGTTGCGCGCGTCGAACATCGTCAGCACGATGCCGTGGATCGACAGCTCGGGATTGAGCGTCGTCTTGACCTGCTCGACGGTCTGCAACAGTTGCGACAAACCTTCGAGCGCGAAGAACTCGCATTGCAGTGGGACGAGGATCGCGTTCGCCGCGGCCATCGCGTTGACGGTGAGCAGGTTGAGCGACGGCGGACAGTCGACCAGCACGTAACTGAAATCGCCGGCGCCGGCGAACTTGCCGGCGTTCAGCGGCGCGATCGCGGTGCGCAGGCGGAACGCGCGGTCGCGCGCCTGGCCGAGCTCGAGCTCGAGACCGGAGAGATCCATGGTCGACGGCGCGATCGAAAGCCGCGGCACGGCGGTGGCGACGACCGCCTGGCGCAGCGGTTGCTCGCCGATCAGCACGTCGTAGGTCGAGACGCGGCGATTGCGTCGGTCGATGCCGAGTCCGGTCGAGGCGTTGCCCTGCGGATCGAGGTCGATGATGAGCACGCGCTCACCAATCGCGGCGAGCGCAGTGCCGAGATTGATCGCGGTCGTGGTCTTGCCGACGCCGCCCTTTTGGTTGGCGATGGCAAGGACGCGCGGGGCCTTGGCCGGTTCGGTGCGTTCGGCCAGGACGACGACCTGAGAATCAGTTTCCGCCGCCGGGCGCGTCGGCGCTGACGCCGCTGGCGCAGATTCGGAGGCGATGGAATTCGTCTTAACGTCTTGATCGGACATAGGTAATCACGATTTTGGCGAGCGCCGCTTGAGCCCGCGGACGACAACGATGCGTCCTTCGGGGCTGGTCTTGCTCGGGACCAGCTCGGCATCAATGGTCCAATATTTAGCGGCTTTGGTCAATTCACCCTCTACATCTTGTCCCTTGTGAAACAAGCCTTGTGCACCCGTTTTCAGAAGCGGATGCGCGAGCTCAAGCAGATCGTCTAGCGGAGCCAGCGCCCGCGCGCAGACAACGTCCGGCTGGACTCGGAAGTTCTTCACGAAATCCTCGATCCGCACAGCGTGGACCACGGCTGGGACTTGAAGGTCATTGACGGCTTCGCGGAGGAACGCGGCTTTTTTGCCGATGCTTTCCACGAGGTGGACGGCGGTCCCTGCCCGCTCGGCGAGAGCACAGGCGATGGCGAGCCCGGGAAAGCCGGCGCCGGAGCCGAGGTCGATCCAGCATTTGGCGTCGGGTGCGAGCGGGACGAGCTGAAGCGAGTCGGCGATGTGGCGAACCCAGATGCTTGGGATCGTCGAGCGCGCAATCAGGTTGATATGCGGCGTAACACGCAGGAGCTTGTCGACGAGCAAGTCGAGTTTCGCTGCTGTTTCACGTGAAACAGGCACCATTTCCAGCGCGCGGTTGCGGTTTTCCGCTAGATCCGCCGCCACCAGATCCGGTTTCGGACTTTGCGCCATGGATCAGGCGGCGGGACGGCCCCGGCTCGCGCGCCGAACGTGAGCGACCAGGAGCGTCAGCGCTGCGGGCGTGACGCCGTCGATGCGGCCGGCCTGGCCGATGGTGCCGCGGGCGCAGCGTCTGGAGCTTCTGGCGAACCTCGTGGGACAGCCCAGGTAGGGCTGCATAGTCGAGCTCAGCCGGCAGCTCGAAGCTTTCGTCGCGGCGGTAAGATTCGATGTCGGCGGTCTGGCGGCCCAGATAGACCGCGTATTTGGCATCGATCTCGAGCTGCTCAGCGATCTTGGAGGCAAACCCCGCAAACTGCGGCCAGATGCGCGTCACTTCGGGCAGTCCCAGATTTGGATAGGACAGCAATTCGAATGCGGTGCGCCGCTGGCCGTCGCGATTGAGCGAAATGCCGTGCTTTTCGGCCTCGTTCGGAGTGATCGAGAGCGAATTTGCCAGCGCCCTCGCCGCCTCCAATGCATTGATTTTGGCCTGGAATTGAGTGCGTCGCACGGCCCCCACGCAGCCGATCCCGATGCCCTTCCCGGTCAGGCGCTGGTCGGCGTTGTCGGCGCGGAGCGTCAGCCGGTATTCCGCCCGGGACGTGAACATCCGATACGGCTCGGTGATACCGCGGGTGACGAGATCGTCGATCATCACGCCGAGATAGCCTTCGGCGCGGTCGAAGATGACCGCCGGACCACCGCCCGCCCGCGCCGCGGCGTTCAATCCCGCCACCAGGCCCTGGGCGGCGGCCTCCTCGTAGCCGGTGGTGCCGTTGATCTGGCCGGCTAGAAACAGCCCGGCAAGCCGCTTGGTCTCAAGGCTATGGCACAACTCGCGCGGATCGACGTGGTCGTACTCGATGGCGTAGCCGGGCCGCACCATGCGGGCCTTTTCGAGCCCCGGAATAGTCGCCAGGAGTGCGATCTGCACATCCTCCGGCAGCGAGGTCGAAATCCCGTTCGGATAGACCGTTGGATCGTCGAGCCCCTCCGGCTCGAGGAAGATCTGATGGCCATCGCGCTCGCCGAAACGGACGATCTTGTCCTCGATTGACGGGCAATAACGCGGACCGCGGCTTTGGATCTGCCCGGAATACATCGGCGAACGGTGCACATTCGCCCGGACCACCGCGTGGGTGGCCTCGTTGGTCCGGGTGATCCCGCAATGAATCTGCGGATTTTTGATACGCTCGGTCAGCGCCGAAAACGGCTCCGGCGGGTCGTCGCCGGGCTGCATCTGTAAGGCCGCCCAATCGATGGTTCGGCCGTCCAACCGGGGCGGCGTGCCGGTTTTCAGCCGCCCGAGCGCGAACCCGACGCGCTCCAGGGTCCGGGAAAGGCCCACTGCAGGCGCCTCGCCAACCCGGCCGGCCGGCGTCGACTGCTCGCCGATGTGAATGAGGCCGCGCAGGAACGTGCCGGTGGTCAAAGCCACCGCTCCCGTTCGAAATTCGCGGCCGTCGGCCAGGCGGACCCCGGCCACGACGCCGTTTTCGATCAGAAGATCGTCGGCCTCGCCTTCCAGCACCGTCAGACCGGCGGTTTCGCAGATCGCGGCCTGCATCGCCGCGGCATAAAGCTTTCGGTCGGCCTGGGCGCGCGGACCGCGCACGGCGGGACCTTTGCGGCGGTTCAGCACCCTGAACTGGATGCCGCCCCGATCGGCCACCCGGCCCATCAACCCATCCAGGGCATCGATTTCGCGGACCAGATGACCCTTGCCGAGCCCGCCGATGGCCGGATTGCACGACATCGCGCCCACGGTCGCAAATCGGTGGGTCAGAAGTGCGGTCTTGGCGCCCATCCGTGCGGAAGCCGCCGCGGCCTCACAGCCGGCGTGGCCGCCGCCGATGACAATGACGTCGAACCGGGCATCCATGTCCAAAAACCTCGAACGACGCGCTTTTAGCGGACCCGCTGGTTTCGGTCAAAATAGGTGTTTCACGTGAAAACGACATGGCCCGTTTCACGTGAAACAAAGAAGTGAACTTAAATTACTTTCCTATGCAAAAGTCCCGGAAGATTACGTCCAGGATGTCCTCCACGTCGACCCGGCCGGTCAGGCGGCCGAGCGCCTGCGCGGCTAGTCGCAGGTCCTCAGCGACAATTTCTTCGCCTTTCTCGGCGCCTTCCGCCAAAATCCGGTCGAGGGCACTTTTTGTCACTTCCAGCGCGTTTTGGTGCCTTTTTCGAGTCAAAATTGCCGGCTCAGACCCGAAATACGACCTCGCAAAAAGCGCCACTCGGGCCACCAAAGCCGCAAGGCCAACTCCCGTAGTCGCAGAAAGACTAAAGACAATATCCGATGATATGGATTCATCATTATTTCTATATTCATTTCTTTTAGACGAGGGCAGAAGATCGATCTTATTCCGCACCGTCCAAAAGATGACCGAGCCTGATAACTGCGTTGCTAGACTGCGAGGAGTGGGTTGTTCAGCGTCTATCACCCACAGAACAAGATCCGCTTCGGATGCTCGCTCGCGAGCGCGGCGAACACCCTCCTGCTCCACCGAATCGTCGCTGTCGCGAATGCCGGCGGTGTCCAGCAGCGTCACCGGATAGCCGTCCAGGTCGAGATGGACCTCGATCACGTCCCGCGTCGTGCCGGGGATCGGCGACACGATGGCCGCCTCGCGCCGCGCGATCCGATTGAGCAGGGTCGACTTGCCGGCGTTCGGCGGACCGGCGATCGCCACCACCAGGCCGTCGCGCAGCCGCTCGCCCCGGCCGGCGCCAACCAAAGCTTCGGCGATCTCGTCGCGAAGCTCGCGCGCGATCTTCAGCACCGGCCCGATGAGATCCTCGGGCACATCGGCCTCGTCAGAAAAATCGATCCGCGCCTCGACCAGCGCCAGCGCACCGATCAGCCGCGCCCGCCAGGTCTCGGCGCGGTCGCCGAGCAAACCCCTGAGCTGGCGATAGGCCTGCCGGCGCTGCGCTTCGGTTTCGGCGCCGATCAGATCGGCAAGGCCTTCGACCGCGGTGAGATCGAGCTTGCCGTTCTCGAAGGCGCGGCGCGTGAACTCGCCCGCCTCCGCCGGCCGCAATCCCTCGATGCGCCCGAGCGCGCCGAGCACCGCGGCGATGACCGCGCGGCCGCCGTGCAATTGCAGCTCGGCGATGTCCTCGCCGGTCTCGCTGTTCGGGCCGGGAAACCACAGCGCCAGCGCTTCGTCGATCACTTCGCTGCTTGCGGGATCGCGCACCCGGGCCAGCGCCGCCTTGCGCGGCTCCGGCACGCGGCCGGCCAGCGCTTTGAGCGCATCGCCGGCGTGCGGGCCAGAGATTCGAACGACCGCGATCGCGGCCGGCGGGCGGCCGGAGGACAGAGCGAAGATCGTGTCGCGGGCAGGGGCGGGCATCGCGCGCACCGAAGCGCCGCGCGCAAGCCGCGGTCAAGAGCCTTGTCGCATGGGTTGATCTCGAAGCTACAGAGCTCCTTCGCCAGGATCCCAACCAAACCGGCTCTTCACCAATCCATACATTTCCAAACGGCGACCAACCGCAGCATCTCCTAGTGTATGAAGGTCGTGTGTTTGTGGCCAATTGGCACACGGGAAATATCGCCGTGGTCGATCCCGCTACGAAATCAGTCGAGAGTATTATCCAACTAGATAAATACGAAGTCTCATCACCCACTGGCCGGGCCATCAAGCATATTCACCTGGGAGCATGGTATGTGCAGATGGCAAACTTTTCGTTGGGCAGGTCTTTTCTGAATTTGTGCTCGCCATCGCCATCGACACCCAGTCCATTGTCAGACGAATTATGGTTCCTGGTGGCGGCGAAGGCGCGATCGCTGCCTCACGAGATGGCAGATACATTTATACTTCGCGAGCAATCGGGCGAACCGCCTATTTGTTATTACCAGCGCCACGTACGAGTACCAAGTCGTTGATTACCCAACAGGCGGACGGGGCCGCTTGTGTATTCTTCCGCATCCGACAAAGCCGCTGCTCTACCTCGGTATCTAGCGAGGCGGAAAATCTCAACGGTACATCCTACGTTGGCGGCAATTGCTTTCTTGCGACCTATGATCTGACCGAACTACGGTCGATCAACAATCTTTATCTTGCGGAAGTCGAGAACGGTCGAAGCGATGAACTCGACGCCAATTTGTTTAACGTGCGACGAAGATGGATGCCTCTTCGTTGGGATGTTCCAGTCAAAGAGAGGTATCTGTCGCGTCGATGAACACGGACGCGAGATTTTGGCGAACTTTCTTTCGCGCCAACCGGCACCAATAGGCACTTCGCTTGGGTTGATCCGCTCTCGCAGGCGCTTTATCGGGACAAACTTCTTTCGGTTAACCGAAATAACTGCGAACTCGTTATGCTCGACAAGCGCTCGGGATGCATCGAAAGTTCAACCTTCTTAGAGGATGCGCCCAACGGACCGAAAGCGGTTGTGGTTGTCGACGACGAAGCCATCATTAGCTACCCGGAGCGCCATAGGCTCATTTTCCATAACCTTCGCGCCGCCTCACGGCGCCAGTCATGCTAGCCTCGCGGCTGCTAAACAAATTCGGGGGACAGAAAACCAATGACACGCATCGCAATCATCGAGCGGGCCGACATGAACGCCGAACAGGCGCGCGTCCATGACGCGGCCAAGCAAGCCGGCGGCCCGGTGGGCGGGCCGTATCTCGCCTATATCCGTGTGCCAAAACTCTACGAGGCGGCGCAGAACCTGCGTGGTTGCCTCGGGTCCGGGCCGCTGTCGCGCCGCGAGCAGCAGATCGCCAACCTCGTCATCGCGCGGCACTGGAACGCGCGCTATCCGTGGTTTGCGCAGGTGCGCGCTTCGCTCGCCGCCGGCATCGAGCAGCCGGTCATCGACGCGATCAACGCGCGCCAGGTTCCGAACCTGCCCGATGCGCGCGAGCGCACCTGCTTCGTTGTGCCAGGCGAGATCCTCGCCAACAAAGGTCTCAGCGACAAAACCTATGCCGCCGCGGAAGCCGCCCTGGGCCTGCCGGATCTGGTGGCGCTGGTCGCGACGACCGGCAGCTTCTCGATGACCTGCATGACGGCGGCCACCTTCCAGGTCGCGCCGCCGGCCGACAACCCGACGCCACTCGCGGAGTAGAGTTCCGCTCGATCACGCGCAAACAAAAAAAGCCCGGCGTAACGGCCGGGCTTTCTTAGCGTCGAATCAAAAAACCGGCGGCAGGCGAAACCGTCTGCCACCAGCCGCGAGAAATTTATCTCACCTTGAGATTTTCCGCCGATTCCTTGCCGCGATTTGCGACGATTTCATACTCAACGTGCTGGCCTTCGTTGAGCGTGCTCAACCCGGCGCGCTCGACGGCGGAGATGTGAACGAACACATCCTTGCCACCGCCTTGCGGCTGGATAAAGCCGTAACCCTTGGTCGGGTTGAACCACTTCACAGTGCCTGTAGCCACTATCAGTCTCCAAGTCTTCAAGAAGAACAAGTCTTCAGATGTTCGCCAAAACACACGAGTGTCAGGCTGACATCTCGTCGAGGCGCCCCATACATAGCGTAAATGCAAGCCCTCCGCTACCCCGGTAGCCACCCCCGGCAATTGTCATAAAATGCCGTCATGACCGCACACGCATCATCCACCACCCGCCCGTCCGGCCCGGAAAACAGGCTGGCGCGCGAAACGAGCCCGTATCTACTGCAGCACAAGCACAATCCGGTGGCGTGGTGGGCCTGGGGCCCGGCGGCGCTGGCCGAGGCGCAAGCATCCGGCAAGCCGATCCTGCTCTCGGTCGGCTATGCGGCGTGTCACTGGTGCCACGTCATGGCGCACGAGAGCTTCGAGGACGATGCGACCGCGGCTGTAATGAACGAGCTGTTCGTGAACATCAAAGTCGATCGCGAGGAGCGCCCTGACATCGACCAGATCTATATGTCGGCTCTGCATCATCTGGGCGAGCAGGGCGGCTGGCCGCTGACCATGTTTCTGACGCCCAAGGGCGAACCGGTCTGGGGCGGCACGTATTTTCCGAAAACCTCGCGCTATGGCCGGCCCGCGTTTGTCGACGTGCTGCGCGAGGTTTCGCGGCTGTTTCGCGAGGAGCCGGCAAAGATCGGCCAGAATCGCGATGCGCTGATGGAGCGGCTCGCCCATCAGGCGCGGCCGGCCGGCAAGGTTGTCGTCGGCGCCCGCGAGCTCGACCAATTGGCGCGGCAGATCGGCGGGGCATTCGATCCGACCCATGGGGGGCTGCGCGGCGCGCCGAAATTTCCCAACGCCGCCATGTATGAATTGGTCTGGCGGGCGGGGTTGCGGACGGGCGACCAGCGGTATTTCGAATTGATCGAGCACACGCTGGAGCGAATCTGCGAGGGCGGCATCTATGATCATCTCGGCGGTGGCTTTTCCCGCTACTCGGTCGATGAACGCTGGCTCACCCCGCATTTCGAGAAGATGCTCTACGACAACGCCCAGCTAATTGGGCTCTTGGCCTTGGCCTACGGCCGCACCAGTAACCCGCTGTACCGCCAGCGGATGGTCGAGACGGTCGGCTGGCTGAACCATGAGATGACCACCCCGGAAGGGGCGTTCTCGGCCTCGCTCGACGCCGATTCGGAGGATGAGGAGGGCAAGTTCTACGTCTGGTCAAAGGCCGAGATCGTCACGGCGCTGGGAGAGGAAAATGCTGCGTTTTTTGTGCAGCATTACGACGTGACCGACGAGGGCAATTTCGAGGGTCATAATATTCTCAATAGACTGAAAGGCTTACCGCGCAGCATGGAGGACGAGGCGCGGCTGGCCATGCTGCGGGACAAGCTTTTTATGCTGCGCAGTAATCGGGTGCGGCCCGGTCTCGATGACAAGGTCCTGGCCGACTGGAACGGCCTGATGATCGCGGCCCTGGCCAACGCCGGAACCATGGTGCAGGAACCGACCTGGATTGAAATGGCGGCGCGAGCCTTCGATTTCATTGCGCGCAGCATGACCAAGGGCGACCGGTTAGGGCATTCCTGGCGGGAAGGCCGGCTGCTATACCCCGGCCTCGCCTCCGACTTCGCCAACATGATCCGCGCCGCGCTCGCTCTGTACGAGGCGACCGGGCAGGGCGACTATCTTGAGCGGGCGATCGCCTGGCAACGGGCGTTCGATGCCAACTACGCCAATCCGGGCAACGGCGGCTACTTCCTGACCGCGGCCGACGCCGAAGGCCTGGTGGTGCGGCCGGGCTCGACCAGCGACGATGCCATCCCGAACCCAAATTCGATTGTTGCGCAAAATCTGGTGCGGCTCGCGGCGCTGACCGGCGATGCCGCCTGGCGCGAGCAGGCCGACCGGCTGTTCGACGGGGTGCTGGCCGGCGCCGCCGACAGCCTGCTGCAGCATGCCGAACTGCTCAACGCGCTCGATCTTCGCCTGCATGCAGCCGAGATCGTCCTCACCGGCCCCGACCATGCGCGCTTCGCGCAGGCCGCCTCGAAACTGCCCTACCTCAATCGGGTGATTCTGCGCGCGCTGGACGCCGCCGCATTGCCGGCGAGCCACCCGGCACAGGCCAAAATTGCTGCGGGAGCAGGCAGCGCCGCGTTCGTCTGCGTGGGGGAAACCTGCTCGCTGCCGGTAACCGACCCGGCGAAGATCGCCGAGGTGGTCCGCGTAATGCGGCCGGCGGCTTAAAGCTTCAGCGATACTCGCAGATATAGCCCTGCGGACATGCCGGCGCGCGGCGCACCGCCGGACGGCGCGGGGCCTGTGCCCGCTGTTGCGCCCGCGATTCGGCTCGCGGCTGCGGCTCGGGCTTGACCTGCTCGGCACGGGAAGTGCCGCCCGCCCCCCACAACACCGGGACCCAGGCGCTGACGAATTTGCGCGCCGGCGCCTCGGTGTTGGTGTCGCTCAAGGTCGTCAGGCGAAGCTTCACGAACTTGTTGTTCCAGGAGGTGACGCAGAGATAGCCGTCCTGTGGCTTTGCGCCGTCGCGGGTCAGATGAAACGCCGCGCATTGGAAGCGCGTCCGCTTGGCGGAATCCTCGATGGTGAAGTTACGCCGCAGATAGACCTGCACGTAGATCCCGCGCGGCTGCGCCAGAAACGCATCCGCCCGCACCCGCTCGAATTCGGCACGCACGATCGCCGACTTGGCGTCGTCGGGAATGGCGGCCCGCTTGAGGTCGTAGACGAAGACGTCGAGCTTCTAGCCGGACTGGGCATAGTCCAATCCGTAACCATCGCCCGGCTTGATCTTCTCGAAGTTGGTGGAATCGTTGAGCGTGAAGCCTTCGATCTCTTCCGGCGCTTTCAGCCCGAACACGTTAACGGATGCAACACCGAACGCCGGCCCGGTCGCGGCGGCCCCCAAAACCAACGCGAACAGTGCCGTTCGGAGCACGTGCATCAGGTGTTCATCGACTCGAAGAATTCGGAGTTGCTCTTGGTGTTGCGCAGCTTGTCCAGGAGGAAGTCAATCGCATCCATGGTTCCCATCGGGTTAAGAATGCGCCGCAGCACGTACATTTTCTTGAGCACGGCCGGGTCGGTGAGCAGCTCTTCCTTGCGGGTTCCGGAGCGGGTGATGTCCATCGCCGGGAAAGTGCGCTTGTCGGCGACTTTTCTGTCCAAAATAAGCTCCGAATTGCCGGTGCCCTTGAACTCCTCGAAGATGACTTCGTCCATCCGGCTGCCGGTGTCGATCAGGGCGGTGGCGATGATGGTGAGCGAGCCGCCCTCTTCGATGTTGCGCGCGGCGCCGAAGAAGCGCTTTGGCCGCTGCAATGCGTTGGCGTCGACGCCGCCGGTCAGCACCTTGCCGGATGACGGCACCACGGTGTTGTAGGCGCGGCCGAGCCGGGTGATCGAGTCGAGCAGGATCACCACGTCGCGGCCGTGCTCGACCAGGCGCTTGGCCTTCTCGATGACCATTTCGGCCACGGCGACGTGCCGCGAGGCCGGCTCGTCGAAGGTCGAGGACACGACCTCGCCCTTCACCGAGCGCTGCATGTCGGTGACTTCTTCCGGCCGCTCGTCGATCAGCAGCACGATCAGATAGCATTCCGGATGGTTGGCGGTGATGGCGTGCGCGATGTTCTGCAGCAGCACGGTCTTGCCGGTGCGCGGCGGCGAAACGATCAGCGCGCGCTGGCCCTTGCCGATCGGCGCGACGATGTCGATGACGCGCGGCGAGAGATCCTTCTTGGTCGGATCCTCATGCTCCATCTTCAGCCGCTCGTCGGGATAGAGCGGCGTCAGGTTGTCGAAATTGATCTTGTGGCGGGCCTTTTCGGGGTCCTCGAAATTGATGGTGTTGACCTTGAGCAGCGCGAAATAGCGCTCGCCCTCTTTCGGGCTGCGGATATGGCCGTCGAGGGTGTCGCCGGTGCGCAGGCCGAAGCGGCGGATCTGTGAGGGCGAGACGTAGATGTCGTCGGGGCCGGGCAGGTAGTTCGCTTCCGGCGAGCGCAGGAAACCGAAGCCGTCGGACAGCACTTCGACGACGCCTTCGCCGATGATGTCGACCTCCTTCGCCGCGAGCTGCTTGAGGATCGCGAACATCAGCTCCTGCTTGCGCATGGTGCTGGCGTTCTCGATTTCCTGCTCTTCGGCAAATGCGAGCAGTTCGGGTGGGGACTTGGATTTCAGGTCTTGTAGTTTCATTTCCCGCATGCGGGTGGTCCTTAAGGGGATGACCGCCGGCGTCGGAAAAACAAACGGCGCGGGCGGAAAGGTAGGGAAGAGAGAGGCGCAGGTCTTAGGTTCGGCTGGGATTTAAGAGGCCTGACCTGATGCGCCGGTGGTCCAGATACGCGGGACCGGAACTCGACTGCATCCGCCTACGTTCGGTGGGATGCGGTAAACATACGTAAAAACAGGGGAATTTGCAAGGGCAAGGTGGCGAGTCCCGGTGGATTTCGCAATTTCGCCGCGCTGGTTAAGCGATCAGAACGGTTTGACCACCGCCAGGATCACGATGAGGATCAGCAGGACGGTCGGTACCTCGTTGAGAATACGAAAGAATTTAGGCCCCTTGCGGCGCTTGTCGGCGGCGAATTCACGCACGTATTTCGACAGGATGCCGTGCACCCCCATCATCCCCAGCACCAGCACCAGCTTGACGTGCAGCCAGGGCGCGGCAAACCAGCCGCCGCGGTAGGCGAGCCACAGGCCGAGCACCCAGGTCACCGCCATCGCCGGGTTGATGATGACCCGCAGCAGCCGGCGCTCCATCACCTTGAAGGTTTCCGACTGCCGGGAGCCCGGATCGGCCTCGCAGTGATAGACGAACAGCCGCGGCAGATAGAGCATCCCCGCCATCGAGGCGATGACGGCGATGATGTGAAACGCCAGCAGCCATTGGTACATTGGTCGATCCTAGCACGTGGCCATTCACGACGTGGCCATCCTTCGAGATGCGCGCTGCGCGCGCTCCTCAGGATGAGGGCGGCGGGCGTGGCGCGCAAAATATCCCGACATCATGGTGAGGAGCGGTCCGAAGGACCGCGTCTCGAACCATGGCCGGACATACCGCGTTGTATCGCGATCACCCCCGCACGCGCTTGAGCATCTGCTCGACGTGGGGAATCGGCGTATCCGGCAGGATGCCGTGGCCAAGGTTGAAGATGAACGGCCCGACGGCGAGCGCTTGCAGGATCGCATCGACGCTACCGTCGAGCGCCGCGCCACCGGCGCGCAGCGCCAGCGGATCGAGATTGCCCTGCACCGGCCGCGCACACTGGATCGCATCGCGTGCAAAAGCCAGATCCACCATCCAGTCGAGACCCACGGCATCGATTTCGATTTCCTCGACGTAAGCTTTCAGCTTGCTGCCGGCGCCGCGGGGAAACCCGATGATCTTCGCCCCCGGCACCGCGCGCCTCACATCGGCAACGATTCGCTGTGTCGGCGCAACGCACCAGCGCTCGAATTCGTCCGGTGGCAGAATTCCTGCCCAGGTATCGAAGATTTGCACAGCGTCGACACCGGCTTGGAGCTGGCGAACAAGATAATCGCTTGACGCCTCGATCAGGATATCGATCAAGCGCGCGAACGCTTCGGGATGACGATAGGCAAACAATCGCGCCGGCGCCTGATCCGGCGTGCCGTGACCGGCGACCATGTAGGTCGCAACCGTCCAGGGGCCGCCGCAGAAACCGAGAAACGTCACAGCAGGCGGCAGCTCCGCCTTGACCAGCTGGATCGTTTCATAGATCGGCGCCAGCACGGCGTCATCGGCGGTGGCGCGAAGCTTGGCAATCGCGGTGGGATCGTCGAGCGGCGTCGAGTTGCGGGCCCTCGCCGGTTTCAAAACGCACGCTTCGTCCGAGCGCATGCGGAATAACCAGGATGTCTGAAAACAAAATCGCCGCGTCGAAACTGAAACGCCGGATCGGCTGCAGCGTCACCTCCGCGGCAAGCTTTGGCGTAAAACATAAATCGAGCACGCTGCCGACAGTTTTTCGGACCGCCATGTACTCCGGCAGATAGCGCCCGGCCTGGCGCATCAGCCAGACTGGCGGCACGCTCTGCCGTTTGCCGTTCAGCACATCGAGCAGCGGTTTATGCACGGACTCTCCGGTGATCCACCCTTCACCTCTAAATACTAGATTCTTATTTGTAGTGATTGTTACGCGGTGACTTAGACTCACGCTTTCGCGTCCACAGTCTGTCCACGCTCGACACTTTCATCCCCACAGTGCGAAGGCTCTGCTGTGGATGCCTTTGGATAACGATTTTCGCTGTCTTTTCAAAGTGTAATAGCGGGATAGGAAGCGGTTTCGACAACCGTGAACCGCATTCCTCGCAGTCGGTCTGGCATCGTTGGATTCGCATCCAGTGGTCGACGGTGGGGACGTTTTGACAGCCTTTTGCCCTCAAGTGCTTGCACGCGGCTGGAAGGCATGGCCTCCTCCCCAGCGTTCCACAGGATGACCGGCATTTATCCATGCCCGAGCGCGGCACAAATTATTTCCATTTGCACCTGGTCTCCGACTCCACCGGCGAGACCTTGATCACGGTCGCGCGCGCGGCCGCGGCGCAATACACGGCAGTTGCGCCGGTCGAGCATATGCACCCGCTGGTCCGTTCGTCCAAGCAGCTCGATCGGGTGTTGACCGAGATCGAAGACGCACCGGGGATCGTGCTCTACACGCTGCTCGAACTGGAACTCGCGGAGCGATTGGAAAAGACCTGCCGCGACCTGGGTCTGCCGTGCCTGTCCATTCTCGGTCCGGTGCTGGGGCTGTTCCAGGCCTACCTCGGCGGAGAAACAAAACCCCGCGTCGGCGCGCAGCACGTCCTCAACGCGGAATATTTCAAGCGTATCGACGCTTTGAACTACACGATGTTGCATGACGACGGTCAGCATATCGACGACATGGAACAGGCCGACGTGGTGCTGGTCGGGGTTTCGCGCACCTCGAAGACACCGACGTCGATCTATCTCGCCAACCGCGGCGTCAAGACCGCGAATTTTCCGCTGGTTCCGGGAATGCCGGTGCCGCCGATAAGCTGGAATCGCTGGCGCAGCCGCTGGTGGTGGGCTTGACCGCAAGCCCGGAGCGGATCGTGCAAATCCGCCAGAACAGGCTGCTCGGCCTGCGGGCCGAGCACGATGCCGACGATTACGTCGATCGCGAGGCGGTGGCGGCGGAGGTCGCGGCTGCACGCAAACTGTGCGGCAAGCACAACTGGCCGATCATCGACGTGACGCGCCGCTCGATCGAGGAAACCGCCGCGGAGGTGATGGCGCTGTTGGCCGTTCGCCGGCGGCAGTCGGTCAGTTGAGGATAGAACAGAGATGAGTTCGCTGTGGCTCGCTGCGCGTCCGCTGGTGCTCGCCTCCAAGAGCGCGGCCCGGCGCGCGCTGCTGCAGAGCGCCGGCATCCCGATCGAGATCGAGCCCGCCGACATCGACGAGCGTGCCGTCGAAGCCCGAGCGGGCCTTCAGGATGCGCGGATGGTCGCGGCGCTGCTGGCGCGGGAGAAGGCCAAGGCGGTGGCGGCCAAGCATTCCGATCGCATGGTGCTCGGCGCCGATCAGACGCTCGCGCTGGGCTACCGGCGGTTTTCCAAGGCGTCCGACCGCGCCGGGGCGCACGAACAGCTCTTGTCCTTGCGCGGCAAGACCCACACGCTGCATTCCGCCGTGGCGGTTGTGGCGGGCGGCGCGGTGATATTCGAACACGTCGATTCCGCGCATCTGACGATGCGCGCGTTCTCGGATGGCTTTCTCGATGACTATCTCGATGCGGCAGGGGACGCTGCAACCGCGAGCGTCGGCGGCTATCAACTGGAAGGCTTGGGAATTCAATTGTTCGAGCGCGTCGAGGGCGATCACTTCACGGTGCTGGGCCTGCCGCTCTCCCGCTGCTCGCTTGGCTGCGGCGCAGCGGCCATCTGGCAAAGTAGGGCTTCATGTTCGTCATCGGTCTCACCGGCTCGATCGCGATGGGCAAGACCACGACGGCGCGGCTGTTCGCCGAGGAGGGCGTGCCGGTGCATGACGCCGATGCGGCCGTGCACAAGCTTTACGAGGGCGAGGCGGCCGGTCTGATCGAGGCGGCGTTTCCGGGCGCGACCAAGGACGGCAAGGTCGATCGCGTTGCGCTCGGCCAGCGCGTGCTGGGCGATGCGGCCGCGCTGCAGCGCCTGGAGCAGATCGTGCATCCGCTGGTGCGGCAGGCCGGGACGAAGTTCCTCAACGAGCCGAAAGCCGGGGTGCGCCGGTCGTCGTGCTGGACATTCCGCTGCTGTTCGAGACCGGCGGCGACAGCCCGCGTCGATGCGACGGTGGTGGTGTCGGCTCCGCTGGAAATGCAGCGCGCGCGGGTGCTGGAGCGCGGCGTCAGTCTGGAGCGGCTCGAAGCGCTGCTGGCGCGGCAGATGCCGGACGCGGAAAAGCGCCGGCGGGCGGATTTCGTGGTGGATAGCGGGCAGGGCATCGAGCATGCGCGCACGCAAGTGCGGCAGATTCTTGCAGCGGTTGCTAAGATGCCGATCCGGCGAAAATGATTCGCCCCGATTTTTGACCGGCGGAACTCCATGCGCGAGATCGTGTTCGACACCGAAACCACCGGGCTCGACCCCATCCAGGGCGACCGGCATGGTCGAGATCGGCTGCATCGAGCTGATCAACCGCTTCCCGTCCGGCCGGACGTTCCACTGCTACTTCAATCCGGAACGCGACATGCCCGAGCCCGCCTTCAAGGTACACGGGCTCGAGCGTCGATTTCCTCAAGGACAAGCCGCTGTTTGTCGCACAAGGTGGAAGAGCTGATCGAGTTTCTCGGCGACGCGCCGCTGATAGCGCACAACGCCATGTTCGATCTCGGCTTCCTCAACGCCGAGCTCGAGCGCGCCAAGAAAATCGCGGTCGCCCGCGAGCGGCTGGTCGATACGCTGATGCTGGCGCGGCGCAAGCATCCCGGCGGATCGAACCGTCTCGACGATCTGTGCGCGCGCTACAAGATCGACAACTCCAAGCGCGTCAAGCACGGCGCGCTGCTCGACGCCGAGCTGCTGGCCGAAGTCTATGTCGAGCTGATCGGCGCGCGCCAGGCCAACCTCGGCCTCGCCGGCAGTGACAACGGCGCCGGTGAAACGCGCGTGACGGCGATTCTTGATTCGCACGCGCCCGCAGCCGCTCGTCGCCGCGCATCGCAGCGGAGGAGCTCGACGCCCACCGCGTGTTCATCGCGACGCTGGGCGAAGCCGCGCGTGTGGCGGAAATATCTTCCGCGCCGCTTGAAGCGGATTTAGGCCGTGGCGGGCGGTGGCGCGGGCATCTGCGCCATGCGCTGCTGATAGAGCGCGACGAAATCGATCGGATCGAGCATCAGCGGCGGGAAGCCGCCGTTGCGCACCGACGTGGCGATGATCTCGCGCGCGAACGGAAACAGCAGCCGCGGGCATTCGATCAGCACCATCGGCTGGACCTGCTCCTGCGGCACGTTCTGGATGCGGAACACGCCGGCGAACTCTAGCTCGATGTTGAACAGCACGGTGCTGCCGGCCTCGGCCTTGCCTTCCAGCCGGAGCGTGACCTCGATGTCGGTGTTCGGTCATCGGATTGGCGCTGACGTTGACCGAGATGTTGATCTTCGGCTGTGTGCGCTTGCTGGCAGCGAGCCCGGCGCATTCGGATTCTCGAACGACAAATCCTTGACGTATTGCGCAAGGACCATGAGCTGCGGCGGCGGAGCGGGAGCGGCTTCTCCGGCCGGCCCGCCGTTGGTCGTACTCACGATGAACTCTCCTTCGAACTGTTACGTTTGCGAACTGTGATGCATTCGGCGGTGTGGCTAACACGGCATCCCACCGCAAACAAGAACGCGGCAAACGCGCGTTAGCGCTGGTCGCGCTTGTTGCGCGGAAGGTCGCGGTCGGGCAATTGCGCCCATTCTCCCGGTGCGAGATCGATGGTGGAGCGGTCGGCTGGATTGCGCCGCCGCACCCACAGCCGAAAGGACTTGCCGCACCAGCGGCGCACCGGCCCGATCAGCAGCGCCGCGCCGACCAGGTCGGTGAGGAAGCCCGGCAGGAACAGCAGGAGGCCGGCCAGCACGGTGAGGAATCCCGAGGTGTTGGCCTGGATGCCGGCGACGTCGGTGTCGGCGACCGCGACCCGGAAGCGGGCGATCCGGCCGCGGCCGGCCCGGCGTAACACCACAAATCCGGCCAGCGTGGTGGCCAGCATCAGTAGGAACGCCCAGCCCATCCCGATGAGGGCGGCGACCAGAATAAAGGCAAGGATTTCCGCGAGCGGAAGCAACAGGATGGCAATGATGATCCATTTTACCATGGCCGGTATTCCTGCCGCGGCCGAGGTTGGCGCGGGGGCTTGGATCGTCTATGGTGCGTTTGAGGCAACTCTGCCGGCCGTGTCGACCGACGCGCCTCTTTATGGCTGCAGTCGCGTTCCTACATTATAGCGTTGGAACGGGTATGGCAGGCCGCGGATTGGCCCCCATCTGACCCGTACCGCCAGGATGGACCTGGACAGGATCGCCGGGTCACTGCCGCCTCGGGAGCATGCGACACGTGTTCGATATCTACACCATCATTTTCCTGGCGCTGGCGGTGTTCATTTTCCTGCGTCTGCGCAGCGTGCTGGGCCAGCGCACCGGTCGTGAGCGGCCGCCCTACGATCCCTATTCCTCCGCGCCCGGCACCATCCGGCCGGCCCCTGGCGACAAGGTCGTGGCGCTGCCAGGCCGCGCCCCCGATACGGCGCAGAAGTCCGCCGAGCCGGTCGAGCCGGTCGACCGCTGGAAGGGCATCGCCGAGCCGGGCTCGGCGCTGGCCGCCGGCGCTCGACGCCATCGCGCGCGAGGACAAGACCTTCGATGCCAAGCAATTTCCTGAACGGCGCCCGCGCCGCCTACGACATGATCGTGACCGCCTATGCGGCCGGCGACCGCCGCCAGCTCAAGAATCTGCTGGGCAAGGAGGTCTATGACGGCTTCGAGACCGCCATCAAGGAGCGCGAGCAGCGCGGCGAGACAGTCGAGACGCGCTTTGTCTCGATCGATGGCGCCGACGCTCACCGCCGCCGAGCAGCGCGGCAAGACTGCGCAGGTCACGGTGCGTTTCCAATCGCAGCTCGTGTCGGTGACGCGCGCCAAGGACGGCGCGGTGATCGACGGCAATCCCGACAAGGTGACCGACGTCACCGACGTGTGGACCTTCGCGCGCGACGTCAGCTCGCGCGACCCGAACTGGAAACTGGTCGCCACCGAAGCAGGGCAATGACGTCGGCAGGCTGCGCTCTGCGGCGCGGACTTGGGAAGATCGGCGGCGCTGCGCTGCTGCTTGCGGTCGCCAGTGGCGTATCCGTCACCACGCCCGCGTTGGCCCGCAATCCGCTGAAACTTCCCGAAACGCAATATGAGCCCATCAACTGGGCGATGATCGACGGCTGGGCTGAGGACGATCACAATGCCGCCTTCGCCAGCTTCCTGCAAAAGCTGCCGGGCGATCCTGAAAGGCCGCCGAATCGCGGTCCGGCCAGCCGATGTACGGCGCGCTGTACAAGGTCTGCCAGAAGGCGGTCGATGCCAAGTCGGAGAAGCCCGGCGAGGCGCGCGCCTTCTTCGAGCAGAACTTCCGGCCGGTCCGCATCGCGCCGCTCGGCACGCCCGACGGATTCATCACCGGCTACTACGAGCCGATCGTCGAAGGCGTCCGCGCGCCAGGGCGATGGCTACGACCATCCGCTCTACCGCAAGCCGACGGGCCTGCTGCCGGGCGGCACGCATGGTAGTGGCGGGCGCGTCCGCCCCGGCGGAGACGGCAAGAAAAAGAAGAAGCGTAAGGTCGAAGCGCAGGTTACGCCTCCTATCTACGAACGCGCCGCGATCGACGATGGTGTGCTGGCCGGGCGCAATCTTGAGATCTGCTGGCTGAAGGACCCGATCGATTCGTTCTTCATCCACATCCAGGGCTCGGTGCGGGTGCTGCTCGACGACGGCAAGCTGATGCGGCTCAACTACGCAGCGCGCGAACGGCCATCCCTATTACGCGGTTGGCCGCTGGCTGATCGACCGCAACATCATCCCCAAAGATGAGATGTCGATGGATCGCATCCGCGAATGGATGGAGCGCAATCCGAAAGAAGGCGAGGAGCTGCGCCGCAGGAACAAGTCCTACGTGTTCTTCCGCGAGACCCATCTGCCGAGCAACGAGGAGCCGATCGGCGCGCAGGGCATCTCGCTCACGCCGGGCCGCTCGATCGCGGTCGATCGCAAACTGCACACCTACGGCACGCCGTTCTTCATCTCGGCCTATCTGCCGATCGAGGGGCTGAAGCCTGACACCTGGTTCAAACGGCTGATGATCGCGCAGGACACCGGCGGCGCGATCGTCGGACCGGCGCGCGCCGATCTCTATTTCGGCGCCGGCGACGAAGCCGCGAGCGTGGCCGGGCGGCTGCGCCACTACGGCCGTTTCGTCATGCTGGTGCCGAAGTCGCTCGATCCATCGAAGGACGACGACGAAGACGAGATTCCGCTGCCCCGGCCGCGTCCGCCAAACCTTGAGGCGCTGGCGACCGCGCCGGACCAGAGCGCCGAAGCCAATTCCGAAACTCCCAAGGCGGCCGAAAAAACGGATGCCAAACCGGATACGAAGCCGGACGTGAAGGCTCCAGCGGCGGCGGCCGCGGCCAAGACGTCCACCAAGACCTCCGCCAAGGCTGACGCCAAAACTGGCACCAACGCCGCTGCCGCCAAGAAGGCGTCCGCCAAGACGGTCGACAAGCCCGTCGAGAAACCGCCGGAGAAAAAAGCCGAGAAGGCCGCCGAAGAAAAACCAGCCGCCAAGAAAGGCAAAGCTGAAGGCAAGGCTGAGGCCAAGGCCAAACCTGAAGCTAAGGCCAAGACTGACGCCAAATCCAAGCCCGCAACCAAGTCCGGGACCAGCGCTAGGCACGACCGTCCGACATGAGCAGGCGGCGGCTGAGCGACGACGAGCGCGTCCTGTGGAAGGGCGTCACCCGATCGATCGCGCCGCTGCGAAAACGCCCAAATGCCGGACGAGGAGGACTCCGCCGCCGGAACGGTTGCAACGAAACACCGCACCAAGTCCGCGCCGAAGTTTCCAGCAATCCCCGCCGCACCGGCCGCTCCGCCGAAGCCCAAAGCGGCGCCGCTCGCGCTGCTGACCCGCCGCGCCAAGCAACGCATCGCGCGCGGCGCTCATGCCATCGACGGTCGCCTCGACCTGCATGGCATGACGCAGGCGGAGGCGCACGACGCGCTGTTTCGCTTTCTTCGCGCCAGACAGGAACGCGGCGACAAGGTCCTTCTGGTCATCACCGGCAAAGGCGCACGCGGCAGCGAGGAGGGCGGCGGCCGCGGCGTGCTCAAGCGCATGGTGCCGATGTGGCTGGGGCTGCCGGAATTCCGCGGTCTTATCGTTGGGTTCGAGAACGCAGCGCTAGGCCACGGCGGCGAGGGCGCGCTGTACGTCAGCCTGCGCAAATCGGGCCGGGATTAGCTGATGTTATAACTTCGTTGTTTTCGGCATGGCCTCTGGCGGGGCCCGCCCCGGGCACCCAATGCCACAATTCCCCCGCGTGCGCAGCGTGTTATAACGGGCCGCGATTCGAGCCTTTTGGTATAACATAGTTATAACTTAGCCCGGTGCCGGCATGAAAAGTCACGTCCGCAAGGTGGGAAATTCGCACGGCGTCATCATTCCGAAGCCGCTGCTTGACGAGATCGGCGTGAAAACCGGCGATGCCGTCAACCTCAAGATCAACAAGAAGGGCCGCTTGGTCATGTCGCCGGTTCGCACCGAGGCCCGGTCGGGTTGGTCTGCCGACAGCCGACGCCTCGCGGAAGCCGGCGAGGACCGGAGCTTGAAATGGTGAGTCGAGGGGACGTTTGGTTGGTGCTGCCCGATGCGTCCGGCGGATCGTCGGAGCCTCACTCATGCGTCATCCTCTCACCGCCGGAAATCCATGACCACCTCGGCGTGGTCACTGTTGCGCCGATCACGCCGTCGAGCAGTCCGGCCGCCTATCGGGTGTCTCTTAAAGTTGGGGCACAGACCGGCGTCATCCGTCTCGAGCAGATCCGCACCATCGACACGCGCGCCTTGACGCGGCAGGTCGGCACCGTCGAGCCGAAGACGCTCGGCAAGGCGCTCGCGACCTTGCGCGAGATGTTCGCGGATTGACCCGGCGCTACTCCGCGGCCTGCGCGGTGACGTGCTGGCGGAATTTCGGCATCACCTCGTGGGCGAGCAGCCGCATGCCGTCGCGCTCCCAGGCTTCGTTCGGGCCGCCCCAGTCGAGCCCGATCTGCAACAGCGTGCCGAATGGGCCGACCGTTCGCGCAAGCGCCACGAGCTTGTCGAGCACGGTGCGCGGCGAGCCGTGGATCACGCATTCCTTCGATGATCGCCTCGGCCGTGCATTCGTCGTCCGTCATGTCGGGCCGCGGCTTGATCATGGCGAGGCGCTTGGCGGCGGCGAGCGCGGTGCGCATGTAGCTGCAGTAGTAGCGGTTCGACGCGCGGTCGCCGTAGGCGCGCTCCTCAGCCTCGGCGTCGGTCGGCGCGACGATGACGAGTCGCGACACGCGCCAGTCATCGCTGCGCGCGGGCTTGCCGGCGGCGCGGCGGGCTTCGCTGTAGGCCTGCCAGTGGTTGGCCACCGCATAGAGCGGCGCGACCGGCCCGGAGATGACGCCCCAGCCCTTCGAGCCGGCGAGCTTCGCCGAGGCGCTGTCGGGGCTCGCGATCGAGATGTGAATCGGCGGATGCGGCTTCTGCAGCGGCTTCGGCATGAAGCCGACGCCGAGCTCGGGCAGGATCGCCTTCTTGATCTGCACGTTCCAGAATTCGCCCTGGATGTCGTAGGGCGGGTCCTGCGCCCAGATGCGCAGGATCATGTCGATCGATTCCATGAAGGCGCGCTGGCGCGTCGCCGGATCGATCTTGAACAGCTCGAAGTCGGAGGCCAGCCCGCCGGAGCCGACGCCGAACAGGAAGCGGCCGCCGCTCATGTGGTCGAACTGCGCGGCCTCGCCGGCGACGATCGCCGGATGGTGGTTGGGCAGGTTGATGACGGCGGTGCCGAAGGTGAGGTTCTTGGTCTGCGGCACGAGGCCGGCGAGGAACATCAGCGGCGAGGGAAACGGCTCGGTGGTGGCGGAGAAATGCTCGCCCATCCAGAGCTCGTCATAGCCGAGCTTGTCGGCCAGGATCGACTTCGCGGTGTCCTCGGCGAGCGTGTCGGACAGCGAGCGGCCGGGCGGATGCACCGGCATCATGAACATTCCGAGACGCATGCGAGACGTTCCCTTTCTGCCGCGGCATCATTCGTCAGGCCGGGCTTGTCCCGGCCACCGCGTTGCAAGCTGAAGGCGTTGGATGCCCGCGGATGCGGGCATGACGTGAGGGGAATGAGCATGGTGAAGAAGGAAGACATGGTCGGGGTGTATCGGCGGGCGCGGCGAGGAGGTCGTCGACGCGGCCGGCAAGGTGATCCATTCGGACAGCAGCCGCAACTCGCAAATCATGTACAGCGCGGACGGCTATGTCGGCGTGGTCTCCACGCCGAGCGGGCGGAAGCACGCATGGCGAACGCCAGGTCGGCCGCACCGATCTCGGCGGCGCGACGCCGGAGGAGCTGGTGGAGGCGACGCGCTCGGTGACCTGCTACGCCGGCCATTTCGAGGTGAAGGGCGACGAGGTGCACCATCACGTCGAGATGGCGCTCAATCCGAACCTGGTCGGGCAGACCATGATCCGCCGCGTGCAGTTCGATGGCGCCGAACTGACGCTGTCGGCGCGGCCGGACGCGCAGGGCGAAGTCCGGCGCATTCTGTGGCGGCGGGTGACGTAGCGATACGGCAGGCGTGCGGCGGAAACGAGCTAGGCGCTTGTCCGGCGGCCTTGATCTCCACCAGGATCGAATGAATCTTGGTGTCCTCGAGGTTGAACAACTCGTGCGGCCCGCCGCTCGCCTCGCGGTAGACGACGTTGCCGAGCACGTCGACGATCTCGCGCTCGCGGCCGTCCTCCCAGCGCATCAGCGCCTTGCCCTCGCTCACCGGCACGATCAGGTAGGGATGATCGTGCTCGTGCAGCGGCTGATGGCCCTTGCCGGGGAGCTCGACGCTCCAGACCCGGATGTGCTCGTTCTCGAACAGCACCTTGGTGCCGATCGGACCGAGTGGCGTTCCGGATTTCGATGTTTTGTCTGGCATGGCTGCCTCGCTACAAAATGAACCGGCTCAAATCCGTGTTCTTGGCGAGATCGCCGATGTGCTTCTGCACATAGGCGGCGTCGATCTTCACGGTCTCGCCGGCGCGGTCGGTGGCGGAAAACGAAATCTCGTCGAGCACCCGCTCCATCACGGTCTGCAGGCGCCGCGCGCCGATGTTCTCGACGCTGGAGTTGACCAGCACGGCGACGTCGGCGATGGCGTCGATGGCGTCCTCGGTGAATTCGAGCGTGACGCCCTCGGTCGCCATCAGCGCGACGTACTGCTTGATCAGCGCGGCCTCGGTGTCGGTGAGGATGCGGCGCAAGTCGTCGCGGGTCAGCGCGTTGAGCTCGACGCGGATCGGCAGGCGGCCCTGCAACTCGGGCAGCAGGTCCGACGGCTTCGAGACGTGGAACGCGCCCGACGCGATGAACAGGATGTGGTCGGTCTTCACCGCGCCGTGCTTGGTCGAGACCGTGGTGCCTTCGATCAGCGGCAGCAGGTCGCGCTGCACGCCCTCGCGCGACACGTCGCCGCCGACGCGGCCGTCGCGCGCGGTGATCTTGTCGATCTCGTCGAGGAACACGATGCCGTTGTTCTCGACCGCCTTGATCGCCTCCTGCACCAGCTGCTCCTGGTCGAGCAGCTTGTCGGATTCCTCGGCGACCAGGATTTCGTGCGATTCGCCGACAGTGACGCGGCGCGTCTTGGTGCCGTTGCCGCCGATCTTGCCGAAGATGTCGCCGATGTTGATGGCGCCCATCTGCGCGCCGGGCATGCCGGGGATTTCGAACATCGGCATGCCGCCGCCGGAGGCCGCCACCTCGATCTCGATCTCCTTGTCGTTCAGCTCGCCGGCGCGAAGCTTCTTGCGGAACGCCTCCTTGGTGGAGGCGCTGGCGCTCGGCCCGACCAGCGCATCGACCACGCGCGCCTCGGCGGCCTGCTCGGCGCGCACCTGGACGTCCTTGCGCTTTCGCTCGCGGGTCAGCGCGATGCCGACCTCCAGCAGGTCGCGCACGATCTGCTCGACGTCGCGGCCGACGTAGCCGACCTCGGTGAACTTGGTCGCCTCGACCTTGATGAACGGCGCGCCGGCGAGCCGCGCCAGCCGGCGCGAGATTTCGGTCTTGCCGACGCCGGTCGGGCCGATCATCAGGATGTTCTTCGGCAGCACCTCCTCGCGCAGCTTGTCGTCGAGCTGCAGACGGCGCCAGCGGTTGCGCAGCGCGATCGCGACCGCGCGCTTGGCGTCGCCCTGGCCGATGATGAAGCGGTCGAGCTCGGAGACGATTTCGCGGGGGGAGAAGTCGGTCATGCGTCGCGCACCATCAGCAGCGCGGGGCCGTCAGGCGTGTCGAACGATGCGGTCGCCGCGGAAGCCGGCCTTCTCATAGGCGCGGATCGCGCGCGCGTTGGTCGGATCGGGATCGATCACGACGCGCGGCGTTCCATTCGCCAGTAAGCGTTCGGCGAAGACGCGGATGAACGCCGAGCCATGGCCGCGATCGAGCATGTCGGGTTCGCCGATGAACTGGTCGAGGCCGCGCGTGCCGGCCGGCTGCGGCCGAAGGCCGGCGTTCCAGGCGCTCAGACCGGTAGCATTGCAGATAGGCGAACGGCCGCGCCGCCGCGGCGACGATGAACTGGGCCATGTCCGGATGATCGAGGTCGCCGCTGACCAGCTCGAACTGCTCTGCGGCGTTATGCCACCATTCCGATACATGCGGCGTTTCGAGCCAGCGCTTGATCAGCGGCAGGTCATCGGCGGTCATCGGGCGGAACTCGATACATCCTTGCGCGATCGGTCAGGCCTTCAACGTCTCGATGGTGACGTTGCGGTTGGTGTAGACGCAAATGTCGGCGGCGATGTCGAGCGACTTGCGCACGATCGCCTCGGCGTCGAGCGGTCCATCGGCGAGCGCGCGCGCGGCGGCGAGCGCGTAGTTGCCGCCGGAGCCGATGCCCATGACGCCGGCCTCGGGCTCCAGCACGTCGCCGGTGCCGGTCAGCACGAGCGACACCTCCTTGTCGGCGACGATCATCATGGCTTCGAGCCGGCGCAGGTAGCGGTCGGTGCGCCAGTCCTTGGCAAGCTCGACCGCGGCGCGCATGAGCTGGCCGGGATACTGCTCGAGCTTGCCCTCCAGCCGCTCGAACAGCGTGAAGGCGTCGGCGGTGGCGCCGGCGAAGCCGCCGATCACGTCGCCCTTGCCGAGCCGGCGCACCTTCTTGGCGTTGGCCTTGACGATGGTCTGGCCGATCGACACCTGGCCGTCGCCGCCGATCGCGACCACGCCGCCCTTGCGGACGGTCAAGATGGTGGTGCCGTGCCAGAGCTCGGATTGTTGTGTTTGCATACGCGCTACCCCGCCCGCAGGGATGTAAGGACTAAGGTGGCCCAATTCAAACGCAAGCCGGCGGCTGTGGCGAATCCGACCGGCCCCTGATAAAAGGGCGCCAATTCAACGCAAAAGGCGATTTCCATGGCTCGCGGCCGGAAAGTCATAGCGAAAAGCACCGGCCGGGCGCCTGCACGCAAGGGTGGTCGCAGGGCTTCCGTTAAACGCGCCACCAAGGAAACCGACATCGAGGTCGCGGTCGACCTCGACGGCAAGGGCGTCTCGAACGTTTCGACCGGGATCGGCTTCTTCGACCACATGCTCGATCTGCTGGCGCGGCACTCGCGCATCGACATCACGGTCAAGGCCAAGGGCGACCTGCACATCGACCACCACCACACCACCGAGGACGTCGGCATCGCGCTCGGCCAGGCGGTGAAGCAGGCGCTCGGCGACATGAAGGGCATCACGCGCTACGCCAGCGTGCACGTGCCGATGGACGAGGCGCTGACCCGCGTGGCCATCGACGTGTCCGGCCGGCCGTTCCTGGTGTTCAAGGCCAAGTTCGGCCGCGACAAGGTCGGCGCCTTCGACACCGAGCTGGTGCAGGAGTGGTTCCAGGCGTTCGCCATGAACGCCGGCATCACGCTGCACGTCGAGGTGCTGTACGGGACAAACGATCACCACATTGCGGAGTCTTGCTTCAAGGGCCTGGCGCGGGCGCTGCGCGCGGCATTTGCGATCGATCCGCGCGCCGCCGGCGAGGTGCCTTCGACCAAAGGCACGCTGGGCGGCTGACGAGTTGGGGCTGGCCAACGGGTTTGCGCCGGAGAACGAGATGACAGTTTTTACCGTCCACGAGCCTTCGCCGCGCAAGAACGAGGAGGCGGCGCCGCCCGAGCGCTTCGCATTCGTGCGCGACGGATTTTACGTCTGGGCGTTCCTGCTCGGCCCGCTGTGGATGCTGTGGCATCGGCTGTGGCTGGTGCTGGTGATCTATCTCGCCGGCACGGCGGCGATCCAAGTCGCGCTCTGGGCGCTTGGCGTATCGGGCGCGGTGAAGTTCGCCGTCGGAATCCTGATTGCGATTCTGATCGGATGCGAAGCCGGCACGCTGCGGCGCTGGAGCCTGCGCCGCCGCTGGACCAATGTTGGGCTGGTGGTCGCGCCGAACCAGGAAACTGCCGAGCGTCGTTTCTTCGAGTCGTGGTCGGCGGACGCGGCGTCGCCGCCGCCGGCCGCTGCCGCGCCGCCGCCAGTCCATGCGGATGCCGGAGCCCGCACCCGACGTCATCGGATCTGTTCCCTGAGCCACAATCGCGGCCATGATCGCTGCCCGGCCATGAGCGTTGCGATCGTCGACTACGGGTCGGGCAATCTGCATTCGGCGGCGAAGGCGTTCGAACGCGCTGCGCGCGAAAGCGGGTACGATCAGCCGATCGTCGTGACGCGCGATCCCGACGAAGTTCGCAAGGCCGACGCGCGTGGTGCTGCCCGGCGTCGGCGCGTTTGCCGATTGCCGGCGCGGGCTCGACGCAGTGCCCGGCATGGTCGCGGCGCTCGAGGAAACGGTGCGCGGCAAGGGCCGGCCGTTCCTCGGCATCTGCGTCGGCATGCAGCTCATGGCCGAGCGCGGCCGCGAATATGTGGTGACCGAGGGCCTGGGCTGGATCCGCGGCGAGGTCGACAAGATCGCGCCGTCCGATCCGGCGCTGAAAATTCCGCATATGGGCTGGAACACGCTCGCGGCGCGGACGCCGCACAAACTGCTCGACGGCATCCCGCTCGGAGCCGACGGCCTGCACGCCTATTTCGTGCATTCCTATCAGCTTCGGCCGGTGGACGGTTCGCGACCTGATCGCGCAGGCCGACTACGGCGGGCCGATCACCGCGATCGTCGCGCGCGACAGCATGGTCGGCACTCAATTCCACCCGGAAAAGAGCCAGAAACTTGGGCTTGCGCTGATCGCCAATTTCCTGAAATGGAAGCCGTAGGTTCGGAGTCAAACGCGCGTGATCCTGTTTCCCGCCATCGATCTGAAGGACGGCCTCGCCGTGCGCCTCGAGCAGGGCGACATGGCGCGCGCCACCGTGTTCAACCGCGACCCGGCGGTGCAGGCGCACCTGTTCGAGACCCAGGGCTTCAGACATCTGCATGTCGTCGATCTCGACGGTGCCTTTGCCGGCAAGCCGATGAACGTCGCGGCGGTCGAGCGGATCCTGGAGACGGTCGGGCTGTGCGTGCAGCTCGGCGGCGGCATCCGCGACATGGCGACGATCGAGGGCTGGCTCGGCAAGGGCGTCAACCGCGTCATCATCGGCACCGCGGCGGTGCGCGATCCCGACGCTGGTGAAGGAAGCGGCGAAGAAATTTCCGAAGCGCATCGCGGTCGGGCTCGACGCCAAGAACGGCAAGGTCGCGGTGGAAGGCTGGGCGGCGACCTCGGAGCTGAGCGTGCTCGACATCGCCAGGCGATTCGAGGACGCGGGCGTCGCCGCGATCATCTACACCGACGTGGCGCGCGACGGCATGCTCAAGGGCATCAACTGGGACGCCACCATCGCGCTGGCCGAAGCGATTTCGATTCCGGTGATCGCCAGCGGCGGGCTTGCCTCGATCGATGACGTGAAGAAGCTGACCGAACCGCGCGCACGCAAGCTTGAAGGCGCGATCGCCGGACGTGCGCTTTATGACGGGCGGCTCGATGCCGGGGAGGCCTTGGCGATGATCCGGGCGGCACGGGGAAAGTAACCGGCATGTTCAAGGTCCGCGTCATCCCCTGTCTCGACGTCAAGGACGGCCGCGTCGTCAAGGGCGTCAACTTCGTCAACCTGCGCGACGCCGGCGATCCGGTCGAGGCGGCGATCGCCTATGACGCCGCCGGCGCCGACGAGCTCTGCTTTCTCGACATCACCGCGAGCCACGAGAACCGCGACACGATTTTCGACGTGGTGACGCGCACCGCGGAGGCCTGCTTCATGCCGCTCACGGTCGGTGGCGGCGTGCGCACCGTGGAAGACATCCGCAAGCTCTTGGCGTGTGGCGCCGACAAGGTGGGGATCAACACTGCCGCGGTGACGCGCCGCGCCTTCGTGAAGGAGGCGGCGGAGAAATTCGGCGACCAGTGCATCGTCGTGGCGATCGACGCCAAGAAGGTTTCGGAGCCCGGCGAGAAAAACCGCTGGGAGATTTTCACTCATGGCGGCCGCAATCCGACCGGTATCGACGCGGTGGACTATGCGCGCGAGGTGGTGTCGCTCGGCGCCGGCGAAATTCTGCTGACCTCGATGGATCGCGACGGCACGCGGTCTGGCTTCGACATTGCGCTGACGCGTGCGGTCGCCGACGCTGTGCCGGTGCCGGTGATCGCCTCGGGCGGTGTCGGCAACCTCGATCACCTGGTCGCGGGCATCCGCGACGGCCACGCCACCGCGGTGCTGGCGGCTTCGATCTTTCATTTCGGCGAGTTCACGGTGCGTCAGGCCAAGAGCCACATGGCCCACGCCGGTCTGCCGATGCGGCTCGATCCGTAGCCGCGCGTCACGCGCCGCGCTTGGCCCAGGCGAGCGCCTGCTCCAGCCGGTCGTTGCCCCAGAACAGCTCGCCACTCGCGGTAACAAAGCTCGGCGCGCCGAATACACCGCGCTTCTGTGCTTCTTCAGTCTGGGAGCGTAGCCGCAGCTTGTTGTCATCCGATTGCGCGGCTTGCAGCGTGGCGGTGGCATCGACATTCATGTTCGACAAAATCGCCGTGAGCGTACCGGTGTCGTCGATGCGGCGCCCTTGCTCGAATTGTGCACGATAGACGGCGACAGAAAACTCCTCGCCCCAGCCCTGTGTCAGGCCGAGCAGCGCCACCCGCGACGGCAGTAGGCTGTTCTGCGGAAACGGATCGGGCCGGCGGAACGTCAGCATGAGTTCCGCGGCAAGCCGTTCCATGTCCCGCCACATGTGACGGCCTTTGGCGTCATAGAGGTTGAACGGCGAGGTGTCCCATCCCTGCGCTTTGAAGATCGGCCCGAGCAGGAACGGACGGAACCGCACCTGCACCTTGGCCTCGGCCGCCAGCGGCCGGATGCGGGCCGCCGCCAGGTAGGAGTAGGTCGAGGCGAAATCGAACCAGAAGTCGAGCACCGGATCGGCCATGCGACAATGTTAGCGGAGCGCGGCACTTTGAGCTATTCGCGAGCCGGCGTGTCCGCAATGACGGCGGCGGCGAAAAATGCTATGCCAATGCCATGAACAAGTTCACCCTCGCCGATCTCGAGCAGCGCGTCAGCGACCGGGCCAACGCTCCGGCCGAGCAGTCCTACACGCGGCAAGCTGCTCGACAAGGGCACGCCGCAATGCGCCAAGAAATTCGGCGAGGAGGCGGTCGAGGCGGTGCTGGCGGTGGTCGGCGAAGACCGCGAACGGGTGATCGCGGAAGCCGCCGACGTGCTCTATCATCTCTTCGTCATGCTCCACGCGCGCGGGGTGAAGCTCGCCGAGATCGAAGCCTTGCTCGAAACGCGCAGCAAGAAATCGGGCCTGGAAGAGAAGGCGTCGCGCTAGCGCATGCTCCCGCAAAGTGGAAACCGGTCTTCGGGCAATATCATGGGCCCGGGATGTCGCGAATGAACTTGTCGATGGAACAGCGCACCGACGACGGACTTTCACCGTACCGCACTTACACCCGGGCGGAATGGGCGGCATTGCGCGACGACATGCCGATGACACTGACGCCCGACGAGGTCGGCCGGCTGCGCTCGCTGCACGACCGGCTCGACATGAAAGAGGTCGAGGACATTTACCTGACGCTGTCGCGGCTGTTGTCGCTCTACGTGGCGGCGACACAGCGGCTGCACCGCGCGCAGCAACGCTTTCTCGGCAGCGAGGAAGCCAAGGTGCCGTATATCATCGGCGTCGCGGGTTCGGTCGCGGTCGGCAAATCCACCACCGCGCGCGTGCTGCAGGCGCTGTTGGCGCGCTGGCCCAACGTGCCGAAGGTCGATCTCATCACCACCGATGGCTTCCTGCTGCCGAACGCCGTGCTGGAACGCGAAAGCCTGATGGAGAAGAAGGGCTTTCCGGAGAGCTACGACCTGCCGGCGCTGCTGCTGTTTCTGTCGGACGTTAAGGCAGGGCGCCGCCCGGTGCGTGCGCCGATCTATTCGCATCTGGTCTACGACGTGATGCCGAACCAGTGGGTCGAGGTCGACCGGCCGGACATCCTGATCGTCGAAGGGCTCAACGTGCTACAGACCGGCCGCCTGCCGAAGGACGGCAAGGCGATACCCTTCGTGTCGGACTTCTTCGACTTCTCGGTCTATCTCGATGCCGACGAAAATGTCCTGCAGCACTGGTACGTCGATCGCTTCCTGACGCTGCGCGGCACCGCGTTCCGCGATCCGAAGTCGTACTTCCACCGCTATTCCAAGTTGAGCGACGACGAGGCCGTGGCGACCGCGACTTCGATCTGGGATCGCATCAATCTCGTGAACCTGCACGAGAACATCCTGCCGACGCGACAGCGCGCCGATCTCATCCTGAAGAAGGGCGAGAGCCACATGGTCGAGGACGTGGCGCTCAGGAAGCTGTAGGGCGGCTAAGCCGCGATCGCGGTCTTGTCCGCCACTTCGTCCAGCACCTCGGCGAGCCGTTCGCGGTCGAGCGGCTTCACCAGAAAGCCGTCCATGCCGGCGGCGAGGCAGGCTTCGCGATCGTCCGACGAACGCATTGGCGGTGAGCGCGATGATCGGCGTGCGCGGGTCGTCGCGTCCGGCCTCGGCGGCGCGGATGCGCTGCGCGGCTTCGAGTCCGTCCATGCCCGGCATGTGCATGTCCATCAGCACCAGATCGTAGGGAGTGCCAGCCTCGCGCGCGGCGTTCCAGGATTGCAGCGCCGCAGCGCCGCTGTCCGCCACGCTCGGCCGGTGCCCGAGCCGCGCCAGCAGCGCGCGCGTCAGGAGCGCGTTGATCTCGTTGTCCTCCGCGACCAGGACGTCGAGCGCCTTGGGCGCGGAGGGGCTGGCCGTTGCATCGGCGGGCGCATCGGCATCGGTGGCCGAAGCCGCGTCGAATGCAGGCGCGCCGATGAGTTGAGCCTTGAGCGAGGCCGCACGGACCGGCTTCACCAGATAACCGGTGAAGCCTGCGCCCTTGAGCTCCGGCAGCCGGTGGCGCTCGCCCGGCGTGATGAGAACGATCCGCCGCGCGTCGGCGATGGCGGCGATGTGCGCCACTGCGTCAGCACCGATCGAATGATCGACCAGCACCGCGTCCCAGTGCCGCCGTGCGAACATGTCGGCCAGATGCGGCGCGAGGTGCATCGCGCCGACGCCCCAGCGCGTCAGTTGGCGCTCGAGCAGCGAAGCTTCGACGCTCTCCGGCGCGACGATCAGCACCGCCAGGCTCGCGAGATCGGGTGGTGCTACGCTTGCCGTATCCGCGGCTTCCGCCGGCGGCAGCGGCACGGTAGCGCGGAAGATCGAGCCCTTGCCCGGCGTGCTGTCGACCTCGATGCGGCCGCCCATCCGCTCGACGATGCGCTGCGAGATCGCAAGACCGAGGCCGGTGCCGCCGAACTTCCGGGCCGAGCCGCCGTCAGCCTGCTCGAACTCATGGAAGATGCGGGCCTGCTGCTCCGGCGCGATGCCGATACCGGTGTCGCGGACCTCGAACACGATCTCGCCGCTGTTCGCGCCCGCCTCGACGACAACACCGACGCCGCCGGTTTCGGTGAACTTGATGGCGTTACCGGCGAGATTGAGCAGCACCTGGCGAAGTCGCGTGGCGTCGCCGAGGACGCGCGCGGGCAGCCGTTCGTCGACGTCGGAGGCGATCTCCAGGTTCTTGGCCTGCGCGCGCGGGCCCAACAGCTCGACGACATCCTCGATCAGACTGGTCAGCGCGAACGGCTGCGTCACCAGCTCCAGCTTTCCCGCTTCGATCTTGGAGAAATCCAGGATTTGCTCGATCAGCGACAGGAGCGCCTCACCTGATGACTTGGTGGCCTTGATGTAGGCGGTCTGCTCCGGCGTCAGCTTCGTGTCGGACAGCAGTTGCGCCATGCCGAGGATGCCGTTCAGGGGCGTCCGTATTTCGTGCGAGACCATGGCGAGGAAGCGCGACTTGGCGCCGCTCGCCGCCTCCGCGGCGTCACGTGCCTCCGCGAGCGCGCGTTCGGCCTCGATGCGGTCGGTGTCGTCGCGGCCGACGCTCTGCACCTCGGCATGCTCGGCCTTCTCGGCCCAGACCACGACGTCGCGCCAGGCGAGCCAACGCGCACCATCGGCGGTCATGATCTGCTCATCGTGCAGCCGCGTGCCGTCCGGCAGCACGCTCGAGCGCCCCGGTTGCAGCGACGGCAGCGCATTGGCGGTGCCGAGCAGCGCCTCGCGCGGGCATCCGGCCAGCGCGCAATAGGCATCGTTGGCGTAGGTGATACGGCCGCCGCTGTCGCGTCGGACGATCAGGTCGCCTTGTGATTCAAGCAGGCTCGTGGCGCGCGCCTCGGCCTCTTTCAATTCCCACGTGCTGTCGGCCAGCTCCTCGCAACGTATCTTGGCGCGCTTGAGCTCCATCGCGAGACGGCTGTTGCGCGACAGCACGATCATCATCACGCCACAGAGCAGACAGAACAGACCGCCGATGCCGATGGCGAACAGCGACGGATCGTAGATCGTCTCGTTGACCTGGAAGAGATACGAGAACAGGACCGTGGCGGTGGCCAGCGCGCCGATGACGATGAACGTCCAGCGCAACACGCCCTGCATCAGCCGGCGGATGAAACGGTAGCGTTTGCGCGGCGTCCCGTGACGGGACGAACCAGCATCGACTCCACTGTCCCCTGTCCCCCTTGCCCATGGGTTCGGCCGCGCGAATGCACGCGGCGACCCGATTTGCTGAATGTCCGTTTGGGGATTTTGATCCGGGGAACCTTGCGATTTCCCTTTAGGCGGGCAGACGAACGGCGGGCATGGTTGATGGAGAGCTAACGAAGCTTGGCGATGGAACGGGTCGCCTCGCGCTGCTGACTGGTCTTCCACATCGCGGCGAGCAGGGCGGCCGCATCCTGCTGCGAGAACCGCACCGAATGGACATAGATCTTGTAGTCCGAGACGGCCGCGTCGGCTGAAAGGTTGACCGTGACGTCCGGCTTCGCCGCGTCGGCATCGAGGCTCACCGTCCGGATCGGCGTCGAGGAGCGGCATGGTGCCTGCTCGTGGCCGCTGAAATCATCGACCAAGACGAAATCGGGGATCTCGGCGCGATCGACCAGTTGCATCCGCAAGTCGGGGCGGGCGTCTGGGAGGGTCGCGTCATCGGCGATCCTGATGCGGAAGTCGGGCGCCGAGGCGTTGCGCGTGATTTGGTAGGTCGTGGCGCCACTGGCAAAGCACAGGCCATCCTTGCTCGGCGCAAAGGTCGAATGCGCTGCCGCCGGAACGGCGATGGCGGCGATGAGGATGAGTGTTTTTTGGATGCGATTCACGATTGTGAGGCTAGGGCCGGCATGGTTACCAAGGCCCTAATAGGAGTTGACGCCCGCGCTCGTGCTGCGGGACAGTTCCGCAACTCAGGGAGAACGTCATGGCAATCGCCAGCCGAGCGAATTCCGATTACGGGCGGTTCGTGGACGAGGTGAAGGACATGAGCCTGTTCCCGCTGTGGGAGCGGACCGGCGGGTTGAAGCCGGGCACGTCCTGCGTTCCGGCGCATTGGAGCTACGCCACGGTGCGGCCGCAGCTCATCCGCGCCTGCGATCTCATCACCAAGAAGGAGGCCGAGCGGCGCGTGCTCTGCCTGGAAAACCCGATGCTGCGCGGCACGACGTTCATCTGCGATTCGCTGTTCGCGGGATTGCAGATCATCATGCCGGGCGAGATCGCGCCGTCGCACCGCCACACACCGAGCGCACTTCGCTTCATCGTCGAGGGCGAGGGCGCCTACACCGCGGTCGCCGGCGAGAAGCTGCCGATGAAGCCCGGCGACTTCGTGGTGACGCCGGCCTGGGCCTGGCACGACCACGGCAACCTCGGCACGACGCCGGTGGTCTGGCTCGACGGGCTCGACACGCCGTTCGCGCGATTTTTCGGCGCGGCGTTCCGCGAGGAGCATGCCGACGACAAGCAGCCGATCGACCGGCCCGAGGGTGAATCCATTTCCGTGTACGGCATGAATCTCATTCCCGACGAGTACCAGTCGGACGGGCACTCGACGCCGGTGCTGATCTATCCATATGACCGCACCCGCGCGGCGCTCGACAGCATGGCGCGCGCCGGCAAGCCGCATCCGGCGCACGGCTTCCGGCTGCGCTACGCTAATCCGGCGACCGGCAGGCATCCGTTCCCGACGATGGCGGTGTCGATGCAGCGGCTGCCGAAGGGATTTGCCGGCAAGACCTATCGCTCGACCGGCAGCGCGGTGTTCGCGGTGCATCGTGGCACCGGCGCGGCGCAGATAGGCGACAAGACGTTTGCGATTGCGCCGCACGACGTGTTCGTCGCGCCGCCGTGGCAACCCTACAGCTTCCACGCCGACAGCGAGATCGAATTGTTCAGCTATTCCGATCGCGCCGGCCAGGAGGCTCTAGGATACTGGCGCGAGCAGATCGGATGATGCGCCGTCTGCAGCGCGGCGCGCTGGCCGCGCTCGCTGTCATTCTCGGCGTTGCGCAGCTGCAGGCGCAGCCTGCCGAAGATGTGACGATGGCGGTGCCGGCGACAGGCTTTCCGTTCGTCGCGGGCTACATCGCCGACGGTCTCAACCTTTGGGAAAAGCACGGCCTCAAGGTCAAGACCATCGTCATCGCCGGCGTCGGCTCCACCAACGCGGTGATCTCGGGCAGCGCGGAGTTTGCGCAGATTTCCGGGCTGTCGCTGACACGCGCGGCGGCAAGCGGGCAGCGGCTGCTGGCGATCGCCAACACCACCGACAAGCCGATCACCGAGATCACGATCCGCAAGGACATCGCGACTGCTGCAAGCTTCGACGGCAAAGCGCCACTGGAGAAGCGCGCGCAGATTCTCAAGGGCCACACCTTTGCGATTGGCGGCGTCAACACCGTGGTGCATGCGTATCTACGGATTGTCGCGGCGATCGGCGGGCTCGATCCTGAGAGCATCCGTGTTGCGCCGATGGCAGGCGACAACATGCTCGCCGCGATGCAGACGCGGGCGATCGACGGCATGTCGACGGTGCTGCCTTGGACGCGAAAGGGCACGGTCGAGGGCAGCACGGCGCTGGTCGCGAGCGGCGCCGAGGGCGATCCGCCACATCTGACGCCGCTCGCCTTCAATGTGGTGGCGACCAAGCCCGACACCTGCGAGAAGCGCCAATCGCTGTGCGTGAAGATGGGCCGCGCCTTCGCCGAGGCGATGGCGTTCATCCGCAGCGACGCGAGGGGGACACTCGCGATCCTGAAGAAGACCTTTGCGAATTTCGACGACGCGGTGCTTGTTGACGCGATCGATGTGGTGCGGAAATCGACGCCGGCCTCGCCTGCCGTGACCGCCGAGGCGCTGGCGAATGCGGAGAACTTCAACGTCGAGGCGCGGCTGATGAAAGCCGACGTGAAGCTAAAGAGCTATGACGGGCTGTTCACCGACGCTTATGTGAAATAGCTCACGCGGCGCGCCGGACTTCATCCGTCAGCGCGCGGTAACTCAAAGCTTCTGCCAGATATCCCGAGCGAAAGCGAGGGATGCAACCGTCAGCTTTCGTTAAAGCATTAGCCGTCAACTAGCGCCCGTGATTCGGGAGTAAAGCATTGACGGCTCGCATAATCAGGCTGTGCGACTACAGGCGTTCTGACGACGAGAGGCCGGTAGTAGACCTTGTGATGGCTGCGGACGTGGCGATCCGGGACCTGGACGATATCCTGTCCGCATGGGGCTCAGACAAAGCTCAGCTACAGGCGATTCAGTGTCGCGAGCTGCTGCGCGCAGCCCTTTCAGCGGCGCGTCAGTGCGGCTAGCCATTCGGCTCTAGAGCCGCCATCAGCCCCATGAGCGTAGCGTTGTAGCTGGAGCCATCAGCTCCCGCATGGACGCGCCTGTGGCAGTTCGGGCATAGAGCGATCACGTGTGCAGGGTGATCTGGCCCCCCGTCGCTCAGGCGCTTGAGGTGATGCGGCTCCAGGTACGGCGTTCCATCCGGGCGAGAGAACGGAGCTGGACCTGAGCAGCCCTCGCACTTCCCTTTCGATCTCGCCAAGACGTAGCGCCGGACGTCTCGGCTGCGCTCATAGACATTCTTCGTGCTTGTAGTGGCGGCCTTTGCGACGCTGGCCGAAGACGCGATCGCTCGTGCTCGTAGCTCTGATAGCGGTGCGTTGTCCGTTATCGGCTCTGCTTCCACGTGCTCAGCGATCGCATCGAGCGGTCGTAGCTCGAAGACGATGGCCTGTCGTTGGTTGCCTTCGCTATCGGGCGCCTGTTCGCTGTGGTATCCCTCGCAGACCATCTCGCCCTCGAAGCGCACGCCCTCGGGAGTTTCTTCTGCGATTTTGGTAGGTAGCGTAATCTCGAATCGCGCTCCGCCATACTGCGTGTCGGATGACGCCGACAGTTTGCCGCCATGCTGGTCAATTATCATTTTGCAGATCGCCAGGCCCAACCCTGTTCCTTGTGCCTTCGTGGTGATGAACGCATCAAAAATGCTGGTGAGTTTGTCGGGGGCAATTCCGGAGCCTGAGTTCTTGCACTGAAATCGATACTGCATTCGCTCCATGACGTGAGGTCACGACGCTAATGATCCGTCGTCCCGTGACCCCGGTCATTGCTTCGATAGAATTTTGGACCAGGTTAAGGATGACCTCCCGAAGCTGTCTTCTGTTCCCCTGGATAGTCGGCAAGTCTGATTTCAACATTGACAAGAACATTTGCAGAACAAAACGACTCAATTACAGTGCCTGAGCCATTTTCCAGCGACCGCCCAAAGACGCAAAAAGGACCCGCCATGATCGATCTGAAGACATTGGAAATCGAGCTGCACCACGCCCGCCTGGCCCGGATCGACGCGCAGGCCGCCGGCTGCGAAGTCGAGGAGCTGATCTGGCAGGTCGCACATTTCGAACCCAGCAAGCAGCGCATGGTGTTCATGATCGACGTCGGCGAGCAGGACGGCTTTCGGCCGGCGCACTAGCGTTACCGTTTCGCGAGGCGCTCTATGATGCGCGCGGAACGCCGGAGGCATCATGGTTCAGCTCGTCGACAGCGACATCAAGACCCGCGAGGTGCTCGGCTGGAAGGGCGTGCATGTGCTGCATTTCGTAGGCTCGTCATGCTCGCAGAAGGTTCGCATCTTTCTCAACCTCAAAGGCATCCCCTGGGAGTCGCATCCGATCGATCTGCCCGGCAACGAGAACTTTCGGCCGTGGTTTCTCGGCATCAATCCGCGCGGGCTTGTTCCTGTGCTGGTGCATGACGGCGCGGTGCATATCGAGAGCAACGACATCATCCAGTATCTGGAGAAGACCTTTCCCAATCCGAGGCTCATTCCGGCCGGTCAGGAGAACGAGGTTGCCGCGCTGCTCAAGCACGAGGACGACCTGCATCTCGATCTGCGCACCTTGAGTTTTCGATTCGTGTTTGCGCCGCCCGGTCCGCCGAAGCCTGTTGAAGCGCTTGCGAGCTATGCCGCCAACGGCTCGGGCACCGTGCAGGGCGCCAGGGACCGCGACAAGGAAATCCAGATCGAGTTTTGGGAGCGCGCGGCGAAAGAAGGTTTCACCGATGAGCGGGCGCGGGCGTCGGCGCAGAAATTCCGCAAGGAGTTCGACGCGCTCAATCAACGGCTGACGCAGCTTCCTTATCTGATGGGTGAAAGCCTGGGCGTGCTCGACATTGCGTGGTTCATCTATGCGTATCGTCTGTCGCTCGCCGGCTATCCGCTGAAGCGGCTGCATCCGCGCGTCGCGGCATGGGAGGAAAAGCTTCGCGTCCGGCCCGAGTTCGTCAAGGAAATCGTCGGCACGCGCAAGCCGGCGACGCAGGTGAGTCGGACGCTGGAGCAGGTGGCAGGGTTTTAGGCGGTTTTCGCGGCCCGCTTCTTCTCGATCACGTCCCAGATCACCGCCGCGACGTCCGGCCCGCCGAGATTCCTGATCGCGCGGATGCCGGTCGGCGAGGTGACGTTGATCTCGGTGAGCCAGCCGGCGATCACGTCGATGCCGACGAACAGCAAGCCGCGCTCGCGCAGTGCCGGGCCAATGGTCTTGCAGATCTCGCGTTCGCGCGGGGTCAGTTCTGTGTCCTTGGGCGAGCCGCCGCGCACCATGTTGGAGCGAAGGTCATCGGCCGCCGGCACGCGGTTCACCGCGCCGGCGTATTCGCCGTCGACCAGGATGATGCGCTTGTCGCCGTCGCGGACCTCGGGGAGGAATTTCTGGATCACCCAAGCCTCGCGGAACGTCGTTGAGAACATGTCGTAGAGCGAGCCGAAGTTGAGATCGTCCTTGGTGAGCCGGAACACCGCGCCACCGCCGTGGCCGTACAGCGGCTTCATCACGATGTCGCCGTGCTCGGCGCGGAACGCCTTGATCTCGGCGAGATCGCGAGTGAGCAGCGTCGGCGGCATCAGCTTGGGAAATTCGGTGACGAACATTTTCTCCGGCGCGTTGCGCACCGCCGCCGGGTCGTTGATCACCAGCGTCTTCGGATGGATGCGCTCCAGCAGATGCGTCGTCGTGATGTAGTTCAGGTCGAACGGCGGGTCCTGCCGGAGCAGCACCACGTCGAACGACGACAGCGCAGTGCGCTTGCCCTCGCCGAGCGTGAAGTAGTCACCGACCTTGTCGCGCACGGCGAGCGGTTGCACGGTGGTGAACACGCCGTTGGGCGCCATCGCCATCCGGTCCGGCGTGTAATAGCTGAGCTTGTGCCCGCGGGCCTGCGCCTCGAGCAGCAGCGCAAATGTCGAATCGCCGTGGACGTTGATCCGCTCGATCGGGTCCATCTGCACCGCGACGTTCAATGCCATTGCGAGTCCTTAGCGTCCGGACGGACAGCGTGAACGAAAGGTTAACATCTTAGCCCCAATCTGCCCGTCATATAGCTACGGGGAGCCGTCGTCATCCTCGCTGAGCGTCAGCGCGCGCTGATAGATTTCGCGGCGGGGCCGGCCGGTGGCGGCCGCAACGTCGCTGACTGCGTCCTTCACCGAGGCGTGCTGCAAAGCGCGACGTAGCAGCGCGTCCACCTCGCCGGCATCAGGCTGACCGGCGTCGGCTGCAGGCGGCGCGACGACGATGGTGAACTCGCCGCGAATTTCGGCGTCTCCGTCGTAGGCCTGCGCCAGCGCCGCAAGGTCGCCGCGGCGGATTTCCTCGTGCAGCTTGGTCAATTCGCGGCAGACCGCGGCCTGCCGTGGGCCGAGGCCCCCAGCCAGCGCGTTGAGCGTGCGCCCCGTGCGCGGCCCGCTCTCGTACAGGATGAGGGTCGCCGGGATGTTCGCCAACTCCGCGATGCGGGTCCGGCGCTGGCCGTCCTTCGGCGGCAGAAAGCCCTCGAAGAAGAACCGGTCGGTCGGTAGTCCGGCGACGGCGAGCGCCGCCAGCGCCGCGGACGCGCCGGGCGCCGTGCTGACTGGGAAGCCGGCCTCGCATGTCGCGCGCACAAGCTTGAAGCCTGGGTCGGAAATCAGTGGGGTGCCGGCGTCTGAAACGAGCGCGACCGCCTCGCCGGCCGCCAGCCGTGCCAGAAGCTTCGGCCGCGCCGCCGCGGCATTGTGCTCGTGGTAGGGCGTGAGCGGCGTCGCGATGCCGTAATGGTCGAGGAGTTTGCGCGTCACCCGGCGGTCCTCGCAGGCGATCACGTCGGCCGCGGCAAGGGTTTCCAGCGCCCGGAGCGTGATGTCGCGCAGGTTGCCGATCGGGGTGGCTACGAGGTGGAGCCCGGCTGCCAGCCGCGGCGGCTCGACCGGCTGGCCGGCCAGGACATAGGCCTTGGAATGGCCCATGGATCGCTCGCCGGGTTGGTTTTGGCCGCGATTTTCAGGCATGGGCGGCATTGTAACGCCGGCTCCGGGGCGCGTCTTGGCCGTGCCAATGGGCCCTAAAGTTCCGGATAAGACGACTTGTTATCCTTTCCATTTGGTTAACCTATCGTCCTCATTATGCCCGTTTGCCAACGTGGACTGGCATCGCATTCGCATCCGCTGTCGAGGGAATATCGTCCATGGTCCCGGCCTCGCAGGCCCAGTTGCTGTGGCGACGCGCGCAGCCAAGTCTACGCACGTTGCGTAGACGGGCGGTTGTCGCCGGCCTGTTGGCTTTGCTGACGGCCTGCTCGGGCACTTCGTCGGAGCTATTCAACAGCATTTCTTCACCCGGGACGCCGCCGCCCTCGGCCCCGATCGGCACGGGCTCGGTCAGGGTCGGTCTCATCCTGCCGCTGTCGGCCGGCGGCAACGCCGGCACGGTGGCGCTGTCGATGAAGAACGCCGCCGAGATGGCGCTCGCCGAATTCTCAAGCCCCAACGTTCAGCTTCTGGTGAAGGACGACGGCGGTACTTCCGGCGGCGCTCAGCAGGCAGCACAACAGGTGCTTTCCGAAGGCGCCGAGATCATCATCGGGCCGCTGTTTGCACATTCGGTCGGCGTGGTCGGTGCGGCTGCCCGCCAGCGCGGTGTACCGGTAATCGCCTTCTCGACCGACGCCAGTGTCGCGGCGCGCGGTGTCTATCTGCTAAGCTTCCTGCCGGAATCCGACGTCGACCGCATCGTCGATTACGCGGCCGCCAACGGCAAGCGGTCGTTCGCCGCGATGCTGTCGGTCGGCGCCTACGGCAACGTCGTCGAAGCCGAATTCAAGCAGGTGGTTGCGCGCAAGGGCGGGCGCATCGTCGCTCTCGAGCGCTACGCGTTCGACCCCAACGCCATGGTGGGGCCGGCGAGGCTCGTGGCGCAGGCGGCGCGCGGTGCGGATGCGGTGTTCATTCCCGAGGGGCCCGAGGTCGTGCCCTCGGTCGTGCAGGCGCTGATCGCCGCTAATCTCGACACTAGGCGCGTTCAGCTCCTGGGCACCGGCTTGTGGGACGATCCGCGCGTCTACAATGACGGTCGCCTCCAGGGCGGCTGGTATGCCGCGCCCGATGGCACCGGCTTCCGCAATTTCGTCGCCCGTTATCGACCGCGCTACAACCAGGACCCGGTGCGCACCGCGACACTAGCCTATGACGCGGTGGCGCTGGTGGCCGCGCTGGTCAAGACGCAGGGGCCGCAGCGCTTTTCCGAGCAGGTGCTGACCAACCCGTCGGGGTTCTCCGGCATCGACGGGCTGTTCCGTTTCCGCGCCGACGGCACCAACGAACGCGGGCTGGCGGTGATGCGGGTAACTCCGACCGGCGGCCAGATCATCAGCCCGCCGCCGCGCGCCTTCGGCGCGTCGGGGACCTGACAGCTTCCGCCGCGCCTACTCGGCGGGCACCAGGCGATGATCGATCGGCTTGAAATTGTAGTTCGAGGCGTCGCGGCGTCCGGCCGAGGCTTCACGCGCGAACAGAATCAGATGATGAGCGAGCAGCATCGTCGCGATGAAATATTCGATCTCGCCGCGCACGAACCGCGCCGCGGCGAAACGCCAGAACACGCGCCGGTAATCGCCTTTGACGCCGACGTGCCAGCAGATGCGTGACAGCATGGTCAAGCCGCGCCGGATGTTACGCCAGGAGGCGCGGCCACGGCGGTCGGGACGCAGGCGATTGGCATAAGTGGTGTGAACCTGATGCTCGTAACGGGCGATCAGATTCTCCGGCCGATAAGCGATGCGCATGCACTTGCGCCACATCTCCAGCACCTGGTCATAGGGCAGCCGGAACTCGACGTTCGATTCGCGATCCTCGGCGTCCTCGATCAGCCTGTTCTCGCGCTTGAGGCGGTCCCAGAGCGGCGTTCGCGGCAATGCCTGCAGGAGATTCATGGTCAGCATCGGAATCTGCGACTGCTCCACGAATTTGAGCACGGCCGCGCCGGTTTCGGAGGTATCGGTGTCGAGGCCCATGATGATGCCTGAGACGACTTCCATGCCGAAGCTGTTTAAGGTTTCGATGGCGCCGAGCATCGGCACCATCATGTTGTGCTCTTTGGACATCGCCTTCAGCGCCTCGGGTTCGGGCGTTTCGATGCCGCAGAAGATGGTCGTGAAATTGGCCTCGCGCATCAGCTCGAGGATTTCCGGCCGCTTGGCGATGTTGAGCGTCGCCTCGCACGACAGTAGCAACGGATAGCCGTTGCGCTTCTGCCATTCGATCAGGTGCGGCAGCATCTCGCGCACGGCGCGCTTGTTGGCAATGAAATTGTCGTCGACGAAATACACCGATGTCGACAGTCCACAGGCCAGGAGCTTGTCGAGCTCGGCGCAAACCTGCTCGGCCGTCTTGTAGCGCGCGACGCGGCCGTACAGCGCGGGGATGTCGCAGAATTCGCATTGATACGGACAGCCGCTGGAAAACTGAACGTTGGCGAGCAGATAGCGGTCAATCTGCGCCAGCTCGTAAGCCGGCACCGGAAATTCGGTCAGCGGGCGGCGCTCTTTGGTCGTGAGCACGACCTGGTGTGAAGGCCGCGTGACATCGTCGGCGAGCCGCTCGAACAATTCGTCGGTGGCGTCGCCCAACTCGCCGACGTGGATGTAGTCGAACTCCGGATAGTGCTCCGGGCATGCCGACACCGAAGAGCCGCCCAGCACGGCAACTCGGTCGAAGGCGTGAGCGCGGCGCCGGATGTCGTCGATCTGCCGCCGCTGTACGTGCATGCCGCTGACGAAAACCGCGTCAGCCCAGGTGAAATCGTCGGCCGTGGCCGGCGCCATGTTCTCGTCGATGAAACGGACCTGCCAGGACGGCGGCACGGCCGCCGCGATCACCAAAAGACCCTGCGGCGGCATGAAGGCGCGGACGCCGTCGGTGAGCGGATAAGAGAACTCGAATGTTCCGAACGAAGGCGTGTAGCGCGGAAACACGCACAAGATACGCCGTCCCAACTCGTCCGATCGTGCAAGCATGGGCATTTCCGCCTGAGCCAACAATCCGAAAATGGGGCCTTTCGAACCGAAGATCAATCGCCTGAAACTGGCCAAACAGTGTGGCGAGAACGAGGGCGCCACCGCCGGCTTACTTGGTTTGCGCCGCGCGCAGATAAGTGGCGTCGGTAACCACGCCCACGTCGAATTTGCGATCGGCCAGGATGGCGCCGTCGGCCTGCATGTTCTCGTAGATGCGCTGCAGCCCAACTTCGGACCAGTCGAGCTTGGGATCGAGGATGCCGAGACGGATCGCTTCCGCCAGCGAGCGCTTGGCCAGCGCCACGTCGGTCTTGAGCACGTCGGCGGCGATCCGCGCCGCCTCATCGGGGTTTGTCCAGATGAACTGCTGGCCGCGCAGCAGCGCCCGCACAAATCCGGTCGCGATGCGCGGGTTGTCGCGGGCCCAGCCGCCGTTAGCGTTGACGGTGGTGAACTGCCAGTCGGGCTCGTACTTGCCGGCCCAGCCGAGATTGGTGAAGCCGAGCGCTTCGGCTTCCAGGTTGAGCGGCAGCGGCTGCATGCCGGCGTCGATCTTGCCTTCCTTGAGCAAGACCTGGCGCGCCGGCGCGCCGCCGACCGCATTGATCTTCAGATCGGCGGCCGAAAGCCCTTCGGCCTTGGCCATCTTGATCAGGAGCTTGCTTGAGCCCTCGGTCAGCGACAGCGCGCCGATGTTTGCGCCGCGCAGATCGGCGAAGGTCTTGATCGACGGCTTGGCGATCAAATAAAGCGGCGGCTTGCGCACGACACCTGCGAGAATGCGGAGCGGCCCGCCCTTGGTGGCGTCGATCAGCACGGCGTCGGGACCAACCAGGGAAAACTGCGTTGTGCCGCTCAGCAGGCGCTCCGTCATCTCGCGGCCGTTCGGCACGATATCGAGCGTCGGTGCGATGTTCTCGTCCTTGAAGTAGTCGTTGCGCTCGGCGATCCAGAACGGGATGGCGAAAATGACGACCGATGGCGTGACCACGTTCACCGCATCGGTTGAGCGTGCGACGGGCGCATATTCGAGGCTCATCAGCGCGGCGAGCGCGATCAGCCGGAATGATCGGGCAAACATGGGTCGCTCCCTTGCTCAACCAAGCAAGCGTAGCGATTTCGCGGGCCCGCCGCGAGGCCGTCAGGCGGCCAGATCGGCCACCACCGCGTCGAGAATGGGAAAGCCCGCGGACGTGACACGCAGGAACCCATCGCCGCCGCTCTCGACGAAGCCCTGCGCCGCGAGTGTCGCGATGCGGTCCGGGTCGAGCGAGCGGCCGGCCAGCGCCCGATAGCGCACGGGATCGATGCCCTCGGTGAGGCGAAGCCCCATCAGCAGGAATTCGTCGGAGCGCTCTTCCGCAGTGAGCAGATCGTCGGTGATCTGGCCGTGGCCAAGCGACTCGACGCGCATCAGCCAGGCTTCGGGGCGCTTCTCGGTCATGGTGGCGCGGCGTCGGCCGTCGATGTCGAGCCGGCCATGCGCGCCGGGGCCGACGCCGGCATATTCGTGCGCGCGCCAGTAAACCAAGTTGTGCCGGCACTCGGCGCCGGGCCGCGCGTGGTTGGACACCTCGTAGGCCGGCAGACCCGCGTTGGAGCAAATCTCCTGCGTCAGGTCGTAGAGCGTGCGGCCGGTGTCGTCGTCAGGAATGACGAGCTTGCCGGACTTGTGCAGCGCGTGGAACGGCGTCTCCGGCTCGATGGTCAACTGGTAGAGCGACAGATGCTCGGCGGCTTCGGTGATGGCGCGCTTGAGTTCGGCTTCCCACTCCTGCGGCGTCTGCCGCGGACGTGCGTAGATCAGATCGAACGAGTAGCGTTCGAACGACTGCCGCGCGATGGCGACCGCGTCGAGCGCCTCCTGCGCCGTGTGCAGCCGGCCAAGCTCCTTGAGAGAAGCATCGTCGAGCGCCTGCACGCCGAGCGACACGCGGTTGACGCCGGCCGATCGGTAGCCGTGAAAGCGCGTCGCCTCGACGCTCGTGGGATTGGCTTCGAGCGTGACCTCGACGCCTGCCGGGACGATCCAGTGCTTGGCGATGGTGTCGAGGATCGTGCCGACGGTCTCGGGCTGCATCAGCGACGGCGTGCCGCCGCCGAGAAAGATGCTCGATACGGTGCGGCCAGGAACGCGGGCGGCGGTCGAGGCGATTTCGGTCTGGAACGCGCGCAGGAATCGCGGCTCGTCGATTGCGGCGTGGCGGACGTGGCTGTTGAAGTCGCAGTACGGACACTTCGACAGGCAGAACGGCCAGTGCACGTAAACGCCGAAACCCTGTGCGTCAGCGTTTTCCAAGACACGCCTCCGCGAGCTTGAGGAAGGCGCGGGCGCGGTGCGAAAGCCCGCGCCCATGCGGCGGTAGGCCGTGCTTCTCCTCGCTCGACATCTCGCCGAACGTTTGCGTCTGGCCGTCGGGGAGGAACAGCGGATCGTAACCGAACCCCAGGTTGCCGCGCGGCGGCCAGACCACGGTGCCGTCGACCGTCGCTTCGAATTCCTCGACGTGGCCGTCCGGCCAGGCCACGCACAAAGCCGAGATGAAATGGCCGCGCCGACGCTCCGCCGTCTTGGCGCCGCGCTCGACCAGCAGGCTTTGAATCTTGTTCATCGCAAAACGAAAGTCCTTGTCCTGCCCGGCCCAGCGCGCCGATTGAATCCCGGGATCACCGTCAAGCGCATCGATCGCGAGCCCGGAGTCGTCGGCGAACGCAGGCATATCTGACGCCTTCGCCGCGGCTTGCGCCTTAATCCGTGCGTTGGCGCGGAAGGTCGTGCCGGTTTCCTCCGGCTCGGCCAATCCGAGTTCACCTGCTGATATGGCCTCGACGCCGTAAATCGCCAGCAGGTCGCGCATCTCGGCGAGCTTGCCCGGATTGTGGGTCGCGATCACGAGGCGGCCGGCGATCGGGCGATGCGGCATGTACTACATTACCGCCATCTTCTGCAGATCGACCAGCTTGCCGATGCCTTTGCGGGCAAGCGACAGCAGCGTTAGGAACTGCTCCTCACTGAACGGCGTCTTTTCCGCCGTGGCCTGCACCTCGATGATGTTGCCTGAGCCGGTCATGACGAAATTAGCGTCGGTCTCGGCTTCGGAGTCCTCGGCATAGTCGAGATCGAGCACCGCGACGTTGTTGGACACGCCGCAGGAAATTGCCGCGACATGGTCGCGCAGCGGATTGGTCTTGATGATCTCGCGGGTGCGCATCCAGGCGAAGCAATCGTTCAGCGCAACCCATGCGCCGGTGATCGAGGCGGTGCGGGTGCCGCCGTCGGCCTGGATCACGTCGCAGTCGATGGAAATCTGCCGCTCGCCCATCGCGGGAAGGTCGACCACCGAGCGCAGACTGCGTCCGATCAGGCGCTGGATCTCGACGGTGCGGCCGCTCTGCTTGCCGGAGGAGGCTTCGCGCCGCGTGCGTTCATGAGTTCGCGCGCGGCAGCATGCCGTATTCGGCGGTGACCCAGCCGCGCGCCTGGCCCTTGAGCCAGGGCGGCAGCCGCTCTTCGAGCGACGCGGTCACCAGCACGTGGGTGTCGCCGAACTTCACGAAGCACGAGCCCTCGGCGTATTTCACCACACCGCGCTCGAGCGATACGGCGCGCAGCTCGTCGGGCTGTCGGCGGCTCGGCCGCATTTCATTCTCCTGCTTGGCGCAAGTGAGGCGCCGAGCACGCTTTTAGAGCATGATCGCAAAAAAGCCAGCCCAGACGTCGTGCCGTTTCGACCTCATTCAGGTTGAATGCCCGCGTCCTTGACCATCTTTTCCCATTTGCCGAGTTGGACCTTGATGTGGTCCTCCAGTTCCTTCGGCGAGCTGGAGAAACCCTCGAAGCCGGCTCGCGCGAGGGTTGCCTTGGTTTCCGGGCTGTCGATGATTGTGCGCATCTCCTTGTTGAGCAGCGCGATGACGTCGGGCGGAGTATTCGCCGGTGCGACAAAGCCCGCCCAGGCATCGAGGTCGAATCCGGTGACGCCGGCTTCGTCCATGGTCGGAAGATCGGGATAAAGCGGGCTGCGCTTGATGCGCGTAATGGCAAGCGCGCGCAGTGCGCCTGACTGAACGTGAGGCATGCCGGTCGTGAAGTCGGCGACCATCATCGACACCCGCCCGGTGATGACATCGGTGAGCGCCTGGGGCGAGCTCTTGTAGGGAACATGCAGCATATCGAGCTTGGCCCAGTGCTTCAGCGTCTCGCCGCCGACGACACCTGCGGTGTTGCCGCTGGCGAAGGTAAGCTTGCCCGGATTGGCCCTGGCGTACTCGATCAGCTCCTTCACGTTCTTCGCCGGAATGCTGGGATGAATTACCAGCATCAGCGTGAAGCTGCCGAGGCGCGACACCGGCGCGAAGTCCTTTACCGGGTCGTAGGCGATGTTTTTCATCAGAAACGGCGCGGCGGAGTGCGGCGAGTTCGTCGTCATCAGGAGCGTGTAGCCGTCGGGCGTCGCCCGGCCGACATACATCGCCGAGATGGCGCCGTTGGCGCCGGGACGCGCCTCGACGATGACGCTCTGCTTGAGCGCCACGCCGAGCGGCTGGGCAACCACGCGGGTGATGGTGTCGGATGCGCTGCCGGGTCCGAACGCGGTGACGATGGTGATTGGCTTGTTCGGATAGGCCTGCGCGTTAGCCGCCACGATGCCGAGCAGCGTCAGGCCGCCGGCCACAACAATGTGAAGACAGCGTTTCATTCCAGGTCCCTCCCAAAGTGTCGCGAGGTATTTTTGGCGGCGCGTCGCTCTCGCGTTGGTGCGAGCCTTATTGACCTGTAGGGCGCAAGCTTAGCAGACTTTTCGCAACCCTGGCGTGTCGCGAGGGAGGAAATTGTCGCAGCCCGCCGGATGCCGGCGTGTGGCGGAAAAATCCGGCGCGGCCTAGCGCTTCGTCAACGGCGCGGCTTCATGTGGTGCAAGACGCTTTCGGCGACCTGAAAATCGTTGGCCGCGGCCCGGTTCTCGAGGCCTTTCACGACGCCTTCGCGATCCTTCGCCTCGCGGTTTTGACTCATCTTCCACTTGCCCTCGATCCGGGTGATGACAAAGCGAAATCCGACGATGCCCCGCAACATCACCTCGATGTATCGCTCGGGCGCGTCCGTCAGCGCCCACGGGCTGGCTTCGCTTTTCTCCTGCTGTGCGGTGAGTTCGGCGACGTGACCCCGCAGCCAGTCCACGTCCTGCATCACCTCGGGCCTGCCATAGGCGTGCACCACGGCATAGTTCCATGTCGGCACGACCTGCTGGTGCTTTGCCTTTGAAGGGTACCAGTTGGGCGTGATGTATCCGTCGGGCCCCTGGAAGATGATCAGGGCCTCGTCGCATTCCGTCAGATATTTCCAGTGCGGGTTGGCGCGGGCCAGATGGAATTCAATAACCCCGTAGCGGTCACCGTCCTTGAGGACGGTCGGCAGATGCGTCGCGTAGAGGCCCGCCGCGCCTCCCGACACCAGCGTCACAAGAGGTCTGGCCCGCATCAGCGCATGCATCTCCGGTAAGTCGTCGACGCGGAAGTGGTCGGGCTGGTACATGGCTTAATCGCCTCCGAGGCGGGAGAGAGTTGGCTCTCAGAAGCCGATCATCTCGAACTTTGTCAGCGTCACGTTGCTGCTGATCCGCGCCGCGGTGGCGAGATGCCAGGCGGTGTAGAGCTCCGGGAACACTTCGTCGGCCGACATGCCGTCGACCGGCACGATCACCTTGAAACCTTTCAGCGCGGCAGTGGCGCCGGTGTGCAGCACCGAGGTCTGCGCCTGCGTGCCCATGGCGACGACGGTCTTGATGCCCTTGTCCTTGAGCGTCTTTTCCAGGTCGCTGTTGATGAACTTGTCTGGCCCGAGCGGTGGCAGCACCTGTTCGCCGGCCGCGGGTGTCAGCTCCGGGAGGATGTCGGCCGGCACCGAGTTCGGCACAGCGACGCTGAAGATGATCAGCGCGCCCTTGGCACGGGCTTCGGTGACAAGCTTGACGACCTTCGATACCGAATCCGCGCAGCGCTTGCGGCGTTCCGGTGTGCAGGTCTGCTTGGTGAAATCCATCACCAGCAGCGCGGTCTCCTTGCCGTCAATCTTGGCGGGCTTCAACGGTGGCGGCGCCGGGAACTTGGCGGTGCCCCATTCCTCGATCAAGGTTTGCGCTCGAACGGGCGTCGCCGCGAGGCAAATGATCGCGCCCATGCCCAGCAACAGCGTGTAAAGTGGTTTCATATTGTCCTCCCGGGCGGATCCGCCGCTGTGTCAGGCTAGCAGCGAGACTGGCTTGAAGTCTTGCCGCCGAATGGACAATTCTGGTGGCGGAGGAGGGACTTGGCGTGGCGCAAGACGTTCCCATCGGCCGGACCCAGATCAGCCTGGCGCAGCTCAACGAGCGCTCGCGTGAGATTTTCCGGCAGATCGTTGAGAGCTATCTGACCACCGGCGAGCCGCTCGGCTCGCGCAACCTGTCGCGGCTGATCACCACGCCACTGTCGCCCGCCTCGGTTCGCAATGTCATGGCGGACCTTGAGCAACTGGGCTTGATCTACGCCCCGCACACCTCGGCCGGGCGGTTGCCGACGGAGTTGGGCCTGCGCTTTTTCGTCGATGCGCTGATGCAGATCGGCGACCTCAATGAAAACGAGCGCCGCCAGATCGAGTCCCAGGTCGCAGGCGCGGGCAAATCGGTCGAGAGCGTGCTGACCGAAGCTTCCGGTCTTCTTTCCGGCTTGACCCATGCCGCCGGCGTCGTGCTCACGGCGAAGTCGAACGTGCGGCTGAAGAACATCGAGTTTGTGCGGTTGGAGCCCGAGCGGGCGCTGGTCGTGCTGGTCGGCGAGGATGGCCAAGTTGAAAATCGCGTTGTCAATCTGCCGATCGGGCTGCCGACGTCGGCGTTGGTCGAGGCCGGAAATTTCCTCAACGCGCGCATCCGCGGCAAGACGCTGGCCGAGGCGCGGACCGAGCTGGAGCAGGCGCGAGCCGCCGCGCAAGCCGAGCTTGACCAGTTGACGCAGAAGGTGATCGACGACGGGCTGGCAAGCTGGTCGGGCGGCGAGGAGCGCCAGCTCATCGTGCGCGGCCAGGCGCATCTGCTCGGCGATCTCAAGGTGATCGAGGATCTGGAACGGGTGCGGCACCTGTTCGACGATCTGGAGTCGCGGCGGGACGTCATCGACCTGCTCGGCCGCGCCGAGCGTGCCGAGGGCGTGCGCATCTTCATCGGCTCGGAGAACAAGCTGTTTTCGATGTCGGGCTCCTCGACCATCATCGCGCCGTATCACGATCGCGCCGGCCGGATCATCGGCGTCATTGGCGTGATCGGCCCGACCCGGTTGAACTACGCGCGGGTCATCCCGATGGTCGATTACACCGCCAAGGTCGTGAGCAAGCTGGTTGGCAAATAACCCGATCCGCACCTATACACTTGATTTTTAACGCATCTGCCCTGATATCCCGGACATCATGAACGACAGCGACACCCGCCCCCCGAGCGACAACGACCCCGCGCCGGCGAACGAACCCGCCGTGCAGCCCGAGCCGGCCGTTGCGCCGAAGCCTTCGACCTCGCTCGACCGCGAGCTGGCCGAGGTGAAGGACCGGCTGCTGCGAACGCTCGCCGACATGGACAACATGCGAAAGCGCACCGAACGCGAGGTCGTCGATGCGCGGACCTACGGCATCTCGGCTTTTGCCCGCGACATCCTGGGCGTCGCCGACAACATGCACCGGGCGATGGCCGCGCTCGACGACGAGTTGCGGGCGAAGGCCGACGAGGCGACCAAGGTCTTGCTGGAGGGTGTCGAGCTGACCGAGCGCGAGCTGATGAACGTGCTGGAAAAGCACGGCGTGAAGCGGATCGAGCCGCTCGGCCAGAAATTCGATCCCAACCGCCACCAGGCGATGTTCGAGATGGAGGATGCCAGCGTGCCGTCCGGCAGCGTCGTCCAGGTGATGCAGGCCGGCTATCTGATCGGGGATCGCGTGCTGCGGCCGGCGCTGGTCGCAGTGGCCAAGGGCGGCGCGAAAGCTACGCCGGCGGCTTCCTCGTCGGCCAACGACAATCCGACCGAATAAGAGTTATCGCGGCTCCAGCCCGTCGCGCACCGCGCGGAAGCGCGTGAACGTGTCGAGCCATTTTTCCTTCGGCGCAAAGCCCAGGATGCGCAGGTAGGCGCCGGTCCCAAAGCGCAGCCACTGCACGAGTTCGACGTCGGCGCCGGTCTGCACATCCTTGGCCTGCGCCCGCACCTCATGGCCGGGCTGGCCACCGATGCGCATCGGCTCCGCGCTGACGATGCGCAGATCCTTCAACGCCGGAAATCCTCGCATCGCATCGCGGGCGAATTGATCGCGGTCGCGGGTGTCGGCCGGACCGCCGGGCGAGGCCGCGATCACCAGTTGCGGCTGCTCGGTCGCTTCCACCGCATCCTTGGGACCTTCGGTGAATTGCACCGCCACGCCCGGCACCACCCGGACGAGCCGCATCCCGGCGGTTTCGCCGACCTTGAATGGCACCATCATCAGCTGCTCATCGGTCGGCACACTCGGCCGCATCGCCAGGCTTGTCAGCATCGTGCGGACCAGACCATCCGGGTAGGGCGCCGGCTGCGCGGCGGGCATTTCCAGCGAAACCAGCGCGGTCAGGTTGTCGATCGGCACAATCAGCAGCCACTTGCGAATGCGGCCGGCGGTGGTGTCCTGGCGCACGATGGCGAGGATGGCGTTGCCGTTTCCCATCGTCAGCGACTCGCGCTTCTCGACGGTCATGCCCTGTTTCTTGAGGGCCTCGTTGGTCATGGTCTTTTCGATCTCGGAGAACGCCTCTCCCGGCAATGCGATCAGCCGGAGGAAGACGGCTTTCTGCTCATTGGCAAAGCCTGGGAAGCTTGTCGCGGGCTTCAACTCGGGGAGCGGAACGACGCCCAGCCGCGAACCGATCGGGTAAACCGCTTCCGCCGCCGCGGCGGGCAGCAGAAGTCCCGCCAAAACCAGGGCCTGAGCCAACACCAGGCGGATGTTCAGGAGAAGATTCATCGGTCCGGTATGCGGCTCCGTTAAGCGAAACTCAACCCTGTTGCGCCATCACATGATGCTGGAATATCCCCCAAACGGCGGTTTTCTACCGGCAGATCGGGGCCAACCGGCCGCTGCCGTTCGCCGACAAGGCTTTTGACATCGCGGTTTCCAACGCGGTGCTGGAGCATGTCGGCAGCCGCCAGCACCAGAGGACGTTCGTGCGCGAACTGTGCCGGGTGGCCGGACGGGTGTTCATCAGCGTGCCCAACCGGTACTTCCCGGTCGAACATCACACCGCCATCCCGCTGCTGCACTTCTGGGACAAGGGTTTCGAGCTGGCCTGCAAATGGCTCGGTAAGGCGGACTGGGCGGACGAGAGGAATCTGATTCTGATGTCATGGCCAAGCCTCGCCGCCCTGACGCCGGGGGGCGTCCCGGTCATCGGCCACACCGGCATCAGGCTCGGACCGTTCAGCTCCAACCTATTTCTCTGCATCGATGCCGGAAGCCAGCGGTAGTGGATCCTGGCCATGGACTACTGGGCGCGGGCTATGGGGTCTGCCCCTCAGGGCGTCCGATCGTGCGGCCGGTACTGCCCGGAGGGCCATCAAGTCCTTGCGGCGCAAGGGCTCCCTCCTATATGAGCCAGGACGCCGCAGAGTGCGGCGAAGCTTTAATTTGGGGGCCGGATAAGGGCGCCTTTCAGGGCTCAACCGGCCTGCTTTGAAAGAGAGGGTACATCATGGGCAAGGTCATCGGCATCGACCTCGGCACCACCAATTCCTGCGTCGCGGTGATGGAAGGCAAATCGCCCCGCGTGATCGAGAACGCGGAAGGCATGCGCACCACACCTTCGATCGTCGCATTCACCGATGACGGTGAGCGGCTGGTCGGACAGCCCGCCAAGCGACAGGCGGTCACCAATCCGGAAAAGACGGTCTTCGCAGTCAAGCGCTTGATCGGCCGTCGCTACGACGATCCGGTGGTGGAGAAGGACAAGAAGCTCGTCCCTTACAAGATCGCCAAGGCTTCGAACGGCGACGCCTGGGTCGAGGCCGACGGCAAGACCTATTCGCCGTCGCAGATTTCCGCGTTCATTCTTCAGAAGATGAAGGAGACGGCGGAAGCCAATCTCGGGCAGAAGGTCGATCAGGCGGTCATCACCGTCCCGGCCTATTTTAACGACGCCCAGCGCCAAGCCACCAAGGACGCCGGCAAGATCGCCGGCCTGGAAGTGCTGCGCATCATCAACGAGCCAACCGCGGCTGCGCTCGCCTACGGCCTCGACAAGCAGAAGCAGGGCATCATCGCGGTCTATGACCTCGGCGGCGGTACGTTCGATGTGTCGATCCTCGAGATCGGCGACGGCGTGTTCGAGGTGAAGTCGACGAACGGCGATACGTTCCTGGGCGGCGAAGACTTCGACATGCGCCTTGTCAGCTATCTCGCCGACGAATTCCAGAAGACTCAGGGCATCGATCTTCGCCGCGACAAGCTCGCGCTGCAGCGGCTGAAGGAAGCCGCCGAGAAGGCCAAGATCGAGCTGTCGTCCACCACGCAGACCGAGATCAACCTGCCGTTCATCACGGCGGACGCCTCCGGGCCCAAGCATCTGACCATGAAGCTCACCCGCGCCAAGTTCGAAGCGCTGGTCGATGACTTGGTGCAGAAGACGGTCGAGCCGTGCCGGATGGCGTTGAAGGATGCCGGCGTCAGCGCGGCCGAGATCAATGAGGTGGTCCTGGTCGGCGGCATGTCCCGCATGCCGAAGGTGCAGGAGATTGTGAAGCAGTTGTTCGGCAAGGAGCCGCACAAGGGCGTCAACCCGGACGAGGTGGTCGCCGTCGGCGCCGCCATCCAGGCCGGCGTGTTGCAGGGCGACGTCAAAGACGTGCTGCTGCTCGACGTCACGCCGCTGTCGCTCGGCATCGAGACGCTGGGTGGCGTGTTCACGCGCCTGATCGACCGCAACACCACGATTCCGACCAAGAAATCGCAGGTGTTCTCCACCGCGGAGGACGGCCAGCAGGCGGTTACCATCCGCGTGTTCCAGGGCGAGCGCGAGATGGCGACCGACAACAAGATGCTCGGCCAGTTCGACTTGGTCGGGTTGCCGCCGGCGCCGCGTGGCGTGCCGCAGATCGAGGTCACGTTCGACATCGACGCTAACGGCATCGTCAACGTCCAAGCCAAGGACAAAGGCACCGGCAAGGAGCAGCAGATCCGCATCCAGGCCTCGGGCGGTCTGTCCGAAGCCGATATCGAGAAGATGGTCAAGGACGCGGAAGCGCACGCCGAGGAAGACAAAAAGCGCAAGGCTCAGGTCGAGGCGAAGAACCACGCCGAGGCTTTGCTGCACTCGACCGAAAAGGCTTTGGCCGAGCACGGCTCCAAGGTCGGCGAGCCCGAGCGCAAGGCGATCGAGAACGGCATGGCCGACTTGAAGGAAGCGCTCAAGGGCGATGACGCTGCCGTCATCGAGGCCAAGACCAACGCGCTGGCGCAGGCTTCAATGAAGCTCGGCGAGGCGATGTACAAGTCGCAGCAGGAAGGTCAGCCGGGCGCCGGTGGGCCGGGTGGCGCAGCCGGGGGCGGTACTCCTGGCGGCGAGCCGGGCAAGAAGGAAGACGTGGTCGACGCGGAGTTCACCGAGGTCGACGACGACAAGAAGAAATCCGCCTGAGTCCGGAGCACCGGCCATGGGCAATAGCAAGTAACGTAGCGATGGCCCGGTGCATCAGCGCCGGGCCATTTGTTTGACGGACGAATGGGGCTGACGCCGACGGCGCCGACGCAGCGCTCCGGCGGAGACGAACGAGGGTGAGGAATGCCGGCGACGGCGAAACGCTGCTACTACGAAGTTCTTGGTGTCCAGCGAGCCGCGAGCGAGGCCGACATGAAGGCCGCGTACCGCAAGCTCGCCATGCAACACCATCCCGACCGCAATCCCGGCGACAAGGATTGCGAACATCGCTTCAAGGAACTCAACGAAGCCTACGACGTCCTCAAGGATGGCGACAAGCGCGCCGCCTATGACCGCTACGGCCACGCCGCGTTCGAGCAGGGCATGGGCGGCGGCGCGCACGGCTTCGGCGCCGATTTTGGTTCGGCCTTCTCCGACATCTTCGAGGGCATCTTCGGCATGGGCGGCGCCCGCCAGCGCACCTCGGGCCGCGAGCGCGGCGCGGACCTGCGCTTCAACATGGAGATCACGCTGGAGGAAGCCTACGCCGGCAAGACCGCGCAGATGCGGCTGCCGACTTCGGTGACCTGCGAGGTCTGCTCCGGCAGCGGCGCCAAGACCGGCACCAAGCCGAAAACCTGTCAGCACTGCAACGGCCACGGCCGCATCCGCCACACCCAGGGCGGCTTCTTTACGCTGGAGCGCACCTGTCCGATCTGCCAGGGCCGCGGCCAGGTGATCGAGGACCCGTGCCCGTCCTGCTCCGGCTCGGGCCGGGTGACGCGCGAGCGCACGCTTTCGGTCAATATCCCGCCGGGCGTCGAGGATGGCACCCGCATCCGTCTGGCCGGCGAGGGCGAGGCCGGCGTGCGCGGCGGGCCGCCGGGCGATCTTTATATTTTCCTCTCGCTGGCCGCGCATGCGTTCTTCCAGCGCGACGGCGCGGATCTGCACTGCCGCGTCCCGGTTTCGATGGTGACGGCGGCGATCGGCGGCGAATTCGAGGTGCCGTCGATTGATGCCAGCAAGGCGCGGGTCAAAGTTCCCGGCGGTACCCAGTCCGGCCGGCGGTTTCGGCTCACGGGCAAAGGCATGCCGGTGCTGCGCTCGAAACAAACCGGCGACATGTACGTTCAGGTTGTGGTCGAGACGCCGCAGAATCTGACCAAACGCCAGCGCGAGCTTCTGGCCGAATTTGAGAAGCTGTCGTCCCAGGAAACCCAGCCGGAGGCCTCCGGTTTCTTCGCCAAGGTCAAGGACTTCTTCGGCAGCAACGCCCGCTCGGGCTGACCTTAGCCTCTGGCCTGTCTGGCATTTTCCGACTACAGTCCTGTGTCGGCCTCAGTGAGTAAAGTCGCTTTCACCCATGCCATTGCTCGCCTTCCAAATGCTTGAAAAGAAAATCGAAAGGCGAATTCGTCTTTTGGAGCGGAAAAGCGGTCTCCGCTTCTTGGACGAAATGGCTTTCATCCGACACTGGATCGACAAGCCGCTGTCGATGGGGGCCGTCACCCCGTCGGGGAAGATGCTTGCGCGGGCCATGGCGCGGTGCGTCGATCCGGACACCAGCGGGCCTGTCGTCGAACTCGGCTCCGGCACCGGCGCAGTGACCAAGGCGCTGGTGGCTCGCGGCATCGAGCCCTCGCGGCTCGTTCTGGTCGAATTCAATCCGTCGTTCTGCCGGCTGCTACGCACACGCTATCCGGACGCGACCGTGATCCAGGGCGACGCCTACCGCATCCAGCATTTGCTGGGCGGATTGCTGAGGGAGCCGGCCGCGGCGGTGGTTTCGGGCCTGCCGCTGACGACCAAGCCGTTCAAGCAGCGCATCCAGTTGATCGACGAAGCCTTCGAATTGATGGCGCCCGATGCGCCGTTCGTGCAGTTCACCTACGCCATGGTGACGCCAATTCCGAAGCGCCCCGAGGTCGCGGCGCACGCCCCCGAGCTGATCTGGCAGAACCTGCCGCCTGCGCGCGTGTGGGTCTATCGGAAGAACTGAGTTTCATAAGCACGACCGCCAGTTCGTCATGGCCGGGATCACCCCCGGCCATCGCCATATTTGGCACGGCGCATGACGGTGTATGATGCGCCGTTGTGGTTGCTTCGGCTGTTGAGCGTTTCATGCTTGTTCCGAAAATCCTCGTCTTCGCCGGCTCGATCCGCACCGCTTCGTTCAACGCGCGGCTCGCGGCGCTCGCGGCCAAGGAATTGGCGTTGACCGGTGCCGAGGTCAGCCGCATCTCGCTCGAGGACTATCCGCTGCCGATCTACAACGGCGACGATGAGGCCAAGTCCGGTGTGCCGGCCAATGCGCGAAATCTTAAGCAGATGATGGCGGAGCATCAGGGCGTGTTCATCGCCAGCCCCGAATACAACGCTTCGATCACGCCGCTGCTGAAGAATACCATCGACTGGATTTCTCGCGTGCGCGAGCGCGGCGAGCCGCCCCTTGCGGTGTTCAAGAACCGCGTGTTCGCGATCGGCGGCGCCTCCGACAGCCCATATGGCGCGATGCGCTCGCTGATGGCGTTGCGGCAGGTGCTGGAGCTCGGCTGCGGCGCGCTGGTGCTGCCGGAGCAGATCACAGTGTTCCGGGCAAGCGAGGCATTCGACGAGATGGACGATTTGAAGGAGGAGCGCGCCGCCGCGACGCTCAAGCGCGTGGCGCAGCGGCTGGTCGATGCAGCACGTGAGATGGCGTGATGGACCCGCGTGAACGCCTCATCGTTGCGCTCGATCTGCCGTCGGTCGCCGCCGCCGAGGCGATGGTCGAGAAACTGGGCGACGCAGTGTCGTTCTACAAGGTCGGCTATCAGCTTGCCTTCGCCGGCGGGCTCACTTTCGCCGAGACGCTTGTCCGCGCCAACAAGCGCGTGTTCCTCGATCTCAAGCTGCACGATATCGGCAACACTGTGGCCAAGGGCGTCGAGAGCGTCGCCAAGCTCGGCGCGACTTTCCTCACCGTGCACGCCTATCCGCAGACCATGCATGCGGCGGTGGATGCGCGCAAAGGCTCAAGCCTCCGCATCCTCGCGGTGACCGTGCTGACGTCCTACGACGATGCCGATCTCGCCGCCGCGGGCTACGACTTCACGGTGCCGGAGCTGGTTGCCGAGCGCGCCGCGCAGGCGCGCGACATCGGTGTCGACGGGCTGGTGTGCTCGGCGGAGGAGGCGGCGAACCTCCGCCCCATCGCCAGCGCCGGCATGGTGCTGGTGACGCCGGGTATTCGCCCAGCCGGCGCGGACAAAGGCGATCAGAAGCGCATCATGACGCCGGCCCGGGCGATCGCGGCCGGCGCCGATCATCTGGTGGTCGGCCGCCCGATATTGGAAGCGCCGGACCCCAAGGCCGCCGCTGTCGCGATCGTCGCCGAGATCGCAAACGCAGCTCGATGAATGGAGGGTGCCATGCTCAAGGGTTATTGGATTCCGCATCTCGACGTCAGCAACATGCAGGGCTTCCAGGCCTACCGGGACCTTGCGGACGCGGCGCACAAGCGCTTCGGCTCCAAGCTTCTGGCGCGCGGCGGCCGCCGCGAGGTGGTCGAAGGCAAGATGCGGGCGCGCAACGTGCTGCGCGAGTTCAATTCCTACGACGAGGCGCAGGCGTTCTATCGCGGGCCGGACTATTCGGCCGCCCATCCGCTGCGCGAGCCGCATTCGGAGTGCGATTTCCTGATCGTGGAAGGCTATGATGGGCCCCAGCCCCCGCCGATCGGAACGCCGCCCGCGCCTGCTGAGCTCAAGGGCTACTGGATCGCGCATGTCGATGTGAGCGATGCCGAGGGCTACAAGGCCTACATCGCGGCCAATCAGGCGGCATTCGGCAAGTTCGGTGCGCGCTATCTGGTGCGTGCCGGTCGCGGCGAAGTGACCGAGGGCCGCCAGCGCTCCCGCACGGTCGTGCTCGAATTTCCGAGCTACGAGGCAGCGCTGGCCTGCTATCGTTCGCCCGAATACCAGGCGGCAAAGACATTGCGCCAAGGCAAGGCCGAAGCGGACCTGGTCGTCCTCGAGGCTTTCGGTGGACACTGACGGGAGCGAACAATGGCGAAGGGTTATTGGATCGGCCGCGTCGAGGTGAATAACGAGGAGGGCTACAAGCCCTACGCCGCGGCGAACCCGGCGATCTTCAAGAAGTTCGGCGCCAAGTTCGTCGTTCGCGGCGGCAAGCATGAGTGCCAGGAAGGCCAGAGCCGCTCGCGCAACGTGGTGATCGAATTCCCCGACTATGCGACCGCGGTGGCCTGCTATCGCTCGCCGGAGTACCAGGCAAACCTCAAGATCCGCCAGGCCAACGCGATTACCGATCTGATCATCGTCGAGGGCTACGACGGCGCGCAGCCGTAGGATTTCGTTTTCATCGAGGGGGTGTTCATGCGTGCGATTTTTTCGTGTCTTGTGGTGCTGCTGTTTGCAACGGCGGCGCAGGCTCAATCCGCCACGCCGGAGCAGAAGGCGCAGCTCGCGCCGACCGGGGCGTTGCGCGCCGCCATCGTGACGATACCGTTCCTGGCGAAGAAGGATGCGAGCGGCGCGGTGACCGGCGTCGCTCCCGATCTCGGCGCCGAGATGGCCCGCGCGCTCGGCGTGCCGTATCAGCCGACGGTCTATGCAACGCCACCCGCAGGGATGAAGGCTATGGTCGACGGTGCGGCCGACATCATCTTCTTGGCGCCGACATCCGAGCGCATCGGCCAGGCGAATTTCGCGCCGGCCTTCATGGAAATGGAATTGTCGCTGCTGGTGCCCACGGCCTCGCCGATCCAGACGTTGGCCGATGCCGATCAGCCCGGCCGGCGCATCGTGGTCTATGAGCGCTCCGCCAACGAGGAGATGGTGCGGCAGAAGCTGCCCAAGGCGACGCGCGTGCTGGTCCCGCTCTCCAACCATAAAAAAGCGTTCGAGGTCATCACCGCCGGGGAGGCCGATGCGTTCGCCGATCTGCTCTATCAGGTCGTGGCCAACCAGGCGGAAATGCCCGGCATGCGTGTCGTGCCGGGCGCGATCGGGCGCAATGCGCTGGCGATCGGCAGCACCAAGGACAAGGCTGCCGCGGCGGCTTACGTGAAGGAGTTCACCGAGGCTGCGGTCAAATCGGGCTTCATTGCGAAGTCGATCGAGAAGGCTGGCGTGCGCGGTGCCGCTCCGCCAACGATGTGACGGCTTTCCTCGCGGGCGCAGCACAGCTATACCCGCGCGGCATTTGCAAGGTTTGATCTCGGGAGTTGATCCATGGCCGACATGCGGCTGATCGTGGCCGGCGCCGGCGGGCGCATGGGACGCACGCTGGTCAAGGCGGTCGCCGAGACCAAGGGGCTCGTTCTCGCGGGCGCCGTCGATGCGCCCGGTTCGGCGGTGATCGGGCGCGACTCCGGCGAGTTGGCCGGGCTCGGCAAGAATGGCATCGCGGTCGCCGCCGATCCGGCGCCGCTGCTCGCCAACGCCGACGGCCTGATCGATTTCACCATTCCCGCGGCGACCGTGGCATTGGCGGAACTGACCGCGCGGCATGGCCGCGTGCACATCATCGGCACCACGGGGTTGAGCGGCGAGAATGAGAAGCTGATCGCGGAGGCTGCGAAGAAGGCTGCGATCGTGAAGTCCGGCAACTTCAGCATGGGCGTCAATCTGATCGCGGCGCTGACCAAGCGCGTCGCGAAGACGCTCAATGACAGCTTCGACATCGAGATTTTCGAGATGCATCACAACAAGAAGATCGATGCGCCATCGGGCACTGCGCTGATGTTTGGCCGGGCGGCTGCGGAAGGCCGCGGCGTCGATCTCGCGAAACATTCGGCGCGCGGCCGCGACGGCGAGACCGGCGCGCGCAAGCAAGGCGACATCGGCTTTGCGAGCTTGCGCGGCGGCACGGTGGTCGGCGAGCACAGCGTAATCTTTGCCGGTCCCGCCGAGCGGGTCGAGCTTGTGCACCGCGCCGAGGACCGCATGATCTTTGCGCGCGGCGCGCTGCACGCGGCGGCCTGGGCGCGGGGTCAGAAGCCCGGCCTTTATTCGATGGCCGACGTGCTGGGACTGAAGGACTTCTAGGGCGTTGCGAGCGTCTTTCCGGCGCGCGGCTGGTGTGACCTTTCGCACTTCAACGCCGGGCCAGTCGGATCAATATGTCTCTTGATATTGTGGGAGATTGAGATGATCTTCGACGAAAACGAGCAGGCATCCGGCAGGCGGTCAGCGCCGCCAAAAGATCCTTCCAACACGGCGCCGGACGATGTTGCAGCGTTATCACTGGAACAGCTTTACGACGATCCGGCGGTGTTCCTCCGCGTGGGTAACGTGATCGCCGGGGCCGTCCGCCGCGCGCCGAAATCGTAGGCGGCCTAGTTCTTTCGCAGCAGCGACCGGCCGGTCATTTCGTTCGGCTGCGGCAATTCCATCAGCTCCAGCATGGTCGGCGCGAGATCGGCGAGGCGTCCGTCCGCGAGCCTCACGTTGTCGCCGCCGGCGAGCAGCACCGGCACCGGATTGGTCGTGTGCGAGGTGTGCGGGCCGCCGGTCACAGGATCGCGCATCAATTCACAATTGCCGTGGTCGGCGGTGGCCAGGAGAGCGCCGCCCTGCCGCTGGATCGCATCGGCGATCTTGCCCAATCCGGTGTCGGCCGCCTCCACCGCCTCGATCGCGGCCGGCAGGCTGCCGGTGTGGCCGACCATGTCGGGGTTGGCGAAATTCAAAACGATCATGTCGTACTTACCGGAGTCGATCGCCTCCACCGCCTTGGCGGTAAGCTCCGGCGCCGACATCTCCGGCTGCAAGTCGTAGGTCGCGACCTTGGGCGAGGGCACCATGATGCGCTCCTCGCCGCGATAAGGCTCCTCGCGGCCGCCGTTGAGGAAGTAAGTGACGTGTGGATATTTCTCGGTCTCCGCCATGCGCAGTTGCGTGCGGCCGGCGTTGGCCGCGACTTCGCCGAGAATGTTCGGAAAGCTCTGCGGCGCGAAGATCGTTCGCATCAGCGTGTCGAGTCGCTCGCTGTATTGCGCCAGGCCGACGGTCGCGGCGAACTTGATTTGGCGTTTGCGCGGAAAGCCGGAAAAATCCGGATCGAGCATCGCGCCAAGGATTTCTCGGACGCGGTCGGCGCGGAAGTTGAAGGACAGAACGCCGTCGTCGTCCTTGACGCCGCGGTAGTCGCCGATCACCGCCGGCACGACGAACTCATCGAACTGTGTTTTGGCGTAGGCGTCGGCGATGGCGGCCTGCGGATCGGGAAAACGCGGGCCTTCCGCCTCGACGATGGCGTTATAGGCCAAGGCGACGCGCTCCCAGCGCTTGTCGCGGTCCATCGCGTAATAGCGCCCAATCACGGTTCCAACCGGAACCGACTTTGGCAGTGCGGCGGTGAATCGCTTGAGATCGTCGCCAGCCGATTGCGGCGGCGTGTCGCGTCCATCCGTGATGGCGTGCGCCACCACGGCAACGCCGGCGTCGGTGAGAATTTTTGCAATCGCTGCGCCGTGATCCTGGTGCGAGTGGACGCCGCCGGGCGAGACAAGCCCGATCAGGTGGCAGGTGCCGCCGCTTTTCTTCAAGCTGTCGATCAAGCCGGTCAGCGCCGGCGCCTTTTTGATCTCGCCGGACTCGATGGCGTCGCCGATCCGCGGCAGGTCCTGCATCACCACGCGGCCGGCGCCGATGTTGAGGTGGCCGACCTCGGAATTGCCCATCTGCCCCGGCGGCAGTCCCACCTCGCGGCCGTCGGTCCGCAGGAACGCGTGTGGACCGCTGGCCCACAGCCGGTCGAACGCGGGTGTTTTCGCCTGGCGGACGGCGTTGTCGGCGGTTTCCTCGCGCCAGCCCCAGCCGTCGAGGACGACCAGCATCACCGGGCGACGTTTCTGTTTCGGTGCATCACTCATCGCCGGTTAGATAGCGATGATTGCGGTGAGGGGCAATCTGCCGTTCTCCGGGAGGCGCGGGCGTTGATGACGACGCGCCGGGAGAGCATGATCCGGCAATGTCATGACTTTGGGAAAGGGCTGCGCGATGCGTTTGTTGCTGATGTTGGCGCTCATTCTCGTCGCACCCGCACGACTCGCGGCCCAGACGCCTCCGCCGCCCTACGTCAAGCCGGAAGGACTTCGCCAGGTCTCGCCCCACGTCTACGTGATTCCGGACAACAGCGTTCCGACGGTATCGAACATCGGGTTCGTCGTCGGCGAACGCGCGGTGCTCGTGATCGACACCGGCCTCGGGGCGCCGAACGGCGCAAAGGTGCTGGCCGAGGCGCAGAAGCTCGGCGGATCGCGTTCGCTCTACCTCGTTACGACCCACGTGCATCCCGAGCACGATCTCGGCGCCCAGGCTTTTCCGGCGACGACCAAGCTGATCCGCTCGCGGGACCAGGAGAAGGATATCGCTGAGTTCGGGCTGCAGCTTGCGCGGGTGTTCGCGTCACGCTCCCCGATCCATGCCGAGCTGCTCAAGGACGCGGAGTTCCGCAAGGCCGATATCGCCTTCGAGGGCAGCTACGACCTCGACCTCGGCGGCGTGCGGGCGCAAATCTTCTCGATGGGTGCCAACCACACCCGCGGCGACACTGTCATCTGGATCGAGGCGGACCGCGTGCTGTTTGCCGGCGATATCGCGATGAAGGCGCAGCCGGCCTTCGCGAGCCCGTATTCCACAATTCGCCACTGGCTGGCGAGCCTCGATCGGCTGGAGTCTCTCAAGCCCACGCTCATCGTGCCGAGCCACGGCCCCACGGGCGACGCGGGTTTCATTGCCGGATATCGAAGCTATCTGATCGAGGTGCGCGACCGCACCGCGGCCGAGAAACGCGCCGGCAAGAGCGGCGAGCAGGCAACGGAAACGGTCACCGCCACGTTGCTCGCGCGCTTTCCGGATCGAGCGCGGCTTGCCGGCGCGATCAAGGCGGCATACGCGGAGGCGCCCTGAGACCGGCGGCCACGGCTTAGCCCGTTACGCTGCGATCGCACCGGCTTCCCAGCCCAGCATGGCGCGCTTGCGGGTGATGCCCCAGTGGTAGCCGGTCAATTCGCCGGATTTGCCGATGACGCGGTGGCAGGGCACCACGAAGCTGATGGGATTTTTCCCGACCGCAGCGCCGACCGCGCGGGAGGCCTTCGGCTTGCCGATATTGCCTGCGATGTCGGAATAGGTGGTGGCCCGGCCCATCGGGATGCGCAGCAGCGTCTCCCATACCCGCACCTCGAAGTCGGTGCCGATCAGCACCACGCGCAGCGGCCGGTCCTCGCGCCAGAGCTTCTTGTCGAAGATGCGCGCGCAGAGCGGTGCGGTGCGGGCAGAATCCTCGACGTAGTTCGCCTTTGGCCAGCGGCGGCTCATGTCGGTGATCGCTGGCTTCTCCTCGCCGGGGTCGGCAAACGCGAGCCCGCACAGGCCGCGATCGGTGGCCATCACCAGCGCGGTGCCGAACATGGCGGGATGGAAGCCATAATAAATCGTCGTGCCTTCGCCGCCGGCCTTCCATTCGCCCGGCGACATCGCCTCGTGGGTGACGAACAGGTCGTGCAGGCGGCCGGGGCCGGACAGGCCGACCTCGTAGGAGGCATCGAGCACGCTTGCAGAATCGCGCAGCAGGTTGCGCGCGCTGTCCAGCGTAAGCGCCTGAAGGAAGGCTTTCGGCGTCAATCCAGCCCAACGCCGGAACAGGTGATGCAGTTCGGTCGGCGTGACGCCGGCGGCTTCGGCGATCTGCTCGATGTCCGGCTGCGAGCGCCAGTTGCCGCGGATGTGGGCGATGGCGCGGCGCACGATATCGTAGTCGGCAGCGGCGGTGGACAGCGGCGCAAGGTCGGACAATCGGTCGGGCGAGAGCATGGCGTTCTCCATCATGTTGCTCCCCACTTAAGCCGCGACGGGCGGCTGGCCCACCCGATTCCTGACCTAACTGATCGCCCGCGTCGGTCCGCGGCGTGCCTCGCCAAGGGCCGTCGACAGCGCCGCGGCAAAGCTTTCCCTCTCCTTGGGCGACAGAAAGCCTGCAATAGGAAACTTGCGCCCGCGCGACACGAGAAACAACTTCAGCAACCCGAACTCCTCGTGCTTCTCGCGGTCGAGCCTGGTCCAGACCGGATTGAGCGTCCATTCGGCGACCTCGCCGCGGTGGCTGACCCGGCGCAGCCGCAACTCGGAGGGCGTCACCGTGACCTCCTCAAAAGCCGCCGCCGCGCGGTAGTTGGCGCGGAACGCCCAATAGACCAGCACGACGTCGAGGCCGAGGAAGCCTAGCACCGGCCAGGCGCCCAGCAGGAAGAAAAAGACGCCGCCGATGAAGCTCAGGCCGCCGACCAGCGCCATCACCAGCAGGAAGCCTTTACCCGACAGCGAGCGATGCGGCGTGATGATCGCCGAAAAAAGCGTGGGCTCGGCGGCGGGGTCGTTGTGGACGTTTGTCTGTGCCGTCATGCTGCACTCAATATAGGGCAATCATGGCGAAGAAGCAGACCCGGAAGCTCAAGAAGACCGCCGCGAAAGCGGTGAAAAAAGCGCGCCAGGGCAAGGCCGCCAAGGTCAAGCCGCCGAAGGCACAGGCCAAGGCCGACCGGAAAGCCCTGCACGGCACGACGAAGCCCTGGAGCAAGGCCGAGGTCGACGAATCGTTCCGCCGCTTCCAGGCGGCGATGCCGGAACCGAAGGGCGAGTTGCAGCACATCAATCCGTTCACGCTCCTGGTCGCGGTGGTGCTGTCGGCGCAGGCGACCGACGCCGGCGTCAACAAGGCGACGCCGGCGCTGTTTGCGCTGGCCGATACGCCGGAGAAGATGGCGGCGCTGGGCGAAGGGCGCGTCCGCGAATTGATCAAGACCATCGGGCTCTATCGCACCAAGGCGAAGAACGTGATCGCGCTGTCGCACAAGCTGATCGCCGAGCACGGCGGGCAGGTGCCGAACACGCGCGAAGCGTTGCAGGAATTGCCGGGCGTCGGCCGCAAGACCGCCAACGTCGTGCTCAACATTGCGTTCGGCCAGCCGACCATGGCGGTTGACACGCATATCTTTCGCATCGGCAACCGCACCGGCCTTGCTCCCGGCAAAGACCCGCTGGCGGTGGAGCTGAAGCTGCTCGAAGTGATCCCGGAAAAATACATGATGCACGCGCATCACTGGCTGATCCTGCACGGCCGCTACACGTGCCTCGCGCGGCGGCCTTTGTGCGAAAAATGCGTAATCGCCGATTTTTGCAAATGGCCGGGGAAGACGGTGCTGATGGCGCCCGATAAATAACGGGCGTTAAGCCGGCGATGACGCTCTCTGGGTCACACGCGTTTCGGTTCTAAAAGCTCAACTCGCTTCGACGACAGCCGTTTGTGCAGATGCACCATCATCGCCATCGCGAACAGCGGCGTGGCGAAGTTGACAATCGGGATCGACACGAACATCGCGATCAATAGGCCGGCGAGAAAAATCTGGGTGTGGTGGGCACGCCGCATTGCCCGGGCTTCCTCGGGCGTCCGGTAGCGCATCGCAGCCAGCAGAAAATATTCGCGGCTCAGCAGATACGCGTTGGCGAGGAACATGATGACAAGGCCAAGCCCCGCGACGAACAGGAATGGCACCGCTACGAGATAGACCAGGATCGCGATGAGCGCGGTCTTGATGCCTTCAATTAGCGCGCGAAACAGCGGCAGCGCCTTTCCCCGCGGCTCATTCGGATAGTGCGTGCGTTCGACCTCCTCGGCGATCTCGTCGACGAAGAACGAGCCGACGAAGGCGGTCACCGCCGGCATCAGAAACAGCGCGCCGGTGATGACGCCGAGCGTCGCCGCGACCGACAGCACCCAGGCGAGGATCTGCCAGGCGGTGTGCGCGCCGGTCGAGGCCTCGGCCCAGGCCGCGCCGCTCGTCGCCATCCAGGAGAACACCCGCTGCAGGCCCAGGCCCATCAGCACGATCAGGATCAGGCCGAGCCCGATCGACTTGAGCAGCGCCCGCCGGAATGGTGGCGAGAACATCTGGGTCAGCGCCTTGATGGCAGCGTCGAACATCGGCTCCTCCGCAACCGGGCAGAGGTATGTTCATTCTATCGATTGGACAAGTGCGTCAGTGCGCTGGCGCGATGGAGGGCGCGTCGACCTCTACTGTCTCGCCCTCCAGCTCAAGCGTGTGCGGCAGATGCGCCCAGGCCATGCGGCGGTAGTCGAAACCCTTCTCGATGGTCGGCTTGACCAGCGCGAAGTAGGGCGAGATGTCGAAATCGCGCGGCGCGTAGAGCGACGAATGGCGGATTTCGAGAATGTCGCGGCGCGCCGTTTCGCTGTTCATGCGGGCGATCTTCGGCAGGATCGGATAGCGCACATGCTCGAAGGCCTGCGCGATCAGCGCCGAGCAGATGATGCGGGTCGGATGGCCGGAACCGAGCGCCATCATGCGCCGCCGCCAGCGCTGCGGCACCGGCAGCGGGAACAGATAGCGCAGCAGATCGAAGATGTTCTTCACGTCGTAGTCGAAGCCGATGCGTTCGGCGGCGTAGGTGCAGACCCGCGCGCAGTCGTCCTCGGTCAACCCGATCGGGCGGCAGATGCGAGTGTGGTATTGCCGGTATTTCGACAGCGGCGCGCCGACCACGCCTTGGCCGAGGTTGGCCTCGACCAGCACCAGCGGCTCGCCGTCGGCGGTGGTGCGCTCGCCGATCGGACCGACGTAGAGCGCGGCATGCGACCAGGTCGATTGGGTGAGATATTTAATGACGCCGGAGATGCGGTTGTTGCCCTCGACCAGCAGCACGTCGCCGGGCCTGAGTACTGCCCGCAACGCCTCCGGGTCGCTCGGGGTGAAGGGCTCGTAGCCCTCCTCCGGCGCGCTGCAGATGCCGGGCCAGCTTTTGCCCGATCCCACTGAGCATCCAATGCATGACTGCCGAACCCAATTTGGCCCGTGCTTTTGAACCGCACGTCGCCTCATTACGTCGCAATTTGGCCGACACTTGTTGCAATCCCGTTCATCGCGCCGCGCCGATGACAATGAATTGTTAGCCATGACCTTGTGTCACACCGCTGGTTTGGGCAGGAATTAGCTTCGTCGCAGCGCAGCGTAAAACCCTTTGCAAACCACGATTTGCAAACCCAAGAATGCGAGCCAAAATCGAGCCATGAGTTGCCACCCGTGAACCGGCTGTCCCGCCGAAGCTTCCTTACCGGTACCGCCGCGTCGCTCGTGGCAACGCCGGCATTGGCCCAGCGTTCCCGCCGCCAATCGGGGTCGAGCTCAAAGTCGAGCCCCAGCCCGAGCCCCAGCACCGGCGGCAACGAAGTGGACTGCATCATCGTCGGCGCCGGCGCCGCGGGCATCGCTGCGGCGCGCCGGTTGGCCGCCCTCGGCCGGAGCTTCACCCTGGTCGAGGCGTCAAACCGCATTGGCGGGCGCTGCGTCGCGGACACCAAAAGCTTTGGCGTGGCGTTCGACCGCGGCGCGCATTTGATTCACAACCCGGACAGCAATCCGCTGACCCGGCTCGTCGCCCGCACCGGCCTTGACATCTATCCGGCGCCGTCCACGCAGCGTATCCGGATCGGCCGGCGCAACGCGCGCGAAGGCGAGCTTGAGGATTATCTGGCCGCCACGGTGCGGGCCAATCGCGCGATCTCGGACGCGGCGCGCGGCAGGAGCGACATCGACTGCGCCCGCGCTCTGCCGCGCGATCTCGGCGAATGGCGGCCGACGGTGGAATTTGCTCTGGGGCCGTACAACAGCGCGAAGGATCTCAACGAGATTTCCGTGATGGACCTGAGTCGGGCTGGTGATCGCGACGTTGCCGCGTTCTGCCGCCAGGGCTACGGCGCGCTGCTCGCCAAGCTCGCCGAAGGCATTCCCGTGCAACTCGATATGCCGGTGACGCTCGTCGACACGAGCCGCAGCAACCGGATCGAGGCCACGACATCGAAGGGCACCATCGCCGGCCGCCATATGATCGTCACCGCCTCCACCAACATCTTGTTGTCGGATCGTATCAAGTTCGATGGCGGCCTGCCGAAACGCCAGCTCGACGCGCTCGAAAAGCTCAAGCTCGGCAGCTTCGATCACGTCGCGCTGGAGCTGTCCGGTAACGTGCTGGGCCTGCAGCGCGACGATCTCGTGTTCGAAAAGTCGTCCGGCCCGCGCACCGCAGCGCTGCTCGCCAATGTGGGCGGATCGCCGCTGTCGGTGGTCGAGGTCGCCGGACGTTTCGGCCGCGATCTCACCGCGCAGGGCGAAACGGCGATGGTCGAATTCGCGGTGGAGTGGCTCACCGGCCTGTTCGGCACCAACGTGAAAAAAGCCGTGCAGCGTACGCAGACGACGCAATGGAACAAGGACCCTTGGACGCTCGGTGCGTTCTCGGCTGCGTCGCCAGGCGGGGAGAGCGCGCGGCGAATCCTGATGGAGCCGCTTCGCAATCGCGTGTTCTTCGCCGGCGATGCGGTGCACGAGGCCTTGTGGGGCACGGTCGGCGGCGCCTGGGAATCCGGCACCCGTGCGGCCGAGGCGGTGAACCGGCGGGTGCTGGGTCAGCCCGAGCCGAAGACGGTCGATACCGGCATCGCCGCGCCGGAGAAGCCCGCCAAGCGGACGAAGGGCAAGCGGTCGTAGCGGCTAGCGCGCCAACTGCTCCTTCAGCCAGCCGACGATGGTGTTGGCGATCTCGTCCGGATGCTGGCCGGGCGTGCGGCCCATGTGGTGGCCTTCAGGATAGACGCGCGCCGACTTCGGGTTGCCGTGCTCCAGCAGCAGATAGACGTCCGCGATCGGCGCCTGGTCGTCGAGCTTGCCGTTGACGCCGAGCAACGGCGCCGATTTCTTGTCGAGCAGGCCCATGGTCTTGAGCGATAGCGCCGGCGCAACCTCCAGGAATTCCTCGATCGTCGTCACGCCCATGGCCCGTCCGCGAGCGTCGAGCAGGCTCTGTGCGCCGAACAGATAGGTCGCGCCGCCGGTGGTGAACGCCGGCACCAGCCACTCGCGTTGAAAACCATAGTGTACGTTGCCGCCGTGGAACACCGCGCCCTTGATGCGGTCGGCGGCGGTGAACGCGAGTCGCGCCGCCCAGTAGGCGCCGAAGCTGCCGCCCCAGACTGCGACCCGATTGCCATCGACGTCGGTGCGTGTCGGCAGATAATCAAGCCAGGTCAAGTAAGTGCGCTCGGCCGCGGGATCGCGGTACATCACCGGGTTCTCGCCTGAGCCCGGCATGTCGATGGTCAGCGAGGCGAGGCCCGCGTCCATTGCAGCCCTGGCGATCTTCAGCCGGTCTTCCTTCCAGCCATCGACGCCGCCCCAATGCAGGACGACCGGTGGCTTTGCCACGCCAGGCGGTTTCTGCAGATAGCCGACGAGCTTCTTGCCGTCGAACGGCAGTTCGATGACCTCAAGCGGCGGATCGAAATGCTTCGCTGCCTTCCGGAACATGCGCACCGAGTCAAGATACGCCTTGAGCTTGCCGGGCGACGTTGGCGATGGATAACGGCCGACGCGGCAGGCATCGAACGCGTGCATGTAGACTTCGGCGAGTTCCTTGCCGCTTGCACCACCTTTGACCGCGGCGTCGCCTTTCGCCTCATAACCGTGCCCGATTTTGCTCCACTCGTCCGCCCAGTGATCCTTGTCGAGGTTTTTGAGCGCTGCCATCACCCGCTCGGCATCCTCGCGCTTGATGTCCTCGAACGGATTGAGCTTGCCGGCGCGCCGCATGAACTCAGTCTTGACCTCGTCCAGCGTGCGCTCGCGCGAGCCCTTGGGCTGGTTCTGGACGTTCATGCAATCCTCCCTGACGGTTACCCCTCGTTCGTCATTCCGGGACGGCGCAGAGCGCCGGACCCGGAATCCCGAGACGAAATCTCAGCGCGAAGCTCTGGATTCCGGGTGCGCCCCGGAATGACCGCAGAAATTCACGTAATATCCTTCCCGCTTTTCTTGTCCTCGAACACCTTGATCTCGGGCGCCTTGCCTTCGAAGCCAAGTTCGTTCCAGCGTGACGCCACCTGGTCGTACATCTTCTTGTCGAGCTTGGTGCGCGGCGAGAACGTCTTGATGTGCTTGTAGTCCATGCAGGCGTTGATCAGCGCCTTCGAGCCCCACGGCCTGATCTCAGGCGGGTTGAGGCTCGGATCGAGGAACGTGCTCCAGGTCTCGCGCAGGATGTCGATCGACTCCGAGGGCCGCGAGCGCGTTGCCATCGCCCACAGCACCTGGCCGATGTTGCTTGGGTCGATGTCGTCATCCACCACGATGACGTATTTGCCGAAGTAGGCGCCGGCGGTGCATTGCGCGGCGAGCGCCATCACCTGGGGCGCGTGGCCGGCGTACATCTGCTTGATCGAAACGACCGTCATGCCCCAGCCGGCGGCTTCGGGGATCGACCAGACGCCCTGAATGCCGGGGATGCCGAGCTTTTGCAGGTCAGCCCAGATGCCGGCCGAGCGCAAAGCTGCCCAGAACAACCCGCACTCATTGGAAGGGCCGTCGGCCATCAGGGCGCAGCCCAGTGTCGGATTGTTGCGGTAGCGCAACCGCTCGACGCGCATGTATGGCGTGGCGCCGCTGGGCCGCCCGTAATAGCCGGTGAACTCGCCGAACGGCCCCTCCGCGAATGTCTCGTCTGGATAGAGATGGCCCTCCAGGATGATCTCGGCATGCGCCGGCAGCGGCAGGCCGGTGAGGTCGGAGGTGAACAGTTCGATCGGCGAGCCCTTGATGCCCGAATAGTATTCGTACTCGCTCTCCGTCTTCGGCAGGCTCGTCGCGCCAACAAGGAACAGCAGCGGATCGATGCCATAGGCCGCTGCAATCGGCGCGGGCTTGCCCATCTTCCACCACTTGTCGCGGTCCGTGCCGCCATCCTTGCCGGGCGAGGTATAGACGCCGATCTCGCGCGGGCCCTTGATCATCATGCGGTAGGTGCCGACGTTGACGCGTCCGGACTCGGGGTCCTTGGTGATGACGGCGTCCGCGGTGCCGAGATACATGCCGCCGTCGAGCGGCCACATCCGCTGCGCCGGGAACATTTGGATATCGATCTTGTCGCCTTCGACGATGTTTTGATTGCACAGCGCCTGCTCGGCGGGCACTTCGATGGGCTTCATCTTGCGTCCGAGCTTCTGCTGAAGAAGCTGGACCGCCTTGAGCGGATGATCGACCGGCTCCACGCCGATCGTCAGGCAGAACCGCGAGAGGTTGCAGCCGATGGTGTTGTAGAGCGCCTTGTGGCCCGGATGGCCCTTGATGTTCTCGAACAGCAGCGCCGGACTCTTTTCAAGGCCGACCAGATAGGTGATGTGCGCGGCTTCGAGGTCGGCGCTGACCTCGGCGGTGATGCGCTTCAACTCGCCCATCGCCTCGGCCTTCTCCAGCCACACGTCGAGATCGCTCGAGTTGCGCCGGTCGGCGGGATGGCTTTTCGGTTGTTCGACGGTCGTCGCGTTGCCGCCGACTTTGACGCCCATGTCCATGACGCTACTCCCTGAACGATCGTTGGGCCGATCCTAGCGAAGCGGCGCGGCGCGGTCACGTTCCGAGCTATGCGATAGCGCCGCACATGCCAACCTCATCCTTCGAGACGCGCACTGCGTGCGCTCCTCAGGATGAGGTCGAGTTGCGGAACGGCTAAGCGCGCAGCACGCCGCCGGTGCGCTTGGAGACCTCTGCCACGATCTTTGTGCCGAGCGCGTCGATCTCCTGGTCGGTCATGGTCTTCTCGCGCGGCTGGATCGTCACTGCGATGGCGACCGACTTCTTACCGGCGTCGACGCCCTGGCCCTCATAGAGGTCGAACACGCTGACGCTTGTGATCAGCTTGCGGTCGACGTTCTGCGCGGCGCGGACGATGTCGGCGGCTTTCGCCGTGCGATCCACGACGAAGGCGAAGTCGCGTGTCACCGGCTGGAACGGTGACAGCTCCAGCATGGCCTTGGCGCGCGTCGCCTTCGCCTTGCCCTCGGGGATGCGTTCGAGAATGACTTCAAACGCGACCAGCGGCCCCTCGGCGTCGAGCGCCTCCAGCGAACGCGGATGCAGCTCACCGAAATATCCGAGCACGTTCTGCGGGCCGATCTGGATGGTGCCGGAGCGGCCGGGATGAAACCACGCCGGCCCACCGGGCACGACCTGCATCGCCTGCGCCGGCGCGCCGGCAGCAGCCAGCACCGCAAGCGCGTCGGCCTTGGCGTCGAAGGCATCAACATCGGCGGCCTTGCTCGACCAGTGGCGGCCCGCGCCTGTGCTCTTCGCCAGTGCGCGCCGCACGCCGGTCGCCGCCATCAACTGGTCTTCCGGCTTGTCGCCGCGGAACACCTGGCCCACTTCGAACAGCGCGGTGTCGGGAAAGCCGCGGTCGGCGTTCTTCTGCGCGGCGGCGACGAGGCCCGGAATGAGGCTCGGCCGCATGTCGGACAGTTCGGCCGCGATCGGATTGGCCAGCGCCAGTTCTTTCGCGCCGCCGCCGAACAGCTCAGCCTGGGGCTTGGAGATGAACGACCAGGTCACGGCTTCGGTCAGCCCGCGCGAGGCGAGCGCGCGCTTGGCTTTCCGTGTCCGCACCTGGGCGGTGGTCAGCACGGGCTTGCGCGGCGCGTCGCCGCGGTCGAACGGCGTCGAGGGGATGCGGTCGACGCCGACGATGCGCACGATCTCCTCGACAATGTCGGCCTTGCCCTCGATGTCGGGCCGCCACGACGGCGCCGCGACCTTCACGCGGCTGTCCTGGCCGGCGACGAAGAAGCCGAGCTTTGTGAGAACGCGCCGCATCTCGGCGAGGTTGAGGTCGAGCCCGGCGAGACGCTTCAGCTCGCTGGTCGGGAAGTCGATGACCTTTTCCGGCGCCTCGGCCTTGCCGGCGACTGTGACCTCGGACGGCGTGCCGCCGCAGAGTTCCATCACCATCCGCGTGGCGAGCTCCAGCCCCGGCCCCATGAAATTCGGGTCGACGCCGCGCTCGAAACGATAGCGCGCGTCGGAGTTGATGCCGAGCTTGCGCCCGGTCTGGGCGATGTTGAGCGGCTCCCAGAGCGCCGACTCGATCAGCACGTCGGTGGTGTTCTCGTCGCAGCCCGAGGCCTCGCCGCCCATGATGCCGGCGAGAGACTCCACGCCGCTGTCGTCGGCGATCACGCACATGGCGTTGTCGAGCGTGTAAGTCTTACCGTCGAGGGCGAGCACCTGCTCGCCGTTCTGCGCGCGGCGCACGACGAGATTGCCTTTGACTTTCTTTGCGTCGAACACGTGCAGCGGCCGGCCGCGGTCGCAAGTGATGAAGTTGGTGATATCGACCAGCGCGTTGATCGGACGCAATCCGATTGCCTTCAGCCGCTTCTGCAGCCACTCCGGCGACGGCCCGTTCTTCACGCCGCGTACCAGCCGCAGCGCGAACGCGGGGCACAACGGATGCGTTTGGCCGAAGTCAAGCTTCACCGAGATCTGGCAGGGGAAGGTGCCCTTCACGGGCTTCGGCGCGCGTTCCTTGAACGTGCCGATATCGGCCGCCGCGAGATCGCGGGCGATGCCGTTCACTCCGGTGCAGTCCGGCCGGTTCGGCGTGAGGTTGATGTCGATCACTGCGTCGTCGAGGCCGGAGTATTTCGCATAGGGCTGGCCGACCGGCGCGTCGGCCGGCAACTCGATGATGCCGTCATGGTCGTCGGAGATTTCCAGTTCGGCTTCCGACACTAACATGCCGCGACTCTCGACGCCGCGGATGGTGCCGACCTGAAGCGTGATTTTCTTGCCCGGAACGTAGGTGCCCGGCGGCACGAACACGCCGGTCATGCCGGTGCGTGCGTTCGGCGCGCCGCAGACCACCTGGATCGGCTTGCCGTCGCCGGTATCGACCATGCAAACGCGGAGGCGATCCGCGTTGGGATGCTGCTTGGCATCGACCACCTTGGCGATGACGTAGGGCGCCAGCGTCTTGCCCTTGTCCTCGACGCTCTCGACCTCGAGCCCGATCATCGTGAGCTTTGTCACGATGTCGTCGAGCGAGGCATCGGTGTCGAGATGCTCCTTGAGCCAACTCAGGGTGAACTTCACGGGCTCAACCCTCCCGCCAAGGTCGGGAAGTCGAGTGGGCGGAAGCCGTAGTGCGCGAGCCAGCGCACGTCGGCCTCGAAGAACGCGCGCAGGTCCGGCATGCCGTATTTCAGCATGGCAATGCGGTCGATTCCGAGGCCCCAGGCGAAGCCCTGATATTCGTCAGGATCGAGCCCGCAATTGCGCAGCACATTCGGATGCACCATGCCGCAGCCGAGAATCTCCAGCCAGTCTTCGCCCTCGCCGAAGCGCACCTCGCCCTTGTCGCGTTTGCACTGAATGTCGACTTCGAGCGAGGGCTCGGTGAACGGGAAGAACGACGGACGGAATTGCATCTTCACATTGTCGACCTCGAAGAACGCCTTGCAGAACTCTTCGAGAATCCATTTCAGGTGGCCGAGATGCGCGCCCTTGTCGATGACCAGCCCCTCGACCTGGTGGAACATCGGCGTGTGGGTCTGGTCGGAATCGCTGCGATAGGTGCGGCCCGGGATGATCACGCGGATCGGCGGCTTCTGGCTGAGCATGGTGCGCACTTGCACCGGCGAGGTGTGCGTGCGCAGCAGCATCCGAGAGCCGTCCGGCTTCGGCGGGAAGTAGAACGTATCGTGCATCTCGCGGGCCGGATGGCCCTCAGGAAAGTTGAGCTTGGTGAAGTTGTAGTCGTCGGTCTCGATGTCCGGACCTTCGGCGACGGCAAAGCCCATGTCCGCGAAGATCGCGGTGAGTTCATCGACGACCTGGCTGATCGGATGCACGCGGCCAAGCTCTGTGGGCGCCTCGCGCACCGGGAGCGTCACGTCCACCGTTTCGGTCGCGAGCCGCGCGTCCAGCGTCGCGCCTTTGAAGCCCTCGCGGCGCGCGTTGAGCGCGGCATTGACGCGGTCTCGCAGTCCGTTGATCGCCGGTCCCTGCACCTTGCGTTCGTCCGGCGTGAGGCCGCCCAGCGTCTTGAGCAGCGCCGTGACCGAGCCGCTCTTGCCGAGCGCGGCGACGCGCACCGCCTCAAGCGTGGCCTCGTCCGAGGCCTTCGCAATGGCGCTCGCAATCTCGGTTTCCAGGGCGGCAATGTCGGTCATTCAAATCCTCGCGAATGCGGCAGGTTTTGGCTGTCCCGCGTCGATCTGGCAAGCCCTTCGGGGCTGTGGAAGAATCCGCCCCGCCAATCCCAATGAGGACGCTTCCATGTTCGATCGCATGGTTTTGGGTGTCTTGGCCGCGCTCACTTTGACCACGCCGGCCGCTGCCAAAGACTGCCCGACTCAGGAATTCAGCCACGAGGCCCGCGAGCAGGCGGTCCGCGACGCGCCCACCTGCCAGGCCTCGCTGGAGGTTATGGAGGCGTGCGCGTATGGAGCGACCGGCGACACGAGCCTCGGCGAGATCGTCATCGAAAAGTGCGAGGCCGATTTTCTGACGAAGCTCAGCAAGGCGCAGCGCAAGACCTACGAGGCTGAGGTCAAGCGCTGCGATGCCAAGGCGCGGGGCGGCCGCGAGGGTACGATGTACATCTCGGCGGCTGCGTTCTGCCGTGCCGGCGTGGCGCAGCGCACTGCGCGCCGCTTCGCCAAGTCTGGAGCCAAGACTGGCGGTAAGCCCCGATAGCGTCCGATCAGGCCGCCTTGGGCAGCGCCGCTTTGGCCTTCTCGACGATCGCCTGGAAGGCCGCCGGCTCCATGATGGCCAGTTCAGACATCACCTTGCGGTCGACCATGATGCCGGCCTTGGCCAGCCCGTCGATGAACTTCGAGTAGTTCAAGCCGAACGGACGTACCGCGGCGTTGATGCGCTGGATCCAGAGCGCGCGGAACGTCCGCTTCTTCCGCTTGCGGTCACGGTAGGCGTATTGCATCGCCTTTTCCATCGACTGCTTGGCGATGCGGATGGTGTTGCGGCGGCGGCCGTAGTGGCCTTTGGTCGCCTTGTAGACCTTCTTATGCTTGGCGTGAGAAGTGACGCCGCGTTTGACGCGAGCCATGACTGATCTCCTGAAATGTTATGCCTGCAACCTGATGACGTGACCGCGCGAGCGGCCGAAAATCCGTCAGCCGTTGGGCAGAAAATACTTGATGATGTTGTCGCCGTCGGCCTTGAACAGCACGCGGGTGCCGCGATGCTGGCGGATCTGCTTCTTGGTCCGCTTGATCATGCCGTGGCGCTTGCCGGCCCAGGCCGATTTCACTTTGCCTTGGGCGGTGATCTTGAAGCGCTTTTTAGCGCCCGATTTGGTCTTCAGCTTGGGCATTTTGCTCTCCTTACAAGTGCGGCCTTGGACGCGGCAAAGAGCCGGTCCCGCCGGATGCTCAATATGAGCGTGCTGATTGATCAGCCTCGCCGCCACGGCAGCCCTTGTTAGCCGGGCGGTGAGAGGCCGGGTTTATGGCAGAGGAGGTGGAAAAACACAACAATCGACGCCGAAAAGGCCGCCTCGCGGTCGCCTTCGGCTGTCATTCCGGGGCGCTCCGAAGGAGCGAACCCGGAATCCAGCGGCAAATTGGGTGTTTGTATCTGGATTCCGGGTTCGGCCCTGCGGGCCGCCCCGAAATGACAGAAGACGCTGCTACCGCGGTGTCAGCACCATCACCATCTGGCGGCCCTCGATCCGCGGCTCGGACTCCACCTTGGCCATCTTGGTGGTGTCGTCCTTGACGCGGTTGAGCAACCGGGTGCCGAGCTCCTGGTGGGCCATCTCGCGGCCGCGGAACCGGAGCGTCACCTTGACCTTGTCGCCTTCCTCGAAGAATCGCTCCATCGAGCGCATCTTCACCTGGTAATCGTGGTCGTCGATCATCGGCCGGAGCTTGATCTCCTTGACCTCGACCACCTTCTGTCTCTTGCGGGCTTCGGCCTGCTTCTTCTGCTCCTGGAACCTGTATTTGCCGTAGTCCAGGATCTTGCAGATCGGCGGCACGGCGTTGGGCGAAATCTCGACCAGATCGAGCCCGGCCTCCGCGGCCTTGGCGAGTGCGTCGGCAATGGGGATGGAACCTAGGTTGGTACCGTCCTTGTCGATCAGATGAACCTCGCGAACGCGAATGTCTTCATTGATGCGCTGTCCGTCCTTTTGGACGGGCGCTTGCGATCTCTGCGGGCGACGAATGGGGGCGGTCTCCTTGCTGTTTCGGAAGCCCTAAGAATCGGGATTGTCCGTTCATAAGTCAACGCCGTTGGCGGCTAAAAGCGCCGAGTTTTACGCTGATTTTAAAAACTGCGGCTTCCCGGTTGCCGTTTGGCTGACCCAGCCCCCTTGCGTTCGGCGGCAGCTTGCGGCGAAACACGAGCGCATGAGCGAGAGCGTCCTTCGATCGCTAGATGTCGGGACCGGCGAGACGGCGCGCCTGATCGCAGTGCGGATCCGTGCCGGGGCAGCGCCGGGGCTGTTCTGGCTTGGCGGCTTCAAGTCGGACATGCAGGGCACCAAGGCGGTCGCGCTGGACGATTGGGCCGGCGAAAACGGCCGTGGCTGCATCCGTTTCGATTATTCGGGGCACGGTGAGTCCGGCGGCGACTTCACCGCTGGCACCATTGGCCGCTGGCTAGAGGAAAGCGCTGCCGTGTTCGAGGGCTTTGCCAAGGGCCCGCAGGTGCTGATCGGCTCGTCGATGGGCGGTTGGCTGGCGCTGCTGCTTAGCCGCGAGATCAAGCGGCGCGGAGCCGGTGCGGTCTCTGTCGCCGGGCTGGTCCTGATCGCGCCCGCCGTCGATTTCACCGAGGAACTGATGTGGAAGCGGTTCTCTCCGGAGGTGAAGCGGCAGATCGAGACTGAAGGCTCCTGGCAGCGGCCGTCGCGATATTCGGAGGCGGCGTATCCGATTACCCGCGGTCTGATCGAGGAGGGGCGGAAGCATCTCCTGCTCGGCGGCTTGATCGAGCCCGGCTGCCCGGTGCGTATTCTCCAAGGCGTGAAAGACCCCGACGTGCCGTGGCAGCACGCGGTCGAACTGTCGTCGCGGCTCGCCCGCGACGATGTGGTGCTGACCTTGGTGAAGGACGGCGACCACCGTCTGTCGCGGCCGGAGGACATCGAGCGGCTGATCGCGGCGGTGGCGGAGTTTTAGAGCTCAAATAAGAGATCCTCGCGCCTCGAAACCATCATCGAGTAGCGCCTGCAATCCGGCACGAAAATCCGGATAGCGTAGCGTGACGCCGAGCGTGTCCTTGAGCTTGTCGTTCCGCACCCGCGCGCAGCCGTCGTAGAAGCTCATGAGAAACGGCGACAGCGTGCGCTTGGCTTCGTCGAGCGAAAGCAGTGGCGGCGGCGCGATGCCGAGAAGCTTCGCTGCGAACTCGATCTGATCGCCGGGCGGCGCCGGCGCGCCATCGGTGACGTTGACGACGCCGTCGAAACGGCGCGCGAACGCCGCGTCGATCGCCTGGGCGATGTCGGTGACGTGGATGCGGTTGGAGACGTGGCCGGGCTTGTCGATGCGGTGCGCGCGGCCGGCGAGAAGCCGCACGAACGCGTTCTGTCCGGGGCCGTAGATGCCGCCGAGCCGCAGGATCGCGATCGGCGTGTGGCGCTGCCGGCCGAGCGCCTGCCATGCAAGCTCCGCATCGACGCGCGCCGCGCCGCGCGTATGCGGTGGAATGGTTTTCGCGGTCTCGTCGATCCAGGCGCCGCCGTGATCGCCGTAAACGCCGAGCGAGGACAGATAGACGATTGATTGCAGTTTCGGTGCGGCGGCGATGTCGCCTGCGAGTGTCGCCAGCACCGGATCGCCAGCTTCGCCGGGCGCTGCCGAGATCAGCAGGTGGGTGGCGTCCGAGATGGCTTCACGCAATTCGGGCGATGGATGGCTGCCATCGAAGGCCAACAGCGCGACGGCGCCGGTCGCAATCCTGTCCGGCGAACGCGAGGTGCCGATGACGCGGCCAAAGCGTGATCCAAATTCAGCGAAATAAAACCGCGCGCAATAACCAAGGCCGAGGCAGACGAGCGTGGCCATCAACTCAGATGCGCTCGATACCGGCGTCGGCGATCACCTTGGTCCAGCGCGCGACATCCTTGGCGATGAGCGCTTTGAAATCGTTTGGCGTGCCGCCCTTGGGATCGCTGCCGAGCGCGTGAATCTTTTCCACGACCGCGGGTTCGGCGATCAGCGCGTTGAGGTCGTTGTTAAGCCGTGTTGCGATGTCCTGCGGGAGCTTGCCCGGACCGACCAGGCCCATCCACGACGTCACCGAAAAGCCGGGAAATCCCGCTTCGGCGATGGTGCCGACCTCCGGCAGCGGCGCGTAGCGCTTCTCGCCGGTGACGCCGATGGCGTGCAGCGCGCCTTGCTTGACCTGCCCGATCAGCGCGATCGGCGGGTCGATCAGGAAGTCCAGCCGCTTGCCGAGCAACTCAGTGAGCGCCTGATTGCCGCCGCGGAACGGCACGACCTGGATGTCGATGCCGGCGAGGCGCTTGAAATACTCGGTCAGGAGATGCTGCGGCGTCCCGGCGCCCGGCACGCCGCAAAGCAGCGGTGTCGTCCGCGACTTCGCCGCCTTGATGACGTCGGGCATGTTGCGGATCGTGTGATCGGGATACGTCACGATCACGAAGGGAAATTCGATCGCCTGACCGATGATCGTGAAGTCGTCGATCGGATGATACGGAAGCTGCTTGTAGGTTGCCGCCGTCACCGCGTGGCCGCTCGGAATCCAACCGAGCTGGTAGCCGTCGGGCGTGGCGCGGGCCATCTGCGCCGCCGCCAATGTGCCGGCCGCGCCTGGCTTGGGCTCAACCACGATCTGCTGCCCGAGCTTTCGCGACAATCCTTCGGCGATCGCCCGCGCGCTGACGTCAACGCCGCCTCCGGCGGTCAGGCCATGGATCATGGAGATGTTGCGCTCCGGCCATGCCGCCAACGCGCGCTCGGGGCGGAGTGCTGCGGTCGCGGCAAGTCCTGCGAGCATGGTGCGGCGTGTGAGTGCGGCCAAAGTTGGCGCCATGACGTCCCTCCCGGCTTGTGTTGTTGCGAAGCCTATCACGTCGGGGTGGTGGCGGCAGCCCACTCGCCGGCGACCTCGGAATCGGATTCGCCCGCATACGACGGCGCGAGCGTCGTTAGTCGCGCGGGATCGAGCCGGCCGAGCGCCCACACCGCCGCGCCGCGAACGAGCGGCGAGGCGTCGGCCAGGAGCCGCTCGGCGTGCGGGACGAGCGCCGGGTCGCCGGAGTTGCCGGTCGCGATCAGCGCATTGCGAACGAATCGGTCGCGGCCGGTGCGTTTGATCGCGGTCTTGGCGAACATCGCGCGAAACTGCGCATCATCGAGCGCGAGGAGTTCGATAAGCGACGGACGCACGGGTCGCCTCGCGCGCGAGCAACTTCATTTCGCGGCCCTGCTGCGCGAACTTGTTCCACGGGCAGACCGCGAGGCAGTCGTCGCAGCCGTAGATTCGGTTGCCGATCAGTGGCCGCAATTCGCGCGGAATCGGCCCTTGTGCTCGATGGTGAGATACGAGATGCAGCGCCGCGCATCGAGCCGGTACGGCGCGGGGAACGCTTGGGTCGGGCAGATATCGTGGCATTTCCGGCAGTTGCCGCAGTGGTCGGTCTTCGGCTCGTCGGACGGCAATTCGAGCGTGGTGAAGATCGAGCCGAGAAACAGCCACGAACCGAATTGCCGCGATACCAGATTGGTGTGCTTGCCCTGCCAGCCGATGCCGGCGGCCGCGGCCAGCGGTTTTTCCATCACCGCGGCGGTGTCGACAAACACCTTCACGTCACCGCCAGCTGCGCGATCAGCCAGCGCGCCAGGTCCTTGAGCCTGCGGCTTGATGACCTCGTGATAGTCCTCGCCCTTGCGCATAGACCGAGATCGCGCCGCGATCGCGGTGATCGAGAATCGCGAACGGATCGTGATCCGGGCCGTAGTTCATCGCCCAGCATGACGACCGAGTGCACGTCCGGCCCACAGCGCTGCGCGGATCGCCGCGGCGCTCCGCGGTGGTCTCCATCCAGATCATGTCGCCATGCGCGCCTTCGGCGAGGAACTGCTCGAGCCGCGCCTTGGCCTACGGTGCGGCGTCGGGCCGCGCGACGCCGACGATGTCGAAGCCGTGCGCTCGCGCGGCTTTGATCAGGGCGGTCTTGATGCGGCCGGATCGTTCAGAAGTCGAGATTGGTGTAGGTCGCCGACGCGGGCGCCAGGCCCGGCCACGTCTCGGCCAGGATCGGACGGAACGACGGGCGCGACTTCACCCGCGCGTACCAGTTCTTGACGGCCTCGTCTTCGGTCCATGGCACGTCGCCCAGATAATCCACCGCCGACAGATGCGCGGCGGCGGCGAGATCGGCGTAGCTCATGTCGTCGCCGGCCAGCCAATTCGCGCGTGCGCACCAGCCAGCCGATATAGGCGAGATGATAGCGGATGTTGATCCGTGCCGCACGGATCGCGTCGGTGTCGGGCGGTCCGCCGCCCTGCTCGATGCGCATGTGCCGCTTGTAGACAGCGCTCCAGCACCAGGGGCCCGCTGACCTCGGCGAAGAACTTGTCGTTGAACCAGCTCGGCGAGCCGGCGCACTTCGACGCGCGCGATCGGATCCGTCCGGCATCAGCCGCCGCTCCTGCAGTCTCGGCGCCGCTGGTCTCGTCGAGGTATTCGGCAATGATGGTGGCGCCGGGCACCGGCGGATGGCCTTCGCTCGACCAGCACCGGCGTGGTGGCGGCCGGATTGAGCTCCAGAAATTCCTCGCGGCGCTCCCACACCCGCTCCTCGACCAGGCGTGGTGCTCAAGCCCGTGCTCGGCGAGCGCCAGCCGGACGAAGCGCGAGTGCGGGCAGAACGGGTGCTGCAGCAGTGTCAGCATGAAGCCATCGTTGATCGGAGCGCCTAGACGAGTTGCCGGCCGACGGGGCGGGAATCATGAAACGGGCAAGCCTAACAGCACATTCGGCGAAAGTTTGCAACGGGTCATCCGAGCATTCTGTTGAACGCCATGCCAGTGTATTGCCCGGATAGAGGAGTTGCTGAGCACAACCACGGATCGACCTTGCCCGGTGCGGCGGTCGCGGTGGCTGCCACATTTCGCCGCAGGAGCATGCCTTCGATCTTCGCGTACATCAAGGCGTTGTCCTCGGCATCGATCGAAGGGCTTCACCGAGTTCATGCCGGTGTCGTCGACCGGACATCTGCTGCTGATGCAGCGATTCTTCGGCTTCGACGACGAGGACTTCGGCAAGACCTTCGCGGTGCTGATCCAATTCGGCGCCATCCTCGCGATCCTGTCGATCTATTTCGTGAAGCTGTGGAAGATCTGGCATCGGATTTTTCACCGACCCGGCGGCGCGGCGTTTCGTCATCGGCGTCCTGCTGGCCTTCCTGCCGGCGGCGGTGGTCGGCGCCATCGGCGCATGGTTTCATCAAGAGCGTGCTGTTCAATCCGATGGCTGATCTGCTTCACGCTGATCGCCGGCGGCGCCATGCTCTGTGGATCGACAGCTCGATCTCAAGCCGCGCTATCACGACGCCAGACGTTCACGCTGCCGATGTATTTCATGATCGGCGTCGTGCAATGCTGTCGCGATGATCCCCGGCATGTCGCGCTCCGGCGCCACCATCGTCGGCGCCATGCTGCTCGGCGCCGACAGCGCTCGGCCGCGGAGTTCTCGTTCTGGCTTGCCATGCCGACCATGGCGGGCGCGTTCGCCTACGACCTCTACAAGAACTCACGGCCAGATGACGCTCGGGCAACACGATGCTCGTCGCCGTCGGCTTCGCCATGTCCTTCGTCGCCGCCTGGATCGTGGTGAAGTCGTTCCTCGGTTACGTGCACGCGCCACGGCTTTGCGTTGTTCGCGTGGTGGCGCGTGATCGTTGGCGCGTCGGGCTGATCGCGCTGGCGCTCGGCAAATAGCGACACGTTCAAGCGAAGCGGCCGCGTACCTTGAACTGTCCGGTCTTGCGGAAGCGCCAGAGATACGTCGGCACGATCGCTTCCATTGCCGTCGGCGTCGATGCCAAGCCCTGCGAGTGTGCGGCCTTCGTGCTCGGCCGCGGCGCGACACCACGTTGTCGGTCTTGAGCAACTCGACCTGGTCGGGCGTGAGCAGCGGCGTCGGCAGATATTGCAGGAACGGTCGCCTGGAATTTGGCCAGCGCGAACGGCAGCGGCATGAGAAGACGCGTCGGCGCTCGGTCACTGCGAGCACGTATTCCATCAGCTCCTTGAAGGTCTGTACCTCCGGCCCGCCGACCTCGTAGGTCGTGCCGGCCTTGGCCGTTGCCATCGACCGCGCGCGCGATCGCTTCCGCGACGTCGCCGACGAACACCGGCTGGAACCGGGTCTCGCCGCCGCCGATCAGCGGCAGCGCCGGCAGAATGCGCGCCAGCGCCGCGAACGGTTGAAGAAGTCGTCCTCCGGTCCGAACATGATCGACGGTCGAAACAATCGTCGCCTCGGGCATCGCCGCGAGCACCGCTTTCTCGCCTATCGGCCTTGGCTGCGCGCATAGCCCGATGACGAGTTCTCGTCGGCGCCGATCGCCGAGACATGGATCATGCGCGCGCCGTGATGCGCGGCGGCGAGCGCGACCTGCTCGGCGCCGAAGCGCCTGCACGGTGTCGAAGCGCTGGCGGCCGCGCTCGAACAGGATGCCGACCAGGTTGACCACCACGTCGGCGTCGCGCGCCGCGGCCTCGACCGACGCCGGGTAGCGCACGTTGGCCTGCACCGCGTGGATCTGGCCGACCCGGCCGAGCGGCTGCAGGTGACCGGCGAGATCGGGCCGGCGCACCGCGACGCGGATGCGGTAGTGGCGCTTGGCCAGCGCGCGGACCAGATGGCGGCCGAGGAAGCCGGAGCCGCCGAACACGGTGATCAGCGTGTCGATGTTGGCTCTGGAGGGTCATGGGGTCCGCGTTCTTGATCCGCTCTGGTGCAGGACCGGCCCCCGCCGAATACAAGAAGGGTTCGGGGCCGTACAGGGCCGAAATTCGCCTCGATTGACAAGGCGAAAGGCGCATCCTTATCTGTGCCGCGATCCTGATCGCACTTAGCCAGCACCGTGCCCAGGTGGCGGAATTGGTAGACGCACTAGTTTCAGGTACTAGCGCCGCGAGGCGTGGAGGTTCGAGTCCCTCTCCGGGCACCACAGTCGGCACCGTGAACCCACGGCGGATGGTCTCAGTAACCCCGCGGGGTCCCCGGACCGCCCGGCCGTTCCATCATCTCCCGCCGGTTTGATTCCATGCGCTGGGTGCGCTCGCCTTCTATCCGCACCACGCAATCCTGGAAGTCAGGTGTGCCGGGCTTGTAGCCGCGGTTGGCGCATCGTTCTTCGTTGCGCTTCGCCTGTTGCTCGGGCGACGCCGTGAGGCAGCCGGTCAGGAGCGTGCCGAGCGCCACCGCAAGGATGGATTGACGAAAAGAGCGGGTCATGGCCGAAACGCCTCGTTGCCGTCCTGCGGATAGGCAGACATTGCGCTGATTTTCAGGCACGCGAAAGCGTGCTACATCGGTTGGCGGGTTGAAGATCGGAGACCGCATGCGCGAAGACGTGATCGGTCGGGCCAATGTCGAGGATACGCCGGAGCTCGACCGCTACTACGACGAGCTCGGCCGGCAGGAGAGCTACGCGCTCTGGACCGTCGCCAATTCGATCGAGCCGTGGCAGCCGCAGCCGACCTCGCTGCCGCATGCTCTGGAGCTATCGGGCAATGCGTCCGCTGGTGCTGCAGGCGCTCGATCTGGTCAGCCCCGAGAAAGCCGGCCGGCGCGTCATCGCGCTGGAGAATCCGGGCCGCAAGGGCCTCTCGGCCTGCGTCGGCTGGCTCTACACCGGATTGCAGGTGATGCGGCCGGGCGAGTTCGCCGATGCGCGCACAATCATGCGTCGTCGGCGCTGCGCTTCGTCATGGAAGGCGCGGGCGCCTACACGGTGGTCGACGGCCACAAGATGTCATCTCGCCGCCGGCGACTTCGTCATCACGCCGAACGGCACCTGGCACGACCACGGCGTCGAGCCGGACGGCGAGACCACGGTCTGGCAGGACGGCCTCGACATGCTGCTGGTCAATCAGCTCGACGCCAACTTCTATGCCGTGCATCCCGACCACGTGCAGAAGTCGAATTATCCGCTCAACGACACGGCGATGGTCTATGGCGGGCCGGGGCTGCTGCCGGTGGGCGGCGAAGCCTGGAGCAAGCCGTACTCGCCGCTCATGAAGTACGAATGGGCGCCGACCTACGAGACGTTGGTGCGCGCCTCGAAGGCGAGCGACGGCTCGCCCTACGACGGCATCATCATGCAATACGTCAATCCGGTGACCGGCGGCCCGGTGATGAAAACGCTCGGCGCCTGCATCCAGTTGCTGCGCGGCGGCGAACGCACCAAGGCGCACCGCCACACCGGCTCGATCGTCTACAACTGTCGCCAAGGGCATCGGGCATTCGATCATTAACGGCAAGCGCTTCGACTGGAAGCAAGAACGACATCTTCGTGGTGCCGTCGTGGGCGTGGCATGAGCACGGCAATGCATCGGAACGCGACGACGCGGTGCTGTTCTCGTTCAGCGACGTGCCGTCGATGCAGCGCTCGGTCTCTATCGCGAAGAGAGCTTTGGCCGACAACGGTGGATACCAGCGTCTTGCGCACTAACGGCCTTGCATCGCTTTCGATAGGATCGCGCCCATGACGATCCGGCTGCATCGCGGCGACCTTCCCGACCTCTCGCGCTACAACGGTCCCGCGGTCGCGGTCGATACCGAAGCGATGGGTCTCGACGTGCGCCGCGACCGGCTATGCGTCGTGCAGCTTTCGCCCGGCGACGGCTCCGCCGATGTCGTGCAGATTCCGGCCGGCGAACATCGCGCGCCAAATCTCAAGACAGCTGATGACCGATCCGTCGATCGTGAAGATCTTTCACTTCGCGCGCTTCGATCTCGCGATGATCAATCAAGACGCTCGGCGTCATGCCGGCGCCGGTCTACTGCACGCGCACCGCCTCGCGGCTCGCGCGCACCTACACCGATAAGCATGGGCTCGAAGGATCTGGCGCGCGAACTGCTCAACGTCGACATGTCGAAGCAGCAGCAGAGCTCCGACTGGGGCGCCGAGACGCTCAGCGACGCCCAGCTCGCCTATGCGGCCTCCGACGTGCTCCACCTGCACGCGCTCAAGGACAAGCTCGACGTCATGCTGGCCCGCGAGGGCCGGGCGGACCTGGCCGCGGCCTGCTTCCGCTTTCTGCCGGACCGGGCTCGGCTGGACCTCGCCGGCTGGGCGTCCGAGGACATTTTCGCGCATTCGTGACGGTTTGGCCGCGACTGGGCCATATTCGCAGCGGATTTTTAACCCGTTGAACCGTGATATGAACATCGTCACAGAGGGCGAATCTGGACGATTGTCGGCGTTTTCGGGATTCTACATCGCGAGGAAGAAAGCCTGTCCACCACCACCTCCACGCTTGGGGAAGCGAAAGGCCGCGGCTTCGCGATCAGCGAACGGCGCGATGAAACGCGCGCGTTTCGGCTCGCCGCGCGCCACAGCCGGCGGGTGCGGAAGCTGCGGGTGGCGATCCCGGTGACGATCGTGCTGATCCTTGGCGCCACCATCCTGGTGAGCTGGCTTGATCCGCTGAAGGTTCTGGTCCGGCTGCCGCTCGATTCCGGCAAGCTCGTGATCTCGGGAACCAAGATCACCATGGAGGCGCCCAAGCTGAGCGGCTACACGCGCGACAATCGCTGGTACGAGATGAATGCGAAAGCCGCTGCGCAGGACGTCACCAAGCCGGACTTCGTCGAGCTGGAGGAGATTCGCGCCAAGATCGAAACCGCGGACAAGACCGTCATCAACCTCACGTCAAAGGACGGCCTGTTCGATCGCAAGACCAGCATTCTCAAGCTCCAGAACAAGGTCGTCATCAAGTCTTCGGCCGGCTTCGAGATGCATCTCGATGAAGCCGTCGTCGACACGGCCAGCGGCGAAGTCGTTTCCGACAAGCCGGTCGTGGTGTTCACGCAGGATGGCAAGCTCAACTCCGACCGTCTTGAAGTCGAGAAGTCCGGAGAAATCGTTCGCTTCATCGGCACCGTGGTGATGAACCTGGATAATCTCGGTAAGCCAACTGTCGCGGGCGCGAAACGATGAGCGCCAAGGCAATCAGCGCGACCTTCATCGCGGCCATTTTGGCCGTCGCGATGACGTGCGCGATGGCGCAGCCCCGCGCCGGCTCCAACAGCGCCGATAGCGGCACCAGCGTGCCGAATGCGCTTCAGGGCTTTCAGCAGAATCGCGGTCAGCCGGTGCAGATCGAAGCAGCCAAGCTCGAGGTGCGCGACAAGGATAAGGTCGCGACCTTCTCCGGTAACGTGAAGGTGGTGCAGGGTGATACCACCATGCACTGCAAGGTGCTGGTGGTGTATTACGAGAAAAAGGACGAGGGCCAAGGGGCGCAAGCGGCCGCAGCCCCTAGAGCCGGCGGGCAGCCCATGCAGGCGGCAGCGCCCGGTCCCGGCGGCTCGTCGCAGATCAGCCGGCTGGAAGCCAAAGGCAGCGTCGTCGTCACTCAGAAGGACCAGACCGCCACCGGCGACAACGGCCTGTTCGACATGAAAGCCAACACCGTGACGATGACGGGCAATGTCCTCGTCAGCCAGGGACCGAATGTGCTCCACGGCCAGCGCCTGGTGGTCGATCTGACCACCGGGGTGTCGCGCGTCGATGCCGGGAGCACGACCGGGCCGGTTCGCATGCTGATTCAGCAGGGGCTGCCGCAGGCCAATACCCAGCCGGGGGCACCACAGCCCGGTGCTCAGCAGGCGCCGCCGCAGCCGAACGCACCGGCTGCTTCGGGGCCAAAATTCAGTCCGCAGCGCATTTACTGAACGAACTGAGTGGACATCGGGGGCGCGCCGTTGAAAGCCTGTCGCCGAGCGACTATCACGGCCTTGAAACTGCGAAGCCGAGCCCCGGAGCTGGACAGCCGACGTGCTTGACGACCTGCTCACGCTGTTTCGGCGCCGCCGCGCTCCGGCGCGCCGGCGAAGACCGGCGGCGGCCGACAGCCGATGGCGAATCAATCTGGCGACTATGGGCGGCCTGATCGGCTTTGGCCGCCCCGACCGAATCCCCCGCGACGGACCGCCGATGCGGCCACGGCGCGCCTATCAGGAAGTCGATGACTGGCGGCCGGCGCCGTCATACGCGCAGCATCCCGGGCAGTATGCGCAGCCGCAACCTGACGAGACGGCCGATTGGCAGGCCGCGCAATACGCGCAGCATGCCGAGCCCCGCGCGCCGCGGCACGCGCGTGCGGCCGACGGCGCCAACCGGCATGGGCAGCAGCACACCGAACAGCCAGTCGAACAGCGAAACTATCTCGCCGCGCATGCGGTGGAAAAAAGCTTCGGCGACCGCAAGGTGGTCAAGGGCGCGAGTCTCTATGTCCGCCGCGGCGAAGCGGTCGGATTGCTTGGCCCCAACGGCGCTGGCAAAACCACGATCTTCTACATGATCACCGGGCTGATCGCGGCCGACCGCGGCCGCATCGAGCTTGACGGCCACGACGTCACGGCGCTGCCGATGTACCAGCGTGCGCGGCTTGGCATCGGCTATCTGCCGCAGGAGGCTTCGATCTTCCGCGGCCTCACCGTCGAGGAAAATATCCGCGCCGTACTGGAGGTGGTGGAGCCGAACAAGCGCCGCCGCGAACACGATCTCAACGGGCTGCTTGAGGAGTTCAACATCACCAAGCTGCGCAAGTCGCCGTCGATTGCGCTGTCGGGCGGCGAGCGCCGGCGGTGCGAGATCGCGCGCGCACTGGCATCGCGCCCGAACTACATGCTGCTCGACGAGCCGTTCGCCGGCATCGATCCGATCGCGGTCGGCGATCTGCAAGTTCTGGTGCGCCATCTGACCAACCGGGGCATCGGCGTGCTGATCACCGACCACAATGTCCGCGAGACGTTGGGCCTCACCGACCGCGCCTACATCATCTATTCGGGCGAGGTGCTGATGGAGGGCCGCACCGATGACATCGTCAATAATCCCGAGGTGCGCCGGCTCTATCTCGGCGAGGAATTCAGGCTCTGAACGGGAGCCGAATCGGAAATCGCTATGCTCAAATAACAAGCAAGCGACGATCCGGGGCAAATCTGCCCGGATGCATTGGTTACTAAAAATCCTGACTTTTCAGTATATTAACGACTTATACCGCAATGCGGTATACAACGGCATCGGAATTATATAAGCAAGAAACGGACCAACCGGGGCCGGGGATGGCACTCACCCAACGACTGCAGATACGCCAGAGCCAGGCGCTCGTGATGACGCCGCAGTTGATGCAGGCCATCAAGCTGCTGCAGCTCTCGAACCTGGATCTGGCGGCGTATGTCGAGGGGGAGCTCGAAAAGAATCCGCTGCTTGAGCGCGCCGCCGAAGACGAGCCGGGCGTGATCGATGGCGCGGCCGAGCCGGTCGCGTCAGAGTTCAACGGCGACCGCGAGGCCCCGGACGAAATCGGTGTTGTCGCCGAGCGCATCGACGAAAGTCTGGAGACCAGCCGCGGCGCGATCGAGGAGCGTCTCGGCACCGATCTCGAAAACGAATTTCCCGACGATGCCGGCCAATCCAATCAGCGCAACGGTGCGGACGCGCCTGCGGGTCCGTCCGAGTGGGCCAGCGTTGGCAGCGGTGGGCGCCAGAATGGTGATTACAATCTGGAGGCTTTCGTGTCGGCTGCGCCGACCCTCGCCGATCACCTGGCCGAGCAATTGTCGTTGGCCATCGTCGATCCCGTCCGCCGCATGATTGGGCAATACCTGATCGACATGGTGGACGAGGCTGGCTATCTCACCGGCGATCTGATGTCGGTGGCCGAGAAGCTCGGCGCGCCGCTCAAAGAAGTCGAAGCGGTGCTCGGCATCGTCCAGGGCTTCGATCCGCCGGGCGTGTGCGCGCGCACTCTCACCGAATGTCTGGCGATCCAGCTCAAAGAGCGCAACCGTTTCGATCCTGCGATGGCGGCTCTGGTCGGCCGCCTCGACCTGCTCGCCAAGCGCGACCTCGCCGGCCTGCGGCGCATCTGCGGTGTTGGCGACGAGGATCTTGCCGAGATGATCGTGGAGATCCGCAGCCTCAATCCGAAGCCTGGCCTGGCGTTCGGCTCGACCACCGTGCAGCCGATCGTGCCGGACGTCTACGTGCGCCCCGGTCCGGATGGCGGCTTTTCCGTCGAACTCAACTCCGACACCCTGCCCAAGATCCTGGTCAATCAGCGCTACCACGCCGAGCTGACCAAGAACGCCAAAGCCGACAGCGCCAAGACCTTCCTGGCGGAAAATCTTCAGTCCGCAACTTGGCTGATGCGCGCGCTCGATCAGCGCGCCAAGACCATCCTCAAGGTCGCGATGGAGATCGTCAAACAGCAGGACGCATTCTTTGCGCATGGCGTGCAGCACCTGCGTCCGCTCAACCTCAAGACCATCGCCGATGCCATCAGCATGCACGAGTCGACGGTTTCGCGGGTCACCGCCAACAAATACATCGCGACCAATCGCGGCATTTTTGAATTGAAATATTTCTTCACTTCGTCGATAGCGTCGTCCGATGGCGGCGACGCCCATTCCGCGGAAGCGGTGCGCGACCGCATCAAGCATTTGATCGAGGCCGAGAGCGCGAACGACGTGCTGTCGGACGACGCTATCGTCGAGCGGTTGCGCGAGTCAGGCATCGACATCGCGCGGCGCACCGTGGCCAAATACCGGGAGGCGATGCGTATCCCGTCTTCGGTGCAACGGCGGCGGGACAAGCTGGCGATGGTCTAGCGCTGCGCGATTCCCGAAGCGCGGGAACCCGGTTTCGGATAAGATCATGTTCAAGAAAAGCCCCAGATAACTCGTCGCATTGACAGGCCGTCGGGCGCTGCCTAGTTGAATCGAAGGGGAACTGGCGCTGGCGTCGGAATGTTGAGTTGGTAACGGCAACCGGAGACCTAGCCATGTCCTTTCGCGTATCCGGCAAAAACATCGAAATCGGCGAAGCGATCCGGGAGCGCATCGGCGCCCGCATCCTCGAAGCGCTCGAAAAATACTTCGACGGCGGATTCTCCGGCCATGCCACGGTCGGCAAGGAGGCGTTCGGCTTTCACACCGAATGCGTGGTGCATCTCAATTCCGGGATCGTGCTGCGCGCGGATTCGATGGCGGCCGATCCCTATCTCAGCGCCGATCAGGCGGCGGATAATCTGGAGAAGCGGCTGCGCCGCTATCATCGGCGGCTGAAAGATTATCACGGCAATGGCCGCAGCAACGGCCGCGTGCCGGACGACAGTTCGCCAATCGACGCGCCGAGCTACGTCATTGCCGCGCCGGAACACGACAGCGAGGAGGATGTCACCACGTTCAATCCGGTGATCATCGCCGAAATCGACTACCTCACTGCGGCGGCTATCGGTCAGCGAAGCCGTCACCGAACTCGATATGACGGGGGTCGCGGTCATGGTGTTCCGCCACGCCAGCCACGGCCGAATCAATCTGGTGTACCGCCGCGCGGACGGAAATGTGGGTTGGATCGATCCTCCCGCACTGCCGGCCCAAGGCAACTGAGTGGGCCATTGACGGGCCGGGTGGCGATCCTATAAACCGCGCCGTTCCAGCCCTATGATCCAAATCCGTCTCCGGACCGGTTCCATGCCGACCCTCGATCTCGTTTCGCCGAACGCGATCATCCCGGCCTTGAAGGTCAACGGGAAAAAGCAGGCGTTGCAGGAGATCGCCGCCAAGGCGGCGGCCCTCACTGGCCAGAGCGACCGGGCGATCCTCGAAATTCTACTGCAGCGTGAAAAGCTCGGTTCCACCGGCGTCGGCAACGGCGTCGCCATCCCGCACGGCAAACTGGCCAAGCTCAGCAACGTGTTCGGCCTGTTCGCGCGGCTGGAGCGGCCAGTCGATTTTGAGGCGCTCGACGGCCAGCCCGTCGATCTGATTTTCCTGCTGCTCGCTCCCGAAGGCGCCGGCGCCGATCATCTCAAAGCGCTGGCCCGCGTCGCGCGGCTGCTTCGCGACCCGGAGATCGCCCGCAAGCTTCGCGATTCGCGCGATGCCGATGCACTGTACGCCGTTCTGGCGATGCCGTCGGCGAGCGCGGCGTAGCGCGGTTTGCAGCACCTCCTCCCCGCCATTCAGGCCGTCTGTCTGGCCCGCGAGTCCAGCGTTAGCAATTTGTTAACGCCGTCATGAAAATTTTATCCTGATGATATCGCGCAGGCAGTTGCTGCAATCGCTCGCCGTGTCCGCCGCCGCGGGTGCGCTCACACCATCACCGTTGTTTGCGCAAGCTGGCCAGCGGCTCGCTTCGGCGGCCAACCGGGCGCAGGTCATCGATCTCGACTTCGATGTGTCGCCCTATCTCACGCAGTTGAAGAGCGCGGGTGTGACAACGATCGGCCGCTACTACGATCGCGGCTACGGCCGCGGCGTCGGCAAGTCCTGCTACCACCATCCCCTGAAGACGCTGACCAAGGCGGAGCTGACCGCGATCGAGAATGCCGGCATGTCCGTCTACGTCGTGTTCCAACATTGCGGCGCACAATGCGTGAACTTCGATCTTCAGAACAAGGAAACCGCCGAGAAGGGCCGCAAGGACGCTGCCGGTGCGATCGAACTGGCGCAAAAGCTCGGTCAGCCGCCCGACACGCCGATCTATTTCGCCATCGACTACGATCCGTATCCCGGCAGCGACTGTGAGCTGCCGGCCGCCCGGATATGGCCAAGCATTGATGCCTATTTCGATCAGGTCAACGAGGTGATGAGCGACACCCGCTGGCAGGTCGGCGTGTATGGCGCCGGCATCACCTGTCAGCGCCTCAAGGACAGCGGCAAGGCCAAGTATTTCTGGATGTCGTCGTCACTTGGACACGTCGGCTCGCCCCGGTTCTTCAACAGCGGGCAGTGGCATCTGTTTCAGAACGTGATCGAGATCAAGCGAAGCTTCGCTCGTAACACGATCGACACCGATGTTGCCAATCCGTCGCAGCCGTATTTCGGTCAATGGACGTCGCACGGCCCCGCAGCGCCGCACCATCCGGACACCATGGCGGATATTTTGGCGAGCCGCGCCTTCGTAAAAAAAGGCTGCATGATTGCGACCGCTCCCGGCAACGACAAGTCTCGCCCGGCAGCGAAGCAGCCCGTGCGCTACAATTCGACGTGCCGCATCCTCACGGAAGAGGACAACGGCTACTGCGGCGTGAGCCGGACCGAGGACGATGCCGTGGAAGGCTATGTCCACAAGTCCGATCTGGTTTTAGGGGGATTGGCCGGAAATCTGCCGGGCCGCGCCGAAGCGAGAGCCCGTTGCTTCCCGCCGCCGACGGCGGCCGCGCCCAAGCCGGGCACAGCCGGCTTGGGAAGTCCAACACAGCGCGTCAGTGAACGCTGACGGTTTCCAGCTCGTGCGTCATCGCGTTGGCGATGGCGGCCTCGCGGCTGTCGGTCACCAGGATCGGCGTGCCGTCCGCGGCGTGCAGCGCGAACAGGTGCATCCCAGGCTCTAGCTCGGGTGCCTGCGGATAGAGCTTGTGCACGTCCTCCGAACGGATCGGCTTGACGTAGGCAATCTTTCCGCCGCCGAGGATGGCGAATGCCTGCTCGGTCATTTTCAGTTCGTTGGTTTCGCTTCCGGTTCTCTCACTCATGGCCCTCAACTCCTTTCCTTTGTTTGTCGGTCGAGTCCGAACATCAGGTTCAATAACGACTGTCACATCACTCGTGTTCCGCGATCTGGATCGTCTTAATGACGCGCGCGGGTTCCGGGCGCGCCAAATCGATCGAAAGCAGACCGTTCTTTAAGTCGGCCTTCTGCACCTGCATGCCGTCAGCCAGCACGAAAGTTCGCTGAAATTGACGGGCGGCAATGCCGCGATGCAGATATTGCCGGCTCTTGTCGTCCTGTTGACGCCCCCGGATGACGAGCTCTTTCTCCTCGACGGTCACCTCGAGTTGATCGAGCGTGAAGCCCGCAACCGCCAGCGTGATGCGCAGGCGTTCGGGGTTGTTCTCGTCGGCAGTGAGCCGTTCGATGTTGTAGGGGGGATATCCGTCGGCTGCCTTGGCAACGCGGTCAAGCGCACGCTCGATCTGGTCGAAGCCAATCAAGAACGGACTGGACAAAGACGGAACTCGGGACATCTTCAAAGCCCTCGCTTTCAAGCGACTTTGACCGGGGCCCCTAAGGCACCCCCTCGAACAGGCAACGCATTAGCCCATCCCATTGCTCCCAATATGGGTTCCCGTGGTTAAGCTTTCAAGAATGGCACCGGCGGCCGCGGTAAACCTTGGATTACGGCGGAGTGCGGTTTGCCAAGGTTCGGCAGGTGCGACAAAGAAGCCCCACGAAAGTCCCAAAGAATGTCCCAAAGAATGTCCCAAGAACTCGATCTCCCCGCCCTGACCGTCCGCGCCATTTCCGCCGTGGGTGTCGAGGTGCCGATGACCTACGCGCTCGGCACCAGCCGGGGGCGGATCACCAAGGCGCCGCTTCTTCTGATCGACGTCGAGACGGCGGAGGGGGTCACCGGGCGCGCTTACCTTTGGTCGTATTTTCCCCGGGCCATGGTCGCAATCGCGAGCATCCTTGCCGAGGTCGAGGAGCGCACCAAGGGCGAGCGCGTCGTGCCCGCCGCGCTCGCGAGCAAACTCGCCGAGCGGTTCGCGCTGATCGGCGTGCAAGGCATCGTTCGCATGGCGATGGCGGGTTTCGACATTGCCTGCTGGGATGCGCTTGCGACCACAGCCGGCGTGCCGCTGGTGACGCTGCTGGGCGGTCAGCCGCGGCGCATCGCGGCCTATAATTCCTGCGGGCTTGGGCTGATGCCGACGGATGCGTTGGCCGGCGAGGCCGAGAAATTGATCCAGCGCGGCTTCCGTGCCGTCAAGCTGCGGCTCGGCTATCCGACGCTGGCGGAAGACCTTGCCGCGGTTCACGCGGTCAAGGCGCGGATCTCGCAGGGCGTCGCGCTGATGGTCGACTACAACCAGGCACTCGATGTCGATGAGGCGCTCAAGCGGGGCCGGGCGCTCGATCGTGAGGACATCGCCTGGCTGGAGGAGCCGATCCGGCACGACGATTACGCCGGAGCGGCGCTGATCGCCCGCGAGCTTTCGGTGCCGGTGCAGATCGGCGAGAATTTTTCGCTCGTGGCCGGAATGCGGACTGCGCTCAATGCCAAGGCCTGCGATCTGGTGATGCCCGATCTCGAGCGCATCGGCGGCGTCACCGGCTGGCTCGGCGCGGCCTCGTTTGCGGCTGAACGCAGGATCAAGATGTCATCGCATCTTTATCCCGAGACAAGCGCGCATCTGCTCGCGGTGACGCCGACCGCGCATTTTCTCGAATACGTTGATTGGGCCGACAAGATCGTGCAGGAGCCGTTGCAGATCGTTGACGGCGAGGCGGTCATTGCGGACCGCCCGGGCCACGGCATCGTCTGGGACAAGGCCGCGGTCGAACGCTATCGCGTGTAGACGTCTTCAGACTGGCTTTACGCGCCCTTCAGCTTGAACAGCTTCAGCGCGTTGGTCCGCCCGATCTTGAGGCGGTCGGCCTCGCTGATCGGCGCGGCGTCGAACCACAGCGCGGCGTGGTCGATGTTCTCGAACGGCCAATCGGTCGAGAACATGATGCGGTCGGAGCCCATCACCATCATCGCGTTGAGCAGCGCCTGGGTGTGGAAGTTGCCCGATACGGTGATGTGGAAGTTGTTCTGGAAGTACTCACCGATCTTCTTCTTGGCCGGATAATTGTTGCGGTTCGGGATCCAGGCGTTGGCATTGTCCACGCGCCACATGTTGAAAGGCAGGCCTTCGCCCATGTGGCCGATGACGATCTGTAGCTTCGGGTGCTTGTCGAACAGACCCGAGCCCATCAGCCGCAGCGCGTGCACCGCGGTTTCATGGCCGAACGCCCAGATCGGTCCGAGCAGCCATTCAGCGCCTTTGTAGATGCGGGCATCCTGCGGCAGCGGGTTGCGCGGATGCAGGTAGAACGGCACGTCGAGTTGGTCGCACACGGCCCAGAACGGCCAGTACTGCTTCTCGTCGAGATAGGCGATCGTGTTCGGATCGCCGATCTGCGAAAAGCCGTTGGCCAGCGCGCCGACCATGCCGAGTTCCTTAACGCAGCGCTGCAGTTCCTTTGCTGCCATGTCGGGGTCCTGCAGCGGCAGCGCGGCCAGCGCCTGAAAGCGGTCGGGCCGCTTGCGCACCTGTTCGGCGAGATAGTCGTTGGACTTCCGCGCGATCTCGTTGGCCTTCTTGGCGTCGGGGATGGCTTGGATCGCCGGCGCGTTCAGCGACAGGATCATCATCTCCATGCCGAACTCGTCCATCAGGCGAAGCCTGCGGCCGTGCAGGTCCATGATGCGCTCGCGCACCTCGACCCAGATGTTGTCGGGAAAGAACCCCTTCGAATCGTTCAGCGTGTCGTCGATCGCAAAGTGCTCTTCGAGCCCGATCTTGCCCTTCATGATGTCCCTCCCTTGCCGGGCCGTAGCTTGCACAGCAAGCGAAGGCTGGCCGTTCCGCTGGTGATCCTATTCGGGTCTTCACAAAAAGCGAAAGCCGCCCGAAGGCGGCTTTTCCAGGTCGATTGGATTTGGTGGAGCCAGGCGGAGTCGAACCGCCGACCTCTTGAATGCCATTCAAGCGCTCTCCCAACTGAGCTATGGCCCCTTACTGGGAAGTTTGGAATCTGGCTTACCCTTTGAGGATAGCCAGCGCCAAACCAAAATCAGGTTTCCTCTTCGTCCTCGCGACCTTCGCCGATGATGTCGGTGACATCGTCGTCGCCCTCTTCCTGCTCTTCGATGAAGGGGGCCTCTTCGGTCTCCTCGACTTCGATATCGTCGTCGCCTTCCGCGGCTTCGCCGGCAACCTTCTTGCCTTCGGCCTCGGCGTCAGCGTCCTCGAGTGACACGAGCTCGACGTCGGCGGTCTCCGGCACCTCGACTTCGGCTTCCTTGGTCTTTGCGGCGGCAGCGGCAGCGGCTGCTGCGGCAGCGCCCGCCGCGGCGGCAGCCGCGGCTTCGGCGGCCCGACCGCGTGCCACCGGCACAACAATTTCAAAGACCGTGCCGCATTTTGGGCAGACGATCGGGTCCTTGCTAAGATCGTAAAATTTGGCGCCGCAACTGCCGCAGAGACGCTTCGTGCCGAGCTCGGGTTTTGCCACGGTTCGGAAATCCTCAAAACGGTCCGGATGACAAGGAAAAGTGGTGCTTCCCTTGGCCGCTGGCAAGGCCGCTGTCAATAGCGTCCCGGGGGCCCCCGTGGTAGGACGCGGCTACCGAAACTCAGGACATTCCGCGTGAACCAAGCCGTTCCAGCCTCGCCGCTGACCGCCCGCCGCTCGGGGGTGCTGACCGGCCGTTTGCGGGTGCCCGGCGACAAGTCGATTTCGCTCCGTTCCCTGATCCTGGGCGCGCTGGCGGTCGGCGAAACCCGTATCACCGGCATGCTGGAGGGCGAGGACGCCATCAGCACGGCCAACGCCATGAAGGCGCTGGGCGCTGTCGTGGAGCGCACTGGCGAACGGACCTGGCTGGTGCGGGGCGTCGGCGTTGGCGGCTTCGCCGAGCCGTCCGCGGCGCTCGATTTCGGCAACTCCGGGACCGGCTGCCGTCTGGCGATGGGCGCCGTGGCCGGCTGCCCGATCACCGTTACCTTCAACGGCGACGCGAGCCTGCGGACGCGGCCGATGCGGCGCATCCTCGATCCGCTGGAGCGGATGGGCGCGCGCACCTTGGAAATCCGCGACGGCGGCCGCCTGCCGGCGGTGGTGCAGGGCGCTCGCGATCCGATCCCGATCGAATACGAGGCCCCGGTGCCGTCGGCGCAATTGAAGTCGGCGGTGCTGCTCGCGGGGCTTGCCGCGCCCGGAGCCACCACCGTGATCGAGAAGGAAGCGACGCGCGACCACACCGAAAAGATGCTCAAGCATTTCGGTGCGAGCCTCCGCGTAACGGCGATCGGCGAGCACGGCCGCCGCATCACGCTACAAGGCCAGCCGGAGCTGGAAGCAGCCCCGGTCGTGGTGCCGGCCGATCCGTCATCGGCGGCATTCCCGCTGGTCGGCGCGCTGATCGTGCCGGGCTCCGAGATCGTGCTGGAAGGGGTGATGCTCAATCCGTTGCGAACGGGTCTCTACACGACGCTGCGGGAGATGGGCGCTTCCATCGAGGCGCTCGAGCAGCGCAACGAGGGCGGCGAGGACGTTGCCGATCTGCGGATCAAAGCGGGCGCGCTCAAGGGCGTCGACGTGCCGGCCGAGCGCGCGCCGACCATGATCGACGAATATCCGATCCTCGCCATCGCGGCGGCATTCGCCGAGGGCGTCACGCGAATGCGGGGCTTGAAGGAATTGCGCGTCAAGGAATCCGATCGGCTCGAAGCCACTGCCGCCATGCTGCGCGCCAATTGCGTCGAGGTAGAGATCGAAGGCGATGACCTGATCGTGCACGGCAAAGGGCGAGCGGCTGGCGGCGGGGTGGTCGCCACCCACATGGATCATCGCATCGCCATGTCGGCACTCATCATGGGACTTGGCAGCGAGCAGGGCGTTTCGGTCGACGACGCGGCCTTCATCGCCACGAGCTTTCCGGGCTTTACCGATCTGATGCGCGGCCTCGGCGGCGATTTCAGCTAGCGATAGAGATCCGCGCGCGACAGCGGCACGCCGGACGCGCCGCGCTTTCGCTTCGACGCCAGCGTCTGGAAGATGCAGATCCGTCCGCGGTCGAAGCCGATCGAAACCCCCGCTAGATAGATCAGCCACATGCGGGTCTTGATCGCACCCACCTCGCGTTCGGCCGCCGCGTAATTCGCCAGTAATCGGTCGTGCCACAGCCGCGTCGTGCGCGCGTAGTGTTCGCGCCAGGCTTCCACGTCGTGAACCTCGAAGCCGTGCCGCTCCAGATTCGCAGCCGACATGCCGATATGGTCGAGCTCGCCGCCCGGAAAGATGTAGCGGCCGATGGCGCGCGCCTCGGCGCTGAACTTGCTGAAGAACTCACGATCAGTGCCCTTCGCCGGTCGCGTGATGGCGTGATGCAGATAGAGGCCGCTTGGCTTGAGCAGGCGATTCATGGTCGAGAAGTAGCGTTGATAGTTTTTGTGGCCGACGTGCTCGAACATGCCGATCGACGCGATCTTGTCGAACGCGCCGTCGAGCCGCGAATAGTCCTTCAGCTCGATGGTCACGCGGCCTTGCAGGCTAAGCCGCGCGACCTTTTCGGTGGCGTAGGCGAACTGGTCTTCCGCGAGCGTCACGCCATGGGCGCGCGCGCCGTAGTGCATGGCGGCATGGATCGGCAACGCGCCCCAGCCGCAGCCGATGTCGAGGAATGTTTCATCGCGCTTGAGCCGCAGCTTGCGGCAGATCATGTCGAGCTTGTCGCGCTGCGCCCGCGCGATGTCGTCGTGCGGCTCGGTGAAATGCGCGCAGCTATAGACCATCTCGGGATCGAGAAAGAGCGCGTAGAACGCATTGGATAGATCGTAGTGGTATTGGATGTTCGCCTTGTTGGTGGTTTCACTGCCGTCGCGGCCGGCCTTGTCGCCGTGCACTTCTTCCAGCGGCCACGGTCCGCCACGCGGCACGAACAGGAACCGTGCCGCGGTGCCAAGCGCGAGCGTCTTGTCAAGGGCTTTGCGGAAATCCTTCGAGCGCACCCGCGGGCGCAGCGTCATCAGATCGAACAGCGTTCCGTTGCGCAGCTCCAGCCGCGCCGAAATCAGCAGGTTGAACAGCGTGTCGAGCTTGGGCCGCCGGATCAGGGCCGCGACCGCGCCCTCGTCGGCGATCGCCAGCGCGAGCGCGTTTGGTGCGAGGTCGGAGGGGACCGTAGTGCCGTCCCAGAGCACGAAGCCGATGTCGACACCAAGACGTTCGCGCAGGTGCGCGAGAAGGGTCGTCAGGCTCTGAAGCCGTCGTATGGCGGCGGTCATGCGGGCAATGTTCTTGGTTCTTGCGAAATTTAGCAAATCCCCGCATTCATCTATCCGTTTTCTGGCCTCACTCCAACCGCTTCCGGCGTACCAGGCGGTCTTGAGATTGCGGAGCGACGATGATCATTGCGATCGACGGACCGGCGGCGTCGGGCAAGGGGACGCTCGGCAAGAAGCTCGCTGCTCATTACGGCCTGCGCCATCTCGACACCGGGCTGCTTTATCGCGCGGTGGCGAAGGCGCTGCTCGACGCCGGTTGCGCGCCCGGCGACGAGGCGCAGGCGATTGCTGCGGCGAAGGCGATCGATCCCGCGCGCTTCGACGAGGCTGCGCTCAAGCGCTACGAGGTTGGCGAGGCGGCATCGGTTGTCTCGGCCATTCCCGGCGTTCGCGCCGCCCTGTTCAACCTGCAACAGGAATTTGCCGCGGCGCCGCCCGGCGCCGTGCTCGACGGCCGCGACATCGGCACGGTGATCTGCCCGAACGCCGAGGTGAAGATCTTCGTCACCGCGTCGCCCGAAGTCCGCGCCCGCCGCCGTGCGCTGGAGCTGCGCGGACGCGGGGAGAGCGCCAACGAAGCCGACATCATGGCCGACATCGTCCGGCGCGACGAACGAGATCGCTCGCGCGCCACGGCGCCGCTGATGCAGGCGCCGGACGCCTACCTGCTCGACACCACCGCTCTCGACATCGACGCGGCGTTTCGCGCCGCGGTCGAGCTGGTCGACCGGCCCCGGCGCTAGCGGACCCGCGCTTTTTTCCGGATCATGCTCTAAGCTCGATCGCCTGTTGCGGAGCGATCATGAGCAGCCAGCGCGATCATTTTTACCCCAACACCGAGCCGCTCGCGGCCGACGAGATGCGCATCACCGCGCTCGGCACCGGCCGGCCGTTCATCCGCCGCGGCCAGGCGAACTGCTCGTGGCTCATTGAGCTGGGCAACAGCGACAAGTTCGTGATGGACTTCGGCTCCGGCTCGCAAGCGAACTTCACCGCGCTGGAAATTCCGCACCAGGACGTCACCGCCTATTTCGCCACCCATCTGCACGCCGACCATGTCGGCGACTTTGCCCAGGTGTGGATCGGGAGCTGGGCCGGCGGCCGGGTCAAGCCGCTGGTGCTGTACGGGCCGTCGGGTCCCGAGCCGAAATACGGCACCAGGAATTTCGTGCAAAAGCAGATGGAGTCGCTGGTCTGGGACACCGAGACGCGGCTCGGGCTTCTGCCCGACGCCGGCGCCGAGGTCGAGGTGCACGAGTTCGATTTCACCAAGACTGGCGTGGTCTATGACAAGAACGGCGTCGTCATCAAAAGCTTTCCGGCGATCCACATCTACGACGGCCCGGTCAGCTACCGGCTGGAATGGAACGGGCTTTGCTTCGTGTTCTCCGGCGACACCACGCCGAGCCAGTTCTTCGTCGACAACGCGCAGGGGGCCGATCTGTTGATCCATGAATGCTTCAACACGGTGCAGCAGCTCGTCGAGCGCTCCGGGTATCCGGAGAAGAGCGCGATCGGCATCGGCACCATCGCGCACACCGCGCCGGAGGAGTGCGGCAAGGTTCTCGCCATGGTGAAGCCGCGCCAGGCGGTGGTCTATCATTTCTTCAACGACTTCGACACGGCGCCGGAGATCGAACGCGAGATCAGGAAGAATTATCAAGGCCCGTTGGCGCTGGCGCAGGATTTGATGGTGTTCAACGTGACCAAGGACCGGATCAGCACGCGGCTCGCGGTGACGCCAACGTTGGTCTGGCCGAACAAGGAGCGCCACGACGGGTTTCGTGCCGCGACCCGCGCCAAGAAGCCGACCATGTCGCGCTGGCTCGCCGACAAGCAACTGTTTCCGAAATTCTAGCCGGGGACTCGATCAATGCGCCGCATCACTCGACGGCAAGTTCTGGTGGGGGCTGTGGCCGCACCATTGGTCAGTGCGCCGGCACGCTCAGCCTCTTATCCCGATCGTCCGATCCGGGTGATCATTCCCTACACCGCCGGCGGCGTGGCCGAGAACATCATGCGGCTGCTGGCGGTCAGCATGGAGCAGCGGCTCGGTCAGAAGCTCATCTTCGAGGCCAAGCCCGGCGCGGCCGGCAACATCGGCACGCAGGAGGTCGCCCGCGCGGCGCCGGATGGCTACACGCTGCTGGTCGCGGCGACCAACAACTTCGTCATCAATCAATACGTGATCAAGATGACGTTCGACCCGCTGGCGACGCTCGCGCCGATCGCCAGGGCCTCGGAAGTGCCGCTGGTGCTGTTCTCGAATCCAGAGGTTCCCGCCCGTACGCTCCGCGAGTTCATCGACTACGCGCGCGCCAATCCCGGCAAGGCGAACTACGGCATCCCAAGCCTTGGCACCGTCAATCATCTGATGATGGAGCGGCTAAAGCAGACCACCGGCGTCGAGATCACCCGCGTTCCCTATCGCGGTTCGCCGGAGGCGACGCTGGCTCTGCTCAAGAACGACATCCAGCTCTTCCCGATCGGCCTTGCCGCGGTCGGCGGCCATTTCAAGGAAGGCCGGCTAACGGCGCTCGCGGTCGCGACGGAGCAACGCGTGCCGATGCTGCCGGATGTGCCGACTATGGCGGAATCGGGATTTCCGGGCTTTGTCGCCTCCAACTGGTGGGGCATGGCCGCGCCGGCCGGCACCCCCGATGACATTCTCGATACGCTCGCTCAGGCGGTTGCCGAGGCGCAAAAGACCGATGTGGTAAAGGAGCGGTTCAACGTCCTGGGCATGCTGGCGCCAGCGCAATCGCGCCGGCAGTTTGCCGAGAACGTGAAAGCCGAGGCCGAGCTGTGGCGGGAAACCGTGCAGCGCGGCAAGATCACCCTGGAATGATCGACCTTGCCGGGCCGCCCGGCACCGGCTATATCCCGCCCGTCCGGGCCGCCACAATTACGACGTGGCCACCCGAGCGGGCCGAGGTGCGATCGATCGCCCCTCGCGGTTGGAGGACCAAGCCCCGCTTCAAGCCCCGCCGCGGCGCGCCGGACACATGAACCACCGTCATCCATAGACGGTGTCAACCACCGTCATGAACGCTCGGTTTTGCGCCGGCCTGCCGGTTTTCCGGCAGTTGTTGCAGGTCTGCGGGGCCTGCAGCCCGCGCGTTCGGGACGCCGATCACCCAACCGCCTGCGCACCGCTTTGGAGACTGTATGGCCACTGGCACCGCTACCGCGCCGTCGCGCGAAGACTTCGCCGCCCTGCTCGAAGAGACATTCGGCGGCGGCAATCTGCAGGAAGGGTCCGTCATCAAGGGGACCGTCGTCGGCATCGAGAAGGACATGGCCGTCATTGACGTCGGCCTGAAGACCGAGGGCCGCGTCGCGGTCAAGGAATTCCAGGGGCCGGGACGCGGCAACGAAATCAAGATCGGTGACACCGTCGAAGTCTATCTGGAGCGCGTCGAGAACGCGCTCGGCGAGGCGGTGCTGTCGCGCGACAAGGCGCGGCGCGAAGAAAGCTGGGGCAAGCTCGAGACCGCGTTCAAGAACAACGAGAAGGTCACCGGCGTCATCTTCAACCAGGTCAAGGGCGGCTTCACTGTCGATCTCGACGGCGCGGTGGCGTTCCTGCCGCGCTCGCAGGTCGACATCCGGCCGATCCGCGACGTCACGCCGCTGATGAACGTCAACCAGCCGTTCCAGATCCTCAAAATGGATCGCCGGCGCGGCAACATCGTCGTGTCGCGCCGCACGGTACTCGAAGAGACCCGAGCCGAGCAGCGCCAGGAGCTGGTGCAGAACCTCGAAGAGGGTCAGGTCATCGACGGCGTGGTCAAGAACATCACCGACTACGGCGCGTTCGTAGACCTGGGCGGCATCGACGGCCTGCTCCACGTCACCGACATCGCCTGGCGGCGCGTCAATCACCCGACCGAAGTGCTCAACATCGGCCAGTCGGTGAAGGTCAAGATCATCAAGATCAACCACGAGACGCACCGCATCTCGCTCGGCATGAAGCAACTGCTCGACGATCCGTGGCAGGGCATCGAGGTCAAGTTCCCGGTCGGCACCCGCTTCAAGGGCCGCGTCACCAACATCACCGACTACGGCGCGTTCGTCGAGCTGGAGCCGGGCATCGAGGGCCTGATCCACGTTTCCGAAATGTCCTGGACCAAGAAGAACGTCCATCCGGGCAAGATCGTCTCCACCTCGCAGGAAGTGGAGGTCCAGATCCTCGAAGTCGATCCGGTCAAGCGCCGCATCTCGCTCGGCCTGAAGCAGACCATGCGCAATCCGTGGGAGGTCTTCGTCGAGAAGTACCCGCCCGGCGCCACGATCGAAGGCGAGGTCAAGAACAAGACCGAGTTCGGCCTGTTCCTCGGCCTCGACGGCGATGTGGACGGCATGGTCCATCTCTCCGATCTCGACTGGAAGCGTCCGGGCGAGCAGGTGATCGAGGAGTACAAGAAGGGCGACAAGGTTCAGGCTCAGGTGCTGGACGTCGATGTCGAGAAGGAGCGCATCTCGCTCGGCATCAAGCAGCTCCAGGGCGACCCGATGGCATCCGCCACCGACATGAAGAAGGGCGACGTCGTCACCACCGAGGTCACCGAGATCAAGGAGTCCGGCATCGACGTGAAGATCGTCGGTGGCGAGCTCACCGCCTTCATCAAGCGCTCGGAGCTTGCTCGCGACCGCAACGACCAGCGCTCCGACCGTTTCCAGGTCGGCCAGAAGGTCGATGCCCGCGTCGTGCTGTTCGACCGCCGCGCCCACAAGGTGCAGCTCTCGATCAAGGCGCTGGAGGTGGCCGAGGAGAAGGAGGCCATCGCCCAGTACGGCTCCTCCGATTCCGGCGCCACGCTCGGCGACATCCTCGGCAGCGCGCTCAAGCGCAAGGACGAGGAAGCCGAAACCGAAGAGGTCAAGGAGTAGGCCAAAGCCTGCTCTACCCGACCGATCAGAACCCCCGGGTCGCAAGACCCGGGGGTTCATCTTTTGGCCGCCATTGGGGTGCTGGAAAGTACCGCCATGGACGCCGGATCGCCGCTTCGCGGCGTCCGGAATGACCGCCCGGAGTTTGCTAGAATTCAGTTCGAATCAAATTGAGGAGATAGCACCATGTCGCTCGATGCCGATCTCATCGTCGATCGCCGCCGCATGCGGCGCAAGCTGACGTTCTGGCGTGTCGTGACGGTGTTTGTCGCCATCGTCGCCGTGGTGGGTGCAGGCGTTGTGTTCACCAGCCATCGCGGCGCCATGCCTGGCGGGGCCGGCGGGTCGATCGCCCGGATCACGATCGAGGGGCTCATTCGCGGCAATCGCCAGCGTGTCGAGGCGCTCAACCGGCTCGCCGAATCGAATGCCAAGGCGGTGATCGTCCACGTCAACAGCCCGGGCGGCACGGTGACCGGCTCCGAGGAGCTCTACGAATCGCTGATCAGGCTCAAGGCCAAGAAGCCGATGGTGGTGGTGATCGACGGACTCGCGGCCTCCGGCGGCTATATCGCCGCGCATCGCGTCCGACCGCATCGTGGCGCAGCAGAGCGCCATCGTCGGCTCGATCGGCGTCATCTTCCAGTATCCCAACGTCACCGAGCTTCTGAAGACGATCGGCGTCCAGGTCGAAACCATCAAGTCCTCGCCGCTCAAGGCCGCGCCCAGCGGCTTCGAGCCGACCAGCCCCGAGGCGCGCGCCGCCGTCGAGGGCATCGTCAAGGACTCCTACGACTGGTTCCGCTCATTGGTGCGCGACCGCCGCCAGCTCGATCCGGAGATGCTGCAGCGCGTGTCGGACGGCCGGGTGTTCACCGGCCGGCAGGCGGTCGAGCTCAAGCTGATCGACGCGCTCGGCGACGAGCAGGCGGCGATCGAATGGCTGGCAAAGGAGAAGAACATCGACGCCAAGACGCCGGTCCGCGACTATCCGCTCAGCCCGCGGTTCGGCGACCTGCCGTTCCTGCGCGTCGCCGTGCTTGGATTGCTCGACGCTATCGGCCTCAACGGCCTGGCCGAGCGGTTCAAGGAGTGGGGCGCCATCCAGGCGGTCGAGCGGCTCAACCTTGACGGTCTATTGGCGCTTTGGCACCCTCCATCGACCAATTGATGCCGCGTCTATTCCGGTTGGCGGCAACGGGGCACACGATGATCAAGTCCGAGCTGGTGCAGCACATCTCGACGTCCAATCCGCATCTCTATCAGCGCGACGTGGAGAACATCGTCAACGCGATCCTCAACGAGATCGTCGCGGCGATGGCGCGCGGCGACCGGGTTGAGTTGCGCGGCTTCGGCGCCTTCTCCGTGAAGAACCGGCCGGCCCGCACCGGACGCAATCCGCGCACCGGCGCGCATGTCTCGGTCGCGCAGAAGTCGGTGCCGTTCTTCAAGACCGGCAAGGAAATGCGCGAGCGGCTGAACAAGACGCGGGACGTAGCGCTTTATTCCGGATCGTTGCTCCGGCTCGCTGCGCTCGCCGTCGCTCGTGCGGGGCACGAAGCTCTAGCCATGCGCAAATTCGTCGCCATTGCCATTCTTGTTCCGCTCGCCATCATCATCGTGATGTTCGCGGTGGCGAACCGCGAGATCATCACCGTCTCGTTCGATCCGTTCGATTCCGCGCATCCGGCCTTCGCGCTGAAGATGCCGCTGTTCATGCTGATCTTCGTGCTGGTGGGCGTGGGCGTCGTGGTCGGCGGCATCGCCGCCTGGCTGCGGCAGCACAAGTGGCGGATGCGGGCGCGGCGCGCCGAAGCCGAGGCGCGCGATCTGCGCGCCCGGCTCGACGCAGAGCAGTCGCGCCGCAACGTGCCGCGGCGCTGGAGGCGTCGCCGCCGTTCGTCGTGCCGCCGGCGGCGTAAATAATGCGGAGTTGTCACCGCCGCCGACATCAATCGGGTGCTGCGTTACGACGCGCTGATCGATGCGCTGGCCGAGGCGTTCCGCGCCGACATCGCCGCGCCGGACAAGATCACGTATTTCGTTCCGCAGCCGTCGGGCAGCGAGGCCAAGGTGCTGCTGATGCCGGCCTGGAGCAATTCCGGCGAGCGGTTGATCGGCTGCAAGCTCGTCAACGTCTTTCCCGACAACGCCAAGCGCAACAAGCCGGCGGTGCTGGGCAGCTACGTGCTGATGTCCGGCGACACCGGCGAGACGCTGGCGGTGATGGACGGCGCGGCGCTGACCGCCTGGCGCACCGCTTGCGCCTCCGCGCTCGCGGCGCGCTATCTCGCCCGCGACGACGCCTCGCATCTCGTCATGGTCGGAGCCGGCGCGCTGGCGCCGCATCTTATCCGCGCGCACCGGGCGGTGCGGCCGATCACCCGCGTGACCTTGTGGAACCGCACCCGCTCGCATGCGATCTCGACCGCGTTCGCGCTGTCGGCCGCCGGCATCGAGCCGGTCATCGCCGACGATCTGGAGGAGGCGGTGCGCGAGGCCGACATCGTGTCCTGCGCCACGCTGTCGGCCGTGCCGCTGGTTCGCGGCGCCTGGCTCAAGAAGGGCGCTCATGTCGATCTGGTCGGCGCGTTCTCGCTGAAGACGCGCGAGGCCGACGACGCCGCGGTGCGCCGCGCCCGCGTCTATGTCGACAGCCGCGCGACCGCGCCGAAAGGCTCAGGCGACATCGCCATCCCGCTGAAGAAGAAGATCATCAGCCTGAAGGAAATCCAGGGCGATCTGTTCGAGCTTTGCCGCGGCAAGAAGCAGGGCCGCAAGCGCAAGGACGAGATCACGCTGTTCAAGTCGACCGGGCTCGCGCTGGAGGACCTGGCGGCGGCCACGCTGGTGTGGAAGGCGCTGAATTAGATAGGGCAATGACGGGTGGAGAGTTCGGCGGCAGCCGGCTAGAACCCCGCCCATCATGCCTCTTTTGGTCAAAATCTGCGGCCTGAAGACCCCCGACGCGCTCGACGCGGCGCTGGAGGCCGGCGCCGACATGGTCGGCTTCGTGTTCTTCCCGCCGTCGCCGCGCAACCTCGGGATCGAGGCGGCGCGACCCCTGGGCGAGCGGGTGAAGGGCCGGGCGAAGAAGGTCGCGCTGTCGGTGGACGCCACCGACGCCGAGCTCGATCGCGTGGTCGAGGCGCTCAAGCCCGACATGCTGCAACTGCACGGCAAGGAGACGCCGGAGCGCGTCGTCGCGGTGCGCTCGCGTTTCGTGCTGCCGGTGATGAAGGCGCTGCCGATCGAGCAGTGCGGCCGATCTCCCGCCGATCCATCTCTACGCCAAGGTCGCCGACTGGCTGCTGTTCGACGGCCGCGCGCCGCGCGAGGCGACGCGGCCCGGCGGGCTCGGCAAGACCTTCGACTGGAGCCTGCTGGAAAAGATCGATCCCGGCGTGCCGTTCATGCTGTCGGGCGGACTCGATGCCGGCAATGTCGCCGAAGCGCTGCGGATCACGCGCGCGCCGGCGGTCGATGTGTCGTCGGGCGTCGAGCGCGCGCCGGGCGAGAAGGATCCGGACAAGATTCGCGCCTTCATTCGCGCCGCGCGCGTCGCCGACAACGCGCAGACCGCAAAACTCGCGAGCACGGCATGACCGCGCCGCTGCAGCCCAATTCATTCCGCACCGGGCCCGACGAGCGCGGGCACTTCGGCATCTATGGCGGCCGCTTTGTCGCCGAGACGCTGATGCCGCTCATCCTGGAGCTTGAGAAGGCCTATGCCGCGGCCAAGGCCGATCCGGCGTTCAAGCGCGAGATGGACGGTCATCTGAAGAACTACGTCGGCCGGCCGTCGCCGCTCTATCTCGCCGAGCGGCTGACCGCGCATTTTGGCGGCGCGAAAATCTATTTCAAGCGCGAGGACCTCAACCACACCGGCGCGCACAAGGTGAACAACGTGCTCGGCCAGATCATGCTGGCCAAGCGCATGGGCAAGCCGCGCGTCATCGCCGAGACCGGCGCCGGCATGCACGGCGTCGCGACCGCGACGATGTGCGCCAAGTTCGGCCTGGAATGCGTGGTGTTCATGGGCGCGCTCGACGTCGCGCGCCAGCAGCCGAACGTGCTGCGCATGCAGGCGCTGGGCGCCGAGGTGCGGCCGGTCGAGTCGGGCGCGAAGACGCTCAAGGACGCGATGAACGAGGCGCTGCGCGACTGGGTGACCAACGTGTCGAACACGTTCTACTGCATCGGCACGGTCGCCGGCCCGCATCCCTATCCGATGATGGTGCGCGATTTCCAGTGCATCATCGGCGAGGAGACGCGCGCGCAGATGCAGGAGGCCGAAGGCCGGTTGCCGGACTCGCTGATCGCCTGCATCGGCGGCGGCTCCAATGCGATGGGCCTGTTTCATCCGTTCCTCGACGACCGCGGCGTCGAGATCTACGGCGTCGAGGCGGCCGGGCATGGCCTGAAAAAGAAGCACGCCGCATCGGTCGCGGGCGGGCGGCCCGGCGTGCTGCACGGCAACCGCACCTATCTCTTGATGGATGACGACGGCCAGATCGAGGAGGCGCATTCGATCTCGGCCGGTCTCGACTATCCCGGCATCGGGCCGGAGCACGCCTGGCTCGCCGATCTGGGCCGGGTGAAATTTCTCTCCGCGACCGACAAGGAAGCGCTCGCTGCGTTCCAGCTTTGCAGCCGGCTCGAAGGCATCATCCCGGCGCTGGAGCCGTGTCATGCGCTGGCCAAGCTCGGCGACATCGCGCCGAAGAAACCCGACGGATCACCTGCTGGTGGTCAATCTCTCCGGCCGCGGCGACAAGGACCTCGACAGCGTGGCGAAGCATCTCGGGGGCAAGCTGTGATGCGGCTCTACGCCTGGTGGAGCGGCATGCCCCGGCAGGGACGAACCGGCTGGACGCTCGTCATTTTTGGCGCTGGCTACATGCTCTATTTCTTCAAGGCGCGGCTGTTCGAAGTGGGGCCGGAGATCACCCGCAAGGAATGGTTCGTCTGCGTCGGCATGCTCGTGCTGATCATGCTCGGCACCATCAACATCCGCATGGCCGAGATGCGCGAGCGCCGCCAAGGAACCTTGCCGCTCGTCGATCCCAACGTGCGTTCCCGCAAATGACCACCCGCATCGATCGACGCTTCGCGGAGCTTGCGCGCGAAGGCCGCGCCGCGCTCGTCACCTTCACGATGGCGGGCGATCCCGACACCAAGACCTCGCTGGAAATTCTGAAGGCGCTGCCGAAGGCCGGCGCCGACGTGATCGAGCTCGGCATGCCGTTCACCGATCCGATGGCGGACGGCCCGGCGATCCAGGCCGGCGGTCTGCGCGCGCTCAACGCCGGCCAGACATGAAGAAGACGCTCGGCATGATCCGCGCGCTTCCGCAAGGGCGACGATGCGACGCCGATCGTGCTGATGGGCTACTACAATCCGATCTACATCTACGGCGTGGCGAAATTTCTCGCCGACGCCAAAGCCGCCGGCGTCGACGGCCTGATCGTGGTGGACCTGCCGCCCGAGGAGGACGAGGAGCTTTGCCTGCCGGCGCTCAAGGCCGGGCTGAACTTCATCCGGCTGGCGACGCCGACCACCGACGACAAGCGGCTGCCGGCGGTGCTCGCGAACACCTCGGGCTTCGTCTACTACGTCTCGATCACCGGCATCACCGGCGCTGCCGCGCCGGATGCGGCCAAGGTCCACGCCGCGGTGACGCGCATCAAGCGCCATACCAAATTGCCGGTTGCGGTCGGCTTCGGCGTTCGCACCGCGAAGCAGGCGCGCGCCATCGCCGAGAGCGCCGAGGGCGTGGTGGTCGGCTCGGCGCTGGTTAACGCGATCAAGGACAGCCTCGACAAGAAGGGCAAGGCGACGGCAAAAACGGTCAAGGCGGTGACATCGCTTGTTGCGGAACTGGCCAACGGCGTGCGCGGGGCCAAGCGCGGCGCCGTAAATTGGCCACACCGTCATTGCCGGGCTTGACCCGGCAATCCATCTATACGGTGTGATAATGTTGCGAAGCATGATGGATGCCCGGGTCATAGGCGAGCGAAGCGATGCCGTCCTCGACGGCTGTGCCCGGGCACGGTGGAGCAAGGTGAGAGTCAGAGACCTACGATGAACTGGATCTCCAACGTCGTCCGGCCGAAAATTCGCAATTTCCTCAACCGGCGCGAGTCGCCGGAAAATCTCTGGATCAAGTGTCCGGAGACCGGCCAGCTCGTGTTCTTCAAGGACGTCGAGGCCAACCAGTTCGTCATCCCGAGCTCGAACTACCACATGCGCATGGGCGCGGTGGCGCGGCTGAAGTCGATCTTCGACGGCGAGACCTGGCTCGACATCGCGGTGCCGACCGGTGCCATCGATCCGCTCAAATTCCGCGACGAGCGCCGCTACGCCGACCGCCTCAAGGATGCCCGCGACCAAGACCGGGCTCACCGACGCGATCAAGGTCGGTCTCGGCAAGCTCGAAGGCACGCCGGTGACGATCGGCGTGCAGGATTTCGATTTCATGGGCGGCTCGCTCGGCATGGCGGCGGGCGAGGCGGTCGATCGCCGGGCTCGAGACCGCGGTCGATCGCGGCACGCCGTTCATCATGTTCGCGGCGTCCGGCGGCGCGCGCATGCAGGAGGGCATCCTGTCGCTGATGCAGTTGCCGCGCACCACGGTGGCGGTGCAGATGCTGCGCGACGCCAAGCGGCCCTACATCGTCGTGCTGACCAACCCGACCACCGGCGGCGTCACCGCGTCCTACGCGATGCTGGGCGACGTGCACATCGCCGAGCCCGGCGCGCTGATCGGCTTCGCCGGTCCGCGCGTCATCGAGCAGACCATCCGCGAGAAGCTGCCGGACGGTTTCCAGAAATCGGAATATCTGCGCGACCACGGCATGGTCGACATGGTGGTGCATCGCCACAAGCTGCGCGCGACGCTTGGCCGAACTGTGCCGCGTGCTGACCAAGACCGACAAGCCGCCGGAGCGCCTCGCTATTCCGGAGCTGCCGCCCCGCCGCGCCGGAAACCTGGACCGCGCAGGCGTGAATGGCGGGTGCGCCGTGTCAGAGCAATGAGCGCCTACGAGCCGATCATCGCGCGACTTCTGGCGCTGCATCCCAAGCGCATCGATCTTTCGCTCGACCGGATCCGGCGTCTCCTCGACAAGCTCGGCACATCCGGAGCGGCAACTGCCGCCGGTCATCCATGTCGCCGGCACCAACGGCAAGGGCTCGACCATCGCCTTCATGCGCGCGGTGCTGGAGGCGGCCGGCCAGAGCGTGCATGTCTACACCTCGCCGCATCTCGTTCGCTTCAACGAGCGCTTCCGGTTGGCGCGAGCCGGGTGGCGGCCGACTGGTCAGCGACGAGGCGCTCGCCGACCGTGCTGGAGGAATGCGAGCGCGCCAACGGCGGCGAGCCGATCACGGTGTTCGAGATCGAGACCGCGGCGGCGTTCCTGCTGTTCTCGCGCAATCCCGCCGATGTGACGTTGCTCGAAGTCGGCCTCGGCGGCCGGCTCGATGCCACCAACGTGATCGAGAAGCCGCTCGCCTGCGCGATCACGCCGATATCGATGGACCATCTGGAATTTCTCGGCGACACGATCGAGAAGATCGCCGCCGAGAAGGCCGCGATCCTCAAGCGCGACGTGCCGGCGGCGATCGCGCCGCAGTCCGATGCCGTGCTCGGCGTCATCGAGCAGGAGGCGAAGCGCGTGCGCGCGCCGCTGCGCGTCGCGGGCGAGCACTGGAGCGTGCACGGCGAGCACGGCCGCCTGGTCTATCAGGACGACGACGGGCTGCTCGATCTGCCGCTGCCGAAGCTTGCCGGCCGCCATCAGGTCGACAATGCCGGCACCGCCATCGCGACGCTGCGCGCTGCGGGCTTCGGCGCTGCCGCTCGCGGCCTTCGAGGCCGGCATCGCTCGGGCGGAATGGCCGGCGCGGATGCAGCGTCTGACGCAAGGCAGGCTCAAGGCGCTGACGCCGCCGGAGAGCGAGTTGTGGCTCGACGGCGGCCACAACGCCGACGGCGGCCGCGCGGTGGCGGCGGCGATCGGCGATCTCGAGGAGCGCGTGCCGCGGCCGCTGGTGCTGATCGTCGGCATGCTGACGACCAAGGACAGCGCCGGGATTCCTGCGCAATTTCGCCGGCATCGCGCGCCGCGTCATCGCCGTGCCGATGCCGCGCCAGGAGAAAAGCGTGCCGGCCGAGACGCTGGTGGACATGGCGCGGGGCGTCGGCATTCCGGCCGAGAGCCGCGACACGCATCGAGGCGGCGCTCGCCGCGGTGGCGCGGCTCGAGCTTGCGCCCGCGCCGCGCATCCTGATCACCGGCTCGCTCTATCTCGCCGGCGAAGTGCTGGCGCAGAACGGCACGCCGCCGGTGTGAGGGCCGAGGAGTTTGGCTTGCGCGTGCCACATTCTCAGCCGTCACCCCCGGGCTTGACCCGGGGGTCCATCTTTCTGCGTGAGACTTTGGAGAGGGATTGCCGGGGTCATGCCGGCAACGACAGAGGAGGGTTCGTGCCTAAATCGAAATGGTCGGGACATGCCCGGCCATCACGTTCAAATTCGATCAGTGCGCGTTCAGACCGCGGTGGTGATCCACTGCTCGAGCTTCTGCTTCGGCGCGGCGCCGACCTGGCGCGCGGCCATCTCGCCGTTCTTGAAGATCATCAAGGTCGGGATCGACATGATGCCGTATTTCGACGCCACGCCCGGATTCTCATCGACGTTGAGCTTCACGATCTTGACCTTGTCGCCCATGGTGCCGGCGATTTCCTCGAGCGCCGGCGCGATCATGCGGCACGGGCCGCACCACTCGGCCCAGAAATCGACCACGACCGGGCTGGTCGACTTGAGCACCTCGGCCTCGAAATTCGCGTCGGACACCTTGCCAACGGCCATGGGACACCTCGTTATTTCGAATCGGGAAAGGATCAACCCCGGGGAGCCGGGAACGTATGGACGCCACCCCGGAGCGTCAAGGCGGATCACGGGCTGGTGAGGATGCGAGGCGCCGCATCCAGCGCTTCGGCGGGAATTTCCGCCAGATCGGGGATGTCCGTCCACACCAAAGCGGCGCGGACCGGCCGGCCGGGATAAAGTCGCATCAGCACCGCGCGATACAGCGCCAGCTGCTTGACATAGCCCTGATAGTGCTCCTGGGTTTCCGCGAGGCTGCGCGGCGCCGGACGGTTGGTCTTGTAGTCGGCGATCAGGATTTCGTCGGGCGTGACCACCAGCCGGTCCACCACGCCGGTGACGCGGCGTTCTCCGATGCGGCCGACGATGGGAACCTCGGCCCGGCTGCCGGGCGCGAACAGCGCGGCGAAGCGCTGGTCCGCCAGCATGGCCACGACGCCGTCGACGATCTCGCCGCGCTCGGCCTCGCTGAAATCCGTTTTCTGCCGCGACGAGATAGCGGCGCGCTGCCTCGGTCCGCGCGGTCGGGCGGAATGTCCGGCAGCGATTGCATCAGCCGGTGCACGATGTTGCCGCGCAGGAGCGCGCGCCGCCGCGCCTCGCCCGGGCGGAACTGTCCGGCCGGCATGACGCGTCGGTGGATCGTCGACGAAGCCGGACGGCTTGATCGGCGCGGCGCGGGCGGGCAAGGCGACGTCTTGCGTCAGCCAGGCGGGAGCAAATTGAGCTCCTGCGCCTGCGCCTTTGATGCCGGCGCTGACGCGCCGGTGTCCGGCATCTTGCGATAGCGCAGCACCTCGCCCGCGCCGTCGTCGGCCTGCTCGGTGACGCATTGGCCTTCGAGCGCGCCGCGCGCGAGGTCGTACCAGCAGCCGTCCGGCCGCTTGTTGATGCCGTCGACGCCGCACACGATCAGCCGTTCGATGGCGCGCGTCATCGCCACGTAAAGGAGCCGCCGGTATTCGTCGCGCGCTTCGTCGAGCGCCGTCTCGCGCGCCGCCCCATCGGGCCGATGTCCTTGGCCTTGGCGACCGCCCAGCACGAGAGGCGGCGTCGCGCCGGCCGCCGGCAGTTGCAGCAGCCTCGGCGGATGAAAGCCCTGCGGCGGTGTCGTGGTGTCGGCGAGAATCGACGATCGGCGCCTCGAGTCCCTTGGCGCCGTGCACCGTCATCACCCGCACCTCGTCGCGCGCCATCTCCATGTCGCGCTTCACCTCGGCCTCGCCGAGCGCAGCCACGCCACGAAGCCCTGCAGCGACGGCGTCTCGCATGCGCTCGTAGTCGAGCGCGAGATTGAGAAATTCGTCGAGCGCGTCGTTCGCCTCGTGGCCGAGCCGGCCCAGCAATTGCCTGCCGCCCGCCGCCGGCGCCGAGCAGGTCGGCGTAGAACGCGAACGGCGTCTTGTCGCGCGTCTGTTCGCCGCAGCGCGTCGAGCCGCGCCGAGAGATCGGGCCGCTGCGTCGCGCACGCACGTTCCGCAGGCTGCCCTTGCGATCCCAGGCGAGCTTGAACAGTTCGTCCTCGTCGAGCCCGAACAGCGGGCTCTTCAGCACGGTCGCCAGCGCCAGATCGTCCTGCGGCAGCAGCAACGCGTCGGCCAGCACCATCAGGTCCATCACCGCGATGTGCTCGGTCAGCACCAGCCGGTCGGCGCCGGCGACCGGGACGCCTTCGTTCTTCAGCGCGCGAATGATCGACTCGAACAGCACGCCGCGCCGCCGCACCAGGATCAGCACGTCCTTGGCGAGCCGGCCCTGGCGCCGCCACAGCGCGACGATGCTTGGCGATGCGCTTGGCGAGCTTCACCACGCCGCTGGCGCTGCGCTCGGTGTCGAACGGCGCATCCCAGGGCTGTGACGTCCTTGCGCTCGTCGGTCTTCGTCGTATCCCAGATTTCGACGAGGCCCGGCGCCGCCTCCGGCAGCGCCTCGTGAACCGGAGCTTCGGGCAGCGCGTCAATCCGGCGTGGGCCTGCGGCGGCCTGAACACCGTGTCGACCGCGCCCAGCACGTTCTCGCCCGAGCGGAACGAGTGCTTGAACTCCGTCGAGACGAAGTCGAGCTCCGCCTGCTTGTGCAGGCCCTCGAAGTGCTCGCGCATCACCGCGAATTCGCGCGGCGCCGCGCCCTGGAACGAGAAGATCGACTGCTTCTCGTCGCCGACCGCGAAGATGGTGCGCTTGCGGTCGTGCGCGCCCTCGCCGGCGAAGAACTCGCTGACCAGCGCCTTCACGATCTCCCATTGCTTGGGGCTCGTGTCCTGCGCCTCGTCGATCAGCACATGGTGGATGCCGCGGTCGAGCTTGTAGTGCACCCAGGCGGCCGACACGTTGTTGAGCAGGTCGAGCGTCTTGTCGATCAGGTCCTCGTAGTCGAGCAGGCCGCGGCGATCCTTCTCGGCGCGGAAGCGCTCGATCACGGCATGCGCGATGGTGAACAGCGCGATGCTGCGGTCGCGCGCCTCGATGGCGCGCTTGCGCTGCACCAGCGCCCAGACGCGGTCGCGCTCTGCGTGCAAGTCGCTGGCACAGGCTCGGATGCGCTTTCTGAATCGCGGCGGTGCCGATCGTGTCGCGGACCTTGGCGCGCGCGCGGTGCAGAAAATATCGAGATAGGTGTCGAGCAGGTCGGTGCCGCTCAGCGCGGCCAGCGCGTGGAAGCGCGCGCCGTGATCCTTGTCAGTCTTCGACCCGCCGGTCAGCGCCGCGCCGACCGCGGTCCATTCCGATGAAGCGATCAGGCTGTCGTCGAAAATTTTCGTCTCGACCTGCTCCACCGTCTCGTCCGGTCCGACGCCGAGCGATTGCGAAAGCTGCGCCATCGCCTGCGGCACGCCGCCGGCGGCCTCGACCCAGCGCATCAGCTTGTCGCGCTGGCGGATCACCTCGCGCACCAGGTCGCGGAACGTCACGTCGGCGGCGGCGAGCACCGCCTGGGCCAGCGCGCGGCCGAGCGGGCTGTCCGGCGCGTCCGCGGCCTTGAGCATCACGTCGAGGCTGATCTGCTCGAGGAGCTGGTTCTCGGTGGTCTCGTCGAGCACCTCGAAGCGCGCCGCGACATTGGCCTCGAACGGGAACAGGTGCAGGAGCTGGGTGCAGAAGGCGTGGATGGTGTGCACCTTCAAACCGCCCGGCGTCTCCAGCGCCAGCGCGAAAAGCTGGCGCGCCCGCTGCCGCCGCTTGGCGTCGATCCGCTTCTCGCCGGCCTTGCGCATGGCCTCGTCGAGCGCGGCGTCGTCGAGCACGGTCCATGACCGCAGATCGTTGAACACGCGGTTCGCCATGTTGGCGGCGGCGGCCTTGGTGAAGGTGATGCAGAGGATGCGCGCCGGATCGACGCCGGACAGCAGCAGCCGGATCACGCGCTGCGCCAGCACGTGGGTCTTGCCCGAGCCGGCGTTGGCCGCGACCCAGGCCGAGCTGCCCGGGTCCGACGCCGCGGTCTGCCGCTCGGTGACGGCGGCCGGGATTTCGCGCGGCTTGTTCATTCGAACGGCCGGGTCCTCGTTGGTAGCGCCGGTCAGCGACCACTCCTGCACGCGTGCGAGATGGTCGTAGGTGCCGTAGTGCGTCGTCCACATCGGATGCAGCAGCGAGTAGTAGGGGCTGTCCGGATCGGCGAACTTGGCGAGCACGCCGGTCAGCTTTGCCAAGCGCATGTCGGCGTGCTCGTCGGGTGAGCCGTCCTTGAACTTGACTCGGCATTTCCTCGCCGGCGACGGCGCCGCCGCGCAGCCGCACATAGACCAACTGCGCCACGGTGGCGCCGGCGGGAATATCCTTGAAGCCGCCCTGGCGCAGGATCGCGGCTTCGAGCGTGAGCTGCGGCGACAATCCGGTGCGAACCTGCTTGTCGGTCGGCGGCGCGCCGGTCTTGTAGTCGAGCACGGCGTAGCGTCCGTCCTTGAGCAGTTCGATGCGGTCGGCCCGCACCGTGAGCTTGAACTCCTCGCCGCCGAACGGGATGAGGATGCTGCCGCCGATCTCGGCATCGAACCGCGACAGCTTGGCGCGCCGCGCGGTCTCGAAGCCCGCCAGCCATTCGGCGATGCGCAGAAAGCGCGGCCACCAGAACGCCCTGGCCTCGGGGAAATCCGCCAGCGGCTGGAAATGCCGCTCGCCGATCTCGGTGAGCACCGCCACCGGATCGTCTGGCAGCTTGTCCGGGAACGTCTTGGCGAACTCGCCGATGCTGTCGTGGATCAAGGTGCCGCGATCGGCGGCGCCGGGCGGCGTGTCGATCGCGTCGAGCGGCTGCAAGCTTGAGCACGTGCTTGGCGTAGATCGTGTAGGGATCGCGCAGCCAGTCCTCGATCTCGGTGACGCTGAGCTGCCGCGGCCGCGCCGCGAGCGGCGGCCGGGGCTCGGGCCGCGGCATCTGGCGGGACTTGAGCAGTCTCGTCGAGCTTGCGGGCCAGCGCCGCGTAGCGCGCGCCGCGCTCGAGCGCTGCGTTCCAGCGCGCTTCGCCGGCGACCGCGGCGAGCCGTTGCACGAACCGCGAGGCGACCGTCGGCGCGCCGCCCAGCTTGGCCGCGCGGGTCAGGATCACCTCCGGCGCGCCGAGCGCCTGAGCGAAATCGTGCGCCGACAGACCGATGCGCCGCTCCGGCAGGTCGAGGCCGAGTTCATGGCGCATCGGCCGGCTCAGCCAGGGATCGCCGCGCGTCTCCGGCGGCCAGACGCCCTCGACCAGGCCGCCCAGCACCAGGCGATCGACCGATTGCAGGCGCGCTTCGAGTGGGCCGTAGATGCGCACCCGCACGTCCTTCTCGGGCCGCCGCACCTTGCTTGTCGGCGATGGCGGCCTGGAACAGCTCGGCATAGTCGCCCGGCTCGATCGGCAGGCTGCCCGCTTCGGCGATCTCGTCGAAGGCCTTGGCCAGTTCCTCGGTGATGCCGCCGAGCGCGAGCAACGCCTCGGCGTGACGCTCGGCGATGGCGGCTGAACGATTGCGGGCCCGCCGGCAGCAATTCCAATGGCGCCAGCGCCGTCTTGAGCGTCGCCACCAGATCGACGGCGGCATTGAACTCGGCATCGGTGATCGACGTGCGGGGGTCGGAGCGATGCAGCGACGAGGATTCCCGGCGATGGTATTTCTCGAGCTCGACGCGGAAGGTTTGCAGCGCGTGTCCGAGCCCCGCGGTGCCGCGCTTGGGCCGCGGGCCGCGCAGAATCGCGCGCTCCAAGGTCGAGACCGCGGCGGCATCGAGCGTGCACAGCGGATGCTTGAGCAGCGCCAGCAGCGTCACCGGCGGCAGGCCGTCCAGCGCGGCCTCGGCGGTGAGCCGCGCGAACACGCCGGCCGGCGTGTCGGCCAGCGCGTCGCCGCCGGAATCGTCGACCGGCACGTTCCAGCGCGCCAGCGCCGCCAGCACGCGGCGGGCCAGCGCGCGGTCGGGCGTCACCAGCGCGGCGGTCTTGTCCGGCTCGTTCATCGCCTCGCGCAGCGCCACCGCGATGGCCAGCGCCTCCTCCTCGGCGTTGGCGGCCTCGATCACGGCGATGACTTCGCGAGCGCGGCGTCGGCGTGAGTTGCGAAATCGGCGTCCGTCAGCCGCTGCTGCCAGAGTTCGCTCGTAGCGGCGGGCCGCAATGCCTCCGACGCAATGCGCTCGCGGCCATGCCGCTCGGGCGGCGCAAGGGTCATGCACGCTCGTCGCGAACGATGCCGATCCGCTGCAACAGCGCCGCCATGGCGAATTGCGGATGGCCGTGCGCCGCGTCAGTCTCGCCATCGTGGCTTGCGATCATTTTCCAGGTCGCGTCGTCGAGCTCGGTGTCGAGGCCGGGCAGCACCAGCGCGCCATGCGGCAATTTCGCGATGGTCGCGAGCAGCGTCGCCGTCGCCGGGATCGAGCCGGTGGAGCCGGCCGCGATCACCGGCCCGGTGCCGGTCGCAAGACGCTTCGCCTCCGCTGCGATCAGCATGTCGCGGCGCTCGGCCGGCTCGATGCAGCCTTTTTCCTCCAGAAGGGCCGGCCAATACTCGCGCGCGATCTTCAGAAACCGCAGCGTCTTCTGCCAGTATTCGTCCATGTCAGTGGGCACGAGGTCGTCGAGCCGATCGCCACGGCACCTGCCGCGTGACCATGTCATCCATCAGCCGCGCAAGCTCGCCGGCAAGCGACAGCGCCGCCGCCGGGCTGTTGGCGACGAGCGAAAAATTGCCGTCGCCGCGCAGCTCCGGGCTCGCCGCCCACTTCAGGATCAACTGCGCCAGCAGAACCTTGCGCTCGAGTCCGGTGATCGCGTCGGGCAGATCGAGCGTAGCGCCCGCGGTTTCGCCGATCGCGGCTTCGGCGAAAGCAAGCTCATCCTCATCGACATCGCCGATCGGCACGATGCGCGGCAGGATCGCGGCATCGCGCTTGAGAACGTCGAGAAAGATTTTCTGCGCCAGCCGGCAGGCGCGCCGCGTCGGCAGATAGATCGTCGCGCCGGCGAGCGCCAGCGGATCGCCGCCTGGCTTGAAGCCGAGTCCCAGCCGATCCTCCATCAACGCGCCGATCAGCGTCGGCAGGAACGGCGCCGACGCCGGAATTGTGAAGACGCGCGGTTCAAAACGCCATGGCGCTCGCATTGTGTCATTGCCCGCCCGTGCGGGCGATGCGGGAATCAACCGAGTCGCCACAGATAGGCGCTGCTGTTGATAAGGCCAGCCGCGCGTCAGCCCGCGCTCGCCGCGATAGCGGCTTCGGCTTGCTTGATGGCCTCCGGCGTGCCGACGTGCATCCACACGCCTTCGAGGCGCAGCCCATGCAGCCGGCCCACGGCCGCGGCGCGGTCGAACAGCGTCGTCAGCGAAAAAGCCCCGGCGGGCGCGTCCTTGAACAGCTTGGGGCGCAGGATCGCCGCGCCGGCATAGACGAACGGCGCGATCTCGCGTTCGCCGCGCCGCGTCAGCCGCCCGTCGGAGGCCATGGTGAAATCGCCGCGGCCGGCATAGCCGATGCTGGTCCGCAACCGGCGCCAGCAGCAGCAGCGCGTCCATCGTGGCGGGATCGAACGCCTCGGCCAGCCGTTCGAGATTGGGCTTCACGCCGTCGATCCAGATGGTGTCGGAGTTGACGTGGATGAACGGCTCGCGCCCGATCGCGGCGAGCGCCTTGACCACGCCGCCGCCGGTGTTGAGCAGGGCCTGACGCTCGTCAGAGATCACGATCTGCGGCCTGGTCCGGCCCTTCAGGTGGCGTTCGATCATGTCGGCGAGATAATGCACGTTGACCACGGCGCGCTCGATCCCAGCCGCTGCGAGCCGATCCAGCACATGGTCGATCAGCGGTCTGCCCGCGACCGGAACGAGCGGCTTCGGCATCCGGTCGGTCAGCGGCCGCATGCGCTCGCCAAGGCCGGCGGCGAGCACCATGGCGGTGCGGGGAGCGATGGCCATCGAGTTTTCCTTAAGATACCCGCGGTGCGGGCGCAGCGTCCGGCGCCGGCACGTTGAGGCTGTACCAGTCCTGCAGCATCGCCAGCGCCGGATGCGCCAGCGAGCGTTGCAGATAGCCCCATACCCGCGGGATGTGTCGGAGGTATTGCGGCTTGCCGTCGCGGCGATCGAGCCTTGCGAAAATGCCGAGGATTTTCGAGGCGCGCTGGGCGGCCAGCGTGGCGTAGAGTCTGATGAAGTCGGCCGGCTCGAACGTGGGGTCGAGCTCGCTGCGCTTGCGGACGTAGTGGCCGAGCAGCGAAACCTCCATCAGCTCCGGCACGTCGACGCGGGCGTCCTGCAACAGCGAGGCGAGATCGTAGGCCGCCGGGCCCATCATGGCGTCCTGGAAGTCGAGCAGGCCGACCCGGGCGATGTCCATCCGTTCCGGCAGCCAGATCAGATTGGGCGAATGGAAGTCGCGCAGCACCCAGGTCGGCGGGGCTTCGACCGCGACCTGGAGCGCCCGCGTCCACAGCGCGACATAGTCGGCGCGGACCTCGTCCGTCACCGCGATGCCGCGCCGGGGCAGATACCAGTCGAGCAGCAGCTCGCTTTCGATCAGGTAGGCGTCGAGGTCGTAGGGCGGCAGCGAATGGACGACGTGCGGTGCGACCGGGAATGGCGTTCGGCAATTCCTGGCTGTGCAGCGCGATCAGTACGTCGACCGCGGCCTCATAGCGCTCCTCGATCGGCGCCGGCGGATCGCCGGTCACCACGGGTTCGGCGCCGAGATCCTCGATGATGAGCAGGCCGTCGGCGAGCTCGGCCTCGTAGATCTGCGGAGCGGAGAAGCCGCACTGATGCAGGCCATTTGCCATTCCGACAAACGGAATGATGTCCTCGGCGAGATGGGCGATGACGCTGTAGGGCTTGCCGTCGCGCACCGGCGGACCGTCCGGCCGGCGCGGCGAGTTCATCAGGATGGCGCGCTGCTCGCCAAGCTGAAGCCGCTCGTAGCAGCGCGTCGAGGCGTCGCCCTGCAGGCGCCGTCGTTCCGCCTGCCCGTAGCCGCTGGTGTCGAGGAAACGGCGCACGGCCGGGATTCGCTCGGCCCGCGTCCCGAACGAGCCGTAGCCGGTGATGCGCGCCTTGCGCGCCTCGGGGCCGGACTGCGGCGCTAGCGTGAATGCCACGTCGAGTCGGTCCGGCGGCAGGAAGCCGGCGGCCCGGTCCGGCCATTCCAGCAGCACCACCGCGTCTTTCGGCAGGTCGTCGAAGCCGAGTTCGGCGAGCTCGCCGGGGCCTTCCAGGCGGTAGAGATCGGCATGCACGACCGGAAATCGCGGCAGGTCGTAGATCTGGATCAGCGTGAAGGTCGGGCTCGGCACCGGAATGTCCGGATTGTCGGCGAGATAGCGGATCATGGCGCGGGCGAACGTGGTCTTGCCGGCGCCGAGATCGCCGGACAGCGTCACCAGATCGCCGGGCTCGAGCGCCGCCGCGATGTCGGTCACGAGCCGCTCGGTGGCCTGCTCGTTGGCGAGCGCCACGGTGAAGCTCGATCCGCCGGAGGTGAGGGGAAGCATCGCGTCCTCAGTTATACGAAAGATTCGCCGCGATCTTACCGGACGCCGCGTGAGTGGCGACCTGAATCCCTAACGCCAGTCCTAATGTATCGGAAATAGAGGAGTTATGGATTCCGGGTTTCCGGCCTTCGGCGCGCCGGAATGACGGTGGAAGCGCTTTTCAACAACTTGCTCGCTGCCGTGGTGCGACCAGCGCCCCCTTCATCCCCCTCGATCCGACCACTGCGATGCCATCGCCTGAGTCTGGGGGGTGCATACATGCCGCGGCGGGAATTTCTGCGTGGTCTGAGCGGGGCGGCAGCGTTCTGGCCGCTCAGCTGGCACGCGCAACAGGCCGCGATGCCGGTCATCGGATTTCTGCAGAGCGCGTCCCCAGAGGGCTTCGCATTTTATGCGACAGCGTTCCGCAACGGTCTCAAAGAAGCGGGCTACATAGAGGGCCAGAATGTTGCGATCGAGTATCGCTGGGCCGAAGGTCAACTGGATCGAGTGCCTGCTTTTGCGGCGGACTTGGTTGGCCGTCGGGTCGTGAAGAGCAAGCAGCAGCCGGCAAGCGCGATTAAGCCGCGCTACGCTCCGGCTCGGAGTGTTGTTCGAGCGGGAATGTGCATTCGACCGTGGTGCCCTTGCCGACCACGGAATCGAGCGTCACCGTGCCGCCGTGCAATTCGACGAACGAGCGCACGATCGAGAGCCCCAGGCCGGCGCCACGATGGCGCGAGCCCTGCGAGTGCGACTCGAACCAGTCGAACACACGGTCCTGCACCTCGGGCGGGATGCCGGGGCCGTTGTCGGTCACCGTGAACACCACCGCATCGGGCCGCCGCTCGGCGGACATTGCGATGGTGGCGCCGGGCGGCGAGAAGCCGACCGCGTTGGCCAAAAGATTGAACAGGACCTGGCGGACGCGGCGCTCGTCGCCGGGGAAACTGCCGATGTCGGCATCGGCGCGGATGTCGAGCACGATCTCGTCCTTGATCAGGCGATCGCGGATGCCCTCGGCCGCGGCGTTCATGGTCCGGCGGATGTCGACGAAGCCGAGATTGAGCCGCATCGCCCCGGCGTCGATGGTGGCGAGGTCGAGGATGTCGTTGATAATCGCCAGCAGCGCGTTGGTCGATGTGTTGATGTAGCCGAGATACTCGCGCTGCTTGGTGCTGAGCTCGCCGGTGCTCGGTTCGCCCATCAGATGAGCGAAGCCGATAATGTTGGTGAGCGGCGAGCGCAGCTCGTAGGACACATGATGAACGAAATCGACCTTGAGAACGTCGGCGGTTTCCAGCGCCTCGTTGCGCTCGCGCAACGCGCGCTCGACGTTGATGGTGTCGGTGACGTCGAGGAACGCGACCAGGGTGGCGCCGTCGGGCAACGGCACCGTGATCAGGTCGGTGACGCTGCCGTTGCGCAGCTCCAGGCGGCTCTTGACGACCTCGCGCCCCTCGATCGCCGTCACCGTGCCGCGCAGCCGTTGCCACAGCGCATCGTCGTCGTAGAGCGTTTGGCACCAGCCGATCACCGTCTCGATGTGGGGCCGGTTGGCGAGCGCCAGCGGTTCTAGCCGCCACATGTCGATGAACGCCGGATTGTGCAGCCGCAGGCGGCCGTCGCTGCCGAACACCGCGACCGCCTCGGCCAGGTTGTCGAGCGTTTCGCCCTGCACGCGGATCAACGCATCGTAGCGCCGCACCATGTCCAGCCGCTCGGTCACGTCCTCGAACAGATAGGTCACGCCGCCCTGCGGGTTGGGTGTGGTGACGACGCGGATGGTGCGGCCGTCGGGCAGGTGCCAGATATGCTCGCGCGCCTCGGGGGCGCGATAGGCTTCGTGCAGGGCGGCCTTCCATTCGCGGAAGTCCTTCTCCTCGGGAAGCTTGCGCGCTGCGCGCAACTGGTCGAGCAGGGCTGAATCGGTCGGATTTTGGTCAAGGAAGCCGGTGTCGAGCTCCCACAGCGAGCGATAGGCGGTGTTGTAGAACGTCAGCCGCTGATCGGCGGTGAAAATGGCGACGCCGGTCGCCAGTTGGTCGAGCGTGCGGCGGTGGGCGTCATTGAGGCGGGTGAGTTCGTTCCGCATCGCCTCGGCTTCGGTCGCGTCGATGCCGATGCCGGCGCTGCCCTTACGCGTCGGCACGTCGAGCACGTCGAAATTGCGCCGGCTGCCGGCGACGATCGCCGGCGTGCGCGAAACATAGTTCGTGCCGGCGGCGCGCGCCCGGCTTGCTTCGTCGCGGGCGACGTGGGTGAGCAGCTCGACCGACCGCGCCACCGCATCGCCTGCGTCCTTGGCCTCGACCGCGCGTACATAAGCGGGGTTCACGAAGGTGAGCGCGCCTGCGATATCGCGCGTCCACACCGGCGAGGGCAGCGTATCGATCAGCGCGCGCAGCGATTCCATCTCGCTCGCGAGCTTTTCGTGGCGCGCATTGAGCTCGGCAAGCTCGCGTTTGAGTCCGCTGGCATCGCGCAGCCGCAGCACGGCGCGCCCGCCGATGGCGCGGCCGTCCGCCTCGATGGCGCGGCCGGCGAGCGTCATCAGTTGCATGGAGAAGCCCTCGCCGTCGGCGCGCAGCGCGTCGACCGCGCGCTCCATGGCCTGCGCCTTGTCCGGTTCGAGCCACGATCCGAAGGCGAGCGCGCGTTGCGGCGGCGATGCGGTGGTGACAAGCGTGGTGTCGCCCAGAATGTCCGGCTCGTTGTCGGCCGCGGCCCACGAAATGAGGATTTGCGGCTCCGACATCAGGAGCGCGTTGAAGCGGTCACGCTCCGACTTCAGCGCCATGATCTCGTCGCGAGACGCGGCGTCAGTGGCGGCCGCGCGCAGCCGGGTGCGGACCAGCATGATCGCGGTGACGACCGCGAACAGCAGCACGCCGAGCGTGAGCGCCACCGCGACGATGTCGCTGCGGTTGAGGTCGGCGAACGCGTCGAAGTAGACGTCGAGATGGTGCAGGCCCGGGATATCCGCGCGAGCAAGGCCCACGTCGCAGCCGAGCATCGCGAAGATGGCGGCAGCGAATCCGCATCGCCGCGGATGAGCGCTGTGTCTCCCGCCGGTCGCCCGGACGATTTCCGGCATACCTGATGTGCCCCTGCGCAGCCGGTACTCGCTGCTACCGCCTACGAATCATTGAGACTTTACGCACAAGGGGAATCGCGCCGAAAGAGTCCAGACCGTGAACGCGGGCAATGGCCGCAACATGTTGCCGGTTGAACTCGGATTCGAGCAAAACAATCAGGTCGTTGCGTCACGCAGCGGCTCGGCCTTGCGCACCAGGTCGTCGAGGCTGATGCGGTTCAGCGCGGTCGAGAATGCCCGCTCCGCCTGCGCCACCGCGGGAATCACCACCTCGGTGAGCAAGGCCGAGCCGGCCTTGGCCGCTGGTTCGTTGGCATCCTCGATGGTTCCGGCGGCACGCAAAATGTCGTCGGCGGTGATGCGGCGGCGTTCGCGCGCCAGCTCATATCCGCCGCGCGGCCCCCGGATGCCTTTGAGGATGCCCATTCGCACCAGCGCTTGCAGGACCGGTTCGAGATGCCGGGCGGGCAGAGCGTGCCGCGCCGCCAAAGCCTTTGCCGAAACCGGCCGGCCGCTGCCGTGGAGCGCCACGTCGATCACGCGGCGATCGCGAGGAGACCCTTGCGGGACAGCAGCGTCATGCGGAGCACCGTGACCGGCGTTATACATATAACGGTATTATATTACGGACGGTTTTTCCGCTTCTTGTCAATTGTCTCCCGACCGGTAGAACCGAAACCTTTCTGCCCACGCTTTGTTTTATCTAGCTTTTCCGCTTCCAAAAGCTGTGCGTGGAAAACAGGCGCGATGATCAATTGAGCGATCCGCAGTCCTCGTTCAACCAAGAATGATTCGCCGCCTAAATTCACGAGGATTACGTGTACTTCTCCGCGGTAGTCGGAATCGATCGTGCCCGGCGTGTTCAGGACCGAGATTCCGTGCCGTGCCGCCAAGCCAGAACGCGGGCGCACTTGTCCCTCAGTGCCGCGAGGCAACGCCATCGCGATGCCGGTTGGGATCTGCGCGCGGGCGCCCGGCGCGATCGTGACGGGGGCGTCGGCGGGAACGGCCGCCATCAGATCGAGGCCCGCGGCGCCGGCGGTCTGGTAGGCCGGCAACGGCAGATCGGCGGCGTGCGGCAGTCGCGTGATTTTTACTTTCACCGATTTCATTTCGGTTCGCCCAATGCATTCGCAATCCGCTTGATCAGCGCGCTTGCGACTTCGGCTTTCGACTGCGGCGGCCAATGCTCGACGTTGTCGCGGGTGACGAGATGGATGGTGTTGCTGTCGCCGCCCATGATGCCGGTCTCCGGCGAAACGTCGTTGGCGAGAATCCAGTCGCAAGCTTTGCGAACAAGCTTCTGCTTGGCGTGCTCGACGACATTCTCGGTTTCGGCGGCGAAACCGATCACGAGCTTCGGGCGCTTTGATTTGCGGTGCGCGACGGTCGCCAGGATGTCGGGGTTCTCAACCAGCGCAAGTTCGGGCGCCTGCTTGCCGCTCTTCTTGATCTTCTCGCGGCTGTTCGTTGCTGTTCGCCAGTCCGCGACGGCGGCCGCGAACACCGCGACGTCGGCGGGCAGCGCCGCCTCGACCGCCGCGAGCATGTCGCGCGCGCTCTCGACCTTGACCACGTTCACGCCCGCAGGGTCCGGCACATTCACCGGCCCGGACACCAAGGTGACCTCGGCCCCGGCTAAAACCGCAGCTTCGGCAATGGCGTGGCCCTGCTTGCCGGACGAGCGGTTGGCGATGTAGCGGACCGGATCGATCGGCTCATGTGTGGGGCCGGAGGTGACCACCACGCGAACACCGGCGAGCGCGCGCGAGTTCGCCGCAAGCAGTGCCTGAGCGGCCGCGACGATCTCAAGTGGCTCGGCCATTCGTCCGACGCCCGCCTCGCCGCTCTCGGCCATTTCGCCGGCGTTGGGGCCGACAAGCACGGCGCCTTCGGCTGCGAGCAGGGCCATGTTTCGCCGCGTAGCCTTGTTGCTCCACATCAAGGGATTCATAGCAGGCGCAAGTAGGATCCTCTTGTCGGTGGCGAGCAGCACGGCGGAGGCGAGGTCGTCAGCAAGCCCGTTCGCCATCTTCGCCATCAGATCGGCGGTGGCCGGCGCCACAACGACGATGCTCGGCTCGCGAGCAAGCTTGATATGCCCGACGTCGAACTCGGAATGTGCGTCGAACAAATCCAGGTGCGGATGCTCGCCGACGATCGCGCCGACCGACAGTGGCGTGATGAACTTCTGCGCGGCCGCTGTCATCACTACCCGCACCACGATGCCGCGCTCGCGTAGGCGGCGGATCAGGTCGAGTGATTTGTAGGCAGCGATGCCGCCGCCGATGATCAGCAGGATGCGCTTCGCGCCGGCCTCAGCCGGCCGCTCGGTCGTCGCCGCAGCGCTCGGCGGAACGAATGCATCGGTGTCGGCCGCGGCGCTGCGCAGGATGGTGCGAACCTCGTCCTCGACCGAGCGGCCGTTCCTGGCCGCGCGCAGCCGCAATTGCTTCTTCAACCTCTCGTCGAGTTGCCGGACGGTGAGACTGGCCATGGGTCATCATAGCAATTGATTGCACTGCAATCAATGCAATCAATGCAGTAGCAGCCAGACCACCCAGGCCAGCAGGGCGGCGATCGCCCACAGCGCCACGGCGATCCAGCGGCCACGCCGCGCCTCGGCCTGGCCGATGGCGGCGACGGTTTCCGGCGCCAGCACCAGCCCGTCGCGGGTGATGGCGTCGAGCCGCTCCACCAGCACCGCGCCGCGCGTCATCAGGCCGGGCACGCCGGCCAGGAAATTCGTCGCGCCCTGGGCCGCGTCCTCGATCCGCCCAGCCGGCCCAAGATGGCGCTCCATCCATTCGCGCACCACCGGCTCCGACACCGTCCACATATCGAGCTTGGGATCGAGCGAGCGGGCAACGCCCTCGACCACCACCATGGTCTTCTGCAGCAGCAGCAGCTCCGGCCGCGTCCGCATATCGAACAGCCCCGTGACCTCGAATAGCAGCATCAGCAATTTCGCCATCGAGATTTCGTCGGCGGCGCGGTTGTGGATCGGCTCGCCGATGGCGCGGATCGCCTGCGCGAAGTTCTCGACCGAGTGATGCGACGGCACGTAGCCCGCTTCGAAATGCACCTCGGCGACGCGCTGATAATTCCGCGTGATGAAGCCGTAAAGGATTTCGGCAAGGAAGCGCCGCTCCTTCGGGCCGAGCCGGCCCATGATGCCGAAGTCGACGAAGGTCAATTTTCCGTCGGCGTCGACGAACAGATTTCCCGGATGCATGTCGGCATGGAAAAAGCCGTCGCGCAACGCGTGCCGCAGGAAGGTCTGGATTACCGCATGCGACAGGTGCTTGAGGTCAAAGCTCTTGGCTTCAAGCGTGGTGCGGTCGTGCAGCGGCGTGCCGTCGATCCATTCCAACGTTAGCACGTCCTTGGCGGTGCGATCCCAGTCCACCGCCGGCACGCGGAAGTCGGGATCGGCCTTGGTGTTCTCCGCCATCTCCGACAGCGCGGCGGCCTCGAGCCGCAAATCCATTTCCATCGCGACCGACCGGCGCAACGTGGCGACGGTCTCGATCATGCGCAGCCGGCGTGCTTCCGCCGACAGGCTCTCGGCGTGGCTTGCGGCGAAGGTAAGGGCCTCGAGATCGACGCGAAAGCGCCGTTCGACGTGGGGCCGCAGCACCTTCACGGCCACCGGCTTGCGGCCCTGCGGCGTCACGACGTCCGCGCGATGCACCTGCGCGATCGAGGCCGCGGCGACGGCTGGGCCGAACGAGGCGTAGGATTCCTTCAGCGGCTTGCCGAGCGCGGCCACGACCACGGCTTCGGCCTCGGCCTGCGGGAACGGCGCCATGTTGTCCTGCAGCAATTCCAGGTCGCGCGCCAGCGCAACGCCGACCACGTCGGGCCGCGTTGCCAGGAACTGGCCAAGTTTGACGTAGGTCGGCCCGAGCTTGGTCAGCGCGGCGGCTAGCCTGCCCTCGGTGCTGGTGCTGGTCGGCCGCTCCACGAGCCGCGCGAGCTTGATCGCGGTCTGCGCGGGGAGGGGCAGAGGCGTGGGATCGGCCAGCGCGAACACCCCCTCGCGCGCGAACACGAAGCCGGCGCGAGCGAGACGGGCGAGATGGGAGATCGCGGCGATCACGGTAGGGCTAGAGCCGCCAGCCGGAGTGCAGCGCCACCACGCCGCCGGTCATCGGCTGGAACGAGGCGCGGCGGAAACCGGCGGCGCGTATCATGTCGGTGAATTTTTCCGGACGCGGAAACTTGCGGATCGATTCCACCAGATAGCGATAGGCGTCGGCGTCGCCGGTGACCGCGCGGCCGACCGCCGGGATGACGTTGAACGAATAAAGGTCGTAGAGCCGGTCGAGCGCCGGCACATCGACCGAGGAAAATTCCAGGCAGAGAAAGCGCCCGCCGATTTTTAGTACGCGGTGAGCTTCCTGGAGAGCCGCGTCGACGCGCGGCACGTTGCGGATGCCGAAGGCGATGGTGACGGCGTCGAAACTTTTGTCCGGCAGCGGCAACTTCTCGGCATTGGCCTCGATGAAAGTGATGTTGCGCCTGGCCTTGGCCGTGCGCTCGCGGCCGACCGCAAGCATCTCGGTGTTGATGTCGGCGACGGTGACGTGCGTACCCGGACCGCCCGCGTCGGCAACCCGGAACGCGACGTCGCCGGTGCCGCCGGCCAGATCGAGCAGCGCGAAAGCACCGTTGTTTCTCGGCGGATTGACCGCGGTGACCAGCGCCTCTTTCCAGGCGCGATGCAGGCCGCCCGACATCAGGTCGTTCATCAGGTCGTAGCGCCGCGCCACTGAATGAAACACGTCGTCCACCAGCGCCTGCTTGTCGCCAAGCGGCACCTTGCGGAAACCGAAATCGGCCTGCTTTTCCTTGGTTTTAGCCATCATTGCTCCTGCGGAGCGGAAGATAGCGCGGCCCGCCCGCCCGCGCTACAAAGCACCCGGGAATCCGCTCAGGGGCTGGATTTGGCGACACGCCAGCAATCGCAAGGACAAGCAATGGCGATCCAGTTCGGCCGCGTTGTGCCCACCTTCCGCATTTTCTCGATCGACAAGGCTCGCGAGTTCTATCTCGATTTTCTCGGCTTCAAAGTCGATTGGGAGCACCGTTTTGAGCCTGACTTTCCGGTTTACATGCAGGTCTCGCGTGACGGCTTGGCGTTTCATCTGAGCGAACATCACGGCGACGGCACGCCGGGCTCACGGGCTTATATCTACATGACGGGTGTCGAAGAATTGCACCGCGAGTTGATCGGCAAAAAATACAAGTACAATCGGCCCGGCCTGCAGAAGCAGGATTGGGGCATGCTCGAGCTTCAAGTGTGCGATCCCTTCGAAAACCGCATCACCTTCGCCGAGCCGGCGGAGAAGTCCGCCGCATGAGCAAGGCCGTCTGAATGCCCGAGCTTCCCGAGGTCGAAACCGTGCGCCGCGGGCTTGCACCCGTGATGGAGGGTGCGCGCTTCGTCGAGGTGCTGGCGCATCGCGGCGACCTCCGCTGGCCGCTGCCGAAGGATTTCGTGCAGCGGCTGAAGGGCCAGACGGTGAGCGGGCTCGGCCGCCGCGCCAAATATCTGCTGGCCGATTTGTCTTCGGGCGAAGTGCTGGTGATGCATCTCGGCATGTCGGGTTCGTTCCGCGTCGAGCGCGACAGCGGCGTGGTCACGCCCGGGGCGTATTACCACGACCGCTCCAAGGATCTGGCGCACGACCACGTGGTGTTCCGGATGTCGTCGGGCGCGACGATCCGCTTCAACGATCCGCGCCGCTTCGGCTCGATGAAGCTCGTTGTACGCGCCAGACTGGATGAAGAACCGCTGTTGCGTGCGCTCGGCCCCGAACCGCTCGGCAATGAGTTCGATGCTGCGATGCTGGCGGCCGCTTGCCGCGGCAAGAACACCAGCCTCAAGGCAGCGCTGCTCGACCAGCGAGTCGTGGCAGGGCTAGGGAATATCTACGTGTGCGAAGCGTTAAGCCGTTCGCTCATTTCGCCGAAGCGAAAGGCCTCGACCATCGCCGACCGCCGCGGCGCGCCGAACGAGCGCGCGCAACGGCTGGTCGACGCGATCAAGGCGGTGCTAAAGGACGCGATCCAGGCCGGCGGATCGTCATTGCGCGATCATCGCCAGACCGACGGCGAGCTTGGGATGTTTCAGCACAACTTCCGGGTCTATGACCGTGAGGGTAAGCCGTGCCCGACGCGCGGCTGCAAGGGCATCATCAAGCGCATCGTGCAGGGCGGGCGCTCGACGTTCTTCTGTCCGGTGTGCCAGAAGTAGGCGCAGCCGTGGGGGCACGTGCCTGCTGCGTTCGTCCAAGGGTTGAAAACGTAAGGGATTTTCATGGCTCACGAAAATATCCAGGTCGAGACCAAGGGTCGGGTCGGGATCATCCGGTTTCACCGGCCGCAGGCGCTGAACGCGCTCAACGCCGCGCTGGTGGGAGAGCTGCTGGCGGCGATCGACGTGCTCGAGGCCGACGCCGGCATTGGTTGTCTGCTCATAACCGGATCAGACAAGGCGTTCGCCGCCGGCGCCGACATTAAGGAGATGGTCAACAAGACCTACCACGAAGCCAACATGCAGGACTTCGGCGGCGGCAAGGACCGCATCGCACGCTGCCGCAAGCCGGTGGTCGCCGCGGTGGCGGGTTTCGCGCTTGGCGGCGGCTGCGAGTTCGCCATGCAGGCCGACATCATCATCGCGGCCGACACGGCGAAATTCGGTCAGCCGGAAATCAAGCTCGGCGTCATTCCGGGCTACGGAGGCACGCAGCGGCTGACGCACGCGGTCGGCAAGGCCAAGGCGATGGACATGATCCTGACCGGCCGCATGATGGACGCGGCCGAGGCCGAGCGCGCGGGCCTTGTCGCGCGCGTTGTGCCGGCGGCGCAACTGATGGACGAGGCGATGAAGGTCGCCGAGACGATCGCCGGCATGGGCCTGCCGTCGGTCTATGCGGCGAAGGAGAGCGTCAACCGCGCCTTTGAGGGGTCGCTCGCCGAGGGCATGCGCTTCGAGCGCCGCGTGTTCCAGGCGCTGTTCGCGACAGAAGATCAGAAGGAAGGCATGGCGGCCTTCATCGAGAAGCGCCCGGCGAAGTTCAAGAATAGGTAGCGGTATAGGAATTCGGCCATGGTTCGAGACGCGGTCCTTTGGACCGCTCCTCACCATAAGGTTTGAGCTTTGTTGCGCGGCCACACCCACCGACCTCATCCTGAGGAGCGCGCGCAGCGCGCGTCTCGAAGGATGTGCCTCGTATCGCGCTATTTCCTGACGCAGATAATTCGCGTCACCGAGGCCTTGGCGGTTTCGGCGCCGGGCGAGCCTGACACAGGCGCGACGTAATTCGCCTCGAGGAAATTCCTGATCCGCTCGGCCGGCACCACGGCGGCTCGCGGCGCGCCGCCGGGTCCCGCGACCACAGCCGCTTTCACCACCACCATGCCGGCGAAGCGGCCTTGCGCATCGAGCGCGGCGGCGCCGGCAAATCCCGGTGCCGGCGCGGTTTCGAGCGGGCTCGAATCCGCCGCGACGCTGAGCTTGACGCTGACCGTCGAGGTTGCCGCGCCGCCAGCCTGCACCTGCGGATCGGCGATGCCGACGAGCGTGACATTTGCGCTGCCCAGCGCCGCGCCGAGCAATCCGATCGGCGCAAGATTTCGCGCACCATAGACGCGCAAGAGCGCGAGCTCGCTGCCAGCGTCGGTGGCAACGCGTTCGGCATTGCCGATGCCCGGCAGCGCGATGACGTTGCAACCGTCAATGAGATTGCGGTCGGTCAGCACGTGGCCCGTCGCCGAGACGAACAGCCCGGTGCCGTATTCGACCTTGCGGCGCGTCGCGTCGGCCATGCCTGCCAGCGAGAAGCCCGTGGCAAACGGCACGAACGCGCTCGACATCGGCGCCACCAGCGGGTCCATGGTGCCTTCCATCGCCTGGTCGTAGAGGATGGTGATGCCGCGCACCTCGCCGTTGCGGGCATAGCCGCGCACGACCATCTTCTTCAGCCCCTGCATGCCGGTGATGACGAACGATTCCGTCTGAATCGAGCTGCTCTCGACACGGCGGCGCGGCAGCTTCTTCTGCTGCTCGAACACGCCCTCCAGTGTCGCGCCGGTGTCGATGCGGAATGTTTCGACCTGCAACTGGCCCTGCTCCGAGGCCCAGCGCGTGCCGTTGGGGCCGGGCGTCGCGTTGGTCGCGAGCCGGCCGGGCAGGCCGACGCGCGCTCCGGTGACCGGGTCTTCGGTGAGCCGCCAGCCGACCGCCTGCTTGCGCGGCGCGACCGCGGCCGCAAGCGCCGCGCGCTCCGCCGCGCTCATCACGCCTGTGACCGGATTCTTGTGCCGCGTCTGGTAGGCCTTCACGGCTTGCACCAGCCGCTCGCTGAACTGGCCGTCGATCGGTCCGCTGAAATCGCCGCCCCAGGTCAGGTCGTTTTGGATCGCCATGCGATCGGCCACCGGGATTGCGGCGTAAGTGTCCTGCAAGCCGGAGGGCTTTGCCGGGGCGCTGCCCGCGGAGCTGCCGGTGGTCGCGGACTTCTTCTCTTTTTCCTTGGCGGCCGTCGACTTGGGCTTCGTCGCGGCGGTCTCGTCCTTCTTGTCGGCGTCGGCCTTCGGCTCCGCGTCCGGCTTCGGCTTGGCTGTTTCCTTGCGCGCGGATTTTGCTTTCGGAGCGGGCTTTGCCTTGGCCTTGGCGTCGGCCGGTGCGGCCTGGACCGGCGGGGGATTGGCCCGTGGGTCGCTCTGCGCGAGCGCCGCCGAACCCCCTAAAATTATTGCCAAAATCACTACGGAAACGCGCATACGGACCCCGAAACGGCAGACCTGCGCACCCTAGCCGAAATGACGGCGATGCGCCAATGATGGCGTGAGGAGCGGTGGATGCTTTCGCCCGAGGATCTCGAACGCTATGCCCGGCACATCGTGCTGCGCGAGGTCGGTGGCCCGGGCCAGCAGGCGCTCGGCCGCGCGCGCGTGCTGGTGATCGGCGCCGGCGGATTGGGCGCGCCGGTGCTGCTCTATCTCGCCGCTGCCGGCGTCGGAACCCTGGGCGTGATCGACGACGACACCGTGGCGCTCTCGAACCTGCAGCGCCAGGTGATCCACGGTACGCCGGACATCGGGCACCCGAAGGTCGATAGCGCCGCCAACGCCATCCACCGCCTCAATCCGCACGTCAGCGTCGGCATGCACCAGGAACGCCTCACCGCGGCGAACGCGCTCACGCTTATTTCGCAATACGACATCGTTGCCGACGGCTCGGACAATTTCGCCACGCGCTATCTCGTGTCCGACGCCTGCTACTTCGCGAAGAAGCCGCTGGTGACGGCGGCGGTCGGCACCTTCGACGGCACGCTCACGACGATCCGCGCGCACGAGCGCGGCAAGGACGGCAAGCCGAACCCGACCTACCGCTGCCTGTTTCCGGAGCCGCCGCCGCCGGGCACCGTGCCGGCGTGCTCGGAGGCCGGCATCCTCGGCGCGCTCGTGGGCGTGCTCGGCTCGATGATGGCATTCGAAGTGATCCGCGAGATTGTCGGCTTCGGCGAAGGTCTGGTCGGGCGGCTCTTGATGGTGGACACGCGCGCGATGCGCTTCGAGACGCTAAACTACAGTTGGGATGAATCAAATCCGCTGAGCGGCACAAATCCGGCGATCAAGGATTTGTCGGGCCATTCGTGATAAATTTCTGCACTGCCGTGCGCACAAACGCAGGAGTGAGCGATGATCCTAACTATTGACACCTTCAATCTGTCCAAGCCGGCCAGCCTTGAGGAAATGACCAAGGTCTTCCAGGGCACAGCTCCACGGTATCAGGGCATGCCCGGACTGCTGCGCAAGAATTATTTTGTCAGTGAGGATGGCCGGCGCGTCGGCGGTGTGTATCTGTGGACCTCTCGCGCGGATGCCGAGCGGGTTTTCACGGCCGACTGGAAAAAGTTCGTTGAGGGGAAATACGGCACGCCTCCCGTCATCGAGTATTTTCACGCACCGGTCATGGTGGACAACCGCGACGGCAAAATCACCGTCGCAGCGTAACGCGGCAACGGTTGCGCCCGGAGTGAACCCCCGCCGCGCTGTCCCGGCAGATTGCTAAAGCATCGACGGCAGCACGCGGTCCGGCGGCTTGTGCCCGTCCATGAAGGTGCGGATGTTGACGATCACCTTCTCGCCCATGTCGATGCGGCCTTCGACGGTCGCGGAGCCCATGTGCGGCAACAGCACGATCTTGCCCTCGCGAGCCAATCTCGCGAGCTTGGGATTCACCGCCGGCTCGTGTTCGAACACGTCGAGGCCGGCGCCGGCCAATTCGCCTGCCGCGATCATGCGGATCAGCGCCGCTTCGTCGATCACCTCGCCGCGCGCGGTGTTGACCACATAGGCCTGCGGCCGAAGCTGCTTCAACCGGCGCGCCGAGAGCAGGTGGAACGTCGCCGGCGTGTGCGGGCAGTTGATCGAGATGATGTCCATGCGGGCGAGCATCTGGTCGAGGCTCTCCCAATAGGTCGCCTGCAACTCTTCCTCGATCTTCTGCGGCACGCGGCGGCGGTTGTGGTAGTGGATCTGCAGGCCGAAGGCCGAAGCGCGCCGCGCCACCGCCTGGCCGATCCGCCCCATGCCGATGATGCCGAGCCGCTTGCCCCAGATGCGGTGGCCGAGCATCCAGGTCGGCGACCAGCCGGCCCAGTCCTTGTCTCCCGACAGCACGGTCGCACCCTCGGCGAGCCGCCGCGGCACGGCGAGGATCAGCGCCATGGTCATGTCGGCGGTGTCTTCGGTCAGCACGCCGGGGGTGTTGGTGATGGTGATGCCGCGCGCGACCGCCGCCGCCACGTCGATGTTGTCGACGCCGTTGCCGAAATTGGCGATCAGCTTGAGGTTGGGGCCGGTTTCCTTGAGGATCGTGGCGTCGATGCGGTCGGTCACGGTGGGCACCAGAACGTCGGCTGTCTTCATCGCCTCGGCGAGCGCCGCTTGGCTCATCGGCTTGTCATCGAGATTGAGGCGGGTGTCGAACAGCTCGCGCATGCGGGTTTCGATGCTGTCCGGCAGCTTGCGCGTGACGACCACCAGAGGTTTTTTGGGCTTAGCCATGCCTGCGCGCGTCTCTCGCTTCGTCTCAAGCTCAGTCTGGCAAATCCCCGCTCGTTCAGTCCTCTTTAACCGGGCTGGGCGACACTGGCCCTCAGCCCATCTCGGTGCGGGTGGGCGAAAGTCTTTCGATACAGGTTCCTTCTGTATCAGATGGGCGTTTCAAGACAAAGGCACCGGGGGCTCGCGTCCGTCAACTCCGAAACTGGTTTTGCGTCAAGCATGAGACACGCCAATCGTGCCCTGTTTGTGATGGTTTTTGCGGTATGTGCCGGCGCGTTCTGGACCGCCGCCGCGCAGGCTCAGTCGGCCGGGTCGGCCAGCGGGCTGCCGGTGCCGCGCTTCGTCAGCCTCAAGGCCGACAAGGTCAACATGCACATCGGACCGGCCAAGACCTACGAAACCAAGTGGCTCTATCAGCGCGCGGGCCTTCCGGTGGAGGTTACCGCCGAGTTCGAGAACTGGCGCCGCATTCGCGACGCCGATGGCACCGAGGGCTGGGTGTACCACTCGCTGTTGTCCGGCCGGCGCACCGGCATGGTGATCGCCAAGAACCCGGACGAGCTGGTTCCGGTGTACGAGAAATCCGACGCCGGGAGCGCGGTGGTCGCCAAGCTCGAGCGCGGCGTGGTCGGCACGGTGAAGCGCTGCAGCGGCGACGGCTGGTGCCAGGTCAGCGGCCGCGGCTACGAGGGCTGGATCCAGCAGATCCGGCTGTGGGGCGTCTACCCGAACGAGAAGGTGGAGTGAGCGTCCGCTCTACCCCACGATCGTCGCTTCCATCGTACCGAATCCTTCGAACTCGCCAACCACCGGCTTGTTAAGCTCGACCGGATGAAAGCCGGTGAACGAGCCGGTCACGACGAACGTGCCCGCTTTCAGCCCGCTCGTGCTGCGCCGGAGGTTGGCCAGCACCACGGCGGGCTTGGCTGGATTCACGGTCGGATGGCCGCCGGTCTTTTCGATGATGATCTTGCCGCCCTGCTTCATCGACACGCGAGTCTTGCCGAAGTCGAACTTCTGCCAATCCTTGCGGAAGTTCCCGAACACCATGGCGCCGTTGGCGATGTGGTCGGCGTAGAACTCGTAGGGCGTGTTGTCCATCGCCGACTTGAGATCGCGGAAACGGCTGTCCACCAGCTCGAACGCGGCGCAGCCTTCGAGCGCGTCGAACACCTCCTGCTCGGAATAGGGCTCGCTGCGCGCGGGCAGATCGCGCGTCAGGCGGAAGCTGATCTCGCATTCCATGTACTGGCAGGGCGTCAGCGCCCGCGGAATGCAGGCCGGGCTGTGGAAGATGCGGCCGCTTGGCAGCGGCGCATAGACCACTTCGGCGCCGGGCTTGGCCGCGATCTTGGTGCCGAGGATTTTTTCACCGACGAGCTTGTCGACGGCGTCCATCACCGCGCAGGATTGCTTGAAGTTCTTTGGCGCGAGCCGCGCTGGCAAGGCGTCGAGGCGCTCGCCGGTCTGCCGCGCGCGCATGAATGTCTTGGCCAGTTCGTCGATCGCGGATTGGTCCATGCATCCTCCCGGTACTTAGAATGTAGAGCACCGGGCGTGTCGCGTCATCGCGTGCTTGTCAGCTTCGCCGCATCCACGACCTCATCCTGAGGAGCATCGCGAAGCGATGCGTCTCAGGATGGCACAATCCGGGCCTGCGGCCATCCTTCGAGACCGGCCTTCGGCCGCTCCTCAGGATGAGGCCCGAAGAAAAGCGCCGCGCAAAACAAAAAAGCCGGGCGTGAGCCCGGCCTTCCAGCGAGACGATGCGTTCCGGATTACTTGCCCTTGCGGCGCAGGCGGATCACCACGTCGACGCGGGCGATCTCGTAGCCGGCGGGCGCGACCGGCATCTTGCTGACGATTTCCTCGGCGCCGGGAATATCGACCAGCGCGTTGTCACCTTCGACGAAGAAGTGGTGATGCGCGGTGGTGTTGGTGTCGAAGTAGGTCTTCGAGCCGTCGACCGCGACCTGCCGCAGCAGGCCGACGTCGGTGAACTGATGCAGCGTGTTGTAGACCGTGGCGAGCGACACCGGCACCTTCGCCTTGGTCGCTTCTTCGTAGAGCATCTCGGCGGTTAGATGGCGGTCGCCCTTGGCGAACAGGATCCAGCCGAGCGCCATGCGCTGGCGGGTGGGGCGCAGGCCGACATCCCGCAGCATGGATTTCACGTCATGCCAGGGGCAGCCATTGAGCACATCGCGGCGAAGATCGGCATGATCCGCTGTCGCGGGTTGAGCCGCGGTCGAGAGGATCAGGGTACGCGTTGTGGCCATAAGATTTACGCCCGAATAGATCAGAACAATTCTAAGATCGTTGCAATTGCAATCATATAGCCCCGATCCCAGAGATGCAACTGTTTCGCAACAGGCGCGGCCGGCTCGGGCAGCGTCTCTGCGCCGCGCTGGCAATGCTGGGATTTGGTCCTATTTTGTCCACGAGTCACCGGCTATGTTAGGCAACTTGCCCTGATTTAGGCACCGAATTTCGCGGATCAATCTCCATCGGGACGGCAATGGAAAACAGGCGCAACAGCTTTGAGTTCGAAGACCTGCTGGCCTGTGGCCGCGGCGAGATGTTCCCTGAGGGCCCGCAATTGCCGCTGCCGCCCATGCTGATGTTCGACCGCATTTCCGAGATGGCGGAAACCGGCGGCGAATACGGCAAGGGGCTGGTGCGCGCAGTGCTCGAGGTGAAGCCGGACCTCTGGTTCTTCCCATGCCATTTCAAGGGCGATCCGGTGATGCCGGGCTGCCTCGGGCTCGATGCGTTGTGGCAGTTGCTCGGATTTTTCCTTGGCTGGCTCGGCTCGCCGGGCAAGGGCCGTGCGCTCGGCCTGGGCGAGCTCAAGTTTTCCGGTCAGGTGCTGCCGACCATGAAGAACGTGGTCTATGGCCTGGAGATCAAGCGGGTGATGCGCTCCAAGCTCGTTCTCGGGATCGCCGACGGCTGGCTCTCCGCCGATGGCGCGATGATCTACAAGGCGTTCGACCTCAAGGTCGGATTGTTCCGCGACACCGACGTATTGAAGCCCAATCCGGCTTGATCCCTTGCGGGATTGCCCAGGCACGCCCTAATTTGAGGCGGCGCGGAGTGTCATCAGGTGCGGACGAGGCTTGAATGAGACGGGTTGTCGTCACCGGAATGGGCATCGTTTCGTCCATCGGCAACAACACCCAGGAGGTGCTGGCGAGCCTGCGCGAAGCCAAGTCCGGCATCTCGCGCGCCGACGAATACGCCACGCTGGGGTTCCGCTGCCAGGTTCACGGCGCGCCCAATCTCGATCCGTCGGAGTCCGTCGACCGCCGCGCCATGCGCTTCCTCGGCCGCGGCGCCGCCTGGAACCACGTCGCGATGGAGCAGGCGATCCGCGACGCCGGCTTGCAGGACAACGACGTTTCCAACGAGCGAACCGGCATCATCATGGGGTCGGGCGGGCCTTCGACGCGGACCATCGTCGAGGCGGCGCAGACCACTAAGGAAAAAGGCCCCAAGCGCGTCGGCCCGTTCGCGGTGCCGAAGGCGATGTCGTCCACGGCGTCGGCCACGCTCGCCACCTGGTTCAAGATCAGGGGCGTCAACTATTCGATCTCGTCGGCCTGCGCGACGTCGAACCATTGCATCGGCAACGGCGCCGAGATGATCCAGTGGGGCAAGCAGGACATGGTCTTCGCTGGCGGCTGCGAGGATCTCGACTGGACCATGTCGGTGCTGTTCGACGCCATGGGCGCGATGTCGTCCGGATTCAACCAGACGCCGGATAAGGCCTCGCGCGCCTATGACCGCGACCGCGACGGCTTCGTGATCGCCGGCGGCGCCGGCGTGCTGGTGCTGGAAGAGCTGGAACACGCCAAGGCGCGCGGCGCGAAAATCTATGCCGAGGTGGCGGGCTATGGCGCCACCTCCGACGGCCACGACATGGTTGCGCCGTCGGGCGAGGGCGCTGTGCGCTGCATGAAGATGGCGCTGGAAGGCGTCAAGGCGCCGGTCGATTACATCAATCCGCACGCGACCTCCACGCCGATCGGCGACATCAAGGAAATCGAGGCGATCCGCGAGGTGTTCGGCGCCAAGTGCCCGCCGATCTCGGCGACGAAATCGCTCACCGGCCATTCGCTCGGAGCGACGGGTGTGCAGGAGGCGATCTATTCGATGCTGATGATGCAGAACGGCTTCATCTGCGAGAGCGCCAATATCGAGAACATCGATCCGGCGATGGCCGACATGCCGATCGTGCGCGAACGGGTGGATAACGCCAAGCTGGGTGTCGTGCTGTCGAACTCGTTCGGGTTTGGCGGCACCAATGCATCAGTCGTGCTCAAGCGGCTGGACGTTTAGAAAAACAAAGAAGTTTTCATGACGGAATTGATGAAGGGCAAACGCGGGCTGGTGATGGGTGTCGCCAACGATCACTCGATCGCCTGGGGCATCGCCAAGACATTGGCCGAGCACGGTGCCGAGCTCGCTTTTACGTTTCAAGGTGACGCGCTGGGCCGCCGCGTCAAGCCGCTGGCGGAGTTGCTCAAAAGCAAGATCATCCTGCCGTGTGACGTCGAGGACGTTGCCTCGGTCGATGCGGTGTTCGCCGAGATCAAGAAGCAATGGGGCACGATGGATTTCCTGGTCCACGCCATCGGCTTCTCTGACAAGAACGAGCTGAAGGGCCGCTACGCCGACACCTCGCGGGCAAATTTCCAGCGCACCATGGTGATCTCCTGTTTCTCGTTCACGGAAGCGGCCAAGCGCGCCGCCGCGCTGATGCCGAACGGCGGCAGCATGATTACGCTCACCTACAACGGCGGCGATCGCGCGATGCCGAACTACAACGTGATGGGACTGGCCAAGGCTGCTCTGGAATCTTCGGTGCGCTATCTCGCGGTCGATTTCGGCGCGCAAAAAATTCGCGTCAATGCGATCTCGGCCGGGCCGATCCGGACGCTCGCCGGCGCCGGCATCAACGACGCGCGCTACATGTTCGCGTTCCAGCAGCGCCATTCGCCGCTCGGCCGCGGCGTGTCGCTGGAGGACCTGGGCGGCGCGGGACTGTATCTGCTCTCGGAGCTGTCCGGCGGCGTCACCGGCGAAGTCCACTTCGTCGATTCCGGCTACAACATCATCGCCATGCCCCAGCCCGACCTGCTGCGCAGCGAGAGCGACGAAACCAAGGACGCCGCGCAGTAAGCGGCCGTATTTTTCCAGCACGGACTTAAAGGTTGTCATGGCCGGGCTTGTGCCAGGCATCCACGCCTTGCTTAGATGCAAGGAAGGCGTGGATGCCTGGCACAAGGCTGGGCATGACGCGGAGGGTCAGTGCACATGCCCGCGGCGTTGGACCAGAACTACGACGGCATCATCGTTGGCGCCGGCCATCATGGCCTGGTGCTCGGGAGCTATCTCGCCAAATGCGGGCTGAACATCCTGCTGGTCGACCGCCGACTGCAATACGGCGGCGCGCTGGTCACCGAGGAGGCGACCGCACCGGGCTTCTACCACAACCTGCACTCGATCAATCATTTCCACATCAGCGAGACGCCGTGGTTCAAGGACCTCAATCTCGGCGACCGTGTCGAATACATCACGCCGCGCTACGAGTTCGGCCAGCCGCATCTCGACGGCTCGGCGCTGATCTTCGGCCGCGACCTCGAAGAGACGCTGACCAACGTCGCGCGCTTCTCCAAGAAGGATGCGCAGACCTTCCGCGACTGGAACCGGAAGGCTGAGGAAATCACCGCGAAAATCTTCCTGCCGGAGCGTTTCTCCGATCCGCTGCCGCAGGCCGAGCGCGAGGCGCTGTTGTCCAAGAGCGACATCGGCCGCGATTTCCTGGCGATGACCCGGCGGCAGCCGTTCGACGTGGTCAAGGAGCTGTTCGAGAACGAGCACGTGCAGCTTCTGTTCCTCTTCAAGATTTCGCTGTTCGGCACCTGGCTGGTCGACACGCTGTCGAAGACGAGCCCGATGGGCTCGGTGATCCGCGCTTTCGATCTGCAAAGCGGCTACCAGCTCTGCAAGGGCGGCTCAGGCAATCTTGCGCGCGCGCTGTTCGAGACCTTCATCGCGGCCGGCGGGCGCTACGCACCTCAGGTCGAGCTCGACAAGATCGTCATCGAGGGCGGCAAGGCGACCGGCATCACTCTGAAAGACGGCCGCACCGTGCGGGCCAGCCAGTTCGTCGCCTCGACCCTCAACGTCGGCCAGACCTTCGAGGACGCCGTCGGGCGCGATCAGCTTCCGGCGGCGTTCCTGAAGAAGCTCGACAACTTTCAGCACACCAAGTGGACCATCTTCGGCCTGCACCTCGCGCTGCACGAGCCGGTGCGCTTCCGCGCGGAGAAATTCGATCCTAACATCCACCGCACGCTCAAGTGGTCGCTTGGCGCCGAGACGATGGAGGAACTGCTCGCCGCGCACCAGGACGTGATGGCGAACCGCGTGCCGGAGATCGTGCAGTTCGGCTCAGGGCCGCTCAGCATCATCGATCCGACCCAGGCGCCGCCCGGCAAGCACACGACGTATGCCTGGCACGTCATGCCGTTCGCGCCCGATCACGGCTGCAAAGACTACGAAACCTTCAAGGCGGAGTTCGCCGAGCGGATCATCGAGAAGTGGGCGAAGTACGCGCCGAACATGACGCGCAAGAACATCATCGCGCAGTATGTCTACACGGCGCAGGAATACACGCAGACCTTCCCGGAGATGCGCAACGGCGACATCTTCATGGGGTCGTTCGGCGCCGATCAGGTGATGTACAACCACTTCGGCTACCGCACGCCGGTCGGCCGGCTCTACATGGCGGGCTCGGCGGCGCATCCCGGCGGCGCGATCTCCGGCGGCTCGGGCTACATCAGCGCCGGCATCATCGCGCGGGATCTGGGACTGAAGCTCTGGTGGAAGCCCTGGGATTCCGGCGAGGCGCTGCGCGCGATCCCGGGGAAGGCGGCGTAGCCGCTTAACGGCTACGGCATAACGCTCTTGCCGCGCGTTGCGGTCGATGTCGAGCTGCGCGACGAGCGGGTGAAGCTTCTGCGCTTCGTCGAGCCGGCGCCCGGCCACTTGGTGGGCCTCGCCTGGCGGCGCACTTCGCCGCGCAAGGCGGACTTCCTGGCGCTCGGCCAGCTCATCACCGAGACGCTCGGTGTGAGTGCGCCGAAGGCGCGCTGGCGGGCGATGAAATAGAGTTCGTCATTGCCGGCATTGCCGTTCAAAGAACGGCGTCGCTTCGCTCGCCTATGACCCGGCAATCCATCTTTTTGCGAAGAAGGAATGGACCCCCGGGGCAAGCTCGGGGGTGACGCTGAGTGTGTGGTACAGGCTGACTAAAGCGCGCTCTCGCGCTTGAGCTTGTCCTTGTTCTCCAGGCAGTAGTGGCCCGACAGCCGGCTGACCAACTTGTCGCGGATCCAGTCGTTGAGGATGCGGCTGACGTTTTCACGCGCGATGCCGGCCATCGCGGCGACGTCGCTCTGGCTGACCTTCTGGCGGATCAGGATGCGGCCCTGGCCGACGTCCTGTCCGAATGCCTCCGCGAGATCGAGCAGCGCTCGCGCCACGCGGCCTTTGAGCGGCAGAAAGCTTCCGGCCGCGACCACGCCGTCGGTGTCGCGCAGCCGCGCGGCGAGCAGCGTGACGAGATGACGGTAGACCTCTGGATGGTCGTCGGCGAAAGCCTGGAACGCGGCGCGGCTGACGAAGGTCAATTCGGTATCGCGGACGGCCGCGACCGACGCCGAGCGCGGCAGGCCATCGATGGTCGACAGTTCGCCGACGATGGCGCCCGGCGCCGACGATGGCCAGAATCCGTTCGGCGCCCGAGGGCGCGATCATGCTGACCTTGAGCAGGCCCTGCTCGACGCGATAGCAGCCGTCGCCCGGATCGCCGGCGAGGAACAGCACCTCGTCGGCGGCAAGCTTGACGTGAGTGGCGTGCGCGAACAGCTGCGCCGAGAGGCTTTCCGGAAAGACCGAAAACAGATTGGCAGGTGAGGGACCCGGCATCGTCATCGCCGTGCGGGTGAATGGCCGGACGCAAGGATAGCGCAAAACCGCCGCATGATTCCGGAAAAGTGGGCACCGGTTTTCCGAAAGGATCATGCGCAAACGCGACGCGAAATAAAAAAATCCCGTCCGTGGTGGGGCCGCGGACGGGAGAGTTGAGGTTGAACGGAGGTAAGGGTCGTGAAACAAAGCCAGAATCAGTAAGCGAAACTTAACGGCGTCGGCCCGCCAGGGCGGTTGGGGGGGACGGGGGATACCCGCCCTGACGGGCGCCGCCGAAAAAGTCGGCGCAGAATGCAACAACCACTGCGAAGAACATGTCGATCCGCTGGGTGTCGGTAGCGAACGTGGTCATGGTCGTTGCGCTCTTCATGTTGCGAACGTAGGCCGAGGGGTCTGTTGGCGATGTGTTAGCCATCACAAAAAGTCGGTTTCTTATAAGCCTTTGATCTCAATGGAAAATTCCAATAAAAGGGGCGCCCGAAGGCGCCCCTGGTCGTTTGAACCGGCTTTGGCCGGATCGATTATTCCGCGCCGGCCGCCTGCTCGCGGGGCTCGGCCTTCTGCTTGGCCTCGAGGTCTTCGCCGGTGGCCTGATCGACGACCTTCATCGACAGCCGCACCTTGCCGCGCTCGTCGAAGCCCAGCAGCTTGACCTTCACCTTGTCGCCTTCCTTGACGACGTCGGTGGTCTTCTGCACGCGGTGCGGGGCGAGCTGGCTGATGTGAACGAGGCCGTCCTTGGCGCCGAAGAAATTGACGAAGGCGCCGAAGTCCATCGTCTTGACGACGGTGCCCTCGTAGATGTGGCCGATCTCCGGATCGGACGCGATCGACTTGATCCAGTTGACCGCGGCCTTGATCGACTCGCCGTCGGCGGAGGCGACCTTCACGGTGCCGTCGTCCTCGACGTTGATCTTGGCGCCGGTCTTCTCGACGATCTCGCGGATCACCTTGCCGCCGGTGCCGATCACTTCGCGGATCTTGTCGGTCGGGATCTTGAAGGTCTCGATGCGCGGCGCATATTCGCCGAGCTCCGCGCGCGCCTTGTTGAGCGCCTTGGCCATCTCGCCGAGGATGTGCAGACGGCCGCCCTTGGCCTGGGTGAGCGCCACCTTCATGATCTCTTCGGTGATGCCGGCGATCTTGATGTCCATCTGCAGGGCGGTGACGCCCTCTTCGGTGCCGGCCACCTTGAAGTCCATGTCGCCGAGATGATCCTCGTCGCCGAGGATGTCGGACAGCACGGCGAAGCGCTTGTCCTCGAGGATGAGGCCCATGGCGATGCCGGCGGTCGGCCGCTTGAGCGGCACGCCGGCATCCATCAGCGCGAGCGAGGTGCCGCACACGGTCGCCATCGACGACGAGCCGTTCGACTCGGTGATCTCCGACACCACGCGGATGGTGTAGGGGAAGTCTTCCTTGGACGGCAGCATCGGGCGGATCGCGCGCCAGGCGAGCTTGCCGTGGCCGATCTCGCGACGGCCGGGCGCGCCGGTGCGCCCGGTCTCACCGACCGAGAACGGCGGGAAGTTGTAGTGCAGCATGAACGCTTCTTTGTACGTGCCCTGCAGCGCGTCGATCCACTGCTCGTCCTCGCCGGTGCCGAGCGTGGCGACGACGATCGCCTGGGTCTCGCCGCGGGTGAACAGCGCCGAGCCGTGCGTGCGCGGCAGGAACGGGGCTTCGCAGACGATCGGGCGCACGGTGACGAGATCGCGGCCGTCGATGCGCTTGCTGGTGTCGAGGATGTTCCAGCGCACGATCTTGCCTTCGAGCTCCTTGAACACGCCGGCGACCAGCAGCATCGGCCGCTCGGGATTGTCCTTGCCGTCCGGGAAGAAGTGCTCCATCGCCTTCTTCTTCACCGCGGCGACGGCGTCCTGGCGCTCGGTGCTTGGCCGGGATCGCGTAGGCCGCGCGCAGGTCCTTCTCGACGATGCCGAGCATCTCCTTCTCGACCGCCTTGGTGTCGGGCTGCGCGAAATCGCGCGGCTCCTTGGCGGCCTTCTCGGCGAGCTGGATGATGGCCTGGATCACCGGCTGCATGTGCCGGTGGCCGAACATCACGGCGCCGAGCATGATCTCCTCGGACAGCTCCTTGGCTTCCGATTCCACCATCAGCACCGCGTCCTGTCGTGCCGGCGACGACCAGATCGAGCTGGCTTTCCTTCATCTCGTCGATGGTCGGGTTGAGCACGTATTCGTTGTTGACGAAGCGCGACGCGCGCGCCGCCGATCGGGCCCATGAAGGGCGCGCCGGAGAGCGTGAGCGCCGCGGACGCGGCCACCATCGCGACGATGTCGGGATCGTTCTCCTGATCGTGCGACAGCACGGTGATGATCACCTGGGTGTCGCAGCGCCAGCCGTCGGCGAACAGCGGACGGATCGGGCGGTCGATCAGGCGCGAGGTCAGCGTGTCCTTTTCGGTCGGACCGCGCTCGCGCTTGAAGTAGCCGCCGGGAATGCGGCCGGCCGCGTAGTATTTCTCGGTGTAGTTGACGGTCAGCGGCAGGAAGTCGATGCCGGGCTTCGGCTGCTTGGCGGCGACCGCGGTGGCGATGACGGTGGTCTCGCCGTAGGTGGCGATGACTGCGCCGTCGGCCTGACGCGCGACCTTGCCGGTTTCCAGGGTTAGCTTGCGGCCACCCCAGTCGAGCTCAACACGATGGATATCGAACATTGGTATTTTCTCTCATGGTTTTCGCGAAGGGGCGTTGGCCATGAGCAAGACGGCGAGACACTGTCCCGCGCGGCGGCGCCGCGTGCTGGGAGAGTGTCTGGCGATCCTGCCATGGCCTTCGAGCCTCCGTTGAGGCGAACCGAGCGCCGTATGCGCCCGGTTCAAATATCGGCAGCGCTTTCGCTGCCGGTGAAACTACGGACTGAATAAGCAATCCGTACGGAACGCGCGGGAAACCCGCGCGGCATTTTTCAGCGGCGGATGCCAGGCTTCTCGATCAACGTCTTGTAACGAGCCTCGTCGGTGCGACGGACGTAATCGAGCAACTGGCGACGCTGGGACACGAGCTTGAGCAGCCCGCGCCGCGAGTGGTTGTCCTTGACGTGAGTCTTGAAATGTTCGGTCAGGTTGGTGATCCGTTCGGTCAGGATCGCGACCTGCACTTCAGGCGAACCAGTGTCGCCGGACTTCGTCGCATTCGTCTTGATAACTTCGGCCTTGCGGTCGGCGGTAATCGACATCGTCAGTGACCTTTCTTCAGGCTCCGGCTTCCCACCAGCCCGGCCAGGTTGAATACGCGCTTGGGGACGATCTCGCCGCGGTCTACTTCGGCCAAAGCCACAAGCTGGCCCGAGACCGTGACATAAACCGTGCCGCGAAAGATGGGAGCATCCCGTCCGCGCAACAAAACGGCTTGGCCTCGTTGAAGCCTTGCCGCATCTGCCCGGCTAACGGCCAGCGCCGGGATGTCGTCCAGCGCGGTCTCGACGGGCAGGAGTGCGTCGGCGAGGCTAGCCTCGCCGGCGGCTGCTCTATGACACATGGCAGTCAGTTGTTCCAGCGAAATCATGTCGTTTTCGCCGAATGAGGCCGACCGCCTCGCGCCGTAACGCCTTGATATGTCCGAAACATCCGAGCGCCCGGCCGATATCGCGGGCGAGCGAGCGCACATAGGTGCCCTTGCCGCATTCGGCCTTGAACTCGGCGGTGTCGGCGTCGGGCAGATTCACCAGCTCAAGCCGGTGGATCTCGACCGGCCGGGCCTGCAGGTCGACCGTCTCGCCGTCGCGGGCGAGGTCGTAGGCGCGCTCGCCGTCGATCTTGATCGCCGAGTATTGCGGCGGCACCTGCGAGATGGTGCCGGTGTAGCCCGGCAGCAGCGCCTCGATCGCGGCGCGGTCCGGACGCAGCTCGCTCGTCGCGACCACGCGGCCGTCGGCATCGTCGGTGTCGCGCTCCTCGCCCCAGCGCACGGTGAAGCGATAGATCTTGCGGCCGTCCATGACGAACGGGAACGGTCTTGGTCGCCTCGCCGAGCGCGATCGGCAGGCAGCCGGACGCGAGCGGATCGAGCGTGCCGGCGTGGCCCGCGCGCTTGCACGAAAACAGCCGCTTGATCGCGCCGACCGCCTGCGTCGAGGTCATGCCGACCGCCTTGTCGAGCACGATCCAGCCGTGCACGTCGCGCTTCTCGCGCCGGAATTGCTGCGGCTTCTTCTGCTTGCGCGGGGCTGGTCAGCCGGCGAATCGGTGCGCCACGGAGGGTCCAGAAGCTCGGATCGCTGCGTCATGATTTGCCTTCATCGCGCTTGAGGTCGCGCTGGACCGCCGGTGTTCTCAGTAATTTCTCGATCCGTTCCGCTTCGGCGAATTGTTCGTCGGCGTGGAATCGAATGTCAGGAGAAAATTTCAGGTTAACGTGGCGCGCGATCTCGCCGCGCAGGAAGCGCTTGTTGCGCTCCAGCGCCTCGAGCACCTCGTCGATGTCCTTGCCGCCGAGCGGCATGACGTAAATCGTCGCGAGCCGCAGGTCCGCGCTCATGCGCACCTCGGGGACGGTGATGAGATGGCCTTCGAGCACCGGATCGTGCACCTCGCCGCGCGTCAGCATGTCGGACATCGCGTGACGGATCAGTTCGCCGACGCGCAACTGGCGCTGCGAGCCGCCGGGCGTGCTGTCGCGATGATTCTTTTGTCTGGCACATGTTCTTTCCGACATTTGGGTTCGTCATGGCCGGGCTTGTCCCGGCCAGCCACGCCTCGCATTGCTGCGAAGGAGGGCGTGGATGCCCGGCATAAAGCCGGGCATGACGTGGAGAGGGTGGTGCGATGGCGCGAGCCTGAGATTTGGACTCAGAGCGAGCGTTGAACCGTCTCCACCCGATAGCACTCGATGACGTCGCCCTGCCGCATGTCCTGGTAGTTCTCGAAGGCCATGCCGCATTCCTGGCCGGCGGTCACCTCGCGTGCGTCGTCCTTGAAGCGCTTGAGCTGGCTTAGCTTGCCCTCGTGGACGACGACGTTGTCGCGAATCAGACGCACGCCCGCGCCGCGCTCGACCTTGCCGTCGGTGACGCGGCAGCCGGCGACCTTGCCGACCTTCGAGACGTTGAAGACCTCGAGGATCGTCGCGTTGCCGAGCATGGTCTCGCGCCGCTCCGGCGTGAGCAGGCCGGACATCGCCTTCTTCACGTCGTCGACCAGGTCGTAGATGATGTTGTAGTAGCGGATCTCGACGCCGTCGCGTTCGGCGAGTTCGCGCGCTTCCTTGTGGGCGCGCACGTTGAAGCCGATGATCGCGGCGCCCGAGGAGTGCGAGAGCGTCACGTCGGACTCGGTGATGCCGCCGACGCCGGAGTGGATCACGCGCGCCGCCACCTCGTCGGTGCCGAGCTTCTCCAGCGAGCCGACGATGGCTTCGAGCGAGCCCTGCACGTCGGCCTTGACGATGAGCGGGAATTCCTTGCGGCCCGATGTCTTGAGCTGCGACATCATCTGCTCGAGCGAGCCGCGCATGCCGGTGTTGCGCGCGGTCGTGTTCTCGCGCTTCTGGCGGACGCGATAATCGGTGAGCTCGCGCGCGCGCGCTTCGGTCTCGACCACCGCGAGCCGGTCGCTCGCTTCCGGCGTGCCGGCAAAGCCCAGCACCTCGACCGGCACCGACGGGCCGGCCTCATGCACGGTTTCGCCCTTGTCGTTGACCAGCGCGCGGACGCGGCCCCATTCGGCGCCGGCGACGATGAGGTCGCCGACGTGCAGCGTGCCGCGCTGGACCAGCACGGTCGCGACCGGGCCGCGGCCGCGGTCGAGCTTGGCTTCGATCACGGTGCCTTCGGCGGCGCGCGTCGGATTGGCCTTGAGATCGAGAATTTCGGCCTGCAGCCCGATCATTTCGAGCAGCTTGTCGATGTTGGTCTTCTTGGTCGCCGAGAGTTCGACGTCGACCACGTCGCCGCCGAGCGATTTCGACCTGGACCTCGTGCTGCAGCAGCTCGGTGCGCACGCGCTCGGGCTTGGCGTCCGGCTTGTCGATCTTGTTGATGGCGACGATCATCGGCACCTTCGCCGCCTTGGCGTGATTGATGGCCTCGATCGTCTGCGGCATCACGCCGTCGTCGGCGGCGACCACCAGCACGACGATGTCGGTGACCTTGGCGCCGCGGGCGCGCATCGCCGTGAAGGCGGCGTGGCCCGGCGTGTCGATGAAGGTGATCTTGCCGTGCGACGGCGAATTCACCTGATAGGCGCCGATGTGCTGGGTGATGCCGCCGGCTTCGCCGCTGACCACATTGGTCGAGCGGATGGCGTCGAGCAGCGAGGTCTTGCCGTGGTCGACGTGGCCCATGACGGTCACGACCGGCGCGCGCGGCACGAGCGCCGCCGGATCGTCGGCGATGTCGAACACGCCTTCCTCGACGTCGGCTTCGGCGACGCGCTTGACGCTGTGGCCGAGTTCCTCGGCGATGAGCTGGGCGGTGTCGGCGTCGATCACGTCGTTGATCGTCACCATCTGGCCCTGCTTCATCAGGATCTTGATGACGTCGACCGCGCGCTCGGCCATCCGGTTGGCGAGTTCCTGGATGGTGATCGCTTCCGGGATGGTCACTTCGCGAACGAGCTTTTCTTTCGGCTCGTTGCTCTTCTCCGAGGTGCGGCGGCGCTCGCGGCGGCGGAACGACGCCTCCGAGCGCTCGCGCACTTCGTCGGCGCTCAGCGCGGTGACGAGCGTCGAGCCGGCCGCGCGGCCGCTCGGTCGCGGTCTTGGCGGCGCGGGTCGGACGCTGCGGCGGCGCGGCCGGGCGCATGGCGCCGCCGGGGCCGCGGCGCACCATGCGCGGGCCTTCGTTCCTCTTCCGCTTCGAGCTTGGGGCGACGCGCCGGGGCGCGTGCGGCCGTGGTTTCGCCCTCGCCGAAGCGCTTCTTGGCGACCTCGTCGGCCTTGTTCTTGGTTTCGTCGTCGTGCTTGCGGCGCTCGTCTTCCTCGCGCTTGCGGGCCTCGGCGGCCTCGCGCTCGGTCTTTCGATGGCGTCGCGCTGCTGCGCGAATCTTCGCCTCTTCCTCGGCGATCTTGCGTTCCTCGGCCTCGCGCAGGCGGGCATCGCCGAGCGCGTGGGCGCGGCGGTTCCGCTCTTCATCGGTCAGGGTGCGCAGCACGACGCCGGATGGCTTTGGGCGCCGGCGCAGCCGGGGCGGGCGCGGCGGCGGCGGCTGGCGCCGCCGGCTTGGCGGCTGGGCGCGGCGCGCGCGCTTGGCGACGGAGCCGCCGGGGCTGCGGGAGCAGGCGCCGCGGCCTCGGGCTTGCCGTCGGCGCCGAGGATGCGGCGCTTCTTGACCTCGACGACCACCTGCTTGCTGCGGCCATGGCTGAAGCTCTGGCGCACCACGCCGGTCTCGGTGCGCGGCTTGAGCGACAGCGTCGATTTTCCGACGCTCAGCGTCTTGCCGTCAGGGGTCTTGGTCTCAGACATTCAGTTCTCGAATCCTGTCAGTTCCGTTCGCGGCCAGAGCCGCCTTGGCCGCCGTTTCGCCGGTCCGAAAGCGCTCCAGGCGCGCAAAACGCGCCAGAAACGTGTCATTTGGCAGGCCCGGCAAGCAGGGCTGCATGTACCACATTTGACCGGCCCAATGCCAAATCCAATTGGGCCGTCGTGAAAGCCTTGATGACCGCAAGGTCTCGGCGTCGTCGCGCCGCCGGAGCGCGCCTGCGAGCTTGGCAACGCCGTCGGCGCCGGCATCGGACGCATGCAATCAGGCCGACGATGGTGTCGCGGGCGATCGCCGCCTCGGCCTTGGCGAAACCGGCCGCGACCAGTCCGGCTTTCCCCGCGATGGCCAGTGCATCGAGCGCGGAGCGCACCAGCAGGCGCTCGGTCTGCTCCACCAGCTCCGGCGTGACGCGGACCTCGCGCTTGAAGCCGCGCGCGAAGACGTTGCGCGCGATGGCATCCTTGAGCGTCGCCTTCTCGGCCGTGACCCACAGTCCGCGGCCCGGCAGCTTGCGCTTGAGATCGGGCACCACGCCGTCCGGCCCGACCACGAAGCGGATCAGCTCGTCGACCGGCTTCACCGCGCGGGTGACGGCGCACAGTCGCTCGGTGCCGGGACCGCCTTTGCGCGGTCCGGCGTCGAGCTCGTCGTTGGGCGTGCGTGCCAGCATCGGTGCGTCGGTGTCCTTTAGCGCCGGCGGTGTGCTTCGGTTTCGGCCGGCGCGGCTTCCGCCGCGGGCGGCGCCGCGAGATCGGCTTCGGTGATCCAGCCGGCCTTGAGACGGGCCTGCATGATCATCGCCTCGGCGTCCTCGCGCGAGATTTCGTAGCCGTCGAGGATGCCGGGCTCGCGCTTGCTCTCGCCGTCCTTGCGCTCGGTCCAGCCGACCAGATCGTCGGTGGCGCAGCCGGCCAGATCCTCGACCGTCTTGATGCCGTTCTCGCCGAACTTGACCAGCATCGCCGTGGTGACGCCGGGCACGTCCTTGACCGCGTCCTCGACGCCGAGCTCCTTGCGCTTGGCGTCGAGCTCGCCTTCGATCTTGCCGAGATATTCCTTGGCGCGGGTCTGCAGTTCGCGCGCGGTGTCCTCGTCGAAGCCCTCGATCGCGGCGAGCTCCTTCTCGTCCACCACGCGCGAGCTCCTCGACCGAGCCGAAGCCTTCGGAGGCGAGCAACTGCCCGACCACCTCGTCGACATCGAGCGCTTCCATGAACATCTTGGTGCGGTTCTGGAACTCGGCCTGGCGGCGCTCGGACTCCTCCTGCTCGGTGAGGATGTCGATGTCCCAGCCGGTGAGCTGCGACGCGAGTCGCACGTTCTGGCCGCGCCGGCCGATCGCGAGCGAAAGCTGCGCGTCCGGCACCACGACCTCGATGCGCTCGCGATCCTCGTCGAGCACCACCTTGGCGACTTCGGCGGGCGCCAGCGCGTTGACGACGAAGGTCGCGATATCCTGCGACCACGGGATGATGTCGATCTTCTCGCCCTGCAGTTCGTTCACCACCGCCTGCACGCGCGAGCCGCGCATGCCGACGCAGGCGCCGACCGGATCGACCGAGGAATCGCGCGAGATCACCGCGATCTTGGCGCGCGAGCCCGGATCGCGGGCGACCGCCTTCACCTCGACGATGCCGTCATAGATTTCCGGCACCTCCTGGGCGAACAGCTTGGCCATGAACTGCGGATGCGTGCGCGACAGGAAAATCTGCGGACCGCGCGGCTCGCGCCGCACGTCGTAGATATAGGCGCGGACGCGGTCGCCGTTGCGCAGCGTCTCGCGCGGCAGCATCTCGTCGCGGCGGACGATCGCCTCGCCGCGGCCGAGGTCGACGACCACGTTGCCGTATTCGACGCGCTTGACGATGCCGTTGACGATGTCGCCGATGCGATCCTTGTATTCGATGTACTGCCGGTCGCGCTCGGCCTCGCGCACCTTCTGCACGATCACCTGCTTGGCGGATTGCGCGGCGATGCGGCCGTATTCGAGCGGCGGCAGCGTATCGGCGATGGTGTCGCCGACCTGCGCCGCCGGATTGCGCTTCTTGCGCGTCGTCGAGGCTGATCTGGTTGGACGAGTTCTCGACGGTCTCGACCACCAGCATGTGGCGCGACAGCCGCAGCTCGCCGGTCTTGGCATTGATCTCGGCGTGGACGTCGGTCTCGGCGCCGTAGCGCGACCGCGCCGCCTTGGCGATCGCATCCTCCATCGCCGTGATCACGATCGTGCGGTCGATCGACTTCTCACGGGCGACCGCGTCCGCGATCTGCAACAGCTCGAGCCTGTTGGCGCTGACAGCCATCGCTCATTCTCCTTCGTGCTGGGCGCGGTGCCGGATCTGACCGGACTCGCGCGGAAACGGGTTCTGGTGTTGGGATGAAGCGGCGGAATTCTCCGCCGCCGGTTGATTGTCGTTGAGCGCCGTATTCTGCCGCTGCAGCTCGGCCTGCTTGCCGCGCCGGAGCGATTCGGCGATCAGCGCGTCGGTCAGGACGAGCTTGGCCTCGGCCATCTCCTCGATCGGCAGCATGATGTCGGCGGTCTCGCCCGCGGGAGCGTCGTCGCGGCGGATGCGGGCCATGTTGCCTTCGGCGCCGAGCAACTGCCCGCGAAAGCGCTTGCGGCCCTCGACGGCCACCGCCATTTCGATCTTCACGAAATTGTCGGCGTAGCGATCGAAGTCCGATTGGCGCACCAGCGGCCGGTCGATGCCGGGCGAGGACATCTCCAGCCGGTAGGCGCGGTCCACCGGATCGGCGACGTCGAGCACCGGCGACAGCGCGCGCGAACACGACCTCGCAGTCGTCGATCGTCATCGTGCCGTCGGGCCGCTCGGCCATCACCTGCACGGTGCAGCCGTCCGAGCCGGAGACGCGCACGCGCACCAGCCGATAGCCGAGGCCTTCGAGCACGGGCTCGACGATCGCCGCGACCCGGGCGCTCAGACCCGGTTCGACGATGAGGCGCGGATCGGCGCCCGATGCGGTTTCGACAGTGCTGCGTTCATTCGCGTCTGGAGGCTTGCTCTTGATCTCTATAGTGCTCTTGGGTTTCTGGTAACCTGTTGTTTCTGCTGCCGTTTTGGCCTCGGGGAGCTCTCGGGTAACAAAAAAGAGCGGGTCCCGGGGGGCCCACTCTCAAAAGCCGATTCGGACTTATGAGGATCCATACAGACGGTCTGTAAGGACGTGCGGAATATAGCGATTTGCCACCTCCGCGCAAGGGCAAGGTTTGGCTAACGGTTCGTTCACGAAGCCCATTTAACTTTGCGTTCAGTGTGGCCGGCTGTGGTTGGCCGGCAGGAAATTTCGAATGTCTGCGTCCGCGTCACTGATTCCCGAGCTTGAAGACGTCATCCAGCACGGCTCGCAGGACAAGCGCGCGGCGACCGTCAAGCGCATCGCCAATCTGTTCATCGACGGCGCACCGCACTTCAACGAAGATCATATCGGTCTGTTCGACGACGTCCTGTGTCGCCTGATCATCGAGATCGAGACCAAGGCGCGCGCCGAAATGGCGCAGACGCTGGCGCCGCTCGCGAACGCGCCGATCGAACTGATGCGCCAGCTCGCGAACGACGACGATATCAGCGGTGGCCGGGCCGGTGCTCACGCAGTCGCACCGGTTGAAGGAAACCGAGCTGGTCGAATTGGCCAAGACCAAAGGTCAGGCTCATCTGGCCGTCATCGCCGGCCGCGAAGGCATCGGCGAGGCCGTCACCGACGTACTGGTGCGCCGCGGCGACACCGAAGTGATGCGCAACGTCGCCGACAATCAATCCGCCAAGCTGTCGGAGGGTGGCTTCTCCGCGCTGGTCAAGCGCGCGGAAGGTGACGGCGAACTGGCCGAAAAGGTCGGGCAGCGGCCGGACATCCCGGCGCACCTGTTCCGCGATCTGCTGGTGCGCGCGACCGCGGTGGTGCAGCAGCGCCTGCTGCAGGCCGCCAAGCCGGAAACTCGAAGCGAGATTCAGCGCGTTCTCGAAAAGGTGTCCAAGGAATTCGAGGACACCGCGCCGGCGCGCGACTACGCCGCCGCGCTGCGCACAGTCGTGGCGCTGCATCAGACTGGCAGCCTCGGCGAACCCGAGCTCGCCGAATTCGCCAAGGACAAAAAATTCGAGGAGACGGTGGCCGCGCTGTCGTTGCTCTGCGGCGTGCCGATCGAGACGGCGGACCGGCTGATGGCGGGCGATCGGCCCGACCCGATCCTGATCCTCTGCAAGGCGGCCGGATTCGGCTGGATCACCGCGCGGGCGATCATCATGTCGCGGCCGAGCGCCAAAGGCACGTCGACCCCGGCGCTCGATGCGGCCTTTGCCAACTTCGAGAGGCTGTCGCCCTCGACCGCGCAACGCGTGGTGCGGTTCTGGCAGGTGCGCCAGCCCGACGGCGCCGCGGGCTAGGCCTTTTCACAGCACGAGAAATCAATGTTCGTCATGCCCGGACAAGCCCGGCCATGACGTTGAGACGTTGTGAATGACGTTTATCGTCTCCGAAAAATCAAATAGCAGGGCACGCGGCCTTCGCGCTTGGCCTTGGCCTCATAGCGCGTGCCGGAAAAGCCCGGCCACGGCCAGTCGCCAGTCGCTCGGCCTGCTCGGCGGTCCAGTTGAAATCGGGCGAGCGCATCAGCCGCATCAGCGTCCATGCGACGTAATCGGCGATGTCGCTGGCGAAGCGGAATTCGCCGCCCGGCCGCACGATCCGCGCGATCGCGGCGACGCTGCGGTCCTGCACGAAGCGCCGCTTCCAGTGCCGCCGCTTCGGCCACGGATCGGGATAGAGCAGGTCGAAGCGCAACAGGCTCGCAGCCGGTAGCCAGGCCAGCATGTCGGTCGCGTCGCCGTGATGCAGGCGGATGTTTTCGAGCTTGCGCTCGTCGATCGCCGCCAGCGCCTTGGCCATGCCGTTGACGAACGGCTCGATGCCGATGAAGCCGCAACGCGGATGCCGCTCAGCTTCGGCGATCAGGTGTTCGCCGCCGCCGAAGCCGCTTTCGAGGCGAACGTCATCGACATTCTTGAACAGCGAACGCAAATCGGACGGTGCCGGGGCGGACAGATCGATGCGCGAGTCGCGGCAAGAGCGTGTCGAGCAGCGCGGCCTGGCGCGGCCGCAGCGGGTGGCCTTTGCGCCGGCCGAAGAAGGCACCGGTTCGTTTGTGCTCTTCGCTCATGCGCCACTATCAAAAACGACGATGCCCGGCACAAGGCCGGGCATCGCGTAGCACAGTCGGATAATGCGTCCTACCGGAACGCGCTCTTGAGCTGGCCGACCAGATTGGTCTGCTCCCAGGAGAAGCCGCCGTCCTTCTCCGGCGCACGGCCGAAGTGACCGTAGGCGGCGGTGCGGCGGTAGATCGGTCGGTTCAGCTTGAGCGAGCGGCGGATGTTGGTCGGCGTCAGCCGGAAAATCTCCGGCAGCACCTTGGCGAGCTTGCGCTCGTCGATATTGCTGGTGCCGTGGGTGTCGACCAGCACCGACATCGGATCGGCGACGCCGATCGCGTAGGCGATCTGGATCGTGCACTGGGTCGCGAGGCCTGCGGCCACGACGTTCTTGGCGAGATAGCGCGCCGCGTAAGCCGCCGACCGGTCGACCTTGGTCGGGTCCTTGCCGGAGAACGCGCCGCCGCCGTGCGGCGCATAGCCGCCGTAGGTGTCGACGATGATCTTGCGTCCGGTCAGGCCGCAGTCGCCGTCCGGTCCGCCGACCACGAAGTTGCCGGTCGGGTTGACCAGGAAGTCAGACGACTTCTTCGGCATCCAGCCTTTCGGCAGCGCCGACTCGATCGCGGTCGCTGATCATCTCCTTGACCAGGCCGGGCGTGTATTTCTTGTTGTTGCGGCTTTTCTCGTTGTGCTGCGTCGAGACCACGACCTTGGTGCAGCCGGTCGGCTTGCCGTTGACGTATTGCACCGTGACCTGGCTCTTGGCGTCCGGCTGCAGATCGAAAAGCTGGCCGGCGCGGCGCTTCTCAGAAAGCACCTTCAGGATCTTGTGTGCGAAGTAGATCGGCGCCGGCATGTAGGAGCCCTTCTCGTACACTTCGCTCTCGGTGCAGGCGTAACCGAACATCATGCCCTGGTCGCCGGCGCCTTCCTCTTCGCTTGCCTTTCTTCTTCTTGGCGTTGACGCCCATGGCGATGTCGGGCGACTGGCCGTGCAGCAGCACCTCGACGTCGGCGCCGTGATAGGAGAAGCCGTTCTGGTCGTAGCCGATATCCTTGACCACACCGCGGGCGATCTCGGTGATCAGCTCGCGATCGACCACTGACACGCCGTGGATGGTCTTGAACAGCTGGCCGCGGCCTTCGCCGGCCACCACGATCTTGTTGGTGGTGCAGAGTGTCTCGCAGCCGAGCCGCGTGTTGATCTGGCTGTCGTCGGCGATGCCGAGCTTGATGTCCTTCTCGATGAAGGCATCGAGAATGGCGTCGGAAATCTGGTCGGACACCTTGTCCGGATGACCTTCGGATACGGATTCACTCGTGAAAAGGAAGTTGGCGCGAGACACCGTGGCACACTCCTGAAAAGGGCGGGTTTAAGGCCGCGCCGGACAAAGCTGCGTGGTTTTTGCAGTGTCCTGCCGCGCGGTCAAGATGTGGGCGGCCGTGGGCAAACGCTCCGGTGGCAGGCGGGCCGCCTGCCGGCGCCTTAATCCTTGTCGCTGCCTGCGATCTGCTCGACCAGATCGACGATCCGGCGGCGCAATTTCGCGTCCTTGATGCCCATGAACGCCTTGGTCAGCGCCAGGCCATCGGAGGTTGCCAGAAAATCGGAGACATAGGCCGGCGAGGGCGCTTCGGAAAATCCGTCATGCGCCTGGCCGGGTGCGTTGGGCGCGCCGTCGAAGAAGAACGACACCGGCACCTGCAGGATGTGCGCGATCTGCTGCAGACGGCTCGCGCCGATTCGGTTCGCGCCCTTCTCGTATTTTTGCACTTGCTGGAATGTCAGGTCGAGCGCGTCACCGAGCTTTTCCTGACTCATGCTGAGCATCATGCGACGCATACGCACTCGTGCGCCCACGTGCTTGTCCGTAGGATTGGGCGCCTTCTTCGCCATCATGATTGTATCCAGCTCCTTGGCCTTTCCGTTGCTCGCCCGTTCCGTTATTGCTCACAGTTCCAACCCGTGTGCAATCCGCGAATTGTTGGGACTCGTTGCCACAATCAAGAGATGGTGAAATTTGCATATGAAATTAGTTTTATTTGCAGCAACCTGTCTCATGTTGAGCGGTAACTGGCAACTTCGTTGCGAGCGCAACGCATAGCGCGATTTTTAAAATCCGCTGCATTTGCTGGGGCATAGCGTGATTGCACTGCGCGCATGGCGCGCCACTCACAATCTCGTAATAATGAATTTCAGCCGCGCCTTATTCGTCGGCGAACGATCATTATCAAGGCAGCACCGATTACCAGCGCAATGCCACTGTCGCCCGTGCGTGCATAGAGCGGCGGATCGATCCGGCGCGGCAGCGATGAATCCAGCACGCCCTCCGCGCCAAGCGGCAGCGACTTGATGACGCGGCCAAGCGGATCGATCACCGCCGAGATTCCAGTGTTGGCCGCGCGCACCAGCGGAAGTCCGTGTTCGATCGTACGCACACGCGACTGTTGCAAATGCTGGTAAGGACCTGTGCTCACGCCGAACCAGCCATCGTTGGTGAGATTGAGAAGCCAGCCCGGCCGTTCGCCGGCCGGCACAGCTTCGTCGGGAAAGATGATCTCGTAGCAAAGGAACGGCAACATGCGCGGGGCGCGCGGCACCTCCATCGCGCGGCGCCGCTCGCCGGCGACGAATCCGCCCGGCAGCTTGGTGAGCTGCATCAGTCCGAGCTTTTCGAGAAAATTCTGGAACGGCAGGTATTCGCCGAACGGCACGAGATGAATCTTGTCGTACACCGACAGGATCGAGCCGTCGTGATCGATCACATAGACGGAATTGTAGGCGCGCTCGATCTTCTGGCCCTGCGGCAGTTCGGTCGCGCGCACCGCGCCGGTGATCAGCACCGTGCCTTCCGGCAGCAGCGCCGCAATCTGCGCCAGCGCGTCGGGCTCGCGCGTCAGCAGGAATGGAAACGCCGATTCCGGCCAGATCAGGTGAGTGGCGTCGCGAACGCCGGCCGACTGCGGCCCGCTCGAGCGGTCCGACAACTCCAGATACTGGCTCATCACCGTTTGCTTCGCGCCGTAGTTGAATTTCTGGTCTTGCTGAAGATTGGGCTGCATGATTCGCAGCCGCACGCCGTCGACGAAGGCGGTCGGCGTGCGCGATAGCCGCATCGCGCCGCATCCAGCAAGGGCCGTCAGCAGGATCGCGCCGAAGGCAATCGGCACCCAGGGGCGCCGCGTATCGGTGCGATCGTCGGTCAGCACCGCCGGGCTCGAGAACATCGCGACCGCGATGAAGGTGAGGCCCCAGATGCCGATCAGCGCCGCGCCTTGCGCGAGCACCAGCGGTCCGGTGAGCGCGTAGCCGTAGACATTCCAGGGAAATCCGCTGAACAGATGGCCGCGCAGCCATTCCGCCGCGGTGAGCGCGACCGCGAGCGCGATCAGCCGCGTCGGCCCGCGCGTCCACAACATGCGAGCCAGCGCGAGGCCGAGGCCCGTGTAACAGGCCATGCCCGCCGGCAGCGCGATGACCGCGAACGGCAGCAGCCAGCCGAAGGTCTTGGCGTCGACCAGGAAGGCGTAGCCGACCCAATACAATCCCGCGAGGAAATAGCCGAAGCCGAACCACCAGCCGGCGATCGCCGCGCTCGGCAGGCCGCCGAAGCGGCCGGCGGCTGCGCCATCGACCAGCCATACCAGAACCGGGAATGTGAAGAACAACACCGGCCATGCATCGAACGGCGCCATCGCCAGCACCGACAGCGCGCCCGCCGTGAACGCCACCAGCGCCCGCCGCCATCCCCAGCTCAGCACGATCCAGTGCGCGAGGCGCGTGACGTTCTCCATCCTCTACCTCGCCCCAGGCAGGGGAGGGAAAAGAGGTGGCGGAGTTTGCATGAAGGCAGCGGTCACGATTTTTGCGGCGCGTTGGAATCGGTGGGTGTCTTGGCGGCGTCTTCGGTGGTTGGCGGCGGCGCGATCGCCGGGCTCGCTGTCGCATCGGGCGCGCTGTAGCGGCGGCGGCCGTCGCGGTCGCGCTCGATCGGCCGATTCTTGCTGCGATGAATGCGGACCTTCTTGATGCGGCGCGGATCGGAATCCAGCACCTCGATCTCGAAGCCGGCCGGGCCGGCCACCAATTCGCCGCGCAGCGGCAGCCTGCCGACCTGAGTCATCAGATAGCCGCCCAGCGTATCGACCGCCTCGGCCGCATCGCCGACATCGAATGCGACGCCGACCGCCGCGGTGACGTCGTCGAGGCTCGCTCGCGCATCGGCGACGAACGAACCATCAAGCTGCCGTACCACGGCGGGCAATTCGTCCTCGTCGTGCTCGTCGGCGATATCGCCGACGATCTGCTCGACGATATCCTCCATCGAAACGAGGCCATCGGTGCCGCCGTATTCGTCGACCACCAGCGCCAGGTGGATGCGCGTGGCCTGCATCTTCTCGAGCAGGTCGAGCGCCGGCATCGACGGCGGCACGAACAGCATCTCGCGCAGGATCCCGGTCGACGAAAGCTGCATCGCCAGATCGATCGCGCCGAGATCGAGGCCGGCGGCGCGCTGCTTCTTGCGCCGCGATGGCTTGTCGGGGTCCACCGTGGCCTTGGCGGTCATGAATGCGATTAGGTCGCGGATGTGGACCATGCCGATCGGGTCGTCCAGCGTGTCGTTGTAGGCGACCAGCCGCGAGTGGGCTGCCTTCTCGAACACCTTCACCAGTTCACCCAGCGAGATGTCCTGCTGCACGGCGATGATGTCGCCGCGCGGCACCATGACGTCCTCGATCCGGCGCCCGCGCAGCGCCAGGATGTTGCGGATCATGGTGCGCTCTTCCGGCGAGACGCCGGCTTCGCCGGGGCCGGCGGCTTCGAGCACAACCTCGATGTCGGCGCGCGTCGGTCCGTTCTTCCAGCCGAACAGCGCGCGGGCCAGCCGCGCGAAGAAACCATCGCTCTCGACGTCGGCGAGACGGCCGACCGGCACCGGAAGGTTGCGCTGTTCGTTCTGGCTGCCTGCCGGCTCAGCCAGGCGGCTGGGCGCGTCGGAATTAGGCATGGTGCTTATCGGGTTGGCGCGTAAGGATCGGGGATGGCCAGGCGCTTGAGGATCTTGCGCTCCAGCAGCTCCATTTTTTTCGCGTCGCGGTCATTCTCGTGGTCATAACCGAGCAGGTGCAGAAATCCATGGACGGTAAGATGCGCGAGATGGTGGTTGAATGGCTTGCCCTCGGCAACCGCCTCCCGTTCGACTGTCCGATAGGCGATGACGATGTCGCCGATATATGGGGACGCGGCTCGCGCTTTGCCCGGGGCCGCAGCCGGGAATGACAGCACGTTGGTTGGTGCATTTTTGCCGCGCCAATCGCGGTTGAGCGCCTGGACCGCCGAATTATCGCTGAGCACGATAGCAAGCTCGGTGGGTGGCGTTGAGACGGCTTCGGCGGCGGCTAAAACGGCCCGTTTGACCGTGGTTTGAGCGGTCGGCCGCTTGCGCCATCGCGCCGAGCGGACAATGACGTCGATTTGTACGTCCTTCTCCCGTCCGCGTGTTCGCGGCCGGGCTGGGGCGGGGGCTCGGCTCAATCCTTTGTCCCGTCTTTGGCCCCGTCCTTCGTCCCACGCCGGCGGGACGCATCGGCCTCGTCGTAGGCCGCCACGATCCGCGCCACCAGCTCGTGGCGGACGACGTCCTCGGCGGTGAACACCGAATGGCCGATGCCGTCGACGCCATCCAAAAGCCGCGTCGCCTCGGCGAGGCCCGACACCTGGCCGGGCGGCAGGTCGACCTGGCTTGGATCACCGGTGACGATCATGCGGCTGTTCTCGCCGAGCCGCGTCAGGAACATCTTCATCTGCATCGCGGTGGTGTTCTGCGCCTCGTCGAGGATGACGACGGCATTCGACAGCGTGCGGCCGCGCATGAACGCGAGCGGCGCAATCTCGATTTCGTTGGTCTGCATGGCGCGCTCGACGATGCGGGCATCCATCAGATCGTGCAGGGCGTCGTAGATCGGCCGCAGATACGGATCGACCTTCTCGCGCAGATCGCCGGGCAGGAAGCCGAGTCGCTCGCCTGCCTCGACCGCAGGCCGCGACAGAATGATGCGATCGACCTCCTTGCGCTCGAACAGCGACACCGCATGCGCGACCGCGAGCCAGGTCTTGCCGGTGCCGGCGGGACCGGTGCCGAACACCAGCGCATGACGGCGCAACGCGCGGATATAAGCGTCCTGCGCGGTGGTGCGCGCGCGCACCGGGCGCTTGCGCAGGTTGATCTGCTCAAAGCCCGCCCGCGTCGTCGCCGGATCGAAATCGAACAGCGAGCCCTGCGCTATGGCGAGCCGGATCGCGCCTTCGACGTCGCCGGAGGCAAGATCGTGGCCGCGCTTGATGTTCTCGTAGAGGCTCTCCAGTACGCGGCGCGCCTGCTCGACGCCATCGCGCGAGCCTTCGAGCGTGACGTGATTGCCGCGCTGCTCGGCGACGACGCCAAGCCGGCGCTCGATCAGCGCCAGGTTCTGGCCGTACTGGCCGAACAGCACCGAAGCATGACGGTTGTCGTCGAAGGCAAGCACGACCTGCGTCGGCGCTCCGCCTTCGGCAGAAGGCACCAGATCCTGGCCGGGTCCGAGCGGGCGCAGCGGCATCAGGCTCCTACTGCCTCCGCGAGCGGGACGGCTTGCCTGGAGGCCTGCGCGAGCGTGCCGATCAGGCTGTTGGTGCGGACTTCGGTGATGGTCACCGGGGCGATTTCTCCGATCAAGGATGCCGGCGCCACGACCGGCACGGGCTGCAGATACGGCGAGCGGCCGACGACCTGGCCCGGATGGCGGCCGTGCTTCTCGAACAGCACGTCGAAGGTCTGGCCGACGCAAGCGCTCATGAACGCGGCCTGCTGGCGCTCGATGTCGTCTTGCAAACGTTGCAGCCGCTCGTCCTGCGCGGCTTCCGGGACTTGATCCAGGTCGGCGGCGGGCGTGCCTGGGCGCGGCGAGTATTTGAACGAGAACGCACTGGCATAACCGACCTCGGCCATCAGACGCAGCGTGTCGGCGAAATCGTCCTCGGTTTCGCCGGGGAAGCCGACAATGAAATCCGACGAAAAGGCGAGATCGGGTCGCGCGCGGCGCAGGCGCTCGATAAGGCGAAGGTAGTCCGCCCTGGTGTGGTGGCGGTTCATCGCCTCGAGGATACGGTCGGAGCCCGACTGCACCGGCAGATGCAGTTGCGGCATCAGGGCCGGCAGGTCGCGGTGCGCGGCAATGAGATCGTCATCCATGTCGCGCGGGTGACTGGTGAAGTAGCGCAGCCGCGCGATGCCGGGAATTTCCGCGAGCCGGTGCATCAAACACCCCAGCGTGGCGGCGTGGCCGTCGCTGTCCTCGCCGTGATAAGCGTTGACGTTCTGGCCGAGCAGCGTGATCTCGCGGACGCCGGCGTCGGCCAGGCGTTGGGCTTCGGCGACGATCCTGGCGACCGGACGCGACACTTCGGCGCCGCGCGTGTAGGGCACGACGCAGAACGTGCAGAACTTGTCGCAGCCTTCCTGCACGGTGATGAAGGCCGACACGCCGCGCTTGCGCGTCGCCGCATGGCTTGGCGCTGCGAGGTGCGCGAACTTGTCCTCGACCGGAAATTCGGTGTCGATTGCCTTGCCTTGCTCGGCGCGCTTCAGCATGTCCGGCAGGCGGTGGTAGCTCTGCGGCCCGACCACGAGATCGACCGCGCGCTCACGGCGGATGATCTCGGCGCCCTCGGCTTGCGCGACGCAGCCGGCGACGGCGATTTTCACGTCGCGTCCTTGCAGCGCGGCTTCCTGCTTGAGCACGCGCATGCGGCCGAGCTCGGAATAGACCTTCTCGGCCGCCTTCTCACGGATGTGGCAGGTGTTGAGGATGATCAGGTCGGCGTCGTCCGGCGTGGCGGTCTCGACGAAGCCCTCGGGGGCAAGCGTGTCCGCCATACGATGTGAATCGTAGACGTTCATCTGGCAGCCGTAGGACTTGACGTAGAGCTTTTTGGTCATGCCGTCGCGGACGAATTCCCTAACATTTTCAGCCGCTTGATATATCGGGCCGCGGGCGTTATGGGCCCGCCAGCCGCTATGGTCTTAGCCGTTTCCGACCGAAAAAGGAAACGTGAATCGGCCTCGCCGCTGCTGCCTCCGCCGACCTCATCCTGAGGAGCGGCCCAACGGGTCCGGCGGACACCACGACAGCAATTCTGGACCAAACGCGACATTGCGAAAAGCAAAAGCCCCGGCGTTTCCGACGGGGCTTCCACTACATCGAAACTTGAGAAAAGAGCCGTTAGCGCGATCAGAAGCGCCAATTCAGTTGGCTCCGAAGCGTCTGCTCGTACTTGTGGATGTTGGTGGTGTAGCCGGTCGATGCACCCGTGGTAGTTAAAATCGGCAAGCTTTCGTTGCCGTAGTCGGCCCACCGATACTCGGTCTTCCATGTGAGGCCCGGCGCCCAGCTGATCTGGTACTCGTAACCGGTGCCAAGGAACCAGCCACTATAGGTGTTTTGCGGCAAGATGTTGGAAAAAACGCCAGCTGAGTTGGTCAGATTGACCTGGTCGAAACGCGCTTGGGTGTAGCCAGCCGAGGCAAAGGTGAGCAGCTGCGGGTAGATCAGAAAACCAACACGTCCGCCTCCAGCCCATGCCCACTTTTCCTTCTCGCGGCCCCAAAGCGGCAATGCATTGTCCTGATAGTCGCCCTTGAAGCCGCCCCAGTTACCGTCCCCGAACAGGCCGACAACCCACTGCCGATCGAACTGATAGTCGCAACCAAACTGGGCCGTCGCAAGCCATCCGCGACCACCGGTCGTCGCACGGAATCCCGGGGGGACCGGGGTGCCCGAAGTAACGGTGGTGTGATCCTGGTTCCACACGCCGTAACCGCCGCCGGCACCGACATAGCAGCCAGTCCACGACCTCACGGGTGCGAGAGGAGCGTCAACCCTGGCCGGCACCCGGGCAGGCAGGTCGGCTGCGAAAGCTGTGCTGGCCAGCGCCGTGAGGGCTGCTGCCGCAATAATCATCTTCTTCATTAATCGCTCCCGATTTTATGTCCCCAAAATCGGTGTTCAGTCCCGCGCACGTTTTTCTTATTGCAAACGACCAAACACCCGATGCCCACAAGCCAGTCCTAAAGACCGAAGGCCCCCCCAGGGTATCCAAACCTGCGAACTAATGGTGTCTCTTGAAGGGCACACCTCACAGCGAAATTATGACCTGTTGGGTTGCTGAAAGCGGGCATTTGGGGCTGTACGGGCCCTAATCCGCCGGTTTCACGCCCGCGTCCGAAATGACCTTCGCCCATTTGGCGATCTCGGCCTTGATGTAGGCGTTGATCTCGTCCGGGTTGCGGTCCTGGTCGGGAAACATCCCGATCGCGTCGAGCCGCTGCTGAAAATCCGCCGTGGCGACGATCTTCTTGGTCTCGGCGTTGATCCGCATCACGGCATCGCGCGGAGTGCCGGCCGGCGCGACCAGCGCGAACCAGGTCGCGGCGTCGAAGCCCGGGAACGTCTCGGCGATGCTGGGCACGTCCGGCAGCGAGGGCACGCGCTTCAAGCTTGTCACGGCCAGCGCGCGGAGCTTGCCGGCCTCGACGTTGCCCTTCACCACCGACAGGTTGGAGAACATGAACGGAATTTGTCCGCCCAGAAGATCGTTGATGCCCGGCGCTTCGCCGCGATAGGCGACATGAACCATCTTGATGCCGGCATTGAACGCGAGCAGCTCGCCGGCCATATGCGGTGTGGTGCCGACGCCGCCCGAGCCGAAGTTCATCGTGCCGTTCTTGCTCTTGGCTTCGGCGATCAGGTCCTTGAGCGAGTGGATCGGCGAGTTCGCGTTGACCACCGCGACCAGCGGCGAGATGCCGATCATCGCCATGCCGGTCAGTTCCTTGGTCGCATCGAACTGGAATTTCTTGTACAGCGCGGGCGCGACCGCGAGCGTGGTCTGGCTGCCGACCATGATTGTGTAGCCATCCGCCGGCGCCTTGGCGACCTGCTCCGACGCGATCAGCCCGCTCGCGCCGGGCCGGTTCTCGACCACGAAGCTCTGGCCCATCGCTTCGGAAAGCTTCTGGGCGATCACGCGGCCCGCGACATCGGTGCCGCCGCCGGCGGTGAAGCCGATCACGACCTTGACCGCACGGTCGGGATATTTCGATTGCGCGTGGCCTTGCGGCGCGGCCAGCGACGCCATCGCGCAGGCGAACAGGACACGCAGAAATGTGCAAATCGAAACCATGACATTTCCTCCGTGCCGACCGAGGGCGGCGCCATTGAAACGGCGCGTCTCGTCTCTTTGCGGGCGGCTGGCGGAGGATAGCGCAAAACCGGAGGTTGTCGGAGGCTAAGTATGCTTGGTTTCGAGGGGCTTCTCGTCCAGCAGAATCACCGCGACCAGCGCCCCCGCAAAGCATGCGGCGACCGCGACGAACACATAAACGAACCCCTCGACGGAATACTGGCCCACGGCTCCCGCGCCGGAGCCAGCCAGTACGATCGCGCCGAACATTGACACCAGGAAGGTCGCGCACAGGTTGCGCGAGAATTGCATGGTGGCGACCGCCGATCCGAAGGTATGGATTGAAACGTTATTTTGCAGCGTGGTGGACGACAGCGGCGGCAAGCAGCCGAAGCCAGCCCCGATCAAGAGCAGCAGCACCTCGAATTCCGGGATCGCCATGCTCTTGGCGCGCCACGCCAGCGTCAGCACCGCCGCGATCGCCAGCGTCATGCCGAGTATTGGGATGGTCTTGTAGCGCTCGCGCCTAGGCAGGATCGTTCCAGTAATGCCGGCGCTGACGTTAAGCGCGACCGCGAGCATCAGCACGCTCAATCCCGCCGTGGTCGGCGCCATACCGACGATGTTCTGCAGATACATCGGCAGGAAGATGTGAAGGCCAACGATTGGGCCCCAGCCGAACGCGTTGGCGGCGATCGACAGCCGCACCTCGCGGTTCGACAGGATCGACAGCGGGATGAGCGGCTCCGGCGCGGTGCGCAGCCGCACGATGAAGGCTACGCCGAGCACGAGCGCCGCCACGAACAGCGCCAGGATCGGCGTCGACAACCACGGATAGTTCACGCCGCCCATGCTGAGCGCCAGCATGAACGACGAGCTTGCCGCCATGATCAGCGCCGCGCCGAGAAAATCGAGCTTGTGCGGCAGGTCATGCCGCGGCAGGCGGCGCAGCAGGATGAGCGTTAGTACGACGGCGAGCAGCCGAGCGGTATGTTCATCCAGAAGATCACCGACCAGTGCAGATATTCGGCGATCGCGCCGCCGATTGCCGGTCCGCAGGCGCCGGCAGTGGTATAGACGGCCGAGAAGTAGCCGTAGTACTTGCCGCGGTCCCTGGGCGCGGCGATGTCGCCCAGCACCACCATGCCGGTTGAGGTCAGTCCGCCGCCGCCGAAGCCATGCAGCACCCGTCCCAGGATCAGCACGAACATGTTGGGCGCGAGCGCGCAGACCAGCGATCCCAGCATGTACAGCGAGATGGCAATCAGCAGCGTGACGCGGCGGCCATAGGCGTCGCTGATCTTGCCGTACAGCGCGGTGATGGAGGTGTTGGCGATGAGGTAGGCGGTAATCAGCCAAGGCAGGTTGTGCACGTCGCCGAATTCGCGGCCGATGGTCGGCAACGCGCTCGCCAGGACCGAGGTGTCGAGCGAGCCCAGGAATACCGGCAACAGCACGCCGGACACCACGAGCATCGTCTCGCGGTGGGTCAGAGGTTTCTGGCTGATGGGGGTCCCGGCATCCATGGACGAATGGCGGCGGCCTTACGGGCCGCCGGGCATGGACGTCTTGCCCATATTCGATTTCGCGTTCCGGATCGCCTGCCAGATCGTGTACGGCGTCGCCGGCATCTGGATGTCGCGGATGCCGTAGTCGCGCAGCGCATCGACGATGCCGCTGACGATCACCGCCAGTGCCGGCGTGGTGCCGCCTTCACCGCCGGCCTTGATGCCGAGCGGATTGGTCGGCGACAGCACCTCGACGATCTGCGTCTTGAACGACGGCAGGGTGTGCGCGTGCGGCATGCCGTAATCCATGAACGATCCGGTGAGCGGCTGCCCGGAGGAAAGGTCGATGTAGCACAGCTCCCACATCGCCTGCCCCACGCCCTGCGCGATGCCGCCATGCGTCTGGCCATGGACGATCATCGGATTGATGCAGCGGCCGACGTCGTCCACCGCGGCGTAGCGGGTGATGGTGGGCAGGCCGGTGTCCGGATCGATCTCGATCTCGCAGATCGCGCAGCCGTTCGGGAACACCGGCTCGTGCATCTCGTTGGTCAGCGCGACGGCAAGGTCGTCCTTCGGTAGATTGATGCGGGCCGCTTCCTTGGCGAGCTCGAGGAAATCGAAAGTGCGGTTGCTGGTCGGCGATGAGAACCGGCCGTCCTTGAACTCGACCTTGTCGATCGGTGCGTCCAGAACGCGCGCCGCAATCTTGCGACCCTTCTCGATCAGCTCCGGCACGACCTTCGAAATTACCGTGGCGGCGTGGCGCATCGAGCGGCCGGAATGCGAGCCGCCGCCGACGCTGACGATGTCGGTGTCGCCCATGATGATATTGATACAGGCGTGCGGCACGCCGATCAGGTCGGCCAGCACCTGCGCGAAGCTCGTCTCGTGGCCCTGGCCGCTCGGTTGCGTGCCGATTACCACGTCGACCACGCCGTCGAGCTTCACCGTGATCTCGGTGCGCTCTCGGGGCGAGCCGATCGACGACTCGACGTAGGGCGCGATCCCCAGCCCAAGGAGCTGTCCGCGTTTCTTTGCCTCGCGCTTGCGCTGCTTGAAACCGTCAGCGTCGGCAATCTTGAGCGCGAGGTCGAGGTTGGCCTCGTAGGTGCCGCTGTCGTAGAGCATGCCGACGGCGTTGCGATACGGCATTGCTTTTGGTTTGACGAAATTCTTGCGCCGCAGCCGGATACGGTCGATGCCGAGCTGGTCGGCCGCCTTGTCCATCAGCCGCTCGATCGCGAAGGTGACCTCCGGCCGGCCCGATGAGCGGTAGGCGTTGGTCGGCATTGTCGTGGTGAACACCGCGCGAGAGCGCAGCGTCGCCGCAGGGACGTCGTAGTTGCCGGTGATGAGGCCCGAGCCCTTCGACAGCGGCGACAGCGACACGGCGCGCGCGCCGGCGTTGCTGATGTTGTCGGCGCGCATGGCGAGGATGCGGGCATTCTTGTCGAACGCCACCTCGACCGTGGTGACCAGGTCGCGGCCCTGGTAGTCGGTGAGGAACGCTTCCGAGCGTGTCGCGGTGAATTTCACCGGGCGTTTCAGCTTGCCGGCGGCCCATAGCACCAGGCCGAACTCGACGAATGGCCGGTTGCGCGTGCCGAAGTTGCCGCCAACGTCGTAGGACAGAACGCGCAGCTTGTCGGGCGCGAGGCCGAGCACGCTGCAGAGCTCGACCTTCTGGCGCACGGCGCCGCCTGACCCGGCGTAGAGCGTGTACTTGCCGCTCTCCGCATCGAAGCTGGCCAGACATGAGCGCAGCTCCATCGGCACGCCGGTGACGCGTGCGATGTTGAATTTTGCCGTGACCACATGCGCCGCCTCGGCAAAGGCGCGGTCGGTCTTCGCCTTGTCGCCAAACTGCGTGTCCACCAGGACGTTATCGGGGACCTCGTCCCATACCGCCGGTGCGCCGGGCTTGAGCGCGTCCTCGGAGTGGATGACGAACGGCAGTTCCTCGTATTCGATTTCGACCGCCTCGGCGGCGTCCATCGCCTGCGCACGGCTCTCGGCCACCACCATCGCCACCGCTTCGCCGACGTGGCGGGCCTTGTCGGCCGGCAACAGCATGTGAGGTCCGACGAACACGTTTCCGCCGCCAGGTGCGGTGAGCTGCATGTCGAATTTGGTCTGCGGCACCGCTGTATGCGGGATCGGCTTTATTCCATCGGCCAGGCAGTCCGCGCCGGTCAGCACGGCGAGCACGCCCGGCATCGCCTTGGCGGCGCTTGTCTCGACCCGCACGATGCGCGCATGCGGATAGGGCGAGCGCACCATCGCCGCGAACGTTTCGCCGTCGAGGCTAAAGTCGTCGGTGAAGCGGCCCTTGCCGGTGAGCAGCCGCCCGTCCTCCTTGCGGCGGATCGGATGGCCGATCGAGCCGAAGGCGGTGCCGGCGGGAAACCTCAGTGGCTCGTTCATGCTACCGCTTCGGTTTGTCGTCGAGCGGCACGGCGTAAAGCTCGAGCCGGTGATCGACCAGCTTGTAGCCGAGCTTGCGCGCCACCTCGGCCTGGAGTTTCTCGATATCCTCGGACTGGAATTCTATCACCTGGCCGGTGCGCAGATTGATCAGATGATCGTGGTGCGATTCCGGAATCTGCTCGTAGCGCGCGCGGCCTTCGCGGAAGTCATGGCGCTCGATGATGCCGGCGTCCTCGAACAGCTTGACGGTCCGATACACCGTCGAGATCGAGATGTTCTTGTCGACGGCGGCGCAACGCCGGTAGAGCTCCTCCACGTCCGGATGGTCGTCGGAATCGGCCAGCACGCGCGCGATGACGCGGCGCTGCTCGGTCATGCGCATGCCCTTTGACGTACAAAGAGCCTCGATGTTGGTTTTGGGCGTGGTCACTAAGTTCCTCTTGATCCCCGATCATAAGACTTAGGGGTGAGGGCCGTCCATCGCGGCAATTCAAACCAGATCTCGGCGCAAAACCAGCGCGGTTGCGCCATGATCGCGGCCCTGCTGGTAGTAGCCCGGGCGCCGGCCAACCTCGCGGAATCCGGCCCGCCGGTAGAGCCGCCTCGCCGGCTCGTTGTCCTCGTCCACCTCGAGAAACACCGCCCGCGCGCCAAGGCCTGCGAGCCGGCGCAGATGCAGGTTGAGCAAGGCGCGTGCGAGCCCGCGTCCGCGGCGCGCGGCGGCAACAGCGACCGAAAGGATTTCCGCTTCGCCTGCAACGAGCCGCGACAGGATGAAGCCGTGCAGCGCGCGTCCCGCGATTGCGCGATGCGCGACGATGTTGCGTTCGCCGAGCATCCGCTCGAACTCGCCGTCGCTCCAGCCGTGACGGAACGAGACAGCGTGCAGCGTGGCCATGGCCCAAGCGTCGCGCGGGCTTGCCTCCGACAGCGCCGGCTCGCTGCGCCCGAACAGGCGCGTGATCATCCCGATCATCGCCGCGGCAGCCTTGCGGCATCCTGGGGTTGCGCATCGGGCGCGCGCAGGTAGAGCGGTTTGGGATCGCCTACGTCTTCGTCGGCGGCAGCCGCGAGCCGGCCGACCCAGACGATGTCGGGCGCGCGGCGCTCTTCCACCAAGGTTGGCATCAGTTCGCGCGATGGCCAGGCCGCCACCAGCATGTTGGCGCCGGTGCCGACGATCCTGACCGGGCCGTTGGCTGCCGCGCGCGCCGCCTCGGCCACACTGGCGATCCGCGGCGCGATCAGCGTGCGTCCGCCTGACCCGAACACCTGCAGATAGACATGCTGGTGCCGCGCATCTATCGCGACGGCGACCGCGGTCTTGTCGTCATGGGCGATGTAGGGCGCGGCATAGGCGGCCAATGTTGTAAGGCCGATGGCGCGCTTGGAGGCGGCGAGCGCGATGCCGCGCGCCGCGGAAATCCCGACGCGCAGCCCGGTGAAGCTGCCCGGTCCCGTGGTCACCGCGATGCGGTCCAATGCGGAAAACGGCATATCGGCCTGCGCCATCACGCGGGCGATCAGCGGCATCAGCGCTTCGGCGTGGCCGCGCACCATCGGGACGGATTCGCTCGCCACCTTGCCGTGCTCGGTGTCAAGCACGGCGGCGGCGCAGGCCTCAAGCGCGGTATCAATCGCAAGCACACGCATTGCTGATGTCCAAAGCGGTGCGATTCTAGCACCGTCATGGCCGGGCTTGTCCCCGCCATCCACGCCTGACTTCGGATTTCTCGGCTTCAAGGACGTGGATGCCCGGGACAAGCCCGGGCATGACGTTGATAGGTCGGTGAAACTAAAGAACGTTTCTCTAGGCCTAAACCGGCCGGACCTCGACCACCTCGGGCACGTAGTGCTTGAGCAGGTTCTGGATGCCGTGGCGGAGCGTGGCGGTGGATGACGGGCAGCCAGAGCAGGCGCCCTTCATGTGCAGATAGACGATGCCTTCCTTGAAGCCGCGGAAGGTGATGTCGCCGCCGTCGTTGGCGACCGCCGGCCGCACCCGGGTTTCGATCAGGTCCTTGATGGTGGTGACGATTTCCTCGTCGGCGGCCTCGAAGAACTCGTTGTCGTCGTCGTTATTACCCGTCCCGCCATCCTTCAGCAGCGGCGCGCCGGACATGAAGTGCTCCATGATGGCGCCGAGGATCGCGGGCTTGAGTTGCGGCCACTCGCCGTCGGCCTTGGTCACGGTGATGAAGTCGGAGCCGAAGAACACGCCGTTGATGCCCTTGATGGCGAACAGCCGCTCGGCGAGCGGCGACTTCGTGGCGTCCGCGGCATCGCGCAGGTCGAGCGTGCCGGTTTCGAGCACGGTCTGGCCGGGCAGGAACTTAAGGGTCGCCGGATTGGGCGTGGCTTCGGTCTGGATAAACATCGGTCGTCTCCTTCGCCGGCGGGTTCAAGGCCCGCGCGGCTCGATCAGTATAGCAGATAAGTGGCGATTGTGGCGGGTGGGGTCAACCGGCGACTTTAGTGGCACACGCGGAGCTTGTATGCTTTGCTCGGGCAGGCGCCGTGCCAATGCCGCCCGTTTCGGGGTGTCGGCACATAACGAGGGTCGCACATAAAGAGACCTGAATTCATTTTGGGGTCCGGTGGGGCGGTTGCCTATGCAGTATCGCCCCTGGTCGCAGCGCGTGCGCAGCAATCCGGACGGGTCCGGCGTGTCGTGTTCTCGATGGGCGGCACGGGCTCCGAGGATCCCGAAGGCCAAAAGCACAGCGCGGCGTTCCATGACGCCCTGCGCAGACTCGGCTAGGTCCCCGGCCGCAACTTGAAGATCGAGGAGCGCTGGATCGGTGCGGCGACCGAGGCGGCGGCGATACGCGCGGCCGCCCTTGAATTTGACGCGTTGCGCGCGGACGTGGTCGTGACAACCGGCGCGCCGATTCTGGCAGAGCTGCATCGCGAGACCAAGACCACCCCATCGTGTTCACGATGGTCACCGATCCGGTCCGCGACGGCTTCGTGGCCAGCCTCGCGCGTCCGGGCGGCAACATCACCGGCTTCACCATCTTCGAGCATTCCTTTGCCGGCAAATGGCTTGAGATGCTGAAGGAGGTGGTGCCCACCATGACGCGGGTGGCCGTGTTGCAGAACCCGGATCATCCCGCCTGGAACGCCTATCAGCGCGCTGTCGGCGTGATCCGCGCAGCCTATGGGCGTCGAAGTGGTGCCGGCGCCGGCGAGCAATCCCGCCGAGATCACGGCGGCGATCGATGCCTTCGCACGGACGCCAAACGGCGGGTTGATCGTTCTGCCCAGCGCGGTCGGCACGCGGCACCGCGGGGTTATTGCCGAGGGCCGCGCTGCGCCATGGCCTCCCATCGATCTATCAACTGCGCATGTATCCGGCGAGCGGCGGCCTGATGTCGTATGGGATTCTGCAGGCTGAGATGTATGCCCAGGCCGCAGCCTACGTCCGACCGCATCCTCAAAGGAGCCAAGCTCGGCGAATTGCCGGTGCAAGCGGCGACCAAGTTCGAGATGGTGATCAATCTCAAGACCGCGAAGGCGCTCGGCATCACCGTGCCCGCGACCATGCTCGGCCGCGCCGACGAGGTGATCGAGTAAGCCGCGTCGTTAGGTCATCAGGCCCGGCATGCCGAGCCGTCTTTACGTCAGCGCGTCGAGCTCTTCATCGGTCAAATGCCCCGGCACGATCGCGACCGGAATCGGGTAATCGCCGGCGTTGCTGCCGAAGCCCGCGACCAGCGGCCCCGGTCCTTCCTTGCCGGTGCCAGCCGCCAGCACCAGGATGGCGATGTCCTCATCGGCCTCGATCAGCGCCAAAATCTCGTCGGCGGTTCCGCCCTCGCGCACCACCCGCTCGGCGGTGACACCGGCGATGCCGTTGGCGCGGGTGGCGTATTTGTCCAGCGCAGAGTTGGCCTCCTCGTGTGCCTCCGCCTTCATGATGTCGGCGACGCCGGCCCATTGCTGGTTACGGTCATGGGTTTCGATAACGCGCAGCATCACCACGCCGGCGCCGACGCGCGCGGCGCGGCGCGCCGCGAAATAGACCGCACGGTCGCATTCCGCGGTATCGTCGATCACCACCAGCCATTTCGGCTTGTGACCGGCCTCGTAACTTCGGCGGCGCCGCGTCGTCGACATGTTCGTTTGGCCTCGCGAAACAACGCACAAGACAACGCACAATGGTGCCACGGCGTTCGCCCGCGGCACAAGGCGCGGGCACGGTCGATATTTGCCCGATTTTTGATCGGCAGAAGGCGATTTCTATCGCCGCACGAAGCCGACGATGTCCTTGACCGCTTTCATGGTTTCGGCGGCGAGCGCCTGTGCGCGCGCCGAGCCGTCGGCCAAAACCTGATCGATGTAGGCGGTATCGTCCTTCAGCCGCCGCATCTCCGCGGTGATCGGCGAAAGCTTGGCAACCAGCAGGTCGGACAGCGCCGGCTTGAACGTCGAGAATTGCGCGCCGCCGAATTCGGTGAGCACCTTGGCCTTGGTGGTTTCGGCCAGCGCCGCGTAGATGCCGACGAGGTTGTCGGCTTCGGGCCGCGCCTCGAGCGCCTTCTCGTCGTGCGGCAGCGGCTCCGGATCGGTCTTGGCGCGGCGGATCTTCAGCGCGATCGCTTCGGGATCGTCGGTCAGGTTGACGCGCGACTGGTCGGAGGGATCCGACTTCGACATTTTCTTCGAGCCGTCGCGCAGCGACATCACCCGCGTCGCCGGGCCCTGGATCAGCGGCTCGGGCTGCGGAAAGAACGCGTCGCCGAAGCCGCGCGCGCGGATCGAGGCGGAATAGTCGTTGTTGAATTTCTGCGCGATGTCGCGGGCGAGCTCCAGGTGCTGCTTCTGGTCCTCACCGACCGGCACGTGCGTGGCGCGATAGACCAGAATGTCGGCCGCCATCAGGTTCGGATAGGCGTAGAGCCCGACCGAGGCGTTCTCGCGGTCCTTGCCGGCCTTCTCCTTGAACTGCGTCATGCGGTTGAGCCAACCGAGCCGCGCCACGCAGTTGAAAATCCACGCAAGCTCGGCGTGCTCGGCCACCTGGCTCTGGTTGAACACGATGTGCTTCTTCGGATTGATGCCGCTGGCGATGAACGCCGCGGTTACATCGCGGATGGCCGTGGTCAGCTCTGCCGGGTCCTGCCAGACCGTGATGGCGTGCAGGTCGACCACGCAATAGAGGCACTCGTGGGTCTTCTGCAACTCGACGAATTTGACGATGGCGCCGAGGTAATTGCCGAGATGCAGGTTTCCGCTCGGCTGCACGCCGGAGAACACCTTTTCCTTGAACGCCTGGACGGGTGGCGCATTCATCGCGAAATCCCAGTGGTTGCGGGCCACATTCCACAACCGCCCGGGCGATGCAAGCGCGGTGGGCCGCTCTATTCCACCGGCGTCACCCCGGGCTTGACCCGGGGGTCCATCGTTCCGCAAAAAGCTGCCATTGCCGGATCAAGTCCGGCAATGGCGCCGTGGCAACGGCAGGTCCTGCTGAGAGTTCTCCGATGTCCGGCACAGAGTCCGCTTCGCCCGCCCCCTTCGACCCCGCCGCCGCGGGCTGGGAGCCTTACCGCGACGAGGGCTTCATCGGCCTGGTCGGCCCGTTCTGGACCAAGGTGTCCGGCGACACCCACCACTACGCCTTCAAGGCCGAGGACAAGCACCACAACCGCCGCGGCGTCGTGCAGGGCGGCATGCTGATGACCTTCGCTGACCGCTCGATGGGCATGACCTGCTGGTACGCCAACGAGCGCCAGCCGCAGGCGACCGTGCAACTCGACATGCATTTCATCGACGCGGTTCAGGTCGGCGAGTTCGTCGAAGCCAAATGCACGGTCGTGCGCCGCACGCGCTCGCTCGTGTTCATGGCCGGCGAGCTTGTGGTCGGCACGCGCGTCGTCGCCACCGCGAACGGCGTGTGGAAGACGCTGGGCAAGCGCTGACAATCCATGATCGTCTTTCGCCTGTTCCTGGCCATCGACGCCGCGGCCGCGCTGGTGGCGCTTTATTTCTTTTTCATAGGCCTCGGCGACGGCTCGGTGTCGTCGTTCAACATCGCGATATGGCTGGCGCTGCTCGGCGGCATCGCGGCGATCCTGGTCGGCGGCTGGATGTTGAGCGCCAAGGGGCAGCGCCGCGCCGCCATCGGCGTGCTCGCGATTCTGGCGGTGCCTGCATTTCTGTGCGGGTTGCTGATCGTGCTGATGATTGTTTTGCAGCCGCGTTGGAACTGAGCGCTTGCTAGATGTTGATGAGCGCTCGTCATGAATTGACGGAATCACGCGCCGGTGCATTCTGACGCGATGAATTATTTCAAAGATGCCGAGCTCGCACTGATGAGTGACGGCAGCTATTGCATCATTCGGGACTTGGGGCTGGTCAAGGGCGGAAAAGGGTTGCGGCACCACGTGACACTTCTGCCCTTGAGCGTTAGGGGCCTGACCTCAAGGCTCGTGCAGGCTCTCCGGTCCTGCGCCACGCTTCGTCAAACGCGCAGCGGCGGCGAAAATTTCCTGCGCTCGGATCGCCCGATTTAAGGCGCGCCCTACGCTACTCGTCGAACCCGAGCCAGCGCGTGAACCCATCCACCGGCTCGCGCGGCATATTCATGTGATTGACCGCGGCCTGCTCGTCGGCGTAGCCGCACGACACGCCGCAGGTTACCAGCTCGTCGGGGCTAAGTCCCAGTTGCTCGGCGACGATCGGCTGGTAGCGCACGAACGAGACCTGCGGACATGTCGCCAGCCCGCGCACCTGCGCGGCGAGCATCAGCGTCTGTACGAACACGCCACAGTCGAGCCAGCTATGCCTGGTCATCGCCGCTTTGATCGTGACAATGAAGCCTATCGGCGCACCGAAGAACAGGTAGTTGCGCCCGGTCTGGCGCCAGCGGGCCGCCGTGTCGGCGCGATCGATGCCGAGCGAGGAGTATAGCCGCCACCCGAAGTCGTCCACCCGCGCCGCGCATTCCGGCGGGTTGGGCTGCGGGAACGGCGAGAACGGCGGCGCGGTCTGCGCGTCGTGCACCCGCAGGATCGCCTCGCCGAGCGCGCGCTTGGCCTCCCCGGTGAGCACGTACACATGCCAGGGCTGCGAGTTGTAGTTGCTCGGCGCCGCGCGCGCCGCGTCGAGAATTTCCACCAGATGTTGCCGCGGCACCGGATCGGGCCGGAATGCCCGGACGGCCTTGCGGGAGCGGATCGCGGCGTCGAGGATCGCGGCGGCGGTGGCTTGCGGAGGCATCGGCATGCTCCTTGGCGCGGAAACCTTCGGAAGGTTAGCCGAGGGCGTCAGCCGCTGAAATCGAGACATTCCGCTTGGCGGACTGCGCCCGGCGCGCTTCTAGGCTCCGGCCGAATGATCACCCTCTATTCCTATCCGCCGCTGTTCGGCGTTGCCGACAACAATGGCTACGGCCTGAAGGTGTTTGTCTTCCTGAAGCTCGCCGGCGCGCCGTTCCAGCACGAACACATCTTCGATGCCTCGAAGGCGCCGCGCGGCCAGCTTCCCTACATCGTCGACGGTGGCGAACCGGTCGGCGACAGCGACACCATCATCGCCCATGTGATCCGCAAGCACGGCGTGACCATGGACGACGGGCTGACGCGCGCGCAGCGCGCCTTGGCCGCGAGTGCCCCGTTCGAGAACGTGGCTTCAACGCGCCGGCGAACCAGATCGGCCGCCAGCGCGGGTAAACTGTCGGTCTGGTTCTCGGCGGAACGATAGAGGATCGCGACGTTCTTGCCTTCGACGTAGCCGGCTTCCTTCAGGCCCTCGCGGAAGGCACGAAAAAAGATCGCATTATTTTCTGACGACGTGGGATCGAGAAAGCCGATCACCGGCATCGGCCGCTGAGCCCGCGCCGCATGCGGCAACATCGCCACCGCAACGCCCAGACCGCTCAGAAAGTCCCGCCGCTTTATGTGTCGTCACCTTAGGACACGCCATCGTGTCGGCCTAGGCGCATGCCGTGAATTATTTCAAAGGCGCCGAGCTCGCCCCGATGAGTGACGGCAGCTAATGCATCATTCGGGACTTGGGGTTGGTCGAGGGCGGAAAAGGGTTGAGGCACCACTAAACCCTTCTGAGCTTGAGAGTCAGGGGTCTAACCTCACAGCTCGTTCGGGCTCTCCGGCGGTGCGCCAAGCTGCTTCAAACTTGCAGCGGCGGCGACATTTTCGGCCAAAGCCACCGCGCGAGAAGGCCCGCCGTCAACGCTCCCAGGATTTGTGCGACGATGAACGCTGCGACACCGCCCGGCGCTATTCCGGCAAACGTATCGGACAGCGATCGTGCGATTGTCACGGCCGGGTTGGCGAACGAGGTCGAGGCCGTGAACCAATATGCGGCGGTGATATAAAGGCCGACCGCGTAAGCCGGCTCCTGCTTACGGGCGCCGCATCCGAAGATCGTCAGCATCAGTCCGCCTGTTGCGATGAATTCAGCGAGCCACTGGCCTGCGCCGCTGCGTGCCGTCGTTGAGAATTGCCAAAGCGGCAGCTCGAACATCAGGTGCGCCAGCCACACACCGATCGCGCCGCCCGCGATTTGCGCTACGATGTAGGCTGCGGCGTCCGGCCAAGCCAGCTCGCGGCGCAATGCCAAGCTTGCGCTGACTGCAGGATTGAAATGCGCGCCGGACAACGGCCCGAAGATCAAGATAAGTACCACCAAGATCGCACCGGTCGGCAAGGTGTTGCCAAGCAGCGTCAGCGCGCCGTTTCCGCCCGACAGCTGCTGCGCCATAATGCCCGATCCAACGACAGTCGCGAGCAGCAACGCTGCGCCGAGCGCCTCTGCGGCGAGGCGTCGCGAGAGTGGTGGCGTCACGTCGGTTCCGCGCCTTCGCGGCTGCGCCGTCCATCCGCCCGATCTCTTTCAACCGCGCTTGCAGGCTGAGTTGGTCGAGGCTGCGAATCGGCAGCGCTGTAAACACCGCGATGCGCTGACGCAGCATGCGGTATGCGTCCTTGAACGCGAGCGCGACCTCGGCCGCGTTGCCTTGCGCTTCCGCCGGATCGGGGACGCCCCAATGCGCGGTCATCGGCTGGCCCGGCCACACCGGGCAGGTTTCACCCGCGGCGTTGTCGCAGACGGTGAACACGAAATCGAGCGGCGGCGCGCCGGGCTTTGCGAACTCGCTCCACGACTTGGAGCGGAAGTCCGACGTGTCGTAACCGAGGCCGTCAAGCAGCGCGATAGTGTGCGGGTTGACGTTGCCCTTCGGCTGGCTCCCGGCGGAATAGGCGCGGAACCGGTTCGCGCCGAGCTTGTTGAGAATGGCTTCGGCGATGATCGAGCGCGCCGAATTGCCAGTGCAAAGAAAAAGCGCGTTGAACGGCCGGTCACTCATGATTTAAGCCGAACAGCAGGTCGACGTTGCAGCGCTTCGGTGAATCAGGCTTCGGCGCGCAGCACGCTTTTGCATGTGCGATCTGCGCGCCCTTCTGAATGCTGGTGCCGTAGTGCGTGGCCTCGCCAGTGGTGTGGAACGTCTCCCACGAAATTCCGGCGGGATCGGTAATCCACGATTTCTCTGACTGGGCGTAGCAGCACGTGGTGTTGCCCTGTTCGAGGATTGCACCGCCTGCTCGGCGAAGGCACGCATACACTTCCTGCAACTCGTCGGCTCTTTCGGCCTGGATGCCAAGATGGTCGAGCCCGGGTTCGCGGCCTCGCGTCGAGATGGCGAAATTGACGCGCGGATCGTCGAGCATCCACTTGGCGTAGTCGTGCTTCATGACGGCAGGCTTGGCCGCGAACAGCGCCGAATAGAATCCGACGGCCTTGGCGATGTCTTCCACTGAAACGTGAACGTGCATCCGCTTCATGATTGGTTCCTGTCAGGCGGTGACTTTCTGGCGCTTGGATTTTGCGGGCTTGCAGCCGGCGGGCGCACACGTTGCTGCCCCCTGGCAGCAGTTCTCGGTGAGGAAGCCCAACAGCGCGTTCATCGCTTCGAACTGCGCCGCATAAATCATCGAGCGTCCGTCGCGGCGCACTGTGACGAGGCCCGCGCCGCGCAGACGGTCGAAATGAAACGTCAGCGTGTTGGGCGCGAGATCGAGCGCCTCCGCCACCTGTCCAGCGGGGATGCCCTCGGGGCCCACCTGGACCAGCAACCGAAACACGGCGAGGCGATGCTCCTGTGCGAGGGCGGAGAGAGCAGTAACGGCATCAAACGTTTCCATATTTCAACGAATATAGAAATGTCGTGCGATTGTCAATGCGCGGCCCCGGACTGATGCCATTATGCTTATATTCCTACACACTGCTCAATCGAGGGCGTTAACCGGTGAGGCACCGGTGACGCTGATTGGCGGAGGAGCGGGGTGCGGCGCCCGCACGTCCGGCTTCGTCAGCCGGGCTCCCGGGAGGCCTCGGGCAGCTGTCCGACCCAACTGCGTGGGTCTTCGATGGCTGGACGAGGGATAGAGAACGCGGGCGAAAGCCTGCAGGATAAAGTCGGCCTCCGGGCCTGCCCTTCCGTCCCCGGAAGCACGGCCCGAAGCCCGAAATCGCCGCTTCACCCCCTCGGCTTTGCCGGGGGACAAGGACCTGCGTGGCTTTCTTGCCGCGCGGGGTCGCGCCGCTATAGTGCGGCGCCTTTTCACGAAGCGAGTGACCTTTCATGCCCGACCTTAAGTTCGACGTTCTCGGCATCGGCAACGCCATTGTCGATGTGATTGCCCGCGCCGAGGACGATTTCCTCGTGCAGCAGAAGATGCACAAGGGCGGCATGGCGCTGATCGACGAGGCGAGGGCGCAATCCATCTACGGCGCGATGGGCAAGGCGGTGGAGATTTCCGGCGGCTCGGCCGCCAACACCATCGTCGGCGTCGCCGGCTTCGGCGCGCGTGCGGCGTTCGTCGGCAAGGTCAAGGACGACGAGCTCGGTCGCGCCTTCGCCCATGACATCCGCAAGGCCGGCGTTACGTTCGACACCAAGCCGGCGAAGGATGGCCCCTCGACCGCGCGCTGCTACGTGATGGTGACGCCGGACGGCGAGCGCACCATGAACACCTTCCTCGGCGCCGCGCAGGACCTGCATCCCGCCGACGTCGATGCCGACACGATCGCGGCGTCCGGCATCATCTATCTCGAAGGCTATCTGTGGGATCCGCCGCACGCCAAGGAAGCGTTCCGCAAGGCCGCCAAGATCGCGCACGATGCCGGGCGCAAAGTTGCGCTGACCCTGTCGGATGCGTTCTGCGTCGGCCGTTACCGGGCGGAATTCCTCGACCTGCTCAAGACAGGCACGGTCGATCTCGTGTTTGCCAACGAGAGCGAGCTGAAGAGCCTCTACGAAACCGCCGATTTCGACACCGCGGTGAAGGCGCTGCGGGGTGACGCCAAGCTCGCGGTGGTGACGCGGAGCGAGAAGGGCTGCGTCGTTGTCAGCAAGGAGACCACCGTGGCGGTGCCGGCGGCGCCGATCAAGAAGCTCGTTGACGCCACCGGCGCGGGCGATCTGTTCGCGGCGGGCTTCCTGCTTGGCCTGGCGCGCGGCCGCGACCACAAGACCGCGGCTGCGCTCGGCGCGCTCGCGGCGGCCGAGGTGATCCAGCACATCGGCGCCCGTCCGCAGGTGCCGCTGAAGGACCTCGCCAAGCAGGCCGGCCTGCCGGTCTAGCCCCGGCAACGGCCTCGAATTAACGGCCTGGTAAGCAAATCGAGGTTACCGGTTGGTAAATCCATCCACCGGGGACCGATGCCAATGGCCGCGCACAATGACAGCCCACTGCTGATCGAAGGGCCGAAGGCGACCGCCCAGGCAGACTCCCCGATCATCGACCTTCAGTCGCTGCCCGAAAGCGCCCCGGACGAGCAGGCCAAGGCTTCCGAAGGCAATGCCCGCTGGCACCTTCCCACGTATGCACCGCTCGGCGCCGCGATCGCATTCGCGGTTGCAATCGGCGCGGTCGCCGGCGCCGCGGCGACCTCGGGCCTGATGCGTGACACCTCGCCGGCGGTGGCCGACACCACCCGCGCCTTGCACGACAGCGTCGCGCAACTCGGCACCGAGCTTGCCGCGCTCAAGGCCAGCTCCCAGCGCACCACCGGCAAGCTCGCCGAACGCATCGACCGCACCGAGAAGGCGCAGGCCGAGCCCGCTGGCAAGCTCGCCAAGATCCAGGACAGCATCGACCGTCTCGAACGCCGCCAGCAGGTGGCTACTGTGGCGCCCGCGCCCGACGTCACCGGGTCGGTCACCCCGCCGAAAGAGCAGGCCAAGCTGCCGGTCGCCGAAGGCTGGCGGCTGCGCGATTTCTACGATGGCCGCGCCGTGGTCGAGAGCCGCAACGGCACGCTGTTCAAGGTCGGCCCGGGATCGAACGTGCCGGGCCTCGGCAGGATCGAGGCGATCTGGCGCGAGAACGGCGGCCGCATCGTGGTGGTGACGGCCAGCGGCACCATCGCCGCGTCGCTCGAGCCGCGGCGTCCGTTCATCTATCGCTGGTAATTCGGTAGCGCCGCGAGGCGGCCGCCCATCGCACTTGCGGCTGTGGCTCCGGCGCTCGATTCGTGTCAGATTTCCATGCGCTTTGCCGGGCGGATGGAGGACTGACCATGGTCCTGGGTCGGACGCTTTTCGCCGCGATCGCGGTGCTCGCCGCGCTGCCTTTCGGGTCGGCTCAATCCCAGCCGTCGCCGCGGCAGCCCAAACCGGAAATGATGGAGAACTGCCCCGGCATGGTGGCCGAGCGGCAGCCGCGGGCGATTCCCGCCGCGTTCAATCTTGCCGCGCTGGCGGGCGACCAGGTCCGCATCTCCTACTCCGGGCATTCAACCTTCCTGGTGGAAAGCCCGCAGGGGATGAAAATCGCTACCGACTACAACGACTACGTGAAGCCGCGCATCTTGCCCGACATCGTCACCATGAACCATGCGCATTCGACCCACTACACCGACCATCCCGATCCGGGCATCAAGCACGTGCTGCGCGGCTGGGGCCCGAGCCCGGACCAGCCCGCCCGGCACGACGTGCAGGCTGCCGATGTGCGCGTCCGCAACGTCCCGACCAATATCCGCAACTACATGAGCGGCGGAACCGAGCGGCACGGCAATTCGATCTTCATCTTCGAGATCGCCAATTTGTGCATCGCCCACCTGGGCCACCTGCACCACACCCTGACCCAGCAGCAGCTTAACGAGATCGGCCGCCTCGACGTGGTCATGGTGCCGGTCGATGGCGGCGTGACGCTCGATCTCGACGGCATGGCCGAGGTGCTGGCGGCGCTGAAGGCGCCGCTGATGATCCCAATGCACTATTTCAGCACCTATACGCTGCGACGCTTCCTCGATGTCCTGGGCGAGAAGTCCTACGAGGTGGAGATGAGCGACACGCCTTCGGTCGTGGTGTCCAAGACGACGCTGCCGGTGAAGCCGAAGGTGCTGGTGCTGCCGGGGCGTGCTTTTTAGAGGCCGTGCTTTTTAGAAGAATTAGAAGGCGCGCGCGTTGCGATCGCGCACCTCCCGTCATCAGCGTGACATACGCAAGTTGTGGATAGCGTGACTGTGCTTTCAGTTTCCGCGCGCAACCGTGCGCGGTTGTTTTATCTAAATACCGCACTTCGCACAGCGCGATTCTCCGTCGCGCTGTCTTCCCAGGCGAGAGTCATGAGCGACCGCTGGACCGGCTGGAAGTCCTTCCCCGACGATTATCACGGGGAATACATCCAGGCCCCCATGGGCCCCGGCCTCTACGAGGTGTGCCGTTCCTCGACCCGCGAGCCGGTCGCGTTTGGCTGCACGCGCAACGTCGCCGAGTCGCTCTGCGATATCCTGAAACCGCGCGGGCTTCGCAACTGGTTGTCGTTCCGGCGCGGGCGCAGCTACGAAACCGGCGAGCTGGAGTATCGGACCTGGCCGACGGCGACGTTGGCCGACGCTAAGGTCGCGGTCGGCATAATCCGCGAGCGGCACGAGGCGGCGATGCGCCGCTATACCGCCACGGCGCGAATCTAAAATCTCGTCATTTCATTGGCTTATCGGGCATGACCGGCCGCGCGGCGCAGCACGGCATCGGCGTCGGCTGACGAATTGCCGCGCCAGGCGACGATCTGATCGGGCCGGATCAGCACCAGTTCGGCGCCGTAGAGTTCACGAGCCTCTTCGTTGGGGACCAGCACGGTGGCGAGCGGCATGTTCATCGCCGCCGCTGCGGCGCGGAACGGCGCGGCGTCGGCGGGCCTGGCGCCAAGCTGAAGCAGCGTGAACTCGAAGCCGAGTAGGTCATAGAGCGAGCGGCCGTCGCCGAGCCACAGGTGCGGCGCGCGGCCGCCGGGGCAGGCGGCGGGCTGGTAGGTGTTGGGCGCGTCGGGTGGTGGGACGGTGCCGTCCGGCACAACGATGGGCGAGCCGTCGTAGCGGCCGCCGAACGTGATGCCGGGAATATTGAACTCGAACCGGGCGTGGTGGTTGAAGTGGTCGCCGGTAAGTTTCCGCGCCGCTTCGCCGGCGGGACCTTCCTCCTCCAGCTCCGGCGGCGGCACGAACAGTCCAAGCGAGTCGGCAAAACCGCGGGCGTAGGCGGTGTTGCGGCGCGCGATCGCCTGCCGCTCGGTTTCGTAAGTGTCCAGCAGAGCCGGGCCGCCCCAGCCCTTGAGCACGGCTGAAAGCTTCCATCCGAGATTGACGGCGTCCTCGACCGCGGTGTTGTAGCCAAGCCCGCCCGCCGGGGTGAACAAATGCGCCGCGTCGCCACCGAGGAAGATGCGGCCGCGCTGGAATTTCTCCGCCACCAGCGTGTAGCCCGCGTTCCAGGCCGAGCGCGCGATGATCTCGATGTCGAGGGGAGCGGCGAGCGCCGTCTCGAACATCGCCTTGGCTTGTGCATCCGAGATCTGCTCGGACTCTCCCGGCCTGAGCTGGGTGTGAAAGTTGAACTCGTCGTGGCCGTTGACGCTGGCCATGAAGGCGCGGCGGTCGCGGTTCACCGCCCAATACATCCAGGCGCGCGGGTGCGGGATGACGCGATAAAGGTCCGGACTGCGGAAATGGATGGCGAACATCCGCCCGCCCATGAAATCGCGCACGACGCCGCTTTCGCCGACGTAGCTATAGCCCAATGCCTTGCGCGTCGGGCTCGAGCCGCCGTCGGCGCCCATCGCGTAGGCGGCCCGCACCGTGATGCGCCCGCCGTCATGCTCGGCATCGACCTCGACGCCGGTTCCGGTATCGCGCACCGCGGCCATCCGCCAGCCCGGGCGGATCGATACCGAGGGGCAAGCCGCGGCTTCCGCCCGCAACACGTCCTCGACGAACATCTGCGACACCCGGTGCGGCAGTTCGGCCGCGCTCCAGGAGCCGGACAGCGTCCGGACGATCTCGCGCGCCGCCCGCGCCGAGGGCAGGCTGAAACGGGCGAGCTCATGCTTCGAATAGCGCGCGAAATAGGCAATGTCGGTCGGATAGTCCGGCGGTAGTCCCTGCGCGCGCACTTTTTCGGCAAAGCCGAGCCGCCGGTAATGCTCCATAGTGCGGGCTTGGGTAGCATTGGCTGCGGGGAACCGCGCCGGCGAGGTCTTTTTCTCCAGAAGGATGACCGGAACATTGCGGCGGCCGAGCTCGATGGCGAGCACAAGGCCGCATGGCCCGCCGCCGACGATGACGACGTCGCAATCAGGCTTCTCGTTCACGGAATTCCCCGGCCGTATGATCCGGCGCTATAATAGCGATCAAGACGATTTGAGGAACGACGTGAAGGGAATGACGCCATGAATCCGACAGTAGCGGTGGTTGCGCAGGGCGCGATGGGAGCGGGCGTCGGCGCGCGGCTGGCGGAGCGGGGCTTGCGCGTGGTGACATCGCTGGCCGGCCGCAGCGAGGATAGCGCCAGGCGGGCGAAGGCGGCCGGCATGGTCGCGGTGTCCGACCAGGAACTGGCGCGTGCCGACTATTTCCTGTCGATCCTGCCGCCGAGCGATGCGCTGGCGCTGGCCGAAAGAATGGCGGCGCTGATCGGGCCGAGCAATCACAAGCCGATCTACGTCGATTGCAACGCGGTGAGCCCGCCGACCAAGATCGAGATCGGTCAGGTCATCACCAGGGCGGGATCGCCGTTCGTCGATGCCGGCATCGTCGGCGGACCGCCGAAGGCGGGCTACGACGGCCCGGGCATCTATGCCTCCGGTCCCGACGCCGGGCGGTTTGCCTCGCTCGCCGAATTCGGCCTCGTCGTCCACCTTATGAACGGTCCGATCGGTGCGGCTTCGGCGATGAAGATGTCCTACGCCGGCATCACCAAGGGCTTCACCGCGCTCGGCGCCATGATGCTGCTTTCGGCGGCGCGCGGGGGTGTCGCCGAGGGGCTTCGCGCCGAGCTGGAGCGCAGCCAGCCGGCGCTGCTGTCCTGGCTGCAGCGCCAAATCCCGGCGATGTATTCCAAGGCCTATCGCTTTGTCGGCGAGATGGAGGAGATTTCGGACTACGTCGGCGAGGATGTTTCCGCGCAGGAGATGTTCGACGCCTTCGCCGACTTCTACACGCGCCTGGCCGCCGACTTCGACGGCCAGCAGGCGGAGGTGGGCGCGCTCACCGCGTTCCTCAAGCCGAAGCAATAGCCAGATGCGCACGCAGGTCGGCATCGTCGGTGCCGGACCGGCTGGATTGTTTTTGTCGCTGCTGCTGCAGCGCGCCGGCATCGATTGCGTCGTACTGGAATCGAAGAGCCGCGACTACGTCGAGAGCCGCGTGCGGGCAGGCGTGCTGGAGCAGGGCACCGTCGATCTGATGGACGAACTCGGCGCCGTCGAAAGGCTGCATCGCGAGGGCATGCCCGATCCGCGCCTCGATATCCGGTTTCATGGCGGCACCATCCACATCGACATGCCGGTGCTTACGCCTGGCAAGATTGTCACCGTCTATGGCCAGCAGGAGGTGGTGAAGGACTTGATTGCGGCGGCGCTGTCCCGCGGCGGAACGATTCTGTTCGAGGCGGAGGCGACGCACATTGGCGGGCTGGACGGCAATCGTCCGACGATTCAATTCACGCACGAGGGCAGGGCGGAAACGCTCGAATGCGACATGGTCGCCGGCTGCGATGGATTTCACGGCACCTGCCGCGACGCCATCCCGGCACATCTGCTCACGGTCTATGACCGCGTCTATCCGTTTGGCTGGCTCGGAATTCTCGCCGAGGCAAAGCCCTTTCCGGAGATGAGCTATTCGAACCATGAGCGCGGCTTCTCGCTGGCGAGCCGCCGCTCGCCGAAGCTGTCTCGTCTCTACGTGCAGTGCGGCGCCGCCGACGATCTCGCGGCATGGCCGGACCGCCGCATCTGGGACGAACTGCACATACGGCTTTACGACAAGACCGGAGGCGAACTGCACGAGGGGCCGATCCTGCAGCGCGGCGTGATCCCGTTGCGGGCCTTCGTCGCCGCGCCGATGCGGTACGGCCGCATGTTTCTCGCGGGCGACGCCGCGCATATCGTCCCGCCGACCGGAGCGAAGGGCCTCAATCTCGCGGCGGCGGATATTCGCGTGCTTTCCCGGGCGTTGATCGAATACTTCCGCACTGGCGCGACCGGCCGGCTCGATCGCTATTCCGACACCTGCCTGAAGCGGGTGTGGAAGGTGACGCGCTATTCCAATTACATGACCTCGCTGCTGCACAAGTTCGAGACGCACAGCGAGTTTGAGCGCCGTGTACAGCAGGCCGAGCTGGACTATGTCGCGGGCTCGGTGGCGGCGCGGACCACCATCGCGGAAAACTACGTCGGCCTGCCGTTCGAGGAGGATTGACGCAGGCTGTGCCGCTTCGCATCCTGCTTACTGCGTTGCCCGCCGGGGAAATATCATGTTGCGTCGCGTTGGAGTTCTGGCCGCCGCTCTCGGACTCGTCACGCTCGGATTGCTCGCCGCAAATGCGCAGGACTATCCCTCGCGCTCGATCCGCCTGCTGATTCACACGCCGCCGGGCAGCCTGGTGGACGTGCTGGGCCGCCTCGTCGGCCAGGAGTTGAGTCAGCGTCTGGGCCAAAGCATCGTCGCCGACAATCGCACCGGCGGGGCCACGATGATCGCGGTCGATCAGCTCCTGCATTCGCCGCCGGACGGCTACACGCTGATGATCACCTCGCCAGAAGCGACGATGCAGCCGTTCCTGAAGAAGAGTTATCGCTACGATCCGATCAAGGATTTCACGCCGGTCGCGCTTATCGTGACCTCGTGGACGGTGTTCGCGGTCAATCCCAAAGTGCCGGCCAACACGCTGTCGGAGCTGGTTGTCTATTCGAAAAGCCATCCGGTGCGTTATGGCTCGGGCGGCACCGGTGGCGTGCTGCATATCGCGGGCGAGATGCTCAAGCTCAAGAGCGGCGGAAATTTCGTTCACGTGCCCTATCGTGGCGGCGCGCAGGCCGCGACCGACGCGATCTCGGGTCAGATCGAGATGGTTTCGATGGGCCTTGCCTCGACGCGCGTTGCCGAGGGCGGGCAATTGAGAATTCTCGCGCAGGCCGGCCCGAGCCGGCATCCGATGCTGCCCGACGTGCCAACCACGGCGGAGGCCGGATTGCCGGACGTACGGATGGAAACCTGGTTCGGCATGGCCGGGCCGCCCGGCATGCCGAAGGAGCACGTCGCGCGCGTCAACCGCGAGCTTGCGGTGATCGCGAAGCAGCCGGCGTTCCAGGACAAGCTGGCGAAGCTCGGCATGGCCGTCGATTTCAAACCGGATGCCGAGTTCATTTCGTTCATGGCGGGCGAGACCAAGCGGTGGCGGGAGCTTATTCCCGCCATGGGCATCGAACAGGTCGACTAGAACGGAGTGCGTGACGTATGGCGAAGAAGACGATGGCGAAGAAGCCGAAGACGCTTACCTGGCCAAATGGCAAGAAGGTCGCAGTCTCGATCACCGTGATGTTCGAGACCTGGCCTGAGGACAGCGCGCCGAACTATTCGGTGCAGACCACGCATCTGAAACAGGGCACCGTCGATCACGCCGCCAAGGCATGGTCCACCTACGGCGGCCGGGTCGGCGTCTGGCGGCTGATGCGCACATTAGAGCGGCTCGGCATCCCCGCGACGTTCTTCGTCAACGCCAAATGCACCAAGGATTATCCCGACGCGGTCAAGCAGATCGTCAAGTCCGGCTTCGACATCGCCGCGCATTCCTACACGCAGGACGATCTGCCTTCATACAAAACGCTCGACGAGCAGCAGGCGCTGATCCGCCAGAGCATCGATCTGCTCGAAGGCTGCGGCGGCAAGAAGGTCACCGGCTGGGGCAGTCCGGTGGTGGCGTTCACGCCGGAGACGGCGGGCTTCCTCAAGCAGGCCGGCCTGAAATGGACCTGTGACGTGACCTACACCGATTTGCCGATCAAGATTCACACACCTCATGGCCCGATTGCCGGTGTGCCGACCACCGACTTCTCCGACAACCGCGTGCTGCGCGCGTCGTCGCGCGACCTCTTCGATGTGCATCGCGGCACCTTCGACTATCTGCGCCAGCACGAAACGATCGGGTTACAGACGCTGGTGATCCACTGCCAGTTCGGCGGACGCCCGCTGATCACGGCGGTGCTCACCGAGCTCCTGAAATATATGCAGAAGTCGCGCGACGCCTGGTTCACCACGCACGATGCCCTGGCCGACTGGGCGCTCAAGCAGGACGTCGACGAGCACACCTTCCAAAGCCGCTATTTCGCCCACTCACGCTGAAAGAAACGCCCATGCCCTACGCCACGACCAAGGACAACGTGAAGCTATACTACGAAGAGGCCGGCAGCGGCTCGCCGGTTCTGTTCTCGCACGAGTACGCTGCCGACTACCGCAACTGGGAACCGCAAATGCGGTACTTCGCGCGGCGGCACCGCTGCATCACCTACTCCGCGCGCGGATATTCACCATCCGATGTGCCGAAGGACTGGAAGGACTATAGCTACAAGCACTGGGTGGATGACCTGGTCGCCGTGCTCGATCATCTCAAGATCGACAAGGCCCACGTTGTCGGGCTGTCGATGGGCGCATACACCGCGGCAGTGCTGGGGTTCACCTATCCCAATCGCGCGCTGTCATTGACCATCGCCGGCGCGGGCACGGGTTCGGAGCGCGCCCTCGTCGAGGAGTTTCGCAAGAACTCAAAGCAGGTGGCCGAGGACTTCCTCAAGAAGGGCACGCCTGAGGTTGTGAAAGCCTACGGCGCCAACCCTGCGCGCATCCCGTTCCTGGTGAAGGATCCGCGCGGCTTCGAGGCGTTCAACAAGATGTTCGCCGAGCACGACGCTCTGGGTTCGAGCAACACGGTGCGCGGCTTTCAGGCCGAGCGGCCCTCGATCTACGATTTCGAAGCCGAACTGCGCAAGGTTACGGTGCCGAGCCTGATCGTATGCGGCGACGAGGATGAGCCGTGCCTGGAGCCGAGCTTTTTCCTCAAGCAATGGATGCCGACCTCAGGCCTCGTGGTGTTGCCCAAGACCGGCCATGTGGTGAACCAGGAGGAGCCGGCGCTGTTCAACGAGGCGGTCGCCGACTTCATCGCCCGCGTCGAGGCCGGCCGTTGGCCGGTGCGCGATCCACGGTCGTATCGGAAGTAGCGGGACGCCCACGGCTTGCAAGTTCGTCATGCCCATCACAGGGCCTGGCATGACGCTGAATGGGTTGCGGGCTATAACTTACGAACGGCTTCGTAGGGAATTCCGCCATGCTCTCCCAGGAACAGAACGATCTCATCACTCGCACCGGTCCGGCCACGGCGGCCGGCGCGCTCATGCGCCGCTACTGGCAACCGGTGGCGCTGGTCGATGAGCTTGCGGGCACGAACCGGCCGGTCAAACCGGTGAAACTCCTGGGTGAAAGCCTCGTGCTGTTCCGCGACGACAGGGGCCGCTACGGCCTGATCGAGCGCGCCTGCCCGCATCGCGGGACCGATCTCGCCTACGGGCGGTTGGAGAACAGCGGCCTGCGCTGCGCGTTTCACGGCTGGCTGTTCGACATCAAAGGCCAATGCCTGGAGACGCCGGCCGAGCCGGACGGCTCCAGCCTCTGCGCCAACATCAAGCAGAAAGCCTATCCGGTGGTGGAGAAGAGCGGCATCCTGTTTGCCTATATGGGGCCGGGCGAGCCGCCGGCGTTCCCGCACTTCGATTGCTTCGTTGCCCCCGACAGCCACACCTTCGCGTTCAAGGGCATGATCGATTGCAACTGGCTGCAATCGCTGGAGGTCGGCATCGATCCGGCGCACACCTCGTTCCTGCATCGCTTCTTCCACGACGAGGACCCGAAGGAAGGCTACGGCAAGCTGTTCCGCGACACATCGATCGATTCGGAAATGCCGATGACGAAAATCATGCGCGAGTTTCCGCGCCCCACCATCGAGGTCGAGCCGACCGACTACGGCTTCCGCATCATCACGCTGCGGCAGATCAGCGAGCGCAACAGCCACGTCCGCGTCACCAATCTGATGTTCCCCAATGCGTTCATCCTGCCGATGAGCCGCGAGATCACCATCACGCAGTGGCATGTGCCGGTCGACGACACCAAGCATTACTGGTACGCGATCTTCACGAGCTTCGGCGAGCCGGTGAACAAGGACGAGATGCGCCGGCAGCGTTTGGAGCTGTACGAGCTGCCCGACTACATTCCGCGCAAGAACAAGACCAACGACTACGGCTTCGATCCGCACGAGCAGGAGCACGACACCTTCACCGGCATGGGCGCCGACATCAATGTGCACGACCAATGGGCCTGCGAGTCGATGGGCACGATTCAGGACCGCACCAGGGAGCATCTCGGCCAGTCCGACAAAGCGATCACCGCCTATCGGCGGCTGTTGCGCCAGGCGATCGAGGATACGAGGTCGGGCGGCAAACTTCTGATGGTGCTCGACGCGTGCTCGGCGCCGAACCTCACCGGCCCCGCCGCCATCGACGGCATCGGACCGTCCGACGACTGGCAGGGCTATTGGCAGAAGACCGACCTAACCAAGCGCAAGGCGGCAAGCTGGGCGAACGGTCGCTAGCGCCGGCGTCGCAATGTCTCCGCGTTCATCTCGACCGCAAACCTTCGTTGACCGCCACGACCTGTGGAGCGGCGAGCAGCGCCGCGCCGCAGCCGCGGTCGAACGCGAGATCAAGCGGCGTAAGCTCGAAGTCGTACGCTTTGCGTTCTGCGATCAGCACGGCGTGCTGCGCGGCAAGACGCTGGTGGCCTCGGAGGCTGCGCGCGCCATGCGCGCCGGAGTCACCATGACCTCGACCTTGCTTGCGAAAGACACTTCGCACCGCACGGTGTTTTCGGTGTTCGCCAAAGGCGGCGGCATGGGTCTCGACGAGATGGAGGGCGCCGGCAATTTCGTGATGGTTGCCGACCCCACGACCTTCCGCGTGTTGCCATGGGCCAACAACACCGGCTGGATGCTGTGCGACGTCTATTTCCCGAACGGCAAGCCGGTGCCGTTCTCGACGCGGGCGCTTTATCGCGAAGCGCTGGCCAAGCTCAACCAATCGGGCTTCGATTTTTTCGCCGGCCTCGAAGTCGAATTTCAACTGTTCAAGCTCGTCGATCCGAAGCTTTCGCCTGACGGCCTCACCTGGCCCGCCGAGGCGCCGGCGGTTGAGCACACCACGCACGGTTTTCAGTATCTCACCGAGGCGCGTTTCGACCAGGTCGATCCGATCCTCGAAATCCTGCGCAAGACCGTGCATGCTCTTGGCATGCCGCTCGTCTCGCTCGAAGTCGAGCTGGGCCCGAGCCAATACGAGTTCACCTTCGCGCCGCAAGCGGGGCTGGCTGCCGCCGATACGATGGCGCTGTTCCGCAGCGCCATGAAGCAGGTGGCGCGGCGGCACGGTCATCTCGTCAGCTTCATGTGCCGGCCGCGGCTGCCAAACACCTTCGCTAGCGGCTGGCACCTGCACCAGTCATTGCTCGATCGCAGGTCCGGCAAGAACCGGTTCGTCTCCAGCGACAAGGCGGAGTTGCTCTCGCCGCTTGGCAAGCATTATCTCGCCGGCTTGCTCGCGCATTCCCGCGCGGCGGCGGCTTTCACCACGCCAACCGTCAACGGCTACAAGCGCTATCACGGCGTCAACTCGATGGCGCCGATCCAGGCGATCTGGGCCAAGGACAATCGTGGCGTGATGATCCGCGTGCTGGGCGATCCGGGCGATCCGGCGACGCATCTGGAGAACCGCGTCGGCGAGCCGCTGGCCAATCCCTATCTCTACATGGCCTCGCAGATTTATTCGGGCCTGGATGGCATCGCGCGCAAGCTCATGCCGGGGCCGTCCGCCGATTCGCCATACGAAGTTTCAGCCGAGCCGTTGCCGAAGTCGCTCGCCGAGGCGCTGGCGGCGCTCAAGGACGACAAGTGTTTCCGCACGGGCTTCGGCGGTGTCTTTGTCGATTATCACCTGGCCATCAAGGCCGCCGAGATCGCCCGCTGCGACGCTGAGACCAACGGGCCGGCCGGAAATATGGCGGACGTCACGGCGTGGGAGCACAAAGAGTATTTTGATCTGGCGTGACGATAGGCAGGGCCACAGCGCAGTTTTCCCGATGGTGCAGAACCTGACGGTGGCGGTTACGCCTACCGCAGTGGCTATGGCTACGGTGGCGGATATGGCTACCGCGGCGGTCGTTACGGCTATGGCGGCGGTTATGGCGGCGGCTACGTCGCCGGCTGCGGCGCATACGGCTGTGGCGCCGCAGGTTGCGGTCCCAATGGCTGCGGCGTTGCCTACCGCGGATATGGCGGTGGCTATGGTTATCGCGGCTACGGATATGGCAACGGCTACGCGCGCCCGTGCTACGGCGGCGGTGCAGCCAGACCGTGGCGGGATACGGCTTGGGCGGCTATGGCGGCTGCAACACCGCCTACGTCCCGTACGGCTTGGAGCTGGTATCGCGGGACCAGTTGCTGATCAAAGCAAAAGCGCACCGCAGAGGCCCGGCACGCTTTGAACTTCCCCGAAGTCGAGATGCGCGCGGCTCCTTTGCGGACCGCGCGTTCTTTTTAGGCGTCGACGCTCGCCGCCAGCGCGTTGTCCTGGATGAAGATGCGCCGCGGCTCGACCTCGTCACCCATCAGCTTGGCGAAGATGTCGCTCGCCTCGTCGATCTCCTTCACCTTCACCTGCAGCAGCGAGCGCGCATCCTTGTCGAGCGTGGTTTCCCAGAGCTGCCCCGGATTCATCTCGCCCAGGCCTTTGTAGCGCTGCAAGGTCAGTCCCTTGCGGCCGGACGCGGTGATCGCCTCGAACAGGCTAACCGGGCCGTGGATAGTGATGGGAACCTCTTCGCCCTTGCGGCGAAGCGTACCGGGCTTGGCGTATGCCCCCTGCAGTGCCGCGGCGTATTCGTCGAGCCGCCGCGCATCGGCCGAGTTGAGCAGGGCGTGGTCGATGATCGCGACCTCCTTGACGCCGCGCACGGTGCGCTCGAACAGGAAGCCTTCGCCCTCGATGAACTTGCCCTCCCAGCCGCGGTCGGTCTCGCCTTCGAAGGCGTCGAGCCGTTTCGCGATGTAGGGCGCGGCCGCCGAAGCCTTCGCCGGATCGCCGAAGATCGCGGCGTTGAGCACGCCGAGGATGGCGGCCTGCTCCACGACCTTCCTGTTGTAGCGGCTGTGGATGCCGGACAGCACGTTGCGGATGACGCGGGCCTGCTCGACCAGATCGTGCAGGTCGACGCCGGCGCGCTCCTCGCCGGCGGCGAGCTTGAGCACAGCTTCCTGCAGGCCGGTGCTGATCAGATAGTCCTCCATCGCGCGCTCGTCCTTCAGATACTGCTCGGACTTGCCGCGGGCGACTTTGTAGAGCGGCGGCTGGGCGATGTAGAGATAGCCGCCATCGATCAGCGCCGGCATCTGCCGGTAGAAGAACGTCAGCAGCAGTGTGCGGATGTGGGCGCCGTCGACGTCGGCGTCCGTCATGATGATGATCTTGTGGTAGCGCAGCTTCTCGATGTTGAATTCCTCGTGGCCGATGCCGGTGCCGAGCGCGGTGATCAGCGTGCCGATCTCCTGGCTGCCCAGCATCTTGTCGAAGCGCGCCCGCTCGACGTTTAGAATCTTGCCCCGGAGGGGCAGGACAGCCTGGAATTCGCGGTTGCGGCCCTGCTTGGCGGAGCCGCCGGCGCTGTCGCCTTCGACGATGAACAGCTCGGCTTTGGCCGGATCGCGCTCCTGGCAGTCGGCGAGCTTGCCGGGCAAAGAGTTGAGGTCGAGCGCGCCTTTGCGTCGCGTCAGATCGCGCGCCTTGCGCGCGGCCTCGCGGGCTGCGGCAGCCTCGACCACCTTGCCGACGATGTTCTTGGCTTCCGCCGGGTGCTGCTCGAACCAGGCGGCGAGACGGTCGTTGATCGCGCTCTCGACCGCCGGACGCACCTCGGAGGAGACCAGCTTGTCCTTGGTCTGTGAGGAGAACTTCGGGTCCGGGACCTTGATCGACAGCACGGTGGTCAGACCTTCGCGGCAGTCGTCGCCGGTGAGATCGACCTTCTCCTTGCGCGCGCCGCCCATCGTCTCGGCATAGCCGGTGACCTGGCGGGTCAATGCGCCGCGAAAGCCCGCCAGATGCGTGCCGCCGTCGCGCTGCGGGATGTTGTTGGTGAAGCAGAGCACAGTCTCGTGATAGCTGTCGTTCCAGGTCATCGCGCATTCGACCGTGACGCCCTCGCGCTCGGCCTTGATCATGATCGGCGCGGGAATGAGCGAGTTCTTGTTGCGGTCGAGATATTTCACGAATTCCTCGACGCCGCCCTCGTAGCGCATCTCCTCGCGCTTCTCGACCGCGTGCCGCATGTCGGACAACGCGATGGTGACGCCGGAATTGAGAAACGCGAGCTCGCGCAGCCGGTGCTCGAGCGTGGCGAAATCGAACTCGGTCATGGTGAAGGTCGTCTTGGCGGGCAAGAACGACACCTCGGTTCCGCGCTTGTCGCCGGCCTCGCCGGTGACCGCCAGCGGCGCCACCGCGTCGCCGTCGCGGAACTCCATCGTATGTTCCTTGCCGTCGCGCCAGATCGTCAGCTTCAGCCAGGTCGACAGCGCGTTGACCACGGAGACGCCGACGCCGTGCAAGCCGCCGGACACCTTGTAGGAGTTCTGGTCGAATTTTCCGCCGGCGTGGAGCTGGGTCATGATGACCTCGGCCGCCGAAACGCCTTCGCCTTTGTGGATGTCGACTGGGATGCCGCGGCCGTTGTCGCGCACAGTGCACGAGCCGTCGGGATTGAGCGTGACGTTCACCGCGTTGGCATGACCAGCCAGTGCCTCGTCGATGGCATTGTCGACGACCTCATAGACCATGTGATGCAAGCCGGAGCCATCATCGGTGTCGCCGATGTACATGCCCGGCCGCTTGCGCACCGCGTCGAGGCCCTTGAGGACCTTGATCGATTCTGCGTCATAATCGGAGATATCGCGGGCGGGTTCGGCCATTCGATGTGCCTCGAATCAATCTGCGAAATTGCCTGAGAATCAGCGCTGATTTGGCACGAAAATGAGGGTGCCGTACAGCCCCAAGTCAGCCCTAAGTGGACTCGGCTAATATGTTGATTCAAGGGCGGTTTTTAAAGGCCCGACGAGTCCAAAAACAGGCGATTTTCAGCCTTCGGGAAATGCTTGAAACCATGCTGCAATCGTGCGCCGATTTGCGATGAATTTGCGGTGCATGAAGGTTGCGTGGAGCTATCCGCGGTTTGGAGGATTGTCAGTGCGCCTCGCTGTGACGCCGCTGGGACGGCAACAGATGCTGTGAAAGACGATCTGTGGATTGGTAGTTGGGGATCGGTTGCGCCAAGCGATCCAGGGCGTCGGCCCAGAATTCTACGCGGTCGATATCGTTGCGCAGGCGCTCAATGGCCTCGCGCAATTTCTCCCTCGCCGGTTCGACTGCTGACATGAAACTCTCCAACCCGCTCGCGCCGCATCGTTCCATCCTCGCCCGGCCCTAGAGTTAAACCCCTGAGAGATCAGAAGTTCCGGGGAACCTCGCCGGATAAAATTCCGCCGCGGTAACTAGCGACTGCGCTGCACGCGTCCTGGGCTCACGGTGAACATCTCAGCTTGCGAGGTCACATCTGCGAAGGCAGCCGGATCGGCCCCGGTCATGAACACCTGCGCGCCGAGCCCCGCCAGCGCCGCGTAGAGCGCCGCGCGGCGGTCGGGATCGAGATGCGCCACCACCTCGTCGAGCAGCAACACCGGCGCGAATCCTGTCATCTCCGTGAGCAGGCCCGCGTGCGCCAGCACGAGCCCGATCAGCAGCGCCTTTTGCTCGCCGGTCGAGGCGTCGGCGGCGGAAATGCCCTTCGGCGAATAGACCACGGTCAGGTCGGTGAGATGCGGGCCGTCGAGCGTGCGCCCGGCGGCGGCGTCGCGGCTGCGGTTGTCTTTGAGGATGCCGCGATAACGCTCTTCGATCTCGACCGCGGGATGACCTGGCAACAGACGCTCCATCCAGCCATCCAGCGCGATCTCCGCCGACGGGAACGCATCGTCCTTGCGGCTCGCCAGCGCCGCCTGCAGGCGGTGCACCGTCTCCGCGCGTTGCGCCGCCACCGCGACCGCAAGCTCCGCCGTCTCATGCTCGATCGCGTCGAGCCAATGCGGATCGGGCCGGGGATCCTCCAGCAGCCGGTTGCGCGAGCGCAGCGCACGATCGAGCGCCGCGACGCGGCCGGAGTGCTCGGCGTCGACCGCCAGCACCAGGCGGTCGAGGAAGCGGCGCCGCTCCGATGCCGGCCCCGCGAACATCGGATCCATCGCCGGTGTGAGCCAGACCACCCGCAGATGATCGGCGAAGGCGGCTGCAGAGCCGACCGGCTCGCGGTCGATGCGGCATTGCCGGCTGCGCGTCACGGCCTCGGCGGTGGGCGGCTCGATGCCGGTGCCGAGCGTGGCGAGGCCGAGCATGCCCTCGATCTCCGCTGACACGGCCCAAGCGACACCGGGGCCGCCGGAACCGCCGTCTCCCTCGGTGAACGCTACCTCCTCTAGGGTCGCGCGGCGCAAGCCTCGCCCCGGCATCAGGAACGAGATCGCCTCGATCAGGTTGGTCTTGCCGGCGCCGTTTGGACCGGTGAGCACGACAAGGCTTGCCCCGATGTCGAGGCTTGCCGCGTGATAGCTGCGGAAGTTGGTCAGCGTCAGGTGGCGGAGCAATGCGGCGGTCATGGACTGGCTCTAACGGAGAGCGGTCAGGCCCTCAAGCCAACTCCGCCCTCATCCTGAGAAGCGCCCGCAGGGCGCGTCTCGAAGGATAGCCGCGCACTCGGTGGTTTCCTCCATCCTTCGAGAGCATCGCTTCGCGATGCTCCTCAGGATGAGCCCGAGCAAGGGGAGAGGGTAACGGAGCGAGTGGCCTGGGTGAAGAACACTACACCCGCATCGGCATCAGCACGTAGAGCGAGCCCTTGGCGTCCTTGTCTTCGATCAGCGTCGGCGAGCCGGGATCCGCGAGGCGCAGCACCGCCACCTCGCCGTCGAGCTGAGCCGCGATGTCGAGCAGGTAACGCGAGTTGAAGCCGATATCGATCGGATCGGCGCTGTAGTCGACCTCGATCTCCTCGGTCGCGCTGCCGGAATCCGGATTGGTCACCGACAGGATCAGCTTGCCGCTGGAAAGCGACAGCTTGACCGCGCGGCCGCGTTCGCTCGACACCGTCGAGACGCGGTCGACGGCAGCCTCGAAGTCCTTCTTGTCGACCACGAGTTCCTTGTCGTTGCCGCTCGGGATCACGCGGGCGTAATCCGGGAACGTGCCGTCGATCAGCTTCGACGTCAGTACCACGTCGCCGATCGAGAAGCGGATCTTGGCCGACGACAGCTCGATGGCGATCTCGGCCTCACTGTCCTCGATCAGCCGCTGCACCTCGATCACGGTCTTGCGCGGCACGATCACGCCCGGCATGCCCGCGGCGCCTGCCGGTACCGGCAGGTCGGTCTGCGCCAGCCTGTGCCCGTCGGTCGCCACCGCGCGCAAGGTCTGCGATTTCGCCCCACCCGCGACGTGCAGATAGATTCCGTTGAGGTAGTAACGCGTCTCTTCGGTCGAGATTGCGAACTGGGTCTTGTCGATCAGACGCTTCAAGTCGGCGGCTGCAAGCGTGAACTTGTGCGTCATGTCGCCGGCGGCGAGATCGGGGAAGTCGCTCTCGGGCAGCGTCTGCAGCGTGAAGCGTGAGCGCCCGGCGCGGATCGCCAGCACCGCGCGGTCGCTGGAGGATTCCAGCACCACCTGCGAGCCCTCCGGCAGCTTGCGCACGATCTCGTAGAACATGTGCGCGGGCACGGTGGTGGAGCCGGCGGGCGCCACCTCGGCCGCGATCCATTCGATGACCTCGAGATCGAGGTCGGTGGCCTTCAGGCTCAACGCCGACTTCTCCGCCCGCACCAGCACATTGGCGAGGATCGGAATGGTGTTGCGGCGCTCGACCACGCGATGCACGTGGCCCAGGGACTTCAGCAACTCGGCGCGCTCGACGGTGACCTTCATGTCGGAAACAACCCTAGGGGGTCACGAAAGTGGCGTGGTTGCGAGGTTTTCGCAAGGGTCGGGCGCCGGGAACCGTGGGGTTTCCCCTGCGATTCACGGGCGCCGGCCCCAAGCGAATGGTCACTCCTGCAACTGCCGCTTCAGGACCTCGATCTCGTCGGCCAGCATGGCGTCATTACCCACCAGCCCTTCGATCTTGCGCACTGCATGCAGCACGGTGGTGTGGTCACGCCCGCCGAACCGGCGGCCGATTTCAGGCAGCGAGCGCAGGGTCAGTGTCTTCGCCAGATACATCGCCACCTGCCGCGGACGGACGACATTGGCAGTGCGGCGCGACGACAACAGATCGGCGCGGCTGACGTTGTACTGACGCGCGACGATGCGCTGGATGTCCTCGATCTTGACGCGCTTGGGTTCCTGCGGGCGGATCAGGTCGCGCACCTCGCGCTCGGCCATCTCCATCGTCACCGGCTGGCCGGTCAGCTTGTTGTGCGCGAGCAGGCGGTTGATCGCGCCTTCGAGATCGCGGCCGTTGTGGGTGACCGACTTGGCGATATACGCTAGCACTGGGCCGGGAACGTCGAAGCTCGGATGGTATTGCCGTGCCGCCGTCACGCGGGTCTTGAGGATCTCGAGCCGCAAATCTTCGCCGAGCGGTCCCATCTCGACGACGAGCCCGCCGGCCAATCGCGAGCGCACGCGGTCGTCGAGGCTTTCCAGATCGGTCGGCGGCCGGTCGGCGGCGATCACCACCTGGCGGCCGGCGTCGATCAGCGCGTTCAGCGTGTGGCAGAACTCGGCTTGCGTCGACTTGCCTTGCAGGAACTGCAGGTCGTCGATCACCAGCACGTCGATGCCGCGCAGGGCTTCCTTGAACGCGAGCGCGGTCTGGGTGCGCAGCGCCGATACGAAGCCGTACATGAACTTTTCGGCGGTGAGGTAGAGCACCTTGCGCTCGGCGCCGTTGTTGCCGGCCCAAGTGGTCGCCTGCAACAGATGCGTCTTGCCGAGACCGACGCCGGCGTGAATGTAGAGCGGGTTGAACATCACCGGCTCACCGCGGCGGGCCATCGCCACTTGCTTGGCGGCGGCATGCGCCAATGTGTTCGAGCGGCCGATGACAAAACTCTCGAAGGTCAGCCGCAGATCGAGCGGCGAGCCGCCGAGCGCATCGTGCCCGGTGGAGACCGGAGCATAGACTGCGCGAAGCTCGCCGATGTCGAGCCGCCCGATCCTGGGATCGCGATGTGGTTCGGTCAGCTCCGGCGGTTTAACCTTGGGCGGCGCCGTGCGGATCATCGCGCTGCGCACGCTGACCTCGATCTTCTGGATGTCGGCGTTCTCGCCTTGCCAGCAGGCCATGACCCGGTCGGTATAGTGCGACTGGATCCAGCTCTTGAGGAAGCGCGTCGGCACCGACAGATGCGCGGTGTTGACCTCGATGCGCTCCAAATCCATGCGGGCGAACCAACTCTGGAAAATATCCTCGCCGACTTCGGCGCGGAGCTTTTCTTTCACTCTCAACCAACGTTCCTGATCCGGGCTGGTCATTTCTTATTCTCTGAAGGTCGGGTGGTTGCGGCGGAACTCGGTGAAACGGACAGCGGTGATTCCGCTGGAGCCGTTACGCGCGGTTACATCACTGAAGCGGAAAGCTGGTGGTTGGGCGGCGGGTGGTTCCCTCGTGCGGTCGGCGAGGGCAGGCGGCGGGCGGGCTCAGCCGCTGGACGGCACCGATCTACCGTTCCGGGTGGGGTCTTCTGCCGCGCGCAATTCTCGTATTTTTAGTTCTACGCTCGCATTTGGAGAAAAATCCCATCGTTCAAGCATAATACCTCCCTCGCCCATCGCGATGCCTCGCAACGGATACGTCGTTTAAGTCTTGTTGAAGTACAAAGACCTCTACTTCGGGGTGCCCATCCCCCACACCACAGCATTCACGAAGATCAGAGGCAAAAAGTCCGCATCAAGCTCTTTCGTTGCATTGGATGAGCCGAGACTATCCGGTGACAGTTCTCTTCTTCTCATCCTCGATAAGCTTGATTACGTCCTTCTCCACTGAATTCGCGGGCACTCGGAAGCCTTGCAAAAATAGCACGGTCGCCCCGAGCCGCAATGGCAATCGCTGCGCAAACCCAGATGTGGCCTGGGTTCTGGCCCATTCCGCGTGCTGTGAGGTGCGGGCAAATTTGCGGGCAAGATCTTGAATCAACGCGGAGATTGTCTGTCATCAATTTGTGATAATCGGGCCGCGAGAAACAAATTTTGACGTCCGCGCCCCGCCGCCACGATTCGCAAAGACTCAAACTCCTCGGCTGTGTATGGCCGATAAACCCTTTGTCCACATGACATTTCCGTGACCGAAAACACAGGGTAACCCCCTGCTGGAAACGGCGCTGAAACGGGCAAAACCGCGGGGGATGGGAATAAGTACAAATACTTATTTACGCGCTTCACAACGACTCTGTGACAATGTTGCTACACTGCGCAAACGGAATTATTGCCCCGAGAAAACGGAATTATTTACTCCGCGCAGACGCGAAATCCGCAGTCGCGCGGCGGCCAAGCCACGCTGCGGCTCCAGGGTAATTGTTTTGAGAACAGCGCCTGAAAACGCACGCTTGGCGTGCGATCGCTCGCCTATTTCGCGAGCTTGGCGATCTGATGGGTCAGCCGCGAAACCTTGCGGCTTGCGGTGTTCCGATGCACCTGGCCCTGGCGTGCCGCGCGCATCAGCGCCGGCTCGGCCTGCTTCATCGCGTCCAGCGCCTTGTTCTTGTCGCCGGTGGCGATCGCTTCCTCGACCTTGCGGAGCGCGCTGCGCATACGCGAACGGCGCGCCTTATTGATCTCGGTGCGGCGGGCGATCTTGCGGGCGGCTTTGCGGGCGGAGGAGGTGTTGGCCATGAACGCTAATCAAACCTGTCGGTGATCGCAAAAATCCAACGGCGGCGAGGATTCCCGCCGCCAGCGGGCTGCTTATAGTCAGCGGGTGTTTTGCCGTCAATGACCGGGGATTTGGGCAACCTGAGGGCTGGGGTCCAGAATCGCCGCGTCATGGCCGTAGAGCCAGGCGATGTGCTTGTAGGACCAGTCGGTCATGCCCTTGGCCATCAGGGCGTCGCGCTCCACCTGCGCGGGTCCGTCCGGCATGTGGAACCGGGTCAGGTTCTCCCAGGAGACGTTCTGAACCCGTGTCGCCCGCGGTAGCCGAACCGTTTCGTAAAGCGTGAGCGCGCCCTCGACGTCGTTGCCGCATTGGACCAGTGCCGCCGCGATCGCCGTGGCATCCTCGATCGCCATCGCGCCGCCTTGGCCCATGAACGGGATCATCGGATGACAAGCGTCGCCGAGCATGGTGATGCGGCCGAAGGTCCAGCGCGGGATCGGCGGGCGATCGAGCACCGCCCAGATGAAGGTCTCGTCCACGGCGTCGATCACCTTCTGCACCTGCGGGTGGAAGCCGGCGTAGGCGGCCCGGAGGTCAGACACCTTGCCAGGCTCGGTCCAGGATTCGCTGATCCAGTCCTCCTGCTCAACGTGGCCGACGAAGTTGAGCATCCGGCCAGCCGACACGAAGTAATGGATGAAGTGTCGGCCCGGGCCGAGGAATGCCGTCGACTCCGGCGGAATGTCGCGCACCTTTTCCACCGGGATCAGGCCGCGATAGGCGCGGCAGGCGAACCGTGGGCGCTCCGCCCCGAGCAGCGCGCGCCGCACGGCGGAGAAGATACCGTCGGCGGCGATCAGCACGTCGGCTTCGATCTCGACCCCATTCTCAAAACGTGCGCGCACCTTCTTGCCATCCTGCTCAACGCCGACGCAACGGTGTGACAGATGCACGCGCTCGCGCGGCACAGGCTTCGCCAGCAGCGCGTGCAGTTCGCCGCGGTGGAAGATGTGATGCGGCGCGCCGAATTCGCGTTCGATATCGGTGGCGAGTCGCGCTTTGGTCAGCGTGCGGCCGTCATCCCAGCGCCGCTGATGGAAAAAGGGCGAGCGGTACGCCACCCGCGCGCATTCCTCGCCCAGACCGAGCCGATTCAGGATGCGCGAGGCGTTGGGGCTGATGTTGATGCCGGCGCCGACTTCGCTGAGCAGGCGCGATTGCTCATAGACCTGTACGTCGAAGCCGGCCTGCAGGAGGCTGATCGCGGCGGTGAGCCCGCCGATGCCGCCGCCGATGATTGCAACCCTGATATCGCGCGGGGCCATTTACGCGACGCGCTTGCCGCGCACCTGGTCGTAGCCTGCGACCGCGCCGGCCCTGTCGGCGGCGGAGAACGGCGCGAGCGGCGGCTTCATCCGCGCCAGCGCCGGATCGCCGTGGATATGCGCCAAGGTGGCCTTCACGCCGGAAACCAGCGGCTTGCCGTCGAACAGCTTGCGGATGGTGATGGCGGCATCGAGCGCGGCTTTGTCGCCCTTGCTCCAGGCGAGCTGGCAGAGATCGGAATTGAGATTGGCGGTCGCCGAGATGCAGCCGGCGAAGGCGCCGGCGCGTGCATCGAGCAGCACCGCTTCGGTGGAGGGAAATACATCGAAGCTCTTGGAGATCGCCGCGGCGTCGCGGGCGTAGTTCATGTCGCCGGATGAATCCTTCAAGCCGACGATGCGGGTGCCGAACGTATCGAGTAGGCGCTTCACCAGCGCGACGTGCCAATGCAGGCCGGACTGCTGCGGGTAGTGATAGAGGTAGATCGGCACCGGTTGTTGCGCCGTCGCCTTCACGATGGTGTCGATGTAGGCGACGAGCCCGTCGTCCGGCACGCCCTTGTAATAGAACGGCGGCAGCACCAGCGCGCCGGCAAATCCCAGTTCCACGGCATGACGCGTCAGCGCCACCGCGTCGGCCGTGGCCGACGCTCCGGTGCCGACCATCATCCGGTCGAGCGGCAGCTTGGCGTCGCGATAGGCGTTCATCACGCGCTTTCGCTCCTCGAGCGAGAACGACGTTGCTTCGCCGGTGGTGCCGAGCACGTTCAGCCCGTCGCAGCCGTTGTCGATCAGGTAGCGCGCGAGCTTCGTGGCGCGCGCGGTGTCCGGCGAGCCGTCCTCATTGACCGGGGTGGCGACGGCGGCGATTACGCCGCGAAGTTTTGTCGTGCTCATGTGCGCTCCTCTATTGCAAGAACAATGCTGAAAGCCGAAAGTGTTTTAGTCCAACGTTATCTTGGCGCGCTTGATCACGTCGGCCCATTTCTTTGTCTCAAGCCGGATGAGTGCCTCGAACTCCGCCGGCGCGCTCGGCGTCGGATCGACGTTGAGCCTCGCAAGCTTCTCGAGCAGATCGGTATCCGCCAGCGCCGCCCGCATCGCGGCATTGAGCTTCTGCGTGATGTCAGCCGGCAAACCGGCGGGCGCGGCGACGCCCCACCACGTTCCCGCGTCGAGTTCCGGCAACGGAACGCCGACCTCATGGAATGTCGGCACGCTCGGCAGCGTTGGCGCGCGCGCCGTGCCGCTTACGGCCAGGCCGCGCAGCGAGCCGGACTCGATCTGTCCCTTGGCCGAACCGATGTTGAGAAACATCACGTCGATACGCCCTGCGACGAGGTCGATGATGGCGGGGGCGGCGCCCTTGTAGGGCACATGAACGATGTCGAGCCCTTGCGCTGCCTTGAAGAATTCGGCGTTGAGATGCGGCGGCGTACCGTTGCCCGCGGAGCCGTAGGTTGCCTTGCCGGCCTTGCTCCGCGCCATCGCGATGAACTCGCGGACGGTCCTGGCTTCGAGGGCCGCCGGCACTGTCATGACGGTCGGTCCTCGCACCGCGAGCGAGATCGGCGTGAAATCGCGCTCGGCGTCGTATTTCGCCGGCGTATAGAGGCTGGGATTGACCGTCAGCGACGGATCGACAAAGGCGAGCGTGTAGCCGTCGGGCGGCGACTTTGCGACCGAGTTCGTAGCCGATATTGCCGCCTGCGCCGGGCCGGTTCTCGACGATGACGCGCTGACCGAGCTTGTCGCCGAGCTTGTCGGCAATCAGCCGCGCCATGGCGTCGGTCGGCCCGCCGGGCGTGAATGCGACCACCATCCGCAGCGGGCGTGACGGATAATCCTGCGCCTGCGCGCCGGTACACAATCCGACAAGCGTCAGTGCGCCGAGCGCAGCCCGCAACAGCGCGCGCAACTTCAATCGAGCCATGACGGGTTCCCCAGCGTGTTTAAGATTCACCCGCTCACATTGAACGCCGCCAGCGCCGCCATGTTGACGAGCTGCGAATCCTTGGCGCCAAGCGAGACGATCTGCACGGGCCGGTCGAGGCCGACCAGCAGCGGGCCGATCACGGTGGCGCCGCCCAGCTCCTGCAGCATCTTGGTCGAGATCGAGGCCGAGTGGAATGCCGGCATGATCAGAACGTTCGCCGGCCCGGTGAGGCGGCTGAACGGATAGGCCGCGGCGACTTCAGGATTGAGCGCCACATCGGCCGCCATGTCGCCCTCGTACTCAAAATCGACGCGGCGCTGGTCGAGGATCTTCACCGCCTCGATCACGCGGGCCGAGCGTTCGCCCTGCGGATGGCCGAAGGTCGAGAACGCGAGCAGCGCGACACGCGGCTCGTAGCCCATACGGCGGGCGACGCCGGCGGCTTCGATCGCGATCTCCGCCAGCTCTTCGGCGGTCGGCATCTCGGTGATCGCCGTGTCGGCAACGAGCACGGTCCGCCCGCGCGACAGCACCATCGAGAGTCCGATGACGCGATGGCCGGGCTTTGGGTCAATGACGCGGCGGATGTCCTCCAGTGCCACCGAATAATTCCGGGTGACGCCGGTGATCATGGCGTCGGCGTCGTCGAGGGCCACCATGCAGGCAGCGAAATGATTGCGGTCCTGGTTGATCAGCCGCTGCACGTCGCGCACCAGGAAACCCTGACGCTGCAGCCGCTCGTAGAGGTAGGCGACGTAGTTCGAATTGCGCTTCGACAGCGCGGCATTGATGATCTGAATGCCCTTGCCGAGCTCGACGCCGAGGTTCTTGGCGCTCTGGCGGATCGGCTCCTCGCGGCCGACGAGTAGCGCGGTGCCGAGTCCCTGCTGGACGACGCTCGCGGCGGCGCGGATCACCTGTTCTTCCTCGCCTTCGGCGAACACGACGCGCTTGGGCGCTCGCCGCACCCGCTGGAACACCTGCTGCAGCACTCCGGCCACCGGATCGCGCCGCGATTGCAGCGAGTGGCGATAGGCCTCCATGTCCGCGATCGGCTTGCGCGCCACGCCGGTGTCCATCGCCGCCTTGGCGACGGCGGGCGGCACGTGTGAGATGAGCCGCGGATCGAACGGCACCGGGATGATGTAGTCCGGCCCGAACTTCGGCCGCGCACCATAGGCCGCGGCGACCTCGTCCGGCACGTCCTCGCGCGCGAGCTCCGCCAGCGCGCGGGCGGCGGCGATCTTCATCTCCATGTTGATCGTGGTGGCGCGGACATCGAGCGCGCCGCGGAAGATGTAGGGAAATCCCAGCACGTTGTTGACCTGGTTCGGATAGTCGGAGCGTCCGGTCGCCATGATGGCGTCGTCGCGCACCTCGGCGACTTCTTCCGCCGTGATTTCCGGATCGGGATTGGCCATGGCGAAGATGATCGGCTTCGGCGCCATCGATGCGACCATGTCCTTGGTCACCGCGCCCTTCGCCGAGAGTCCATAGAACACGTCGGCGCCTTTCATGGCGTCGGCGAGCGTCCGGGCTGAGGTCTTTGCCGCGTGCGCCGACTTCCACTGGTTCATGCCCTCGGTGCGGCCCTGATAGATCACGCCCTTGGTGTCGCAGAGGATAAGGTTCTCGTGCTTGAAGCCGATGGCTTCGAGCAGTTCCAGGCAGGCGATGCCGGCGGCGCCGGCGCCGTTGCAGACAATCTTGGTGTCTTCGATCTTGCGGTCGGTGAGGAACAGCGAATTGAGCAGGCCCGCGGTCGCAATGATCGCGGTGCCGTGCTGGTCGTCATGGAACACGGGAATGTCCATGAGTTCGCGCAGCCGCTGCTCGATGATGAAGCACTCCGGAGCCTTGATGTCCTCGAGGTTGATGCCGCCCCAGCCGGCGCCGAGCAGCTTCACGCAATTGATGATCTCGTCGGGTTCCTCGGAGGAGACGCAAAGATCGATGGAATCGATGTCGGCGAAGCGCTTGAACAGCACGGCCTTGCCTTCCATCACCGGCTTTGCCGCCAGCGCGCCGCGGTTGCCGAGCCCGAGGATGGCCGTGCCATTGGTGATGACGGCGACGAAGTTGCCTTTGACCGTGTAGTCGTAGGCCTTGTCCGGATCGTCGGCGATGGCGAGCACCGGGATAGCGACGCCCGGCGAGTAGGCCAGCGACAAATCGCGCTGCGTCGCCATCGGCTTGGTGGCGATCACCTCGAGCTTGCCGGGGCGTCCCCGGCTGTGAAAGTCCAACGCCTCCTGATCGGTGAAAGTCGGCCGGTTGCTGTTGGATTTCTTTGCCATTTCAACACTCTACCCCCGGCGAACAGGCCGCTTTCGGACGTTAGCGGAATGGCCGGCCCAAGCTCAAGGCACTGCCGCCTGAAAGGCGTCTCGGGATCGGACGCCCTGGCGCTTAGGGCTGATACAAAGTGTTGTCGCGCGCATGACAGCGGCGGATTGCCGCCCAGTCGGGCGCTGTGACATTGCGAGGATTGAACCGGGCGTGCGAGCAGGGTAAGCGGTGCGCTGCGGCGGGGCTCTGGATTTTTAGGTCATGATTCGGTTTTTGTTGCGGTTTGTCGGGCTTTTGCTGCTCGCCCTGGGATTCATCTTCCTGGTCTATGACGGCATCCGTTCGATTTCGGACGGCAGCATCCTGCTCACCAAGACGAGCGAGGTGTGGGTTGGGATGCATGAACGCAGCCTGACGGCGTTTCAGGCCCTGGTCGAACGCCACGCCGGCCCCGACATTTGGCAGGTCGTCCTTGCGGCGATCCTGGAACAGCCGGCTTCGGCCGTGTCCTGCCTTTTGGGCGTGGTCCTGATCGTGCTGGGTCGCAAGAAAAAGCCGCTGATCGGCTACGTCCGGGACTGACCTTCACGGTTCCAGGTTTTCTGGACCCTTCCGTGGATCAGATGTCCCACTCGGCCCGCTGCTTGAAGATATGGACGGTGCCGGCGTTGTGGTTGGTCTGGTAGCTGGTGGCGGCGAACGAGGGCGCCGGTGCGGCAACCGCGCTTGCAACATGACCGATGGTCACGCCGAGGGCGCCCACCATCACGCAGGTCAGCAGCACCGCCCCGAGGATGCCGCCGCGCGGCAGCAGCAGGCAAAACCCGGCGATGATCTCGGCGGTTCCAGCGACCATGAGGAAACCCTGGCCGAGGCCGATCGCCTGGAACTGTTGGACCATCAGGCCGGCGCCGGTCACCTTGGCGTAGCCGGCCGCGATCGCGATCACGCCGAGCAGGATCTGCGCTGCGTAGATGCTGATGGTCTTGGTCATGGCGTAGCCCCTTTCGATGAGGCCACCCTAAGAGCCAGCCGTATCGCCCGAATGTCGCGATAAGGCTGATTGGTATCGTCGGTATCGCTCCCCTACCGCCAAATGCATGCAACAAATGGGGAAAATCGGCAAAACGATACACACGATACAAATACCGCCCGCCGCGAAACACCAACGATACAAGCCACTGCCACTATCTCTGGTTGGGGGATTTCGGGATGCCTAGTGCGCGCATGGCTCGTGCTGTTTTGAAGACCAAGAATAAGGATAAGGCCAAGCCGGCGGGGACTCCGGGCAAGGCGTCCAAGGGGCCCAAAGGGTCTAAGGGACCCAAGCCGCAGCCCGAGCAGCCGGACGAGGGGATGGCGAGCGCCGAGCGTTACGCGCTCGCGCTCGAATCCATCAACGAGAACCTCTACGACTGGGACATCGCCAACGACACGGTCTATTTCGCGCCGGGTCTGTTCAAGATTCTCGGGATCAAGCCCGAACAGATGCGGACGCCCAAGGACTGGACCGATCGGATCCATCCCGACGATCGTCCGTTGTTCAAGTACTCGCTGGCGGAGCATCTTAAGGGTAACACGCCGCGCTTCTCGATGGAATTGCGCTACCGCGACGGCGGCGGCAACTGGCGCTGGGCGCGGCAGGCCGGCATCGCGGTGCGCCGCCCGGACGGCCGAGCCCATCGCATGGTCGGCGCCGCAGGCGACATCACCGAGGCCAAGCGCGACGACGAGGCAATGACCGCTTCGGCCGATCTGCTGAAGGTGATGAGCCGTTCGACATTCGAGTTGCAAACCGTGTTCGACACCATTGTCACCTCTGCGACGCGGCTGTGCGACGCTGATGCCGCGCTGATTTTTCGACGTGAGGACAGCCACTACCGGCTGGCGTCGGAACACGGGCTCACCCGGCAACAGGACGAATTCTTACGCGGTCAGCAGATTGTCCCCGGGCGCACCACAATGGTCGGCCGCGCGGCGCTGGAGCGCCGCACGATCCATATTCCGGATGTTGCCGCAGACACCGAATACCACTGGCCGGAGGTCAACAAGGTCGGCCGCTTTCACACCATTCTCGGCGTCCCGCTGTTGCGCGAGGGCGTTCCAATCGGCGTGATCACGTTGACGCGCGAAACCGCGCGGCCGTTCAGCGCTCAGCAGATCGAATTGATCTCGACCTTCGCCAACCAGGCGGTGATCGCGATCGAGACTGTACGGCTATTCAACGAGGTCCAGGAGCGCACCGCTGAGATCGAGCGCACCCGAACCGTTCTCGCCACCATGATCGACAACATGGACGACGGCCTTGCGCTGATGACGCCGACCGCCAACGACGTCCGGGTCGAATTCGTCAACCAGCGCATGATGGAATTCCAGCGCTACCCTGCCGATGTCGTGTTCCCCGGCTGCATGATGAGTGACGTGCGCCGCTTCCAGATTGGCCGCGGCGATTTTGGCAAGGTCGATGACGTCGAAGCCAAGGTCCGCGAACTGGTCGATCACTTGAAAGTGCCTGGCGGCGCTCGTTTCGAGCGGCCCTCGCCCAGCGGGCATTACATCGAAACCAGCTACAAGCCGCTCGACAGCGGCAACATCATCAGCATCCACCGCAACATCACCGAGTTGAAGGAGCGCGAAGCGTCGCTTGCGGCAGCCAAGGAGGCGGCCGAGGCGGCGCGCGCCGATGCCGAGCGCACGCGGCAGTCGATGCAGACGGTGCTCGACAACATGAACGAAGCCGTTCAGTTGTTCGATAAGGATTTCAATATCGAGTTCGTCAACCGCAAGCTCTTGGAGTTCCACCACTATCCTTACGAGATCGGGGGGCCCGGCGCTTCGGGCTTCGACGGCATCCGTTATATGGCGAAGCGCGGCGACTATGGCCCCGATGTCGACGTCGACAAGGTCGTGGCGGAGCGTGCTGCGCGCATTCGCGATCCGAAGGGCAGCCGTCACGTGCGGCGCACCGGGAACGGTAGCCTGGTCGAGTTCACGTTCAATCCATTGCCCGATGGCCGAGTGCTTGCGGTCGGTCACGACGTCACCGAGATCAAGCACCGCGAAGAGGCGTTGCAGGCGGCCGCCGACATCCTCAAGCTCATCAGCCGCGGCCGGTTCGATCTGCAGACGGTGCTTGAGACGCTGGTCGAGTCGGCATCGCGGCTGTGCGAGGCCGACGGCGCCAACATCTTCCAGCTCCAGGGCGACATGCTCCGCGTCACGGCGAGCCATGGCTATTCGACCGAGCTGACTGAATTCATGCTGACCCAGCGCGTATCGCCGAACCGCAATTCGTTGAGCGGCCGCACTGTGCTGGACCGCGCCGTGGTGCATATTCCTGACATCGAGGCGGACCGCGAATACACCTGGGCGGGCCCGCAAAAGTTTGGCGAATACCGCGCGATGCTCGGCGTCCCGCTAATGCGTGAGGGAACGCCGATCGGCGTGCTGGCGATGACGCGCAGCAAAGCGCAGCCGTTCACGCCCGCCCAAATCGAGCTGATCTCGACCTTCGCCGACCAAGCCGTCATCGCGATCGAAACGCTGCGCTTGTTCAACGAGGTGCAGGAGCGCACCGCAGAAACCGAGCGTACGCGCCAAGTCATGCAGACGGCTTTTGACAACATGACTGACGGCGTTGCGCTGATCGACAAGGACATGCGGCAACAATTCATGAGCCGCCAACAGGCCAATTCGCGGAGATTGCCGCCGGAGCTGGTGCAGCCGGGCGTGCATGTCCGCGACGTGATGCTGTTTCAGGCGCGGCGTGGTGACTACGGCCCCGTCACCAGCGAGGCGGACGTGGAGCGCTACGTCGAGGCGTCCTTTGCACGCCTGACGACGCCCGGCGGCACCCGCTACGAGCGGCAGCAGGATGGCCGGATCATCGAGTTCAGCTTCAAGCCGATCAACGACGGCGGCATCCTCGCAGTGTTCCGCGATATTACCGATCTGCGCCACCGCGAAGAGGCGCTCGCGGCTGCCAAGGAGGACGTCGAGCGCACACGTAAGGTGATGCAGACCGCGTTCGACAATATGGACGACGGCGTGACGCTGCTCGACAAAGATCTGCGGCTGCAATTCATGAGCCGGGAGCGCATCAAATCGCGGCAGTTCCCGGTCGAGCTGGTGCAGCCCGGTGTTCCGGCGCGGGATCTGATGCTGTTCCAGGCGCGGCGCGGCGACTATGGGCCGGTCGCCAACGACGAAGATGTCGAGCGCAAGATCAAGGCGGCCTTAGCGCGGATTACGACGCCAGGCGGCACCCGCTACGTGCGGCCGGAAAACGGCCGCTACATCGAGTTCAGCTTCAAGCCGATCAGCGACGGCGGTATCCTCGCGGTGTTCCGCGACATCACCGAGTTGCGTGAGCGCGAGGAAGCGCTGGCCGCCGCCAAGGAGGACGTCGAGCGCACCCGCACGCTGATGCAAACGATCCTCGACAACATGGGCGACGGCGTCACGCTGTGGGATAAGGACTTTGTCTGGAAGTTCAGCAATCGCGTACACATCGAGCGGCAGGGTTACACGGCCGACATGCTGCGTCCTGGCGCGACCGGCTACGACATGATCCGATTCCAGGCGCAGCGCGGCGAGTATGGCCCGCTGGCGAAGGGAGAAGATCAAGAGAAGAAGGTTCAGGAGATCGCGGCGATCATCCGCGATCCGGTCGGCGGCCGCTATGAGCGCCGCACATCGAGCGGCCGATACATCGAGTTCAATTATAACCCGCTGGCCGACGGCAGCGTGCTCGGGGTCTATCGCGACATCACCGAGCTGAAGGATCGCGAGCAGGCGGTCGACCAGGCGCGCAGCGTCATGCAGTCCGTGCTGGACAACATGAGCGATGGCGTGACGCTATTCGATTCCGACTATCGTCTGAAATTCACCAACCAGCGGCTCGTCGATTTTCTCCAGCTTCCGTCCGATGTCGTCGAGCCGGGCCTGTCGCTGCTGGACATCCTGCGCTTCCAGGCCAAGCGCGGCGATTTCGGTCCGCCCGAGGACGCCGAGAAGCTTGCGCGCGCACGCTTCGAGTTCATCGCCAAGCCCGGAGGCAGCCACTTCGAGCGGCGCACCGCCGACGGCAGGCATCTCGAATTCCACTTCGTCCCGCTGAAAAACGGCGACGTCATCGCGGTCATCCGCGACATCACTGAGCTAAAGGACCGCGAGCAGGCGCTGGCCACCTCGAAGGAAGCGGCGGAGGCTGCGCGCGATGAGGTCGCGCGCACCCATCAGATCATGCAGACGGTGTTCGACAACTTGATTGATGGCGTGTCGCTGTTCGACAAGGATTTCCGCTGGGTGTTCAGCAATCGTCATCACCGCGAGCTGCATGGCTACACCCCGGAAGCGGTAAAGCCCGGCGACTCGGGTCTCAAGCTGATCCGGCACATGGTCACCAGCGGCGAGTATGGGCCGCTCTCAGAACTCGACGTCGACGCTAAAGTCGCGGAAATCGCCGGGCGGATGCGCAAGCCCGGCGGCAATCACTACGAGCGGCGCAGCTACGACGGCCGCTACATCGAATACACCTACCGCGAGCTAGATGACGGCGGCCTGCTGGGCGTCTATCACGACATCACCGAGTTGCGCGAACGCGAGGCTGCGCTCGCTGCTGCCAAGGAGGCTTCCGAGGCCGCGCGTGCCGAGGCGGAAGCCGCGACCCAGGCGAAGTCCACCTTCCTCGCCACCATGAGCCATGAGATCCGAACGCCGATGAACGGCGTGCTGGGCATGATGGAGATTCTTGAGCATCAGGGCCTGGACAAGGAGCAGCTCAAGAGCGTGTCGACTATGCGCGACTCCGCGCAGGCGCTGCTGCGCATCATCGACGACCTGCTCGATTTCTCCAAGATCGAGGCCGGGCGTCTCGAACTGGAAGAGACGGCATTCTCGCTGTCCGGACTGATCACCGGGGCTCTCGACACCTTCCGGCCGCAAGCCTCCGCCAAAGGCCTGCTGCTTGAAGCTTATATCGCGGCGGGATCGAACGACGCCCTGGTCGGTGATCCCACGCGCGTCCGGCAGATTCTGTTCAACCTTTTGTCCAACGCATTGAAGTTCACCAACAAGGGCAGCGTCGAAGTGCGTGCTTCAACCAGTCCGCTCGGCGACGGCAGCACGCGCGTCACCTTGGCGGTGCGCGATACCGGCATTGGGCTCAGCGACGAGCAGCGGGCGAGGCTGTTCCAGCCCTTTGCGCAGGCGGATTCCTCCACCACGCGAAAATTCGGCGGCACCGGCCTCGGCCTTTCCATCGTGCGCCGCTTGACCGAGCTGATGGCCGGCACCATCGACATCCAGAGCGCGCCCAACACTGGCTCCACCTTCACCGTGACACTCACGCTCAAGGCCGCGCCGGCCGACTCGCCGCTTGCCGCCTTGCTGCGGCCCGATCCCGCCGCCAAGCCGGATGCATTCCGCGCCCGAAGCGAGCGGCTCCGCGTGCTGGTGGTCGACGATCATCCGGTCAACCGCGAGGTGCTGGTGCGCCAGCTCGACCTGATCGGGCTCGCTGCCGACAGCGCCAACGACGGCATCGAGGGTCTGGAGGCCTGGGCCGCGGGCCGCTACGCCGCGGTGCTGGCGGACATCCACATGCCGCGCATGGACGGCTACGAGATGGCGCGACAAATTCGCATCGCCGAGGCCGAAGGCAAGAAAAAGGGCCGCACGCCCGTAGTCGCCGTCACCGCCAACGCGATGAAGGGCGAGGAGGAGCTCTGCATCGAAGCCGGCATGGATGCCTATCTGGTCAAGCCGGTAAACATAGAACGCCTGCGCACCACGCTGGAGCGGTGGCTCTCGGTAGAGCGCGGCGGCAACGGCCACGCCGCCACGAACGGTGCGAAGGCTGGCAGCGCGATTGATCGCAGCGTACTCGGCGCATGGCTCGGCGAGGACCAGTCCGCCATCGATTCGCTGTTGGGAAAATTCCGCGACACCGCGGTGGAAACCCAGCGCGAGATCGACAGCGCGTCACGCAACGGCAATCTCGCGGCGCTCGCCGCCGCCGCCCACAAGCTCAAAGGTGCGGCGCATGCGATCGGCGCCAAGGGCGTCGGCACTGCCGCGGCGACGCTGGAGCAGGCCGGCAAGGCCGGCGACCGCGCGCGCTGCCGCGATGGGCTGGGGCCGCTAGCGGCCGAACTACGCCGCGTGATGGCGGAGATCGATGCGCAGCGGAGCGCGAAATAACGTCAGCGCGCCGCTGTGGCGGCAGGGGCCGCCCGGTTGAGTGAAATCTGCACGTTGATGATGTAGGTGGCCTGAGGCGTGATCGTGACCGACTGCCGGTTGCCGGTGGTGTTCACCGACAGTGCAGCGTTGAATTTCTCGCCCTTCGCGACCGCCGAAATCCGGCCGCCGTTCACGCGCCCGCTGATCGAGCCGGAGACGTCGTAAGCCGTTTCCTTCCACTGTCCGGAAAACTGGCCGCCCTTTTCGGTGACGTTGCTGGTCAGCTCGAATTTGTAGTTATCACTTGCACAGCGGATGGCTAGCGCGAGGCTGTTGTTGCTTTGGCCGTAAGTGTAAGTGGCGCGGCAGCGCAGCTTTTCATGGATGTCGTTGGTCAGGTCGATGGTGCCGCCGCCGGTCCAGGTGCCAGCCATCGCAGCGAATGGATGCAGGGGTGCGGGTTTGATCGCCGCCTCGACCGGCTCGGGCTCCGTCCTGACGTGCCCTTCCGGGATTCTCTCCTGCTGCGCGGCGGCGGGTAAAAGCGCCAGCGCGAGAAAAACAGCCGCCGTCCCGCAGATTATGTTCGATTTCATGGTCACGCCCCTACGCATTGATGATTGGCGATCAGCGCTTGCTGAGTGCGATCTGGACGCCGGTGATATGAACGCCCTGGGGCGTGATCGACACCGACTGCCGGATGCCGTTTGTGGTCACCGCTATCCCAGCGGTGAAACTGCTGCCGCTTGCGACCGCGGAGATGCGATTGCCGGCCGCGCGCCCGCTGATCGAACCCGAGACGCCGTTGCTGGCTTGGCTCCAGCGGCCGAAAATCTGGCCGCGGCGCTCGGACACGCTGCTGGACAGCTCGAACTTGTGGCTGTCGCTGGCGGAGCGGATGTTCATGGTGAGGCTCTTGTTGCCGCCGCCGACGGCGTGATTGGCGCGGCAGCGCAGCCGTTCCCGGGTGCCGCCCGCTAGCGAGTTGGTGCCGCCACCCGACCACGACCCGGCCATCGCGGCGAAGGGATGCACGTAATCCTGCTTGGCTTCCCTCGCCTCCGGCTTGGCTGCGGCTTCGGCCGGCTCGACCGAGCCGGTGATGATGGCCTTGTTGTCCGGCTCGGACGCCTTGTCCTGCGCAACCGCCGCCGATGGTAGCAGCGCGGCCGCCGGCACGAGCGCGGCCGATGCGCAGACGATGCTCGGTTTCACGGTCTTGCCCCCTTCCGCCAAAATCCGCTGTGCCTGCATTGGTGTGTATCTCGAAAACGATTAGGTTCAATTCCGGCCGCCTCGATCCTAGCCGGTTCAATCCTTGGGTGGAACGAACATGTAGCCGACGCCCCGCACGGTGCGGATTGCGTCGGGATGCGCCGGATCGGCCTCGATCTTGCGGCGCAGCCGCGTGATGCGAAGGTCGATGGCGCGGTCGAAGGCTTCCATCTCGCGGTGGGCGGCGGATTCCAGCAGCCAGTCGCGCTGCAGCGGCCGGTTGGGATTTTCGGCGAACAGTTTGAGCAGGTCGAATTCGCTCGCCGTCAGCGTCTCCTCGCTGCCGTCGGCCGGATCGGCCAGCACCCGCTTCTCGAGATCGAGCACGCGGCGTCCCATGCGCACGCGCGGGCCCGATGCGGCCTGAGCGCCCGTCGAACGGCGCAGCACGCTTTTGATCCGTGCCAGCAGTTCGCGCGGCTCGTAAGGCTTGCCGATGTAGTCGTCGGCGCCGGTTTCCAGCCCGACTACGCGGTCGACGGTATCGGATGCGGCGGTGACCATGATGATGCCGATGCGGCCGCTCTTTTCGCGGAGCCACCGCGCCAGCGCGAAGCCGTCCTCGCCAGGCAGGCCGACATCGAGCAGCACCAGTGCCGGCAGCTCGCGTTCGAGCAGCCGGCGCAGCGCGACACCGCTTTCGGCGCTGCTGACCCTGAAATTCTGTTTGTCGAGGTAATCGACCAGCAGCTGGCGCTGCGTCGCCTCGTCCTCGACCACGACAATATGCGGACGGTGATCCATGCCCCCCGAGGATGCTAAATTTCGGTGACGGCGCTATTTCAACCCATCGATGCCGGCGCGGGCGATCTGGGCGTCCTGCGCCGAGAGTACGCCGGACACGCCGATGGCGCCGACGATCTTGCCATCCACCACGATCGGCACGCCACCTTCGAGGGGCACGATGTCTTTCAGCGCCAGGAATCGCAGACCTGCTCCGCCGCCGGAGATGGCGTCGTCGAGCACCTTGGATGGCCGCTTGAACATCAGCGCGGTTTTCGCCTTGCCCTGCGCGATCTCGATCGAGGAGAGTTGCACGTCGTCGCGCCGGTGCAGCATCACGATATGGCCGCCGCTGTCGATGATGGTGATGACCACCGCCCAGTTGTTCTTCACGGCCTCGGCTTCTGCCGCCGCCATGACCTTGCGCGCATTCTCGATCCCGATCGGTGCGCCGTAGGGCGGCGGCGTGGTCTGCGCCCGGGCCGGCATGGCCGCCAGCACGGCAAGCAAACAGGCGCCGACAAGGGTCTTCAGCGTGGTCATGAGGCCTCCCGCAATAAATCAGCTTCCGCCGCAGCATAAGTTGTTGGGGGCGGAAGGGAAACAGGCCCCAAGGGGCAGCCATGCCGCAGGTGCAGCCTGGAAGGTACCGTTGGCTGCCATGCCTGGATTGTGACACCGCCCGGCGTGCCGTACCCGCCAATTCGGCTTATATATGCGGGATCGATTGCAGAGACGTACCAGGAGAACGAACGATGTTCGGGTTCAAGAAGTCGCTCGATATTCCAGCCAGGGCTGACGCGCTTCCCGGCCGGTCCAATCCGATCCGTACGGCAGCGGCGCATTGCGTCAACGGCAACCCGTTGAAGGGGCCTTATCCGCAGGGGCTCGAGACCGCCATTTTTGGGTTCGGCTGCTTCTGGGGTGCCGAGCGCAAGTTCTGGGAGCTCGGCGCCGGCATCTATACTACGGCGGTGGGCTATGCCGGAGGCCACACGCCCAATCCGACCTATGAAGAGGTTTGCTCCGGCCGCACGGGCCACAACGAGGTGGTGCTGGTGGTCTATGATCCGAAGAAGATCTCCTATGAGCGGTTGCTGAAGACGTTCTGGGAGAACCACGATCCGACCCAAGGGATGCGCCAGGGCAACGATGTCGGCACCCAGTACCGGTCCGGCATCTACGCCACGACGCCGGCACAGAAAAAGGCCGCGGAGGAATCCAAGGCGGTGTTCGGCAAGGCGCTGGCCGCCAAGCGCTTCGGTCCGATCACGACCGAGATTGTCGACGCGCCGCCGTTCTACTTCGCCGAGGACTATCACCAGCAGTATCTGGCGAAGAACCCGATGGGTTATTGCGGTCTCGGCGGCACCGGCGTGTCGTGCCCGATCGGGACCGGAGCGACCGCGCCGGCACACTGAGCTCTAAAGGATGCAATGCCGGAGGGCCGCGAAAGCGGCCCTCTTTGTTTATGGGTGGAACAGCAGCAGCCCAAACACCAGGAACATGACGATGTGGACGGCGCCCTGCAGCATGTTGGTGCGGTCGCCCCCGAAGGTGAGCGTGGGACGCGTGGCCTGACCACCTCGCAATTGGGCGGCGCCATCGCCGGGCGCTTGCGGTCGGGGTACGTCCGCGACCCGAGCGTGGCGGTCGAGATCGAAACCTACCGGCCGTTCTTTGTGCTCGGCGAAGTGACCTACCCGGGGCAATACCCTTACGTGCCGAATATGACGGTCGAGAACGCCATCGCCATCGCCGGCGGGTTCACGCCGCGCGCGTCCAAGGACAAGGTTACTATCACGCGCAAGGTGCAGGGCATGCCGTCGCGCTTCGCGCTGCCGCTGCGCTATCCGCTCCGCCCCGGCGACACCATCCAAGTGTCCGAACGATGGTTCTGATTTCGCGCTGCCCGTCCTAGGATGTCCCTGTGCCATCCAAGGGGAGGGTGCGTCATGTACGCTGTCCGCTTTGTTGCTGTACTGCTCGGCCTGATCTGCGGCCCGCTGCTCGCGCCAGCCGTTGCTGCCGACAAATATCCAACGCGCCCGATCAAGTTCGTCGTTGGATTCTTGGCGGGTGGCCCGAACGACATCATCGCCCGTATCTTCTGCGACTGGTTGCAGCCGCATTTCGGCCAACCCTGCGTGGTCGAGAACAAGGCAGGCCAGGGCGGCATGATCGCGGCGAAGTCGGTGATCGACTCACCGCCCGACGGCTACACCATCATGTTCGTTGCGCCGAACAACGCCATTGGCCAGACGCTCTACAAGAACCTGCCGTTCAATCATGTGCGCGATACCACGCCGATCGCCGGCACCATGCAGCTCGCCAACATCATGGTGGTGCCACCGGATCTGCCGGTGAAGACTGTCACTGAGTTCATCGCCTACACCAAGGCCAATCCGGGCAAGGTCACCTTCGCGTCGTCCGGCAATGGCACGTCGGTCCACATGTCGGGCGAACTGTTCAAGATGATGACGAATCTCGACCTGTTGCATGTGCCCTATCGCGGTTCGTCCGGCATCTACCCCGACCTGATGACCGGCAAAGTCCATTCGTTGTTCGACAACCTGCCGGGTTCGATCGAGTTTGTGAAAACCGGCAAGCTGCGGGCGCTTGGCGTGACGACGGCAAAGCGCAACGCCGCGTTGCCAGATCTGCCGACCGTTGGCGAGACGGTAGCTGGGTACGAGGCGAGCGTGTTCTACGGCGTCGCCGGACCGAAGGGCCTGCCGCCGGAGGTGGTGGAGATCCTGAACAAAGCGTTCAACGCTGCGCTGGCCGATCCAAAGTTGCGGCAGCGCATCAAGGAGCTCGGCGCCGAGCCGACGCCGATGACGCCGGCGCAATTCGGTAAGCTGTTGGCGGACGAGACCGACAAGTGGGGCAAGGTCGTCAAGGCAGCCAATATTTCGGTGGAGTGACCAAGAAAGCGTCGGCAGAAAAGAAATCGGCCGCGCGATCATTGTCGCGCGGCCGATCTTGCTACGTGCCAGACCTCAACGTGCCACGTGTGATCCGGCTCGTCTCGCCGATCCTCGCAGCAGCGCATGAATCAAAGCTTGCGGTGCGGTCGAAAAGCACTTCGAACGCCGTCCGTACCAGCCCGCGCCGTAGTCCTACTTACTTCTTCATATGCTTGGCGAGGAACGTGGTGGTGCGCTGCCAGGCAACGTCGCGGCTATCCTTGTGGAAGCTGCCGCGCTCGTCGCAATGGAAGCCATGGCCGGCGTCCTTGTACACGTAGATATCGACGTCAGGACGCTTCTGCTTGATCGTCTCGACATCGGTCATCGGGATGCTGGCATCCTTCTCGCCGAAATGCAGTTGCACCGGGCACTTCGGCTTCTCGTCGGCGAAGGCGACGATGCGGCCGCCGTAATAACCGACCGCCGCGCTCAAGCCCGACAGCCGCGTCGCGCCGAGGAAGGCGACAGTGCCGCCCATGCAGAAGCCGATAATGCCGACCGGGCCGGTCGACTTCAGCTCTTTGATCGCCGCATCCGTGTCGCGCATCATCGCATCCCAATCGGGCTTGGCGACGAACGTGCGGGACTTCTCGATCTCGGGCGGGGTGTAGCCGGACTGGTAATCTTTCTGCGTGCGATCGAACAAGGCCGGCGCCACCGCGGCGTAGCCTTCCTTGGCGAAGGCGTCGCAAACCGCACGGATGTGCTGGTTGACGCCGAAAATCTCCTGGATCACGACGATGCCGCCCTTCGGCGTGCCGGACGGATCGGCCCGATAGGCGCCGAGCTTGAAGGAATCGGACGCAGAGAGCGTGAACTGCTTACCCAAGTGAACCTCCTATAGAGTGACATTTCGCACAGGCCGGGCCGGACTTAGGCGGCGGTCTGGCCCCTGTTTACCACGCCTTCGCTGGATTTGAACCGCGTTCGGGCGAAGGAACGTCTGCGTGCCGGGCAGGGTGGCTGAACCTTTATCGTCGGCGCTCCGACCTATGTCTGAAGGCAGTTTCAAACCGATCCCGCTGGGATCCTTCAGGAGAGAATATGTTTCGCAAATCCACCCTTTTGGCCGTTGCCGCGAGTGCTGCGCTCGGCCTTGCTATGCTCAGCCCGACCATCGCCAGCGCCAAGGGCCACGGCGGCGGTCACGGTGGCGGCCACGGCGGCGGCATGATGAAGATGCACGGCGGCCATCACGGCGGTCACCACGCCCATCACCGGCATCGTCATCACCCGCACTGGCACGTTCGCTATCACCGCCCGGTCTGGTACGGCGTTCGCCCGGTGTACACCGCCTACAGCACGCGCGTTGTCACCCCCGGCCCGTGCACCTGCTTGAGCAAGGAATACACTCCGGACGGTCGGGTGCTGTTCAAGGATCGTTGCACCAACGAAGCGGCGATGAATCCTCCGATCATCACGCCGCAGCAGACCGGATCGATCGACGCGCCGGTGCAGCAGGTGGCCAACACGGGGCAGTACCAGGCGACGCCGCCGAATCTGCTGCAGCAGGTGGACCCGATGACTGGGTTGCCGAAGTAGGCTTGGCGAAGTGGAGTTGGAGTTGAGAACCCCGGCCTCGCGCCGGGGTTCTTTTTATTGCGCCTTGACGCGCGCGAGCACGCGCGCCTTGCTCTCGACGTCTCGTGTCAGCCGCAACCGGAACGCCGCGGCGCCGGAATAATAGTCGTCAGGCTGCCCGGCTCGCTTCGCGGTGGTCACATACGCCTCGTTTTTTACGGCTTCGGCACAGGCCGCGGAAAGCTTAGCCAAGACCGGCGCCGGCGTCGTGAGCGGCGCCAGCAGACCGCCGAAGCTCGCCGGGGTCACGTCGTAGCCCTGCTCCTTGATCGTTGGTACGTCCGGGAAGGTGGCGATCCGCTTTTCGGCGAACACACCGATGACGCGGATGTTCTGGCCGACCTCCGTCCCCATCACAACCGACACCACGTCGAGCCGTCCGCCCAAAAGTTCGCTGAGCGACTGCGGCCCGGTGCGGAACGGGATATCCTTGATGTCGATGCCGGCGGTCTGCTGCAATTCCTCCATCGCCAATTGCGGAATGGTGGAAACGCCGGGATGACCGTAATTCAATGCTCCAGGTTTTTGCTTCGCTGCAGCGACCAGGTCCGCGACATTCGTGATTGGCGAATCCGGCCGCACGATAAGTCCCATGGTGTTGACGAAGGTCTGGCAGATCGGAATGAGCGAGTCGGGCTTGTAGCCGGTGTCGGCGCCGCGCGCCTGCGGCAACACCGACAGCACCAGTGCCGGCGCGAACAACAGCGTGTAGCCGTCGGCGTCAGCGCGCACGACCGAGGCGGTGCCGACCGCGCCGCTGCCGCCGACCCTGTTCTCGACGATGAACTGCTGCCCGAGCTGGGTTGAGAGCCCCGGCGCGAGCGCCCGCACCAGGATATCGGGCGCGCTGCCGGCGCCGAATGGATTGACGATCTTGACCACGCGATTGGGATAGTCGCTCTGCGCTTGGCTCGGGATTGGCGTGAGGACCGCGGCGATCGCGGCCATCATGGCGGCGGCGGTGATCGATCTGCGCATGGTCGCCCTCCCAGGCAATCATAGCAGAATTCGGAGCCAGGATTTCTAGGGGCCTTTCAATCCGAATGCCTCGGCCAGCAGCGCGTAGGAATGCTTTCGCGCCTCGTGATCGTAGATCATGGTGGTGACCATCACCTCATCCGCTTGAGTCGCTTTGATCAGCGGTTCGAGATGCGCCATCGCCGTGGCTTTGCTGCCGACGATCAGTCTTGCGCGGTTCTGCCCGATCAGGGCGCGGTCGGTCGGCGAATAGCTGTGCGCCGCCGCTTCCTCCGGGCTCGGGATCGGCTGGTAGCGGCCTTGCCGCCGCAGCGCGAAGTTTAGGTCAACCGAGGTGGCGAGCCGCTCGGCTTCGGCGTTGGTGTCGGCGACGACCGCGTGCACCGCCAGGATCGCCAGCGGCTTGTCACGCGACTCCGAAGGCTTGAACTGCTCGCGATAGGTCGTCATCGGCCCGACCGGGTCGAAGTCAGAGAAATGATGCGCGAAAGAGAAGCCTGCGCCGACCTGGGCGGCGAGCTGCGCGCTGTAGCCGCTCGAGCCGAGCAGATAGAGCGGCGGCAGCGGCACGTCCGCCGGCATGGCGTTGACCTTGCGGAACGGATGGCTCTCCGGAAACAGCCGGCCTTCGAACGCCAGCAGCTCCTGGAAGCGGTCGAGGAAATCGTCGCCGGCAGGATCGTCCTGCCGCCGGCGCAACGCGTAGGACGTCACCGGATCGGTGCCTGGCGCGCGGCCGAGGCCAAGATCGATGCGACCAGGAAACAGCGCCTCCAGCACCTTGTAGCGCTCGGCGACCTGGAGCGGAGCGTGGTTGGGCAGCATCACACCGCCCGAGCCGACGCGCAGGTGTTCGGTCGCCGCAGCGATCTGCCCGATCATGATGTCGGGCGTCGAGCTCGCGATGTTGGGCATGTTGTGATGCTCGGCCACCCAGTAGCGGGTGAAGCCGAGCCGGTCGGCAAGCCGCGCCAGATCGAGGCTGTTGCGCAGAGCCTGCGGGCCGGAACTGCCGGTGGTGACTGGCGACAGGTCGAGAGCCGAAAGAGGGATCATGGCAGACAGTTAGCGTGCCGCTGCAGCTTTTGCCATGAGGCCAGCGAGCAGCTGCAACGCGAAGCCGTCGCGCCGGCTATTGGGATTGGCTGCCGAACGCATTGAACGCCGAGTTGGCGCCGAACGAATTGTTGGCGGGCGCGATGCGATGGGCGGTGCGGATGCGCTTCTAGCGCACGACGTTGGCAACGGCAACAGCCTTCGCCTTCGGCGCGGACCTTGCGGCCTGGGGCTTTACGACCGGCTTGGGCACCGCCGGTTTGGCGTCCTGCTCCGGCGTGGCAACCGAGCCAGTGGTGCCGGGCTCGCCGATCGGCGGCTCGATGGCGGCGGCTTCGGGCGCCGGTGTTGTCTGCGGCTCGATGCCGGCAGCTTTGATGTCGGCCGCAGGGCCGGGTGTGGCAGAGCTGGATGCAGCGGGAGCTGTTGCGGTAGGACCCGAGGCTGAAGGTTCGTCGGGCGCAGGATCGGTGGCCGCCGCTGGTGGCGCGGGTTCTTGCGCGGCCGCAGGCGGCGGATCGGCTGGAATGTCGACGCCGGCCGGCGCTTGCGGCGCCTCGACAGCTGGAGCGTCCGGCGGGATCGCCGCGACGGAGCTTTCGGGCTGCGGCGGTTCCTTGGCCGGTTCGGCCAGGTCTTCAGGCGGCACGATGATCATCGGCGGCGCCGGGCGATCCAAAACGGTCGGCGCGATCCTGACCAGGGCCGGCGAGACCGTGCTGACGGCGAAGCGCAGGTCGTACATCACCGGCACTGACGACAGGCCGCGGCGCACCTCGCGGTCGGCGGCCGGCGCCATCGACGTCGGGGCGGCGTGCGCTGCCATCACTGGCGCGCTTTCATGGATGTCGTTGAGCGATGCCGCCAGCCGCAGGCCGGCGAACACGACAACGAACCCACACAGGAATGTCGCCGCGATCAGGCGGAAACTCGGAAGCATGTCCGCTACCTCGATCCCCGCAGCCCAGGGGGAATCTGCATATCTGAGTCGCCTGGCCGGAAATATGGAATTGTCGCGGCTATATGCTGGTTTTTGTGACTGGCGGTGACGGTGCGTCTGGACGGAACGCCAAGCGTTGCCGATATTCTCGGCTGGAGATGCTGGAGATAGGGTCTTGAGGTCGCCACACGATCGCCGATACTGGGGCGGCCGCGAACAGGGAGTTGGCAATGCCGTCGGTGAGTGATTGGAAGGTGCCGGCCTCCGTGCAGCCCAAACCCGAGGATTACGCCTACGATCTCGAAGCCGTGCTGAGCGCCGTGGTCGGCATTCGCGCCATCATCCCGGGCGACGCTTTCACCGCCGAGACCCTGGGCACCGAACGCGCCGGCAACGGCGTGCTGATCCGTGCCGATGGACTGGTGCTGACGATCGGCTATCTGGTCACCGAAGCCGAGACGATCTGGCTGACGCTGATCGACGGCCGCGCGGTCCCCGGCACCGTGCTCGCCTACGACCAGGCCACCGGCTTCGGTTTGATTCAGGCGCTGGCCCGGCTCGACCTGCCGGCCCTGCCGATCGGCAAATCGAGCGCGGTGTCGGTGGGCGAGCGCGTGGTCGTCGGCGGCGCCGGCGGGCGTCAGAAGTCGGTCGCGGCCCGCGTCGTTGCCAAGCAGGAGTTCGCCGGCTACTGGGAGTATGTCGTCGATGAGGCGATCTTCACCGCGCCGTCGCATCCGAACTGGGGCGGCACCGCGCTGATCGATCCGCGCGGCGAATTGATCGGCATCGGTTCGCTGCAACTGCAGGAAGGCCGCGAGCAGGGCCCGCCGGGCGACATCAACATGATCGTGCCGATCGACCTGCTGGACCCGATCTTCGACGACCTTTTGACGCTGGGGCGGCCCAAGTCCCCACCGCGGCCGTGGCTAGGACTCTACGCCACGGCAATCGAGAACCGCGTCGTGGTGGTGGGTCTCGCCAAGGACGGTCCGTCGCAGAAGGCGGATTTACGGACCGGTGACGTGCTGCTTTCGATCGCGGGCGCCGAAGTCCGCGATCTGGCCGGGCTTTACCGCAAGGTATGGTCGCTTGGTCCGGCCGGGCTCGAAATCCCGATGTCGATCTACCGCGACGGCAAGACCATCGAGACTCGCATCAAGTCCGGCGACCGCACCCGTTTCCTCAAGGCACCGAAGCTGCATTGAGCATCAATTCGTTTTCTTGATCCTCCACGCGCGAAAATTTCATCGCAGCGCATCGCTGGATTGCGCCGCGCGGCCATGACGGCTGCGTGCATGGGTGTTAAGACGGCTGGCCAATTGCCGGGACGTATCAAGTGACCGCGCGCATCGAGGCTGAGCCGCACACGGCAAGTGAGATCGATTCCGGCTATGCCTGGATGCGGCTTGCCGTGGCGCTGGCGATCGGCACGGTCGGCAGCGTCGGCATGTGGTCGTTCGTCGTCGCGCTGCCCGCGGTGCAGGCCGATTTCGGCGTGGCGCGCGGCGAGGTATCGCTGCCGTTCACCCTGACTATGATCGGCTTTGGCGGCGGCGGCATCCTGATGGGGCGGCTGGCCGATCGCTTCAATATTCTCGTGCCGATCATCGCCGGTGCGATTTTGCTGGCGCTGGGTTACGTGCTGTCGGGAATTGCGACCAATCTCTGGCAGTTCGCGCTGGCGCAAGGCTTGATCGGTTTGGGCACGTCCGGCTCGTTCGGGCCGATCATGTCCGACATCTCGCACTGGTTTGTTCGCCGCCGCGGCATCGCGGTCTCCATCGCCTCCTGCGGCAACTACCTCTCCGGCGTGATCTGGCCGCCGGTTCTCCAGCACTTCATCGCCAGCAACGGCTGGCGTCCGACGCAGATCGCGGTCGGCATCGTCTGCATCGCGCTCATTTCGCCGCTCGCACTCGGCATGCGCCGCAAACCGCCCGCGCATCCGGTGGCGAATGGCGGCGCGACGCCAATGGGCAAGCGCGAGGAGCTCGGCATCTCGGCGAACACGCTGATGGTGCTGTTGTTCGTCGCCGGCATCGCCTGTTGTGTGGCGATGTCGATGCCGCAGGTCCATATCGTCGCCTATTGCGGCGATCTCGGCTATGGGCCGGCGCGCGGCGCCGAGATGCTCTCGGCGATGCTGGGCTTCGGGATCATCAGCCGGATCGCCTGCGGCTTCATCGCCGACCGCATCGGCGGCGTGGCGACGCTACTGCTGAGCTCGGTGCTGCAGGGCTTGGCCTTGCTTCTTTACGTCTTCTTCGACGGTTTATTTTCTCTTTACGTGATCTCGGTGCTGTTCGGCCTGTTCCAGGGCGGCATCGTGCCGATGTACGCCATCATCGTGCGCGAGTATTTCGCGCCGCAGGAGGCGGGCACGCGGCTCGGCATAATTCTGCTGGCCACACTTGGCGGCATGGCGCTCGGCGGTTGGCTGTCCGGCGTGATTTTCGACCTGACCGGCTCGTATCAGGCCGCATTTCTTAACGGAATCGGCTGGAATCTGGTCAATGTGTCGATTGTGACGTGGCTGTTGTTCCGGCCGGGTCGCCGCATGGCGGTCGCCTGATCTATAAAATTAGACACATCGGTTTAGCGGAAACAAAGGTCGCGCCGGGTAATGTGTGACCTATTGGGAAGCCGGGGTCACGGTTAATCAATGGTTAGTCAGCAAGCCGAAAAGGCCATGGAGGGGCTCGTTGTCCTGATCGCGGACAGCAACCCCTATACGCGCCGGCTGACGCGGATAATGCTCACCAATCTCGGCGTCAAATCGACCTACGAGTCGGGCGACGGCATCGCCGCCATCGAGGCCATCCGCGCCGTCAACCCGGACGTCATGATCCTGGATTGGGACATGCCGGTGCTGGACGGACGCGAGGTCATGCGCATCGTGCGGTCGCCCGGCGTGTTTCCCAAGGCGAACCTGCCGATCGTCATGCTGACCGATCGCGGACTGCAATCGCGGGTGACGGCCGCCATCCGGCTCGGCGTTCACGAATTCCTGGTCAAGCCGATCTCGCCGAAGACGCCGCAGCAGCGCCTGCTCGGCATCATCCTCAATCCGCGGCCGATGGTGCGCGCCGGAAAATTCTACATTCCGATGCCGCGCCGCAGAGTCGACCTGAACGAGTTCATCTACGCCGCCTGACGCGACGGGCCGTCCGCTTTACGGCTGGCCCGCGGTCTGCCGCGCAGCTCCCGTCAGTTCGAGAATGTGCATGCCGGTGTTGGCGCGATCGACCACATAGACATAACCGCGCTCGTCGGTTTCCAGGTTGTTGCTCTGGATAGCGATCTTGCAGCGGTCCTGTCCGTCCACCTTGATGCAACGCTTGTCGGTGGCCTCGGTGATCGACGGAATGAAATAGCCGATCTCCTTGGGCTGATACGGATCGCGGATGTCGACCGCGCGCACTCCGCCGTTGAACCAGGTGAAGAACGCCACCTTCTTGTAGAACACCGGCGCAGTGCTCTCGTTCGCGGAATGCGCGCCGAAGCGGCCGCCGCGGCCGCAGAAGTTTCCGCTCGCTTCGGGGACGTTGAAGTTCGACACCACCATCGGCCGCGACTCCATGGTCACGTCCATGAAGTAGACCATCTGCCGCGGCTCCAGGCACTCGTTCAAGATCTGCTCGTTCACGATCATGATGAAGTCGCGCACCTTGCCGTCCTTGTCCTTGGCGAATTCGGCAACCGACACGCCCATGAGCGGCACGGTGGTGTGCGCGCCGGTGATCGGCAGCAGGTCGATCTGCCGGACGATCGGAGCTCGGAGGTTTTCGGGCGTCGGCTCCTTCGGGCCGGTCAGTAATTTCTCGCGATCGACGATCTGGATGACGCCGCCTTTGTTGGTGCCGTAGCCGAAGTAGATGCGGTTGCCCTGCTTGCCGGTCGAGATCATGCCGTGCAGGTCGGTCGGCACCGTGCCGCTCGTTCCCGGCTCCTGGCCGACCAGCCCGAAGTCGCGGATCTTGACCGGCTTGGCCGGATCGCTCAGGTCGAATACCTCAGTCATGCGCCGCGAGCGCCAGCCATCGACGCCGGAGACGAGATAGGCGATGCCGGTGTCGCACTCCCACCAGCTTTTATGGGTGTCCTTCAGATTCCAGCTCGGCTTCGAGACGAGCACAGGCTTCGACGGATCGGCCACGTTCCAGATCTCGTGCCCGGCGCCGCCGAATGAACGCAGCAGATAGACCGCGCCGGCGTCACCCTTCGGCAGGCTCCTGCCATCGCAGACACGCGTCATCTGCGCGCCGCCCTGCTCGAAATTTCCTTGCTGGCCCGGGATGTGGAAAAGGTATTTCGGCTTCGACGGATCGGTGACGTCGACGATCGAGGTGCCGTTGAATTCGGCCTGACCGGTGAGCGGATTGAGCGGCTTGGGCACGTCCGGCGTGCCGCCGTGGTGGCCGATATAGGCGATGACGCGATCGCCCTGCTTATGAATGGTCGGCTGGTAGGCGCTGCGCGCCTGCAGGTCGTTCATGCCGACGAGGCGCATGTCCTTGGCCTCGGGCGGATCGCCGACCTTCGGCGATTGCGCTTTGGCCGGCACCGCGAGGGCAGCGGCCATGACGAGCATGGACGTGAGACAGGCGAAGCGGATGTTGAGTTTCTTCATGGCGATTCTCCACAGCATTGGTCTTTTATAGTTGGAGAAATCATAACCCCGACGCGGGATGCGGGAAAGCGCCGCTATTGGCTTCGTGCTAGGAACCGCCATCATTGCGGGTGATCGGGATGACCAATTCGGAAGACATGCCGCCTCCAGCGGTTGGAGCCTATTGGATCAATGAGGAAGATTACCCGGCGCTGCTGAAGATGTTCGCCGACAGCAACCGGATGCCGCGCACCTGGAAGGAATGGTTGAAGATGGCCGAGGAAATGGAGCGGGGTCTCAAAGCTTACGGTCATGTCGTCATGCGGGTTCGCATCGATCCGAACACGTTTCCGGACTGGTGCGCCGCCCACGGCACGAGCCCGAGTGCCGAAGGCCGCAAGAAATTCGTCGCTGCTGCGGTGGCTGAGCGATACGGCGACCAGAACTGATCGATTGCACTTTGCCGGTGCGTTGCGCGCCGGCTCAGGCGGCGGCGCTGCGGCGTCCGATGCGCACGACGTTGCTGCCGGACGGCGGCTCGTCATCGCTCGCTGGTGCGCTTTCCGGCATCGCGACGGCGAGCCGGTTGCGGCCTTCGGCCTTGGCGCGATAGAGCGCCTGGTCGGCCTGCAGCAGCATCGCCGGCAGGGGATACCGTGGGGCGTGTTAATGCCGGGCCACGGTTAGCGATGCGTTTCCTATGTCCGCGCAATTGTTCCTGCCGGGGCGCCGCCGCGCGCGCCGGATTATTTTGCGGCGAACGGCACGTTGGAACGCCGGATGGACGTGCTAGAACGGCACAGATTGAAAGCATTTACCAAAGGGGTGGGGAATGGACTGGACGCAACGTCGCGAGCGGATGCGCGCGATCGTCGAAGGCAAGCGCTGCATCTTTCCGGCATCGGTGTATGACGGGATTTCCGCGCGCGTTGCTGGCGAGCTCGGTTTCGAGGCGATGATGTTCGCAGGCTCGGTCGCCTCGTTCAGCGTGCTGGCTGCGCCCGATCTCTGCGTGCTCACGCTCACCGAATTCGCCGCGCAGGCCCACCGCATCAACCGCGCGGGCTCGCTGCCGCTGTGCGTCGACGCCGACCACGGCTACGGCAACGCGCTCAACGTCAAGCGCACCGTCGAGGAGCTGGAAACCGCGGGCGTGTCGGCGATGTCCATCGAGGACACGCTGCTGCCTATCCCGTTCGGCGGCGACGACGCGCAGCTCCTCTCGATCGAGGAGGGCGTCGGCAAGATGCATGCGGCCCTGGCCGGCCGCCAGGATCCGCGCCTGGTCATCTGCGGCCGCACCAGCGCCGTCGGCATCACCGGCGTCGACGACACCATCGCGCGGTTGAAGGCCTATGAGGCCACGGGCGTCGATATGTTATTCGTGGCGGGGTTGAAGAACCGCGCGCAACTCGACGCGGTTGCGGCGGCAATCAAGAAGCCCTTGTTCCTCGGCAGCGTGCCCGAGGACATGATGGACCTGGATTATCTTTCCGCCCGCAATGTGCGCGTCTGCCTGCAGGGCCATCATCAATTCTGGGCAAGTGTGCAGGGCGTGCACGACACGTTGAAGGCGCTGCGCGAAGGGACGAAGCCGTCACAGCTCAAGAACATCGCCTCGGCCGATCTGCAAAAGAAGGTGCTGCGGCAGGCCGACTATGCAAAATGGTCGAAGGATTTTCTGAACACGAAGTAGGGAGTCGATTATGCGTGCTTATCAATTGCCGAAGGGCGGTGCCGGCATCGACGCGCTGACAAAAGTCGAGCGGCCGAAGCCTTCGCCCGGCCATCGCCAGGTTCTGGTCAAGGTCGCCGCCTGCTCGCTGAACTTCCGCGATCTCGGCATCGTGCGCGGCACCTATCGCATGCCGTCGAAAGAAAACGTCATTCCGCTGTCCGACGGCGCTGGTGAGGTGGTTGAGGTCGGCTCGGCGGTGACGCGGGTGAAGGTCGGCGACAAGGTGGCCGGCAACTTTTTCGCGCGTTGGCCGGGAGGCGAGCCGCCGCTCGATGTTCAATCCACGGCGCTCGGCGGCGCTACGGACGGCATGCTGGCAGAATACGTGGTGCTGGAGGAGGAAGGCACCGTCAAAATTCCAGCGCATCTTTCGCTGGAGGAGGGCGCGACCCTGCCTTGCGCCGCCGTCACCGTGTGGCACGCGATGATGGAGCACGGCAGGATGATCGCCGGTCAGACCGTGCTGCTGCAAGGCACTGGCGGCGTGTCGGTGTTCGGCCTGCAGCTTGCGCACGCCATGGGCATGCAATCGGTCATCACGTCGTCGAGCGACGACAAACTCGCCAAGGCAACGAAGCTCGGCGCCAGCCACACCATCAACTACAAGACCACGCCGGATTGGGAGAAATCTGCCGTGGAGTTTACCGGCGGCCGCGGAGTGGACCACGTTGTCGAGGTGGGCGGCGCCGGCACTTTCGCCAAGTCGTTCGGCGCGATCCGCATCGGCGGCAAGATCAGCATGATCGGCAACCTCAGCGGGCCGGCGACCGAATTCAATCCGGGCCTGATCATGGGCAAGCGCGCCAACTTGCAGGGTATCTCGGTTGGCTCGACGCAGATGTTCGAGGCGCTGAACCGCGCGATTTCGGCGAGCGCCATCAAGCCGGTGATCGACAAGGTGTTCGGCTTCGACGACGCGAAGGCGGCCTACCAGCACATGGCGTCGGGCGCGCACTTCGGCAAGATCGTGATTCGGGTGTCGTAGCGATCAACCGCCGCGGCGGTCGAACAGCTTGCGCACGGTGCCGACGGTGAGCGCAATCACGTAAATCCAGGCGATCACCGCGCCGAGCCCGAAGATGGTGCGGCCGATCGCTTCGCCCGCGGTCTACATTTCGATAAACGGCGCGGACAGGCTGAAAACGCGCGGGCCCGAGCCGATCGCGATGAAGGTGCCGATCGTTGCGAGCGCGTCGGCGATGCCGATGCCGAGGACGCGATAGGACACTTTGGTCCAGCGCGGCGCGCTGTCAGGCACCTCGCTCTGGATGTCGGTCATGCCGGCGCGGGCGCGCACCATGCAGGTGGCGCCGGCGAAGGCGAACGCCAGGCCGGCGCAGAACACGATGGCCGACGGGCTGTTGGTCTCCGGCATCGGCAGATAGCCCGCGGCCCCGAGCATGAAATAGAGCCCCGCCGCCGCGAACGCGATGCCGACGCCGATGATGTCATGCGGCGAGGCCTGACGCGGCGCCTGGGTCGGCAACTGCTCCCGGGTACTCATGCACACCCTCACACAACAGCGTGCGGGAGTGTGCCAATTTAAGGTTGCCAATCCGTTGCGAAGGCTACTTTGGGCCTAGTCCCACCCGCCGGACACCCGCTCGACCGGGTTGGCGATGCGGCCGTTCGGCCGCTTCAGGGCGGCGATGCGCGCCATCTCCTCGTCGTTCAGCGTGAAATCGAACACCTTGAAATTGTCGGCGATCCGCTGCGGATTCGACGAGCGCGGAATCGCGGCGACGTTCTGCTGCATCAGCCAGCGCAGCGCGATCTGCGCGATGCTCTTGCCGCGGGCCTTGGCGATTTCGCCCAGCACCGGATCGCTGAACAGGCGTCCCCGCCCGAGCGGGCAATAGGCGATGAACGCCATGCCATGCTGGCGCACCGCGTTTAGCAGTTTCGCCTGGTCGAGATACGGATGATACTCGGCCTGCAGCGCCACCAGCGGCTCGGGGCAAAGTTTGATCGCCTGATCGAGCAGCGCGATGTTGAAGTTGGCAACGCCGATGTGACGAGCGAGTCCTTGCCGCTTGGCTTTGGCCAGCGCCGGCATGGTGTCGGCAAGCGCAATCTCCGGGTTGGGCCAATGCACCAACAGGAGATCGACGTAATCCACCTTGAGCGCGGCGAGACTTCTCATCCACCGACTTCGCGAAATCGTCGGCACGCAGATATTCGTGGCTGACCTTGGTGGTAAGGAAAATCTCCTGCCGCGGCACGCTCGAGGCGCGCATCGCTTCGCCGACGGCGTGCTCGGTGCCGTATTTCCAGGCGGTGTCGATGTGGCGGTAGCCGGCCTTGAGCGCCGCAACGACGGTGTCGGACGACAATCCGCCGGTCAGCGGCGAGGTGCCGAAGCCGAGCGTCGGGATCGCGGCGCCGTGCGCGACAAGGTTCGGGCTAAGGGCGGGGCTCAAGGAAACTGTCATCGCCTGATCCTTTGGCCGCCGTAATCTCGGCAGCATCTCTTACCTATTGCAGCCAGCTGCCCGCGGCAAATGCGGTGGTGCTGGGAACAGGAACATCGTCACAGGCGTTTTCCGCTCACACCAGTGAAGGAGGCGACCATGGCAACCACGATGCATCACCATCACGCCGATACGGTCGAAGTTCCGTCGCGCGTGTATTGGGTAGCGGGCATTGGTCTCATCTTGCTCGCAGCGCTCGTGTTCTTCTACTCGACGACGGGCGCCAGCCAAACGGCATCTCTCGCGCCGAGCTTGCTGGACCAGCCGTTGTTCCCGCCGGTCGTGCCGTTCCTTCCATTGCTGTAATCGGCAGGTGAGGAGCAAAAGCGCCCCGGTCGGGGCGCTTTTGTCTATGTCGCAATCGTCAATGGAACGCGGCGCCGAACGCCACGTTGACTCAGGCAGCGATGGAGGAATCCAATGACCTACAATCCAAACGATCCCGATCCCGCACGCCGTAATCTGCGCATGGGAGACGAGGAAACCAGCTATAGCGGCTGGGTGATCGGCGGCATTGTCGCACTGGTCGTGATCCTCGGCATTTTCCTGATGACCGGCCGCCCGACCAACACCGCTTCAACAAGCAGCCCAGCGACCACCAGCCGACCGGCGCTCACGCCGCCCGCGACGACTGGCTCAGCTCCGGCCGCGCCAACATCTCGCTAGGAATACCGGCGCGCCGTTCGAATGAAATTCGAACCCACTTAACAAGCAGGGCCGCCATTGCGCACCAATGGCGCGCCAGCCCGAATAAAACTGCGAACACCTATATCATTGAAATTGCGCTTTGATTCTGAACAGGTGGAACGGTCTCTACAAGGATAAACGGGCGGAACGGATGCGCTCCGCCCGGGCAGACCTTAGAGGTCGACCTGTTCCGCGATGGAAAGCGCGTCATCAACCTCAATGCCGAGATACCTGACGGTGCTCTCAATCTTGGTGTGGCCAAGCAATAGCTGTACCGCTCGCAGGTTGCCGGTCCGGCGGTAGATCAGCGTCGCCTTTGTCCGTCGTAACGAATGGGTACCGAACCGATGTGGGTCTAAGCCGATACTCGCAAGCCACTCAGATAGAAGCCGCGCGTATTTCCGCGTGGTCATACAGCGGTCCGACACAAGGCTGGCTGTGAACAAGAACTCGCCAGGCTTCTTGCCAGCAGTCCTGATGTAGTCATCCACTGCTTGGCGGGTCTGTTCCGTCAGTTCAAATCGAACGGGGCGCTTGGTCTTTCTCTGGCGTACGCTTCCCCGGTCGGCGCAATAACCGTTCGGAGCGACGTCCTCGACCTTGAGGGCAACGACATCGCAGCCTCGCAGTTTGCTGTCGATGGCCAGATTGAACAGCGCCAAATCGCGGATTCGTTGCTCGATCTGGAGCTTGGTCCGGATCCCCCAAACATGCTTCTGCAGTAGCGGCGGTTTAGCTCCAGTCAGTTTCCCCTTATTCCACGGTGTCCGCTTGAGTGCGGGTAGCACGGAAACGGTATTGTCCGGCATGGTCGGCTCCTTGGTTACAGAGGAGGACGACCTTGTCTTTCACCCGTCACCTGGGGCCGAATTTTTGGCCGCTTTCGGACAACAGCGGACAACGGTCGATTTTGGCCAGCGAAAGCTTGGTCGCTAATGACCCAAAGCGGACATCGGCGCCCTTGAGCTAGCTCCGTGTTTCGCCACTATCAATGCACTCTTTTGAGGCGCACGATCCTGCTTGCCGAGTGAGGGCAAACATGCGGCGGCGGGAATTTCTTGGCGTTCTCGGTAGTACGGCGGCCGCGTGGCCGATTGCGGCGCGTGCGCAGCAGAGCGCAATGCCGGTGATTGGATTCCTCAATCCCGCATCGTTTGAGGGCTCAGCGGACCGCGTGCGCGGATTTCGTCAAGGTCTCAAAGAGACCGGCTTTGTCGAGAGCGAGAACGTCGTGATCGACTATCGCTGGGCCGATAACCAACTCGATCGGCTGCCAGCGCTAGCGGCCGAATTGGTTCAGCGACGGGTGGCCGCAATCGCGACCACAGCTCCACCTTCTACATTTGCGGCCAAGGCCGCGACCACGACGATCCCCGTCGTCTTTCTAGTCGCCGAAGACCCGGTTGGGCTTGGACTTGTCACAAGCCTCGCTCGGCCGGGTGGCAACTTGACGGGTATTAATATTCTCAGCGCGGAATTAGTGGAAAAGCGGCTGGAGTTGCTGCGTGAGGTGTTGCCCGCTGCCACTCGTGTGGCCGTGCTCGTCAATCCAGCCAATGCGGCGATCACGGAGCGTACGTTGCAAGCCCTGGAACCGGCTGCCCGGGCCATGAGATTGCAAGTCCAAATCGTCAATGCCGGCACCAGCCGCGAGATCAATGCAGCGTTTGCAACTTTTGTGAGTGAGCGGCCCGACGCTCTCTTCGTCGCAGGGGACCCCTTCTTCGGTAGCCGGCGTGTCCAACTTGTGAATTTGTCGTCGCGCCACGCGATCCCTGCAACATTTTCGCTGCGCGAGTTTGCTGAAGCCGGTGGTCTGATGAGTTACGGCGCCGATATTACGGATGCGTTTCGTCAGGTCGGTGTCTTTGTCGGCCGCGTTCTCAAGAGTGCCAGGCCAGCAGACCTGCCGGTCTTGCAGTCTAGTAAATTCCAACTGGTCATCAACGCCGAAACCGCTCGGATGCTCGGCCTCACCATACCGCAGACCCTGCTCGCCAGCGCCGACGAGGTGATCGAATAATGCGTGACCGACTCGCGCGCCGTCGCCTATTGCAACTTTCATCTGCGTCCCTGCTTGCGTCGGGCTTGTCTGGCCGCAGCGCGTTCGGGCAAGCGTGGCCGAACCGCACCATTCGCCTGATCGCACCGTTTCCGGCTGGCGGCGGCACGGATTCCACCGCACGTATTATCGCCGCCCGCCTATCCGAGCTGCTGGGCCAGCAGGTGGTGATCGACAACCGGCCGGGCGCAGGCAGCAACATCGGCGCCGAGGCCGCGGCCCGATCCGCACCCGACGGCTACACCATGCTACTGGGCGCGCCGACCTTGGCGACCAATCGTTTTCTCTACGCCTCGCTCGGCTATGATTCCCTCACCGATCTTGCGCCGGTCTCGTTGCTCTGCCGCTTTCCGAATATTCTGGCGGTCTCGATGTCGTCGCCAGTCATGTCGGTCCGCGGCTTCATCGACCACGCTAAGGCCAATCCGGGCAAGGTGACCTATTCCTCTCCCGGCATCGGCACTACGCCGCACCTTTCCGGCGAATTGTTCAAGCGCATGGCCGGCATCGAGCTCACGCATGTGCCCTACCGCGGAGCGGCGGCCGGAGCCGTCACCGACGCCATCGCCGGCCGCGTCGATTCCATATTCAACACCACCGGCTCTCTGCTGCAGACCGTGCGCACCGGCCAACTGCGCGGGCTCGCCGTGACCACCGCACAGCGGTTCCCGGCGGCGCCGGAGCTGCCGACCATCGCAGAATTCTGGTCTGCCGGGGTTCGACGTATCGTCGTGGTATGCGCTGTTCATGCCAGCCAATACCCCGACCGACATTATCACCAAGGTCAACGCTGCGACCGTCAGGGCTCTAGCCGAACCTGAGGTGCGAGCCAGATACGACCTGCTCGGCGTTGTCGTCGAAGGCTCGACGCCCAAGGCCCTGGGCGGGCTTCTCAAGTCTGAAATCGACAAATGGGGGCCGATCATCAAGGCGGCAGGTATCAACCCAAGCAATTGACTGTCGAGACAAACGCACCGGAATGTCCGCCATCGGGACGGATCGGAAACAATGCTCGGGCTGAGGTTGAATGTCCGCTAATGGCACAAAGCGGACAAACCGACTGCCTCTGAGTTTGTCCGCTTTTGACCCATAGCCGACATCGGCAAGCAGCGGATGTTGCAGTAGCGAAGGCAGGTTTCGCCCCTATCAAGGTGACGATTTAAACCGTTACGATGCTGCATCAGACGTAAGGCCCGAGCATGCGACGGCGGCAATTTCTCGGTGTTCTAGGTGGGGCGGCTACGTGGCCGCTCACGGCGCGCGCGCAAGCGAAGGTCTACACTGTCGGCATCCTCGAGACCGTTCCACGGGCACAGAACCAGGCGAACTTTGCGGCGTTGCTCAACGGGCTGCGTGAGCTCGGATACGTGGAGGGGCAAAACCTCCGCATCGACTACCGCTCGGCCGACGGCCAAGGCGAGCGTTTCCCCGAGCTCGCCGCGGAGCTGGTGCGCAACCGCGTCGACCTGATCGTGACCCGCGGAACCCCGGCGGCGCGGGCCGCGAAAGCCGCCACCGCGACCATCCCCATCGTCATGGCCGCCATCGGGGAGCCGCTGGGCGTCGGCGTGGTCGCCTCGCTGGCGCGTCCGGGCGGCAACGTCACCGGTCTGAGCGCGTTCGTCACGGAGCTGTCGGGCAAACGGATCGAATTGCTCAAGGAGGCCTTTCCGTCCGTTTCGGCCGTGGGGTTTCTGAACAACCTCGGCAATCCCGTTGCGCCACCGCAATGGGAGGCGACCAGAGCCGTTGCATCGCAACTTCGGCTCACGGCCGAGCTGTTCGACGTGCGCAACGAAGCCGACATTGTGCAGGCCTTCTCGACAATGGCCGACAAGCGCATCGGGGCGTTGTCGGTCGGCATCGACTTCCTCATCCAGGCGCACGCGGCGAGGATCGTCGAGTTGGCGGCCCAACGACGCATGCCGACCGCCTACCCGACGCGTGAGATGGTGGAGATTGGCGGCCTTCTTAGCTACGGCGTCAATTACCCGCATCTGTATTTCAGGGCAGCCGGGCTGATCGACAAAGTGTTTAAAGGCTCCTCGCCCGCCGATCTGCCGGTGGAACAGCCGACCAAGCTCGAGCTTGTGCTCAATCTACGCACGGCCAAAGCACTCAACTTCGAGCCTCCGCCGACGCTGCTCGCCCGTGCCGATGAGGTGATCGAGTGAAGCGGAGAGAGTTCATCACACTACTCGGTGGCGCCGCGGCGTCTTCAGCTGCATGGCCGCTAGCCGCGCGGGCACAGCAGGCGATGCCGGTGATTGGCTATCTCGATCAAAGGTCGGCGGAGGCAACCGCAGACCGGCTGCGCGGATTTCACCGTGGCCTGAAGGAGAGCGGTTTTGTCGAAGGCGAGAACGTGGCGATCATTTATCGATGGGGCGAAGGCCGAACCGAAAGTCTGCCGGAGCTGGCGGCGGATCTGGTCCGCCGCAAGGTCACGGTGATCGCCTCGACTGGCGGAATCCCGTCAACGGTGGCGGCCAAGGACGCGACCACTACGGTCCCCATCGTGTTTACTATCCCTGACGACCCAGTCAGGATCGGCTTTGTCTCAAGCCTCGCGCGTCCCGACCGCAACCTGACCGGGATCAACTTCCTCAATTCCGAGATTGTTGCTAAACGGATGGAGTTTCTGCGCGATCTTGTGCCCACAGCCACGCGCATCGCCGTGTTGGTCAACCCAGCCAACCCTGTGAACGCGGAGGCCACGGCGCGAGAGGCGCTGTCTGCTGCGCGCGCTCTAGGGCTGCAAATCAAAGTCTTCAACGCAAGCGCTGCCCGCGAGATCGATGCAGCGATCGCGGCGGTCGTTGTCGAGCGGTTTGGTGCACTATTGGTGGGCGGCGATGGTTTGTTTAACAGTAGGCGCTTGCAATTGGCCGTGATGGCGGCGCGCCATGGACTTCCGACAGCCTCGACGTCACGCGACTATCCGGCATCCGGTGGATTGATGAGCTATGGCGCCGACGTCACGGATGCGCTTCGCCAAGCCGGCGTCTATACCGGTCGCATTCTGAAGGGGGCGAAGCCGGCAGACCTGCCCGTCCTGCAATCGACTAAGATTGAGTTTGTCATCAATCACCAGACAGCCCGAGCGCTAGGCATCACGGTGCCGCATGGCCTGCTCGCTCGCGCCGACGAGGTGATCGAATAGCCATCCCGATGTCGGCTAATGGCACAAAGCGGACATCCCGGCCGTCCCGTCGAATGTCCGCTATTGGGGGTAAAGGTGTCGCTATTAGCACTTAGCGTCGCTTTTCTGATGTCCGCTTTTCGGTTCGCGATCGGGGGTAAAGCAGACATCCTTTTTTCGAGGACGCCATGTCCGCTAATGACCCAAAGCGGGCATCCGGTGCTTCACGCTAAACGTCGACGGCGCGGTATAACTGCCATTCACCCGGCACGCCCTTGAGTACATGGCTACCATGCGATTCGAAAGTGAGCCCCGATCCTGCAACTAGATCACGCAACGTCTGGGAAACCAAAATTTTCCCGGCGTCCGCAAGGCTGGCAACGCGTGCGCCGATGTGCACCGCTATTCCGGCAAGATCGTCGGCCACGATCTCGCATTCGCCGGTATGCAGACCGCAGCGCACCTCAAGCCCGAGCGTACGTACCGCATCTCTAATCGCGCCGGCACAACGGACGGCGCGCGCTGGCCCGTCAAATGTCGCGAGCAAGCCGTCGCCCGATGTGTTGATCTCGCGGCCTTTGTACTGCTGCAGCACTTCGCGAACCTTGCCGTAGAACTTTTCCAACAGTTGCCGCCATTGACTGTCTCCGAGCGTTGCGGCGCGCTGCGTTGAATTGACGATGTCGATGAACATGACAGTGGCCAGCATTCGCTCAGGTTGACGATGTTGGCGACGGCCGGTCACGAACTGTTCGATATGGTCGACGATGACCTCGCCTCCAATCCAATACGTGTGGTCGATACCCGGAAGTTCTATCAGTTGCGCATCGGGAATCTGTTTCGCCATGTACAGGGCGTGCCCGATCTCGCTGACGCGATCCCCGGTTCGGTGCAATATCAAGGTTGGCGTCCGAATAGTCGGCAAGATGTTGCGGACGTCAATCTCGCGGTTCATCTTCATGATGGCGGCCGCTGCGCCAGGGCTTGCCGCCGCGCGGAAATAGGATGCCATGCGTTCGGCTGCTACCGAGTCCTTCATCAGGCTCGGTGCCCACATGGCGAGGCTGGTCCCCTGCGGCGTTCCCCAGTTGTGCTCGATGTTCCCGAGGACCCGCTCCCATTGCTCGTCCTTCCAGCCGAACGGATAGTCGGGTGCCCAACTCCGCTTGGCATAGCTGCCGTACAGGACCAAGGCCGCGGTGCGCTCGGGGTAGCTCGCTGCGTAAAGAAGCGACATCGGTCCGCCCTCGGACACGCCGAACAGCACAGCGCGCTCAGAACCGATCTCGTCCAGGATCGCCTGCACATCATGCATGCGCTGTTCGAGCGTAAAAATCTGGGAACCGCGATCGGACATCCCGGTGCCGCGCTTGTCGAACAGAATGAGGCGGCAGAACGAGGACAGCCGCCGCAAGAGGGCCGCGCCCTGGGGATTTTGCCAGCCTGCATCCATGTGTGACACGAAGCCCGGCACCCAGAGCACATCCACCGGGCCCTCGCCAATCACCTGATAGGCGACGTGAACGTCGTCGCTTTTGACGTAGCGAGTTGTCGGAATATCGGCCATTAGGCGTCTCCAGCGACTGACCAGTCTATCGCAGCGAGATTGATCAGTCGCCCCCGATGGACTGTGCTGAGTCGATAGCTCTAGGGCGGCTCATTGCCTAGACGATTAAGGCCATGTCGCCTGATGGCACTAAGCGGACCTTCAACGCGCTCTGATCCATGTCCGCTTTTGCGGGTATACCCGCTTCACTTCTCGTGCGCGCCAATGAGCTGATTGAATGATGTCAGCGGTTGGCACTTAGCGGACAAGCCGACCGATCCGCCTGATGTCCGCTCTCTGGGGGAAACGCGGCCAGCGAGGAACCATTTGAATGCTTCCGAATTATCGATTTCAGCAGAAGATGGCCCACGCACTTAGAATCAGCGCAATCCCGCTAAACGCGACGGGGCCAACACAGCGATGGCGTTATCCAGCGACACAAGGGAGGACGCAAATGCTCAGGTCCATCATGTTCGCAATGCTCGTTCTGCTGGTTGCAGTGACGGAAGGCGAGGCTTTCGCCAAGGGCGCCGTGAAGGGTCAGCACATGCAAGAAGGAACAATTTCAGTGAGACGCGATGCTAGCACCGGGCAAGCGACCGGCAAGCGGATGCATAAACCTTCGGTGCGCGACATCACGATCAAGAAATCGACGGATAAGGCATCGCCGTAATAATTTCGGCGGCTTTCGGCCGAGCCAGAACCTCTACCGCGCCGCGTAAGTGCGGGAGCGAATTCGGCACCCCAGCCGCGCCGTGATCCCGCTGCTCGAAGGCTGTTCCGGGCCCTATCAAGGTAAGTATCTCAGCCGCTACGATGCCGTATCCTGAGCCCGGGGACGAACATGAGGCGACGGGAATTTCTCAGCGCTTTGGGTGGAGCGGCAGCGGGATGGCCGGTGGCGGCGCGGGCTCAGCAGGCGGCGAAGCCGGTGATTGGGTTTCTGCATAGCGCGTCGCCTTCGACATTCGCGGAACACATCCCCGCCTTTCACAAAGGGCTGAGCGAAGCCGGGTACGTAGATGGTCAAAATGTGACGGTCGAATACCGTTGGGCTGAAGGTCGCAATGAGATCCTCCCGGCGCTGGCCGCAGATATGGTCCGCCGTCGCGTGGCTGTGATCGTTACGCCGATTAGCACCCCCGCGACGCTCGCGGCGAAAGCGGCGACATCGACCATTCCCATTGTTTTTGTGATTGGCGCGGACCCGGTGAAGATCGAACTCGTTGCCAGTCTCAACCGGCCGGGCGGTAACGCCACCGGGATCAGTGACGTTGGGGTACAGCTCGGAGCAAAGCGGCTCGCACTTTTGCATGAAATGCTACCGAACGCCGCGCGCTTTGCCGCACTCGTCAATCCCGACAACCCGGGCATTACCGAGATCTTTGTCTCGGAATTGCAGATAGCGGCTTCATCGATTGGGCGAAAAATCGAAGTCGTCACAGCCAGTACTAATAGCGGCATCGACACGGCCTTTGCGCAGGTAGTGAAAATGCGGGCCGATGCATTCCTCATCAGTCCTGAAGCATTGTTCGTCACCCGCCGTGTACAGCTTCTCACGTTGGCGGCGCGTCATGGGCTGCCCGCGATATATCATCGGCGCGATTTTACCGACGCCGGTGGGCTAATGAGCTACGGCTCAAGCCTTGCGGATCAGTTTCGACAGACTGGCCTCTATGCTGGCCGCATTCTCAAGGGCGAGAAACCCAGTGATATGCCGGTTCAGCTACCGACCAAGTTTGAGTTCGTCATCAACCTGCAAACGGCCAAGACGCTCGGCATCCAAATTCCGGCTGCATTGCTCGCCCGCGCCGACGAGGTGATCGAATAACCTTGGTGTTGGTGTCGCTGTCACTTAGCGGACAAACCGACCGCCTCTGAGTTTGTCCGCTATTGGGGGTATAGCGGACATCGTCAACCAGCGCCGTTATGTCCGCTTTGACCCAGAGCGGACATTGGGGCACGCGGTCGACAAATCAGCCCTTCAGATGCTTATTGCACTCGCTGTAGTACCCGCCGCCCTTCATGATCCACTTCAATCCGCCATTGCGGTTGCTCGTTTTGTTGGCATTGTATTGGTCGAGGCAGGTATGCATGCGGGCCTTGCCGGCACTTTCGCTGGAATATTTAGACGAGATCGCGTTCGGGAATATAGCGTTCCCGACTGGGGTCGCGGGAGATTGCGCCGCCGTCGGCTTGGCGGGCGCTGTGGCAGGTGCATTTGCTCTCGGCGCAGGAGTTGCGGCAGGCGTGGCGGCCGCGTCTGAGCCACATTCTGCCTTCCTAAAATCTTGCCACTTCTGACCATTGAGAGTGCCCGATGTTTGCGCTGCTTTGTACTTAGCGCTGCACTCCTTCATCGTCAGCGCCTCGGCCGACGTTCCGCACAAACAGAAAGCAGCAAGGATGGCGAAAGGGCGAGCAATCATGAGTAGCTCCTATGACGGCAAATGTGGTTCACCCAATGGACCAGTAACGAGGCTGAGCTGCGGAAGTTCCTTAGACAGCTAGGCGTCACTGAGATTCCGATAACGGCTCGCGGTTTTCAACCTCAAAACGGCTAAGACGCTCGGCCTCACAGTGCCGCCGTCCGTGCTCGCCCGCGCCGACGAGGTGATCGAATAGGACGCGATTTGGTGCGGCGCAATGTCTGCTTTTGGCACTTAGCGGACATCGGGGTGCTCGTCCCATGTCCGCTTTTGGAGGTAAAGCGGACATCGCGACTAAGGGCTGTCATGTCCGCTAATGACCCATAGGCGACATCGGTCAACATCTCGTATTGCTCAGTAGCGAAATCCGGTTTCGGCCCCTATCAAGCTATTCGTTTGAGCCGCACGATGACGTCTCCTGAGCTTGGGGCGGGACATGAGGCGGCGGGAATTTCTCGGTGTTCTCGGGGGCGCGGCTGCGATATGGCCGATAGCGGCGCAGTCGCAGGAGGCCGGCCGCACCTATCGCTCGTCTGGGTTTCTCGTCCGCCAGTCCGGAGCAGTCCGCCTGTCGCTGCGTTTCTCGATGAGTTACGCATCAATGGCTTCATCGAGGGTCGACAATCGCCTCGAGGTGCTTTTCGGCGGCTTCGCCGTCCGCGATGACCAACTCGCCGCTTTGGCGGCGGCTCTTGTTAAGCCGCGCCCGATGCGATCGTTGCTGGCCCCGAACTGCCGCTGCGCGCGCTCCAGAATGCCACTCGCACTGTGCCGCTGGTCGGAATGCAGCGAACGACCTGGTTACCGAGGGGTTGGTGGCTTCCCTCGCACGCCCCGGCGGAAATACGACGGGTATCAGTCTGCTTTCGCCGGAGCTCAACGGCAAACGACAGGACGTCTTGATCGAAGCGGTGCCCGGTGCGCGCCGAGTTGCAATGATGGTCAATTCCAACGTCACTCGGCCAGACCATCTTCAGAGGTTGCAGTATGCGGCGCAGTCGCGTGGGATTGAGCTCTTGAGTTTCGGTGTCAAGGCTCCAGAGGACACCGTGGCTGCGCTCAACGCAGCGAAAGCAGCGGGCGCCGAGGCGCTCAATTTCTTGGCTTCACCGCTTTTTTCCGCCCCGGGCAGCCGTAGCAATCAGATCGTGATGGACCGCCTCGCGGCGATACGTCTCCCGGCCATATTCCAGTGGCCTGAAATGGCAGAGATTGGCGCCGTGCTGGCGATACGGCCCGCGCTTTACGGACGTCTATCGTCATCGCGCGAGAATTGTGGTGAGGATACTCCGCGGCGCCAAGCCTGCCGACATTCCGGTCGAGCAGCCGACCAAATTCGAGTTGGTGATCAATCTTCAGGCCGCTAAGGCCGTTGGCCATGAGGTCCCTGCCAGCCTCGTACTGCGCGCCGACAAGGTGATCGAATAAGATCAGCCGATGTCCGCTATTGGCGCTTAGCGGACATGGGCCTTGCTTAACCCGATGACGTCTACCTTTGAAGGCGGGCCAGGTGTCGCTGGATGTACAATATGATGGCTGCGCTCACTCCGTAGCTGCACCCAATTTCTCCCGGCAAACGAGTATCTTTTTGGATTGCGCTTAGTTGCTCTTCCGAAAATTCGCTTAAAGCGCACAGCTCTCGGTCACTGTCCGGCATCCAGCTAAACGGGTTGTGTCGCTTTTGCATCGAGCTAATGCTCGCACTGTCCGCAGTATCAAAATTTGTCTGTCGCAGTGCGCTCTGCCGGAACACAGGACGAAAAATCTTCGCTTTCTGGGGCGCGCCGCTTTTCTATACGGACGTTTCCAATGGCGCGATGCGATTTTGTGCCAAAAACTTACGCTAACCGGCCACGTCCAAATCAAGTTCAGCCCAGCCCTGGCCGACGAGGTGATCGGATAAAGCCGCGAACCACTGCGGCTCGAAAGGGCGCTAATGGCACTTAGCAGACATTCAACGCGGTCCGATCCATGTCCGCTATTGGGGGTAAAGCGGACATCGCCGTTCAGGGCGGTAATGCCCGCTTTTGACCCATAGCGGACATCTCGCCGATAGTCATTCATCGCTGGCGGAGCTTCAGCTCGATCACGCGGCGCAGTCTACTTACTGTTTTTGTCAGTCACTCTTGGGCCAGTTTACCCCGGGGGCATACGGGTCCGGGGTGCGGCTATATGGGCGGATCGTTGAACCGCTGGACTTTGTGGCGCGAGACTGCGGTTTCGCGGCACTCTTGGTGTCGGATATCCGCTTGGCGGCAAAGCTCGGTCCCGAAACCGCAAGCAATAAGCCAGCGGCAATCGCCACGACGTGTAATCTTGCCATTGTCATCTTCGTCGCCAATGCCGATCTATCTGCTGGTACGGTTGAGTTAGCCATAAATTCAAACTTGTAATCAACGCGAAGGCCGCCAAGACGTCACATTACCTGACTAGCTACTCGCTCTCGCCGACGAGGTGATCCATAAATGCTGAGAGCGTCGTTTGGACGCGGTTGTCATGTCCGCTTAGTGCGCTTTCGGGGTGAAGCGGACATCGCAAAATTAGCCTGCTACGTCCGCTTTTGACCCGAATTTTCGCTAGATTGACTGGACTTGTGTTCCAAGAATTGTTTCGGGCACTTCGATACCGAGGCCTCGCGCAGTCTCGGTATTTATGTGGGTAAAAAACTGTGCGGGCTTTGAGCACGGCATCGTCGCAGGCTTACGATTGTTTACAAGAATGTCTTTTACGTACTCCCCGGCCTTCCGATAGGCTTCCAATATGTCTGGTCCGAAGCTAATCAAACCTTTTTCCTCCAGAACAAATTCTTTCCATTGATAAATCGCCGGAATGCCTCTGGTGTTTGCCTCGGCGACGACTTCTTTGCGGTTGTCGTTGAAAAAAGAGTCGGCTGTCACAACTAGCCCTTTAACTTTTTCCTTCACGAAATTATCAAAAGCTTGTTTGATGCCGGCAACTGTAGACACTGATACAGGCACGAGCTTCAAATTGAACATCGACTCAGCCGCCTTGTCTTTAAGCTTCTTATAGTGATCACCAGCATGATCACGGCCATATTTGAGCAGCACGCCAACCTTGTCGTTTTTTTGCAGTTTCGCCTGCGCGAGTTGAAAGAGGGCGACCAACCTGTCGGCGTCAAGTTCGGAGGTTTTTCCCGCCATACCTGTCAGGTTGTGTCCAGGTTTCTCAAGGCTGACGACCAATTTGCTTAGGACGGGATCGGCGACTGTTGTAAAGACAATCGATTTAGTTTTAGTTTTGGCCTGCAGGACCAGAGCCGGACCTGGGCCGCCGGCAGCAACAATCACTTCCAGTGAATTATCGTTGACCAATTCATCGGCCGCACTCTCGACTAAACCCGAATCATTAAAACCGTACATGTCCTTTATGTCAGTCCCTGCCGGGAGAGCATTTTCTAGTGCCTTCCACGGATTCGACTTACGGCCAAACCTTTCAGGTGTGCCGCTGTGAAGGTATCCAATAGTGCTCATATGATGTCCTTTCGGCGTTAAACCTTGCGGTTATTGCGCTTATGAAAGAGGAACAATTTTATCAAGAAATACTACGCTCCGATAGGCAGGCGGCGATGACGGCAACCGCCAGCGCGCCGGGAACGATGACCTGAGCGAGGCCTGCTCGAAGGTCATCATGCTTGCGGATGGGCGGACGGGTTGATGCGTAGTCTGTAAGTGGTCCTCAGCCGTATTTGCAGGATGCGGTGTGCGATGTGGACGGATCACACTCCTGCTTGAGCAGTCGGGTAAACCGGCCGCACAACATCGGAAGCTCCCGTCAAAAAGGATAGATCGGGGCCAGCCGGAACACAGCCATGATGGTGGCTGCCGTGGCCAAGCTGGGGAGAGCGTTCGCGGCTCAGGTGGAGGCACTACGCAGGCTGAAAAACGGTGGATCGCAGTCGTGCGGGTTGAACACGTTCACGTCAATGACGGAGGAAAAGCAATCTTCGGAAATGTCTCCAAAAGCGGGAGTTCTCGATCACGCCCGTTGTCGGACCATCCGCACGATAAAGATCAGGATGACCGCGCCTATGAATCCGGCGATTAAATAACCGACCCAGCCGGGGCCGAATGAGAACCCCATAAAGCTGAACAGCCAACTGGCAACAGCGGCTCCTACGATTCCCAGTACGATGTTCATCAAGAGTCCCATGTCGCTCTTCATGAACTGCTCGGCAAGCCAGCCAGCAATTCCGCCGACGACGATGGCGGCGATCCAACCGATTTCCATGTGGCGATCCTCCAGGGAATCAATGCAAACAGTCTATACTGGGACGCGGTGTCCGAGATAGGTCCCTTGCGTCGATTTCGGCCTGTCCAGCCGATGTCGGGGGCAGCGAGTGCTACGAGACGGTCAAAGGCCATTACGAACGACTACTGGCGCTTTAAGCGCAGCCATCGATTCCGACAAAAAACGAAAACCCCGGCAGGGCCGTGAGCCTGCCGGGGCTTTTTAGGGGGATCGGTCTACTCCTTGTTCGACCGGTTCCACCTGGAACAAAGACGGCCTACCACTTGCTCGGCCGTGCGAGTTCACAACGCAAAAGGAAGAAGACCGTTCCCTAACGGACTGAAATGCCCGTCGTGGTGTCGCTCGGCGGTACGGTGTTTTGCATCTCAACAGCCTGCGGAGTTCTCTTTTTCTGCGGTCCTTCTGGCCGCGTGAACTTTACGCTCACGACCGCTAAGAACGCGCATATAAGACCTATTGTCAGCAGGAACGGACTATCGGTGTTCTTGGCCATTTGTCGATTCCCATTAATGCAGCCCCGGCTGGTCTAGGGCCCAGGCTGCACCGGGACGGTTGGGCCGATCCCGGTGCCCGGTGCTGTGAGAACCGAGTGCCTATAAAACGTCAGAAAAGTCAGCCGGTTCCGACGAAGTAAGGGCCGTGTAAGCGCTATACGCCCCCTCAGCGCAACGAAAGCCCGAGCGGATTCTGGGGCTGGTTTCGGTCTTCAGGTTCCGTCCCGGCGGTTTTAAGAGGCCTGAACCGAAAACTCGCGCTGGGTATCCGTTCCGCACTTTGGGCAACGAAAAGTGGCTGTGTATTCCTGCGTTCCTGGCTTGGGCACCAAAGTCCGCAGCGTCATTTCGACGATGCAATGCGCACATTCCACCTTCGGTGCACTGTCGATTAGCCGTGCAAAGTCCGTTTCGATGCCCATGGCCGGAATCTACCGCAGAAATTTAAGAAGGCAAATTGGCGGGCGCTGTCGGGTAAAGGCGCTCCCAAGGTTGAGCCATTAGCGAACATCCGGGGCACTCCGCTGCATGTCCGCTTTTGGGGGTACAACGGACATGCCGCGACACACGGCGCGCAACGCATTGCTCGCGATGTGTTAGTGATTACTATGGCCACCCGCGACCACCGCCTTGCAGAATTCAACCAAGGCCCGCCACCGCCGGGTCACCCGCTACAATTGCTGTGCGAGGATCATAACGGGACTTATCTTTTGCCGTTCAAGTGCGAGTGGCGCGACGGTGCGTGGTACGCACCAGAGAAGGCTAAACCGATTGAAGCAAAGGTAGTTGGTTGGCGAACGGCACGTTATTGAGCCGCCGCGTGCTTGGAACGCCCAACCATGGCACCGCGTTATCTCGCCATGGATATCAGCTTCACCATCGCGGTCTTGTTTATCGTTTTCATGATTGCGACCGCTATCGGGTTCGCCTGGACTGGCTTTAGGCGATAATCGCGACAGCTTGCGGAACGGCAGCACCGGTTAGCGTGGCCGAACTTAGAGAAAGCGATTCCACAACGACCACCGGCTTGTCGTTCACTATCATCACCGATCAGGCGTGATGGGATTGTTTAACAGCGTCTGGGGCGGATCGAACATTGTCACAGGCGGGGTCCGCCACCGCTTCTAGTTGCCGCAGGAAATGACGCACCACACGACGGCGCACGCGGCTCTGGAACCACCAAAGGTCTTCTTGCGTTCTATTGTGAGCAAACGCAGGAGGTGCAGAATGAAAGTAGCTCTATTCGCCGCAGCCTTGACACTAGTCGTGGGAACGCAGGCGAATGCCTCATGGGCTGAAAATGCAAACAAGGAATATCCGGTTTTCACCGGAACCGACCAAGCGCTGGTACGGGCGCAAGCTAAACGGTACTACCGGCATTCAGTTCGGCACTCGTATTATGCGCCGCGCAAATTCTATCGCTGGTAAGCCTTTGTCCGCTAGTTAGCCCGTCGTTGCTTTTGCGTTCATCCGCAACCGAACGCAGTTACGTCCCGGCCCCGATGGTCCCCCGACTGTCGGGGCCAATTTGCTTCACGGCCGCAAATGCATCGCTGTCGCAGCGAACAGCGCCGCCAAAATAAAGAAGGCGACCTCATTGGCCATCGCCGAAACAACGAGGAGCCCTATGCCGTACCCACCGGACGCAGCTTCGATGGCAAGGGCGACGCCGACGATGAGGAACAACGCCGCGAACATCGCCTGAAGCAAAAAAAAGACCTTGCGTCCTTCACGCTCTGACATTTGTGCAGCCCCCGAAGCGACCAAGAAGGGGCATGATCCAAGGGTCTCGCCTAGCAAGCAAGGGGTTCGGGGAGCTTCCCGGTATTGCCCAGCGCTTAAACCCTTCGCGCCTCCGACGAATTTCCTTCGGTTGTCTCCCTTAGTGAGCGCATTACGTTCTATCCCTAAGGTGTCCATCCTAAGGGAAATGGCACTACCGCATACGCTTGGTTTGTCTGGGGCAAAGATGCGCCGGGCTCGACCGAATTGAAGTGGTTTAAGCCCCGCTACAAACACCGAGGACCGCTATCAGACGCAAGGTCGAGCGCCTCAACTCGCGCCAGCCGATTGCCTGACTGCACCTGCTCGGCGTCCATGCCGTAGCCGTATACGAGCATGGTCAAAGAAGGATGACCAAGATGCAGAAGTCGGACGTGTACAGACAAGCCGTGCCCGCGCGCTGATGGGTATGGTGAAGGTAGAGTAAACAGGAACTACACCGGCATGGCTCGGTGGCGCTTTAACGGCCAGCAAAAGGCCTGACGCGCTCTGCAATCTCGGGCCGAGCGCGCCTCACGAGCTTCGCCAAACCCGCTACGCCTGCTGCGGTGGAACATCGCTCGTCGGCAAACGTTGAAAGCAATGACAAACGATCCGACTTTGCACCAGCGACGTGAGGAAAACCTGCGGGCGATGCGTAGCCCAGGAAGTTTTCTGTTGGCCGGATTTGTCGTGGTGGCGATGTTCTGCGCGACGGTGTTCTACGACCGGCCCATAACGAACAACCCAGTTGTTTTCTCCTACCTGCGGGGATTGTCAGGCAGCACCGTGCAATGACACCCAAGCCGCAAGAGCCACAGCCGAACCGCCCGCAACCTGCTGAGCCTCAAGAGCCACCAGTCAAAGACCCTCAGCCGTACAAGGACCCTGTTGAACCGCCGCCCGGCGAGCCGCAAGAGGACCGCCCGCTGCGTGACCCCGTGACGCCGGACAATGAACGTCCGCGATCTTAGCTATCTACATCCGACAAAAGGATTACTGCGCGCAGTATCATCTCGACCAGTCGGGCGCGGCCTCACATTGCACACGCTTTCAGGAGAACCACCGTCAATAGAAGTGACACCAGGACGGAGCCAACAATGCCGAGGCCGTTCGAGAAGAAAAAGAACACCTATGCTTCTTTGCCTGCTGTCTGAGCTTCTCGGGCTTGCCGCTCGGCCCTGAGCCGGGCGAGCCTGTCGAGCGTCGCCTCGTTGGTCTTGATGTACTCCCGCATCGCCTGCGCGCCTTCGACTGCCTGCGCGGCACGACGTTTCTTCAAGGCAAGGGACTTCGGGTTCGGGGGGCTGATCTGTCTCATGGTTCGCCTGCACTTCCTTCCGGGAACCAATGCCTATCGCGGCGATTAGTTTCCTCTACAGGAGATCGCCCATGCCACGCACCCTCATCCCCTCGGGGCGACAAGCGCTACGTCCGCCGTAAAAAAGGCAAGTTCACGAAGTCGCAGGACGACACGGGTCGCTCGCACGCTGCAGACCGTCGTCGCAAGGCGAAGAAGGTGGCGAAGAAGGGCGAAGGCGACCGGGGCGATCAGAAGCGGCGGAAGGTGAAGCGGAAGAAGCGGTACGTCCTTCGCCCGCATTCGCAGCGAGCCGCTCGCATTCCCACCGCAGCAGTTTGTTCTCCACACGCAGCCGGAACATCTCGGCGACATCGCCCGCCGGATCGCAGATCGTTTTCAGGTCGTGGATATATCGGCGCAGCGGGTTTGGCAGCGCGTTGATGTTGGCGGGTGTTGGTGACCAGTCCGGCTTGATGTCGAACTTGCTCATCAAAATGTGCCTCTCCTTGGCCGACAGACACAGGAGGCCGCCGCAGGTTGTTTCCAACAAACCGCTGGGAGGGGGCTCTCAGCGGCGCGACGGCCCGTCGAAAAATATAAGATACGTCTGTGTTTTTGCGAGGCTGGTCTGCCGAGATTTCCGTCGCAGCGCGTCAAAAGACATGACGGAACGCTGGTCTTAAATGGGCGTTTCAGATCGGGAAAGACAAGCGAGGAGGCTTGCTTGAGACGTTTGTTCCTGGTGTTGGCGGTGGCCACATTCACGACGCCAGCGCTTGGCTTTGGGCTGAGCGTTGGAACCCCGCTGGAGGAACGAGTAGGAGGGGACTACGGCCCTGAGTACTACCGCAACCTGCAATCACAGCGCAGCCGATCAGAGGACGGTCGCGGTTCCACCCGCTGCCGCACCCGTTTGATTGAAACACGCTTTGGCTTGCGCCGCGTCCGTCGCTGCTACTGACGGCAGCGCCGCCTGACCTCACATCACGACCGACGTTTGCGGCGGGCGGGGCCGTCTTCCGGGGTCCTCACAGGTCGACCGTCATAAAAGCCATTCTCTCGACAGAAGCCGCCGACCCCGGAAATTGCCGCGCGACATTGCTGGATAGTCATAAAGTAGCAGTTGGTGCCACCGCCGCCGCGACCGCCGCTGTAGTCCGCACACCAGCGATAAGGGTCGGCGTGGACCGGGGTCCGCCTCAGCCGCGACGCGCATTTCCTGCTCGGCCTGCAAAAGGCCGGCGTGAAGTTCGTCGCTGCCGATATGCCCGAGGCCAACGCGATGGTGGTCGGCATCATGGCGCTGGTGGCGCAGGGCGAGCGCCGCATGATCTCCGAACGGACGAAAGCCGCGCTGCAAGCGGCCAAGCGGCGCGGCGTCAAGCTGGGCAACCCGACAGGTAAGCCACCGCGGGCCACGGTAGCAAGCCGCGCCCGCGGCTCAGCCGTCAACGCGGCGAGCGCACAGGCCTTTGCCGAGCGGCTGCGGCCGGTGTTGGCCGAGTTGACCGACCTGTCGGCCAACGCCGCGGCCGCCGAGCTTGAGCGCCGCGGCTTCGCCACCGCGCGCGGCGGCAAGTGGACGGCGCGCTCGGTCATCAACCTGCGCGCCCGGCTGGACGACTGATCGCCATGGCAAGAGGCGAACCAGATCCAGCGTGCCGTCGGTCAGCCGCGGCGCGCTGCCAGTACAGCCAACGTTGCGCTCATCGACGCCGCTGTTCGCCTTGCTCGGCATCACCGCCGGCGCGCTGTACTTCCTGAAATTCCCGATCCCTGATCGCGGCCGCGCCCGCACGTGGACTGTCTTCAATTCTTGCCGGGGTTATGTTACGGTCACCCGTTCATCGGGGGCGATGGCACATGCTCAGCAGACGCGCATTTGTCGGCGGCCTGACAGTGGCCGCTTTCGCATCAAAGCCTTCTTTCGCCGCATGGCCGGAGCGGCCCATCACGATGCTGCATGGCCTCGCACCCGGCGGCGGCGCCGACGCGAATGCCCGCATCGCCGCTGACGGGCTGAGCAAATTGCTCGGCCAATCCATCATCGTCGAGTCGAAGCCCGGCGCGGGCACGACGCTGGCCAACGCGCAGCTCACGCGTGCCGCCCCGGACGGCTACACAATCGCTTTGATCGCTCCTTCCTACGCGGCGTCCGCGGCGCTCTATAGGAAACTTTCTTACCGCCCAATCGAGGATATCAGCCCGATCAGCTTGGTATCCGAGGCCCCCTATGTTTTTGCGACCTATGCGGAACATCCGGCACAAACGCTGCAACAGATGCTTGAGATGGCGCGCAAGCAGGGAGGTGGCATCACCTATGGTACGCCCGGTGTCGGCTCAGGCCCGCATCTCACAACTGAACTGCTGGCGCAGCGCGCCGGCGTGAAGTTGACACACGTGCCGTTCCGCGGTGGTGCGCTCGCCGTCGTCGAGGTGTTGGCACGCCGCATCGATTTCATGACGGACCCACCTCTCTCGATGATCGAGCACATCAAGTCCGGCAAGTTCCGCGCGCTTGCGGTAAGCACGGCAACGCGTTTCGCAGGATTGCCAGACACGCCGACGACCGCGGAAGCCGGATTTGCCGGCTTCGAGGTCGGAGCGTGGTTCGGACTGGTCGCGCCCGCCGGTACGCCGGATGCCGTGATCGCACGGATCAATGCTGCGATCAGAGAGGTTCTCGCTGACCCGGCGGTACGCGAACGCTTCGCCGCGCTCGGTGCGACGCCGAAAAACTCGTCGCCAAGGGAATTCGCCGACTTGATCGCGACCGACATCAAGAAGTGGAGCGACGTCGTCGAGAAGGCGGGCATGGAGCGGATTTAGCCACGACACCGCCTTGAGCGCGTTTTTGCTTACTCATAGTTGCATCAGCGACCACCGGTCGCGCGGAACGACCGGTATTTGCCGACGGTGATCTCGTTCAGCGCGGCTTCAGGTTCGCCTGCGCAACGTATGCCAAACAGGGTCGCGGGCAGCTACAGCGCCAATGGCGCGCCGAGTTCAAGGACGTTCCCACGCCCGAATTGCGCCGCAAGGTGGAGGGCTCACTCTACGCTCCCGACAAGCAGCGGATTGTCGAAGACCTACTGTATCGCCGCGAGCATCCGTACACGGTGATGACCATCATCACCACCATCGGCGGGGTCATCGGCATCATCGTCGGGGCCATCGCCATTTTTAAGGCTTTCTGGTGAGAGCCGTTGGACCGGCGCGATGTCGCGGATGAAATTGAAATTGAGCTTGTCATAGAGCGTGGCGTTGACTGCGGCCGTGTCAGGGACCAGCAGCAGGGTGTAGCCGTCAGCATGCGCCCGCACGACCGCCTCGGTGGCAATGTTTGCGGCTGCACCTGGCCGGTTCTCCACGACGAATGGCTGACCGAGCCGCTCCGACAGCCATTGACCCATCAGGCGCGCGAGGATGTCGGACGGGCCGCTCTCCCCCGGCCACATCCGGGAAATAATCACCATCGTTACGCACGTGATGATAGTATCGCGGCATCGTGTCCTCCTCTTTTCGGACCGCTTGTAGAAGGAATGACGAAGTGCCACGACCAGATAGGGTTACCGTATCGTGGTTAACCTCTACGCGAAGCTATTTTCGAAAATTCGATTAAAACTGTAGAATGAATTTATGAGACTGGTGGCGGTGTTTCTTATTTTGGCGCTCGGTGGATGCGCAACAGGCAACCTATTGCCGCGAAGTGAGCCATCGGTGCCAGAGCCGGTCGTCCCGCAGACCGGCCCTCCTGCGGTTAGTTCCCCGAGTCCTCCTTCATTGTCCTCACCAGCGGCGAGATCCGCTGCAGCGCCTGATGTGACCGTGAGCAGCAGTGGCTTGATCCCATGCGACACCCAGTCATGCAAAATTAATTGCTCCTCGACAGTGCCCGCACGAGCCCGCCCGAAATGGTGCTCGAAGTTTGAGCGCCCAGTTGAATAAGTAGGTTTCTTCCTCGCCGTTCATCCCCAAAATCCAAATGGGCCGACCTGCGAGCCGAGAATACGACCAGCGAAGGTGGGTGTAAGGTTCGCTTCTGCCGACCCACGGACGGCGGCCACCGACGAAGAAGACCGCCCTCTGCCCAGCAGTTTTAGTGCGTTTTGATTGACAACTCAATTCCTACGTCCGTGGGGCGAACCAAGCCGTTCAGGGCGGCCGACGCATGGTGTGGCGTTGAAGAGACATGCCGGAAGCCTGTTAGGCGCTCATGCGGAATCTAGCTTCACGCCTGCTGCTCGCGTCGATATAGGCTTGGGCCAGAAAACAGGCAGTACAACAGAGTAACAGGAGGGTCGCCCGTGCGTTGTTTGGCAGGCGTAACATTCGCCGTTGTGTTCGCAGCATCCGTTTCCCCGGCCACGGCCGATTACGTGCAGACCGGCATCCTTGAATGCCGAGGCATCTCCCAGCAATACGTCATTACTTCGCTCACCAACCTCCAGTGTGTTTTCCGGTCCCATACCGGCGCACGCCATGGCTATGTTGCGTCGATCCGGCGCGTCGGCCTCGACATCGGCGTCAACCAGTCCACCGTGCTGGCGTGGGCGGTCTACGCGCCGACCCGCACGCCGGGACCGGGCAGCCTCAGCGGCGTCTACGTCGGCGGATCCGCCAACGCAACGCTCGGCATCGGTGCCGGTGTCAACGCACTGTTCGGCGGTTCGGACTACACGATCTCGCTGCAGCCCGTCAGCTTTCAGGGCCAGACAGGCATTGGCGCGGCCGGCGGCGTTTCGGCGCTGCAGTTGCAGTCGGTTGACCGGCTTCGACGTCACCGCCGCTAAGGCCAACGACCGGACCGACGGTTTCGATTTTCGACATAACCACTTTGACGTATGCCGACCATTTGGGCGGCACGATCAACTGATATCGCAACGCGCATTCTCAGCCTCAAATGCAGGATTTGTTCGGATCGGTGCGAAGATTGGGTGCCCCAAGATTCCATTTTTCGTAAGTGTGGAATTACTCGCCCAGTACGGCAACGGCTAGTGATGACCGCCAGCGCGGCGAAGAGGGCGCATCGGCACCGGGACCCGGGTGACCAGTGCCACGGTGTCCGGCGAAGGCGTCGACATCCAGGCGGTGCTGGCCGACGGGACGACGAAGGATCTGCGCGCGGAAACCTGCTGGTGGCTACCGGCCGCGGTCCCGTGACGAGCGGACTGGACATCGAGAAGCTTGGAATCGAAACGGATCGGGGCTACCTCAAGGTCGATAACCTGTTCCGGACGAACGTGCCGGGCATCTCGGCGATCGGCGACGTGATTACGCTCGGAGCCGCGCCGCACCCGCAACTCGCGCATGTCTCCTCGGCGGAGGGCATCCTCTGCGCCGAGCGGATTGCCGGTCAGGACGTCCACCCGATCAATTACAAGCACGTGCCCGGCTGCACCTACTGCGACCCGGAGATCGGCAGCGTCGGCCTGACCGAACGCGAAGCGGTCGAGCAGGGATACGACGTGCGCATCGGCACCTTCCCGTTCGGCGTTCTTGGCCGGGCCAAGATGGCGGGCGAGACCGAAGGATTCGTCAAGATCGTCGCCGAGAAGAAATACGACGAAGTGCTCGGCGTTCACATGATCGGGCCGCGCTCCACGGAACTCGTTGCCGAAGCGACGCTGGCGCTGCGGCTCGAGTCGACGGTCGAAGAGCTGATTCGCACGATTCACGCGCACCCGACGATGGCGGAAGCCGTCGGCGAGGCCGCACACGCCACGCACGGCGCCGCGATCCACATCTGAGCGAGCGGCTGCGCGACGGGACAGGGAGAAGATGGCCAGCGACGTATTGATGCCGCAGATGGGCGAGTCGATCGCCGAGGGGACCATTGTCCGCTGGATCAAGAAGGTCGGGGACAGCGTCGATCGCGACGAGCCGCTGTTCGAGATCTCGACCGACAAGGTCGACGCGGAGATCCCGTCACCGTCGCCGGCGTGCTGACCGAGATACGTGCTCGCGAGGGCGAAACGGTGCCGGTCAACTCGGTCGTGGCCATCATCTCGCCCGCGGGGACGAAGGCGGTGCCCGCTGCGGCCCACACACCTGCCGCCGCTGCACACGCAACGCCACCTCCGGAAGCCAGGGCGCAAGGTGATGGGTCGCCGACGACCGCGGCGGCGTCCGGAACGGCGGGCACACCGCCGCCGGCCGCTACCGGCGCCGGCGACTGGCACCTGCTTCGTCAGCGAGCGACGGGCGCGACCGCGGAGAACGGCGACCGGCTGCGGCAGCGCTCGTCGCCACTCGTCCGCAAGATCGCACAGGAGCATCAGGTCGACATCGGGCAGCTGCACGGCACCGGGATTGGCGGCCGCGTCACCAAGCAGGACATCCTGTCGTACATCGCGTCGCCTTCGCAGGCGGGGACGGACGCGCGCACACGGGCGCGACCAGTTCGTCCGAACAGGGGCGCCCGCCTGCGGCGTCATCGGGCCACACACCGGCCACGGGAGCAGGACTGGCTGGCCGGACGGTGCCGCTGTCGGTCATGCGGCGCAAGATCGCCGAGCACATGATTGCGAGCAAGCACACCTCGGCGCATGTGCACACGGTCTTCGAGGTGAACTTCAGCCGGGTGGAGCAGCTGCGCCAGGCGAACAAGACCGAGTACGAAGCGAGCGGTGCCAGGCTGACATACCTGTCGTTCATCGTGAAGGCCGTTGTCGACGCGCTGCGTGCAATTCCTGTGATGAACGCGTCGATGGATGCGGACAACAACGTCACCTATCACCGCCCGGTAAATGTGGGCATCGCCGTCTCGCTCGACTGGGGGCTCATCGTCCCGGTGGTGAAGAACGCGGATGAGAAGAACCTGCTTGGCATCAGCAAATCGATCGTCGACCTGGCTGACCGGGCGCGTGCCAAGCAGCTCAAGCCCGAGGATGTGGCGGGCGGCACCTTCACGGTGACCAACCCGGGCGGCATCGGCGCCCAGTTCGGGCTGCCGATCATCAACCAGCCGCAGGTCGCGATTCTCGGCGTCGGCGCGATCGAGAAGCGGGCGGTTGTAATCGACGATGCGATCGGGATTCGGCTGATGGGCTACCTGACGCTCGGTTTCGATCATCGGGTGGTGGACGGTGCGGTCGCGGACCAGTTCATGGCGAGAATCAAGCACCAGCTGGAACAATGGCCTCCCATTTGACGATTTAACGATTTGACGATTTAACGATTTAACGATTTGGAGGGACGGATTAACGATTTGGTGAGGGACGGAGATGACCTGACCGAGTGATCTGCCGTTCTGCCGTTCAGGAATTGACGATCTCGAGGCGACCGGACGATAAGTCAGGCGGTCGGTTCGCATTCAACTCCTCAACTCGTCTGGATCGTCAGATCGTCGCGCGTCCAACCGTCACATGGTGATAGTTCGCCCCCTCGAGGTTCGTCGGCTGGGTCTCATGGATTACGGCGATGCGCTCGCCCTCCAGAACAGCCTGGTCGAGCAGCGGCGTGCAGGGACGATCGACGACTTGCTGCTGCTGGTCGAGCATCCGCCGGTGCTGACGCTCGGCGTGCGTGGCGACGGCGGCCGCGCTCACATCCTGGCCTCGGACGAGGAACTGGCCGCGCGGCACATCGGCGTGTTCGAAACCCGCCGCGGCGGCGACATCACCTATCACGGCCCCGGCCAGATTGTCGGGTACCCGATCATCGATCTCGACCCCGACCGCCGCGACGTGCACAAGTACGTGCGCGACCTCGAGGAGGTGTTGATTCGTGTTGCGGCGGACTACGGTATTCAGGGCGAGCGAATCCCGGGGCTCACCGGCGTGTGGGTGGGCAACGAGAAACTCGCCGCCATCGGCGTTCGGATCCAGCGCTGGGTGACGAGCCACGGGTTTGCACTGAATCACACCACCGACCTCTCCCATTTCAAGCTGATCGTGCCCTGCGGCATTGCGGATCGCGGAGTGACTTCGCTGGCGAAGCTCGGGTGCACGGCATCGCGTGACGAGGTGGAGGGGCGGATTGTCGTGCATTTCGCCGAGGTATTCGGCCGCGTGCTGCGGGATTCGGCACCGCACATCCAGGCGGAGACGCAGTGAGGGCAGGCCGCATGGTCCCGCCGACGCCGCTCACGTGCATGGCCGCGGTCACGACAGGGCTGGTCGTGCTCGCCACGGCGATCTTCCTCCTGCTCGATACCCGTCGCTGCCTGACCTGCTGTCGGTGCACTTCAACCGACATGGCGCCGCCGACGGCTACCAGTATCGGACCCTGCCGCGCGTGCTGATTCCCGTGGGGGTGCAGGCCCTGCTGGCGCTGCTGTTTGCCGCCGTTGCCGCGCTGCTGTTGTCGCGCCCGCACGGCGAGCACGACGCGGTGGCACCCGATGTCCGCGCTGCCCGCGCCGCGGCCGAAGCGGTGATGCTGCTTGCCCTGATCTGGGTCACGTTCCAGGGGTATGCCGCGATCGCGCTGGCGCGGCTCTGGGTGAGCCACCGCGCCACGCTGCCGTTTTACAATCTCGGTGAACTGGCGGGTGGGGTCGCTTCGATTGGTGTCGCCATTCGCGCGCATCTTCTGCTCGGCCGACCCGAGCCGCGGCCCTTTGTCGCTGCGCACTGGCGGCTTCGCCAGCTCTACAACAACCCGGACGATCCGGCTCTCTTCGTTCCAACACGGGACGGGCGGCGCTGGACCCTCAACTTCGGCCGACCGGTCGCCGGCGCCCTCCTTGGCCTGGTGCTCGCCGTCGGCGTCCTCGGGCCGACCGTCCTCATCGCCCTCGCCCTCCGATAAGTACTCCTGGCTCAGCTGCTTACGGGAGCCTGTCGCCGGCCGGAATTTTTTCGGCTCCCGTGGTGTTTTCTATGCCAAGCGAGGGATAAATGAGGGATACGAAGGATGATTTGCTCCTTGCCAGGTTGCAGGCCGGTGACGAGTCGGCGCTTCGGGACCTGGCAGAAGCGTATGGGTCCAAGATTTTCCAGCTGGCGTTCCGGTATCTCCGCAACAAGGAAGACGCGGAAGAAGTAATGCAGGACGTCCTCTACAAGGTGTACCGGAAGATCGGCCTGTTCCGCGGCGACGCGGCGCTGTCGTCCTGGATCTACCGGATCACGTTCAACGCGTCGATGTCGCGCCTGCGCACGGCGAAGTATCAACGCACCCAGAACGACGAGCTGTCGATTACCGCGCACGACAACGACGAGACGATGAGTTCGCGCCACGAGATTGCGGACTGGTCCGACATGGCTGATGAGCGTGTCTTCCGGACGCAGCTGCGGCAGAAGGTGTTCAAGGCCATCCTCTCGTTGCCGGCGATTTACCGGGCGCCGGTGATGCTGCGGGACATTCAGGGCATGTCCACCGAGGAAGCGAGCGCCATGCTGCGCGTGAAGGATCAGACGCTGAAGTCGCGCCTGCACCGCGGCCGGCTCATCCTGCGCAAGCAGCTGTCTGACTTCGCGGGCGGGCTCACGCTGCACCAGGCCACGGCGTAGGATCGCTTTTTGCTGTTTCGAGTTGCGGATTTGATCGACGGTCGGTTGGCCGCCACAGACTGCAGGTCGGTATCCGATCGCGGAACCTGGCTGCCCCGACCCGATCAATCCGCATCACGACCTTCGAAGAACATCGCAATGCAGGAATGCACGAATGCAGA